>NZ_OY781872.1:1200000-2400000 GCF_963677065.1 uncultured Methanoregula sp.
CTTGAAGGATCTCACCTACTCCTCCTGCCGGGGGTGCAATGCCTGCCACCGGAACGGCGAGTGCATTGTGAAGGACGACGCGATCGCCCTTTTCGATAAGATCCTCAAGGCCGACTGCCTGGCTGTTGCCTCCCCCATCTACACGATGGGTATTACCGCGGAACTCAAGGGGCTCATCGACCGGGGGCAGTATCTCTGGGCCCGGAAGTTTATCTTGAAAACGCTCTTTTTCCCGGACGATCATATCCGGCGCCACAAGGGGCTCTTCGTCTCCACGGCCGGCCAGAACTGGGATCACGTGTTCGACGGGGCGTTTCCTGCCATCACCGCCATCTTCAACGGCACCGGTTTTGAGTACTATGACAACATCATTGCCAACAACATGGACGAGTTCAAGGGGATCAAAAATCACCCGACCGCGCTTGCCGATGCCTTTGCCAAGGGAAAGAAAGTTGTGGGTGTTCTTGCGGCAATGGAGCCAGCCGGCTCCGGATAGAAACGGATGTACTTTTTTATTCGGCAGTCATTTCAGGATTTAAAAAAAGGGATTATAAGAGATTTGCAAGGGTTGCCGGGTAGAACGAGAGCACGAGCGCCCCGAAGGCGGCCGCAATCAGGACGATGAAGACTGCCTTGTTCCAGGCCCAGACCTTCTTCCCGTCAAGCACGCTGACCGGGAGCATGTTGAAGGCAGCTATCATGGCATTGACCTGGAGCCCGATCGTGCCTATCATGGTCACGATGCTGCTCGTGAAGGTGGCGCCCTGGCCGCCGAGGATGAGGATGGCGGCAAACGGGATGCAGAGCACGAGGTTCACAAGAGGGCCTGAGGCCGAGATCTTCCCGTTCTCTTCCCGGGAGAGGCCCCGGCCGTCCGCGGTGTTGCTGTAGATGACGGTTGCGCCCGGCGCTGCAAAGACTACACCGACAAGAGCCGCGAGGGCAACGGCAACCACGAGCATGATATTGTCTTTTCTGAACTCTGCCCAGTACCCGTATTTTATCGCCACGAACTTGTGCGCCATCTCGTGGAGGATGAACCCGATCCCGACAGTCAGGAGCGAGACCGCGAGGAAAGATGCGGCAAGGAGCAGGCTCGCTTTGCCGGTATCCCGGAGGAAAATGATTGCAAAAGCAAAGGATATCGCGATCCAGGCAACGAAGAGGTCCGCCTCCTCGCGCCGTGTTATCCGTTCAAGCATGAAAACCATCAGATCAGATTGGGCGTCCATAATTATCTGTTTTGGTGTTCGTGCATCACCGATGAGTATGTTTATAAAATTCCCGGATACTGTACATGGTATGACCCTTGAGAAGGTCCGGTCGGATATTTCCCGGATCGATACGGAGATCATCCGGCTTATTGCCGTGCGGCAGGAGCTTGCGGAACTGGTTGCAGCGATCAAGGCAAAAGAGAGTCTGCCGACCCACGATGCCGACCGGACTACGGTCGTGCTCCAGTCGGTATCGGACCAGGCCGAAAGTTTTCACCTGGATCCGGTCCCGGTCCGGAAGATCTTCGAGACCCTGATCGTAATGAGCGAGGAACGGCAGCGGGAACTCCGGGACGGGAAAACGTAGCTGAGGTTTTTTATAGATTTTTCATCTTTTTTATTCAGCTTTCTGGACGGGGAATCCCCCGACTATTACCGGCGTAACTCCCCCTAAGATCCCCCTATATACTAGTGCAGATCCGGCCTCTCAAAAAACCCTGTCACGGGTCATACACCTGTCCAATTCACCGGACCTGTCACAGGTAACCAACCCGTCACAGGTCTCATGACCTGTCCCGGGTGCCACAAGAATTCTCCGACGGAGATCGCCCCCTCCCCGACGTAAACCCGATCCCCAAAACAGGGGTTCCTTTCGTTATGCCCTACACCTGCCTGACCGGAAGGGAGATCGGCCACCCAATTGAGCCTAATTGCGCACATTTGACTCTCCGGTGTAATTTTTTTGAATCAGGGCGTTTTCAGAGGAGATAAAAATGAATTTACATCCATTTTCCGCGAATTCCGCACATATTCCGATCCCGGATACAACCCCTGCCCGGGGCAACTGCTCAAAATAACCTCTGTTTGCTAAAAGGAGCCGTATTTGAAAGGCGTGGCCTGGCCTGTTTGCGATGCTCCCGGGGGCTTTCCTCCCCGATGAGAAATCCCCGGGCAGAATTGCCTCAGGCTGAGGGATCAGCGGGATTACTCTGTGTGTGTCTCTGCGGTTGTCAGCTCTGGTTTACCGGAAACAGGCGTTTTGGTTACGGCTGGCTTCACGACCGCGATCGTCCCGGCATTCCCGAAATTTCCACAACCGGGCAAACCGTCCGGTCATACTCCGGTTCCAAGCGCTGCCCCATCCCTGTCAAGCTCGACAAGACTGGCATCAGCCACCCGGAAGAACCGCAACGCGTACCGCGGGGAACAGAGCCAGAGCTCGCGGACGACCTCCGGTCCCGAAGACGTGAGACGGATGGATGCAAGTATCTCCGCGAGATCCCGTTCGAGTTCCTGTTCAGTACCGCTGAGCCGGCGAACGCATTTTATCCGGACCTGGATGTCGCAGATCTTTTGAAAAATCGTGAAGCTGAACACCGCTCCCGGCTCGTACTGATAATGCTGGACCCTGCCCCGCTGAGCGGCAATGGTATCGGCCACCTCCTGCGCCCGGACCGGCAGGCGTCCCCGGGTCATGTCGGCCTTCCTGACCTATCTGCTCTGTGAACCCGTCCGGATCGTTGCCCTGTGCTCAGAGCGGATGCTGACGCTTGATCGTTTCGATGCATGAAAGTATCCCGGTTAATGGTATTTCAGGGCACATTGCCTGCCCTTCGCGCAACAAAAATGTCTGCGCTGGCAGGCGTTGCAGTCCCGGGTCTTCAGATTTATGCTACAATATAATACTACTTTTATTACTTATTAAAATAAAATTCTTGCCGCGGGGCGCCAGCCCGGCACGTATGCAAAGGCGCCCGGTTGAACGCAGAACCGGTTATCAACATTTTTATTATCCTGGTTCTATAGTACGGAAGTGCGTTATCGTATGACAGAACCTGCACACCGCTACCCGGTCTCCGATACTGCTGCGCTCGTCATGCTCTGGGCAAGCGGCTATTATGCAGAAAATCCAAAGGTTGGCCCGTATCTCCGGCAGCTGGATCTCTCTGCAGGCCGCCCGCTCGTGGACCGGTACAATGAGATCTGTCCCTGGTACTCGGAAGTGATCATCAACCGGAAACATTTCATCAGGAGCACGGTGGAGGCCCTGATCCGTAATCAAGAAAAGCCGGCGGTCATCGTCAATCTGGGAGCGGGGTTCTCGCCGCTCGCCCTGGAGCTTGCCCCGCTCCTGAGCGACCGGGTGCGTTTTGTCGAGATGGATATGCAGAACATGGAGAAGAAGACGCGCCTGTATTCGGATCTGTTGCCGGGCCAGTGCAGGCACATCTCCTGCCACGAGGCGGACATCGGCAACACAGACTGCCTTGCGGAGACGCTCTCCCCGATGATCGATAAAGAGAAGACCCGGCTCATCGTGGTCATGGAAGGACTCTCGTACTATATCCCGAAGCCGGTCATGGAACGGACTTTAGGGTACCTCACCGGTCTTGCAAATGACCGGCATGTTATCTTCGAGCACCTCAAGCCATGCCGGCTGGTAAGCGATGAGCGGCGGTATATCCCGTATAAGATCTTCTCGCACGTGCGGGATTACACGGCAATGGACCGGATGACCACATACTCCGAGGATGATATCCGCGATATGTTTGGATCCGGCTTCTCCTGCAGTTACTACAACATGGACGAGATGGAGAAGCGGAGGACGGGAAACGTGGAATATTTCCCCAAACCGGATTCCGGCTGGCTCTCCTGTGCCATCGTCACCGGCAGGCCGGAATAATCCGCGCTATCCTTTTACATGAAATTGCCACAGCGGAGCAACGGCTGCAAATCTGATTGGAAAAAAATGGTAATGAAGCCGCTGCCGCTGCGGGGCTGCCCCGTTCATTATGAGTATCAGAATTCCATCACGGAGTCGATCGCCGAGTTCCCGGCAACCTTCCGGTACGCGGCCAGATCCTTAAACGGCCGCTTTGCAATAACCGCTGCGATCTTTTTCTTTCCAACGCCCGGGAGCCAGCGGATCGCGGTTGCCGAGAGCGTGTTCACCGTAACCGGCACCGGGAGCACCGTGACCGATCGCATTCCCCAGTCCACGACAACCGCATCGATCACCCTGCCTTTCTCCAGCCGGAGCGGGATGCCGGCCAGGATCGGGTACGAGCCCGGCTGCCGGCCGAACGAGAGATCGCCCGACACCTCGACCCGGACATCGTAAAGCACGGTCCCGATGGGGTATACCCGCTGGAGCATCGGTAGATCGATCCTGCTCCGGACAAATTCCTTGAAAGCCCGGAACCGTCGCTCGTATCTCCCGATTGTGTTATCCGTAAAGGCCCGCGTTCCTTCAAACGGCATCACCTGCCGGATGTTCACGCGCCGGACCAAAAGACCGGCTTTGAGGACCCGGGTGAGGAACTGCTCGCCGAGCTCGTACGTCTTCTCCGTTTCCCCGGCAAGCCCGCAGACAAAGTTGAGGCCCGGCAGGAGTTCGGGCACATTGTCCCGCCTCTTTTTGCCCTCCGCGTTCACGATCTCGATGGCCCGGAAGACCTCGTCCGGCAGGGCCTTGAGGTTGTTCGCTGCAACAACGGCAGGGTCGGCAGTCTCCATCCCGAACGCTGCCACATCCCCGGAGGTGTGGTGGCGGATGATGGCCCGGAGGGCCTCCCGGGCAGCCTCCTCATGCCGGGCAATGGTGGCCGGATTCGTGTTGTCTATATGCAGGGTCCGTAAGTCCGGTGCCGCTGTGCGGATGGACGAGAAGAGGCTCTCGATCTTCTCCGGATTTGGTGCCGGATACTCCCCCGGCCCGGCCCCGTACGCGAGAATGTCCGGCTGCCGGCCTACCCGGAAGTGCCGGGCGCCGCTCCTGTGGAGTGCAGCAACTTCGGCGGCTATCCCCGGGATGCTCCGGTACTTCGGCATGCCGTAGAACGGCTCCGTGCAGAACGAGCAGCCCCCGGTTGCGCCATGGGAGCAGCCCCGGGCGGTCTCCAGCTCGCACATCACCCACGGGAAGTCCGGGTGCTGGCTGATGATTGCGCTTCCCGCAACACTCCACGGGTCGGTACGGGAATAATCAAGAACTCCAGCCGGCTCATTGCCGGCCAGGTACTCGTCGAGCGCAATTGCAGGCTCGCCCGAAAGGAGTGCATCGAAGCCGCTGATCACCTGCCGGATCGCAGCAGTGCCCCCTTCTCCGGCATACCCGAACCCTATCGGCCCTCCGATCAGTTTCTTTGGGCCCTTCACGGTATGGCCGATCTGCTGGATCTCGGTGAGTGTTGCCGGAGTGCCACCGAGATATTTCCCGGGAACCGTAGTGCCGGCAATCATCACGAGCAGGCCGGCCCTGCCGAACCTGCCCAGGCTGAGGGGATCGCTGCGGAGCTGGTCGATCGTGTGGTACCTGACCGTATAGTTATGGGATGTGAGCGCTCCTGCTACCGTCCGGATATAGGGCGAGATGTACGGGGGGACGCCAAGACAGGCCGGCTCGTCCACGTACCCGTCAAGGATGATGGCTTCTTGTGTCATATCGTGTGACCGATCAGGGAGAGGAGTCTCCGGGCCTGGATGAGTTTTCCCCGCTTCAGGGGATCGACATTCTTGTCATCGAGGTCGAACCCGAGGATCGTGATCCGGGATGCCCCCAGTTCATCGGCAGCAAAGACCGCCCGGTCGCCGTCCGTGAAGCCCCCGAAATTGTACACGTGCGGGAGAGGGGCAGCCTGCGTTGTCCCGACAATTTTTCCCGGGAACCGGGGCACCCAGTGGCGTAAAAGCGGCATGTTGTCGCCGTGGGCATGGACAACGATGATTGTTCCTTCCCGGTTCAGGTCGATGAACCGGTCCGTTGCCCCGTCGAGGTCCGTGAAGATCGCGTCCGGGAAAATCCCTTTGGAATCGAGCACTTCGGCAGCGGCATCGGCTGCAAAGACGATCCCCGATATCTTGTCGAGCTGGTCTTTCAGGCACGGGGCATTCCCGCAGACCGTCACCTCGTTCCCGTCCACAATCGAGGCTAGTGAGAGGAGATTGTCGTGATCGAGAAGGGATGCAAGGAGCCGGGCGGCTTCCTCGTCCAGGGCCCGGTCGAACCCGAAGTAATCGAGGATCTCCCGGTAATGGGGCTCCCATGTTGAAAATTCCATGCAGGTCTCCGTTGTCTTTTGGCGCGGGAATTACGCCCCGCTCTTCTTTCCCTCGTTCTCGAGGCCGACCAGGGTCTTGAACTTCTGGAGGATCGGCTCGATGACGAACTCCAGGAGCTGGGCCTTGTTCTCCACTTTGCCGAAATAATGAAGGGGCAGGGTGGCTGCAGCCATGTTCGGGTGGCCGCCGGCATCGCCCATCTCCCCGAAGGCTTCCGAGAGGGCGTTTCCTATGTGCAGCCGGATATCACGGTTGCGGGCCGAGATGACGATCGCGTTGTCGGTGATCCCGTACACGAGCGCCGTGTTCACCCCTTCGAGCGTGATGAGGATCTCGGCCGCCTGCGGCAGGGCGTCGCGGTTCATCACATAGCCGACGTTTGCAAAGAGATACCCGCTCTGGACTTTGCGCTCGTGGATGGCTTTCCCTATAACGTCCAGCGTCTCCTGTGACATGGACGGGGACATGATCTTGTCCAGGAGATCGGCATCGGTCAGGGGCAGGAGGAACCCGGCATAGTTGAGATCCTGGGGGGTAACGTTCCGCTTGAACTCTTTCGTATCGGTCCGGATGCCGTAGAGGAGGGCGGTTGCCACCCGCTTGTCGACCGGCACATCGAGCTCCTGCAGGTACTGGGTCATGATGCTCGCGGTTGCCCCGACACCCGGCCGGATATCGGAGAACGAGCCCTGGGTTGCTGCGTGCTTGCCGTCCTTGTGATGGTCGATGATGATGTTGATCCTGGTCTGGGAGGGGACATCGTTGTTGGCCCCCGGGCCCGAACAGTCGACAAGGGCGAGGTACTGGCACTTCTGGAGAGCGTCGGATGTCAGGTGTTCCATCTTGATGTCGAGCAGGTTCACAAAGGTCCGGTTCTCCTGGTGGCCGATATTGCCCTCGTAAAAGATCCGGGGGGTGAGCGATTTCGGGTTCGCGTGCTTTGCGATCTCGGCAAGGGCCATGGCAGACGAGATGGCATCCGGGTCCGGGTTCTTGTGGGTGATGATCCCGAGCGTTCCTTCCCAGCTTGCGAGGAGTGTAAAGAGCCGCTGCGAGATCCGGCTCGAATGCTGTTTTTTTATCTGGAGGATGGCCGAGCGGGCCACGACCTCCTGCGGGTACAGGACGAACTCAGCACCGGCCGCCGTGAGTTTCTGGCTGTTCACCGGGTCGGTTGCAAGCGCAACGATCTGCACGGAGGGGTAGCGTTTCTTGATGGTGACGACCGCGGCGAGGTTGGCATCGGCATTGCCAGCCATCACAAATGCGATCTCAAAGGGAGGCAGGCCGACCAGCATGTCGGAAGATGCGATGTCGCGCTGGTAGGCATCGTATTTCTGGTCGCGGAGGTGCCGCACCCGGTTCTCATCCAGGTCCACGACGATTGCGCGCTCATTCTCTTTGGCCAGTTCGAGAATGATGTTGTAGCCGTTTGTGCCGCAGCCGAAAATTGCGTATTTTGCCGGGCCGGAAGCTTCAAACGGGGCTGGTTCGGGCATATTACAGAAGATGTACCATTCCTCGGTATTAAGTGATTCCAAAGCCTTTCCAGCCAAAACCTTTATTCGCAATTGTATACCACATTATTAGGCCTAACTAGTGGGTCTGTAGCTTAGTTCGGCATAGCGGCGGACTCTTAATCCGCAGGTCAAGGGTTCAAATCCCTTCAGGCCCGTTCTTTTCAATAGTCTTTTTCCCGCAAGTGGATACTCCCGCAGGCCTCCCCCATCCTGACCTGTACTTTATAAATAATGGCGAGACACTCACAATATCTGACTATCATCCATGAACCGGGAGATGTGGACTGATCTTGAGCCTGCTTGTCTTTGACCTGATCATCGGGATGCTCATCATCTCCGGCATCAGCATGGCATGTATTGCGCTGTATGCCCGTCGTTTTATCGGTCGGGTTCCCGCAGCAACACCCTTCATTCTGCTGATGTTCTGTGCGGCAGCCTGGGCGGTGCTCTATGCCCTTGATCTCCTGACCCTGTCCCTCCCGCTGAGGATCTTTTACCATAACCTCCGCTTCCTCTTTCTCCCGTTCTTTCCGGTGCTCGAACTCTGGCTTGTGCTGGCATACGTGAACAAGACCGGCTGGATGAGAAAAGACTGGGCTCTTCTCATCCTTACAATCCCGGTTATCGCCGCAGTTCTCGCACTGACCAGCCCTTATCATGACCTGTTCCGCTATAATTTTACCCTGAACCTGGCCGGCCCGGTGCCGGTGCTCCAGTACTCCGAGAGCACATTCTATCTCGTTTACACACTCTATTCGCTCCTCCTCCTCCTTCTCGCCATTGTTCTGCTCGTGACCGAGAGCCGGAAGAAGGGCACGCTCCTCGAGATGCCGACACTCCTCCTGGTCATTGCACTTGCCTTCCCGACCGTTCTCAATTATATTACCCAGTTCTACCCGCTCCCGTTCGCCGGACTCAACCCGACTCCGGCCCTCCTCTGGATTACCGCCATCCTGTACGCTGTCGCCCTCTTCCGCTACCGTTTCCTGGATATCATCCCTATTGCCCGGAGCCGGCTGATCGAGGCCCTGAATAAACCTGTAATTGTGCTGGACACGGACGAGCGTGTCATCGATACAAACCCCGCGGCCCGCTCGCTCTTCGGGCTCACATCGGATGGAGTTCTCGGGAAAAAAATTGAGGAGATCGTCCCGGACTGGCCGGAGTTCCTTGCTCTGTGCAGGGAAAAGACTCCCCGGAAACGAGATCTCGAACGGGTTCTTGGCAACGGAACGCATCATTATGTCGGGTCTGTCGAACCGCTCCTGAGCCATAACGGGATCACCGAGGGGCACCTTGTTTTCCTCCAGGATGTCACCGATCTGAAAAATGCGGAAGCCGCACTGCGGGAGAAGACCGAGGAACTGGACCAGTACTTCAGCACCAGCCTCGACCTCTTCTGTATCGCCGATACGAATGGGTATTTCCGGCGACTGAATCCCCAGTGGGAGAAGGCGCTCGGGTATTCGCTTACCGACTTGGAAGGCAGACGTTTCCTTGACTTTGTGCACCCGGACGACCTGCCGGCAACCCTTGCTGCCATGACCCGCCTGAGTTTCCAGGAAGAGGTGCTCAACTTCACCAACCGGTACCGTCACCGGGACGGCACGTACCGCTGGATCGAATGGCGGTCGTTCCCGAAAGGTGACCGGATCTTTGCCGCAGCCCGCGATATCACGGAGCGCAAAGAGATGGATGAAGCCCTCCGCGAGAGCGAGGAGAAATACCGGAGCATCATCGATGAGATGCAGGATATATTCTACCGCACAGATCCTGCCGGGAAGATAACGATGCTCAGCCCATCCGCGGCAAAAATTGCCGGTTATGCTTCGAATGACATGCTCCTGGGAAAAGATGTCCTGTCTCTCTATGCGGACCCGGCCGACCGCGACCGGCTTCTTGCGGCCCTCAAAGAGACGGGATCGGTGGACTCGTTCCCGATCAGCCTCCGGATCAGCGACGGCACGATCCGGTCTGTGACCACAAGCAGCCATTTCTACCGCGATGCGGCCGGGAATATCCGTGGCGTGGAAGGAGTTCTCCATGACATCACGGAGCAGCGCAAAGCCGAGGATGCTCTCCGGATGGCCAACAAGAAGCTCCACCTCCTCTCCAGCGTCACCCGGCACGATATCCGCAACCAGCTCATGGCGCTGATGGCTTTTCTCGAACTGAGCGTGGATTCTGTTGACAATCCCGCTGAGCTTGCGGACTTTTTAAAGAAAAACCAGAAAATCGCAGAGAACATCTCGAACCAGATAACCTTCACCAAGGAGTACGAGGATCTCGGGGCGGACGCCCCGTCCTGGTATAACGTGAGCGCCGGCATAGGGACGGTAGCAGTCGGGCTGCCGCTCAAAAATATCCGCGTCATGAACGAAACGGCCGGTCTTGAGATCTTTGCCGACCCGCTTGTCGAGAAGGTCTTCTACAACCTGATCGATAATTCCCTGCGGTACGGGGGAGAGACGATGACCGCTATCCGCATCAGTTACCGGGAGGCAGGAACCGCGCTTGTCCTTGTCTTCGAAGACGATGGCGTGGGTATTGCGGACCGGGACAAGAAGGTGATCTTCGACAAGGGGTTCGGGAAGAACACCGGTCTTGGCCTGTATCTCTCCCGCGAGATCCTCTCCATCACCGGTATTACCATTGCCGAGACTGGTGTCGCCGGCAAAGGAGTCCGGTTCGAGATCACCGTTCCAACCGGTGGTTTCCGATTCACTGGTGCAAATACCTAAAAAACCTGCCCGTCTCACTCCCGCTCCTTTTCGCCCGGATCTCAGTTGTCATCCGCAAAGAACAACAGGATTAATGAACCGGCACGGCAAGAGTCTTGGCTATCATGAAGACCCTGGAACTCAAAGGAAGCCAGACCGAGAAGAACCTGCTCGCGGCCTTTGCCGGCGAATCGCAGGCCCGGAACCGGTACACGTTCTTCTCGAGTGCAGCAAAAAAAGAGGGCTTTGAACAGATCGCAGCGATCTTTCTCCAGACCGCAGAGGAAGAGAAGGAGCATGCCAAGATCTTCTTCAAACAACTCAAAGGCGGCGAAGCGGAGATCACGGCATCCTACCCGGCCGGTCTCATCGGCGGCACGATGGAGAACCTTGCTGCGGCAGCTGAGGGGGAGCAGATGGAGTGGGGGACGCTCTACCCGTCTTTTGCAGCAACCGCTGAAAAAGAGGGATTCAAGGAGATAGCGCATCTGTTTAAGATGGTGGCAAAAGTGGAAGAGCACCACGAGGCGCGGTACCGGAAGCTGTACGCCAACCTTGCCGGAGGAATGGTGTTCAAAGCCGAGACGCCGGTGAAGTGGTACTGCCGGAACTGCGGGTATGTCCATGCTGGCAAGACCGCACCGGCCAAATGCCCGGTCTGCGATCACCCGCAGGCCCATTTCGAAATCGCTGCAGAAAATTATTGATCCTCTCCAGGATCCTTTTTATCTGCAGGTAAGAACGGTGGACTTACAGGGAGTCGGTGGATATGCCCGGCAATCCATCACGATCCCTGCAGTCGGGTACGAACCAGGAGCCCGGCCGGTATCGGTTATCCCTGGTCTTCTGTATCTTCCTGAGGGATCCGGACGAAATTCTCAATTAATATGTTCCGGCCGTCAATTGCGGTCTCTGTCACGGTCTTGAGGACCGGCACCGCCTCCCCGTTCTTCGTAAGCAGCAGGCGTTTGGAACGCTCGATGGTCATACCCAGGTCGCTTATCGGGCACTTCCCTTTCTCGGCAGGGCAGATGAACCGGTGGCAGGACTGCCCGATCATCTCCTTTTCCGTGTACCCGGTCAGCCGTTCCCCTTCGGGATTGACCGCGATAATCTCATGGGAACCGGCATCGACAAGGATGATACCGGCCTGGATATGGTTCCATATGGTGTGGAACTTCTTCTCGGATTGCGCTATCTCGCTGTTCTGGGTCGAGATCCGCATCGAGAGGATCATCACGATTGCAGCGATGATGACAAACACAAAAACCCGGGCCGCTGCTGCAACCACATTGAACGGGTTATACCCGGTGAGAACGACCACGAAGGAAAAATAGATGAGGCCAAGTACGGCCGAATATAACATACCTTTTTTCTGGTACCAGTACGCGGCAAGGATGATCGGAACATAATAGATATGGGTAAAAACCGTCTGGATCCCCTGCTGGAGACAGTACACGGTCAGGAGAACAACGAAGACCGACAGGCCCGCGAGAAGTGTACCCCTCCAGGGAATGAACGGGTTTTTTTCCGGGACTGCAGTGTCCATGGTATTCGATAGCGTCTTCGTGGTTAAAAATTTCATCGTTTCTCCTTATGATCTCTTCTGCTTACGGACTTCAGTACGGCCCGCCCGGCATCTCTGCCGTGCTCTTCTCCCGCTATGCGAATGTTGCCGTCAGCGTATGAGCTGCCTGGATATTCGTGATGGTGTAGGTGAGCGTCTGCCCCGTTGCTCCCCCTGAAGAGACCTGCGTCCCGTCCAGGCTGATGGAGGTTATGGCCTTGTTGGTCCTTGGGGTGAACGTGAAGGTCTGGCTTGCACCCGCTGCTGCGGATACCGTTCCCGGTGTAATCCCGGGCGGCGAGATCGTACCAAGCCCCCCGGGAGACCAGGAGACTGATATGATGTACGTGGTGGAGGTTGCAGTCGGCGTTGGAGTGGCGGTAGTGGTAGTAGTCGCGGTTGCTGTGGGCGTGGGTGTGGATGTGTTCGTCGGGATCGGTGTAGCCGTGGATGTCGGTGCAGGTGTTGCCGGGCCATATCCTGCAGTTCTCCAGTCCTGGATCAGCAGTTTTGATGTGTCGTCCACGATCCGTATGCGCATACCTTCGGAGGGGAAGGGAACTGCGGAAGCCCCGGTCAGGTCCGATGTAAGGGCGTATCCGGTGCCATTATAATAGATATAGACCCTGTCGCCCGTCCGGAATGTACTTGGGATCTGCTCAGGGAGAGCGGTGAACGAACCTTCCGGGGTATCGATATAGACCAGGGCAAGATGGGGTCCGGTTGTTGCATCTTTGAATGTCACAGTATCTCCCCCGAGATGGGTGATTGAAAGGACCGGCACTCCCTGCTTCTGCTGGAACCGGACTTCCGTTGCCAGGTAGGCAGACTGCTGGATCTGGGGGAGCACGCCGAATACGATGATCAGAATAATAGCTGCCATGATCAGGACAAGGGCCACAACCAGAATTTCTGCAGTAACTTCATTGACTGCCTCCTCCCGCGATCTCATGGAACTCTTTAAAACCAGTCCACCATTCAATGATAAAATAGTATCTGAGGGGAGAAGTGAGTACTCTGCCGGCAACGGGATCCCGTGGAGGAAAGAACCCGGGCGATCAGGGCCGGAACGTTTATTTCCCTCAACTCCTGGAATAAATCCTATGAAGCATTATGCTGCCCTCGTGATTTTCCTCATAACTCTCATTGCGGCTGCCGGATGTACCGGATCGCCGCAGGGCGCTGCTCCTTCCGGGACAACCGGGACGGTGACCATCCATGCCCTGGTCCCGCAGACCGGGGCGCTCTCCTCATTCGGACAATCATCTGTAGCATCACTGGCTGTTGCAGAAGAGGACATCAACCAGTACTACCAGTCCGTCGGCTCCCCGCACCGGATTGCAATCTCCGTGCAGGATACCGGATCCGACCCGGACCGTGCCCTTTCCCAGGTAACCGCTCTCCAAGAGAATGGGACGGACCTGGTGATAGGGACATTCTCAAGCGCCCAGCTCGAGAAGGTACTTCCCTATGCCAACGGGAAGGGTATAGTGGTTGTCGGAACAGAATCAACTTCGCCCGCGCTTGCAGTTCCTGGTGACAACCTGCTCCGGTTCACACCGGATGATGCCAGCCTCGTGAGGGCGATGCCAGTCTTCCTTGCCTCTCAGGGAGTACGTGACCTTGTTCCGCTCTGGAGGGGGGATGTCTGGGGCGATACCCTTGAGAATGCGTCCCGGACCTCCTGGGCATCCCAGGGTTACACCGTCCACCCGGGAACCCGGTATGACCCGAAGACTGCTGATTTCTCCCCCGTACTGTCTGACCTGGATATCCGGGTGGGGGACGTGATTGCAAAGAGCGGCACCGACAGGACGCGGGTGTATGCTATCACCATGAACGAGATCGCCCCCATCCTGAGTGGTGCAGGGACATACCCCAACCTCACCCGGGTCCGGTGGGTCGGGAGCGATCCCAATGTCCTGATACCGGATATTGCCCGGGACCAGAAAGCCTCGGCCTTTGCGGCAGCAGCACAGTTCACCGGCCCCAGTATCGGCGTACAGCGGAATGCGGAACTTGGCCCTGTCTATCAGAAAATAAAAAACCGGCTCGGGAGGGAGCCGGAGGGTTCAGCGGTCCAGCTCTATGACATCGTCCAGGTTGCCGCTCTTGTTTCTGCCGAGACCCCTTCGGCCGATATAAGCCAGATGAAAAAGGCGTTTGTCACCCGGGCCGATACCTTCCGCGGCGTGTCGGGAGATTGTCTCCTGAATCCGGCGGGTGACCGTGCGGTTGCCATTTATGATTTCTATCGCTATACCGGGACCGGTAATATGTCCGGCTGGATGCCGCTCTCCCGTTACAGCATCTGGCCTACCACCGAGATTGTTGCCTACCAGAAACTGGATGCCGGGGGAAATGTCATGGAATTCGGATAATTTTTTTGGGGCTGCCCTTCAGATCCAGCCCAGTTCCACCCACCGCTCGTACTCCTCGGGCCGGAAGTCACGGTTCTCAAGAACAAGATCCTTGAAAAATTTCCGGTTATCCGCGATCTCCGCTTCCTGTTTTTTATCAGAGAACCCGTCCCTGATCGCGGATACGAGCCGCTTCCCCAGTGCCCGGGCATCCGCTTCGCGGGAATCGATCGCTCCCGCATCGCCCCCGGTTGCAATGCTGATCCCGCCGACCGAGAGAACCGCGAGATAATTCAGCACATGGTTCTCGTATGCCACAACCGCTTCCCCGCCGGACGTGTGCGTGGTCGCAACCGAGCATCCGAATTTCCCGGCAAGGATCTGGTAGTGTATCGCATCGGCAAGCCGGTCAAAGAAGATCTTCATCTGGCCGGAGACATTGTCGATGTACACGGGCGATGCGAAGAGAATCCCGTTGGCCTCTCTCATGCGCTCAACCAGCGCCGGCATGTCATCCTCGTACACGCAGATGCCGTTGAACGAACAGCCCTCGCATGCCGTGCAGGGTGTGATCCTGAGATCGCAGAGATCAACAATCTCTGTCTCTGCGCCGGCTTCTGCAGCGCCTTCCAGTACAAGGTTCGCGAGCTGTCTGGTTGTGCTCCTTACGGTCCGGGGACTTCCGTGGATGGCGAGAATCTTCATGATCTTCTTCCTGCAGTTATGTTTGGAGGACCCGGCATAATATCCCGGTTGTCTTGATCGTGTCAGTCTGATGCGGGGTGCACTATCCTGAGCATCTCATGCCCGTTTCTGAGGAAGTCGTACCTGACCAGCTCGGTCCGGGCTGAAAGGCCTGATGCATGGATCCGATCCATGACGTCGTCGAAATAGTCAGCCCGCTTCCCGTCCGTATTCACCACGGGATAGATCCTCACCTCGCAGGCAACCCGTGCCATCTCACGTATTGACCGGATATGAAAATCCGGCCCGAGCGAGTTGTACAGGAACAGGAAGTGGGAACAGAGGCAGAGATCGAACTGCCGGTTGCGGAACGGGAGTTCGGGAAGCATTGCCGGAAGATATCTCCCTTCGGTCAGTCCACCGGTGAAATCGGCCAAGAACTCCCGCATTGCCTTCATACGGACCTCTTCGAGCTCAGCGGGAGAGCGGAGGGTCTTCCAGGTGAAGTTCTGCAGGTTCTCCCGCACCTGCTGCATCACCTCGTCCCGTGCAGCCAGGATTGCCCGGTCGATCTGGTTGTACGGGAGCTGGTACAGCGGATCGCAGGATACAACGCGGTGTCCCATCCCGTTCATCCGGGCATTGAACCCGGCCGGGCCATCCCCGCACCCGAGTATCGAGCTGCGGAGATCCTCTTCTGTAAGGCTGAACATCGAGATATATTCCTCGAACGATCTCCCCCAGGGTACAACGGATTTCAGGACGAATGTCATGTCTGGTACTGGTGTTGGGAAGCAGGCGTCATTAGGATAGCGGAAGAAATACGGGCACCGAATGTCCGGTAACAGAAACTAATATCAATTATGAAGGAAAGCATTGAACAATGTTCTCTCTCCTGTATGTGGATGACGAGCCCAACCTGCTCGAAATCTGCCAGTTGTTCCTCGAAAGAACCGGTGAATTTGAGGTTGCAACCGTTGAATCAGGAGCAGGGGCACTTGCCCTTCTCTCACGGGTGGATTTCGATGCCATCGTATCCGATTACCAGATGCCCGGCATGACCGGCATCGAACTCTTAAAAACGGTCCGGAAATCCGACCCCAATATCCCGTTTATCCTCTTCACCGGCCGGGGCCGGGAAGAGGTGGTCATCGAGGCGATCAACAACGGCGCCGACTTCTATCTCCAGAAAGGGGGAGATCCGCAGGCCCAGTTCGCTGAACTCTCCCATAAGCTGAAGCAGGCAATCGGGAGAAGGCAGGCTGAAAAAGACCTCTCGGATTCGCAGAAACGTCTTTCTGATATCATCAATTTTCTCCCGGATGCGACCTTTGCCATCGATACGGAAGGAAAGGTGATCGCCTGGAACCATGCGATAGAGGAGATGACCGGCGTTCCAGCGCAGGATATTCTCGGTAAGGGGGAGTATGAATACAGTCTCCCGTTCTACGGCAGCCGCAGGCCGATTCTCATCGATCTCATCTTCGAGCCAGATGAAAGCGTACTGGAATATTATTCCAATCTCCGCAGGGAAGGAAACATCCTCTCGGCCGAGACCGACCTGCCCCATCCCAAAGGCAACCGGATCTTCGTGATGGCGAAAGCAAGCCCCCTCTACAACCGGAACGGGGACATCACCGGGGCCATCGAGTCCATCCGGGACATCTCTGAACGGAGGAAGGCCGAAGAGGAGCTCCGGGCATTGAACGAGCAGCTCACCGCATCCGACGAGGAATTGCGCAGCCAGCTGGAAGAGCTGGTCCGGGCCCAGGACGAGCAGGCTAAGAGCGAGGAGAATTTCCGGATCCTTGTCGATAATGTGCCCGATGCGATCTTTATCCAGACCGGCAACCGGTTCCGGTACCTGAACAATGCAGCCCTGTCGCTGATGGGAGCATCGTCATCCAACCAGCTTCTTGGAACCGATCTGTTCGATCGCATACACCCGGCCTTCCACGAACGCCTCCGCGAACGCATCCGGCGCCTGACTATCGACCTCCTGCCGGTGGAGCAGCTGGAGGAGATTTACTTAAAACTCGACGGAACGCCGGTCGATGTTGAAGTGAGTGCCGTTCCCTTCCGGTTCGAGGGGGAGCCCGGCGCACTGGTGATGGTCCGCGACATCACGATCCGGAAACGGGCTGCCGAGGATCTCCTGGCTGCAAACGAGCAGCTGGCAGCCTCCGGTGAGGAACTACGGACCCAGTATAATGAGCTCGCCCTGAACGAGAAGCGTATCCGGGAGAGCGAGGAGCGGTACCGGGCCGTCCTCGAACATGCTCCGGCAGGAATGCACTTTTATGACCTGAAACCGGACGGGACCCTGGTCTTCAAGGGGGCGAACCCTTCGGCGGATGCCATCCTGAAGATCCGGCATGCCGATTACATAGGAAGCTCCATCCTCGATGTTTTCCCCGGCCTTGCCGGGACAGAGATTCCCGGGAAATACCGCGAAGTTGCGGCATCGGGTATTCCCTGGCAGACGGACCAGGTCTTCTATGACAATGGAGTGATCAGCGGCGCATTTTCTGTCAGTGCGTTCCAGCTGCAGCCCGGCTCGATGGCGGCGATGTTCATCGATATCACCGAGCGCAAAAGAGCAGAGCATGAACTGCAGGCTGCTTACGAACAGGTTGCAGCAACCGAAGAAGAACTCCGCTCCCAGTACAATGAACTTGTTGTAAGTGAGAACCGGCTCCGCTCAAGCGAGTCGCGTCTGCGGTACCTGCTCGGGTTCTACGATCTTGCTGAAGGAAGCGAGCGAAACCTGATGGACTCTGCGGTCGAGGGCGCCGGTGCGGTGACCGAAAGCCCGCTCGGGTACCTTGCGTTCCTCAATGAAGACGAGAGCGAGCTTACGATGTATGCCTGGTCAAAGTCCGCGATGGAAGAATGCGCCCTCCAGGAAAAACCCTTGATCTACAGGACCGACCAGACGGGTCTCTGGGGAGAGCCGGTCCGGCAGCGACGCCCGGTGATAACCAATGATTATGCTGCACCGGGGCCGCTCCGGAAAGGCTATCCGAAGGGCCACCCCGAGATCATCCGCCACATGAGCGTCCCTGTCATCGACAATGATCGCGTTGTCCTCGTGGCGGGGGTTGCCAACAAGGCCTCCGATTACACTGATGAGGATGTCCAGAACCTTCTCGTCCTGATGCAGGGGCTCTGGCAGGTACTCCGGCGCAAACGGACGGAAAAAGCCCTCATCGAGAACGAGGCACGTTTCCGGTCCATCTTCGAGAACAGCCCGTACCCCATCGTCATCAACAGCCGGAAGACCCGCAAGTACATAGCCGTCAACGAGGCATTCCTCCATGATAACGGCTTTACCCCCGAGGACGTTTGGGGCAAAGACTCGGTGGACCTGGGCCTGGTCAGTCCCGAGGACCAGGCAGTCATCGTGGACCTTCTCCGGACCAAGAACCGCGTGGACCGGCTGCCCATCGCCATCCGGAAGAAAGGAGGGGAGGTGGCCCATATCCTGATCTCCGCTCTCCCGGTCATGTTCCACGAAGAGCCGGCCATCCTGACCATGACGGCCGACATCACCGAACTGGAGCGGACTCAGGGGGAGCTCCGAGCCCGGTACGAGGAGCTGGCGGCTGCCCAGAACGAGCTGTCGGCCCGGACGCGGCAGATGGAGGAGATCGCATCCACTATCCCGGGAGCCGTGTACCAGTATTATATCCGGCCCAATGGCACGGGCGGGTTTTCGTATATAAATACCCGATCCGGGATGGAGATTTTCGGTATCGACGATTCGGTTTCGGATTTCCTTTCCTGGTTCACGGCCCATGTCCATCCCGAGGACCGCACCCGTTTCACGGAATCGGTTGCCGCGGCAACCCGGGAACGGAAACCCTGGAATTTTGAAGGCCGTTTCATCCGGCCCTCGGGGGAGGAGATCTGGTTTGCCGGTTCCTCGTGCCCGGTCGAACATGGGGCCGACCTGGTCTTCACCGGAATCCTGATGGATATCACGAACCGGAAACAGGACGAGGCCCGTCTCAAGGCTGCCTACGAACAGCTCTCTTTGTCGGAAGAGGAGCTCCGGGAGCAGTACGAGTCCCTGGAGAAGAGCGGCCAGGCCATCAAAGACCGCGAAGAGAAGTACCGCCTGCTTGTTGAAGTGACCGGTACCGGGTACGTGATCATTGACGAGAATGGCCGGGTCCTGGATGCAAATCCCGAATATGTGCGCATGACGGGCTTCTCCGACCGGGCCGAGATTACCGGCAGAAACGTCCTCGAATGGACTGCCGACAGCGATCATGACAGGAATACGGATGCTGTCCGGCAGTGTCTCCGTGACGGGAAGATCTTTGATTTCGAGATCAATTACCAGGATCGTGCAGGCCGGATCATTCCCGTTGAGATCAATGCCGCGGTTGTCCACGAGGGTGGGAGGCTGCAGGTGATCGCCCTGACCCGCGACATCTCCTCCCGGAAGGCAACAGAGCGGGCCCTCAAAACATCCGAAAACCTGTACCGCACGCTTGTTGAGAGCAGCCACGATATCATCTTCACCCTGGACCGGGAGGGCATCTTCCTGTTCCTGTCGCCGAGCGTGACAACCCTTCTCGGTTATACGCCATCGGACCTGATCGGAAAATCCTACAAATCCGTCGTCTTTCCTGAGGATATTCCCCTCTGCGAAGCCTGCATCTCCCATTCTTCCGACAAGAAGAACCCCATGGCGGAAGTCGAGTACCGCATCTACCATGCAGACCGATCCCTCCGGATCCAGGTTGCCAATGTCTCCCCGGTATTCGATGAAGCCGGGATGGTTCTCTTCTATGTCTGCACTGCCCGCGATGTCTCTGACTTAAAACAGTCGCAGCTTGCAATGCGGGAGGCAGGCAAGAAACTGAGCCTCCTCAACAGCATCACCCGGCACGACGTGGCAAACCAGCTCACAACCCTCCTCGGGTACACCCAGCTTGCGATGATGAGCAAGCCCGCGCCTGCGGTTGGCGATTTCCTCTCCAAGATAGAGAAGGCTGCAAAAGTGATCCAGCGCCAGATCGAGTTCACCCGCACCTACCAGGAGCTGGGTACGGGAGCCCCGACCTGGCAGAGGATCGGGGACCTGGTAACGGGTGCCCAGAATGAGATTGCCGTCACCAGCACCTGCAACTCGTTTGAAATTTACGCCGACCCGATGCTCTCGAAAGTCTTCTTCAACCTCTTTGACAACGCAGTCCGGCACGGGGAGCACGCCACGGCAATAACCGTCAGGTGCGAGATAATCGCGGACGAACTGGTCATCTTTGTCGAAGACAACGGGGTCGGCATCCCGCTCGACGAGAAACCCAAACTGTTCCGGAAAGGGTACGGCAAGAACACGGGATTCGGCCTCTTCCTGGCCCGGGAGATCCTGGCGATCACCGGTATCGCGATCAACGAGACCGGGGTTTACGGCAGGGGCGCCCGGTTCGAGATTACTGTCCCGAAAGGTGTGTTCCGCCCCGTCACGTGACCCCGGCGTTGTTGTTCAGCTGTTCAGGAGCCCTTCGAGTTTTCCCCTGAACTGGCTCATGTAGAGCTCGTAATAGAATCCTTTCTTCTCCATCAGTTCGCTGTGCTTCCCGCGTTCGACGATCTGCCCTTTGTCGATGACCAGGATCTGGTCTGCATGCCGGATGGTAGAGAGCCGGTGGGCGATGATGAACGAGGTCTTGTCCTTCTGGAGGGCGAGAAGTCCCTCCTGGATCAGTCTCTCGGTCCGCGTATCGACATTGCTCGTTGCTTCGTCGAGGATGAGCATACGGGGGTTTGCGACAATCGCCCGGGCTATCGTGAGCATCTGCCGCTGGCCCTGCGACAGGTTCGCCCCGCCGTCGATGAGAACTGTCTGGTAGCCGCTTGGCTGCTGGAGGATGAACTCGTGGGCATTGGCCTGCTTCGCGGCCCGGATGCATTCCTCGTCCGTTGCCCCTTCGCGGGCATACTTCAGGTTTGCCATGATGGTATCCGAGAAAAGGAACGGCTCCTGGAGCACCTGGGCTATCTGGATGCGGAGGCTGTCCTGCTGCACGGACCGCACGTCCGTTCCATCCACCCGGATCGCCCCGCCGCCGATATCATAATACCGGGTGAGGATGTTGATGATCGTGCTCTTCCCCGCTCCCGTGGGCCCGCAGAGGCCGAAGATCTGTCCTGGCTCTGCATGGAAGGAGTTGTCGGCAAGCACCCTCCTTCCCGGGATATAGGAGAAATCCACGTGATCGAAGACAACATCGCCTTCGACAACCGGCATGGGCGGGACGCTGTCCCCATCGGCAACGGTCGGTTTCTCGTCCAGGATGGCAAAGACCCGGGATGCCCCCACGATCGCGTTGAGGATCTGTGCATAGACCGAGAAGATGGTGGTGAACCCGTTCAGGAGCGCGAACGAGAACCCGATGAAGGAGATGAGCAGGCCGATCCGGGCCATGCCCTCCATCACCATCAGGCCGCCGACAACGAGCAGGGTGACCGTCAGGAGCGTGGTAAAAACGGTGGAGATCTGCTGGTTGATGAGGGCCGAGAACTGGGCTTTTTCCCCAATCTCGGCTACCCTCCTGCTCTGTTTCTCGAAGCGTGCCGACGCCTCGTCCTGCTGCCGGCAGGCAATGATGGTCTTGGCCCCGGAGATCCATTCCTCGGCAAAGCCGTTCAGGTCGCTTGTCTTCTCCTGCAGGTGGGCAAACGCCGGCCCGGAGGTCTTTGTTATCAGCCACGAGACCCCGACAAGCCCGAGCACCACGATGTACGAGAGGACCATGAACGCCGGGCTGATCCAGAGCATGATGATGCTCGTGATGAGGATCGTCAGGATGGCCTGGCCGGTCTGGAGCGCCCCGATGCTGATGAACTGCTCGATCACCTGGGTATCGTTCGTCACCCGGCTCATCAGTTCCCCGATTGGGCGCCGGTCGAAGAAATCCAGGGAGAGCGTCTGGATGTGGCCGAAGAGATCGGTTCTGAGCTTCAGGAGAGCTTCCTGGGCAATGTCGGCCAGGAATTTCTGGGATATGATCCCGGACACCCACATGATCATGGCTGCGGAGAGAAGCAAGAGCACAATGAATTCGAGCGGCCCGACCGGGTTGCCGGATCCTGCCGAAATGACGTTGGTGGCCTCCCCCATCAGGATCGAGAAGACCGTCTCCATGAACGCAAAGACCGCCATGAAGAAGATGACCGCGGCAAGTTTGAGCTTGTGGGGGGCAAGGTACCGGAAGAAGCGGCGGACGGTCGGGCCCATGGCGGGGGATGTATCCCCGGCAGGGTTTTTTGTCCTGTGGGTCATGATGCCCCTCCGCTCACGATACCCCGCCCGAGCTGCGAATCGTAGATCTCCCTGTATTGCGGGCTCGTCTTGAGGAGCTGCTCGTGGGTGCCCGAGGCTGCGATCTTCCCGTCCTCGAGCAGGATGATCCGGTCGGCCGCTATCACTGTGCTGATCCGCTGGGCCACAAGAATCTTGGTTGTCCTGGCAAACCGCCGGTTGATCCGGTCCTGGATCCGCGCCTCGGTGGCAACATCGCACGCGCTCGTGCTGTCGTCGAGGATCAGGACCTTCGGCTGCGCTGCGAGCGTCCGGGCTATGGCTAATCGCTGCCGCTGCCCGCCCGAGAAGTTTGCCCCGTGCCGGGCCACTGCATCATCGTACCGTTTGGGAATGTTCTCAACGAACCCCGCAGCATCGGCATCCGCGGCGCTCGCCATCAGGTTCTCGTCCGATCTGTCCTCTGCGGCAAAGAGCAGGTTCTCGCGGATGGTCCCGAAGAAGAGGTTCGGCTGCTGGAGGCAGATGGCCACCAGGCCCCGGAGCGTCTCCTGCGGAAGGCCCGGATGTCCGTGCCGTCGATCGTGATGCGGCCGTCTGTGACATCGTAAAACCGGGGAATGAGGTTGACCAGCGTCGACTTCCCCGAACCGGTTGCACCGAGGAACCCGATAGTCTCTCCCGGCTCTGCCACAAAGCTGATGTCGCGGAGCACGAGCGGGCCGGGGGTATTGTCAGGGCCCGCGTACCCGAACGAGACATGGTCGAAGACCACCCGGCCTCTGACCGATGCGGGATCTGTCTCTGCCGGGGCTGCCGGATCCTGCACATCGGCCGGGGTGTCGAGGATCGCGAAGATCCGGACAAGCGACGGCCGGGCGGAGGAGATGGCGGGGAGCACGGTCCCGAGGATCATGAACGGCATGATCAGGAGAAAGAGGTACTGGACCGAGGCTATCACTTCCCCGATCGAGAAGCCCGTTCCTAAGAGGACGCTTCTTCCGCCAATGAAGAATATGGCTGCAAGGGCCAGGTTGACGATGAGCAGCATGGTCGGGATCAGGATGGCGATGCTGGTCTGGGCCCGGAGCGAAGCAGCCCTGACGGAACCGGCAACTTCTGCGAACCGTTTGTTCTCGAGGCGCTGGCGGACGAATGCCTTGACCACCCGGATCCCTGCCATATTCTCCTGGAGCGCCCCGCCCATCTGGTCGTATTTTTCCTGCCGTGTTGTGAAGACCGGCAGGACAAACCAGAGATATACGGCGAGAAGGATGGAGAAGACAATGATCAGGAGCACCATCAGGCCGATGAGGGGTGGGGACTTGACTGAAACCAGGAGGACCGTTATGATGAGCATGACGGGGATGAGCGCAAGGTTGAGGATGCCCTGCTGGATGGCGATCTTGACATTCTGGACATCGTTGGTCAGCCGCATGAGGAGATCGCTTGGCCGCATCCGGTCCAGGTTCCCGAACGAGAGCTGCTGGATACGGTCATATGCCGCAGTCCGGAGGTAATGGGCGGTCCATTCCGAGAATTTCACGGCAATGAGCGTGTTTGCCACCTGGAGTGCTGCGGCAACGAGGGTGAGGATGAGCATGTATCCCCCGTAGTGGATGACCATGCCGAGATCGTTTCCCATGATCCCCTCGTTGATCAGGGACTGGGAGAGGGTCGGGACTGCGATCGTGCAGGCCGATGCCCCGATTGTCAGCAGGATCGAAAGTACCAGGTATTTTTTATAATCTCCCCATATGCCGAGGAGCCGCGAGAGCGTGTTCATATCCTTCCATCATCCTCCGGTAACCCGTGATACGTGAATGATGCTCCCGCTCTTTCATATATATTGTGGAATGACTGCCTGGAAAGGAACAAAGAACCCGCAATCCGGGCATCCGGTATTTTTCAGCAGCGGAGTTATGCAGGAGTTTCGTGCCACAAGGATCTGGGGGATTATTGCCAGTCCCTGCACGCGGAGATGAAAAGGGCAATAATACCGAAGATCACAAGACCTACCAGGATGCCGTCGGCATCCGAGAACGAACGGCTGATTACGAGCCCCAGGTACCAGGATATGGCGAGGGCCGAGATGAAGAGGGCAAGCCCCAGGAAGAACTCGCTCAGCCGGGATGATCGGAGAACCGGTACCTTGAACGGCAGCGTCCAGTCCCGCTTCCGGGCAACTGCCCACAGGAGCCAGAAAAGGACGATCAGGAAAAGGATGGCAATCCCGTAGCCCCGGATGATGCTATCTGCCGAGACCGCACTGAGAAGTGCAGCGAGCACTGCGATGAGGACCAGGAGGAGATCGGGAACTGACATACCTGCCATGCAATGGCATGCTGGCGGGATCCAGATATATTTTTGCCCGCCCGGTGATCCGGCCCCTACCGGATGCATCCAGGTACACGAACATTGCCCTGTCCATGTCCCGCACTATCCGGACCCGGGAGATAGTGCATCAAGACAGATTCTTTGAATGAATGATGGGAGGGGTCTGTGGTGAAAATTTCCTGATACCTCCAGACCCTTTCTTCTTTTTGTCCGGAACAGGAAATCCCAAAAAAATCAGTCGTAAAATGGTGTAGGTATCCTTAGAATAACTGCTCACCTGGTTACCATTGTTCCTTAAGGCCGGTTACAAATTTTCACCACGGACCCCCCCCAATACCCATTGCAGTCAATGCGTTGAAATTGGCACTATTACGACGGAAATGCAGGTCATGTTTCAGGCAGGTTGTCTGGGGGGGGTCTGTGGTGAAAATTTAATATTACGGCCTTTTGGGAAGAGGGCTTTGAAGACCGCAGACCGGGCCGGTGTTCTGCAGCCAAAACTCTCCCGGCCATCCGGTGAAGACAACCGAATCCCCGGATTACGGATTACCCGCTTCTGCCAGTTCCGATGAACAAATGGCAAGGAATATCATGAAAAAACAGATACCTGAACCTGCGGACTCATGCTTTCACTGACTGCCCCTCATTTTCCTGCAGCACCTGCAATACTGTCGAAGGAGAAGGCCGAAAAAAACCGCGGACCTCTCACCGGGGACTAAGATCGTGTCTTTCCCTTTGCTCTCGTATGCAGCGTTCATTATCCTGCTGTACTTTATCTCCGGAACGATCACGCTTTACTTCACGATCCTGGGGTGGCGGCACCGGCATATCAAACTCTCGCTCCCGTTCACGCTCATCATGGCATGCCTCACGGTCTGGTTCTATGCCTATATCCTCGAGATAACAAGCCCGGATCTGGGGACCGCGCTGTTCTTTAATAATATCGAGGTTCCCTGCATCCTCAGTATTTCAGTCGGGTTCCTCCTGATCGTCCTCTATTACACCGGCCGCGAACGGTATGTCACGATCCGTACGCTGCCGCTCTTCTTCCTTGTTCCCATCGTCCTGAGCATTGCAGAAATAACCAACCCTTTCCACTACCTGTACTACACGGGTTTTTCCCTCGCAACTTTCGAATGGCTGAACCTCTGGATCTATATCCACGGGCCGTTCTTCTGGATTGCCGTTGTATACAGCTATGCCCTCTCATTCATGGCAGTCCTCCTCATCCTGTCGCATATGTCAGAGACGGGAAGATGCCATCACCGCCCGCTTGTCTTTCTCCTGTTTGCCTCGCTCGCCCCGTTCCTCGCCAACCTGATGTACGTGTGCCAGATCCCACCAAGCCCGTACCTTGACCTGACGCCGCTTGCGTTCATGGTCACGACCCTGCTCCTCATCGCGGGTCTCTTCAGGTACCTCTTCACCCGGGTTCCCGTTGCCTATGCCCGGATCATTGCGACAATGAGGGATGCAATCATCATAACAACAACCCCTCATCGCGTGATCGATCTCAACCCGGCAGCGGAAACTATCCTGGGGATACCTCTCCGGGAGGCGGTAGGCCGCGATATCGGGACGCTCCTTTCCGATCTTCCGGCATCCCTGACCTGTTCCGTGATTCCTGATGAGGGGTTGCGTGCTGAATACGAGATCCGCCGGGAGGGAATGCTGCGGTATTTTGATATTATGGCGCTGCCCCTTGGCGAGGGCGGGGCTGCGTCGGAGGGAAGTCTCTTTGTCCTGCGGGACATAACAGAACGCAAGGAAGCCGAACTGGCACTGGCGGATGCAAACCGGAAGATCCGGCTTCTTTCCAGTATCACCCGGCATGATATCGGCAACCAGCTTATGGGACTGTCCGGCTACCTGGAGCTGAGCAGGGATTCTGTGGACAACCCGGTAGAGATGACCCGGTATGTATCAAGGATGCAGGTGGCTGCAAAGGCGATACAGAGCCAGATCGCATTCACCCGGGATTATGAGAACCTGGGCGGGGGTCCACCGGTCTGGCAGGATGTCTCCCTCTGTATCAGGAAAAGCATGGAGGGACTCTCCTTTGGCAGTGTCCAGGCCAGTATGGATCCGATCAATCTTGAGATACTGGCAGATCCCCTGCTTGGGAAAGTATTCTACAATATATTTGACAATGCGCTGCGGTATGGCGGGAAGGATCTGACCCTGATCCGCGTCTCTTCCTTTGCCGATAATACGTCACAGGTCCTGGTGATCGAAGATGACGGGGAGGGTATTTTAAACGAGGAGAAGCAGCGGGTATTCAAGAAGGGCATCGGGAAGAACAGCGGTCTCGGGCTCTTTCTCACCCGGGAGATCCTCTCGCTTACCGGGATCACCATAGTAGAGAATGGTGAACCCGGCAGGGGCGCCCGGTTCGAGATCCGGGTACCGGCCGAGAAGTTCCGTTTTTCCCCGGGAGAATAATGCCCTGCCGAAAAACCCAAACGAACTGCCCGGATAAAGCGGGATTCCCGTATTCAGGGATAAAGCATTTGAATTCAGACAGGGATGTTTGCTGGGGGAAAAGACCCGGTGTGATGCGCCATGACGATTTTTGTCCTCATCCATGGTGGCGACATGTCCACCGATACCTGGAACCGGCTCAGGAACCGCAATGACTATCCCCCGGGTGGCCATCTGGGCGCAAAGTACTGGGACGGGACAACAGCGTATCTCGAGTCCCATGGCCATGTTGTAGCTGCTCCAACGCTTCAGGACGAACACACCCATAATCTGACGGATCATATAGCGGGAGTCTGTCATCTGATTGAGAGCCGGAATCTCAGAAATATCATCCTTGCCGGGCACAGTTATGGCGGGATGGTCATCACAGGGGTTGCCGGACAGATGCCCCGGCGGATCCGGCGCCTGGTGTATATCGATGCAGCACTGCCGGACCCCGGGGATTCGCTCTTCGATCTCTTCTTTGCCGGCGGTTTTGATCCCCTCTCGTTTGCCGGTCTGGAGGCTGCACCGGCGTATGTGGAGAAACTCCGGTATGATCCCCGGAAGATTGCAGGGATCCCCCGGACTTATCTCCTCTGCACGAAGAGCGAGTTTGCCGGCGTGACGCGGATTGCCCGGGAGAAGATCCGCCGTACACCGGAGGGATGGCTGTACCGCGAGCTGCCCACATCCCATGTGCCGATGGCAACGATGCCAGACCGGTTTTACCGGACACTGCTTGAGATGGCGAACCGGTAGGGCTCTGTTATAATCTGTGCGATCCGGTCCCGGGAGCTGCGTATCGGCCGGGAGCTCCTGATGAATGCCCAGGGTTTTCCTCCCGTGAGTGATTAAAACCCGCATCGGGACCTGCCAGATACTATGTGGTATTTGGGAGTGTATGCACGTACAGCAGGTATCGCCCGGACCGGATGCGGCACCTTATACCATTTGGCAAACAGGCCCGGAAAAAAATGCGCGGAAGCCTGGGGGATAGGTTGAATTATCCCGCGAATGGGAGATTGGTCTCTGCCGCGGCACCCGCGATCCGACAGATTGCTGAGTATGCGCGATTGCGGCAGGGGATCCGGGCCCGGTCCGTGCACGGGATCTCTTTACGTCGTGAGGTATTTTTTCGCGAAGATGCGCTCATGGACTCCCGTGTCCATAATCAGCTTTCCGTAGCGCGATTGCCGCTATCGCGCAGGACCTGCAATCATAAACCCGATCTGCACATTTTGGGATGCGAACCGCTTTTTCGTATCAAATCCAGATTATCCCAAAAACGTATAATTTTCTGATTATACAATGACGGAAAACATGCCGTTTTCAGAGGGATCAAGTATAAATGGCAGTCCGTGTTATATGTAGATCCACAAAATCTGATGACGAACCGACGGAACTGACCCCGAGGGGCAGAGTTGGTTACGAGGGTGGACGATGCAGGCAAGAAGGTATAAATATCTAAGAAGCCTACATTGTAAGCCCGTGAATGCGTTGAAAAGCGCGATAAAAGTTCACCAATAAAAAATACTTTGATGGAGATCCAACGATGCCCGGCATGACCGGAGTTGGTTCTGACGTTGATACTGGCAAAGCGGAAATTTGTTTAGTAACCGCTAATTCCTTAAGAACAGTTCAGTAAGTGTGCGTATTAAAAGAAGAATTCTGGTTGATCCTGCCAGAGGCCACTGCTATCGGAGTTCGATTAAGCCATGCGAGTCGAGAGGTGCAAGACCTCGGCATACTGCTCAGTAACACGTGGACAATCTAACCTACGGAGGGGGATAACCCCGGGAAACTGGGGATAATACCCCATAGACTATGGATGCTGGAATGCACTGTAGTTGAAAGGTCCGCCGCCGTAGGATGGGTCTGCGGCCGATTAGGTTGTTGTTGGGGTAACGGCCCAACAAGCCTGTAATCGGTACGGGTTGTGGGAGCAAGAGCCCGGAGATGGATTCTGAGACACGAATCCAGGCCCTACGGGGCGCAGCAGGCGCGAAAACTTTACAATGCGGGAAACCGTGATAGGGGAACTCCGAGTGCCCGTAAAATCGGGCTGTCCATCTGTTTAAATAACAGGTGAAGAAAGGGCCGGGCAAGACCGGTGCCAGCCGCCGCGGTAATACCGGCGGCTCGAGTGGTGGCCACTATTACTGGGCTTAAAGCGTTCGTAGCTGGCTTGTTAAGTCTCTGGGGAAATCTTCCGGCTTAACCGGAAGGCGTCTCAGGGATACTGGCAGGCTAGGGACCGGGAGAGGTGAGGGGTACTCCAGGGGTAGGAGTGAAATCCTGTAATCCTTGGGGGACCACCTGTGGCGAAGGCGCCTCACCAGAACGGCTCCGACAGTGAGGGACGAAAGCTGGGGGAGCAAACCGGATTAGATACCCGGGTAGTCCCAGCCGTAAACGATGCGCGTTAGGTGTATCGGTGACCACGAGTCACCGAGGTGCCGAAGAGAAATCGTGAAACGTGCCGCCTGGGAAGTACGGTCGCAAGGCTGAAACTTAAAGGAATTGGCGGGGGAGCACCACAACAGGTGGAGCCTGCGGTTTAATCGGACTCAACGCCGGGAAACTCACCAGATAAGACAGCTGAATGATAGTCGGGCTGAAGACTCTACTTGACTAGCTGAGAGGAGGTGCATGGCCGTCGTCAGTTCGTACTGTGAAGCATCCTGTTAAGTCAGGCAACGAGCGAGACCCACGCCAACAGTTGCTAGCTCGTCCCCCGGGATGGAGAGGACACTGTTGGGACCGCCTCTGCTAAAGAGGAGGAAGGAATGGGCAACGGTAGGTCAGCATGCCCCGAATTATCTGGGCTACACGCGGGCTACAATGGGTGGGACAATGGGTATCGACACCGAAAGGTGAAGGCAATCTCCTAAACCCATCCGTAGTTCGGATTGTGGGTTGCAACTCACCCACATGAAGCTGGAATCTGTAGTAATCGTGTCTCAAAATGGCACGGTGAATATGTCCCTGCTCCTTGCACACACCGCCCGTCAAACCACCCGAGTGAGGTCTTGATGAGGCCGTCGTATATGCGGCGGTCGAATCTAGGTTTTGCAAGGGGGGTTAAGTCGTAACAAGGTAGCCGTAGGGGAATCTGCGGCTGGATCACCTCCTAACGAATTTGATTCTAGGGAAAGCGGTTGCTAAACAAACCACAAATTTGCCGGTGTCGACAAGAATAAGGTTCATTTGCCAAATGGGGTAGAAGAATTCGGGTTCGAATCCCGATGAGCCGTTTTAGATGCACCTCGAGATGTGAGTCTTGAGGGAAGGGCTGAGAGTCAAACCAATGACTTTGCGAGGCCGTGTAAAGGTTTGCACAAAGGACGTTAAATGGGTTTAATGGAGCATTAGTTTAATCCTACCATTGGATGGCTCGGTTCAAGTGCCGATGAAGGGCGTGCCAAGCTGCGATAAGCTCCGGGTAGACGCAAGGAATCTGTGATCCGGAGATACCCTAATGGGACATCCCAACACTTAGGTGTTTATCCGTAAGGATAGGGAACGCCCCGAATTGAAACATCTCAGTAGGGGCAGGAGAAGAAATCAACCGAGATGTCGTTAGTAGAGGCGATCGAACACGACAGAGCTCAAACCGAATCCCGCAAGGGAAATGTGGTGTCATAAGCTCACCGTACGACCCAGGATGCGAAGTGGAAGTTGCCTGGAACGGCACACTACAGAGGGTGATAGTCCCGTACGCAGAAGCAGACTGGGTTAGGTGAAGTCTTGAGTAACGCGGGTTGGAATTCTCGCGTGAATTCGGGGGTCATCAACCTCCAAAGCTAAATACAACTTGAAACCGATAGCGAAGTAGTAGCGTGAGCGAAAGCTGAAAAGTAACCCTGAAAAGGTGGTTAAAAGCGCCTGAAATTGGTAGGAGATCGCGAGTTGCGGCCCGAAAGGATCTTGCATGTGAAGGAACCCGTCGCGAGGCGGTAGTACGGGCATGCCTGCCAGGGTCGTAACGTACGTTTTGAAGAACGGGCCAGAGAGTTTATTCTGTTGGCGAAGGTTAACCCACAAGGGAAGCCATAGGGAAACCAACAAGTCCGTAGCAGCAATGCATGGGACGGCGTATTAAAAGTGCGCGGAGTCAGCAGGATAAGACCCGAAGCCGGGTGATCTATGCGTGGGCAGGTTGAAGTGTGACGAAAGTTGCATGGAGGACCGCAAGCCGTATTGATATGCAAATCATTGGTGTGACCTGCGTATAGGAGTGAAAGATTAATCGAACCCGGCATCAGCTGGTTCCTCCCTAAACATGTCGCAGCATGACCTAACCGGAGGTCGTTGGTGAGGTAGAGCACTGATTGGGGGAGCTGGGCGGGAAACTGCTCACCCCCCTGTCAAACTCCAAACTCCCCAACACCCTAGATGGTTGGAAGTCCGCAATGCGGGGTAAGCTTGTATTGCGTAAGGGAAACAACCCAGACCGTGGTTAATGTCCCTCAATGTAGGTTAAGTGTAAACACTGAAATTGGTCCTAGGTCAAAGACAACTGGAAGGTGAGCTCAGAAGCAGCTATCCTTTAAAAAGTGCGTAACAGCTTACCAGTCAAGATTTAGGGCGGTGAAAATGGACGGGGCTAAAACCTACTACAGAGACCACGGAGCACCGAAAGGTGATCTGGTAGGGAGGCGCTCTGCGTGGGTAGAAGCTGGGGCGTAAGTTCCAGTGGACCGCGTAGTGATGAGAATTCTGGCACTAGTAGAAGCATAGATGAGTGAGAATCTCATCCGCCGCAGGGGCTAGGTTTCCTCGGCAATGTTCGTCAGCCGAGGGTTAGTCGGTCCTAAGCTGCACCGTAACTCGAGTGTAGCGACAGGGAAACAGGTTAATATTCCTGTACCTTATGGTTTTTAGCGTAAGCCCTGACGCTTCCGGATATGCCCAGCGGGACTGTCGTCCCGTCTAAGCGTATAATCCCTTGGAGTACCGTAATGGTGAGAATTGGGAGAAAGCGTGATGGAGTAATTAGGCAAATTTCGGGAGCCCATGAAAAGGGAATCATAAGTCCGTACCGAGAACCGACACAGGTGCCCCTCGCTGAAGAGGTGAAGGCGTGTCGGATTTAAATGTAGTTAAGGGAACTCGGCAAATTGGCCCCGTAACTTTGGGATAAGGGGTGCCTGCCTGGAGATCAGGCAGGTCGCAGTGACCGGGTCGCACTAACTGTCTAATAACAACATAGGTGACTGCAACTCCGAAAGGACTAGTATAGTCACTGATTCCTGCCCAGTGCGAGTATCTGAATACCGGGTTCAACCGGACGAAGGACTCGTAAACGGCGGGGGTAACTATGACCCTCTTAAGGTAGCGTAGTACCTTGTCGCTTAATTGGCGACTTGCATGAATGGATTAATGAGTGCGATACTGTCCCTAACACATATCCGTTGAACTTTTTGTCCTAGTGCAGAGACTAGGGACTCCTGATGGGAAGTGAAGACCCCGTGGAGCTTTACTGCAGCCTGTCGCTGAATTACGATAATCCTTGCGCAGGGTAGATGGGAGGCGTTATATCCGTTTCTTTCGGGGAACGGGGAGCCAACGATGAGACACCATCCTAGTTTTGTTGTAGTTCTCACTCTTACGAGGACAACGGTAGGTAGGCAGTTTGGGTGGGGCGCCACACCCTCGAAAAAATATCAAGGGTGCCCCAAGGTCAACTCATGTGAGTCAGAAACTCACAGAAGAGTGTCAAGAGCATAAGTTGGCCTGACGCGATCATGCAAAGCAAATGATCGCGAGAGGAAACTCGGGTCTAACGAACCAATACAGCCTTTTGGTGAGGCTTATTGACTACAGAAAAGCTACCCCGGGGATAACAGAGTCGTCGCCGGCAAGAGCACATATCGACCCGGCGGCTTGCTACCTCGATGTCGGTTCTTTCCATCCTGGCCGTGCAGCAGCGGCCAAGGGTGAGGTTGTTCGCCTATTAAAGGGGATCGTGAGCTGGGTTTAGACCGTCGTGAGACAGGTCGGTTACTATCTATCAGGAGTGTTTGGAGTCTGAGGGTAAGAATGAAATAGTACGAGAGGAACTTTCATTCGGCGCCTCTAGTCGATCGGTTGTCTGACAAGGCAGTGCCGAGCAGCCACGCGCCAAGGGATAAAAGCTGAAAGCATCTAAGCTTGAAACCCGGCCTAAAAAGAGACTCCGTTATAGGACATGGATAAAAGATCCGTTTGATAGGCTTCGGATGTACGCACGAAGGCAACGACGTGTTCAGTCCGGAAGTACTAACGTCCAATCACTAGTGCTCACCACATTAAACCCAGACGAAATTCTTTGTGCAAACCTTAAATTATACCATATCCAATTGGATAAGGTATTATCCTACACGGCTGCCAAGGTGGCGGAGCGGCCACGCGGTTGACTGCAGATCAACTACACTCCGGTTCAAATCCGGACCTTGGCTTCAACCGAAACTGCAAAACAGCAGTTCGGTGAGATGAAGGACTTCAAGGTTCTTCTGCATCTAAAACAAAGCAAAATCGTGGTGATAGCGGCCATAGCTGTCGGGACACACCTGGTCTCATTCCGAACCCAGCAGTTAAGCCGGCACACGTAGTATGCTGTACTGAGGTACGCGAGTCCCCGGGAACCATACCAAGCTGCTATCACCTTCCTTCTTACACGGTCTTCTCGTATTATTACACGCAAGAGCGAATGCGCTCAAATGAATTGTCATTATCGAATACCTGCGATACGATCGGGTTCGCGACCTGTATGACATGTCCAGTCTTAACGACTGGTGATAGCGGCCATAGCTGTCGGGACACACCTGGTCTCATTCCGAACCCAGCAGTTAAGCCGGCACACGTAGTATGCTGTACTGAGGTACGCGAGTCCCCGGGAACCATACCAAGCTGCTATTACTTTCCTTCTATCTTTACACGGTACATCTGTTTTTATGAGTTCTCACGTAACAGCGGAGCTGATCAAAACACTCCATTCTGTCCACGGGGATGGCCTCAGGTTCACGATCTGAATGATGAATCAAAACCACCGGTTTTTAGCCTGAATCTGATGGCTACGCACCAACCGGATACCGTTCCATTGTCCCTTAAAAATGAGTATCTTGAAGAAATGTGGATTATTCCATTTCCAGAAGAACTGAGCGGTCTTTGTAATACCAGAATATTCCTTCCGCCCATTCCCGTGCCTTTGGATCGCTGCTGAACATATCTGCAGAACTGTCATACACGTTATTTACCGTCTTGTTGAGCCCCAGCGAGAGGTGCTTATCGGTGACGGTGATGCCCAGATGCAGGGGTTCCTCGACAATCCAGATCCGGAAATTGGTATAAGGTTTGAGCTGCCGGAGTTTGCTTGAGAACGGCTCCTGTATCAGTCCTTCCACAATCTTGTGGCTCACCACGAGTTCAACAGGAATGCCGGCAACGACACGCTCCGAGAGAACATCGGCTATCGCGGGACTCATCACCGACGAGATGCCGTGGATGTACTCTGCCTGCTGCAGGATGGAAAGAAAATGCGAGTAGACATGAAACATGTTGTCCGTGGTGTCGAATTTTAATTCGGAACCGATGAGATCTCCTATCTGGTGAAGGAACGGCTCGGGTATCCCCTCGATATCGTGGGTTGCCCAGAATTCCCTGTGGTTCATCAGCTCCCCGATCGTCATGACGAAATTCCCGATCTTGGTGGCAAGGATGTTGCCCACCGGGGTGATATGGTACCCGTGGTCCCGCTGCTCGATAAGGGAGAGGCGCTCGAGACTCCGGATCTTGGGGATGATGGCCTGCGATGTGCTGCCGGTCACATCCCGAAGCTCTGACAGTTGTTTTGGCCCCACGGTCACTGCAAGCAGAATCTGGATCTTCAGCCGGGAGGAGAAGATGGATTGGATCAATTTGCTGTTATCATTATAGACTTCGAGAGGATCCATCCATGTAGGTTTGCCGAATGGGGGTATATATGCTAACTCATTTTTTTATAACGTGTGCATCAATAAATCCTGGGTTATAACAGCGGCCTCTGGTAAAATGGAATTTAAATTCCCTGGTAAAGTGGCACCAGGAGCAGGATTGCCAGTGAAAAACAGATGTACTGCCCGTCAGAGATGGCATCGGCCAGGAAATCCCTTATCTGGGCCTGGCCCAGGAGATAAACGCAGCCATGGGAGTACAGATTTGCTGCAACCAGCAATGCGGTTGCGAATGGTGGCAGGGAGAGGATCAGGCTGAGAACGATTAATGGTGTACCGAGGACCAAAATTACCCCGGACAGGATGGTTTTCGCCTTCTTTTCCCCGAAGATAACCGGAATCGTCCTCACCCCGGCGCTGGCATCCCCGATCCGGTCCCGCATGTCCGGTATAAGCGAGGCCATGAAACCCCACATGAAGAAGAGCACAAAGACAAGAGCTGTTTTGGAATCCGGTATGCTGCCAATAAGATATACCGGCAGGAGCGAACAGATGACTGCCCAGGAGATCCCGACTGCGATATTTTTTACCGCCGGGATCTCTTTTAACCGGGAATACCCGGTCCAGGCCGGAAGACAGCGGAAACTGTACATGATCCCCAGGATGAATGGTGCGGTGGTTGCAAGCAGCGGCAGAACGCCGTACATGGCAGAGAAGGCCAGTGCAAGCAGAAGAGCCAGAATCCCCCCGTAATACAGGAGTTTTTCATACCGTTTGGTGAATGCAAACCGGTCCTGCCGGTTGATGGCATCTTCATCCTCGTCCGTTTTCCTGTTGAGGTTATAGATGGAGAATGCCACCAGGAATGGTATGACAGCAGTCATTGCACTCCAGGATACCTGCTGGATGATGCAGGAGACAAATGCCATTGCCACGCATTCAAAGGAGAGCAGAAGAGAACTGAATATGAGAAAATTATAGAGATCACCAATTCTGTTCACTGTTTTTTCATTGAACCGGAAGGGATAGTTCCCTTCCCGTACAACCTCGTCGGTAGATACTTCCATACATTGATAAAAACGAAGAAAAAGTTAACATTCATTCTGTCAGCGAATGTTCATCGCTGCGATGAATTCGAAAACCCGTGATAAATATGTAACCCTGACAAGAAATGTTCGATAAGACATGTGGATTAAGGGCTACCCAATCTCTCCAAAATATAGTTCGTTTACTATATCAATCTGGTGTATGAAAATGAATGACACGGATCATCCCACGGAGTAATCTGCAGATGAGCCCCTGCCTGAAACCCCGGGTGGAGGACCGGGTGGAATCATTTTTTCAGATTGTCCCGATCCTGGACCTGATCAACGGGGCACGACTGGGGGAGCAGAAGAAAAACCTGGAAGAGAATCTCCGGAATTACGGGTATATTCCCCAACGGTCGGATGTGGTTATCCTTGATCACAGCCATATCGCGGATTATACAATCACCATTGCCCGATACACCCTCGATTATGTGGATGATGGAGATACCACCGGCAGGACTGTTTCTGTTGACGGGTCGGTTGCGATAAAGATCGATAATTCCGGCAACCGGGATATCCTGATCTCTCTGAAAACATTTCCGTTCGGGCCTGATTTTGATCCCCATTATGCCGAAACAACCCCGTTCTGCAGTAAAAACTGAGACCCTCTGATGCGGGTTCTTTCAATCTTGTTCTCCGGATATCCGGACCGCGCCAGCTCACAAGCCAGGTGTTGATTTACCGGGTCTCAACTAGGTACCTGATTATCGTCCTGCCCAGCTGTTCGGGATACTGGTACTGCAGCCCGTGACCGGCGCCCGTAAACCCGGCCTGCTCTGCGTTTGGGATCCGGTCAGCAAGAATCCGCGCGTTGCCGGGAGGGATGACAATATCGTCGGTGCCGGTAATGACCAATACCGGGCACCGGATCGCCGGCAGCCGGTCGAACGACCCCGTCCATGAGAAGAATGCCTCAGCCTGCCGCCCGGCGTTCTCAACACTGGTTGTCTCATGGACTTCAGGGCAGTACTTCCACGGGTCATGGGTTGCCAGCCAGTCTTCCGGGAAGAGCACGGAGAACATCCGGTGTGCAATCTCCGGCAGCTCCCCACTCTTGTCCGAGAGCCGGTTCCAGATTTCAGACTCCATCCGGATGCCGTTCTTTCCTCCGCAGGTACCTGCAACAAGGATGAGTTTTTGCACCCGGGCCGGGTGGGAGATAACCAGTTCCTGCGCAATGGAGGCACCCATGGAGAGACCAAGCAGATGGGCGCAGTCGATCCCGCAGGCATCCATCAGGGCAGCCGCATCGTCTGCAAAGAGGGTGATGGAGAACAGTCTGTCCGATGCAGTGGAATACCCGGTGCCCCGGTTATCGAAGATGAGGACGCGGAAGTGGCGGGCAAGCAGTGCGAGCAAAGACGGGTTCCATGTATCCATTGTTGATGCAAACCCGTTGATGAGGAGAAGCGGATACCCAGATCCGATCTCCCTGTACGCGAGCGTGATCCCGTTCACTGCGGCTGTTTTCATCCCTTCTTCCGGTAATCCTGTCAGCATGCACCCCCGGCAATTATGTATTCACCGGCACGAACCCGGCTTTTCTGTATGCGGGATAATCGGCCGGGATGTCTTTTCATCCTTTCGCCCGGGGGCATGCCTGCGATCCATGCCCGTAACCCGGTGTGAATGTCCGGTAATACGGTACCAAAACCGCCCGTAATCAGCCTGGCCCGGGACACGCATCAAAAGTAATGAAACTGAAAATAAAAAATCAGGTGGACGACTGCTCTCCCGCCCCGGGGCTGGAGGAACCGGTCATCCGGCCGGTTTTTGCATAGGTATAGAGATTCCGGATTGCGATCCCCGCAACCGTTGCCCCGGCAAGGGCAAGGATCATCCAGACCGTCATGTACAGGGCTGCAACTGCCCCCCACCCGCCTTTATAGTAGAATTCGTACCAGAACGGGCTGCTGAGCTCGACTGCACTGAACAGTACCTGAAACAGCCCAGAAAGAGCGGTGAACGCGACAAGGGCGATCCCAAGGATGAGGAAACAAGCGAGCATCTCGCCCCAGATCTTCTTTGTGATCCGGACTGACCCGGCAACCGCCCCGGTCAGCGTCTTCTTCTCGAGAACGATAACCGGGGTAATGAATGCCGTTATCGCGAACAGGACCACGGTTATGATCATCATCAGGAACGTTGCATCGGAGGCATACATGAGATGGAATGTTCCGGCAATGGGGCCCTGGCCGTAAGCTTCCGGCTCCACAATATAGCCGAACGGAAACCTGGTTATCAATGAGTTGATCGCGAGATCTCCCGTGAGCCGGAAAAGGTAATAGATTCCTGTTCCTGCCATTGCCAGGATACCGGACCAGGCAAGAAGCGGCCGGAGATACTTCCCTGCTTCTGAACATCCATCCCGGATCGTGTGCGCTCTTCCCCCGCCTTCTGCCGGCCGGTAAAGAACAAGTCCTGCCAGCAGGAAACAGAAGCAGAAGAGGGAAAACCATTCGATGCAGAATGTCAGGACAATCCATGCCGGCCCGCTTATCAGTTCGTACGGGTACGATCCCAGGATGGTGAGGGCGTACTGCGCAAGGAACACGAATGCTATCACAAGGCCGGTCAGGGCCGAGAACCAGAGCAGGTGCCTCTCCTGCGCCAGGGTTTTTACGCTCCCGGCCGCTATCCCGACCCCGCGCCGGAGCCGGCCCGGCCCCCCGGAGGCCCCGCCATCGCCCGGCTGTGCGGCATTTACTGCTATTGGTCTTACGGTGAACGCCGATGGGAATGCGTGCAGGGCTGGTGTTTTCCGGCACAGGCCGAACCAGTGTTCAGCCATTTCCGATACCCGGGTCATTTTCCATTCCCCCTGATTTTTGCAAGTAATTCTTCAGCCATTTTTGTCGGGTCGCCGGTTTTCTCTATCTTGATTCCCAGCTCGGTTGCGAAATCCCAGATGAATTCGATACACTGGGTGAATTCATTACATGTCCCGCATTCGCCGTCATGCTCGTACCAGACCTGCATGCCGTGCTTCTCCGAGACGAAGATATAGGCATTGGTCTGGAACGGGATGTATCGCCCGGACAGGATCCCGCGTTCCAGATCAATCTTCTCAATCTGGATCCGGTTTGCGCGGGCCATCTCACGGAGCGAGGCCTCGATCTTCTCGTCCACTGCCCGGAGCGCCTGGGAGACCCCCTGCCTTGTGATGTCAAGCTCGTTTGCAATACAGACATTCTGCATCCCGCTGCGTCGCATCTTCCAGAATCCGAACTGTTTTTCGTTCATTGGTAAGAACATATGTAAATGTATAGACATTTACAATATAAAAGTATGGGCGGACCCGGGCCCGAAATGGGTGGATGTATCTTTTCGGGGAACCGGGGTTCAAATCGGGGTGTCTCCGGATTCACCAGTTAGCGTGCCTCCCGTCAGTGGATGGCTGAGGGGTGGGGTTGGACCGGGTCTTCATGGACACAAAAGCGGGAACGGGCCGGTGTTGGTGAGATAGTTCATGGTTCCCGGGCATCCGGTCCGTCCATTCCTGTTTGTATACATGGCGACCCGAAGATCATACGATCTCTTGGTACTCCCTGTACACATCCGGCAACCGGTTCGTTGTCCCGTACTTGAACAGACCCATGGTGGCGATGCCGACGATTGTTGAGCCTATGAACATTATTACCATCATCACGAGTAGGTACAGGACAAGAGCGATTCCGGCCATGGCCATATTGCCCGAAGAGAAACCGATAAAGGCAATGGGGACGACCGCGATGAGCACCATCGCAAATACGATGAGGAAAAAGATACCCGCGCAGATTATTATCTCCCCGAGTGTCCTTTGGAAGACCGATACAGACGTGCGGATCGCAGGAACCAGTCTCTCGTCTTCCAGGACAATCGCCGGGACAACAAACATGGTGAGGATGCCGAAAATAAAGGTTGCCACAAGGGAGATGAACACAACCGCGAGATCCCCGGGGTAACTATTCAGAATGAACGTGAGTGCCGTTCCCGCAATAGCTCCTATCGCTGCCCAGCCTGTAAGTGTCCGCATGTGGTTTCCGGCCCGCACAAGTGCTTCCCGGATCGTGATAGTACTTCCTGAAATTATGTGCGAAACGTACGCGAGCAGCCCGGCAAGCAGATAGATCGTAAGAAATGTGCTGATGAGTGCCGTGGCCAGGGTGAGACCAATCCACAAGAGCGACCCCCGGGCAATCAGGATCGTGCCGGGGTCAACGATCGCACTTGTTATCGTGAACGGGCTGGGGCCGGAGATAGCTTCAAGGGACAGGGTTGATGCAAGGCTGAACACCATGACAATGCCAGAAAGAAGCGAGAACCAGAGAAGCCTTTTGTTCCTGAAGAGGATCCGTATACTTCCGATTGCAAGCCTGGCACCCCGGTCAATCCGTCCCGATCCCCCGGTCCCGCCACCCGGTTGTGCGGCAACTGCTGCAACCGCCGGTATTACCGGCATTGCCGGTGACGCTCTTATTACCTGTGCATTCGGGCACCAGCCGAGCCGGTGCCGGATAATTTCCATTGTGCGGGTGATCATGCCAACGCCTTCATGTTACCAATAATTTTTTCGCAGGTACCCAGGCCTGCGGTTTGTTCCGGGTCAGAGGGTATGTCAATATATGGATGTTGACTTTATATATTTTATGAAATTAAAATATTTCCTCAACTCGATCCGGATCCCTCGAAAGAGTTTCCGGATATGGGCCTCCTGTGTCCGGGTTCCCGCCGGTAGGTTCGTGTCCATCCCCTCCGCCGGATGTCCTGCGACCTGTTCAGATCGTCCCGCCAACTCTCTTCGCATACCGGTACGACCAGACTGAAATGTACACGGTGACCCCAAGGATTATCACCAGCATCAGGGCAATGGCCCAGATCCCGGCAACAAGGCTCCCGAGCACGGTGAGGATACCGGCAGCCATGAACGCAGGACCTCCGTGCTCGTGCGTCTTCTTCCAGATCTCGTCGCTCTCCAGCGTCCACGGGAAACGGATGCCCATGAGGGTGTTCCTGCCGATGTTCGGCATGATGCTGCCGAGTGCTATGAAGAGCAACCCCATCAGTATCGGGATGATGGTGATGACCGGCAGGTCGAGACCCAGTGCAACCATCAGGGTGACGATCTCAATGCAGAAGATCAGGGAAACGGTTGCAAGGATCAGGATGGCATAGTTCTCCCGGAATGCGGCAAGGGTGGTCTGCACCGAGTCGAACCGGGGGAGTGCCATGAGGAGAACCGTTGTTACCGAGAGGATGACCGGCAGACCGAAAGCCCCGATAAACCGGCTGGAAAACCCGTCCGCCTGCCCGTACAGGTTCCAGTGGATGGGAACCTCGGCCGGGAGATGAGGCAGGACCAGGAACGGGATCACCCAGGAGAGGATGATGATCCCCCAGGTCATGCGCATGAACCGGGCGGATCTCCGGGCAACCGGCCCCCCGTCCCCGGACGGGTCCTCCCGCCGGAGATTCCCGGGAGTTCCCTGCAGCGGGTGCCCCGCGGCAGCGGTCATGGGGCACCATCCCATGGCGTTCCAGACCGAACTGGTGAATTTCATCATCAGGCCGACCTTCTGTAGATCTGTTTCCCGTCGCTGTACAGCGCGATGCCCGACTGCTGTTCCCATGCCATGATTGTCAGGAGGTGGAGCCAGCCGATCGCGGCAAACCCGGCCAGGAACCCGTTGACTGCAAGCATTGAAAGGCCGGGGATGAGGCCGAGGAGGACGGCTCCCACAAATGCAAGGATGATTGCAGCGCCGATGACCGGAAGGAGGCGGACAACCGAGATCTGCTTCCAGTCATTTTCCTTCACTCTGCCGGTTTCCTTGACCTGCCGGAAAAGATCGCGGTACCGGAGGGCATCGCCACAGTACAGGATCGCGGCAAGGGCAAGACCGGTTGCGAGCATGGCAAGCCGGTCCCCGGTTGCTGTGGCAAAGAGGGAGATGCCTACACCGGTCACACAGAGCGCGAACGCGAATGCCCGGGTGCGGTACCGGTTCATACGGCCAAAGGAAAGGGACGACGTTCCCCCGCCGCCCGGTACCGAAATGAGAATCTGATCAGAGGGTGTAGTCCTGCAGACCTGGTGTGTCCGGGCGTTCGGGCACCATCCCGTGAGTTTTTGGATCTGTTCGAGGATAGCGTCTTTGAGGTAGTATCTCTCCTGGGAATGCATGATTTCAGGCTCTCCGTGCTGAACGGTTGGTCTGGATAAGGAGGATGAGGCCAAGTGCGATTGTTGCAAGAACCACGAGCGGCCACCAGCTGTTTCCCCCTACGAACAGGGTGGCAAACAGGATGACAATGGCAACTCCGGTGAACCATCGCGGGGTGTTTGTGTTTGCCGCGTACTGCGTCTCTTCAGATGGCATGATCAGGCTCTCCCGTGGGTCTGGATTGTTCGGATATGGATGAAGACAAATATGACGAGAACCCCAAGGACAAAGATCGGCCACCAGAAATTGCCCCCGACAAAGAGCGTTGCAAAGAGGATTGCAATTGATACTGCGGTCATCCAGCGGGGAACAGCAGTGACCAGCGGGGTAGCACCGGGCTGCGGTGTATCGGGAAGATCCGCGGTATGGGAAAGAACACCTGCGCGGGGAATGGCGACTCCCGGGGACCGTGCATTCGGGCACCAGCCCAGGTATGTCCTGATAGTATCAGCGATGATGTGCGTCATGCGCCCCCCTTTGCATCCCTTGCCTGATCGATAGCATGTTTAAGGTCATACGGCTCATCAGTGCCGATCCGGAACGCTTTGCCGGACATGAGCCGCACTTCAACGGCATAGGGGCCCGATACATTGTAGAGCGGCCCGTACGGTGTTACACGGATACCATAGCCATAGTACCAGGGATTGGTCACCGTAGTCACTGAGACAATCTCTGAGAGCGGCCAGCTCTTGCGGATAATGCCCACCGGCCCGAAGCGGATCGCAAGGATGCCATTGCCTGCCGATACGGTCAGCGTGGACATGATAGCAAGTAAAAATACCATGATGGCCAGCACTGCCATCGTGACCCATACCGGGCCAAAGATGAACGACATAATGAGGATAAATATGATAGCCGCAGCAACTCCCCCGATGATGAGCGTGCCCCGCTGGGTATGCTCGTAGTATCCTCTCCACGGCGTACCGGTTCCATCGGTACCTGAAGGAATAGGATTCTTTACCGGATTGTCGGCGCGGATGCTGATGTCTGCCCCGCTGCGGTTCTTTGCCTGCACACCATTTCCATTCGGGCACCAGCCGAGCCAGCCCCGGATCACTTCAGAAAATCGGAACATTACACGATCGCCTTCACTTTTTCAAACAGTTCTTCTGCCATCTTGGTTGGATCGGCCGTCTTCCTGATCCGGATGCCGAGTTCGGTGGCATAATCCCAGAGCAGCTCGATGCATTCGGTATACCGCTGGCAGGAGCCGCAGTCCCCATCATGCTCGTACCAGACCTGCACCCCGTGTTTTTCCGATACGAAGATGATGGCCGCGGTCTGGAACGGGATCGACCGGCCGATGAGGATGCCCCTCTCCGGGTTGATCTTCTCAACCGAGATCTGGTTTGCCTGCGCCATCTCTGCAAGCGTTGACCCGATCTTCTCGTTCATCTGGAGGAGGGCGTGCGACACTGCCTGGCGGGAGATGCCAAACCGGCTCGCGATTGCGATGTTGGACTCGCCGCCCCTCCGCAGCGTCCAGAACCCGAACTGCTTGTCGTTCGTTGGCAGGAACATATGTCAACATTAGAACGTTGACGATTTATAGATTATGGGATCTCTCCAACAGCGCCCTTGCCCCCGGTTCCCTCACCGGACACAAATTCCCCGGCTGGCCCGGGACCGGAGTATGTGGTGAACAGGAGCGCGTTGGCCCGTCCAGTTTCACCCCCTGCGGCCATTCTTTTAACCGCGTGCCTTCCCCATCTTTGATCAGGAATCCCCCATGGAACCCCGCGTTATTCTTCACACGGCAACCAGTCTTGACGGCCGGATCACGAACTTCCCTGCGGATCTTGAACTGTATTACTCTCTTGCCGGGCAGTATAATCCCGATGCAGTATTGTTTGGCAGTTCAACGATCCTCGAAGCCCCAACGCTTGAAGTCCCGGAAGAGCACCGGAAGATGTTCACTCCCCCGGCCGGGGAGCCGGATCCCCGCCCCCTGATGGTTGTCGCAGACAGCCAGGGGAAGATCACCTGCTGGGAAACGCTGCGGACGTGGCCGTATTTCAGGGGGTATGTCGCCCTCTGTTCAGAATCGACTCCCTCCCTGTACACACGGCAGCTCAGGGCATCCGGGATTCCCGTGATTGCGACCGGCGCCGACCGGGTGGATATGAAGCAGGCTCTCCTGGATCTGCACCGGCAGTATGGTATACGGGTAGTCCGGGCTGACAGTGGCGGAACGCTCAACAGTGTCCTCCTCCGGACGGGGCTTGTCAGTGAAGTGAGCGTGCTCATCCACCCGTTCCTTGCCGGGGGGGAACCGGGTGCGACCATGTTCGATCCGCACCGGGCCGGTCTTTCCGGCCTGCAGGTTCCGCTCAGGCACCTTACCACCGAGACGCTCCATAACGGTATCATACGGGTGCGTTATGCGCCGGATCCAGCCCTGATGTGAATGTACCCTGTCCGCTTTTTTACAGCAGGGCCTGGATTCCCGAACCCACTCGATCCCCTTCCTTTATTATCTCCCGTTACTAAAAAACAGAGATAATGATCCAGGAATCGCCGGAAGAACTTCTTGCTCTCATCCGGGAGCATTCTCCCGATCCGAAAAAGTCCGTTCCCCTCATGAGGGAAGATCTTTCTGCATTCTATATGGAGATGCAGGAAGAGGTCACGAACGAGGGTGCGCACCAGATCGGCAAAGTCAGGATCTCGGATACTGTATCAGGTTACTGGATTACCATGCCGGATGCCGACACGGGCGGGGCGATTCTCTTCTTCCACGGAGGCGGGTTCTCCCTTGGATCCACCCGGGACCACCTGGGACTCTGTATACGCCTTGCACGGGCAGCAAACGTGCCGGTCCTGTCCATTGACTACCGGCTTGCCCCGGAACATCCCTTCCCTGCAGCGGTGGAGGATGCCGTTGCAGCGTACCGCTACCTGATAGCCGAAGGCTACCATCCCCACCGGATCCTTCCCGCGGGCATATCCGCCGGGGGAACCCTGGTCCTCTCCCTCCTTCTGTCCATCCGCGACGAAGGCCGTCCCCTCCCGCTTGCGGCAGTATGTATGTCTCCTGCAGTTGATCTGGAATTTCCGGGGGAATCGGTGACCAAGAACCGGGACCGGGACTGGATCACACCGGCCCGCCTCCAGGCTGTCCAGAAGACCTACCTGGCAGGCCACGATCCCCACGATCCCCTTGCATCCCCTGCCCACGCAACCATGAAGGGACTCCCGCGCCTCTATATTCAGATGGGCACCCACGAGCTCCTCCTCTCGGATATCGGGAAATTCGTTGACCGGGCCCGCTGGGCCGGCATCCCGGTCCAGGCCGAGATATGGGAAGGGATGTTCCACTCCTGGCAGATCTTTGCGGGCCAGGTTCCCGAAGGTAGAGAAGCCATTGATCAGGCAGGGGCGTTCATAAGGAGCATCTTGTCCCGGTGAACCGGCAGGATACCGATCGATACCTCTATCAGATGCCCGGCAGATCCTTTTTTGCGTATACCATGTCCCGCAGAACCTTCGTTCTTCTTGTCCTGCTGTCTGCACTCGTCCTCGTGAGTGCCCCGGCTGCGGCAAACGTTGTCCAACAGACGGTCTCGTTCTCGCCCAATCCTCCTCTCACCCCCGGGGGTCAGCAGAAGGTTGTCGCCACCTACTATGTCATACCGGCAGGATCCACGACCTTCCCCTCGAGCAACCAGCTCCAGATGCAGACAGACCTCCAGAACGCCCAGTGGGTAATCCAGGTGACCCTGGACGGCACCAATGCAGCCCGCCAGACTGCTACAGGCAACGCAGCATTTCTTAACGGGGCACTCCTCGCATACCCGACAACCCAGACTGTCGGGTTTACGGTCACGGTGACCGGTACTGTCCCCCCGGATGCAACCTCACCCGTCATGCTGCTCCAGGTTGAGCAGCTCGATAACATCAGCAACGTTGTCCCGGGGAGCGTCATGACTATCACCCAGCCGGTTGCCGGCTCATCTCCCCTCCCGGCCACTCCTTCGGCCGGGCCTACCCTGACTCCCGCTCTGTCCCCGCCAATCCCGGCACCGACCCGTGCCTCCCTCCCGCTCGCATGCGGAATACTTGCAGCCGGGACCGGGATCTGCCTTGCAGCCCGGCGGGACCGGTAGATGTGCAGGATCCCCCGGCAGGACAACTATTTTTCCGGTGTGATACCAACATCTTTACTGTACCGCATCCCACGCTGTCAGTATGTTTGAGAGTATTGGCAGGAGCTTCTCGCTCGTCAAAACGAGCTGGAGCATCCTGATGCAGGACAAGAAACTGCTCGCCTTCCCGGTCATGTCGGGTATAATCTCCCTCATTGTGCTTGCAACGTTCCTCGTTCCCCTCTTCATTGCAGGGAGCCTTGAGACCGGTGTCAAGGGTGGATCGCTTGAGTTCTATGCAGGGCTGTTCGTCTTCTACGTGGTCAGCTACTTTGTCGTGATATTCTTCAACACGGCGCTCATCACCTGCGTGAACGCCCGGCTCAACGGGAAGGAGATGAGTATCGGTGAAGCAGTCTCGATCTCTCTGCGCCATTTCCCCGCCATCCTTGCCTGGGCGCTGGTCTCTGCAACGATCGGCATCCTGCTCCATATGCTCGAAGAGCGGGCCGGCTTTGTCGGCCAGATTGCAGCATCCCTGATCGGGGGAGCCTGGGGTCTTGTCACGTTCTTTGTCGTGCCGGTGCTCATCCTGGAGGATAAAGGTGTGATCGATTCTGTCAAGGAGTCCGTATCGCTCATCAAGAAGACCTGGGGCGAGAGCATTGTCGGGGCCGGCTCCATCATGATAATCTTCCTTGTCATCGGGATCGTCGCATTCCTCGCCGTCCTTGGCACCATGTTCCTTGGCAACTCCACAATCTTCTGGGCAGCTGTGTTCCTGTTCATCATCTTTGCTATCGTCCTTGCGGTGGTTGCATCAGCCATGCAGGGGATCTTTGTCACTGCCCTGTACCGGTATGCGAAGACCGGTGCCGTCCCACAAGCATTCGACAAGGACCAGATCCAGAATGCCTTTGCCCCGAAGCCCGGTGCGACTACCGGCTTTGGTGGATCGGGCAATATCTGAACAATCACAATCCCTCCTCTTTTTTGGATCAATAGCTATACAAAAAAAGCCATCCCACCAGATCTATGAACAACCGGCCCTCGTGGGAATCCCTGCCCGCGACAACTCCAGAAGGGAAGATAAAGACGCTTGGCATCGAACCCGGCCTTCTGGTCGACATCAGGACGCTCGGTACGATCAGCAACCAGTATTCCGTTGCCGTGTATCTCTTTTTCGAAAAGGACCTTGCCCACAACCGCAGTCTCGAAACGGTCCTGGAGGAGTACCGTGCAGTGTCAGAGTTCGAGCGTCCCTTCATCCGGGTTGATCGTTTCCTTGAATTCACCCGGGAGAACGATCCTTCCTTTGAACAGACCATCCAGGAATTCCCGCTTATGGTCGAGATCGTCCGGATCGATGAATCCCTGCCGGAAAAAGATGGGAAACGGATCCCCTGCATCACCGGCCTGATGCCTTTCCTGGACGAGCTCGATGTGGACGGCGAAGATCCTGCCCAGCCAACTCTCTGACGGGTCCCGACTCCCCGCCCCCGCAATCCTTTTTAACTCCTCTCCGGATTGCGAGTCACCAGATCGCTATAAATTTGAAGAAAACCAATGGATAAAGACATGAGCCTGCTCACGAAGAAGCGTTTTTATTCAGCGGTCGATACGGTTGTCCCCAGCCGATACCTGCTCAAGTTCCGGAAATTCATCTTTTTTGAGCCAACAATGGGGCACGATATCGCAAACCGGGGCCGGCTCTCCCATTATGGCTGCGCAGAGCGCAAGGAATTTGCCCGGGCCCTCAAGAAGATCCGGGCTGAATCCGATCTTCTCCTCGAGGACATCGAGGCTTACCACATCCACATGGCAGTCCAGCGGACCAAAAAAGTGCCCGGCGATATTGCCGAAGTTGGGGTGTACCGGGGCGGTTCGGCAAAGATCATCTGCCTCTCGAAAGGCGATCGGCCCCTCCATCTCTTCGATACCTTCGAAGGCCTGCCCAAGGTTGACGATATCGATATGGTCTGGCCGTTCTACGAGGGCAAGTTCGCCGCATCCTTCGACGGGGTCAAGGAATACCTCAGCGACAACCCGAATGTTCATTTTTACAAGGGCATCTTCCCGGCAACCTCGGGCCCGGTCAGGGACAAGACCTTCTCGCTCGTCAATCTCGACGTGGACTGCTACGAGAGCACCCGGCAGTGCCTTGAATTCTTCTACCCCCGGATGAGCCCCGGCGGGATCATCATCTCCCACGACTACATCACAGCGCCCGGTGTCAAAAAGGCGTTCGATGATTTCTTCGAGGGAAAATCCGAGCCGGTGCTGGAAACCGCAGGCTCCCAGTGCCTTGTCGTGAAAGTGTAACAAATAAAAAAGATTTTTTTCTTTTTTTTAGTCCTTGATGATGAGGGCGCCAAAGACGACCAGCATCAGGCCGAACAGCACGACAACGATACCGATCAAGCCCTGGACTGCCACGATAACCTGGGGAAGGTAGATCCAGATGGCGTAAGCGCCGACAATACACAGTACCAGACCGACGATCAATGCAATAATTCCTGTCTTATCCATAATCAATCTCCAGTGATACTATTCTGCCGGAAAAATATAAGGATATTGGATTTACCGTGAATCGGGCCCTGTTTTTTGCCTGCAGAGCGATTTCCACGGATAGGGCAGCAGGGCCATCAGGATGATCGCAATCGCAATCGGGATGGGAATGGTTCCAAGAGCCGCGCCAAGCGAGACCTGGTCTGCGATCAGGCCGTTGACGGCAACCCCGAGGCCGCCAAAGCCGATGGCAAGGCCGAGCATCATGCCGGATGCAAGCCCCACGTTCTGGGGCAGGAGCTCATGCGACATGGCAACCGCGACGGCAAAGGTGGACCAGAGGAAGAACCCGAAGATGAGAAGGCAGGCGATTGCGGCAATCCCTGAACTCACGAAGAAAAGGTAGAAGAACGGGATAGCACCGGCAAGGCCAAAGACCATGAACTCTTTTCTCCCGATGCGATCGGATATGTGTCCCCCGGCCATCTGGCCGGCAACGCCGGCAAGGAGCATCAGGGTCATCACCGCGCTTGCCATGACAAGGGTGTAACCCTGCGACACCAGGTACATCGGGAGGAACGTTATTGCGGCAAAAACCGCCCATGCCCGGAGAACGGAGGCCGCCATCAGGATGACAAACGGCCATTTCGAAGGAGCATCCCCGGGTGCCACATCCGGTTTTGGCAGATGGCGGTCTGCCCCGGCAATGCCCCCCGGCAGGATGCTCTTCAGGATAAAGACCATGACAACAGCCGGGATGACGAGGAGGAGAAGTCCCGGCAGGCCAAACGCCCATACGAGAGCGCCGGCCAGGACCGGGCCGATGGCGTACCCGACATTTCCGCCAACAACAAAGTACGACGTTATCCTTCCCCGGTTCTCGCTCGTGCACAACCGGCTGACCCGGCTGAGCGCGGTAGGGTGGAAACAGGCATGGCCGAGAGCCGCAAGGATAGCAAAGGCCATGATAAGGTAATAGTTCTGAGCAACGCCCATGAGGGCGATGAAGACTGCGCTCACGAGCAGGCTCAGGCTCACACTGATTGTCAGGCCCCGGGTGTCCGAGAGCCAGCCTACGGCCGGCTGGGTGAAGGATGAGGTGATGTTGTAGGCAGTGACCAGCAGTCCTGCGGCAAGGTAGGAGTACTCGTTGTTTGCAATCAGGAGCGGCAGGATTGCCGGCAGCACCGGCATGTAGATGTCGGTGACCATATGGGCCGCAGCAAGGCCGGTGATGGACTGCCTGATGCTGCGGGTCCGGGTTACTGTGTCCGTATCAGCCGTAGGATCTCGACCTCGATCTCCTGCACGTCTTTTGTATGGAAGGCAAAGGTGCGCTTTATTTGGAATGCCCCGCCGATCTTCTCGGAAATCTCCGCCCTTCCTTCTGTGTAGGCTTTTACAAATGGGGTGGATCCCGCATTAAAGATGCTGTAGGTGACCGGCGCAATGGCCAGGGCTGCGTCGATGAACGGCCGGTCGGCATGGGTTTTCTGGGCCCCGAACGGCGGGTTCATGACAATCGTATCGCAGGGACTGGTTTTCTCGAAGAATCCCGGGTCCCGTACGTCGGATGCAACAAAGGTAACGTCGGCATCCAGCAATTCGGCATTTGCCTCCGCGACGCGGATCGCCTGCTCGTCGATCTCAACTCCCGTTACGTGTTCAGCTCCGAGCAGGGCAGCCCCGATGGCAAGAACCCCCGTTCCGCTCCCGAGATCGCAGACTCTGCGGCCTTCGATGTCCTGTTTCATGAATGCGTGGAAGAGGAGCCGGGCGGCAAGCGGGGCCGGGGTCTGGTATTGTTCAAGGGCCGCCCGGGGCCGGGAAAAACCTTCAAGGCGCTGGAGCATCATCTCCAGGTTCTTGAGTTTCATGGGATCTCGTCAATGGCGTACTCGTCCCACGTCCGCTTCCCGCAGAGGATCTCGAACTCCTGCGGGGAGAGGACCGGCACGGGAAACCTCACCTGGTCGTCGTACGCCAGCCGGGGACAGGCGGTATTCACGTATGCGGCGAACCCGAGGTTCAAAAGCTCGTCCGGGCTCACTTCCCGCATCGTAACGATGACTGCGGAGGGCGAGAGCGAAGCAAGGCGGCGTGCAAGGTCGAGGCGCTGCTGGCCCTGTTTGGTGGAGACGATGATGCCCACGGCGCCGGCGCCGCGGGCTTTCTCCATTGTGGCAAACCGCCTGCGACGGAGAGCATCGCCGTTCACTTCCTGTGCCGTCCCGGTGAGGGGATCGAGCGCAATGACCCGGAGTCCTGTGGTGAGAGCCATGCCGACCGGGTGGAAGACGCCGGTTCCGATAAAGAGGATCTCCTCCGCACCCGGAATACGGGCAGCGGAAAAACAGCAGCCGAGCACCTGGCCCGGGTGGGGGGTCCGCCCGCTTCCCGGACTGACCCTTGCCTCGATTCCCCGGGAACGGAGGAACGCTTCCATGGCCGGGATGAGATGGACGTGCTGGACGGTCGTGACAAGGCCGACCGTTGTGCGGGTAAGGAGCGGCAATGCCTTTTCAAGCACCGCAGGATCGAAGTCCACGCGGTACGGCTCGAAGATCACCCCTGGCTGGTCATCCACGGGAGCATGGCCGAAATGGACGAGCACGTCGGCAAAAGCAAGGGTGTCGAGCGCCAGGTCGCAGGCCCCGTAGCAGGGATCGCCGCTGACGATGACCGTAAAACCGGCCTCGCGCAGGAGCCGTGCATATTCCCCGGCTTTCCTCTTCAGCCCTGCCGGGAACTGGAGAGCAATGGTCTTTGCCCCCCGCGCCCGCAGTTTTTCCACCAGTTCAGAGGAACCGCTTGACAACATGGACCCGGTCATCCACCTCGATCTTCACGAGGGACTTGTACGGCCGGCCGATATCGGGCTCCCCCCGCTGGATGGCGATGCAGACATCGACCACGTCTGCACCTGCGATCTCCAGCGCATGGAGGAGCGCCTTCATGGTCCCGCCCGTGCTGACCACGTCATCGATGATCACGACGCGGTCGCCCTTGTACACGCCGTTTAAGTACAGCTCGCCCTTCGAATAGCCGGTCTTCTGGTGGACCGGGACCTCGTGGGGCAGGTTGTACACACGCTTGCGCATCACCGTCATCGGGATGTCGGTCATGGTCGAGAGGACGGAGCCGATGTGGATGCCCATGGCTTCCACGACAACGATCTTGTCCACGCCATTCAAGTCCATCACCTTGATCATGGCGGCTGCCACATCGCGGAGGAGGGCTGGTTCGACAATCGGTACCCCGTCGGTGATCGGGTGGATGAAGTAATTGTACTCCCCGCGTTTCACCATCGGGCAGGTCTCAAGGGATTCTACAAGCCGGTCAAGCATGGTTCTCACCTATATCTTTCAAAAATGCTTCAATTCTGTCCAGGTGCACGTGGGGCATACAGACTATGCGGAGGTGACCCTGGCAGGTCCAGGAGACCTTCCAGGGCCCCGGGACCTGTTCTTTCATGCACACAAAGGTCGAGACGTTCACATCGGGAGTTGCAGCCCGCATGAATCCCCGGGTCTCCATCCCGGCGATGAGACGCTCCGTGTTCTTCATGCACCCGGCAACTATGGCGGTCATGCCCTCCCTGCCAAGATAGTCGAGGACCGCGAGCGCCCCGGCAACCGGGGCACCGGGCCGTGTTCCGCCAAGCGTGTACTCCTGCTTGACGGTCAGGTACGGGGTATCGATATTGAGGATGTTTAAGAGATCTGCCTCCCGGGTGAGGAGGCATCCGGCCGGGATCGTGCTCATGCCCATCTTGTGGGGATCGACCGCGATAGTGGTCACGCCGGGCACGGCAAAGTCGAACGGGATGGGATCGGGAAGGAACGGGATGACCATGCCGCCGAATGCGGCATCCACATGGAAGAAGATGTCGTCCTGCACCGCGATCTTTCCGAGTGCGGGGATCGGGTCCACCATGCCGTACTCGGTGGTGCCGGCAACTCCTACAATGGCGACCGTGTTCTTATCCACAAGCCCTGCAGCAGCATCCGCGTCCATGCGGTGATCCTTGCACAGAGGCGTCCGGCGCATCTCCAGGCCGAGGATATCGCAGGCCTTCTTGAAGGAGAAATGGGCGGAGCCGGGCACGATCACATTCGGTGTGGAGATATCGTGCCTGCGGGCTTTTGCAAGCCGGAGGGCCTGGATGTTGGACTCGGTCCCCCCGCTCGTGGCATACCCGCCCGCACCGGGGCAGTGGAAGAGCTCGCCAAAACGCTGCACGAGGAGTTTTTCGAGGGAGAATGTCCCGGGAAAGAGCCCCGGGTCCCCGAGGTTCGTCTCCATGAACATGCAGTGGGCCCGCACGGCAACGCTGTGCGGGATCGTGCACATCGAACTTAAAATAAAGTCGTGGTCAAGATCCTCCCGCTTTTTCTCCAGGAGGAATCGGAAGAGTTCTTCTTCGGACCGACCCTTATTCAGCATCTTTTGTTCTCGCGGCTTCGAGGATGATGCGTTTTTCTGTCTTTGCAACTGCTTCGCGGATCTTTGCAATGGCATCGATGTTGGCTGAAACGCTGGTGATGCCGTGCTCGACAAGCCAGGCTGCCATCTTCGGATCGGAGCCGGCCTGGCCGCAGATCGAGCATTCGACATTGTATGCCCGGCATACCTGGATTGCATTGTGGATCAGGGAAAGGACCGCCGGGTGCTGGGGGTTGTACATGTCGGCAACGTTCTCGTTGTTCCGGTCAATGGCAAGGGTGTACTGGATTAAGTCATTGGTGCCGAACGAAGCGAACTTGATCCCGGCATGAATGAAGTCCTCGATCATGATCGCGCTCGAGGGGATCTCGATCATGATGCCGAGATCCACATTCTCGACATCCACGCCGCAGGCCCGCATCATCTCTTTTGCAGCGATAAACTGGTCGGGGTGGGAGACCATCGGGAACATGATGCCGAGGTTGTCGTATCCCTCCTTCCAGAGGCGCTGGAAGGACTCGACCTGGAGCCGGAACTGGTCGGGGCTCTGGAGATCGCGGCGGATGCCTCTCCAGCCGAGCATCGGGTTGTGCTCGTGCGGCTCGCTCTCGCCGCCTTTCATGTTCCGGAACTCGTCGGTCGGGGCATCCAGGGTCCGGACCCAGACGGTCTTCCCCGGGAATGCATCGAGCACGATCTTGATGCCGTCGTGGAGCTCCTTGACGAACTCCTCTTCCTTGTTGTTCTGGATGAACCAGCCGGGGGTCTTGTTGAGGCCGAGGATCAGGTGCTCGATCCGGAGGAGCCCGACGCCGTCTGCGCCGGTTGCCGCTGCCCGGGCTGCTGCCTCGGGGATGGAGACGTTCACCTTGACGCTCGTTGCGGTGATGATCGGGGCATGGGCGATGACAGCCTGCTGGGCAACCCCGGCAGCGGGTGCGGGGGCTGTCGGTGCAACCGCGCCTTCGTAGATGAGGCCCATCTCGCCATCGACCGTGACGAGCTGCCCGTTCTTGAGAACTGACGTTGCCGTTTTGGTCCCGACAACAGCCGGCGTGCCCAGTTCCCGGCTCACGATTGCCGCATGGCAGGTCATCCCGCCTTCGTCGGTCACGATCGCCGCCACCTTGCGCATGGCCGGCACCATGTCCGGATTGGTCATCTTCGTGACCAGAATGTCGCCTTCCTTGACCGATCCCGTGTCCTTGACATCGCGGATGATCACGACTTTGCCTGAAGCTATGCCGGGTGCCGCACCCTGGCCCTTGATCAGAATGTTCGCGCTTGCTTTTTGTCCTGACATGCCCTTTGCCTCCTTCCTGCTGCCGATGGTTGTTATCGGCCGGGACTGGAGAATATAGAACGTTCCCTTGACGATACCCCACTCGACATCCTGCGGAACCCCGTAATGGTTCTCCGCGATCTTGCCGTACATCGCGAGTTTGGCAACCTCGGCATCCGAGAGCACCTGCGTGTCCTGCCGGTCCTTTGGCACATCGGCAAGTTTCGTGCCATGGTCGCCATCGGCAACGATCTCGACTATCTTGTTGGAGATGAGCGTGTCGACGACTCTCTCCGTCCTCTGGTCAAAGACATATTTGTCGGGAGATACCGAGCCGGAGACCACGGCTTCCCCGAGGCCCCACGATCCCTCGATGATTGTTAAGGGTTCGCCCGATATCGGGTGGGAGGTGAACATCACACCGGCTTTCTCGGAATGGACGAGCTGCTGGACAACCACGGCTATATTGACGGTATTGTCATCGAATCCCTGTTTGGCCCGGTAATAGATGGCCCGCGCACCATAGAGCGATGCCCAGCATTTCTGGACTGAAAGAATGAGATTTGCATCGCCTTTGATATTCAGGTAGGTCTCCTGCTGGCCGGCAAAGCTGGCGTCCGGCAGGTCTTCGGCAGTGGCGCTGGACCGCACCGCAACGATGAGATCGCCTGCGTCCATCTTATGGTAGGCTTTTTTGATCTCGTCCCGGAGTACTGTCGGCATCTTTGCCTTCAGGACCATAGCCTTTGCCTGTTCGGCTGCTTTCTCCAGTGCCTCGTTGTTCTCGACATCGAGCCGTTCGAACGATGCAAAAATCTTCTTTTCAAGACCGGTCTCGACTAAAAACCTGCGGAATGCCTGAGCAGTCACGACGAAGGCTTTCGGAACCGGAAGGCCGATGGACGCCATCTCTCCAAGAGACGCTCCCTTGCCCCCCACCGAAATAATATCCTCCTTCCTGATCTCCTCGAGCCAGAGAATATTGGGCACATCTTTCATTGCTCGCACCACTTATGATCTCATCTCCCGCCACTTTAATAATTATCATACCGTGTTTTTGCCGGGCCGGAAAACCCGCGGGAACCGATCCGACAGATTATTTGTCCGGATCGTTTAAGAAGCGCCTCGCGCAGACAAGAAGAATAACCCTCTTTAAGTCCGGTGATGATAGTATATGGGTTTTTATGGCAAACGCGAGAGTGCTCGTCAGCGATCCGCTGGCGGAAGAAGGGCTCGTCATCCTGCGGGCGGCCGTTGACGTTGATGTCAAAACCGATCTCAAGGAAGAAGAGCTCTGCAGGATCATCGGGGACTACGATGCCCTGCTGGTGCGGAGCGGCACCGATGTCAATGCGAAAGTGATTGCGGCCGGGAAACGGCTCAAGTTCATCGGGCGTGCAGGTGTCGGCGTGGACAATATCGATGTGGATGCCGCAACCAAATGCGGTATCATTGTCGCCAATGCTCCCGAGGGCAACACCCTTGCGGCAACCGAGCACACCATGGCGATGATGCAGTCCCTTGCACGGAACATCCCCCAGGCGAACGCGAGCCTCAAGAAGAAGGAGTGGAAACGCTCCAAGTTCATGGGCGTTGAGCTCAACGAGAAGACGCTCGGCATTGTGGGATTCGGCCGGATCGGCCGCGAGGTTGCAAAACGGGCCAAAGCCATGGACATGAAGGTTGTTGCCTATGATCCGTTCATAACCCAGGAACGGGCGGCCCAGCTCGGCGTTGAGATGATGTCGATGGCCGACCTCTTCAAGGTCGCCGACGTCATCACGGTCCACACCCCGCTCATCCCCGAGACAACGCATGTGATCAATACCAAGAGCATTGCCACGATGAAGGACGGCGTGCGGATCATCAACTGCGCCCGCGGCGGAATCATAGACGAGAAGGATCTCTACGATGCCATCAAGTCCGGGAAAGTTGCCGGGGCCGCGCTCGATGTCTTCGAGCAGGAGCCCCCGACCGAGTCGCCGCTCCTGACCCTCGACCAGGTCATCGTCACCCCGCATCTCGGGGCGAGCACGGTCGAGGCGCAGCTGAACGTGGCGGTCTCGGTGGCAAAGCAGTGCGTTGAAGTTCTTAACGGCGGATCGGCCAAGTACGTGGTCAATGCCCCGATGGTTCCCCCCGAGCACGCGGAGATCCTCCAGCCGTATGCCCAGCTAGCTGAGAAGATGGGGCGGTTTGCAATCCAGATCGCCGGCGGGAGGCTTGCATCGGTGGAGTGCATCTATGGCGGCGAGCTGTCGGCGTATGCCGGCAGTATGAAGTTTGTCACGCGCCTTGCCTTAAAAGGACTTCTCGACCCGATCCTCCAGCAGCCGGTGAACATCGTGAACGCCGAGTTCGTGGCAAAAGAACGCGGCATCTCGATAAGCGAGACCGTGACGCAGGAAGCCCTGGGATTCAAGAACTTGATCACCCTGAAGATCAAGACCGACAAGGGTGAAGAGTCGGTCAGCGGCACGGTCTTTTTCAAAGGACGGAGCCGGATCGTTGCGATTGGCGGGTACACGATGGACATGATCCCCGAAGGCCACGTGCTGGTCTCCCGGCATCTGGACAAGCCGGGCGTTATCGGGCGTGCGGCAACCATCCTTGGGAAGAACAATATCAATATCGCCGGCATGCAGGTTGGCCGGTTCAAAGCCGGGGAACCCGCACTGATGGTCCTGAACGTGGACAGCCCGGTGCCGCAGAATGTGCTTGACGAACTTCGCGGCCTCCAGGGCATCTCCACCATGATGTTTGCCAAAATCTCAGATGAGAGAATCTGAATATATTTTTTTTCATTAAAATTTCCTTTAAGTCGAACTAAATTGAAAGTAAAAAAAGTTCGTTTAAACTCCTACAATCACATAAAAATATATTGTAAAAAATTCCCCTACATATCCGCAAATAAAAAGAGAATTGTTCCACTAATTTTTTTATTATATTCTTTAATTATGTCTTTGGATAATGTAATAGTCTTTATATTATTTTCATTTTTATCAAAAAAGATGATTGACGCACATTTTTTTTCATAATATATGTTCATCTGCCCATGAGCTAACGCATTTCTAAATTGTATTATACTTTGAATATTTTGGAATAATTTTTGACGACCACTAATTGAAATGTCCGAAAACATTTCTGGAAATGTCTCCATTATTTTTTTAAGCAAGATTTTCTTTTCCCAAAAAGTGAATTGTGGGGATTTATCTCGAAAATCTGAGCCCGAGCAGTGTTTTTCCAACTTTCTAATGGATTCACGGGAAGTTTTGTCGGAATTTTGATATAATTTTTGATATAATACATTAGGAGCATCTTGAATTTTGATAAATTTTTGAAAAAAACAAATAATCTTCTCCCATAATAAATCCTCAATGTCCCCCGCTTGCAAAATAACTTGGCCAATGAGATTTCGCATTTCATCAGCGATTTTATCGACTTCTTGTTGTGCATCGGGATCTGTAGTTTGGTAAGGACCATCATTGAAACCAGAAATTTCAATGTCAATTGTGGGATGATTTACTGAAACGTATCCCGCACCATAAGATATTCTCATTTTACCCAAATAGTAACCTTGCGTGGATGATTATAAGGAATTTTGTTAATATCTGGTACTTTGGATAATTCTGGATCATCTATTATTCTGAATCTTGCGATTCCCCCGCCGCCCCCCGCGGGGCGCCCCCGGCGGCGGATCAATTACCGGAATTTTACAGGTAATTGCCCAGCGAGGCCCCGATGAGGCGGCCGAGCGACCCGCATCAGCGGGAGGGCTCCCATCACAACACAATCGATCACAGTATTGTTTTTTTACCGGACTTTGATTCAGAACTTTCAACCAGACCCTGCTGCAAAAATTCCAGTCGCGATCACGATCCCGATTAAAAACCTCTCGCAGATCAATCGAACCTTGACTTTTAATTTTCAATCAAACCCTGATGAAAAAATTTCAACCGGACCTTGATTGAAAATTTTTTAGCAAACCTTGGTTGAAAAAAACGCCCCCTCGCCCCCTCTTCCGTCGTGGACTCCAAGACTGCCAGGTGCACAAGTGGTTAACTTTTCGCAACCGGATCTTGTTTGAAATTTTTCAAGCAGACCTTGAATTTAAATTTTCAACCAGACCTTGCTTCAAAAATTACAATCGCGATCATGATCGCGATCGAAAAATCGATCCGGATCAATCGAACCTTGATTTGAAATTTTCAACCGGACCTTGATTTTTATTTTTCAATCAAACCTTGATAAAAAAATTTCAAGCGAACCTTGATTGAAAACCCATACCCGCGATCCCCTCTCCGTCGTGGACTGCAAAATAAATCTTATGCACAAGTGGTTAACTTTTCGCAACCAGACCTTGATTGAAATTTTTTTGGCAGACTTTGATTTTAATTTTTCAATCAAGCTTTGATTTTAAAATTACAATCGCGATCATGATCGCGATTGAAAAACAATTCCGGATCGATCGAACTTTGATTTTTTATTTTCAGTCAAACCCTGCCTGAAAAATTTTCAGCAACCTTCAACCTTTGATTGAAAAACGAATTGATCCCCCATGCGCCCCTGTGACCCCCCACCCCATGGCAGGGGGGTTCGATCGATTTGAAAAATATCCGGAGGGGGGGTCTGCGAGAGACCTCCCGCCTCAAAGGTGAGTAACCCCCCCTCCTCCGGCAGTTGCCCGCCCGGCATTTCGTGTGGAGTTCCTGACGTGACGGGCAAAACCTGCAGGCATCTCATTATTGAGTTGGGGATTGGATTCCGTATGGTGACAGGGGGGGTCCCCGGCCACCCCCCCCTATGCTCAGGGAGGGGGGTTGGATCGTTTTAAAAAAATAATGGTGGGTGGGTTAGCGCGGGACCCCCCCATGTGTCCCACATTATTTTCCAATAAAATCCCCGGCAACCATCCGGCAGAGCCGGTTGCTCTCCGCGAGATACCGCGGCGTCTCGCGTTCGATCTTCCCGCGCTGGAACCGGGTCACGTCCTTTGACCAGTCCCGGATCAGCTCTTCTGTCATCTCCAGGTGGAACTGGAACCCGAGAGCATTCCGGCATACGATCGCCTGGTTCCTGACGTGCTCCCCGTACGCAAGGAGCCTCCCCCCGTACGGCATCCCGAAGGTCTCGCCGTGGAACTGGAAGACATGGAACCGGTCCGGGAACCCGGCCAGTGCCCCGTCGGCCCCTTCCACTTTCGAGAGCGGCTGCCACCCGATCTCTTTTTCGAACGGGTAGACTTTCGCCCCATGGGCCGAGGCGATGAGCTGGGCCCCGAGGCAGATCCCGAGGACTTTTCTTCTGTCCTTGGCGGCCGCACGGATCAGCGCCTTCTCCTCCGCGAGCCAGGGAAGTTCCTTCTCGTCGTTGACACTCATGGGGCCGCCCAGAAAGAGCAGGTGGGTGGCATCCAGCCGTTTTGGAACCTCCCCCGTCTCAAAGAGCAGGACGTAATCGACCGGGACTTGGGCCTCCTCAAAAACCGTCTCGAAATACCCGGCATGCTCGCGGGGAGACTGCTGGAATATGGCGATCTTTTTTTCCATACTCTTGGTCTCTTGCTCCCGGGTAATAATGTGAACGAAGGGGCTGGACCGCGTCTGGTTCCTGCGGAGCAGCCCGCCCGGGACTGGCAATGGGAACGGAATAAAAAAGGGAGGACTTGTGTTCCGGACACGAAGCCCCGCTATGTTGTCTCCCGGGGGATAACCGGGCCGGGTCCCATGGGCGGGAGCTTCGGGACCGGGGAGATCGAGACCGACCAGCTCCCGGGGTTGTACCGTCCCAGGACGTTCAGGTAATAGGTGCCGTTCTCCGGGATGGTGATAAACACGAACGTGTGCGGCGAGAGCGCACCGAAGCCCGGCTGGATGTATGTGTTGTTGACATCCATAAGCGGGGTGCCATTGGAGTACCCGAGGAAATAGTAGGGGGAGTCGAGGCCGGTCACGTTCCGCTCGAAGAAGTATTCGCCGCGCTCAAGGTAGAAGACCGGGGTCACCTGCGTTCCCGTACCCGAGAGGTTCACCGGTGCCTTCAGTGGGTTTGCCGTCATGAGCGGGGCAACCGTTGCGGTCCACCGGCCAGTGCTCGTGATGTTCAGGTTATACGTGTCCTTTGCGGGGGCCTGAACGGAGACCGACCCGGCATACGGGCCGGTTGTTGAGAACACGGATCCTGCCATGTATGCCTGCGAAAGGTTGGAAAAGTCAACCTCCATCTTCTGGGCACTGTCAGTCTGGAACGATACGACAATTACCCCCGGCTCATGGATGAATGTGGCATTCGGGTTATCGGAAGAGAGCGACAGGGTCTGGACCGGTGCCACGGTTACGGACGGAGCCGCAGGGGCAGGTGCCTGCGTACACCCGCAGGAGACGAGACAGAGCAGGACAACGATGGTCAGGATAAGGGAAGACTGCATACCATGTCCCAATGTCTGCATGCAATTTCATTGTTTCTTTTTTTATTGGGATTTGTATATGTAATAAAAAAATGTTTTAGCCGCCATGAACCTGCGATGGATAATCCACCATCCTCCCGATGCCGGCGGTTTTTCGTATTGCCTATGCCTCTTCGTATACCCGTACCGGTACCGGCAGGATACCCGGGCGACTGTCGGTCATGAAGTACATGTAGGGCATCACATGAACCAGGTATTCCAGGTAGCCTTTGACAAAGTTCGAGAGCCCTTCGATGCGCCGCCCGAGGATCAGGATGCAGACCCACTGGATGATGAGGCAGATTACCGAGATGATCCCGTACACCCAGAGGACAATGCCGATGATGATCCAGTAAACGATACGGATGAGCAGTTCGAGCCTGCTCGCGTCATGCTCGTACAGGAAGAGCTGACCAAGCGCGGGGGTTCCTTGTGTCATGATATACCAAATCAGGCATTGGAGCCTTTTCGTAATAAAAACAGCGCATTTCTCGCCCGGATGCCCCCGGGTGCAAAACGGGGGTTTTCGGACGTGTGTGCACTAATTTTTAATAATACCAGAACAGATGCTATAGAGCATCAGACACACGCGGGCTCGTGGTCTAGTTGGCTATGACGTCGCCTTGACATGGCGGAGGTCCTGAGTTCGAATCTCAGCGGGCCCATCTTTCTTCTTTTACCAACCTGCTTCCTGAGCAGGAGCGTTCCATTCCCTGCAACAACTCCCGGTGCCCTGCCCGCACCTGCGGTCTGGTGAAAAGGCCAGAAAAAAAGTGCAGTTCAGAAGAATTTCTTCCGCCACATGAAGATCCCGAGGCAGACCGAGACCAGGCAGGAGATCGCAAAGATAATCTCGAATCCCATCGGGGTCTGGGAGAGGGGACCCCCGCCCTCGACATTCATGCCGTAGAAACTGGCAATCATCGTCGGGATGGCGATGATGATGGTGATGGAGGCGAGGAACTTCATCACGATGTTTAGATTGTTCGATATGATGGTGGCAAATGCCTGAGTCATCCCGTTCAAGATGTGCAGGTAGATCTGCGACATCTCCATGGCCTGCTTGTTCTCGATGATGACGTCTTCGAGGAACTCGGCATCGTCGTCATACATCTTCAATGGCTTGGTTCTCAGGATCCGCTCCAGCACGGCTTCGTTTGACTTGAGCGAGGTTGAGAAATAGATGAGGCTCTTTTCCAGCTCCATCATCTGGAAGAGTTCCTCGTTCTTCATTGAACGGTGCAGTTCAACCTCGATCCGGGAGATCGATCGCTCGATCTGGCGCAGGTGGTGCAGGTACGAGGAGGCGTTGCGGTGGAAGATCTGGAAGAGGAACCGGGTTTTTTTCACGGTGTGGAAGTGCCGCACTTTCCCTGCGGAAAAGTCCTCCATTATTGGAGAGATGCGGTTGCAGACCGTAACAACGATCGTATCGCTGATGATAATGCCGAGCGGGAGGGTTGAGAGCGTTTTAATTCCCATGTTCTCGGTGGTCATCGGCACATCAAGCACAACGAGGACAACCCCGTCCTCGGAATCGATGCGCGGACGCTCCTCTTCATCGAGGGCAGCTTTTAAGAATTCCGGTGGAAGATGGCAGGTCTCGGCGATATGGGTAAGTTCTGCCTCGGTCGGGCAGGTCAGGCGTATCCATGCGCCCTCGCCAGGTAAATCTACCGTCTCAATAATTGCCGGCTCTGTGTCTTTTTTTGTCCTGTAGATCTGCATCATTGTCTGTCACCTCCGGCTCGTATTGGCTGCATCCCGCACCCACGGGCGGGGTATGCCCAGTACTTCTGTGTTCATTCTTATCCTATTTATAGAGAAAATATCCGGGCAGCACTTGCCTGTTGCATCCTTCTGGTTCTGCTAAGGAGTGTTCTGTTTTTATACCGGTTATCTCTCCTGCCACATCAGCCAGACGGCATAGAGCATGGATAAGCATGCAACAAGGAAGATGACGGCGTGCAGACCCGGCAGGATGTTCAGTGAAAGGATGCGGTCGATATCGAAGATGACGAACAGGGCAAACGTGATGGCGACAAACCCGCCGTACATCTTCTTCTTCTTCCATGCCACGAGCAGGGCGAGTATGGCGATTGCCAGTTCGGTAAGGGTTGCGATGAGCTGGATAGCGTCGGATATCTGCATATGTTCACTATTCTTTCGGTTCAGGATTAAGTATTGTGAAAACACTTGCGGACTGCAGGATCAGAGGTGACAGGCTCCGCCGTGCTTCTCGAAATACTGCTGGTGGTATTCTTCGGCCCGGTAGAAGACCCCGGCCGGCTGGATGATCGTCACGATCTTGCCAAACCCGAACCGGCCGGAAACTTCCTGCTCCAGTTTCGATGCCCGCGCCCGTTTTGCCTGGTCAGGATCCTGGTAAAAGATCACCGACCGGTAGTTTGACCCGATATCCGGCCCCTGCCGGTTGAGCTGCGTTGGGTCGTGGATCGACCAGAACACATCGAGCAGCTGCTCATACCCGACCCGGGCCGGATCGTAAGTCACCTGCACTACTTCTGCATGGCCGGTCTCGCCGGTGCAGACCTGCTCGTACGTGGGATTTTTGGTAAAACCTCCCATGTACCCGACTGCGGTGCCGGTAACTCCGTCAATCATCCGGAACGCTGCCTCAACGCCCCAGAAACAGCCGGCCCCGAACGTGGCTGTTCTCCCTGTGCCGTCTTCTGCCATAATCCACTCCTGTATGATCATGGAACCCGGGAACAATAAGATTCTCCGATCTCAGGAACGCATCACGTATATAATGGCAACAACCCCAGTTTATTCATGAAACAACTGACCCGGCCAGAGAACGGCCGTATGATCGGGGGGGTCTGCGCGGGCATCGGGCAGCACCTGGATGTCGACCCTACCGTTATACGGATAATCTGGGTTGCCTTGACCCTCCTCTCCCTCGGTACCGGCATCATCGTCTATATCATTGCCTGGATTCTCATCCCCGAAGCCCCCCGGGATCCTCCGGCCGCCCTGTCTCCCCCATAACCGTACCGGACTAACAATTCATCAGGGACAACGACAAACCTGTAGGCAGGCAATTGATGAAGATCCTTTTTGTTGTCTGCGGTGAGGGGCTCGGGCATGCATCCCGTTGTCTCCATCTCGGGCATTACATGCAGCAGCAGGGCCACACCATCCACTACGCCGGGTATGGCAAATCCTATGATTTCATGCAGCAGCACGGGTGCCATATGCTGCACAAGATCCCCCGCGAGGTATGCCTTGAGGGGGAGGGAGGGTTCTTCGACCTGAAAAAGACCCTCTGGTGCTCCAAATCGGTGGCCCTCGACCTGCTCAAATCTGCAGCAGCCGTGCGCCGTCTCCTCCATGACAACGAGTTCGACTGCGTTGTCTGCGATACCATGTACGGGGGGCTCTTCTCCGCATGGGCCCGCAGGATCCCGAGGGTCTTTATCACCAACCAGAACCATTTCAATGGCCATGCGGGCAAGACCAACCCGGTCTGGCACCTCCTCAACCTCTTAATCCGGCGCTACATCGGCTTTTTCTCCCCCCACATCATCGTCCCCGATTACCCATCCCCGGATACGGTGAGCGAATACAACCTTGTCATGCCCTATCGCTCGAAACCCCGGTATTATTTTACCGGCCCGTTCTACGAGTTCGACCCCACCAAGTACGTGTACGACAAGAAGACCATCTTCACCAGTTTCGGCGGGGAACCCTACAAGCTCCCGATGTACCTGATGCTCAAGGCGATAGCCGACCAGCACAAGGAAGAGTTCTTCGATGTCTTTTATACCGGCCCGCAGATCCCGGAATCCTCGGACAACTTCGCCTCCCACGGGTACGTCCCCAACCTGTACGAGCACCTGGCCCTGGCAAAGATTGCGATCGTCCACGGGGGCCTCACTACCCTCCACGAAGCCCTGCTCTTCGAGAAACCCGTGCTCATCATCATGGACCCGAACCACCCCGAGCAGCAGAACAATGCCAAGAAGATCGTTGACATGGGTGCAGGGATCGCAATCGACGGCAGGGACGTGACCAGAGAGGTGCTTGAGGAGAAGATCGCCGAGACCCTCCTCCTGACCCCCCGGCCGTTCCGGGCCAAGCACGCGGAGATCAACGGGCGGAAGGCGGCCTCGGATATCATTCTTGGCCTCTGCAAACGCCGGCAGCCTTAAGTAACGGGAGAAAAAAGATCCTTTCTGGATACGATGAGCATGGAAAAGAACGGGGAAATACCCCACCTCAAGGTTACAGAAGAGCTGCATACCTGCCCCTCCTGCGGGTACGACAAGGGTTTCCATACCTCGTTCCTGAACGTGAACTCCTCTGACAATCCGGTCAAGTCCACCCGGGAGGTCTTCCGGGTGATCCTCATCTGCCCGGAGTGCGGCGCCCGCTATGATGTCGGGTGGCGGGTCTCGTTCGTTGAGCCCGAGAGCCGGTTTACGAAAACCATTGTCCTGCCTCCCCCCAGCTCATGAACCGGCAGATCCCCTGTTTCTGTTCTCTCCTTTCCCTCCTGCCGGTACGGTGTGAAGGGCCATGATGCAGTGTGCCGAATGTAAAGGCAAGGGCCGGTGCGGCCTTCCCCGCTGCCCGATCGTGAGCCGGTTCCATACCCAGGCGCAGATCAGGCCCGTGAGCAGTTACCAGGGATCCGCCCCCTCGGTTTTTATCGGGAGTTACGGTTACCCGGATGTCACGGGCGGCCCCCTCATGATCAATGATTCCGACAATCCGCAGGACTGGATAAAGAAAGGCCTCGGGATCGAGGACATTGTCGCGGTCCGGGCCCGCACCATCCGCGGGAACTCCCACCTTCCCTCGGTTGCCGAAAACCTGCAGGAGATTGCGATCTCGAGCCGGCCGCTGGATGTGGATGTGGCGTTCGAGAAGCCCGTTGCCTTCAGCCTCAGCTTTGACGGCACGGTAGCCCCGGTCGGGTTCTCCGGCCCGGTCCGGTCCCTGGACGTGGTCGGGAGCGCCCGGGTGGAGCGGGCGGTTGACCGGATCACGTCGGATACCGATCTCCCGGCAACGGAAGCGGCCGTCTCCCTCATGGACTCGGATATCGACGTGTACCAGATAGCAAAGCTGATGACGGCCGGGCTGCTCGGGAAGCGGCGCACGTTCGTTCCCACCCGCTGGGCGATCACCGCGGTAGACGATACTCTCTCAAAGAGTCTCAAAAAAGAGATCTCCCGGTTCCCCCCGATAGGCGAGATCTCGGTCTTCTCGGCGGAGATCTACGGGAACCGGATCGTCTGCCTCCTGGTCCCCGGCGATTACCGGTTCGAGATGATCGAGATCTGGGGAAGACAGACGCTCTGGGCCGGCGACGAGGAAGTGATCGTGCAGGACCGCGAGGGGGCAAAGAAGAGCGGGTATTCCCCCATATCCGGTGCCTACTACTCGGCCCGGCTTGCGGTCTGCGAGTACCTGGTAAAGATCCGGAGGTCGGCCCGGATAGTTGTCATCCGGAGCGTTTCGAGCGATTACTGGGCACCGCTCGGGACCTGGGTGATCCGGGAAGCTACCCGGAAGGCCATGGAGAACCTGCCGGTCACCTGCGCAACGCTCGACGAGGGTGTCCGGAGAGCCAGCGCTGCAACCGGGTCGGATACCTGGCTTGCGAAAAGCACCCTGATCCCCGAGATGAAAGCCCAGAGAACGCTCTTTCAGTTCTGATAGGCCTGGGCCGAATTAGCCTGCCGTAAATAGCGCTCGCGGATACTCCCGAGGGTCTCGATATCGGCGAGATCCTTGTCGTCCCGGAGCCGGATGAACCTCGGGAACCTGAGGGCATAACCGCCATCATAGTTCTGGCTTGCCTGCAGCTCGGCATACCCGACTTCGAAAACAAGGGACGGCTCAAACGTGACCTCCTTGCCGGCCTTCCGGATCACGCTCTCCTTGAGGAGCTCGTAAACCTCGGTCAGCTGTTCGTCGGAGAACCCGGTGGCCACCCGGCTCAACGGGATCAGTTTCCCGTTGTCCTGGCAGGCGACAAGGAACGATCCAAAGACATGGGCCCGTTTCCCCTCGCCCCATTCGGCGCCGATGACGGCAAGATCGAGCGTGTCCACCTGCGGCTTGATCTTGATCCAGTTCTTTCCCCTCTGTCCGGGCGTGTAGGGCGACCCGGGTACCTTGATCATGATGCCTTCGTGTCCGGCGGCAAGGGCGTCGGCGTAGGTCTTCTCTATTACCGCCTGGTCGCTGCTGACTACCTGCGGGGCAACATATTGCCGGACTGTGCTCACGAGCCGGGTCCGTCGCTCTGAAAGCGGCAGGTCGATGAGGGTCTCCCCGTCCAGGTACAGGATGTCGAAGACATTGGGGATCATCTCGATAGCTTCTGTTGCCTCAGCCACATCGTGCCGGCGCCGGAACCTGCGCAGCACCGACTGGAACGGCATGGGTCTGCCATCCTTTATGGCAATGACTTCTCCGTCGATGATAACATCGTGGTCGGTTGCGGCCATCAGCTGCTCTATCACGTCCGGCAGGGCTGCTGTCACGTCTTCGAGCCTGCGCGAGTACATCCGGGCCCAGTTGCCTTTCTTGTGGAACTGGAACCGGGACCCGTCATACTTGAACTCGGCGGCGATCTCCCCGTGCTCCTCAATCATGCCGGCGATCGATCCCTGCTGGGCCAGCATCATCCGGAGCGGGTGGAACGGGGTGATCCGGACTGCGGTGAGTGCATCGGGGCCGGTCTTTGCAAGCCTTGCCACTTCGCCCATGTCGTTGAGCGCCTGCATGGCATGCTCCACGAGAGCGGAGTCGACATTGAAGGCTTTTGCCACCGCTTCCCGCACGCTGCCCTCCCCCACACCGATCCGGAGTTCTTCGAGCAGGATCCGGGCCAGGTACCGGCCTTCGAGCGGGTGGGCGTTGGCCAGGAGCCGGCGGACCTCGAGCAGTTTCTCCCGCTGGGATTTCTTCCCCTCCTGGCCGGCAATGCTGATGAGGGCATTGTACACGTGCACGAGATCCAGCTCCTCGTGGAAGAACGTCATCTGCGATTTGGCTGAGAGCAGCTCCTCGACTGCCTGCCCGACATCGCCGGTCCTGTTGATCCGCTCGATCACGTCCTCCTTTTTTACACCTGCCACGTACCCGATCGCCTCGTAGAGCAGGTTCGGGCCGATGCCGAGCTTCTGCGAGGACCAGTCCGGGAAGATCCGTCCCATCACAAAGCGGACAAAGACCGGCAGTTCCTCGTCCGTAAGCCCCGGCAGGACTTCGCTGATGATGGCAATCATGTCGAGCCGGCCGGCTGTTGCTTCGAGCCGTTCGCAGCACCGGGAAAAATCCATGAAGAGCATGATTTGAACTTGCTTTGATGTTGCTTGGGGTTATGGATTAAGATTGTGTTCTTCGGGCTCTTCTCCCCCCGTGATTCTTCCCCTTGTGGGGAAATGCCGGAGAAGATCAGGTCTTCCGGTTCCGGTAACCCGGGGATCAAAACCGGAGACACTGGGGATGAGCAGCCGAGGTCCCGTCCTGGGTGGCGACCGTTACCCGGTGCTCCTCGAAAAAGAGGCCGAGGCCCTCCCGGGCACTCCCTTTTGCTTTCTCGGGGGTATTGTTCATCTCGCTCAAGTGGGCGAGGATGACTTCGGGCACGTCTTTTCCGAACTCCCGCAGGCAGAGGGCGGCGTCCGGGTTGGAGAGATGGCCGCGTTTTGATCGGATCCGGCGTTTGAGGGATTCGGGATAGGGGCCGTTTGCAAGCATCTCGGGACAATGGTTGCTCTCAAGAATGATCCCGTCGCAGGGCAGGAGCAGATCCAGCATCTGCGGGGTGACAATACCGGTATCCGTACAGTACCCGATACGGCAGTCGCCTTCCCGGATGATGAACCCGCATGGTTCGGCTGCATCGTGGGAGATAGCAAAAGGTTCGATTACAAAATCCCCGACCGTGAACTCTTCGCGGTACCGGCACACCCGGCTCTCCAGGGGTTTTTCGGAAGTCCGGCGGTGATTGAGGAAATCGGCCAGCGTCCCTTCCGTTGCATAGACCGGCAGATCCAGTTTCCGGCAGAGGACGTCCAGGCCCCGGATATGGTCCCCGTGCTCGTGGGTGACAAGAATGGAGAGCAGCTGTTCTGGGTCGAGTCCGGCCCGGGCCATGCGGAGAAGCAGTTCCTTTGCACTCAGGCCAGCGTCGATGAGGATGCTCCCGGAGGATCCTTCAAGGACAACCGAATTTCCCTTGCTCCCGCTTGCAAGAACAATGCAGCGCATTGTCTCACCTATTCGTCGCGATCCTATTAGAGCCTAGAGCCTGTACCCTGCCGTGCAGGAATAAAAAAGGCGGGATGATCGTTCAGCTGGGACCTTACCGCATGACTAAATGAGTTATTTCTTTGGCCTGAGCGCCTCGTACTCGGCCAGGACCGGGGCAATGGTCTTGGTGGATATGGAACGCCTCACAAGAGCGGTGAGCTTGCGGCAGTAATGGATATGGGCCATCTGGAAACTGACGATCAGGCCAAAACAGAAACAGGTTACGATGACCAGGGAATAACTGACAATATCTACCATCTTTTATCCTCCTTTTTTAAGTCTCCCTCTGGAGTTCGTCGACAATCGGCACAACGGAATCCGCATCGGAACATTCCTTTGCCACGATCAAAAATCTCTTGGTATAATGCATAATCAGGAGCTGGTACCCGATGATCATCCCTATGGCAAAGGTGAGGATCCCGATACCGATATAAATCAGAATATCCGTGGTAAGGTCAACCATAATGTATCCTACTACAGTGACTGTTACTTCAGGCAACCTGATAAATTTATTGAATAGGTTCTCTCCGGCTGACTGTCTGAAAAGGTTAATCCCTATGGCTAATGCTACTTTACAGTAATCAAGAACAAAAAACGAGCCGGCCGGGGTGGCGACTGCCCGTCTCCCTCCCGGTTACGGCCGGGAACCCGATACCGTGTCCGAAACAACCCAGCCCCCTCTCCGGTTCAGCCTCTCGGAGCTGGCGGGATCGCTTGGGGATTTCGGGACTATCATCCCTCTCATCCTTGCCGTGGCGCTCGTCTCGGATGTCAATGCCCGCTACATCCTCCTCTTCTTTGGGATCTGGTTCATTGTCACGGGCCTCTGGTACCGGCTTCCCATCCCGCTCGAACCCATGAAAGCGGTGGCGGTGATCGTCATTGCCGGGACTATCGGGAGCGGCGAGATAGCGGCAGCGGGCCTCATCCTCGGTATTATCTTTCTCGTGCTCGGGTACGGCCGTTTCTTCGGCATCATCGAGAAGTGGGTGCCCCAGAGCGTTGTCCGGGGTATCCAGCTGGGTCTTGCCCTGCTCCTCTTCAAATCCTCGATAGGTTTCGTGGTAAAAGACCCGCTCTTCTTTATCATCGGGATCGCCATCATCGCAGCATTCCTCCTGCTCGCCCGTTACCGGAACGTCCCCGATCTCTCGGCAATCGTTGTCATCGCTGTCGGTCTTGCCGGAGGGATCGCCATCTTCGGGGTACCCCCGGTAAGCCTGATACCCCTACCCCAGCTGGTCATCCCCCTGCCAACGGATTTTTCCACCGCGTTCTCGACTCTCGTACTCCCCCAGGTGGTCCTGACAATAACGAATGCCATCCTGGCCACATCCCTGCTCACCAGGGACCTGTTCGCCCAGGACATTGCACCTAAGAAATTCTCCCGGACCATCGGGCTCATGAACCTCACGTCGGTACCGTTTGGCGGTTTTCCCATGTGCCACGGGGCAGGCGGCCTTGCCGGCCAGTACCGGTACGGGGCCCGGACCGGGGGAGCGAACGTGTATGCCGGCCTGATCTTCATCATCCTCGCCCTCTTCTTCACCTCCCCCCAGGTGCTCTCGATCATCGCGGTCGGTGTGCTCGGTGCCCTGCTCGTCTTTGTCGGGATCGAGATGTGCCGCTATGGCCTCAGGACGGATTCTCTGCCCGTTACCATCATCATCGCCGTGCTCGCGCTCGTGAGCTCCATGACCCTTGCCTTTGTTGCGGGAATGGTTCTCGCATACCTGGTCCCGTACATCCGGAAACGGGCGGTGGCCGGATAAACGGATACTGCAGCTCTGCTGCACTATCCTGCCATCCCGCCCGGGCCGCTCTGGTGCTCTTTTTGTGGACACAATACCAGCATTGATTATCCGGCGTTTCCCACTCCTGATCAATGCAGCACGAATCAGGCATCCATATGAAAGGGGGCGTGATAACCGAACGCGATCCCGATTACTGCACAGTCAGGCTCCGTGCACCGGCGGGCGTCTTCACGGTCGACCAGCTCCGGGGAATTGCCACTCTTGCAAAGAAATACGGGAATGGCGAGGTGCATGGCACCACCCGCCAGACTCTCGAGATCCCGCATGTCAGGGGGTCCGACTTAAAAAAACTCGGAAGAGCTCTTGAGAAGAACAAAACCCCGATAGGTTCCGAAAAGGACGAAGTGGTCAACATCATAGCCTGCCCGGGTACCTCACGGTGCAAGTTCGCCAATATCGATACGATAAGCCTTGCAAAGAAGATCGATGCAAAACTCTTCGGGAAGGAGATGCCGGTCAAGATGCGCATCGCCCTCTCCGGCTGCCCGAATGCCTGCACGAGCCCGATGCTCAATGAGATCGGGATCATCGGAAGGGTGAGGCCGGTCCGGACCAAAGAGAGGCTCTGCACCGGCTGCGGCAACTGCGTCTATTACTGCAAGGAGAAGGCAATCCGGATCCGGAACGGCATCTCGGAGCTGACCGAGGACAAGTGCGTGGACTGCGGGGTCTGCGTCCAGTCCTGCCATTTCGATCTCATCAAGGCCGAGCACCGCCACTTCCTCATAACGGTTGGCGGCCGGCGCGGCAGGCACCCGCGGATCGGCAGGGAACTCTTAACGGTCGAGACCGAGGAGCAGGTTCTCTTTGCCATCGACCGGATCATCGACTGGGTGTACCGCCGGGCCTGGAGCGGCAGGCTGCTCTCCGAGCAGCTGGACGAGATCCATTTCGAAAAGTTCCGGGAGGAGATCCTGAAACAGGTGCCGGAAGCAAAGCCGGTCACCGGTGAGAAGAATGCTGCCGTGAAAAAAGAATAGTGAATGTCCCGGTTTCAGGCCGGAACTAAACCGTGCCTCTTCCATGCCTTCTTTTTTGCACCCTGATTGGTGGCATATCCATGATCATGGTGATGGGGAATCTGCCAACATGACACTCCCCTTCGGAATGCATAAATAAAAAAAACAGCCGGCCTCTCTCTGCAAAAGAGATGCCGGCTTTGCACTGATGCGTGTGTGCTGGTTTGTGAAAAATTGGCGGGAAGAAAGGATTAAATCTTCTTGTACAGGTTCCCGTACACGACAACGCCTTTCTTCTTCTTGTGGCGCTCGCCAAGGTCCCCGATGAAGCGGGCAAATGTTGCCTTGGTGCCCTCGACTTCGAGCTCGACCTCGCCATCCGGCTTGAAACCGGGCATCATGACCTCGATGGCACCGAAGACATAGATCGTTCCCTCGACCATCTGGCCGCCGAGCTTGCTCTTGGCATTGCCCTTGACAACGAGCTTGCCGCCCTCTGCATGGGTCATGGCGTGGACATCGACATTGCCGCCAACAATGATCTCGCCGCCGAGCATGTACATCCCGATATCGGAACCGGCATTGCCCCTGACCAGGATCTTGCCGCCGGACATGCCTCTCCAGTCGCCGCGGTAGGCAGCGCCGAGATAGTTGCCGGCATTGCCCTCGATGGTCAGCTCCCCGCCTTTCATGGCCGTTGCGGCAAAGGCTGCAACATCGCCCTTTACAAGGAGCTTTCCTCCCTTCATCCAGGCGCCCACGTACTGGTCGGCGCTCCCTTCGATGACCATCTCGCCGGCGGTCATCTTGAAGCCGAGGTACTTGACCTTCTTCACATCGCCTTTGACAATGATCTTGGTGTCTGCCGCGGTTGCACCTGCACTTCCGCTGATCTCGAAGTACTTGCCAAGGGTCGAGGGCACGTTTCCCTCGAAGACGGGAAGGTCTGCAATCTGGGCAGCGTTCTTTCCGGCGAATGCATCGGGGGAGATGGTGTCTGCCTCAAGATACAGTGCAGGCGTATTTTTCATATTGATGGTAACGGTTTCCATTTTTCTCCACCTCAGTTGGTTGCATCCACCTCAAGGGCGTACGGGTTCGGGACAAAGTGGTGCCCGAGCGCCTCGTAGTTGTTCTGCGTCATGCTGTAGTACTTGACGAACTTCTCGGCAATGTCGCGCATGACCTGCGGGTTCTCTTTCGCCTTGACATTGACCCAGAGCGTGCGCTTGTGGCCGTTACTCACGATCTCGCCATTGCTGACAACCTGCACGCCGCTCTTGAAGACCGCTGCACAGCGGCTGAATGCGGTCTCGATGTCGTCCGGGTTTGCAACCGGCTTGTCGGGGTTGAAGTTGTAGACTGCTACGTCGGCATCCATGCCGGGTTTCAGGCCGCCGCAGATTGCGGAGAGACCCAGGGACTTGGCCGGGCCGGCGCGGGTCATCTGGGCGAGCTCGTAGAGCGAGATCTCCTTGTCCAGGCTGCCGATGCTGGTCTGGGAGAGGACCTTGTCCTTGTGCTTGAAGGCATCGATCTGTGCGTCGCGGGCCTTCTTGCTCATGAGCCACTTGATGACGCGGGGGTACCGGGTGAACGGTCCTGCGTTCGGGTGGTCGGTGGTGATGTAGCAGCGCATCGGGTCCTTCATCATCAACGGGATCTCAAGACCGATTGCCCACTGGATTGCGCAGACCGAGATGGACGGGCTGTAGATGTACGGCACGACACCGGCTGCGGTCTCAAGCTCGACATCGCAGTTGGCCCACTTCAGGTGATTGAGGCCGGTGAGGTGGTGCTCGAACGGGCCGTCGGCAGTCATCGTGGTCGTCTCGTCAAGGGTGACGTTCCCGGTATCGATGGTGATGTTCTTGTTCTTGTTCACGTAGTCGGTGATCTCCTTGGCGCCGGACTCGAAGTCGCCCCAGTTGGTTCCCTTGTAGGAGTGGAACTGGGAGTGGGTGAGGTGCAGGACCTGCTCGCGGCCGAACTTGTTCTTGGCCTTGAATCCCTCTGCGAGTTTTAAGGTGTCGAGGGTTGTCTGGTAGCATCCGGGGTTCCCGAGGTTGTTGGGGTGGATGTGCATCGAGTGCGGGAGGCCGAGGTACTCGTTTGCCTCGATCAAACCCTTGACAATCTCGGCAGGGGTGATATCGAAGTACGGGACCGGGTCGTTGACCGTGAGACAGTTCAGTCCCCAGGCCCAGGCTTCCGTGCCACCGGGGTTGACGACCTTGACGGCGTAGCCCTTCGTTACCTTGAGGAGCCAGGCGATGTAGGCTGCGGTGTTCTCGACTTCCTGGTTCTTTAAGTATTCGAGTACGAACCAGTTGTTCCCGAAGACCGGGAATGCGCCCTCGTCGATGATGGGGGTGTCGCGGATCTCCTCGTGCACGTGGCGGGAGAAGAGCGGGGGCATGGCGGCTTCCATTGCCGTTGTGTAGCCCATCTTGGCATACTCGTAGCCGGTCTTGAACGTTGTCGGGATCGAGGCCCCGCCGCCCATCCGCTCCATGCCTTTTGTGGGCGTGCAGCTGAAGAGCTTGTCCTCGGGCCGGTAGATGCGGCCGAGGTTGACCTTGGGCCCGGCGATGTGAGAGTGGATCTCGACTGCGCCTGCCATGACTGTCTTTCCGGAGGCGTCGATAACCTTTGCACCGGATCCGACCTTGTCGACAATCTTGCCGTCTTTTATTGCGATATCTTTCTTGTCGCCCTTGATACCCTGGACCGGGTCAAAGACACATCCGTTCTTGATGATATATTCAGACATGTTATGCAACCCCCTTGAGCGTCTTTAAGCGATCACGGACTTTGATGAGGAACTGCTCGTCGGTGAGCATGCCCTCGGGCGGCTCGACAACCTTGCGGCAGTCGATCGGGACATTGTCCATACGATAGCAGTTGCCGCCGCACTCGACACCATTGAAAGCGACCGGGATGTGCAGCTTGGATACACCGGAGGTCGGGGTCAGGTGCGGGTCGATACAGACAGAGGGAACCTGGGCGATGTGCTTGACAGCACTGATCGGGAAGTGTGCACCGGGGTCGCTCCCTATGGTGAACATGGCATCGATCTCGCCTCGGTTGAGGAGATCGATCGAGCTCGAGTCGCCCGGGTTGTAGCGGGCAAAACCGCGGGTCAGGTCAACGGAGTACGGGAACCCGAACTGCCAGGCAAAGACTTCTCCGGAGCCGGTCACGTTGTAGTGGCCCCGCATCGGCATGATCGAGTACTTCGTGTACTCGTTGAGGTCTTTTGTCAGGGCAATGGCCTCGTCGATGTTGTGGTTCTTGGAGAGGGATTGGGTGACACCCATGCCGAAGAAGATGATGCCGAACCGGCCGCTCTTCAGGGTATCTGCAACCTCGCGGATCTTCGCTGCCGGAATACCGGCAACCATGTCGGGGAGCCATTCGCCCTTGAGGGCAACGCGGAGTGCATTGAGCAGCTCGTAGTCGCGGCCCTGCTCGACCTGCAGGTGGACATCGGCCATCTTGGCGGTATCGGTGCAGCGGGGGTCAACGACCACAAGCTTGCGGCTCATCTGTCCCTTGCCGGTGAAGAACCCGCGGGGGAAGATGGAGTACCGGGACATGTGCCGGGGGTGGGCGTGAGCCGGGTTGCAGCCCCAGAAGATGACACGGTCGGCACGGTTCTTGACCTCGCCGAGCGTACAGGTCGGGAGACCGATGTCCTGCACGGCAATCAGGGTGGTGCCGTGGCAGACCGCTGCGGTGTTGTCGCAGCAGGCTTTCGAGATCTCGGCTATCTCGTTGCCTACGCTCTGGGCCTCGCAGTTGGTTGAGGACCAGCCGTACATCAGGGGCTTCTTTGCCTTCGCGAGCATCTGGGCGGTATATTCTGCAGCCTCATCATAGCTGATCTCTTTCCAGCTGCCGTCTTCCTGGCGCAGACGTGGCTTTGTGACCCGGTCGGCTGACTGGGAGTGGAGGAACTTCTCGGTACCGATAACGCAGGCATTGTAGACTTCGAGAAGCTTCTTGCCGTCATCCGACACAACGACTTCGAGATCGTCGCAGAGCGTTCCGCAGAACGGGCAGATGACGTCGGTGATATTCCTGGTCATCCTACGATCACCCCGCACTGTTTCTGGACAAGTTCGATACCGAGAAGGATGGGCTCGTTGATAGCTACTTCAACCGTGACCGGTGTGCCCTTGAAGGTCGGCATACCGGTGGAGTAGGTGTTCGGGTTGATGATCGAGTTTGCCCAGGGTCCCATCGGGATAAATGCAACGCCCGGGTGGGGTCCCTGGGTGGCCTCGACAGCCTTGACGACAACGCTGCCGTACTCGCTTGTGACCTTCACGTTGGTGTTCTTCCATGCGCCAAGGGCTTTCAAATCGACAGGGTCCATCTCGATGATACCACAGGCGGTGCGGTACGAGGGCTTCTCCTTGCCGCTCTCGATCGCAACTCCCTGCTGGATGGTCCTGCCGGAGATCAGGTTAACAGTTATTGACTTTGCCATAGTATTCCTCGCTTCAGGCCACGTTTTGGATCATCTCTCCCCTGCCGGAGAGGCGTATCACGTCATACGGGCAGGCGTTGACACAGACGCCACAACCTGCGCAGAGTTCAGCCTTCACATCGAGGTGAACAGACTTCCCGTTCCTGACGGCGTAGATCTTCTCTTTGGTAGCCGGGTCCACGGTATATAGCTCGAGGGCATCAACCGGGCATGCGATGACACAGTTGCCACAACCGGTGCATCGCTCCATGTTTACATGTACAGAAAACGCCATGCGCATCACACACATTGTCGTCGATAGATCCAATGTTGTTGAGCAAGTTAATTAAAGATATCTAAATTTACAACGTGGTAATCAAAAGTATTTAACTCGTTCCGATAAGTTATGTGGAAACCATGTACTTTTCCTGGATTCCGGCCCGTTTCCTGATCGTTTGGGATACAAAAACTGCAAGATCCGGCCCCAGATTTCATAATCACGTCCAGAATGGACGATGCCACTATATAATCGTTTGCTCCCTGCCATCCCCATGCCGGATTTATGCAATCGTATGTGTATGCGCGTAATCGAAAGATGATATCTATAATGTACCTGCACTACTCGCCTACAGTATTGCTGTAGTACATTATTGGAGAAATCCGGGAGATATGCTCAGTAAAATAGTGAACCGGATGCAAACCATTACTCTGGGTCTACCGGACTTCCCGCAGTGTGCCGGTCTCCGTTGTATCGTACCCGCCAAGATTCTTCAGGATCTCCCGGAACCGTGCCGACCGGATTGCACGGATGAGTGCCCGGACCCGTGGGTCTCCCGCATGTTCATGCCGGATGGCTATCTCGTACCTCTCCTGCGATACCGGGACAAACGGCAGATTGAGCGCTTTTGCCGCACTGTACACGCAGAGGCCGGCTTCCGCCTCCCCGCTCTTCACCGCAAGGGCAACGGCGATGTGCGTGGTCACCTCCCGCTCGTAGCCCGGGATGGAACCAGGATCGATCCCTGCCTTCTTCAGTTCAAAGTCCAGGAGCATCCGGGTGCCGGAGCCTCTCTGGCGGTTGACAAATGCCCGGCCCGGCAACTCGGCAAGCGCAAGGCCGGTCCGGGAGACAACCCCCTGCTGCCGGCCGGCAACGCAGATGAGATCGATTTTGGTCTGCGGCAGGTACTTCTGCAGGAAGGCCGTGTTGTAACTCCCGTCTTCTGCCAGCAGGTGGGTGGGGGCGGCATGGCAGTCGTCTTTTTTCAGGGCAAGGATCCCGCCCATGCTCCCCACGTGGGTTGAGATGAGGGTGATACCCTCCGGGCGGAGGAGATCGGCCAGGTAATCGAGGACCGGGTCGTGGCTGCCCGTGACGATGAGGGCATTTTCCGCCTCGTGGACCGGCACCATCAGCCGGGCCCCGACCAGATCCCCGGCTGTGTAACCCTCAGAATTGCGGGGAACCCGGATATACGCGTTTGCCCGGACAGCGCTCATCTGGACGCCGGCTCCCTTGGACTGGGGGGAGACGGTCCAGCGCTCCCCCACTTTTCCAAGCGTGCAGAGCACGAACTCGTCGGACCCGATCTCTTTTGGCAATGCCGAGGTTATCTCCGCCCGGATCACGGCCGGGTCCGGCACAACAAGACCGTAGTTTCTGAGGAACGGGAGAACGAGCTCGCGGATGATGGTCAGGGCCGAGAGCGGGTAGCCGGGAAGGCCGATGACCGGTTTTCCCCCGATTGTGCCGATGATGACCGGCTTACCCGGTTTCGTTGCAACGCCGTGGACAAGCACGGTGCCAAGCCCTGCAATGACATCCGCGGTGTAATCCTTTGTCCCTGCCGATGAACCTGCCGAGACGATGACGATATCGTTCTCCCGTGCAGCCGTTTCGATAGCTGCCCGGATCATTTCGGGCCGGTCTTCCACAAAGGGGTACCGCGTGCAGCTGGCGCCGGCCTCTTCGAGCATCGCCTTTGCCATGACCGTGTTGCTCTCCACCACCTGCCCCGGTGCCGGCCGGGTGCCGGCCGGGACGAGTTCGCTTCCCGTGGGAACGAGCCCGATCCTGACCGTGATCGCGTCGAGCATTGTGATCCCGTACGTTGCAAGTGCGCCGATCTCGTGAGGCCGGATCCGGTGGTGCGAGGGCATCACCATCTCGGACTCCGCGAGATCCTCTCCCGCCGGCCTGACATGCTGCCACGGACTTGTGGCTTTCCGGATGGTATAGGTCCCGTCCTTTTCCCAGACATCCTCGATCATGATCACGGCATCGTATTCCTGCGGGACAACATTGCCGGTGTTCACCCGGGCGGCCCGGGTGAGCGTGACCGGGTGCTGCTCGGAGGCCCCCTTTGTATCGGCACTCACAACCGCAATGCCGTCCATGGCTGCAAGATGGATCTCCGGTACCGAGAAGCGTGCAAAGATGGGGCCTGCCGTGATCCGTCCGGCTGCCTCTTCAAGCGGCACCTGCAGCACCGCCGGGACGCAGGAAAACTCCCGGGACAGGAGGGAGAGGGCATCGTCCAGCGTGATGACCGAGAGGTAACGTTTCACCATGCCGGGCCTCCGGCCTGTACGTGTCCGGCCTCACAACGGACAGGTGTTTTCCGGCATACCTGCCTTCTGCTTTCTGCCTGAATTTCGTCACCAATCCGGATCGTTTCCTGAAAAGGACGATATCCCCCCTGCATGGATCTGCACATCGCGGTCACCCCGGCTCCTGGTACTCTTTTGTTATCTCATCATGTATACCCATTATGGATCCCGGGCCCGGTGCGATCTTCAGCCGGCAGGCCAGAACGGGGTATAACCGCGATACCGGTACAATTAAAAAGATGTATCTATGAAAAAACCTAAAAAAATGACCATGGCGGAAAGACCAAAGTGCGAACGCTGCGGGAAAGAGGCTATAGGGTTCCAGTCCATGGAGGGAGGGTTTGAGCATGTCTGCAGGGATCATGCCGACAGCCTTCTCCTGGCCCTCAAACCCGGCGAGAAAAAAATTTACGGTGTCTGTGTTCTCGAACGGTACAGCTGATACCTGATCGCTTCCCGGATAATAATGGATGCAGCTCTCCGGTGAGATCGAAAGGATGTGCACGTGAACAGACTCCAGGTACCAGAACGATGGCAAAAAGACCCAAGTGCGAACAATGTGAGAAGGAGGCTATCGGGCTCCAGTCCCTGGGGTTCTGTGTCTCCTATGTATGCGAGGAGCACGCCGACAGTTCCCTTCTCGCCCTCAGACCCGGTGAAAAACAGTCGTACGAGTACTGTTATCTCGAACGGTTCGATACAACCGATCCCTGAATTTTAATAAAAAAGAGAACCCGGGTCACCAGACCTCGGGGAATGCCATGTTGGTATAGATGTCCTCAAGCCGGGCCTTGTGGCTCCGCTCCATGTTTGCCAGCTGGGAGAAGAGCAACTGCGTCTCCGTGTCAGCAGCGGCGTTTGCAAACTGGGTATACATCTGCATGGCTTCGAGTTCCTTCTTGATGGCAAGGACCAGGCCGTCGAGCGGCTTTAAGTCCATGGTCAGTTTCGGCGACGGGAGTTCATCCCCGACCTTGTAGTCGTGGCCGGCAGCGAACTTGATCTTGCCGGCATCCTTTGAGAGGAATCCCTGGAGGAACTCCCGGTGTTTCTTCTCCTCTTCTGCAAGTTCTGCAAAGAGCGATTTCAGCGCCTTGTCCTTTACCTTGTCAGCAATGCTGCGGTAAAACGTGTAGGCCTCGACTTCCCTGTCGATAGCCGTGGAAATAATCTTTTTTGCATCTTCTGCTTTCATGAATACACCTCCCTTTTTTTAGTGTTCCTTTGCCGGGTTGAACACGTTCAGATAGATCATGTCGCTGCCGGTGTTGTGCAGCCGCGAGCGCTCGGCTTTCTCCTCTGCGTAAGCAAGGATCGGAAGCTCCATGCTGATACCCGGGGTGTGGCCGAACATCTTCTCGAGCTCGACCTGCTGGGCGTGCATGAAGAGCGCGTTCGGGATCTCGGCCGGGCAGAGTTCCTGGCACTGGCCGCAGTTCACGCAGGAGTCTGCGATATGGGCAAACCGGATCAGGTGGAACATGAAGTTCGGCGGAAGTTCGCCAGGCTTGACATATGCCGGGTTCTTGGTCGTGCAGTCAACGCAGTAGCAGATCGGGCAGGCCTCGATACAGGAATAACACTTGATGCACCGGGAGGTCTCACTCATGATCTTCTTTAAGCGGTCCTTGCCTTCGCCAAGTCCTTCGAAGTCATGCTTGCGCCACTTGTCGCCGAGTTTCAGCATTGCGCCCTCGACTTTCCCGCGAATCTCAAGACCCTTGGGGCTCGCGGCCTCGGTTGCGAGGATACCAGTCTTGACTGCACCGGAGACCAGGTTTGCACCTTTCTCGGAGCAGACTTCCACGAACGTAGCTTTTCCGGCCTTCTCGCCGATGACGCCCCAGTTTCCGCAGGCAAGGTCTGCCTGCCGGGGAACTTTCATCTTGCAACGGCGGCAGTTGGACCTGCGGCCATAGCCTGCCTCTTCGAGTTCGTCAACGGAGATGCCCTTGTGGCCACCCTCGTACTCGATGATGAACTGGCCCTTGTCGATCTCTTCCTTGTGGACAACGTTCGGGTCAACGCCGTACTTCTCGGCAATCATTTTGCGGGCAAGGACCGGGCTGACCGACCCGCCGCAGTTGACACCGATCATGACGATGTTGTCGAGGTTGATCTGCTTCCTCTTGGCAAGTTCGTAGAATGCCATGGCGTCGCAGCCCTTGACGGTGACGCCGATCTTCATGGTTGCGGCGCCGTCCATGTACTTCTTGATGAGCTTGGGCAGGAGGAGCGTTCCGCAGTGAAGGGAACCGGCTGTCTTTGCAAGATCCTTGGGGTCGGATATCAGGACCGGCTGTGCATCGTAGAGGTCGGTTCCCTTGGTGATGACGAGAACGGCATCGACTGCCTTTGACTCAAGGGCGAATTTCCAGAGTGCGGTAACTGCGCCACCGAGTTCGGCTTTCTTCTTGATGTCAGCGTCGGTGGTCCATGCATAGAGCATATCGCCTTTCTTTGCCATTTCAGGCCTCCTTGATCTTCTCTATTTTACAGGCACAGGCCTTGAATTCGGGGATCTTTGCAACCGGGTCAAGCGCATTGTGTGTCAGGATATTTGCTGCACATTCCACGAAATGGAACGGGATGAAAACAACGCCCTTCTTGATGTCTTTCGTGATCCGGATGCCAATCGTGATCTCCCCGCGGCGGGAGATTGCCCGGACCATTTCCTTGTCCTTGACGTTCAGTTCTTTTGCATCCTCGGGATTGATCTCGAACCATCCCGTGGGCTCTTCGCGCTCAAGGCTCGGGGAACGGCGGGTCATTGAGCCGGTGTGCCAGTGCCAGATGCAGCGGCCGGTGGTCAGGAGAAGCGGGTACTCCTTGTCCGGAACTTCTGCCGGCGGTTTCCACTCGATCGGGGTGAAGATACCCAGGCCGTCGGGGTGTGAGAACTTCTCCTTGTGGAGGATGGGGGTTCCCGGGTGCTCCTTTGTGGGGCAGGGCCAGTGGAGGGCTTCGGGCTTCTCGAGCCGGGCATAGTCCATGCCGCCATAGGAAGGGGTGACCTTTGCGATCTCCGTGAAGATCTCTTCTGCACTCTTGTACGGGAACTGCTTCTCGTATCCCATTGCCTTTGCAATGTCGCAGATGATCTGCCAGTCAACCCGTGCCTCGCCGGGCGGGTCCTGTGCCTTTCTCCACTTCTGGACACGGCGTTCGGTCGAAGTCTGGGTCCCGTCCTTTTCTGCAAAGCAGGTTGCCGGGAGTACAACATGAGCAAGCTGGGCAGTCTCGGTTAAGAAGATGTCCTGCACGACAATGAACTCTGCATTCCTGAGTCCCTTCTCCACGTGATGGAGGTCAGGATCGGAGAGCATCGGGTTCTCGCCCATGATGTAGACCGCCTTGACCTTGCCGGGCTCATCTGCAAGGGTATTGATGAGCGTGGTGACCGTCAGGCCGACTTTGCCCTCGGCAATCTGGCAGCCCCAGGCATCTTCCATCTTCTTCTTCATCTCGGGAACCAGTACCGACTGGTACCCTGAGTACACGTTTGCAAGGGCTCCCATGTCGCAGGCGCCCTGCACATTGTTCTGGCCACGCAGTGCGCAGATGCCGGTTCCGGGTCTTCCGAGGTTGCCGGTCAACATCTGGAGATTTGCAACCGACTTGACGTTGTCGACACCGGTTGTGTGCTGGGTGATACCCATCGAGTAGAGAACCGCTGACTGGCCGGATTTGCCGAACCATTCTGCTGCGGTGATGATGTCGGCTGCGGGGACACCGGTGATCTTCGAGACGTTCTCGGGGCTGTAGGCATCCTTCATCACGACTTCTTTGACCTTCTCGAAATCTTTCGTCCGGTTCTTGATGAAGTCCTTGTTCTCCCAGCCGTTCTTGAGGATCAGCTGCATGAAGCAGTTCAGTAACGCCACATCGGTACCTGAGTAGAACTGCAGGTGCAGGTCGGCTATCTTCCCGGTCGGCGTGAGCCGCGGGTCGGCGTAGATGATCTTTGCACCCTTCATCTTCGCCTGCATGATGCGGCGACCTATCAGCGGGTGCTGCTCGAATGTATTGGTACCGATGACCAGGAGGCACTTTGATTCGGCAATATCCGCAATCGACTGGGTCATTGCACCGGACCCGAATGCACCGGCGAGGCCAACGACCGTGGACGCATGGCAGAGCCGGGCGCAGTGGTCGATGTTCGGCGTCTTCATGACCGCACGGGCAAACTTCTGCATCAGGTAGTTCTCTTCATTGGAGACCCGGGCCGATGCAAGGCAGGCCATCTCTTCGCCCTTGTAGGACTTGAATTTCTGGGCGATCAGTTTGAGTGCTTCGTCCCAGCTGGCTTCGACAAACTTGCCATCCTTCTTGATGAGGGGCTTTGTCAGCCGCTCCGGGTTGTTTACAAATTCCCAGGCATAGTTCCCCTTGGGGCAGAGCTTTCCTTCATTGACCGGATTGCGCTGCCAGGGCTGGACGCCGACAACCTTCTTGTCCTTGACAACAAGATTGAAGCCGCACCCGGTCCCGCAATACGGACACGTTGTTGGTACATACCTGAATTCCATGGTTATACACACCTCTTGAATAATGACGGGTCTGGCTGAACGCTATTTAAGGATAGTGTATTTTTTGTAAAAAATGTCGATTAAGTGGGGGTAAGGGACGGATCGCACGAAAAAGGTAACCGGATTTTATAAACTACAGGGTTTTACAGAATTTTTGAAAGTAAATACAAATGGTTTACTCCATCTTATTGCAGGTTCCGGCCGCGCATGGATAATCATACGACGATAAAATGGCCGGCCTCCTGCGTTTTCCGGTAGTCATCCAAGCGTTCAATACTCTGTTTCATCTGTCACGGGTCTTTGCCGGGTCCCTGCTGTCCCCCTCGTCAGGCAATACATGGATTGCCGTTGCCTTCACCCCGGCAAGGACGCTGGTTCCGACAGCCAGCCCGAGATCCGTGCAGGACCGGCGGGTGATGAGGGCGACCAGGATAAACCCGCAGTCCACGCTGACGCGGACAAACGGGCCGGAGGGGACTATCTTGGATATCCGGCCGGTGATCCGGTTCCGCATGCTGCTTTTTTCGGAAAGTGTACCGGCCGGGGCGATGGTCACTTCTTCCGGACGGATACAGAGAGCGACCTTCTGCCCCTCTTCACATTCCGTAAGTGCTTCAAAGCAGGTCTCCCCCACCCGTATCAGGGCGTGTCCATCACGGTTCTCGATCACCTTTCCCCCGGAAATGGCCTCGATGCCCACGAACCGGGCGATCTCCCTGCCTTTTGGCTGGTAGAAGATCTCGCCCGCCCCTCCCACCTGGACGAGCCGGCCATCCATGATCACGCCGATCCGGTCGGCGAGCCGCTGCCCCTGGGCCATGTCGTGGGTGGACAGGATGATGGTGGTTCTGAACTTCTTGCGGATCCGGAGGACGAGATCCTCGATAAGCTCGGACGAGACCGGATCGAGGTTTGCAGTCGGCTCATCGAGCAGGAGCACTTCGGGCCGGGTCACCATGGCCCTTGCTATTGCCACCCGCTGCATCTCGCCACCGGAGAGGGTCGTTGCCATGCGGCCTTCAAACCCCGGGAGGCCAACCAGTTCAAGGGCTTCCTGCACCCGCCCGGCAATCTCTGTTCTTTGCACCTTGCGGAACTCAAGACCGAAGGCAATGTTCTTTGCAACCGTTGTGTTCAGCACGGCCGGTTTCTGGAAGACCATACCGATGCGGCGCCGGATTGCAAGCCTGCCGGCTTTTGTTGTTGCTGTATCCATCCCGTCAAAGAATATTTTCCCGGAACTCGGGATATCGAGGAGATCGAGTAAGCGGATGACCGTTGTCTTCCCGCTCCCGCTGGGGCCGATAAGGGTGAAGATCTCTCCCTTTTTGGTCTCGAACGAGATATCCCGGATCGTCTCCCGGGCGCCGAACTTCCTTGTGACCTGATCGAGCCGTATCATTCGCGGGGACCCCCGCTAATCCGCTGCATATCCACCGACATCCCTGCCGTGATCAGGTTCAGGGAGAGAACAACGAGCAGGGCAACCAGGAGGAGGATGATCCCAAGGGCAATGGAGAGACCGAAATCCCCCATACCGGTCTCAAGGGTGATGGCGGTTGTCAGGACCCGGGTGTGGCCCCGGATATTGCCGCCGATCATCATCGCAACCCCGACCTCGGCGATTGCACGCCCGAACCCAAAGACAACCGCACTCAGGATGGCGTACCGGGCCTCCTTGAGGATCTCCCATATCTTCTGGAAGGAATCTGCTCCCAGGGCGATCAGGGTATCGCTGATGCTCTTGTCTATCCCGCCAAGGGCCGAGATGACAAGTCCCGTCATGATGGGGATGATGAGGACCATCTGCCCGAGGATCATTCCCTGCGGGGTGAAGAGAAGCCCGAGAAAACCCAGGGGGCCGCTCCGGGAGATGAGCAGGTAGATGACAAGGCCGACAACTACGGTCGGGACCGAGTAGAGGGTCTGGATGAGGATGATGAGCGCCCGCTTTCCCCGGAACTCGTTGAAATGGATGAGGCTCCCAAGCGGGATGGCAACAAGGGCTGCGAGGATTGTTGCCGAGAGGGAGATGTACAGGGAGAGGAGGGCGATCTGCATGACCTCGGGATTTAAGGTGACGATGAGATCGATTGCCTGTATGATGCCTGCCGATATGTCGCCCAACCCTGTCCACTCCCGGATGTACCTATCCCGCGTTCATCTGCCGGATGATCAGAAGACCCGGCTCTTCAACCAACGTTTCTTTCTTTTCATTATAGTTAATGAGATGCTCCGGGCAGGGCACGCGTACCCCGATGAACAGCTCTCTTCCGGCTCTCATTGGCTAAAAAAAGGGGGATTACTTTGTACTGGCTGCTGCCGAGGTTGCCGCGGTTGCTGCAGCAGTGGTTGCTGCTGGTGCGGGAGCAGGAGCCATATCGGTTGCGGGGGTCGTGTGATCCCCGACATATCCTGCCGGTGCAGTCGGGACGGTGACACTCATCGGGATGAAGAGGGCTTTGCCGTACTTGTCAACACCATAGTTGCCGATAGCAGTCTGGGTGTCCGGTGCGATTAGGAAGTTGACGAAGTTGTTCGCCATCTGGATCTTGTCGGCCGGCTGCTTGTCGTTGTACACGGTCATGACGCTGTAGATGTTCAGGAGGCTTGCACCATTGCTGATGATCGGGACGAGGTTTAAGTCCTTCTTGTAGGCAAGGTACGTGCCTTCATCGGTCAGGGCATATGCTCCCTTCTCGCTTGCCATCTGGAGGGTCTCTCCCATGCCCTTGCCGGCCTCTACATACCAGTCACCGGACTTCTCAATCCCTGCGGTGTAGTTGTACTTGGCATTGGACCAGATCTTCTGCTCGGCAGTGTGGGTTCCAGAAGCATCCCCGCGGGAGATGAAGGCCACCTTTGCGGTCTTGTTCATGCCCTTCAGGTAAAGTGTCGTGAAGGCATTCTCAGGAGTCATGCCCTTGATGCCTGCCGGGTCATCGGCCGGGCCGACAATCACGAACGAGTTGGATGCGAACGAGCGCCGGTTGATACCATTGCCGCTGTTCATGAAGGCGAGTTCCTGGCTCGGGGAGTGCACGAGCAGGACATCTGCATCGCCTTTCTTGGCAAGCTCGATCGCCTTGCCGGTACCCTGCGAAGTGATCTTCAGCGTGACATTGTACTGTTTCTCGAACATCGGCTGGAGATAGTCGAGAAGTTTGGTGTCGTACAGGCTCGTTGTCGTTGCAATAACGAGGGTCTTCTGGCCGCTGTCCGTTACTGTCGGGGTTACCGCAGCAGTTCCGGCTGCTGCAGGGGCAGCAGTGGTTGCCGCGGGCGTTGTTGCCGGGGAACTGGTACATCCTGCTATGAAGACTGTCAGGCACAGGACTGCAATGATACCTGCAGTCAATCCGAATTGCACACTCTTTTTCATAATATGACCGGCATAACGTTACGGCGGGTAATAATTGAATGTTTCTTTTTATATTATGTTTAAAAAAATGGTTAATCAGCTGATAACCAACTGATAATCAAATGGTTTTCAAAATTTTTTATTGACTTGATACTATTGTTAACTGCATGCGAAACGCAGGAGCGTTTCCTTATAAAAACCGGCAATCAGCACTTTTTGATCAAGGCAGAGAATATCTCAGGCCCGAGTATTTCCTGCATCTCACCGGCGTAATGATCCTGCAGGATCTGCAATAGTTTACGGCTTCCTTTGTCCGTTGTAAGGACGCCCACGCGTTCTGCGCGGGTGATGAGGTCTTCTTCTTCCATCATGGCAAAATAGGGAAGGATGTAGTAATGGGGAACCTCGAGGAATTCCGCCAGCCGCCGTGTTGTGGGGAATTTGATCCTGATCGCATTTTCCGCAAACGTCAGGGATATCGATCGCTCCTGTATCTGGATGCGGATTGCCGCATCGAAGAGGATATCAATCGAGAGTGCCGCCATTTTAGATTTCCTGTACCTGATTGGGCGTGACGGACTAAAATAATATCACTCCCCGGAGATGCCGGGCCGGGACTGGAAATGTGCGGATTTCTCTCCCGGAAACCCCCCTCCCGGCCCACCGGCCGATCTCCCCTCCGGGAAAAAGCCGGGACATCGATCCAATAGGCAATAAAAAGGTTTTATTTGGAGGCAGAATTCCCCCTCAAATGGATAAAATACGGTCAATTAACCCCATTCCAGATTCAGTGTGCTATAATTCGCAAAAAAACGCGACCCTCCAAAAACCGTATTTTCAAATCGGGCCCGGATTGGCAAACGGGGTGTTTTAATGGGATATTTGGTTGCGGGCGATCCCAGGTCAAAGGGAGTCCAAGGACTATGTGAAAAGCAGAATAAACCGGCAATATCCGACCGTGAGGCTTTGCTCCACCGGCAGGGTTACGGGAAAAAAAGAGATTATTTCTTCTTCTTGTGGTCGTCGGCAACGGGTTTCATGTACACGATCTCCGCACCAACGTCTTTTGCAATCTGCTCGATCTCGAACTTCCGGAAATGAGTGGCCGCGATCTGGATCTCGCCCCCGGTCACTGCAACGATCCGGTACTTCGGCGACTCGACACCTTCGCCGACTTTCTGGCGTTCACGAATGTAGATCTTCATACATAATCTCCTGCCAGTCACCGGGTGGCATACCGCTGACCTGTGGTCTGCCGGGGTGATGGCCCTGATATACCAATTGGTATACAAGACTTTATACTTTACCATTGCAGTATTGGGAATGAGTGTGTCACTATGAACAAACGGTTTGAGCTGACGAGCGGGCTCCAGGGCGAGACCCTGGTCCGGAAGGGGATGAAGAGAAAACGATCGATGGCAGAACAGATCCGGATTGCCTCGGAGATCAACGTGATCAAGATAGGTGGCCACGGGGCGATCGATTACGGCCGTGAAGTCATGCACCCGCTCTGCGAGGAGATAGGCACGCTCTCAAAGAAGCACCAGCTGCTGGTGGTCACCGGTGGCGGCGGACGGGTACGCCACATCATGGACATCGGCATGGATCTCGGTATGCCCACCGGTGTCCTGGCGGAATTATCTGCGAAAATATCAGAGCAGAATGCGATCATGGTCTCGATCCTTCTTTCTAAGTATAACGGGACGCGTATCCATACCGGGGATCTCCTTGAACTCCCGATGCTCCTGAAACTCGGGATCCTGCCGGTGACCCACGGGACTCCTCCCTATGGTCTGTACGAGCACCCGTCCCGGAACGACATGATCCCCCCGCACCGGACCGACACCGGGGCTTTCCTGATGGCAGAGGTTCTCGGGGCCAGAAGCTGCATCATCGGCAAGAACGTGGACGGCCTCTATACCGAGGACCCGAGGAAGAACCCGGATGCAGAGATGATCCGCGATATAACTGCACAGGAACTCATTGAGATGAACCTGGACGACCTTGTGCTTGAACCGATGGTGATCGAACTCCTGAAAGAATCCGTCCACATCCGCGAGGTCCGGATCATCAACTGCCACACCCGTGGCAATCTTGGAAAAGCCCTTAGCGGGAAAAAGGTCGGGACGGTTATCCGGGCAGAGTGATCCTTCCCTTCTCTCTATCCGGTTACCTGAGCCTTGTTCCGCCTTCCTTTTTCTTTTTCCCGGTATTTTCCGATAGTATGCTTTTCTGAAATTTTGGACTGTCACCGGCATGAAACAACCGGATCCGCCGCCAGGGTTCTTTCGATACTATCCTCTTACGGGGTGTTTGTGCGCGTTTGGGGCAAACCGGTCCCCGGGACCGATCCTGATTACGGCAGGGAATTATTTTTCCGGTTTTATGAAAACCCATGGGCCGGAAAACAGAAAAAAACCCTCACCGGTGTTAAGAAGATGTTAAACCGGGAACCCAATGTTAACCTGATGCAAAAAAACCGATCCTATATTAACTCATTCTGTTTTACCGTCTGTAAAATTCATAATCTTTAATTACAGTTTTGAATCAACTCTTGGATTAAGCAAATTTGATAAAAAAATTTGTGTGTGATGTGCATGGCGTTTGCAGTACATGTAAACATGGAACGATGCACCGGATGCAACAACTGTGTTGTTGCCTGCCCGGTCAATGCCCTTGAGCTCTTTACGCTCGACCCTGTCACCAAGGAGAAGATCTACCAGGTGCAGGACGGGGTGGCAAAGAGCCTTGATTTCAAGGCGGAACTATGTGCAGGATGCGGCGTATGTGTCGAAGCATGCCCGTACGAAGTGATCAGTCTCTCCGGGAAAGGCTCAACAGATGTCCCGGCCAAGGCCTGACCTGAAAAGCGAGGAGATGGAATGGCAGAGAAGAAAATTACTCTCAATATGATCACGTGCCGGACGATCCAGCAGGGCGTTGGCATGGAAGCAGGCAAGACGTCCCAGAAGTACTTCGACGCCTGCACGATTATGCATATGCACCCCGATGACATGAAGAAACTCGGGCTGTGGAAGAACACGAATGTGAAGGTCACGAGCTCGGTTGGCAGCGTTATTGTCAAAGCCGTCGAGACCCGCGAGGACCTTGTCCCGGGCCTTGCCCATATCCCTATGGGACCCTGGGCAAACCGGATCGTCCCGGCCTACACCTTCTCAACCGGAGAGCCCTGCTTCAAGGGATTCCCGGTCGATGTCGAGATAGCGGCAAACGAACGCATTATGGGCGCTGTCGAAGTACTGCAGGACGCCTGCGGACTCTTAAGGAAGTGACGAGCAATGCCAAAAGAAGTAACTGATGTTATCTGCCCGTTCTGCGGCACCCTGTGCGATGACCTCATCGTCACTGTTTCCGATGACAACAAGACCATCCTTGGTGTCAAGAACGCCTGCGCCATAGGCGCCGAGAAGTTCAACCACCAGCGGCTCCCGGGCCGGGTCAAACTCCCCCGGATGAGACAGGCTGACGGCACCTACAAGAACGTGTCTTACGATGAAGCCATCGACTGGACGGCAAAGATGCTCGTCAAGTCAAGGAAGACCCTGATGTACGGCTGGGCATCCACGAGCTGCCAGGCCATGTCCATCGGCCACGAGATTGCCGAGAAGGTCGGCGGTATTGTCGACAACTGTGCAACCGTCTGCCATGGCTCGTCCCTGATTGCAATCGAAGATGTCGGTGTCCCGAGCTGTACGCTCGGTGAGGTCAAGAACCGTGCCGACCGCGTCATCTTCTGGGGCTGCAACCCGGCCCACGCCCACCCCCGGCACATGTCCCGGTACTCCATCTTCCCCCGCGGGTTCTTCACGGTGAAGGGCCACAAGGGCCGGAAGATCTACTGTGTCGACTGCCGGTACACGGACACTGCCAAGTGCGCTGATGAGTTCATCCAGATCCAGCAGGGATTCGACTACGAACTCTTAAACGCCTTCAGGACCGCAGCCCGGGGCGAGGCACTCCCGGACACCATAGGCGGCGTCCCCAAGGAGAAGATCTACGAGATCGTTGAAGACCTGAAACAGGGCCGGTTTATTATCATCTTCTTCGGTATGGGCCTCACCCACTCCATGGGCCGGAACCACAATATCGATATCGCCATCAACCTGACCCGCGACCTCAACGACTTCACGAAATGCGCGATCATGGCAATGCGGGGTCACTGGAACGTTACCGGCTCCGGCCAGGTGCTTGGCTGGCAGTACGGGTTCCCGTATGCAGTCGACCTCTCCAGGAGAGACCAGGCCCGCCACCAGACCGGTGAGACGACCTCTGTCGATCTCCTCAACCGCAGCGAAGTCGAGGCCTGCTTCTACATTGCAACCGACCCCGGTGCACACTTCCCGGTCGATGCAATGATCAGCAGCTCAAGGAAGCCCACCGTGACCATCGACCCGCACATCAACTGTACTACCGAGATCTCCGATATCCACATCCCGGTCGCCATGGTCGGGGTCGAGACCGGTGGCTGTGCCTATCGTATGGACAACGTCCCGATCGAGACCCGAAAGGTTGTCGACCCGCCCGAGGGCATGCTCACGGACGAGGAACTCTTAACCAAGATCAACCACCGCGTTGACGAGCTCCTGAAAGGAGGCGCGTAAATGTCTGAATATATCATCAAGAACGGACACGTCTTTGACCCGGTCCAGGGCATCAAGGGTGACAAGAAAGATATCGCAATCAAGGACGGCAAGATTGTCGACAAGGTCGGATCCGGTGCAAAGGTCATCGATGCCAAGGACAAGACCGTCATGGCAGGCGCCATCGAGGTCCACGCCCATGTTGCAGGCCCCAAGGTCAATGCAGGCCGCTGGTACCGCCCCGAGGACAAGCATTTCGACTCCCACAAGAAGCCCGGCATCACCAGGATCGAGGGCGGCAAGTCCATCCCGACCGTCTTCAAGACCGGCTACGAGTATGCCCGGCTTGGGTTCACGTTCGCGATGGAAGCCGCAATGCCCCCGCTGTATGCCCGGCATGTCCACGAAGAGATCCACGACACCCCCATCATTGACGAAGCTGCACTCCCGGTCTTCGGCAACAACTGGTTCATCCTCGAGTACCTCAAGAACCATGAAGTCGAGAACACCGCGGCCTACATTGCCTGGATTCTCCGCCAGACCAAGGGCTATGGTGTCAAGTGCGTCAACCCCGGCGGTACCGAAGCCTGGGCCTGGGGACTGAACTGTCTCACCATCCACGACCCGGTCCCGTACTTCGAGATCACCCCGGCAGAGATCATCAAGGGCTTAATCGAGGCAAACGAGTACCTCGGCCTCCCGCACTCGATGCACCTCCACCAGAACGATCTCGGCAACCCCGGCAACTACAAGACCACGATCGACTCCCTCAGACTTGCCGAAGGAATCAAGGCCAACAACAACTTCGGCCGCGAGCAGGTCCTGCACTCCACGCACCTCCAGTTCCATGCCTACAAGGGCACCAACTGGGGCGACTTCGAGTCCGGTGCCAAGGAAGTCATGGACTACGTCAACAAGCAGAAGAACCTCACCATCGATACCGGTAACGTCACCCTTGACGAGACCACGACGATGACTGCCGACGGCCCGTTCGAGCACCACCTCCACGGCCTCAACCACTTAAAGTGGTTCAACGTGGACGTCGAACTCGAGACTGCAGCAGGAATTGTTCCGTTCATCTACGACCCGAACAACGCCGTCTTCGCCAGCCAGTGGGCAGTAGGCCTTGAGATCGCGCTCTATGCAAAGGACCCGATGCGCTGTTTCATCACCACCGACCACCCGAACGCAGGACCGTTCACCCGCTACCCGCGTGTGTACTCCTGGCTGATGTCCAAGAAGGTCCGTGACGAACGCCTCCACTCCTTCAAGAAAGCCGACAAGGTCATCGCAGCAACGAACCTGGCCGGCATGGACCGCGAGATCACGCTCTACGAACTGGCAGCCATGACCCGCGCCGGCCCGGCAAAATGCCTTGGCCTTGCAAAGGACTACGGCGGCCTGAAGCCGGGCATGAACGCCGACATCGCCATCTACAACATCAACCCCGACAAGTTCCCCTCAAGCGGGCCTGAGATCGAGAAGGCATTTGCAAATGTTGCCTACCTCTTCAAGGACGGGAAGATCTGTGTCGAAGGCGGCAAGATCGTTGACATGGGCCACAAGCAGACCTTCTGGGTGGATGCCAAGGTCAACGAGAACAAGCAGGTCATGCACGACATCCGCGAGAAGTTCCTCCGCTACTACAGCGTCAACGAGAACAACTACCCGGTCCCCGAGAGCTATGCACCGCACCAGCACATCATCGGCGTGGATGCAACCAAGGCGTGAGGTGAAAAAAGATGAACACGGTTACACTCACAGTAAAAAAGCAGCCGGAACTCTACCTTGAATGCGAGAACGTCAACCCTGATGCATTCGCCGGCAAGACGGCTGCCGAGATCGCAAAACTCGGCGCTTTCCAAGGCAAGGAGATCTCCACCATCGGCGATTACTTCACCATCGCCGGCGACGCCGGAGCAACTGCCGCTGACACGAAGATCATTGTCAATGGCGACTGCACGAAGATGAAGTATCTCGGGGCCAAGATGACCGCCGGCGAGATGATCGTCAACTCAGCCTGCGATATGTACACGGGCAGCTGGATGAAGGGCGGAAAACTCACCGTCAACGGGGATGTCCACTCGTTCTGCGGCCTTGCGCTTGCAGGCGGCGAGTTCACCATCAACGGCAATGCCGGCAACTATCTCGGCGCTGCCTACCGGGGCGACTGGAGAGGCATGTCCGGCGGGGTCCTTCGCGTGAAGGGCAATGCCGGTTCCGATGTCGCCAGTTTCATGACCGGCGGCGAGATGATCATCGAAGGCAGTGTCGATATCCACCTCGGCACCCACATGGAGGGCGGCAAGATCGTCCTCAAGGGCAACGCGAACCGCCGCGTCGGCGGCCAGCTGGTCAAGGGCGAGATCTATGTCTTTGGCAAGATCAATGTCATGATGCCCGGCTACAAGCCGGTCGGAGAGGTTGATCTCGAGGTTGACGGCACCAAGGCAACATTCGTCGATTTCATCGGCGACCTTGGCGAGCGCCACCCCAAGCGGAAAGGCGAGACCGTCTACGGCCATCTCTATATGAAAAAATAAGCGAGTGAGACGAGGCGAAACAAATCATGGACAAATACGTATGCATGATGTGCGGTCATATCTATGACCCGGCAGTCGGAGAGACGAAGGCATTCAACAACACCATCCTGGTCAACACGGACCGGATGGAACTCTATGAGGGCAAGATCATGGCAACCCAGCCGATAAAAGCCGGCACGGATTTCAAAAATATCCCGGCAGACTGGAAATGCCCCTCCTGCGGCCACCCGAAGTCGTACTACCGCAAGATGGAACCGGACACACTCCGGGCAATGCGGACGATCACCTACTGATCAGTCAATCCATCACACCTATTTTTTGACGGATTTGAAATTTTCCTGCGGAGATCTTCTCTTCCTTACTCAACGGATGAAGATTTCGGACTCATCAGAGATCGAAGGCCGGCAGATGACCCCTTCCCGCAATACAAACAGAAGTCAATAGTGAAGTATAACATTTTTTCCAACAATCAATTGGGTATTTCCATCAGAGTTCTCTGATATGCCTGCTCATTCTTTTGTTGCAGTCATGATACAGAGACTGCGCAGTCTTTCCGAAACGAAAACACCGGAAAAACCTGCTCCGGCCAGTGCTGCAGTTACCTCCGTGACAGAAAAAAACCTGGCATACCGGAAAAACCGGCCGCCGGATCCTTCTTCACGCTGAGCGATCTCCCCGTCTTTTTCCAGGAAGGCAACAACCAGCATCCCTTCGGCCTTGAGAACGCGGAAGGCCTCGTGAAAGGACCGGTCAACATCATCCATGAAGCAGATGGCGGTCATCATCAGGACACCGTCAAATATCCCGTCCCGGTACGGCAGGAACTCTCCTTTACCGAGGACGGCTTCCAGCCCACGGCTTTTCGCCATTGCGAGCAGCCTGAGTGACGGGTCGATACCGTTTCGTATCCCAAGCCGGGATGAAAACCTGCCGGAGCCGACACCGGTTTCAAGAGTCTGCGCCCCGGTTGGAATATACCGGCGGAGATGATCGACCTGGGTTGCATAGATCCCGGCATTATCATCGAACCATTGATCGTACTCTTCAGAAAAACGATTGAATGCATAAACTGACGGGTTCATGCAGCGTCACCGGCGCCTGGCATCCGGGTCTTCAGCTTCTTCCGGATTGATTCAACGATTCCCTCCATTTTTTGACGGCCAGGCTCCTGTTCGCGGGAATAGAAGAGCAGGAGATGGAAATAGTCAGCCAGCAGGTCGGCATTCTCCTTTCGGAAGCGCACCTCAATGGCGGTGTCGCCGGAAAAACCCTTGACTGAAATGAAGTGCTCCTGCTCAAAGGAGAAGTAAGGGCGTTTCAGGTGCGGGTACCGTTTCACGGTACCGAAATTTTCAAGAAACGTAAGGAAGGATGGAGTGAGCGGTTCATCGAGGGCATATTCCTTCATAAGCGAGCCATCGACACAGACTTTTGTCTGGGTGGATTTAACTATTCGCACCTTCTGCAACCTCCAGCACAGATTTCACCGCAGAACGACACTCCTCGGGAGTATTGAGATGGGAGAAACTGAGACGGACACATCCCTTGCCGCCATCGATCCGCTGGTGGACGAGCGGGGCACAGTGCAGGCCGGTACGGGTAACAATACCGTACGCTTTTGCCAGGATGTAGCCGGCTTCATCATTATCCATGTTCCTGATATTGAAGGAGATCACCGGGAGATCGGGATTCTGATTGTAGAGGATGATGTTTGGATCCTCGGACAGTTTCCCGACCATGTGTGAAATGAGGCTTTTGCATTTATTGCTGATTACATCCTGCCCTTCATGTTCAATATACCGGATGCCGGCAAGGAGCGAAGCTATGCCGGGATAGTTTGGAGTGCCGGCTTCGAATCTCTGCGGCATATCCTGCGGATGAGCAAGGGTACGGGAATCCGTACCCGTTCCCCCCTGCCTGACGGGCACGACCGCTTCAGGATCCTGGATGTAGAATCCCCCGATACCAGGGAGCCCGAAAAGTGCTTTGTGCCCGGTGAATACGAATGCACCTGCCGGGATTTCCGAGAGGTTAATGGGAATCTGCCCCGCAGTCTGTGCCCCGTCAACAATGAGGAAGATTTCGTTTGATGCACAGTATTCAGCAACCGGCCGTATGTGTTGTAAGGAGCCGAGCACGTTGCTGCCATGTGTCATGACAACAAGACGGGTATCGGGCTCCAGAGCTTTTTTGATATCCTGCAGGGAGACGCGATTGTCCTCGAAGGGGACAATAGAGAGTGCGAGGTGCCCTTCCTCTTTGAGAGTCTGCAGGGGACGGAGGACGGAGTTATGCTCCAGTTCTGTTGTTATTGTATGGAACGGTCTTTTCTGGTTTTTTGTAAACCCGTGTATGAGAATGTTCAAGGAATCCGTTGCACTTTGTGTGAATATGATATGATCGGGTTCTTCTGCATTGAAAAATCCGGCAAGGGCATCCCGTGCGGCAGAGGGATAATCCGTTGCTCCACCGGCAGTGGAACGCCCGTGTTCAAAGAAAGGGGTCGCAAGACACCGGGCAACTTCTGCAAGGACTTCAGGTGGTTTTGGCCAGCTGGTTGCAGCATTGTTGAGGTAGATGAGCGGAGGTTCACCTGCCGGGTGATCTGCCATACTACCGTGTTGGTTCTGGTTCGACATGGTTCTTTCGAATGAAGGGGGCAGATTTATTCAGGGATCCAGCCACATTTCTCCCGGCCGGATTTTTAAAAAACGTAACAATCAAGCGGAACCATCCGTACAGAAACCCCCGCATAGGTGTAAAAAAGGTCAGACTATTGGTTATGTACCGCTGACTACCGGGATATGCCCTTCAACGACCTGTTTGTAGAGCCGTTCGGGGAACGTTGCGTGGAAGATCGAAGCATACAGCGGATAGGCCACCGGTGCATGAAATTTTGTAGTCTTGTCTGCAAATACTACCGCCATTGTCTTTGTCTTGATATCGTATCCAAGCTCGCGGATCCCGCTGGATACGTACCTGTCCCAGACCATGTTCATGTTTTTTCTCCGGGGCACTTGTGGGTGCCTTACGCGGCAATGGGATGGCCGGGGGCATAAGGATTGTGCCTTCCTGCACTTTTTGCCATTCAGTCCCCCGCCTCTGACATGCAGGTTCGAATGGGTATGGGGGGCCGGGGAAAACCGCTGAATATCCGAATAATAAATATAAAAATTTCAGAAGAGCAAAAACAAAAAAGACAATCCGGTTATCCGCCGATCATTTTTACGATCTCGCCCTTGAATTTGTCGAACTCGAGTTCATCGAGCTGCTCGGGCAAAAGCGATCCGCTCGAGGCCTGGCGGTAAATCCAGTAGATGATCTTGTCGATGACCCGGATCACCTCCTCGTGGGATTTCACATCGATCAGGTGCCGGCCGAGTACCGGGTGCCGGCCCCGGTGGCCGCCGACGGTTATCCGGTACTCCGGGGGTGCGCCGCTTATGAGGTGGAACGGGCAGGGCATGATGCAGAACCCGCACTCCATGCACTTTGCCGTATGGAGGAGGATCACCCCGTCCACGACCTCGATTGCCTTCTCGCGGCAGTAATGGGTGCAGGTGCCGCAGCCGGTACAGAGGCCGGGGTCGCGGATAGGCCGCTGGATGCCGGTGATCCCGATCTCGTTGAGCCGTTCGCTCTCACAGCCGTTCGGGCAGGAGGAGATTGCGATCCGCACCTTGACCGGCAGCTCCTTTCCGAAGAATTTCTTATCGATCTCTTCGGCAAGACCCACCGAGTCGATGATCCCGAACTTGCAGTTCCGGGTCCCGAGGCAGGAGGTGATGTTGACAACCTCCTCGCGTTCGGCCCCGAGGGATGTTCCGTTCGCTTCCAGTTCCGCAAGGAGACCTCCAAGCTTTGAGGGGTCCACGTGCGGGAACTCCATCGTCTGACGGGTTGTGAGATGGATCTTCTCAACTCCGTACCGCGAGGCGATCTCCCCGACTTCCCTGATCTGGGCAGGGGTGATCATACCGGCAGGCATGCGGAGCCGGACAATACAAAAGTCCGGGTCACGTTCCGTGATGATACCTCCACGGGTAAAGAGGTCCTGGTCCACCGGGCAACGCTGACGTCGTACCATAACATCAATCTATTCGAGGTGTTAACGGATAGATGTTATCACCGTACTAACGATTATAGTATTTACTTACCTATATTGTACATATGACGAAGCAGTCGGAATACATGGAGGCATTTTTCGGGGTGGAGCTCAACCAGAAATTTGAGGATATGATCATTGAGCTCAAGGATGTTGAGGAGAGCCTCAAGGATCTCTCCCTCGAGATCGGCAAACTGGGGGGTACCTTCGACAAGCCCGAGGATTTCAAGGAACTCATCAAGGAATGCCGGGCGGTTTCCTACGAGAATGCCCAGCAGATCAAGGATGTCCGGACTTTCCTTGACTTCTACTTGAAATCGGACAAGACCTCGACCCACATCATCCTCGAGAGGGATGCCTACATGAAAGTTTACCAGATCTTCAAGTGGGACGGTGCAGATGTGCGGGACCTGAAGCGCTGGATCAAGGAGCTGCGGGAGATCTGCGATAAGATCGGCCTGAATGTCAGGGACCTGATCAATTTCAAGAAACTCACTGCCCAGCCGGTCCCGGACGAACTCACGAGATTCCCCGTCTATGCCCTGGACCGCCAGGGATACTGCCTCACCGGCGCAGCTTTCGACCAGGTGCTCCACACCGATGAAGTCCGCGAGAAGCTTGCCGAAAATTCCCAGTCCTGAACATAAATCACCCTGCTTCCCTTTTTCCCAGTCATTCTTTTGCCCGTTGCTGCTGCGGGCAGATTACTCACATCTGAATTTTCGGGGATGTGTGGTAATTAATTTCAATTTACTCAAGGAGCAATTTCACCAGATTTATTAACACTCGGCAAAAATGTATGATCATGGCCGAAACCAAGGCAAAATGTGATGAATCCGCTTCGTGCCTGGACACCCTTGCCAGAAACCCGCTCTATGTCGGGATTGCAATCGGTATCCTCGCCGCATTCGTACAGGTCCTGCTGATCAGTGCAGGCGGGCCGGAAGCCTATGGCTTCTGTGTTGCCTGCCACACCAGGGATGTTGTGAATACTGCTGTCAACGATGTTGCCGGAACAAAACTCGCGATGGCTGCGATCTCGCAGAACGCAATCCTGCCGGTCCTCACCGTTGTGGGTGTTCTCATCGGGGCATTCATCTCCGCAAAGGCCTACACGGAGTTCAGAACCAAGACCGGTAGCGCGATCTCGTACATCTGGTACGCGATAGGGGGCCTGCTCTTCATGATCTTCGCTCTCTTCATGGGAGGCTGCCCGTATCGTATCGGCCTCCGGGTCGGGTACGGCGATGTCGTGGCCCTAATCGGCCTTTTCGGCATCATAGCCGGTGTCCTCATCGGGATAAAAGTGGCAACAAAACTGATGGAGCGTGAGGCATAATGGCAGCGGCTGGCTGGCTTGCAAAGAACATTGCCGTCATCGCGGTACCCATCGTAACCATCCTCCTTGGGATCCTCATCGGCTGGCTCGGGCAGCGGTCCGGGTTCTGTTCGATCGGGGGGTTCCGGGACTTCTTCCTCTTCAAGCATACCCGGCTCCTCTACGGCTACCTCGCCCTGATCATAGGGGCGTTTTTCGGCTATCTCGTCTTCTGGCTTATCACCCCCTCGGCATTCGAGCACTTCTTCTGGCTCGCAACGAGCGGGTTGACACCGGTTCCCGGTGCACCGGCAGGCCTCACGGTTGTCGGGTATACCATCCTTGCGATTGTCGGCGGGATAGCAGTCGGTATCATCGGGGTCCTTCTCGGGGGATGTCCGCTCCGCCAGGTTGTCATGACCTCGGAAGGCAACCTCAAATCGCTCTGCTTCGTCATCGGGATGTGCGTTGGATCGGTAGTTTTTACCATGTGGGTCTCCGGCTGGGGAGTTGCCCTTCTCAAGAGCCTGGGGATTGCGTAAGGGGGAACCATGACAACCAAGAACCTTGATATAACCGGAAAAGTCTGCCCGTACTGCCTGCTCGTGGTGCAGAAACATGCAAAAGCATTGAAACCATCCGATGAACTGGTCATCACCTGCGACCACCCCCCGGCAGCAACTACCACCATCCCGCAGTTTGCGAAAGATGAGGGGCTTGGCATTGATACCAGGAAAACCTCTTCCGGTGTCTGGGAGATCCGGCTGAAGAAAAAATAACATGATTAATTAACACAACCCATAAATAATCAGGTTCATGAAACGCTAAGGAGAGCCACGTCATGACCTCACATTTTTTCCTTCTCACCGGACCGCTCGGACAGGAACGACTCTCCTGGATTGAGGAGACCCTCAAATTCTTCTTCGTTAAAATGAACCCGGAGAACCTTCTCCAGCACGGGAAAGCCCGGGAAGGAATTTTTACCTTCCTGCTCAGCGGGGATGCCCTGTACAGCCTCCAGGATCCCGAGACTCTCGCCATCTGGGAGATCATCCTCTCCCTGCCCTCCATCCGGATCATCTGCGACCGGCAGGAACTCTCTCTCCGGGGCATCTCGGTTGAGCGGCTGAAGATGAAGAGCCCGGACCAGGTGATCGATCACAACAGCTTAAGCATCAATGGCCAGACCTCGTTCTGGAAAGACGTATCAAAGATCGCACGGCAGCACGAGCAGCCGGTGCCAAGCACGATTGGCTTCTTCCAGCTGTACTCTCCCTATATGAACCGCTCCACCCTGTATGCCCTCCAGTGCCTCACCGCGGCTGCCGAGGTCCAGGCATCCGTTGAACTCTATGCGTACCTTGACGGGGTTCATATGGGACACCTGGGACAGAACCCCTCGGAGTTCGAGAATATCGGCACCGGGCTTGACGAGCTTTACGAGAAATGTTCGAAACGGGGGCTTTCCTGCCTTATGCTCGCCTGCGGCCGGTGTGCAGCTGCCCGCGGCTACAGTACCTGGGACGACGGGCAGGGGGTGGTTGTATCAACGTGTACTATCAAACCCTTCAAGATCCGCAACCTTCACGAGATCATTGACCGCTTCGAACGCAACCACATCATTCTTTCGGAGAATATGGCCTCGATCGAGCTCAAGAAAGAGGGCACGGCAAGTTCGTTCAGCCTCCAGGAGAAAGGCCGGGCGCCCCCGGTCACGATCCTGATAACCCGTTTCCCGTACGGGACCGAACTGGCGTTTGGAGGGCTCTCGTTTGCCGTGGCCTGCGCCTACGAGGGCATACAAACCCGCGTGATCTTTATCGAGGACGGGGTGTACGCCCTGAGCGGCACCCATCACCTGGAGCGTGAGACGCAGTTCTTCAACCTGCAGGAAGTGATCGACGCGGTGGCAGGAAGCGAGAATCTCCAGCTCTTCGCGTTCCAGCCCTCCCTCCACCGCCGCGGCATCACCAAGAACAAGAAGCTGAATGCGGTCCTCGATATCGGGGTTACCGATCTTGGCCAGCTCCTGTTCACCCCTCCTGCGGGCGTCCAGGCAATCCACCAGCGGGTGATCTTCTTCTGATGCAGAGCGGGGAGGATCGGTCGGCAGATGACCGCAATCCCGTACCGGACTTTTCAGACATGACCTGCACGAACCTGATGATCCGCTTAAAGATACTTCTCAAAAATTCCCCCCCGGGTACGCCGGTGGAATGTATTGTCCGGCGGGACCAGCGGGACACGATCGAAGTGCCCTTCAGCCGGTCGGGATACCTGGTGGATATCTTCAAAGTTGACACGAACCACTACCGGGTCCGGCTCCAGAAGAAAGGATCTCCGGACTCCTCCTGAGGAACGGAGTATGACCGCTCATGTTCACCATCTCTTCAACCGGCATGGCCGGCAGTACTGTCTCTTTTCCCTCCCTGGAAATGACGACACGTTCCTCTATTTTTCACATACGGAAAAACCGCTCCGGTCCCTGGTATATGGCAGGGGTTTCCTGGAAAAACTGCCCGAACTTCTCGAAAACGAGAATCTCTGCATCGAATGCGGTCTCGGGCTCGCTATCGCCGGAGGCATCGCCCTTGACGGGGAAGATATCGTGGATCATGGCTGCTCCGCCGGGGAGGCAAATGAGGTTCTCCTCCTGCTTGTGGAGCACCTCGGCGACCGGGGCTCGTGGATAGAGCGGTTTTAACTATTGCGCGGATAGCTTTGGAGAATATATGGACAAAGAGACCGGACCCGTTGCAGGTATTGATCTCGGGTCAACCACGATCAAACTCGTGATCTGGGATGGCAGGAAGTACATAGCCCGGATACGGGACGCATCCTGGAACCCGCGGGAAACAGCCGCATCTCTCATAAAACTGACAAGCGAGGAGGCCGGACTTGACGGCATCCCGTCCGTAATAGCCACCACAGGATACGGGCGCCGGACCCTGGAGGGAGCCACGTATACATATACGGAGATCGCCTGCCATGCAAGGGGGGCATCCCGTCTCCTCCCCGGTTGCCGGTTCGTGATCGATATCGGCGGCCAGGATGCAAAAGGGATCCGGCTTTCTCTGAATGGAGATGTGGAAGATTTCGTGATGAATGACAAGTGTGCTGCGGGAACCGGGCGGTTTCTCTCCACCATGGGGCTTGCACTCGGGGTCCCTGTGGACCGGCTCGCGCACTATGCGGACGGTGCCGAACCGCACCGGATCAATGCCATGTGCACGGTCTTTGCCGAGTCCGAAGTCATCAGCCTTGTCAATCACGGGATCTCCCGGAACGCAATCATTGCCGGTCTCCATGCCTCGATAGCCCGGAGGACTGCATCCATGGTCTCGCCACTCCATCCGGCCGAGCCGCTCGCGTTTACCGGCGGGGTTTCACAGAACGGGGATATCGTAAGAAAACTGGAAACGGAGCTCGGGCTTAAGATTACGGTTCCCAAAGATGCCGTATTTGCCGGGGCGCTCGGGGCTGCACTGATTGCGTGGGAGAAGCGGGAATCTCCCGAACCCTAAAAAAAAAGTTAGTGTTTCTTTGAGACCATCTCGAGGAATGCCTCGATACGGGTCCTGATCTGGCCCGCATCGCCCTGCGAGTAATCGGTCTCGATCTGGAGGAGGGACACACTCGCGTGCTTTGCCAGATAGTCCTTGAGCACGCGGGACTCCACGTTGTACGTGTGGCAGCCGACCCAGGTGATATCAACAACCCCGTCGGCATGATACTCTTTTGCCAGTTCTGCCAGGAGTTCGAGCCTGCCGGTGTTCGGGCTCATGCAGGAGCAGGGAGTCTCCAGGTACTTGTCGGCAATTGCGTCGAGCGGGGAACCGGTCGTGGCAACATCGTGGAGGTACTGCTTCATGCCTGAGCAGTTCTCGATATACACGATTGCAGCGCCGGACTCCTCGATGATCTTTAAGACTTTCTCGGCACCGACACCCGTTGGAACACCGGTCACGATGATCCGCTTTGCGGTCTTCAGCATTGCGCCCTCGCCTTTTGCCTTCATAGCTTTGAGTTCAGTAATCAGGTCCTTCAGCTGCGAATTGAATGCAGCCCGGTCAAACGTGAAGTTCCGGGCCCACATAACCTTGAGCAGGTCCAGGCCGGAGAGCGGGGCGGGAATCGCCGTGTTCAGGTGGGCCAGTTCCCTCATGAGCGCCCGCTGCTCGTTGAGCTCCTTGATCGCAGACTTCATTTTCTCATCGGTGATCTTGACACCAAGGCGTTTTTCGATCTCGGTTTTGCACCGGGCAACTTCCGAGCGCCAGTACGCCTTCTGGGCCGTACCTTTTGCGCTCTGGGGTACCTCGAGGACAACGGTCGGTTTGAAGGTCTGCATCAGTTCGAACATCTTCTTCTTGCCATCGCAGGTTGTCTCGCCGATGATGAACTCGGAGTTGTTGAAGAACGCACATTTCTCGGTGATCGCAAACCCGTAGCTCGACTTGATGAGCGGGCAGAAGTTCCGGGGCAGGTACTTCTCGCCGTCAGCAATGGGTTCTTCCTTGGTTGCACAGAGGGTCACCGGCACCGCGTCGGCTGCCACGATGAGTTCCTGCGGCGCAAAGACGCAGTAGAACCCTACGAACTTTCTGCCCTGGTCGCGTACGCTCTTGATCGCTGCCGATGCATTCGGTATTACCGAATCGAAAAAGGTCATTTTCTCTGCTCTCATGATGATCATTCCATTGTTATATCGATCTTTCTGGACCGGATATTCCTTCGGGAGTGTCCAGTTCCCGCAGGATGATCGTTGCCGTTTCTTCTGCCACTTCCCCGGTCAATGCAATGCATTGCCGCATATGCTCGGGGGATTTCAGGACCATGCCATGCGTCAGGGTACGGCAGCAAAGGCATCCGTGCCGCCGGGTGAAGAGCGTGTGCAGTTCCCGTGCAAGCGCCAGGCACCGGTCAATGCAGGGGTCCCTGGGAGTGCTCCGGCCAAAGACCATGCCGAGGGCCATCACGCCCCCGGTTACCGCCCCGCAGGCACAGCCCGAACTGCCGATACCGATCGGGAAGCCGGATGCCAGCCTGACGATCTCATCGGGATAACCCAGCCTGAATTCATCGTTGATGGTCCGGACAATCGCCTCCGAGCAGTAAAACTGCCCGGACCGGTAATACTCCTCGGCTATCTCCCGGACCCTGGCCGGATCAACCGAAACCCTGAGTTCCTGCATGCAGATGCTCCCGGATTATGCTTTATTTCTGGAGCCGGACTTCAGCCTTGAGCGGGATTGCATGCTGGATGGTGAACATGCCCATGCACCGCTTGAGGGCATACTCTTTGAGATCCTGGACCTGGGCATCGGTAATTGTGCCCTTCACGTCCATGAAAACCCGGTACCCGGTGATGAGGGGGTTGCTGCCGAGATCGAACTGGGCGGTGTAATCGAGATCTGCCTCCACCCGGGTCCTGACCGACGTGAGCACAAGGTTCCTCATGGATGCTTCGGTGACAAAGGTGCTGGAGTAGCAGGCAGCGAACCAGAAGAGGCCAAAGGCCATCGGGCCGGGTCGGGAGGCCGGGCCGGCAAAGTTCGGGTGGCTGGCTTCCATCGTGTAGGTGCCGTCCTTCACCTTGACGGTTGACCGGAACTGGGGGCCGCCGGCTTCGAAAAGCCAGTCGCCCTCGATCTTCGCGGTGAACTTTGCTTCCTTGGGATCCGCCTGGATCTCTGTCTTGTATTGCTTTACCTGTGCGGTGTCGATGTTGTTGATGCTCATTTTGTTAACTCCATTGAATTATTGGAATGAAGAGTAAAAATAATTTATTAAATCGAAACGTTTACTGGTGAAAGAGGCTTTTACTCAGGAGCCCTTGCCGAAGTGAACGAGCCTGGTGCGAACGGGTTGCGGGTCATCTTTTTGGGGAACTGCAATTCCTGCCATATCCTTCCGATACACTTATTTTATGACGTGAAGTTCCGGCTCTGCTACCCTATCGATGGGTGGGTATTCACCGAATTTAATAGACATCAATTTCGAATTCAAAAGGTTTATTAATTTTAGTAAACTAATGATCGATCCATACAAAACATATTAACTTTAGTCTCGATGTGATGTGCATGGCGTTTTCAGTACATGTAAACATGAACCGGTGCACCGGGTGCGGGATCTGCGTGGTTGCCTGCCCGGTCAATGCCCTTGAGCTTCATACGCTCGAGCCGGTAACGAACGAAAAGATCTATTACGTCAAGGACGGGAAATCGATCAACCTTGATGCAAAGACGGAACTTTGTGCCGGCTGCGGCGTGTGTGTGGATGCATGCCCGTACAAAGTGATCACCCTTTCAGGAAAGGGAGACACCAGCGCGATGGTACACCAGTAACCAGGGAGACCCACGTATGCCAAAAATTCACGTAAACATGATCACCCAGCGCTCCATCGAGGAAGGCGCTGCCATGGAGAAGGGCAAGACCAATCCCGATTACTTCGATGCCTGCTCCATCTGCGAGATGCACGAGGACGACATGAAGAAAGCCGGTATCTGGAAGAACACCAATGTCCGGGTCACCAGCGAATGCGGCACGGTGATTGTGAAGGCTATCCACTCAACCCAGTACGTGCCCCCGGGCCTTGCCCATATCCGGCAGGGCGTCTGGGCAAACCAGGTTGTCCCGCCCCGGACCCAGTCCACCGGCACCCCGCAGTACAGCGGCTTCCCGGTCACGATCGAACCAGCACCGGAAGAGAAACTCAAAACTGCCCTCGAGCTCGTACAGGGCGCTGTCGGGCTCTGGCAGGGAGGGAAGATATAATGCCCAAGCTGATAAAAGGCGTAGGCTGCCCGTACTGCGGCTCATCCTGCGACGATATCGAAGTGCTCGTCTCCGATGACGAGACCAAGGTTCTTGAAGTGCACAATGCCTGCATCATCGGGACCAACCTGTTCCACCATGCAAACGACCCCACCCGGCCCCGGCTCCCTCGCAAGCGCCAGCCCGACGGCACCATGAAGGAGATCTCCTATGACGAGGCGATCGACTGGATGGCGAGGACCATGCTCGCGGCGAAGAAGCCCTTAATCTACGGCTTCGGCTCCACCAACTGCGAAGGCATGAGCGCAGTCGGCAGGATCGCAGAGAAGTCCGGCGCCGTGCTCGACAACTGTGCAACCATCTGCCACGGCCCCTCGTTCCTTGCGATCTTCGACAACGGGTACCCGAGCTGCACCCTTGGCGAAGCCAAGAACCGGGCAGATGTCGTGGTCTTCTGGGGCTGCAACCCGATGCACGCCCACCCCCGCCACACCTCAAGGTACTCGATCTTCCCGCGTGGCTACTTCACCCAGAAGGGACAGATGCAGCGGACCGTCCTCTGTATCGACCCCCGTGAGACCGATACCGCGAAACTCGCTGACCACCACCTGATGCTCGACCAGGGCCACGACTACGAGCTCTTCAATGCATTCCGGACCGTGCTTAAAGGCCACGACATCCCCGATGTAGTTGCCGGGATTCCGAAAGAGAAGATCAGGCAGTCGGTCGAGATCATGAAGAAGGCCAAGTTCTGCATGATCTTCTTCGGGATGGGCTGCACACACTCGGATGGACGCAACCACAATGTCGATCATGCGATCAGCCTGACCCGCGACCTCAACGAGCACACCAAGTGCTCGATCATGGCCATGCGGGGCCACTACAATATCGCCGGTCCCGGCCAGGTCTGGGCCTGGCAGTTCGGCTTCCCGTACTGCATTGACCTTTCCAAGGGAACCCATGCCCACATGAACCCGGGCGAGACCAGCTCCGTCGACCTTGCCATGAGAGACGAAGTGGACTGCTTTGTCAATGTCGGTGCCGATGCCGGCGCCCACTTCCCGATCCAGCCGGTCCAGCACTTAAAGAAGCACCCGTTCATCACCATCGACCCGAACTTCAACATGGCAAGCGAGATCTCGGATCTCCACATCCCGGTCAGGATTGCCGGTGTGGACGAGCCGGGCGTTGTCTACCGTATGGACAATGTCCCGATCCAGTTCAAAGCAGTGCTCAAGGGGCTTCCCGGTGTACCGAGCGACGAGGAACTCTTCAATAAAGTCTATGAGCGCATGTGCGAACTGACCAAGACCCAGCCCATCTGGCTTGCGGCAAAGGAAGACCGGAGATACCCCGAATCAGAGGCGGTGATCTGAGATGTCATCAGGAGAATTCATCATAAAGGGCGGGTTTATCATCGACCCGACCCTGAAGATCGATGGCGATGTCGGCGATGTTGCCATCAAGGACGGCAAGATTGTCGAGAAAGTCAGCTCCTCTGCAAAAGTCATCGACGCAAAGGGCAGGATCGTCATGGCCGGGGCTGTGGATATCCACTCCCACGTTGCCGGTCCCAAGGTCAATGCCGGCCGCCTGATGCGCCCGGAAGACAAACTCCGATCGGGAGTCTGCCAGAGCGGGATGGCACAGAAAAACGGGTTCCGCATGGAGTCCGGCTTCTCGATCCCCTCGGTCTTCAAGACCGGGTACGAGTATGCCCGGATGGGATACTCCTTTGTCATGGAAGCAGCCATGCCCCCGCTTCTCGCTCCCCACACGCACGAGGAGATCCACGACACCCCCATCATTGACGAAGCGGCACTGCCGGTCTTTGCCAACAACTGGTTTGTCATGGACTACCTGAGGCAGGGCGAAGTCGAGAACACGGCAGCCTACATTGCCTGGCTCCTCAAGGCCACAAAAGGCTATGGCATCAAGCTCGTCAACCCCGGCGGCACTGCTGCATGGGCATGGGGCCTCAACTGCTTAAGCCTCAACGACCCGGTCCCGTTCTTCGAGATCACGCCTGGCGAGATCATCAAGGGCCTCATCGAGGCAAACGAGTACCTCGGCCTCCCGCACTCCATCCACCTCCACCAGAACAATCTCGGTAACCCCGGCAACTACCCGGACACCATCGATGCCCTCAAAATTGCCGAGGGGTTCAAGGCTAAGAACAAGTTCGGCCGTGAATCGGTCATGCACTCCACCCACCTCCAGTTCCACTCGTACGGCGGGGAAGGCTGGAAGGACTTCTGCTCCAAGTCAAAGGAAGTCATGGACTACATCAACAGGCAGAAGAACATCACCTTCGATCTCGGCTGCGTAACGCTGGACGAGACCACAACGATGACCGCGGACGGCCCGTTCGAGCACCACCTCCACGGCCTCAACCACCTCAAGTGGACCAATGTCGATGTCGAGATGGAGACTGCCGCAGGTATCGTCCCCTACATCTATGACAAGGACGTCCTGCCCAATGCCATCCAGTGGGCAACCGGTCTGGAACTCGCCCTCTTTGCAAAGGACATGGACCGCTGCTTCCTCACCACCGACCACCCGAACGCAGGACCGTTCACAAGGTACCCCCGCATCATCAAGTGGCTCATGAGCAGGAAAGCCCGCGAGGCAACCCTTGCCTCCATGAAGAACACCGACAAGGTCATCAATGCAACCTATATCCATGGAATCGATCGCGAACTCTCGCTCTACGAGATCGCCCAGATGACCCGGTCCGGCCCGGCAAAGAGCCTCGGCCTCTCCGGCACCTACGGAGGTCTCGCACCCGGCATGAACGGGGATGTCTCGATCTTCGACCTCAACTACAAGAACCTGCCAGGCGACGCCGAGAAGATCGAGACTGCATTCCAGCGGGCAGTCTGTTTCATCAAGGATGGCGAGATCGTTGTCAGGGATGGCGAAGTTGTCAGCCACGGCCACAAGAAGACGGTCTGGGTCAAGGTCAAGATGCCCTCAAACCCGCAGGTCACCCGGGATGTCAGCCAGGCATTCCACCAGGGAACCTACACGGTCGATATCAGCAACTACCCGGTCCGGGAATACCTTGCCCCGCACCAGTCTGTCATTGACGTGAATGTGGAGGCCTGAGGGATCATGGCAACGGTAACATTAAAACCCATCAAGGTCCCCGAACTCATGTTCGAGGGCTACAGCATCACCCCCGATGCATTCGCAAAAAAGACCGCAAAGGAGATCTCAGAGCTCCCGGGACACGAAGGCAAGTTCGTCTTAAAACTCGGGGACTTCTTTGAAGTCTCGGGAAACGGCGGCGAGACTGCTGCCGACACCGATATCGTGATCACCGGCGACTGTTCCCGAATCAAGTATATCGGCTCCAAGATGACTGCAGGATCGGTCACCGTCAACGGCAATGCCGACATGTATGTCGGCGGCTGGATGAAGGGCGGCAGGATCCACATCAAGGGGAACGTTGACTCGTTCACCGGGATCCAGATGCAGGGCGGGGAGCTCCTCGTTGACGGCGATGCCAAGAACCATGTCGGCTGCGCCTACCGCGGCGACTGGAGAGGCATGAAAGGCGGCCTCATCCGGATCAAGGGCAGTGCCGGCAATGATATCGGCACCGCCATGCTTGGCGGGACCATCATCATCGAGAAGGATGCGTTCATCCACGTCTCCACCCATGCCGAGGGCGGAACCGTCATCATCAAGGGCGATGTCGAGGGACGCGTTGGCGGCCAGATGGTCAAGGGCGAGATGTACGTGCTCGGCAAGATCAAGTTCATGCTGCCCGGGTACCAGAAGATCGGCACGGTCGAGAAGGAAGTCGATGGTGGCAAATATACCTTCGACCACTACATCGGCGACCTTGGAGAACGCCACGGGAAGAGCAAGGGCCAGATCGTGTACGCGAATCTGTACCTGAAAGCGGCGGCATGAACCCCCCTTCGCATCACATCAATGCCGTCCGTAAAGGACAAACCTCTTTTTTTCGGCCGGTTCACGGGAACCGGAAGAACGGGAAATCCGAACGGATTTTTCGGGGCAACAACAAAATTTCTCTTGCAGGTGTGACCCTATGAACAAAGTTGGAAACGATTTCATCAATGGAACCCGGTGTCCGGATTATTCCACGGTCGACCTTGTCCTCCGTGTCCCGGAACCCCCCCACGAGCTCCCGGTTAAAAAAGGGCAGACGGTGATCAAGCTCCCCAGCCCGAAACGGATCAAGCTCCCCGATATACCGGTCAGGAAAGCCATCGAAAGCTATGAACCCGTCGGGTTCTTCCCCCGCTCATCTATGGACCTGAAGCAGCTGTCTTACCTGCTCTGGTGTACCCAGGGGTTCAGGAAGATCGTGGCAGAGACGATCGAGATCCGCAACTCGCCCTCAAGCGGCTCGCGGAACCCGCTGGAGACCTATTTTGTCGCAGGTGAGGTGGAAGGGCTGGAGACCGGGCTGTACCGGTATCTCCCGAAATCCCACAGCATCGTGGCCGAACGCATCGACACCGGCATTACCCTGGAGATGAGCACCGCGAGCCTGAACTTCAAGCTCACGACCCGGGCTGCGGTCACCTTCCTCTGGGTGGCAATCCCCTACCGTACGGTCTGGGCCGTAGGGAACCGGGGTTACCGGAGCGCACTGATCGAGGCCGGACATGTCTGCCAGAGCCTGATCCTGGCAGCCGCGGGACTCGGACTCCAGGTTGCCCCGATAGATCTCTTCCACGATGAACTGGTAACAACGCTCGCCAAGCTCGACCCGGAGACCCAGTGGCCGGTCTACCTGGCTGCCGTGGGCTCGGTCCAGGAGAACGTCGCCCTCTGACCCGGGTTTGATGGGGTCGGCCAGTCTCCCTTCTCTCCCCTATTATTTTTTGTGACTGGTCAAAACGAATCGTTTATTCATGAACAGGGCCATAAATTGTTTTCAGTTGACTCAATCCACAAGTACATTTTTTTATCGCTATCCCGGAAGGAGAGGTAAGGCCGCAGAATGAACACCCGTTTACACTCGCATCCCAGCCCATGGTAAAACGCTACCTTGAACTCCGCTCCCTTGAGGAAGCTCTCGCCCTGCTGAAAGGATCATTTGCCCACCCGGGGCGTACGGAAAAAGTGCCGGTGGTCAATGCGGTCGGGAGGGTTGTTGCAAAGCCGGTCTTTGCCAGATATTCCGTTCCTGAAGTGAATATCTCTGCAATGGACGGCATCGCGGTCCGGAGCAGGGACACCATCGGTGCAAGCGACCAGCATCCGGTAACCCTTGAGCATTTCACCCGGGCAAACACCGGCAACATCGTACCGCCGGGGTTCGATGCGGTCATCATGATCGAAGATGTCTGGGAGACCGACGGTCAAATCCAGATCCGCCGCTCCGCAGTGCCCTGGCAGCATGTCCGTCCCGCCGGGGAAGATATCAAGGAGAACAAGCTTGTCGTCCCGAAAGGGCACCTGATACGGCCCTTCGATATCGGGGCGCTGGTCACGTACGGGATCACAACCATCGAAGTCCTGGCAGTCCGGATCGGGATCATCCCCACCGGCAGCGAACTCGTCCCGTTCGGGGTCCGGCCGGGGCCCGGCCAGGTGGTGGAGAGCAACACGGTCATGGCCGAGGTCTTCCTCTCGCAGATGGGGGCCTGCTGCACCCGCTACCCGATCGTTCCCGATGAGCCGGACATCATCCGCGATACCCTGCGCACTGCCACAAACGAGAACGATCTCGTCCTCATCTCTGCCGGCTCTTCCGCCGGTACCCGGGACTTCACCGAGAGTGTGATCCGCTCGCTCGGGGAGCTGATCTTCCACGGGGTGGCAGTCAAGCCCGGCAAACCAGTCATGCTTGGCAGGATCAAGGATAAACCGGTTCTTGGCCTGCCGGGCTACCCGCTCGCGGCCCAGACGGTTCTCCGGGAATTCGCCGCACCCCTGCTCGAATCCTGGGGATTTGCCCCCGCACCCCGTTACCCGGTCACCGTCCGCCTGGCCCAGCCGCTCACCTCGGACATCGGGTTCGACGAGTTCGTCCCGATATTTGTCGGCCGGGTGGGAACGAAATACATCGGGACTCCCCATGGGAAGGGGGCATTTGCCCAGATGGCGACCGTGAAAGCCAACGGGTACACCCATATCCCTGCCCCGGTTGAAGGGTACGAGGCGGGAACCGAACGGGAAGTGATGCTGACCACCGATCCCGGGAGCATAGACCGGACCCTTATCCTGACGGGCTCGATCGATCCGGCCCTTGAGGAGCTCGCGGGGCTTGCCCATGACAAAGGCCTCTTCCTCCATGCCACCAATCCCGGCAACACCGCAGGACTCCAGGCACTTATCAGCTGCAGCTGCCATGCGGCGCCGCTGGTCCTGCCTGCACAATCGCCTGCTTCGTACCCGCCCCTTATGCAATACCCGGAGTCGGGCGCTCTGGCGTTCATCCACATAGCCACCGTTGAAGTCGGTATCGCCTCCCGCGATGGCCTGGGCATAAAAGATCTCACGCGTGCCCGGTTCATCAATACCCGGAAAGAGACCCCCTCCCGGACGGTTCTCGACACGCTGCTTTCCGCCGAAGGCATCGATCCTTCCCTTGTGAACGGCTACCTGCAGGTGGTTCATGGCCCGCCGGCAGTAGCAGCCGCAATCCGGAACGGGTTTGCCGATGCCGGTATCTGCACATCGAGTATTGCCCGTACAAGCGGGCTCCGGTTCGTCCCGGTCGCACACGAGGACTATGAACTTGCTGTACGGCAGGAACTGTTAAGCGACAGCCGGATCGGGATGCTCCTGTCGATAATCCGGTCCCCGCAGTTCCATGAGATCCTTGAGAAAACGGGCGGGTATGATCTCAGCCTCACCGGAACCCTCCGGATGCTGGATGCCCGAAAGATGCTTGCGCCCCTCGCCCCTCCCACCGGGTCTCCCTGAACCCCGGGGTAAAGTCTTTCATTCGCTCCCTGCTGCCGGCGCATTCAGATTGATAAAAAAAGAGTGCCCGGGTGCGGGATAGAGCACCGGGCGATCAGGAACCCTGTTACCACCAGGTCTCAGGGAACGCCATGTTGGTGTAGATGTCCTCGAGCCGTGCCTTGTGCCCTCTCTCCATGTTGGCGAGCTGGGTGAAGAGCAGCTGGGTCTCCAGGTCTGCAGCTGCATTTGCAAGCTGGGTGTACATCTGCATGGCCTCAAGTTCCTTCTTGATGGCAAGGACCAGGCCGTCGAGCGGCTTTAAGTCCGTTGTCAGCTTCGGCGACGGGAGTGCATCCCCGACCTTGTAGTCATGGCCGGCAGCAAATTTCATCTTGCTTGCGTCTTTTGTCAAGAACGCCTGGAGGAACTCGCGGTGCTTCTTCTCCTCACCTGCAAGCTCATCGAAGAGGTCCTTTAAGTTCTTGTCCTTTACCTTGTCCGCAAGGGTCCGGTAAAACGTGTAGGCTTCAACTTCCCTGTCGATAGCCGTTGAGATGATCTTTTTTGCATCTTCTGTCTTCATACATACACCTCCACAAAAATTTTTATGTGATTATTTCCGGGGAACCGGGTTGAATACATTCTGGTAGATCAGGTCGCTTCCCGTGTTGTTGAGCCGCGCACGCTCCTCTTTCTCCTCGGCATACGCCATGAGCGGGAGTTCCATGTTGACGCCCGGCACGTGGCCGAACATCTTCTCAAGCTCAACCTGCTGGGAGTGCATAATGAGGGCGTTTGGGATCTCCGCGGCACAGACTTCCTCGCACTGCCCGCAGTTCACGCAGGAGTCGGCAATGTGGGAGTACCGGATCAGGTGGAACATGAAGTTGACCGGCAGTTCGCCCGGGGGAACCATGGCCGGGTTCTTGGTCGTGCAGTCAACGCAGTAGCAGATCGGGCAGACATCGATGCACTGGTAGCACTTGATGCACCGGGAGGTCTCGCTCAAGATCTTCTTCAGGCGGTCCTTGCCCTCGCCGAGTGCCTCGAAGTCATGCTTGCGCCACTTGTCGCCGAGCTTGAGCATCGCGCCCTCGACCTTTCCGCGGATCTCAAGACCCTTGGGGTTTGCTGCCTCGGTTGCGAGGATGCCTTTCTTGACGGCACCGTCAATGAGTGCTGCACCCTTCTCGGAGCAGACCTCAATAAAGGTTGCTTTTCCGGCCTTGGGGCCGATGACTCCCCAGTTGCCGCAGGCAAGGTCTGCCTGCCGCGGGATCTTCATCTTGCAGCGGCGGCAGTTCGAGCGGCGGCCAAAACCTGCCTCTTCGAGCTCGTCGACGGAGATGCCCTTGTGGCCTCCCTCGTACTCGATGATGAACTGGCCCTTGTCGATCTCTTCCTTGTGGACCTTCTCGGGGTCGACATCGTACTTCTCCCGGATCATCTTGCGGGCAATGACCGGGCTGACCGATCCCCCGCAGTTGACGCCGATCATGACGATGTTGTCAAGGTTGATCTGCTTGCGCTTGGCCAGTTCATAGAACCCCATGGCATCGCAGCCCTTGACAGTAACACCGATCTTCTTGTCCTTTGCACCATCCAGGTACTTCTTGATGAGCTTGGGCATGAGGAGGGTTCCGCAGTGGAGCGAACCGGCGGTCTTTGCAATGTCCTTGGGGTCGGTGATGAGGACCGGGACGGCATCGTACAGGTCAACACCCTTGGTTACGGCAAGGACGGCGTCGACCATTTTCGTCTCGAGCGCAAACTTCCAAAGCGCGGTTACTGCGCCACCGAGTTCGGCCTTCTTCTGGATCTCTGCGTCATTTGTCCAGGCATAGAGCATATCGCCTTTCTTTGACATGGTTCAGGCCCCCGTGATCTTCTCGACCTTGACCGCACAGTGCTTGAGCTCGGGCATCTTGGAGAGCGGGTCGAGCGCGGTGTTGGTGAGGTCGTTGGCACCGTGGACAAAGTGCATGGGCATGAACAGCACTTTCGGGCCCACGTCATCGGTCACGCGTGCAATGGCGATGGATTCGCCCCGGCGGCTTGTCACCTTGACCTTCTCGTACGGTTTGATGCCGAGTTCTTTTGCATCCTGCGTGTTCATCTGCATGTAGTTCTCCGGCACATCGTTATGCAGGGTCGGGCTCCGGCCGGTCTGGGTCCGTGTGTGGTAGTGGAAGATGATACGCCCTGTCATCAGGGTGTACGGGTACTCGGCATCGGCGACTTCCGCGGGCGGGCGGTACTCGAGGCCGAACATGGTGCCCTTGCCATCCGCTGCAGAGAATTTGCCGATGTGGAGGATGGGCGTTCCCGGGTGCTCGATGGTCGGGCACGGCCAGTGGACCGACTCGGGCTTCTCCATCTTCTCGTAGGTTACGCCGAACTGGCCCGGGGTGACCGAGCGCATGTCGTCCCAGACGTCCTGGGCGGTCTTCCAGTCAAAGCCCTTGAGGCCCATCTTCTTCGCCATCATGCCGATGATCTCCCAGTCGTACTTCGACTCGCCGGGACCGTCAACGGCCTTCCGGACACGGTTGACACGGCGCTCGCCGCTCGTGAACGTCCCATCCTTCTCGGCAAAGCAGGTGCCGGGCAGGACAACATCCGCGTACTCGCAGCTCTCGTTCCAGTAGATATCCTGGATAACGAGGAAGTCAAGCTTCTCGAGGGATCTCCGGACATGGTTCGAGTCCGGGTAGGAGACGACCGGGTTCAGGCCAAGGATGTACATCGCCTTGATCGGGTCGCCGCACTGGGTGATCTGTTCGGTTAAGGTCACGCCGTACCAGTCGGGCAGTGATCCTTCCTTCATGAACCAGGCCTTCTCCATCTTGGCCCGGTTCTCGGGAACGGCAACGGCCTGGTAGCCGGAGAAGACGTTCGGGTATGCACCCATGTCGCAGGCACCCTGCACGTTGTTCTGGCCGCGGAGCGGGTTGACACCCACACCGGGGCGTCCGACATTGCCGGTCAGGAGCGCGAGGTTGCCCATGGACCGGACATTGTCGGTACCGGTGGTGAGCTCGGTGATGCCGAGGCAGTAGATGATGACCGCGTTCTTTGCCTTCGCATACTGGCGGGCGAACTCCAGGACGGTCTCCTGCGGGACACCGTGGATACTGGTGGCGTCAGCATACTTCTCGACCGTCTTCTTGAGGTCGTCGAAGCCTTTTGTCCGCTCCTTGATGTACTCCTTGTCCTCGAGGCCTTCCTTGATGATGTAGTACATCATGTTGTTGGCAAGCGCAATGTGGGTCGAGGGGTTGAACCGGATGTACTTGTCGGCAAGCCGTGCTGTCGGGCTGTAACGTGGGTCTACGACAACAATTGGGATTCCTTTCTTCTTGGCCTGCATGACGCGGCGGCCGGCCAGCGGGTGGGCCTCGACTGCATTGGAGCCCCACATCACGATGAGGTCGGAGTTCAGGACATCCTCGAACGGGTTGGTGGCTGCACCGGACCCGAACGAGAGCGAGAGGCCTGCAACGGACGGCCCGTGGCAGATACGGGCGCAGTTGTCAACGTTGTTGGTCTGGAACGCGACCCGTGCCCACTTCTGCAGGGCATAGCAGTCCTCGTTGACGGTCCGGCACGAGGTATGGAAACCAAGGGCGCGGGGGCCGAGCTTGTCGGAGACTTCCTTGAACTTCTTTGTGACCAGTTCAATGGCTTCGTCCCAGGAGGCTTCCTCGAACTTGTCGCCCTTCTTGATCAGGGGCTTGGTCAGACGGCCCGGCTTCTGGACAGTCTCCCAGCAGGTTGCACCCTTCGGGCAGAGCTTGCCCTCGTTGATCGGGGACCGCTTGTACGGTTCAACGCCAATGAGCGTGTTACCCCTGGATACGAGGTTCAGGCCGCAGCCCACACCGCAGTACGGACAGGTCGTTGCTGTATACTTTAGAGCATTTTTCATATCTTCCATTGTCTATCACCAAAACATCACGGGGGAACCTGCCAAAAATGGATAGTTCCCCGTACACACACCTCTGGTGTTTGATATCTGCAAAACTGGTTAACCAATTCTGCTTGATTGTTGATCTCTGTAAACACCGTATTTATACATTATGAAAAATATCCAATAATTGGAGATTAGTTGGGGGTTATCCGGATTCAATATCAGCTCTGGCAGCAAACAGTGAGAAGAAGATCGATCCAAAGACGCATCCGCGCAAAATTCTTCCCTGTCCCCGGGGGTCATCGTCATGAAGATCCGTTCCCTGCCTCCCATGCTCACCGAGATTGTTCATACTGCGCTCCTGGCCTGCGACAAAACGAAATACTCTGTCTACGGCGCCTGCCCTGCCTGTGGCGGTACCCTGTCCGGCTATGATTCGAGAAAGAGACGGTTCGCTGTCCTGCGCGAAGAAGGAGAAGAGATCCCGGTTGAAGTGATCCTCCAGAGATCCTACTGCAGCTCCTGCGGGAAGATCGTTGTTCCGGAGGGGCCGTTTTATCCGAAGACCCGGATAGGATCGCCGGTTGTGGATCTCACCCGGGCCTTTGCAGGGATGATGCCTCCCGGCCGGGTGGCAGCGCGGCTCGGGCAGATGGGAATCATGGTGGACCGGGGGAGCGTGCGGGAGTATATCAGCGGGGATTTTCCTGCGGTTCCTTCCATTGCCGGGTTCGGGATGGCTATCCCTGTCACCATCATCTCTCTTTCAGGCCTTGCCGGCTCGGTGCAGGAGAACCGTGCAGTGACAGGGGAAGATATTCTGGCTGCCTGCAATTTTCCTGCACGGTACGGCATGGGGCAGCGGGATACTCCGGGCTGAACGCGAGAACCGGTCCGGTTTAGCAGCTGCTATTTTACTTTCACAAAATGTTTATCGGATGGTATATCAACCGGTGATCATGCAAACAGGCCCCCATGAAGAGACTACGGAAGCACTGACAGCCAGTATGGAACGGGGCGGTGTACGGCCGCAGCTCCAGGAAGAGATCCTCAGGCTCGCGGAATTCCATACCTATCCGGCCCCGGGCGTACTTATCGGTGCGTTCATGGTGGATTATGCCCTGGAACTGCTCGGTGCCACACCCGGCCAGAAACTCTACGGGGTCTGCGAAACACCCAAATGCCTCCCCGATGCCCTGCAGGTGCTGGCCCATATCACCACCGGGAACAACCGGCTGAAGATTGTGCCCATCGGGAAATTTGCCATAACCATAAATGCCCCCACTGAAAATCCGACTGCCGATGCCGTCAGGGTATATGTCGATTTAGAGAAACTGAAAAAATATCCCACGATCGATATCTGGTATGCCAACAGCCCGGCCTATGACAAAAAGACCATGAAAGGGAAACTTTTTGACGAGATCTTCAGTGCCGGACGGCAGATCCTTTCCTATGAACGGGTGGTGGTGCCGGTGAACAAGAAGAAGAAATGGACTTCGGTCACCTGCACGATCTGCGGGGAGAGCATACCGGATTATCTTATGGAAGGGGACCGGTGTGCTGCCTGCGGGTCGATGAACTATTACCGGAATAAATAAAGCTTAGCACGCGAAAAAAATGCAGGATTATTACCCTGCAATCATTTGTTTTCCAAGTTAACCTTCCGGACCGGTTTTTTAACCCAGGTCAGTTCCTTGCCATCGAAAGCAAAGGATTTCATGGTGTATAGTTTGAGATCTTTTGGCAACGTGGAAGTATCCGCATTGCCCGGAACGATGACGGCGTAATCATAGCGGGGAATGGTGCCATCGAGTACGGGCTCGGGACGGATAAGCTCGTCTATCATATCGAGCGTGACTTCTTTTTTGAACGTGACCAGGATCCGGACAATCTCCCGGTACCCGCTGTTCATGCGCTGCGCGATGACGATGGTGTCGTAGCCGGCCCCCTTCTTACGGGGATTTATCTTCCAGCCATCGGAGCTGGAATAGAGTCGGTTGATCTCCTGCAATACGAAATCGTGCATGATGTCAGTGCAGATACCCATATGCTCACAGTTAACATAATTTGTTAATGAATAAAAAATCTTTGTTAAATATATGTGGTTGACAAACTGGCCGGGGGTTGATTCTTCCCGTGAAGAATTTTAACAGATACCGACAATGCGACGGGGATACCGGTCCTGTATTTTTCAGGCATGCCGGACCTGTCATCCCCTTACCAAAATATCCTCTTAAATCGCGCCGTTTGCCAATCGGAGCCCTGTTTGTAAGACCCGTTTTTGGAGGGTCGCGTTTTTTCGCGAATTACAGCACACCGATTTTGAAATGCGGCTGAATCAGGCTTATTTCGCCCGTATAACACCCATTCCAGTCGCCAAAAAATGTCTTTTTATTGCCTATTGGATGCAGGATCGGGTTTTTTCCCGGAGGGGAGATCGGCCGGAGGACCGGCAGGGCGATCCGGATCCCGCAGGGGACCTTTTACCGGCCCGGAACACCGGGAGGACCTAAAAGCTGCTCCGTTACTCCCGGGTGAATACGACCCAGTACCCGGAATCATCCAGGATGAGGTGATAATCGAGCACCCCTGCTGCGGCAAGGGAGGATCTGACCTGATGGGGATTGCATCTCGTGTACACATCGTCACATGCCGTGTCCCATGACGGGTCGAGCGATCTCATGCGGGATGCGATGGTATCGCGGAGCTCTCCGGTGCCAAAACCACCCCCGAGGTAAGCCATTCCCCCGGGCCGGAGCACCCGCCTGCATTCGGCAAATCCCAATGAGAGGTTCTTCCAGAAGAAGAACGATCCGCCGCTGACAACAAGATCCATGCATGCATCCTCAAACGGGATCATTTCCGGGTGACCAAAGACCGGTCTGATCCGTGCGTCAAGCCGGTATTTCTGAATGTTCTCCTTTGCAATCCGGCACATGTTCCGGGAATTTTCCATGGCAAAGACCCTGAGATCGGAGAGGGTTGCAAGAGACAGGGAAAGATTTCCCGGGCCGCAGCCGATATCCAGACACTGGCCGCAATCGATATCCGCCCGTTTGAGGATCTGGTGAGCGATGACCGGATACACCGGGAAAAAAACGGTCTGGACCAGATCATTGTAGTGCATGGAGTTTTCCGGCCGCCACTCCCCCGAACTCCAGCAGATCAGGCTCATGCTGCTATCGCCTCTGCGTGTGTGGGATCTGCCCTGCCATCCATCTCGATCCTGATCTCGGACTGGCAGACCATGGCGCCGATGCAGGCACTGATGGCCAGGAGAGCAAAGGGAATATAGCAGTATGCCGGCCAGACAACGATGGTCTGGAGGGAGAGGAATGCAAAAAGAACCAGCCCGTGCTGGATATGGAAACGGCGTATCCGGTTGTCGCTTGTATCGCAGGGACGAATCGAGCCATGGATGTCGGTTTTTGCAAACGGATAGAGAACCTGGATTCCTTTTCTTGTACAGATATCTTCGGCAAGATGGAATGCCATTCCCATCAGGAGCCCGCACATGAATCCTGTTGCAGCAGAAACCGGAATAATTCCTCCGGAAAGGATACATACGATACCGGAAATTCCTGCAAGGATTCCCCAGAATAAGAGGATCCCGTGGAGTGAATGGGTCAGTCGTTTGTCGTCCGGAGGGATCCGGATTTTCCAGACTGCCAGGTACATCCTGCAGAGAACCGGGGCGCATACCCGTTTCCCGAACTGGATGATATACCATGCAATCGTAAGGGGACAGGTCTTTTTCGGTTGTTTCATATGGATATCCGGCAGGATGGCCCCGAGACCGACACCTGCCAGTATCACCAGTTCCCGGGCCGGATCAAACCCAACCACAGCACTGGTGACGATGAGTCCGCAGATCAGGGCAAGCCCGAGATGGTGGCGGGTGATCATGGATGCAGCTTTTCTTGTGCCGGTCAATTCAGGCAGAAACTGCCTGCTCCTGGGAGAATCTCCGGGCATGTTTCTTCTTCGTGAGCCAGACCAGCTCCCCCCTGTCAAATGCAAATGCGTTCATCAGGATGATGCCAACATGGGGCGGGATCGATGAGGTATCGGTTGCCTGGGGGGTGAGCAGGTACTTTTTCACCCGGGATCCCCGGCTCGCGGGGAGTGCATCGAGTCCCAGGATGCAGTCTTCCTGCGGGACCTGATCGATCGAGACAGAGACAAAGGCTATCTCATCATAATAACCCCGGTTACGGGAGGCCCGGTATAATCCATTGGGTGACTTCACGCCACCAACCGGTGCAACATTCCATCCCTCGTGTTCGGAAAAACGCTGGCGGATGTCCCGCTCTGCAAAGGTTGCCATTACGTCTTTTGATGAACCCATATGTATCGCACTGCTGTTGGATGTCCATCCATATAAGTTTTAAGAATTCAATTGATTTTTGTAAAAAGTTAAATGTAAAAAGTTGATAATACTGATCCAATTCATGATCCCATGATGGAGCGGGTCATCCCTCTCCAGAAATATACGCCTCCAAAAAATCCGGTCCATGGAAGTTCTGCCCATGGCTGGTCATTTCAGATTATCAACAGGAAGGAACCCTATGGACAACCACAAACACAGCCCTGGAACTCACAAGGAATATTCTCCGGACGAACTGAATGCCCGCATGGACGCCTGCCAGGTCGATCCCCGAATCAAAGAGTACCTGTCCCGGTGTATCGCGTTTCATACTTTTCCGGCTCCCGGTCTTCTCATCGGCGCCTTCATGGTCGATTATGCTCTCGAACTGCTGGGAGTTGCTCCTGGTTCTGATGAAAAACTGTATGCGATTTGCGAAACACAGAAATGTGCCCCCGATGCCCTTCAGGTCATCGCACATTGCACGTACGGGAACAACCGGTTGCGGATCATCGATATCGGCAAGTTTGCGCTGACGATCAACCGTGCCTCGGATTCGAATACGGCCGAGGGGGTCAGGGTGTACGTGGATCCCCATAAACTCTCCCGGTTTTCCATCATCTACACATGGTTTACGAACAGCCCCGACTTTGACAAGAAGACGATGACTGGACCCCTGTTCGATGAGATATTTTCTGCCGGGCGGGCGATCCTTTCCTCTGAACGGGTCCGGGTGAAGGTTGAAGGGAAGAAAGCCTGGAAGTCTGTTACCTGCTCGAAGTGCGGCGAGATGGTGCCGGATTACTCCCTGGGATCAGACGGTCTGTGCGCTGCGTGCGGGGATACGGGATATTATGAACTGATTTCCCGCAAGAACTGAATTATCATTTTTTTTAAGCTGGTACAGCGGAGGGGACGCGAAAGACCGCGTCTCTCGCTTCTATTACGGCCGGGGCACCGATTGCCCATAGGCAGCCAGGAATGTTCCGATCCGTTCCAGAACTCCGAGAGATCCACGTGGAAGAACGAGCGGGATGGAGGCGACGGGTAAAAAAGTCACAGGCTGCTGAAGTATTGGTATTTATATTTACTTTTATACAAAATTAAACAAAAATAGTTAAATAACTGCGACATCGATGGGTTATAACTGAAAAACGGCTTTGGAGACATCCCATGGAAGAGAACCTGCACAAGACACGGAATCGGATTATTATCTTCACCAGTGTATGCCTCGTCATTATCATTGCATTAATCCTGAGTGCGTGGGCTTCCCTGCCCGGGACTGCACCGGGAGTTGCGATAAAAAGCCAGCAATTGTCTTTCGGGGATGTCATTATCCCGGTGGATTCCCCGACGTCTATTACCTATTCGAACAGCATGAAGAAAGACAGCAGTCCCCCGACGGTCTACGAACATCTTGTGGACAAGGATCTTAACGGGAAGTTTACTCCCGCTCTTGCCGAGAGCTGGGATGTTTCCGGGGATGCAAAGACCTGGACATTCCACCTGGTAAAAAACGCAACATGGAATGACGGTGTTGCGTTCACGTGCTCAGATGTGAAATTTACCCGGGATTACATGAAAACCAACAACCTGACCCTGGGGTTCGTGCTGAACGATGTCCAGTCCATTGACTGCCCGGACGACCACACCGCCGTCTTTACACTCAAAACATCCTATTCCGGTTTCCTCGACCAGATCTCACACACGCCGGGTATCACGTTCGCTCCCCGCCATTTCTGGGAAAATATCACTGACCCTCAGACGTATATGGATACAAAATTCGTGGGAACGGGACCGTTTGTCTTTGTCAAAGCTGAACCAGGGTATGTCCAGCTGAAGAGAAATGACGCATATCACGGGAAGGTTCCCAAGATCAGCGGTGTCGTGCTGCGGCTCATCACCAACCCGGACAGCCAGGTACTGGCCCTGAAAAACGGGGAGATTGATGTAGTGTCGGGGATTTCCCCTGCGGTGGCACGGAGCCTGCAGCAGGAGAAAAATATCAGTGTCTACACTATCCGCGATTCGGCTACGTACGAGATCGCCTTCAACTCAAACCAGTACCCTGCCAACATTTCCGGTTTCCGGCGTGCAATGAGTCACGCCATAGACCGGGATACGATCAGTGCCCTCATCGGCACCGGCAGCCCCACCAATACGACATTCCTGATACCGGACCTTGCCGGGGACTACGTAAACCCTGCCGATGTCGGGATGTATGATTATGACCTGACAAAAGCAGCGGAGATGCTTGCAGAAGCCGGGTTCACGAAGAGCAGTGATGGGAAACTACTGGGACCGGATAAAAAACCGGTCACGATCACGATCCCAACCGGCGGGGAAGGCGGAAGCGGCAAGCAGAACACGGGAGTCAATACCGGGAGTGGCACATCCCAGAAACTGATCACGGTGCTGAAAAATGACTGGGCAAAACTGGGAATCACCATAAATACCGTCACCTATGACGACAAGACCCGGTACCGCTCAGCAGTGAATGCCAACCCGGTCTTCATCGATTCATTCCCAGTACAGCTGCACGACAATGCAAATGCTCTCATTGATTTCGCCGTGACACCCATGCAGGAGACGAATTATTACAATTACAATAATCCGGAATACAACAGCCTTGTCAGCCAGATGAAGAACACGTCAGACCCGGCAGAGATAAAAAAACTCGGGTACCGTATGCAGGATCTCCTTGCCCGGGACATCCCGACGGTCCCGGTCTGTACAACGGACACGATCGTTGCCTACCGGAACGACCGGTTTACCGGCTGGGATATTGGTCCGGGGTATTACAGTATCCTCAACCCAAACGTGCTTGAGAATCTGACCCCGGTCCAGACATCCTAACGTTTCAGGACCTAAAGAAGCATGCATCCCTTTTTTTTCCGCAGCGCAAATAATCCCGGTTGCCTCAAAGAACCTGTCGGTCCGTATTTTCATTCAGGTTTTGTTCACAGGCAGATAGACCTCCTGAAAATTGCGGAAAGAATTTTCGAGTGATCTGAGCATGATCAGCGGACAGTATCTTATACGGCGGCTCTGTTTCAGCGGGCTGTCGTTTCTTGTCTGCATAACCCTCACCTTTTTTCTCCTTCACCTCATGCCGGGGGATTATATCACCAACTACCTGCTCTGGCTCACCAATAAGGTGCCTAAAGAGGCTGTCGAACAGTTCTACCAGCAGTTCGGGCTCAACCTTCCACTCTCCGACCAGTACGTTCTCTACATCATCAACATATTCCACGGTCAGTGGGGTTACTCCTACGCGTACGGCCTGCCGGTCTTCTCTCTGATCGTGGAGAAACTCAGCTGGTCGCTTGTACTTCTTCTGCCATCCACGATTCTTGGGATCCTTATCGGCACGGTGATGGGTGCATGGTCGGGATGGCGATCCGGCAGCCGGAAGGATCTCGCACTCTTCAACATCATGATCGTGATCCGCGCAATCCCCGAGTTCTGGTGGGCGATCATGGCGGTCATGATCTTTTCCTTTTACCTCCAGTGGTTTCCTCTCGGGGGATACAGCAGTATCGGGATACTGTCAACCGGCCTCAGTATTCCGGACTTGCTTTACCATGCGATCCTGCCCATCGCGCTTATGACACTTTTCATCGCCACCGGGAATTACTACGTGATGCGTAACTCGATGATCGCAGTCATCGGGGAGGATTATATCACGACTGCCCGGGCAAAAGGGCTGGACGAGCGGGCGGTCCTCTGGCGGCATGCGCTGAAAAATGCACTCCTCCCGATGATAACTATTGCCTCATTCCAGTGCGCTGCGATCATCACGGGAAACATATTCATTGAAACGGTGTTTTCCTGGCCTGGAATTGGATTCTTGACCACCGAGGCCTTAAGGATGCGGGATTTGCCGTTGCTTGAGGGGATCTTCCTTCTGGATGCCCTGTTTACCATCGGCGCAATGCTGCTGGCCGACATCCTCGCCTCCATGATCGATCCGCGGATCAGGATGGGGAACGATGAATAGGAAGATCCTCTTCTGGGTGAGTATTGCAGTCCTGTTCATCTATATCGGGATCGCACTTGCCGCCCCGCTGATTGCCCCCCTCGGCCCCACGGAGATCACCGGAAATCCTCTCCAGCCCCCGGGTGACGGGCACCTGTTTGGAACCAACGACGTGGGCCAGGATATCTTTGCCCAGCTGGTGTACGGGGCCCGCATCACCCTGCTCTTCGGGTTCTGTGCTGCTCTGTTGTCCGTCCTTATCAGCACCAGCGTGGGAATTTTACTTGGGTATTATGGCGGTCTTGTCGATGAGATCGCATCCCGGATAATCGATATCCTGATGCCCATCCCCATCTTTCCCCTCCTCATTGTTCTGACCACATTTTTCAATACGGGAATCGTGCAGGTCAGTATGTTGATGGGAATCCTCGGGAGCCTCCATGGCATCCGGGTCATCCGCGCCCCGGCACTCTCGCTTGCGAAGACGCCGTTTATTGAGGGAGCACGTGCCATCGGAGCTTCAGATCTCCGGATCATGTCCCGGCATCTTCTTCCCAACCTGATGCCGATCGTGACAGCAAAATTCGTCTCTTCATCGCAGCATTTTCTCGTCATGGGAGTGGGACTGAGTTTCATCGGGCTCTGGGATACCATGACGGTGGACTGGGGCTCGATGATCCAGAATGCCTATACCTTCGGGGCACTTTCCTTAGGCCTCTGGTGGTGGATACTTCCGCCTGGCATTGCGGTTGTCGGGATCTCCCTTGCCCTGGCTCTCGCCGGCTACAGCATGGAGGAGTCTTTCAACCCCCGCCTTGAGGTGAACCGTATATGAGACGGGACCCATTACGGGGAGGAGGAATATTGCTATGACCCTGCTTGAGGTCGAGGACCTGTCAGTAAGGTTCGAGACCCGGTCCGGCGCCGTCCCGGTGATCGATAGTATCGACATGCGTCTCATTGCGGGAGAGAGGACTGCCATTATCGGGGAATCGGGCTGCGGCAAGACCGTCTTTGCAATGTCGGTGATGCGCCTGCTGCCCCCAAATGCCCGCGTCTCCGGATCGATCCGGTATGACGGCAGGGATCTCCTGCAGGTCTCCGAGACCGGAATGCAGCAGATTCGGGGGAAAGGGATTGCCATGATCTCCCAGAACTCCCCGTCATCCCTCAACCCGGTTGTTACGATTGGCGACCAGATCGGCGAATCCCTCACCATTCATACATGTTGTGCAAGGGACAAGAACCAGCAGGAGACAGTCCGCCTGCTGGATGATCTCGGGTTTATCCATCCCGAACAGGATATGAAGAAATACCCGCACCAGTTCTCCGGGGGTATGCGGGAACGCGTCATGATCGCAATCGCTCTTGCGTGCAACCCGGATCTGATCATTGCCGATGAGCCTACCTCAGGCCTCGATCCCCTGGTAAAAGCCCAGATCCTTGCCCTTCTGAAAAAAGTACTCGATAAACGAACGCTCCTCCTGATCACCCATGACCTAGGGACGGCGTCGGCCCTGGCATCCCTGACTGCCGTCATGTACTCGGGTGAGATCGTGGAGTACGGACCAACCCGCGAGGTGTTCGCACTGCCCCTGCACCCGTATACCCAGGGCCTTATCGCATCGTTGCCCTCGGCCGGGTTCCACCCGATCCCCGGCATTAGTCCCCCGCCGGGAGCATTTCCGGCAGGCTGCCGGTTTTACCCGCGATGCAGCTGTGCAACGGATCGGTGCAAAAGCAATCACCCGCTCCTGAGAACTGCCGGAAAGGACCGGCAGGTGAGGTGTTTCCGGTATGATTGAACTCGAACAGGTCTCGAAGAGTTATACCTCGGGCTTCTTCCGGAAGAGAGAGGCCCGGGTCCTGGAAAACGTGTCCCTTACCATAAAAAAAGGCGAGACCCTGGGACTGGTCGGGGAGAGCGGCAGCGGGAAGTCCACGCTTGGCCGGATCATGATCCGGCTTGCGGAGCCAAGCGCCGGCCGGGTCCTGTTCGAAGGATCCGATCTCTTCGCGCTTGGAAAATCCGCCATGCGGCAGCTCCGGCCCCGGATGCAGATTGTTTTCCAGGATCCCGATACCGCGCTGGACCCGCGCCTGAGCATCGGCGCATCCATTGCCGAACCGCTTCTCATCTGGCACCGGGCCGACCGGAGTGAGATGGCCGACCGGACCGCCGCCCTCTTCGAGATGGTCGGCCTGCAACCGGAACTTGCCGGCCGCCGCCCCTTCGAACTCTCCGGTGGCCAGAAGCAGCGGGCTGCCCTTGCCCGCGCCCTTGCCCTGGAACCGGAGTTCCTTGTCCTGGACGAGCCTACCGCTGCGCTCGACCTGTCCGTCCAGGCCCAGATATTAAGCCTCATCCAGGTGCTCAAGCGGAGAATGAATCTCACTATGCTCTTCATTTCCCACGATCTGCAGCTCATCGGGCAGATGAGCGACCAGGTTGCGGTCCTGCACCAAGGAAGGGTGGTGGAATACGGTCATACCCGGGAGGTCCTGAACCGGCCGTCTCATGCTTACACCGCCCGGCTCGTGGATGCTGCACGGGAAAGCGATGCCTGGTTTGGGAAACCGGCTCCGCCGGAATGAAGGGAGTCTCTAAAAAAAACCTCTCATTGCTCTCAGGATCATCCATTCTTGTCCATCAGGAATTTTTGTGGATAATTGGTACGAGATTAATGCTAAAGCATTAACAAATAGATCTTGTTAAATACTTTAATTTAAAAAAATAAGGAATTGGCATGGCAGGACAGGTTTGCAGCCGGCAGGCTGCCGCTCGTGCTCCGTCATGACACGCCTCATGAGTAATGAGCAAGAGGAATCTCTATGAATCATCTGGAACGAATTCTGAAAAAAAACGGCGAAGACGCAATCTCACCGGTCATCGGCATCATGCTGATGCTGGTTGTAACCGTCATCATCGCGGCGGTGGTGAGCGGGTTCTCCGGCGATCTTATGGGTAGTAAGTCGGCGAAGACCCCTACAATTGGAATGGATGTGAAGATCAAGAACACCGGTCTCTATGCATCGAGTGTTTTTGAGGCAACAGTAACCTCGGTCTCCGACCCGATCCCAACGAAAGACCTGAAACTGGTCACATCGTGGACAAATAACGCGGGTGTAACCGGCGGTGCAAGTGTAACTGGATCTACAAATATCGTCGGATGGACTGCAGGGGGATTCCCCGCTACCGGTGGAGTTGCACCATGGGGAGCTGGTCCGGGAGTCTCGGAAATGAACACAGGAGTACCGAGTAAGCCTGGGCAGCAGTTCGGAAAATACACGCTCCTTGGCGGTACGGTTATGTACGCCTATCCTGCCGGTCAGTCAGGAGGAGTTATGAGCATCCCCGGTACTTCGGGATACGGGCTCACAACCCAGGGTTCGTATACCGCTGATTGGACTGGTACAGATGGAATGCAGGCAGTCCTTGGTAGTGGCTGGCAAACCTTATTGCCCGGCAACACGGTGAACGTCAAGATGGTGTATGTTCCCACTAGTACAGCCATCTTCGATAAGGATGTGGTGGTGAGCTGATATGGTAACTTATAAGAAATTCCGGAACGATAAAGCAATCTCGCCGGTCGTCGGCATCATGCTGATGCTGGTTGTCACGGTCGTCATTGCAGCAGTCGTCACCGCTTATGCCGGCGGACTGACCGGCTCGACAAAACAGGCGCCGAAAGCGATCATCGAAGGAACCTACAGTCAGACAGACGGGATGAAAATTATTCACGTGAGCGGCGACCCGGTTGCGCTTTCCGAAGTCCAGTTCAGAACAACCCCGTCCGAACTCTTCGGGGCGGATGCAGCCAAGTTCGCCTGGCCCATTGACAAGACGATCATCCTGTTCAATAAAGATGGTGTCAATCAACCGGTCACTTTCCCCGGCAGCGGATTCTACAACAAATCGTCGTTTATCGTTGGGGATACCCTGACCATCGCAAAAAGCAATTGTACTGACTACGTCAGTAGTACTGATATAAATGCAACCCCGTGGGCAAAGACTCTCGGAGAACAGACGAAGAGTGGGAAAACCTACTGGGGAATTATTACCAGTTTCCCCGGCGTGAATGCAAATGCCCGTGTCAACTGGGGACTTGATTCTGAATCGAAGGCCCAGTATTTTGCTGCCTATGCATTCAGCAACCCGGCGAATATTGGCAAGTACTTCTACCTGGACCTGGTGGACCCGTCCGGCAACCGCATACACCGTGCCAAGGTCACCATCACTGCGTGAGAAGACTCCTCAATTTTTTCTTTTTCTCTCATCTCGTAAAAGATCAGCTGGACAATAAATACAGGCACCAGGATCCCCATCGCTCAGGTTCGCGGCACCACTATCCCATGGCAGATACACCCGATCCCTCGTGGAGACTGCTGGAAGATGTCCGGCAATACGATGAATTCACCCGGATGATAGTTGCCTCCATCTATCCCGTCATCGCCGACCAGGTTCTCGAACGGACCGGGATCACAAGCGGCACCTGTCTCGATCTAGGATCAGGGCCGGCCCCGCTGGCCCTTGCCCTTGCCCTGCTCTCGAACCTCCGGGTGACCGCGCTGGACTGCTCGCCGGGGATGATCGCTCTTGCAGAAAAGAATATCCGGAAAAACCACCTGGAAGACCGGGTCGTGCCGGTCCTCGGGGATGTCCATGCAATCCCGGCAGACGATGGCACGTTCGATCTCGTAGTCAGCCGGGGATCGTACCACTCCTGGACCGATCTTCCGGCCGCGTTCCGGGAGATCTACCGGGTTCTCAAGCAGGGCGGTACGGCCTATATTGGCGGGGGATATGGCAGCGCACGGATCCGGAATGAAGTGCTGGTCATCATGAAAGCAAATGGGATATCCCGTGATCCGGATTGCCCTGACCGGATCCGGTTCCGCAGGATACAACCCGAGGAGATTGCAGATTCGGTGGAATCTGCAGGGATCAGCGATTACCGGATCATCAACGATGATTCCGGGTTCTGGATTATTATCCGGAAAAACAGAGAACAAAAAGCAATTCCAAAGAACCCGTTGCATTTTCACGACGGATTTTTTTTCACACCATGATCCTTCATCAATGTCCGTGTCAGCCCCGGCAGAGCGGTTATTGAAAAAAAGGATTTTGTTGGATCGATGCTGTTGCAGACCGGCTTAGTACTTGTCCGGGATATCAGCCGGTCCCGATCCGTATCTCCGTTATCTTCCGGATCACGGTAACTTCCGGTGAGGCATCGATCTGGAGATCGATGATATTGGGTGTACTATTCTGCACAACCACATTCGAGCATTGCCTGGCAAGATCCATTCCCATGCGGTCCGTGGAATTCCGGAGGGCAGAACGGAACCCTGCAGGAGTCTTCTCATTGGCAGATATGCGGATGTTCGTCACCCGGGCAAATTGCCGGGACTGCGTTGAGCTGTTCAGCGCCAGTGTCCCGATCCCGTTCCCGCTAGCAAAGGAATGGAGGCTGTCCGCCGTGATATTTGTCACCAGGACAATAACGCCGGAACATCTGGCCGGGTCCGCACCGGAGTGGACCGGTTCAAAACCAACAAGCGAACCTGCAAGGCCAAATGGGATGCTGTTCATATCCGCGTATTCAAGCGGAGTTGTTGTGGCTCCTTTGGTCACGTTGATGTACCCGTACGACCAGTCGTACCCCTGGTCCTGCCAGAAGTTTCCCACCGGCCGGTAGGAATAATTCGCAAGCCTGAATGTTGCGGTTTCTGGTGTCCCGCCTGCTGTTGTAATGGCTACATCCACATACCCGGCGTCCTCGGTAGCAGTCCGGAGCATCCCGCCGGATTTCAGAGAATTAAAAGCAATTTCCCCTCCCCCGAGATTCACATGTTCGGATAATCGTATATTTCTTCCAAAGGCAGCGGCAGCATCAATGTCGGATGAGAATTTTGCAAACGATTCCTCTACGGAATGCAGATGCACCATCTCATCCTGGGCTTTCATGGACGGGAGAACGATGGCATTCCATGCTGAAAAGATCGTGACGAGAACAACGAGGAGGAGCATGGCAGCGACCACAGGGGCAACAGCATCGTCCTTCATATCCTCAGCCTCCCGGAAAAGACCTGTGAACCCGGCGTAACAAGGCTCACGGTCTCATCACCGGTCAGACCCGCCGGGTAGTCAATCGTGATATTGCTCCCGAGATCGAAGACGTCTTTGGGGGGTACAAGATGGAATGCAGGATCCTTGGACGTATACTTCTTCCGGAGATCCCGGTCATTCCCTATGATGACTGTGATCTCCTCCACCCTGATCCAGTCTCCCCCTTTGTGCCAGAGAACCACGTGCCCGGTATCATGGGTCATCATCACATCCACGCTCGGAGCGTGCGCAGAAGGCAGGATGTTCCCCAGTACCGAAATGAAGACGGTGACCAGCAGGATGGCGAGCGCAATCATCAGCATCTCGCCGATAACCGGTGATGCCCCCCATTCACTATCGGATCTCAGGTTCATGCTGGCTGTTCCCTTTATACTGGTGATCTTCCCGTTTGATGAGAGCCCGGAATACCGGGCGGTTATATCCCCTGATTACACAACCGCGTGCAGGAGTATCGCGTCGTATCCCATCCCGGAAGATCGGTGAATACGATGACAAGTACTGCGGGGCAGACTACCACCGGTTGATGGTTTGTCGTTGATCGTTCTCCGGGACGGGTGATGGATGCTTGTTCTGTATGGCATTCACGTCAACGGCACTCAGGATATTTCCGCATGTTAGGTAATTTCAAATGCTTAATTAATAAGTAATGTTAATCATAATTATTAAATAATCTATGCCAAACCACGCTGACAAGGATCCTCTGATGACGTCAGGAACACTACTCCCATTCTCCCGACAACCCGGACGCCGGCGACATGCCTCCCCCGAATGGGGCGAGACTGGGGTATCGCCGGTAGTTGGGGTTATGCTGATGCTCGCGGTCACCGTCATGATCGCGGCGATTGTCAGTGCCGCAGCCGGGGGCCTCTCTGTCAAAGAAAAGAGTGCCCCGGGCGCCCTCCTCGATGTTATACTCTACTCGTCAAAGGACTATGGAGGATATAATATCTCGTCCATGGTAATCCGGCACATCAGCGGGAACGTGATCCCAACAAAGGATATCAGTATCATAACCTATTACCGCAATCCCGCTACCGGCACAATGCAGAAAGGAAGTTTGTCCGGGCAACAGGGGGTTCCTGGGGATGCCGCCTGGACAACCAAGTCAATACCCTATTCCGCAGACAAGTATTGCGGGGTTCTTTTCATCAATGATGAAAACCGGTTCGGGACAAACAACAATCCCATCAAAGATTCCAATTCCGGCAATGACAATTGGTTCGGGAACCCCCTCGCAACGTTCGGCCCCGGGGATATTCTCGTTACTCCTGCACAATTCTGCGGCCCGGATCATTCCCATAATACCGGGATGGAGTACCTGTTCCCGGGAATCAACTTCTTTAATTCAGAAAAAGAGTTTCCCGCCGGCTCCACGGCTACCATAAAGATAATCCACGTCCCGAGCGGGCAGGTCATTTTCGATAAGGATGTGATCATCCAATGAAGGGCCCGGGCTATCGGGATGCAGCAGTATCCCCCGTTGTCGGGGTCATGCTGATGCTTGCGGTCACCGTCATGATCGCGGGAATTGTCAGCGCATTTGCAGGAGGAATGAGCGAAACCCCCGAAAAGACCCCTCAAAGCAATATCAAAGTCCGGGTCAACCTCAATGAGAATATAACCTATTTTGATCATGCAGGCGGAGACCCGTTCTCCCTGAATAATATCCAGGTTGTGCTCCAGTCCGGCGAGAACAAAACCTCCGTAAAAAAATCCGATATCGGGAAAACCTGCATCAATTTTACCCAGGTCGGAAGCAATGAGACAACGGTCAAAGCCGGGGATACATTCTCTATTGAAGCTTCCACCCCAGGGAATGCCCGTCATGAGAATTCCGGCCTCCGTTTCGGAAGAACCATCTTCCTGAAAAACCAGGAAGTCCTCTGGATGATAATCGATACCCGGACCAGCAAGACAATTGCCATGGGATCGCTGTACCTCTGAAACGTTCGGGCAGTCTGGCCACGGGCCCCGGTGGCCTGACAGTTTTGCCGATCCCCGTTCTCACAGGCTGCCTTGCCGCACTATCCTGGAATGAGAAGGGGGGCCCGGAAAATCCCCGCATTTCATACGGGTTATCGGTCATCCCTGGTCGCCAAAAGTGGCCCGTTCCGGCTTTACATGACAAACACGAACAGGGCCAGCGCCGCAACCAACAGCACGATGCTGTGCTTGAATCCCGAAAGGATGCTGTTGGAGCTGAACTGGCCGGCCATGATTCCCGAGAACGTGGCAAGAATGATCCCGATCCGGAACATCTCGTTCAGGTTGCCGGCGGAATCGAACGAGGTATTCATGTTCATTCCCTTGAAGCTGGCAAGGAACGGGACATTCAGTTGGTACGCGGTGTAAAGATAGATCCCGAACGAGAGGTAGATGATCATCACGTACACGATGGTCGTGTTCGCCCGCTCCGTCTTAAGCCGGAGGTAATGCTCCATATCGCTGATCGCAATGATGAATATGTGCCGGAGGTTGGTGGTGATCTCGCTTGCCCGCACAAGGAGGGAGATGGCCCGTTTGACTGAGACAAGGCCGATACGCGCCTCCATCCGCACAAGAGCGGTACCTACGTATGCCCCTGCCTCGATATCCCGGGATGCCACGGAGAGCTCAGAACTGAGCACTCCCAGTTTCGCGCTCGAGATCCGGTGGATGGCCTCCTGGAGGGTGATGCCGATATCCTTCATATCCGACAGTTCCCTGAGGAATTCCGGCAGGTGGGCCTCGATATTCCGGACGTACCAGCGCCTCCCCTCGTATGCAACGACAACCGGCGCCATGAACCCGATGATGAGGGTGCAGACAAACCCCTCAATTGCATTGTGGGGAAAAAGTGCTCCAAACCACCCGATAAACCACAAACATGCCATAAGGCCGGTGATGATTGCTGCCGCAATCAGGCTGTAGTCGTAATTGGTGATATAGGAGCGGAGCGGGTTGCGGATCCGGGACAGCAGCTGGTTCCTCTGCTTACGGGCCCTGATCTGCTGGAGAACCTCCTTCTCCCGGGCCACTTCATCAGGGGAGAGGGGGGATGTATCCGAAGGAATACTTGTCCCGAAATCGTGCTCCACTATCTCTTTCCTGCTGACTTCCATGTTCTCCGGCGGCAGCATGATGGAGAGGATCCAGATCATAACAATAGCCCCGGCCGGGATAAGGACGTACATCAGCGGAAGGAGCCAGGTCATCCCCTTGCTGCTGGTCATGCCCTGCGCAACGATCATGATGATGAGCGCAATCGGCGCGGCAACGAATGCCGAGACATATACTTCGGCCATGATCTCGATGGTCTTGAGAACCAGTTCCAGCTCCTGCTTGGCCCGTTCGCGGTAATATTCGGTTTTTGCGCCGAGGTAGGAAGAGATGTCACCCCCGCTGTCAAAGACGATGCCCAGATCGTTGAGAAAATCCCGCATGTTGACCGAAGGTGTGGTCTGCTGGAGATTCCGCATGGCAGTTATCATATCATCCCCGAACAGCTCCACGTCGCGGATCACCATGCCGAACTCCCGGGACACTTCCCCGAACATATCGCTCTCCTCGTAGATCCTCTGCATGATCTCAAACGGCGGCATGGTTGTCGACAGAGCCTGCATGTACGAGATCGCGTACGGCAGGTCGAGATCGATCCGGGTCTTCCTGCCATGGGCGAGAATGACCGGGTAATACATCTGGAGAATATATGCCCCGGGAACGATCATCGCAAACAGCACGATCCAGAAGATCGCCCCGGATGTACTGACCCCGAAAAATTCCAGATCAAACCCGCTGAACAGGAAGAATACGAAAAGTGCAATGAATATTCCCGTTGCTCCGGCAAGGTTGAGACGGACAGATTTGAGATAGTCCTCGGCCGTTACCGGAAGGTGGGCGGATCGGAGGGTGCTACGGAGATGGCTGCCATATAAGAGCATCTCGATACGGGTGATCTTCATATCCACGGATCTGAAGGATTCCGGCACTTCCATGATCAGTCACCGAGATCGTGGATGGCGTTGGCGAGATCCGTAATTGATGGCGGTTCGACTTCCAGGGCCCACATGAAGAACTCTTCGCGTTTTTTTACCTGGTGGTCGAGCTCTTCCTCGCTCCACCCGTTATGGAAGGCTATCTCCGCAAGAACCCGGGATTTCTCATTTGTCCTGCGGAAGGTATCGCTCTTGAGATCCCATTCGAATAACAGGACCGGATGGATCTCCCCAGCTTTGTCCACTTCGATCTCGTGAATGGATAAATTCCTGCGGATTCTCGTGTTGCCAATGGTATAGATGGACTGGACGATCACCAGGTCCAGGGCCTGGAACATGACGGAGGGAACATTGATCGGATCATGGGTCAGCCGGTTGATTGCCTCGTTGACGCTGCCGGCGTGAATTGTTGACAGGGTGGAGTGCCCGGTGTTCATAGCCTGGAAGAGGGTCTGGGCCTCATGCCCCCGCACTTCCCCGACAATAATATATTCGGGCCGCTGACGCATGCTCGCTTTGAGGAGCGAGAACATGTCGATGTCCCCCTTGATCCCTTCAACATTCAACTCGCGGGTCTGGGTAGGAAGCCAGTTTTTGTGCGGGAGCTGGATCTCCCGGGTGTCTTCAAGGGAAACGATCTTTGCATTCTGCGGGATGAAGAGCGAGACCGCATTCATGGTTGAAGTCTTGCCGCTCGCGGTACCCCCCACCACGAGCAGGCTTTTCCGGTTCTTGATTGCAAGCCAGAGGAATGCAAGGGTCTCCGCACTGAAGGTACCCATCCGGATGAGATCCAGCGGGGTCATGGGCTCGGCCCGGAACTTCCTGATGGTGAACGAGCTGCCTTTTGTTGAGACAACGTCGCTGTAGGTGATCTGGACCCGGGCACCGTCCGGCAGGGTTGCATCAACCATGGGGTTCGAGAGGGAGACCTGCTTGTTCGCCTTCTGGGCAAGCTTGAGCACGAACTGGTTCAGTTCTCCCTCGCGGAGGACGATACTGCTCGGCAGGCTGCCGTGAATCTTGTGGTACACGAAAACAGGCAGGTTGTTCCCATTGCAGCTGATGTCTTCGAGAGCTGGATCCCGCATGAGAACTTCAAGGGGACCATAGCCGGAGAGATCCCGTCTTAAGTAATAGTTCATGAGGGAGAGGCGTTCATCAGTGATCGAGGGATCGAACTGTCGGATGATCCCGGCAATGAACCGGGGTTCGAGATGATCGCTCCTGTCGGCCTCCGTTGAATCGTAGATGATGATGTCCCGCAGGCGTGCATAGGTCTCCTGGAGGAGGGTCTTTTCTTTCCCTGATATCGCCGGTTCGACAACCGTATACACGAACCCCTGGTTACCGATCCTGACTATCTTTACAAACGAGAACGGTTCGACAACCCAGTACTGCTCAAGGGTTGCAAGCGTTCTTTCCTCCGGGATTGCTGAACCCGTTGCTGGATTCCGGTATTCGGGGACCGGTTCAGGGCCGACAGAGTCATCGGATGCCATGGAGAGGGGGCTCTTCGGTCTTGCGCGAAGCCAGGTGTTGTCTTTGCTTCTGCGGCTGATTGCACTTCCCGACACATACGCCGCTGCGAGAAAAACAATCGAGAGGATGATCATTGCAGGAAGACCAAGGTCAACGAACAACACGATGTATGCAGCCACCAGGGTTCCAAGAACCAGTGCAAAAAGGGATGCTATCCCCAACCAACCCGGTTTGGTAAGCACTGCCATGAACGATTCAAAAAGCCCGGACAGCCTCAGTCGTACCCCGGATCCGGTGTTGAGCAGGGGCAGATCTGAGGACGTCTCGGTTTTTGTAGAGAAGATCCTGATTGTGGATGCTCTCTCCCGGAACCCGGACAGGAACCCGCGTATACTGCCCAATTCCATCAGGATGAATACGCACGATACGATGATAAAAAAACTCTGAAACATGGAACCCCGTTTTTTTGAAAGAATTACCGGAATTATATGGCGCTTACCTCAGGATCCGGCGAGAAATACATTGCGTACGAACAGGTACGATAGTACACATCCATGTAAAATATCTGGAATCTTATTACAGAAAAATATTTACATTATTTAATTAACAAATCAAGACAGTTAACCAATTATTTTTATCTCTCATGACATTTTCCGGATGCGATTACCCTGCAGGCATCCCAAGGAATGCAGTGCCGGTCTGCACATTTTCGTTCCCCGCTACCCACATTAATACCGTTGTCCGACGGGATTTTTGGTTTATGACCCGGACCCCATCAGTATGCTGTTCGGATCCGGTGACGCACCCGTGATGATCGAGAGTTCGGTATCCAGGTAGTTTCCTTCTATCGTGATATGGAACATTCCCTCTTTGTAGATTGGTATGTACCGTTTTCCTGGATCTGAAACCGTCTCTCCGGAATCTGCTGTGGCAGAATACTTTCCTCCGGTATAACGGGTTTCGGGGTAATTACCGGTGTCGGAACTGTACTCCCGCCCGTACCCATCCTCCGCCACGATCTCGTGCGTCTGGTTGTCCCGGACCGTGATCGTCATGTACGGGCGGTTCAGCGAACGCTTCGTGGTTCCCCGGCAGGAGGCCGGGTTCTTCAGGCAATCGTTTTGCGGGGTTACTGTATACACGATATATAGGGGTCCCTCAACAACATTGACGAGGAGTCCGGTTGCATTGCCTTTCAGGGTGTACGTTTTCTTGAACTCCGGTGCACGGTTCAGAAAGGGATACCTCGTTGTTTCCGTAATTCTTGTTGCATGCTGGATCGGGTAAGGATCCGGAGTCAGGATGGGGGCGACTTCAGTTACCATTTCGGATTTGACCGGCATGACTTCGCTGGCCGGAATGGGAGTCTGAACAACAAATGTATCATTCGGGATGGGGGAAATGTCATTGCCCCCCGCCTGGCCCGGAGAAGAGGCGTTGATCGTTATTGAAGGTTCCGAACTCTTCTGTATCATTTTTACGCAACCCCCAAAAACGACCATTGCTCCAAGCAGTATCACTATGAGAAAAGTCAGGGTGGCAACGGTTGCCCGTCTTGTTGTTTTTTGCGTCATTGCGATTCTCCAGTTACCAGGTGATTGTCGTTGCATTGCCCGCCTTCCTGTTCAAAGGGGGATTACCTTCGCTGTTGACATCTGGTATTTTTTATCCAGCATGCCCAGCGAGGATCCCGCACTCGTGGTCTCCAGGTAATAGTAGCGCTTGTTATTGAGCGGGTAGTAATAGCCATTGCAGTTGTCACAGGCTATCGCCGTTCCAGCGTGGTCGTTAAAAAGTACGATGGCAACATCGTATCCCATCTCTTTGAGGAGAGCCGTTGTGAGGATTGCCGTATCCTCGCAATCCCCGCTCCCGTCGGCAAGCGTCTCCACCGGATATTTCCAGTAGTCGGTTTTCTGTTTTGATACCGGATCGATATCCTCCATGTACCTGATGCTCTGGACAAACGCGACCGTGTTCCGGTAATCCGTCCGGTCATCGTAGGTCCTGAGGCCATTGGCATCCGTGAGTTTTTCCACAAGGGCACGGAGATACTGCCGGTCCCGGGCATTGATCGCATAGTGAGAGAACGTGGTCTGGTTCTCTCCACGGGGATGGGGCTGGTTCCGGTAATAGTTGTACAAATCGTTCGGGATGTCAAGAGTAATCGTTGCCTTATGCCCGGTTCCATACCATGTGAAGGTTCTCTCAATAACAGGAGTCGCGTTTACCATCGTCCAGCCCTGCTGTTGTTTCACGTAACAATTGTTGTCGTACTGCCATTCACGATTGCTTATCGTTCCGTTTGTCCGGTTATCCATCGTGGTAAAAAGGTCATAGGATCCCCCGGCTGCAAAACTGAATGCCCCGCTGGCGGATGATCCGGCAGGATCGCGGAATTCCAGCAGGTAGTCCCCGGGAGGAAAGTTGTCAAGGGTTAATGGGGTGACGCCTTTGAAAGTATCATTCACGTATACTCCCGATCCCACGGGTGCCGAATCAAGATACAGGATACTGGATGTGGGAGTCAGTGCCAGATCCGCTTTTGCCACCTGGGCTTCCCCACCTTTGATATTGACGATACCGGTAAAGTTACCGTACCCGGCTTTACTGATTGTGACTGTGTGGTTACCGGCGGGGACCCTCTGGAGATTCGTTGGAGTGAGCCCGGTCTCAATACCGTCAACACGCACTGAGGCTCCTTCAGGAAACGAGTTGATACTGAGAAACCCGGTTCCGGGCAGGGGAACAAGATATTCGGTATATTCCGGGATCATCCCGACTGAGGCGGTCACGACGTCTTTGTAGGGCTCAAATCCTTCAGCGGTGAGAAGAATGGTATGTGGTCCCGGCAAAAGATTGTTAACCCTTACCGGTGTTTTTCCTTCGTAATTTCCATCCACGTAGAGTTCTGCAAACACAGGTTTTGTTCGGACAATTATTACAGCACGATCCGCTTTTCCCTGGAGATCTGCAATGATATCCTTATGTTCCCCCGGTTGGAGATCAGATTCTGCCAGGAAGTCATCAAACCCGTCCTGGCTGACAATGATATGATGCATCCCGCACGGTACGCTGATATTCATCAGCGGTGCCGGCCCGTATTCGTTCCCGTTGATGGAAACGGATCCCCCGTTCGGGATGGAGGCTATGGATAAGGAACAGGAGCTGTCTGCTGCTGCCGCGGGATAAAAGATCGCCGCGGATACTGTCAGGATTACGATACATCCCAAAAAAAAACTCTCTCGCATCTTCTACTATCAGATTTGTTATAAATGGGAAAAAGTTTTCTTAATGTGTTTAACAAATTTGAATGTTAATTGATTTTATTATATTTTAGTGGGCGAACAACAGAAAGAGCCGAAATGCAGGTTTCTTCCGGCATACCGATTACACGCGCCAGCACCGGCCGGGAAATAGATCCCTGGCCATTCTTCTGATACAGTAAGCTGGAAACGAGTGTGTCCATATCTTTCGCGCAGGGCCAGTCAGAGATCCGAAAAAGGAGATTGATACCGGTCCCTTAACCCGACAAATATCCGCTCACCCGGTGAACAGATTCATCGCAATATTGGCGATATTGTTGCAGATTACGAAGAGATACATGCCAATGAGGAGGATAAAGAAGATCTTTCCGGATCCCTTGAGATGGCCTTCGGCAACGAGGACCATGAAAAAGACCAGTACCAGAAGCGCAATTTTGACGGCAAGGTGCAGGAGCGGCCACTGAACGATCCCAATCATTACCGGGTTCTGTTCCACACCTCCGAATCTCAGGATGATCTCGGTTGAAAGAATGTCAAGGATGAATAAACTCCCGAGGATTGCCGTACCCCAGAAAAGTGTTCTCCGGGTTCCGGTATCGCGAATAGGGAAGACCTGCTGAACGGGCATGCGGTTCTCCATCTTTTCAATTCCCCGGTATTGATATTGCAGATTACAGTTCTATTTATTATATATATTTATTTATTTGCTTTGCGGATATTTGAGCAATTCTTTCACAAAATTGGGTTTAATATGAACTCCGTTGGGGATTTATCAGTTGTTTAAAAATATTTTACTTTTAAAAAATGTATACTCAAATATATTAATATGAAAGACCGGTTATCACGAACCCGCCTTCCGCTTTAATTACGGTATGAATCCAGCCAAAAAACAACCTGAATATTCCAGGAACATGCATCAGCACCTATGAAAAAAACCAGAATGCCATTGTGGATGAAGAGAGGTGTTTTGGATCCAGTCACAGCAATATCAGCATCAGAGGGTATCAAAATAATATATGCCCATCATCAGTCCCGTTGTGGGATACCGGGGCTTTCCTGGAAAGAATATCGGGTCCAGCAGGACCTGCGGCGGTGCTACCGGTACCCCGTCCTTTGGATCTTCCGGTATGATCTCCACATCTGACGACAGGACCATCATCCCCAGGCAGGACCCGAGGCCAAACAGGCATATGGATTCTGATGGGAGGGTTGCCCCGGTTCCAAGGTACTGGAACGCGAGGATGATTGCCGCCACCGAACCGTCATAGTAATGGAACTGGGCGATCCTCCGGTCGGTGCTGTCGCAGGGACGGATCGAACCGAAGATCTTCGTTGTGCTGAACGGGAAGAGAGGGGTAATTCCCTTACGGGTGCACAGGTCTTCGATCAGGTGCAGGATCAGGCCGAGCATCACCCCCCCGAGAAATGCAAAAGAGATGTACAGGGCCTGACTCTCCGGGAGGATGGATGAAGGAACGAGTAAAAGGACTGCCGTGACGAGCCAGATGAAGATGATCCCGGGGATTGAATGAGTCAGCCGCTTGTCACCAGGGTCCAGGTCCTGCCCTGTCAGGTTCCTGTACATCCGGCAGAGCAGGGGCATGCAGATCTGTCTGCTGAACCTTGTTATCATCCATGCAGCGGTCCTCAGCTGGAAACCACGCGGTTTTTTCATCTGGATGTCCGGCAGGATAGCACCGGTACAGGCGCCCGTGCAGATCACAAGGATGAGTGCCGGAGATGTGGGCACCAGCGCACTGCACAGGATAAGAGTACTAATTCCTGTCAGTGCAATATGGTGCCGGGTGATCATGAGATGGGACTCCGGTTCACGTGAAGGGAAGTCTGGCGAGGTCCCCCTTCTGTCGATAATTATGTATGTGTGTGCTTGTGTCCGCAGCATCTGTTCTTGCGGGGACGATCATTCTGTTGGCCCTTTGTGATTATAATAATTTGCTTTTAACTTTTTATAATTGTAAATATAAGTTAATTAATAATCTGGTGCGAGTGGGATTTTCCCGCAACAACAACCGCGGTTGCAGGAACAATCAAAACCGAATCCGGATGCGGGGAAGAAACAAATGGAATGCAGTTATTGCGAACGGGCATGTGAAATTCCGGATACCATGAGCGGGTACTGCCGGATGTACCGTAACGAACAGGGGATCATAACGGAAAACCACCCGGATGCCTATCTCAATATTTACCCGGTCTCCAGCGAATCCATCCCGATGCTCCACTTCTTTCCGAACAGCATCTTTCTGCTCATCAGCACTATCGGGTGCAACTTTGCCTGTGATGGCTGCATATCCGAGTTCCAGACCACCCGGCCTGGAACGCTCGAGAAGGTGCTCACCCGGCATACTCCTGAAGAGATCCTCGCGGTTGCAAAGGAAGGCGGCTGCCGGGGCATCACGTTCTGCCTCAATGAGCCGGCGGTCTCCTTTCCCACGTTCCTCCGGGTTGCCCGGGCTGCGAAATCTGCGGGACTGCTTGTAGGGTGCTCTACCAACGGCTACATGACGCCATGGGCATTGCAGACCCTGATACCCTATCTGGACTTTGCCAATATCGGTCTTAAGGGATCAACGGACGAGCGGTACCGGGAATGCGGGGCACGATCTGCGGACCCGGTGTACCGGAATGTCCGGGCCCTGCACGATGCCGGGGTGGCAGTGGAAGTCTCAACTATGTACATTTGCGGGAGAGAGAGCGAAGTGTTCGGGGCCGCAGAACGGATACGGGCGATCTCCCCATCCACCCCGTTCCAGGTGATGCGCTTTATAGCCACTCACGAGAATCTTAAAGATCTACAACCGGACCGCCAGCAGGGCGAACAGATCTGTACGGAACTGCGTCGGGTCCTCGACCATGTATACCTGTTCAACACGCCGGGAACAACCGAACTCGATTCCCGGTGCCCGGCCTGCGGGGCAACCATCGTCCACCGGGTCTTCTTCGGGCCCATGGCGGCTCGGGTTCTCACCTGCCTGCCGGATGGGGTCTGCAGCTGCGGGTACCGTTTCCCCTGCCGGGGGGAGATCGAGCCGATTCCCGAAACCGGCCCACGGGTCCTTGGCGGTTATCGCTCGATTATGGGTGTGAAGTTCATAGCAAACATTCTCATGGTTCTCGGGATTACCGATGAGCGGGAGATCGACCGGCTCTGCAACACCGTGATCGCCAACGGGTATCTCCAGGCACTCCAGGACATGGAGGACAATGTCGGCACCTTCATCGGCATGGCCTATTACCTGGGAGCGCTTGCCGGCCGCGAGGCGGAGGCAAAACGCCTCACGGACTTTGTGCAGTCAGAAGTCAAGGATGTGAAGGATCGGGCTGCCCTTGCGGCAGAAAATCCCCGGGTTTACGTGGTCTTCTGCCACCCGCTCTTCCCGGTGTATGCAGCCAAATTCGTGAATCTGCTTGTCGGGATGGCCGGGGGTGTGAGCCTGAACCGGGAGCAGAACTTTATTGAGAGTAGGAATGCGGAATACACGGTTGATGCGCTCAACCGGCTGGATCCAGATGTCATACTTATCACCGGCCATTTCATCCCGCCCCTTGATGAGTTCCTCGGCACCTGCCGGGAGCTGGGTATCGGGTGCCGGGCGATTGGTGAACGGAGGGTGTATACCCTGGACAGCGAGCACACCTTGGGAACCCTGGGCTGGCTCATCACCCTGATGGACATTGCCAACCACCTCCACCCGGAGATCTTCCGGTACTCTCTTGAAGTGGAGAAGGCGAGACTGGACAAGGTGATTGCCGGTTTATCTGAGTAACCGATGAGGGACACAGTCATGAAATTACCAATACAAACAACCCGAAAGGATCGTAAAACCTGCTGGCAGAACCGGTGGAAACAGCAACGGCTCGCCCGGCTCGCGGTGCCACGAACAGGTTCATCGGACTCGTTCTGGAACGACAAAAAAAGGCTCTCTGATCACTTTATTCAGAATCTCAACAGCTGGCGCAGGGAAGCGGAAGAACGAATAACCGTCATGAGGATAAAGGATGGCTCGCGGGTGCTCGATATCGGGGCCGGCACCGGCTCGCTCTCCGTCCCGCTTGCGGCGCATGGCTGCGATGTTGTGGCCGTGGAACCCGCTGAAGCAATGCGTGAAGCGCTCGGGCTGTACGAAAAACAACAGAATGTCCGGCCTGTCAAGGTGATCCCGAAGCGGTGGGAGGATATTGTGACAGAGGATCTCGGGGAACCGTTCGATATCGTGTTCGCATCCTACAGCCTCATGATCACGGATATCGGGCCTGCCCTCCTGAAAATGCAGGCTGCATGCAGGGGACAGGTGCATCTCTTCTGGTTTTTGACCCAGCCGTACACGGCCCTGCTCAACACGGCGCTCTGGCCGAAAGTCCACGGAGTGGAATTCCCCGGCGAGCCCACGGCCGACTGCCTATGGGAGGTGCTGTACGAGATGGGGATCTATGCGAACCTGGCGGTGGAACAGAGTTGCGAGCCGGCATACTTTCCCACCACCGGTGATGCGGCAAAGGACTTCTGCAGGCGCCTGAACTGTACGAACCCGGAACAGGAGCGGGCCGTTCGGGAATACTGCGAGACTTCCCTTGTAAGAACGGACATGGGGTACCGTGTTGCGGGAGAGGCACTCGGGGCGCACATCTGGTGGGAGGTAGAATCGTTGGGCAAGCAACAGGGCAGGAAGATAAAGGATGTCATTTAGGAAACAGCACGGTATCGCAACGATCGATCCGGATGCGATCGTCTATGGGGCTGTCAAAAATTAATATTAATAATTAACAATTAGGATTAATTCAATACTTTTAATTACCTTTTTTTTCTAATAATGACTGATGCCTGTCCAGATACCAGATAGTATTCCGTCAAGAAAGAGAGAAAAGCCGATCCGGTCCAGGAAAATGGCCTGTCGGATGATGATTCTCATCATACTTTGCGTTCTTTTCTTCATATCCACTGCATCCGCAACAGAGTATTTGCTTAACTCTACTTCGATGGACCCGTTCAGGAATGGTCTGATCTACCATGCAACGGAACCGCTTGTGCTTGAAATCACAGAAAATGTTTCCATCTCAAGCACAACCCATGTTGGGATCGAATCTGCGGCTCCGGTGATCATCAGATCTCCTGCAGGCAGAACGCTGACTATTCTTGTGAATAATAAGTCGGCGATGCTCTACGGAATAAAAGCACCCTCGGTCACTCTTGAGAGCGGCCAGCTCGGCATAACCGTGAACGGCAGGAACGATCCCGAGCAGGGCAATGCCTTTGGCATATGGGCGGGATCGGGGAATGTCACCATCTCCGGGGGATCGGTCTCCACAATGGTTGATACGACCGGCCATAAGAATAAAGGAATTTATGCCTCGCAATTCATCATCGTATCGGGCGGCCGGATAACCGCGAACCAGTACGGGGGAAAGAATACGTTCGGTCTTGACGGGGGTGACGTAGAGAATGAGAGTACCGATGGCGGAATTCTCATCACGGGCGGATATATCACGGTCAATTCAAGCGGGGCTGCCACCAGGAATATCGGCATCGATTCGAAGTTCGGCACGGTACGGATCTCCAGTGACCCGGTCATCCTCATATCAGAAGATGAAAGCGGTGCAAGGCAAAACTATGCCTACAATCCTGACATCACCACGATTACCGGCGGCAAGGCAGTGGTTTTCACATCCACGGGTGGGAATTATACTCTCAGGGAAAATGCTGTCCTTGCTAAAAACGCAACCCTGATTCCGGGTATGAGATTTGAGATTCCGGCAGGCCTGTCGCTTGGCATCTCCGAAGGGACCTATCTTGTAAAACCAGCAGACACGACCCTTCTCTCGGGAAATGGTTATGGCAGGTTTGAATATGCCAAATCCTTTTCCGGAGATAACGGGGCTGTGATCTACGCAGGCAGGGATGCAGCACAGCCGGCTCCCGCTCCACTGGCAGGGTTGCTTGCAGGTCTGGCAGTTGCCTTTATCCTGAAAAGGAAAAAATAACTCTTTCTTTTCATCACAGTCTCTTGCATACGGGTGATGCGTCAATGTCATTCCGGTAAACAGACAACGCACCCATCGGACCTCCCGTTTTGATTAGGACGATGAACAGAGTCCCGGCTATTCGCAAAGGGACAACCGGAAGGATTCCAGAGACCCCGTATACCATAGAATTATTTCGTTTACTGATTGCAATCCGGGAGACAACCGAAAATAAAAAAATGGTGGATTAATCGACCCCGACCATCACTTCCGAGGCCTTGACAATCGCGTGCACCTTCAGCCCTTCTTTCAGTTTCAGGTGTTCCGCAGAATGTGTGGTGATGGATGAGACGATCTCGCCACCACCTGCAATGGTGATCACGACTTCGGTACTGACCGGGCCCTTCTTGATAGACTTCACGGTGCCCGCAATCTGGTTTCGCGCACTGATCTTCATGGTCTTCACCATGCAATACTTCCCATGATGTATAATAAACCCAGCGGCATGCCCAGCATTCCAAACGGGTGACCGGGCACTATTGAATTAAAAACAAATTGTAGATATTGTACAAAAGTTAATTTAATTTTATGAACGTGAAACCGGTCAATCCCCCGGCATCTTCTTTTTCCCCCGGGGCCTCTTCGGGCACAACAAGCCTACCAACATTTCGCGAGAAGTGGCGGGCGCTCAAACTCGCCCACTGTGCCATACCGAACTATGGCAGCTCCCGCCAGTTCTGGGGCAGCAGAAAGAAGATCCAGACCGTATACGCAAAAGATGATAAAAAAGTGGGCAATGGTCATGATGAAAAGACTCTTGTCCGCCTCGCCGCCATGGGAATTCCGGCGGGTTCACGGGTTCTCGATATCGGTGCCGGACCCGGCACCTATGCAATCCCTCTTGCAAAGCGGGGCTGCAACGTGACCGTTGTCGAACCCTCCCCCGTGATGCGGGAGATGCTGGAGGCCCGGATAAAAAAAGAGAGGGTGAAGAACATCACGATAATCCCGAAACGGTGGGAGGAGGTGGAGTTACCGGAGCTCACAGCCCCGTACGATGCGGTCATCGCCTCGTTCTCGTTAACGATGATGGATATGGGAGAAGCCCTGCAAAAGATGCACACCTGTTGTAACGGGACCGTTCACCTCTACTGGTTTCTGACGCCCCCGGTATGGGCAAACGTGAATGCAGATCTCTGGCCCCTCCTGCACGGGGGGTGTTTTCCCGGGGAGCCCACTGCGGACTGGCTCTGGCAGATCCTGTACGAGATGGGTATCTATGCAGCCCTCGAACCGGAGCCGCAGGTCTCCGTTTCACGGTATGCAACCGTGGACGCGGCAGCAGAGGAATTCCGGCAGCGCCTGAACTGCACGACCCCCGCCCATGAGGAAACCCTCAGGAATTATCTCCAGGCCGTCCTGCGGCAGGACAATGGCGGGTATATCCTTGGGAGCGGGACCCGCAGTGCGCATATCTGGTGGAATACAACAGAGCAAAATATCGAGAAAAATTCCTGAACCCGGTGAAAAAATGAGCGAATACGAGATATTATTCAACAAAGCAAAGGAGTTCCACGGGCATGTCTGCCCGGGGATCGTTCTTGGAACACGGCTGACCATTGCAGGGATGCGGGAACTGGGCATGGACCCGATGAAATCGCAGCACAACCTGATCGTGTACATCGAGATCGATCGCTGCGGCTCCGATGCCGTGCAGGCGATCACGGGCTGCTCGCTCGGGCACCGCTCCCTCAAGCACAAGGATTTCGGGAAATTCGCTGCAAGCTTTGTCGATCTTGAGACCAGAAAAGCGGTCAGGGTATCGGTCCACGAGAAAAAGAGAGCCGAGCACGACAAGCTCGATCAGAAAGAGGTGATCAAAATCCTCGGGGAGTGTCCGGAGGAAGAGATCCTGAAGATCGAGCGCGTGAAGATTGATGTTCCCGATGACGATATCCCGGGCTTTCCCCACGGGAAGGCAATCTGCAGCATCTGCAATGAGCAGGTCATGGACAACCGGCACATCATGGCCGGCGGCAAACCGGTCTGCAAAAACTGCGGTACGGCTTCGTATTACACTGTGATTGAAGAGTAACGGGCGGTCCGGGCAATGATCGATCCATCCCATTCCTGCAGAAACCAGGATCTCCCGTCCCCAACGTTCTGGCGGGATCGCTGGCGGCAGATGAAGCATGACCGGCTCGCGGATCCGAAACTGGCAAGTGCGGGTACTTACTGGTCCAACCGGAAGAACGTGACTGATCTCTATATCAGGAGCCGTACCCGGCAGGCCTGGCAGGGAAAGGTGGAGGCACAGTTCAGAGCCATGAACATTCCCCCCGGTGCCCGGGTTCTCGATATCGGCGGGGGGACCGGGACCCACGCGGTCCCCCTGGCGGCCATGGGCTGCGATGTCACGGTCGTGGAACCCTCGGGGGCCATGCGGGAGGAGATGGAGAGGAATCTCTCCGCATCCGGCGCAGGACCGGTCACGGTGATCCCTTCCCGGTGGGAAGACGTCGCATTGGGCGAGACGGGAGAACCGTTCGACATCGTGATGGCATCCTATTCGCTCTCCATGGAGGATATCGGCGATGCCATAACAAAGATGCAGGCCTGCTCCCGGGGTTCTGTCCACCTCTTCTGGTTCCTCACCCCCCCGTCCTGGGCCCGGGTCAGCTGCGATCTCTGGCCCCGGCTGCACGGCAGGGAGTTTCCGGGCGAGCCGCTCGCCGACTGTCTCTGGCAGGTATTGTACGAGATGGGCATCTATGCCGACATGACAATCGAGAGAAAGAAAGAGACGGGTTACCGGTCTGTCGACGAGGCTGCACGGGAGTACTGCCAGCGTCTTGACTGCCAGACTGAAAAGGAAGAAGAGATCCTGCGCGATTATTTTGGCGCAGTGCTCCAGCCATCCGGTAACCTGTTCATTCTTCCGGGCAACTCCTTCAGCGCTCATATCTGGTGGAGAACAGGATCTTCGGCAAATCGTCCACAGACCGGATCAGCCGGGCCGGCAGGTGACCAATGAGAGCCTGTTTACCTCAACACTGGATCATGCATGCCGATCTGCCACAACCTGACGATTTCAACCCGGAGATGTCCACCCTGATATACCCGGTGATCGCCGACCAGATCCTGGAGCGGACCGGGATCAGACGCGGTCTCTGTCTCGATCTCGGTTCAGGCCAGGCCCCCCTGGCGACAGCTCTTGCCTGGATCTCGGACCTCAGCGTTGTCGCCCTCGACCGGTCGCCGGAAATGGTTGCCCTCGGTATGCAGAATATCAAAAAAAAGCAGATGGAATGCAGGATTGTCCCTGCTCTCGGGGATGTACGTGCAATTCCGGCCCGCGATGCCACCTTCGATCTCGTGGTAAGCCGGGGTTCGTTCCATTCCTGGGATGCTCTTCCCCCGGTGTTCAAGGAGATCCGGCGGGTCCTGAAACCCGGTGGCAGGGCCTGTATCGGAGGGGGATATGGCAGCGCATGCATCCGCAATGAGATACTTGACCGGAAGCAGGGCCAAAAAGGAAACGATTGTCCGTCCGGCTTCGGGAAATTCCGGTTCCGATCGTTCCAGTTCGGGGAGATCGAGGCCGCGCTTGAATCAGCCGGTATCTCAAATTACCAGCTGAATGATGATGTGACCGGGTTCTGGATAGTTATTAAAAAAGAATGAGAAAACCTCAACGTCCCTGAAGATTAATACCCGGGGCGGGGAGATAATTTACCGGCATGCAGAACCGGGAGCAGGGATCGTGTCTATTGTCGCGGAACTAAAACTGCATCACTGCACGGATGGCAGGATCAAAAAAGAGTACCTGCTGTCAGGACCGGTGGGCAGGGATCTCGTGGATTACTTTCGGGATTTTGGGGAAGTCCGGCTGATCGAACATATAAAAAAACCGTTCTTCACGTTCCTGTACCCCCGGTGTCTCAATATCAAAGGTCTCATCGGGGAGCCGTCCGTTGAAGTCTGGTTTTACCCGGAACACCTTGCTGCAGGGGAGCGGTTTCTTCATCTGCTCTTCGAAATGCCCGGGCCCGGGGCGGGGCAAGCGATTCTCGTTGAGGAGCTTTCGAACCTGGAATCCCTCCTGTTACCATCCGGAATATCCTGAATAATGGCAGACCCGGGCACAACAATCCTGCCGGGAATTTGTAGTGTCCCCATTCTGTTCTGCAGGGATTGCGGCCTTCCGGTTTTCACCAAAGTTCTTTTATCCTTTACCGTAAACGGATTGTATACACGGGCCGGCACCCTGCAATAATGCCGGCGTTTTCCCCAGAGGAGTGTTCACCCATGTCATCGTGCCTGCCAGATCCGTCCCCGCCTTACCCCGGCTGGGAGTGCCATACCTACCGGCTTTCCCGCCCGCTCACCGGTGAGGATGTTGCAGCCTTCCTGGGAGACGAGGAGCTGTACGTGCGGGACACTCCGGCGGGCCAGGTGAATATCATCCATAAGTTTGGCATTCTTGAGATTCACGCGATCATCGGAAAATCCGAGATCCGGATCTGGTCGGACCCGGAGAAGGGAGCGTATCCCTCAGAGTATCTGGACGCGCTCCTGATGACCCGGTTCTGATATTCCCCTCTCTCCCACTCATACACGGTTTATCCCCAGATCGGCCCTCCATTAGCGTCTATTAGCGGCCCTTTTTTCGGGCGTGGGGGCTCACGACGCAAGTCGGGGGACTTTTCCGGGAATTATTCCAGTAATTACGGCTGTATTTTGGCGATTTTGTCCTGTTCATCGCCCGGAAAAGGGCAATCGGGGCTCGCAAAGGGCCCGGATTTGTCCCCTCTAAAAAGAGGGCTTTTCAGCATCTAAATGGGGGTTCAGGAGGTAAGTGGCAGGCCATCCCCCCCGATCTCAACAAGCACGGCATCATCCACGCGAAAGAATCTCCATGTACTGCACTTTGAGTACACCCAGAACTCCCGCACCACGCTCCCGATGCCGGGAATGGAACGAAGCTGACTGACCGGCTCTCGGAACTCCGCTGCAATCTCGGCGGGGGTACGCCGGAACGGATCGGCTCTCCGGATCCGGACAAAGATAACTTTCCCGTTTCCGGAGATGACGAGTTCTGCCGGAGTTTCCCCGTTCTGCCGGATCACCATCACCCGGCCCCGGATCCGTGCCAGGGGCAGGGCGGCCATGAGACCCCGGTACGGGGGTCTTCCCCTGCTCATCGTTCCACCCCATGACCTGGAAGAGGCCCGGACTGTATCACACCGGCCTGCAGCTCGCTCTCCTCTTGGTACTGCCGTACCATGAGAGAGCAGATAAATTCCCGGAACAAAGCCTCGAACTGCATATGCTGGATCTTCGGGTTGTGGCGTTCTAGCCACGGTATCATTCGACTCCGGAGTATCCGGACCCCGTTCTCATCGGGAACCGGCAGGGCATTGTTCAGTTTTGTTTTCCGGAACATTTCCCGCACCGGTTCCGGCCGGTCTTCCGGCTCTCCGGCCCCTGTCTTACAAACCCCTGAAGATTCATTCGATGCACCCCCCCATTCCTCTTCCACATTCAGCTGTCAGGGATCAGGTGCCGGGCACACCCAGGGCCCGGCTGAAAACAGTGTTCACTCGATAACCTTTTTTCTCTTCTATCACCTCAGGGACGACCCTGTTCGTTCAGTAACGGACACCGTCAACCGGAGGAGAGGAGCTCCCGTCCCCCTCAACCAGTTGTCGGTATCCGGATAAAAAATATTACAATTATATATTAATTGTTTCTTACCCGGTACCTTACGTACCGGAACTATATTTTTCCGGCTCTTCCCCAGGAGTAACCACTGCTGCCGGCTGGTAAAAAGATCTTAAAAAATTCCCGTAACGAATCACTACCCCCCGCATGACAACACTTACTGCCAAGGGACGGGGTGCATCGTGATGGAATTTATATTCGGTTTTACACAACATCTGACATTTAAAAAACTGGTCGCAACTGTTGTTTGATGCATGCCGGTCCGATGATTCCGGCCAATTTCAGAAAAGAGAGAGATTAATCGGTCCCTACCATCACTTCGGATGCCTTCATGATGGCATAGACGGTCATTCCTTCCCGCAGGTTCATCTTCTCTGCGGAGTGGGTTGTGATGGACGATACGATCTCGTTCCCGCCGGCAATCGTGATGACGACCTCGGTGCTGACCGGGCCTTTCTTCATCGTCTTGACGGTTCCCTTGATCTGGTTTCGTGCACTGATCTTCATGGTTCTCACCAAACATACATTATGCCGGTTGTATTTGAAATGATCTCAAATACTTGATATTCAGGAATATCTTACCCATACCATACCGTCAAAACGGTCACATTACTGATATATCGTCCCATAAAATAAACATATTTAAATTAACTTATTAAAACAATTAAACAAATTTTTTAAATCATCCTACCAATCTTTTAACAAACAGGAGTCCAGATAATGTCTCTCTTAAAACCAAAACAGATCGTTCTCATCAGTATCGTAACCATGCTGCTCATCGCAACAGCAGTCTTTGCCGGCTGCACCAGCACTAACCCGCAGGCCCCGGCAACCCCCGTAGCAACGCCGGTTGCAGCTACGCCCGTCGCAACCCCCGAGCCGGTAGCAACAACCGCTGCCCCGGCCTCCACCCCAGCAGCCGTTGCAACAACCAGCACGCCGGCACCGGTATACACGTACTCTGAAGGAAACGTCATTGCCTACACGGCAGCATCCCTCAAAGGTGTATCGCCCAAACTCGCAAAGGACTTCGAGACCATGTTCCCGGGACACCATGTCACGTTCAACCTTGACGGGACCCAGGCCTTAAAGACCCAGGTGCAGAATGGCGCCTACTGCGATGTCTTCATCTCGGCAAGCAATGCGTACACGACCGAACTCACCAAGGGCGGATACTTCCTCGATGGCACCGTCAAGCCCCTGACCTCGAATTACGTGATCGTCATCCTGCCCGCCAAGAATCCGGCGAACATCCAGTCCCTTGCAGATCTCGCCAACCCCGGTGTGAAGATTGCACGGGCTGCCGCAAGCGTCCCTGTCGGCACTGCGACCAATGCCGCCATTGCCAACCTGGCCAAGGCCCAGTACGGCAATGACTGGAATAATTCCGTCTGGAAGAACACGGTAACCTACGAGACCTCCGAGCCGGCGGTTGCAACCAAAGTTGCGCTCGGCGAAGTAGACGCCGGATTCGTCTACGAATCAACTGCAGCAGCAGGACCCGCGGGCTCCTATACATCCATCAGCATCCCGAAGACCTACAACTATCTCCAGACCTACACCATCGGCGTCATGAAGCAGTCGACCAGCAAGGGTGCGGCGGCAGACTTTGAGACCTTCATGCTCTCGACCGTTGGCCAGCAGGACCTCAAGGACTACGGTTTCAGGCCGGTATAAATACCCTCTGATTTTATTTTCTTTCTCTTCCCACACGTTATATTGCCAAAACTGGCGGCAATCCCGTACGATATGACACCATTTCCTGGAAAATACAAAACCCGGAATATCCTTGCACTCGTAGGTGCGGCGTTCCTTGTCCTTTCTGTAACGCTCTATCTGTTCCTGCCCATAGTTGCGCTCTTCGTCCGTACAACTCCCGATCTCTTCGTCTCATCGCTCACCGATCCGGAAGTGATAGCGGCCCTTTCTTTAAGCCTCGTGACATCAGCAATCTCGCTTGCCATTGTAATTATTATCGGCACGCCGTTTGCATACATCCATTGCCGGCACCGTTACCCGGGCAAAGTGATCGTGGATACCCTCATCGATCTTCCCCTCGTCCTCCCGCCGGCAGTTGCCGGTCTTGCCCTCCTTGTCCTGTATGGGCGGGTCGGGCTTATCGGGAAATATGCGGACCTGCTGGGAATACCGATTGCGTTCACCACCCTTGCTGTTATCATGGCCCAGATCTTTGTCGCCTCCCCGTTCTATCTCCGCCAGGCAAAATCCTTATTTGACCAGCTTGACCCGGCGTATGAACAGGCTGCCCGGACGCTCGGGGCTTCCCCTGCACGGATCTTTCTTATGGTGGTTGTTCCGATGACTGCCAGCGGCCTGGTCTCGGGAGCCGTTATGACATTCGGCCGCGCGCTGGGTGAGTTCGGCGCAACGATTATGTTTGCCGGTAATCTTCCCGGAGTTACCCAGACCATGCCGCTTGCCGTGTACGTGAACATGTCGGGCAATTTCAACATCGGTCTCACCATCTCCATTCTGCTCGTTCTCATCTCGTTTGGAATCATGATTGCCGTCCGGCTTCTCGCGACAAAGGAGATCTCCCATGCTTGAAGCTCATCTCGTCAGGAATCTCCGGGACTTTACGCTCGATCTCTCCCTTAAGGTGGATGATGGGAAAATCCTCGTTCTGATGGGTGAAAATGGCGCAGGCAAATCCACGACCCTCAATCTCATTGCCGGTCTTCTTGCCCCGGATGCCGGTTTTGTCCGCCTCAACGGTTCGGTGCTTTCCGATGACAGGACCGGAACCTCTGTCCCGGTGGAAGACCGTCGTATAGGGTACGTATTCCAGAAATCCGCGGTCTTTCCCCACATGACCGTCCGGGAGAACATTGCCTTCGGCCTCAGGGCACAGCACCTTGATGCCCGGATCATTGAGGAACGGGTAGCCCGGTGGCTGGACTGTCTTGATATCCGGAACCTTTCAGGTGTCAGGGCTGCCCAGTTGTCCGGCGGTCAGAAACAGCGCGTTGCCCTTGCCCGGGCGCTTGCAACGGAGCCTGCGCTTCTTATGCTCGATGAACCTTTCGAAGGGCTTGATGCTGAAAGCAACATTTCCGTGAAAAGGGCTATCCGCAGGTTCACCTCGGATCTTCGGATCCCCTGCATCATGGTGACCCACGTCGTTGCCGATGCCCGCGATATCGGCGATCACGGAAGCCTTCTCTGCCGTGGAAGCATCACATGGAATGGCCGGGCATCCGATTTTCCCGGGTGCGGGTGCCGGCCCTGAACCGTTTCCGCACATGATCCGGCAGTATCCTCATCTCACACAACCGGCTCATGGTCCTGGCATCGTCAAATTTCCCGTTGTTATGTTTATTATTTTCAATTAACATTTCCATATTGTTAAATGAAAAATGTTATAACCCGGAACGCATAACATTAGTAGTGTCCCCAGGAATACACGCATCCGGAGGACACATGCACACACCAAATGTCAGAGTAACTATACCCGGGAGTTTCCTGACCAGGAATTCCCCCTGTTTTTTTACAGGTTTTTAAAAAAGGAGATATGCCGGTATCAGGGCGTTTTTACCGGTTCGAGCCGGAGAAGTACCGCATCCCCGTCTTTCCGGGTGGAGACCAGTACCGGTATCTCTTCGACTTTTCCCTCTGCGAGCCGGCTGATCACGGCCGGTGTATCGTTGACCGGAGTTCCTGTGGTGTAGGTCGTGATCACGGAATTCCGGATGGTACAATCCGGACATGCCTCGGTCTTCCCGCATCCCGGGGGCAGGGATGCATTTACACATTCCAGCACGGTTCCGCACAGGCGGTTTTTGAGCTGTGAAGCCGGGATCTTTCCGAGTGCACGGGCAAGGGTGTTTGCGGCAAGGACATTGGCATTGTCATCCACAAGAAAGACCGGGGCATCGAACATGTCCAGGTATTTGCGGGCATTGAACCGGTGCCGGGCCAGAATCTGTTCATAGCAGGATCTGCAGACCCCGTGGCTGACCGGATCGTCGGGAGATGTCCCGGGACGGATGACCGCATTACAGAACGAACAGACGGTTTTCATGACAATCAGGGGCATAATTGTTGGGGTTTTTGATTCATAAATAGTGATCAGATTTTTCCGGGACGCATGGCACGTGCACCTGTCGGAATACCTGCCCGCCGCGATCAGGGTATCCCCTAGGATTCATCAAAAAGGGTGTTCTGCCCGGGTCTTATTCCCCGGGACAGGGATTATCCGCCCGACTGGGCATCCCCCATGAGGCCCTGGTAACTGCTCACCTGGTTCTGGGTTGCCTGCAGGAGCCGCGCCGAGACAACAACGGAGAGCTTGGGATCTATCTCCATTGCCTTCTGGTAACTCTCGACGGCTTTCTTGTAGGAATCCATGGACTGGAGCGATTCGGCCGAGACCGGCTGGTATCCCGGGGAACCGGGCTGCTTGGAGAAGCCCTGTGCAATGCTCTTCAGCTTCTGTTGATCCTGCGCTGTCATTGCCATGAGCGTATCCCCTTTCCGGAGCAATGTCACGGCATCGTTCGGCTTGACCGCGAGAGCTGCATCGTAATAGGAGAGTGCACCCGTGAGATCGCCCTGCCGGCAGAGCGTGTCCCCCATCCGGACCATTGCGGTTGTGTCCCTGGCATCCTGGGTGAGCACCTGCCGGTACACCTTCTCGGCATCCTGAACCCGCCCGCATTTGGTCAGGGCTTCGCCTTTCTTCTTCAGAAGAACGGAATCGCTCGCATTCTCGGCAAGCGCATTATCGTACACCGTGACAGCCAGCTCCGACTGGTTCATCAGCACAAGGGCATCTCCCGCTGCCGCCTTGCCATCCCGCATCACGCTCTTTACGGTAATCGTTGGTGCATATGTCGGAAGAATGACAAATACGACTAATAACGCTGCTATAACCAGGAATGCAATCCATTTTAATCTCATCCGGGGATCACTCTCTTAATTTGTCTCCAGGGACACTGATACTGAGATCTTCTGAGTCTGGATTCTATAAATACGCCGGTTTTGTTGTCCGGGATCCGGTGGGAACATCTCCCTTATTCATGAGCTTCAGGAACCCCCCGGATCCGTCCCCGGTCCGGATTGCCCGATCCATGGACATTGTTGGAGCATGGCTGCATACTACGTGGCTTTCCGGAACGGAGATCGCCTGAGGATGTCCCTGCCGGCAGATGCTGTTGTGATGTACAATGTCCCCTTAGAAATACATCGGAGTGCTCTGCACGGTCAGGGTTGCAACCGGCTTTACGGGGGTCATGCCGGCAATCGTGCCGGACCGTGTGTCGAGCAGGATGTCGAGAGAGCCCCCCGGGGAGCTGACATTCCGCGTATAGATCATTTTTGCATTGTTGTACACTTCGATAGTGAGGGTTCTTCCGGAATTATCCCGTTTCTGGATGGATGCCTGGACGATCCCGTTGTATTCCTGGACGGGGTAGAAGATATCACCGGTTCCGGTCACGGGTTTCATCTGGGCCGGGTTGCCGACCGTGCCGGCAAAATCCCCGTCATAGGTCACCCGGAATCCCGCACCTATCGCCGGTATCGTAAGCACTGCGGGAGTCGCCGGAGGCTTTTGTGTTACGGCTGGAATTGCTGAGGAACCCTGATCGGCTCCGGGAATTCCGGAATAGCTGAAGACGATGATGCCTATCCCGGCCAGCACCAGCACGGCTATGAGGATGAGCAGGATCGTGACAACTCTGGGACCGCCTGCTTTGGTTCTCCCGGGGGGACCCGGCTCCTTCCTTTCAGCTTTCTGCTCTTCTGCCGGTGGCATTGGAGTACCCGCCGTTTCCGAAATGCCGCTGCCCGCGGGGAGTCCCTCTTCCCTGCTTATCGTTTCACCGGGATCTTCGCAGGCGGCTTTTTCTTCAGCCTGACTGGAAGCGGGAGCTGCATCTGCAGGAGTACCGGTCTCTATTTCGGAAGGGGAATCCATTCCCGCCTGCCTGTCTGGACCGGACACCTCGTCAATCCCGTCTTCTGCCGGTTCTTTCCGGTCAAAGGACCTGGCTCCCGCGAGAATGAGATCTTCCGATATCTTTTGTGGCTCTTCTTGAATCTTCCCGGACGGCGGGATGCTGGCGTCCGGCTTCTCAAGGGATGCAAAGGGAATGACAATAGTCTGGAACTTCTGCAGGGGATCCGGATCCTCCCCGGGAACCGGTGTGAACGCAGTGTCGCCCTCATCTTCCGTTATCCCGTAATCATATTCCGGTGCAGGCCTTGAAGTTCCGGTCACTTCGGGAGCTGCAGGTCCGGGTTCTTCTTCGGGACCGGTGCTGTCCTGCGGATCCGGAAGTTCCCGGTCCGGGGCAGGGGTTTGCAGGTTTTTTCCTTCCAGCAGATCTCCCTCCTCATCGGGAATGATGGTGAATTCCGGATGATCGGGTTCCTGTACGGCAAAGGGCGTGTGGAGGGCGACCCCCTCCGGGGCAACCCAGCGCCGGATGGACGCTTTCATGGGTCCGGGTTCGGGAGCGGTTTCTGCATCCGCCTCGGCAGTCCTTTCGCGCCCGGCAATGATCGATTCCATGAGTTTCTTGACCCAGATATCCCGCTCGTCCTTCCGGTGCTCTCCTGCCTGTTGCAGGAAGACGAGGTTCATGACATGAGCGCTCTCGTCGGCGCCCGTGTAAGTGAGGATGATCACGGGCTCCCCGGTGGATGCCGTCCCGCTCTTTACGGTAAGGATGTCCTCGAACGCGATCATCAGGGGTTCGAACCGGGCATACCTGCTGTCGATGAGGGTGAGGCGGTGCGTGGTGAGCATCACGTCGTAGGGAACCGACTCGACATCCACCCGGTGGGTTGTCAGCGTGATGGATTCGCCTTTGCTCAGGTAAGGACTGCCCATAACTCTTCTCTTCTTATTGGTTTGATCTTGGATGAGATATGCTTTTTAGATAGATCCGGTTTTGTGCGGGGGTATATGTTTTCATTGGATCCTTTTGGTTAGCTCAATATCACCTGAGGATGCGGAACATATCAGGATCCGGCTGGAAATTGGGGGAACTCCTCCTGAGCCTGATGATCAGGAGATGATCCTCCCAATAAATAAACGAGAAGAAGGGAACCGCCTATTTCTTTGCCTTCTTTGGCAGGGTCTCCTGCTCGTCTACGAGCAGGTTGATGACAGTCTCTGATATATCGCCGGCATACTCCCCGCACCGCCGGATGCTTTCTGCAACATAGCCGACATGGATGGCAACGAGCGTGTCCTGCTTCAGGACCATATTGTTGATATCTCCGCAGATATTCTCAAGGGCTGCAATCGATTCGATGTTCCGGTGGGCTTCTTTCATATCGGTGTTGAAGAACGAGACAATGCTCCGGTCGAAGATCTCGAGGGACATGGCGCTTGCCTTTTTGAGCGCATCAGCGATCTTTTTGTCAAGGCCGGTATCGATGATCGGCTGAGTATTTTCTGCAATCCGGACCGCATGGTCCCCCACCCGCTCGATGATCCGGCTGAGTATGTAATAATGCATGGCCATGCCGGGAGAGATGCCCATCTTCCGGGAGAGGGCGTTGTTCTGCATGATCATGTTGGTCTGGCGTGCGATGAGCCAGTTGAGCCGGTCGGCATCCATGTCGCGGGCAATGACATCGTCTGCCAGGTCGTGGTTCTGCGTGGCAAGGGCGGATATCGCATCCTCGTGCATGGTCTTGACGATCACAAACATGCGCCGGATGGTATTGTCAAACGGCATCTCGGCAGGGTTCAGGAGATCTTTTATCGCAATGACATCCTCGGTCTCCTCGACCACTTCCTGGCCGATGGTCATCTGGGTGAAATCCCGCACAACGGTCCGGACAAACGGCGGGAACCGCTGTTTTGAACTGAGCCGGATCATCGAAAACCCGGTGATGTACGTCCCGATGAGGAGCCGGAACAAAAAGGCCGGGTCCGAGACCGTACCAACATCGATCTCCTTTGTCCGCTGGACCGGTTCTTCGGTGATCTTCTTGGTCACAAGCAGGGTCCCGTCCGGTTGGACCATCAGCCCCACCGGATCGTTCTTCTTGATCTTCTGGCTCTCTGCCCAGTCCTTGGGGAGCGTCACCACAAACGATGAGCCCCCGGTCATCTGCACCCGTCGTATCTCCATTGTTCCTCCGCACCCTGCCAAAAATCAGATATGTCTGTATTCCTCTATTTGCCTCTATTGCTTATATATATTCATATATTCTATGTCGAAAAACTGTATATCTGCTCCTGAACCATGAGAGATGGAACACCATGAAAGCAAACCGGAGTTCGTATCTCTTTGTAACCTTGAGCCTGGTCATCCTGCTCATCGCGTCGATGGCAATAGCCGGCTGTACCGACAATGGAACAAAAACCTCGTCTGCTAATCCCGCGGCAACCCCTGCGGCAACCGCAGCAGCAGTTGCCCCGGCAAGTACCCCTGCAGCAGTGTCAGCCCCGGTAGTTGCGGCAACCACCGCTGCAGCGGCTCCGGTCGCATCGGGTCAGAAGCAGAGCATCACGATCAGCGGTTCGACAACAGTCCTCCCGATCGTCCAGAAAGCCGCCGACCAGTATATGGCAGCCCACCCGAACGCTGACATCCAGGTATCCGGTGGCGGCAGCGGTGTCGGTGTCCAGGCGATCGGTGCAAAGACTGTGGATATCGGCATGTCCTCCCGCGAAGTGACAAAAGCTGAACTGGCAAAATACCCGAGTTTGGTTATCACCCCGGTAGCGCAGGACGGTATTGCCGTTATCGTGAACCCGGCAAACACCATCCCGTACATCACGCTCGACCAGATCAAGAATATCTACCTTGGCAAGATCACCAAGTGGACCGAGATCTCCGGTGCCGGCGTACCCGGCACGAACAACCAGATCGTGGTTGTGGGTCGTGACAGTGCATCCGGGACCCGGACCTACTTCGACGAGACCGTGCTCCTGAAAGCAACCCCGACAAGCAAGATGCTTGAGAAGAACTCCAACGGCGCAGTCACCCAGACCGTTGCCCAGACCCCCGGCGCTATCGGGTACGTCTCGATCGGCTTTGTCTCAAACGATGTCAAGGCAGTCCCCGTCTGGTACAATGCCCAGAAGATTGTTGCACCCACCCTTGACAATGTCAAGTCCAAGACCTACCCGGTCTCCCGTGACCTCTACGTGATCACCAACGGCCAGCCCTCGGGCCTTGCGGGCGACTTCATCAAGTACATCCTCAGCCCGGAAGGCCAGAAGATTGTCGCCGATGAAGGCTACGTCACTCTCACCAGCTGAACCGGATACTGATCACCAACCCATTTTTGTGCATGAAAAGGAGGCGGATCATCATGGATTCCAGCAAAAATACCGGGACGGGCAGGTTCGCCTCCCCCGGCACGGCCCAGTTCTCCTTACTTAAGGAACAGGCGATAAAAACCGTATTCTTCTGCACAGCGTTCTTAGCCGTTGTAGTTGTAGCCTTCATTCTTCTCTTCTTGTTACGGGACGGGTATCCGATCTTCGGGGAGGTCGGGATCATCCCGTTCCTGTTCGGGATGACCTGGGCCCCGACCGCGATGGACCCGCTCTACGGGATCTTCCCGCTCATTGTCGGGACCCTGCTCGTCACCCTCGGGGCAATGGTCTTTGCCGTCCCGCTTTCCATCGGCTGTGCAATCTATATCTCGGAACTCGCGTCGCCACGGGTAAAAAATACGCTCAAGCCCGCCATCGAACTGCTGGCCGGCATCCCCTCGGTAGTATACGGGTTCTTCGGGCTTATTGTTCTCACGAACTTCATACGGATCTCGTTCGATATCCCGACCGGGGAGACCTGGCTTGCGGCCTCAGTGCTGCTCGGGGTCATGGCGCTTCCCACGATCATCAGCGTATCCGAGGATGCCATCAGTTCGGTTCCCCGCGAATACAAGGAAGGGTCGCTTGCCATCGGGGCAACCCGGTGGCAGACGATCAGCCGGGTCCTGGTGCCGGCAGCCCTCTCGGGCATTGCCGCGGCCGTCATCCTCGGCATCGGCCGGGTGGTCGGCGAGACCATGGCAGTCCTGATGGTGGCCGGCAACGCCGCCATCATCCCGGACCCGATCTGGAACATCCTCTCGCCGCTCCGGACCCTGACCGCAACGCTCGGGATCGAGATGGGCGAAGTCTCGATCGGCAGCGAACATTACAGCGCCCTGTTCGGGATAGCGGTTGTGCTGCTCGTCATCACGCTCATCATCAATCTCTCGGCAGTCGCCATCCTCCGCCACATCAAGGGAGGCAGGACTTCGTCGAAGAAACCCCTTCTTTCAACCCGGACAAAGGAATCGTTCCTGCAGTACGGCAAGGTTGCCGGTCTCGTTCTCGTGCTTCTCTTCCTGCTCATTGCAGCGCCCTGGTGGCTTGCAGCCCTGGCGCTGCTCGCCTGGGGCATCTGGTATTATGCGAAAGACCGGATCTCCGAGAAGCATATCCAGACCATCGCATTCTGCCTGGTGGGCCTTGCCGCGGTCATCGTCCTTGCCATCCTGGTCATCATCCTCCAGGACATCGTCATCAACGGCATTCCTGCAATCTCGTGGGACTTTTTGACCCAGCCGCCAAAAGATCTCGGCCGGGCCGGCGGGATCTTCCCTGCCATTGTCGGCACGCTCTACCTTGTCCTTGGTGCGATCGCCATCGCCATGCCCCTTGGTGTGGGAGCCGCCATCTATCTCGTTGAATACACCCGCGAAGGAATGATCACCCGCATCATCCGGACCGGTGTCGACCTCCTGAACGGCACGCCGTCCATCGTCTTTGGCCTCTTCGGCTTTGCCTTCATCGTCCTCTACCTCAATGTCGGCGTCTCGCTCATCGCCGGGCAGGTCACGCTCGCTTTGATGGTGCTGCCGACCGTCATCCGCACTACCGAGGAATCGTTGAAGAACGTCCCGCAGTCCCTGCGGGAAGGCAGCCTGGCACTCGGCGCCACCCGGTGGCAGACGATCAGCCGGGTCGTCATCCCCCCGGCCGTGCCCGGGATCGTGACCGGCGCCATCCTGTCCATTGGCCGGGCTGCCGGGGAGACCGCGCCCATCATGTTCACGGCAGTCGTCTTCTCGTCCCGGTTCCTGCCTTCGTCGCTGACGGAACCGGTCATGGCGCTGCCCTACCATCTCTTCATCCTGGCAACCAATGTGCCCGGCTCATCCACCAACAAATACGGGACCGCGCTCGTCCTGCTCCTGCTCGTCATCGGGTTCTACGCGGTCGCGATTGTCATACGAACACATTTCCAGAAAAAGACACGGGGATAAATTATGTCCGAATCTGCAATTATCGCAACAAACAACCTCAACCTCTGGTATCATGAGAAGCATGCGCTCCAGTCGGTGTCGATCAGGGTCCCGAAGAACAAAGTAACGGCCCTGATCGGTCCCTCTGGCTGCGGGAAATCCACCCTCCTGCGCTGCTTCAACCGGCTCAACGATCTCATCGACCACGTGAAGATCACCGGCGAGATCACGCTCGACGATGAGAATATCCACGCACCGTCAACCGACGTGGTAACCCTCCGGAAAAAAGTCGGCATGGTCTTCCAGAAACCCAACCCGTTCCCCAAAACCGTCTGGGAGAACGTTGCCTACGGCCCACAGGTCCACGGCATCCGGGACAAAACCGAACTGGACAAGATCGTTGAACAGAGCCTCCGGCATGCGGCCCTCTGGGACGAAGTCAAAGACCGGCTGAACGATTCGGCGCTCGGGCTCTCGGGAGGCCAGCAGCAGCGGCTCTGCATTGCCCGCACGCTTGCCGTCAACCCGGAAGTGATCCTCATGGACGAGCCCTGCTCCGCTCTCGACCCCATCGCCACTGCCAAGATCGAGAACCTGATCGAGCTCCTCAAAAAGGAGTACACCGTCATCATCGTCACCCACAGCATGCAGCAAGCGGCCCGGGTCAGCGACTATACCGGGTTCATGTACCTGGGCAAACTCATCGAGTGCGGCAGGACCGTCCAGATCTTCGAACACCCGAACGAGGAACTCACCGAGAATTACATCACCGGGCGGTTCGGTTAGGAGCTTGGATATGGCTGAAAAATTTCACACGGAATTAAAACAGCTCAAGAGTGAGACCGTCAAGATGGCACTCTTCGGGCACGATATGCTCAGGACAGCAGTCGATGCCCTGATCCGGCAGGACAAGGAACTTGCGGCATCGGTTGTGGACCGGAAAGAGGAACTCCATGCCATGGAAGTGAAGCTGGAAGAGCACTGTTACCAGCTCATCGCCCTCAACCAGCCCATGGCAAAGGATATGCGGGTGATCGCATGCACGCTCAAGGTGATCGCAGCCTCCATGCGGATCGGGCGGTACGGCAAAGTGATCGCAAATATCGTAAAAGAGATCTCCGACAAGCCCCATATCGCCAACCTGATGAGCATCCCCCATATGGCCGATCTCGTCATCGACATGGTCGACGATGCGGTCAAGGCCTATGAATCCGACAACCTCCGCTTCATTGTAGAATTCTCTGCCCGGGACGATACCATCGATGCCCTCCGGCACTCCATATTCCGCGAAGGGATCACCTACATGATGGAGGATCCCAAGAACATCTCCCGCTGCACCCATTACATCATGGTTGCCCGGTACCTGGAACGCTGTGCGGATCACTCCTGCAAGATAGCCGAGAACGTCCACTATATGCACACCGGGGAGAGAATCGAGATCCACTGAATCTGTTCCGCTCCCTCGGGGTTTTCCTCCGGCACCCGGATGGATCCGGGTATTCTCCCTTTTGATCGGTCAGGCTGGTTGCATCGTATCCTGGTCCAGGGCCGGTTGGCTCTCAACCCTTGTGAGCAATGCAACTATAGTCAAAATTTGAAAAATATAGAGAAAATGAACAAAAATATATAGATTGAATGGGTATAGGAGAGTAACGTGAACTGGTCTCGTTCCGGGTCACAGGATGGAAAGCATGGTTTTTACACCCGCACAAGAAAAACCCGTGCCCTCGCTGCATGCCGGGAAGGATGGGGAATCCGGCGTACTCCCGATGTCCGGGGATGTACTCCTGCAGGACTGCCGGGGGTTCACGTACCGTTCCGTGAGAATCTGCGAACTGGAACGGTTCAGCGTAAAATAACGGGGATTGCATGATCGAACATCCGGGCACAACGAATTATCCCTTTGCCTTGAGACGGAGATCCCGCGAGCCGGTACCATCACCGGAACTACGGTTCATGCACCCGGAGGATCGCCAGGCACTGACTGCCTGGGTTGCTGCAAAAGTTCTCCGGGAAGAAGCACGGGGACAGCAACCTTCTCCGGGTTCCCGTACAGGCAGCGGACAACCCCCGGCGTTTTCATCTCATTCGCATCACGGAATGGATACCGGAATTCTGAAAAATCCCTGAATCTGGGAGGCTCTCTATGTTCACCACCCCGATAAAAAAAGCAGTAACCCAGGCATCGGCCCTGTTCAGGACCGAAACTGCTCCCGGCCTGTACCCCGGGACCGGTCAGCCCGACCCGGCCCACACGTCCGCTTCACCGGGCAGCTTGCTTCAGCCACCGATGACCATCTCCGTCCTGCTGGTGGATGACGAACCCCTGCAGCGGGAGATGGGCAAAACCTCCCTTGAACAAACGCCCGGGATCACGGTAACGACTGCCGGTTCGGCAAAGGAAGCCCTCGACCTGTTCGCCACCGGCCCGTTCGATGCCATTGTCTCCGATTACCAGATGCCGGAAATGGACGGGCTGGCCCTCCTCCGGAAGATACGCCTCATCTCGCGCGTCCAGCCGTTCATCCTGTTCACCGGTAAGGGGCGGGAGGATGTAGTGATCGAAGCCCTCAACGGCGGTGCGGATTATTACGTGCAGAAAGGAGGCGATCCCCGGGCGCAGTATGCCGAACTCATCCACAAGATCCGCCGCTCCGTGCGGCAACGGCGCTCAGAAGCAGCCCTCCTGAGAAAGCACGAGATCCTCCGTGCCCTTCTTGCCTGCTCCCCGAATGGCATAGCCTTTGTCCGGAACTGCACGATCCAGTGGGTGAACGAGTCCATGGGATCGATGCTCGGGTATACGTGTGAAGAGATGAAAGGCATGCACCTGGCAAAACTCTATGAGAACGAGACGGTGTACACCCGGGTTGGCAGCCAGATCCAGCAGAACCTGAAAAGAACGGGAAAATCGAGAGTGATAACCCGGTTCCGGCACAAGGACGGCCTCTCCCTTGATACCGAGATCCATATAGCCCCGCTGGATCAGGGACATCTCCATTATGGCCACATGATCACGATGACGGACATATCGGAGAAAGTTGCAATAGCCCGCAGCCAGAAAACACCTTCTCCCCTGCCCCACCTGGAACTTTCGCCCGTGATCGAGCTTGACCGCAATGGCAGGATCATCTACTACAACGAGGCTGCAATCGAGGCCATGATCCGGTACGGGAGCCGGGGCACGCTCGAAGAATTTTTCCCGCCGGATATGACGGAGTTGATCCCCCTGCTGGATGATCCCAATGCCGGATCCATCTTCCGGGATGTCAGGATAGGCCCGGCACTGTTCCGGGTGCACATCACGATCAGCTCCCGGTTCCAGGTGATCCGGCTCTCCGCACTGGACATTTCAGGCCAACCGGGAGACAGCGGACTGTGAAGGCAACAACCCTTCTTCACAGCCTGAATTTTCGTGTCCGCAACCGTTTTATTCTCCCCGGCGCACATACGTTGTCCCTGACATCCATGCTCTCAAAAAGACTCTTCTCCTCCCTCTGTCCGACCCTGGGCATCCTTTTACCCTGATGCTCGTCCTCATGCTCCTTTTCGAGCTGGTGAAACACTATGCCAACCCGTCCCTGACCCTCTGGGAATCCCACACCATCACGATCCTTTTTACAAGCATTCTTGCCGTCATCCTTCTCTATTATCCCCTCAGGACGGCTCTCTATGAACAGCAGCATGCAAAGGACGCCCTCCGGCACCAGCGCGAAGCGGAAGAGAACCTGCACCGGTCCGAGATGCAGTACCGCTCGTTTTTCGAATCCGTTGAGGATTCGCTGTACACGGTCGACGTGAAGCTCAACTATCTCATCATAAACACCCGGCACCTCGTACGCCGGGGGCTCTCACCTGGTATGTATGCGGGTAAAAATTACGGGGATTTCCATTCCGCAAGTGAAACCCGGGGGATTTTCTGCCCTCATCGGATCAGGTTGTGCAGACCCGGGCCTGCGTGCAGGACGAGTACGAGCAGAACGGGCGATTATTTCCTGTTTTTAAAAAGAGAACTGGAGATGGATATTTTGGCAGACCCGCGATCCGATCCCTTGCCCGTGGCCGATTCCCGGAACCCTGGTTACGCAGAGGGCCGGACAATGATGACTTTATTGGCTACCGGTAATTCAGCCTGCGCCTCGATCGAGCCCTTGGGTGCTTTCGTTGTGCTGCTCTTGACAAGAACCCCGTCCTTATAGAACTCTACCGTGAGCGGATTGCCGGAATTGTCCAGTTTCTCGACTGATGCAAGGAGCATGCCCTCGGTCACCGGTATCTGGTACAGTCCCTGTCCTGTTCCGGTGACTTCCTTGAGTCCTCCCGCCGTCCCGACCGATCCGGTGAATTTTCCCTCATAGGTGATGCGGATCCAGACTCCTGTCTGGGGGATGAGAACCTGGGGTTCGGCAGTTGGTGTAACTGCAGTGGTCGCCGGTATGGTTCCAGCGGGTGTTGCAGTAGTAACGGGGATGGTAGTCTCCACGGGTTCCGGTGTTGGAACGGTTGTCACAACCGTCGTGCTGACCGGGGTGGGAACCGTTGTGGGCACTACGGCTGCCGGTTTTCCCCACAGCGAGGGCGCAAGGACATAGGACCCGAGAACAACTGCAATGATGAGGATGAGGATTCCGGCACCCAGGGCAAGAGTCCGGTTCTTTTGCGGTTTATCAGCGGAGCGGCCATGCTTCTGGGCCGGCTTGAGCGGGCGGTATACGTTCTCCGACTGCCCGGTCTTCTCCTTCTCTTTTCCGGGGTCAGCAGGGAGTTCTCCCGGCACCCAGGGCGGCATGAGCCCGGCAGGCACAACACCCTTCTCCTGCTGGGCCTCCATGCTCATCTCCTTGAGTTTTTTTGCCCAGTCGTCCCGTTCAGCGATCCTCTTTGTCCGCTGGACCGGAATGAAGGTCATCCCGATCGTGTTCCGCGTCCCGTCCGGTGCTGCGATCGAGAGGGAGAGGACCGGCACCTTCTCGGAGTTCTCTCCTATGGTAACCGTCTCGATCGAAGCGAGCGGGATGTCCTGCGGCAGGATCTGGGGATGGCTGAAATCGAGGAGCATCAGGCGATGGCTGGTGAGGATCGCTTCGGCAGCGATAGTATTGATGACAATGTTGTGCGTTGACAAGAGGATGGTTTCATTACTGCTCAGGTAGGGACTGCCCATGATACCACATTCCTAGTTTTATCTTGCGCTCTTTAGGGCAATATGCTTTTATGGCGCCTGGATGGTTATGCAGAAGAAGAAGAAGAAGAAGAAGAAGAGTGCCGGAACCCCGCAGGGTCCGGGAACGCGGGAGACCGCTTCACATCTTGAGCCGCTGGAGGAAGTAGACCCCGATACAGATAGCAGCAATCGAGGCTGCCATGAAGAGCATGTCAATCGAACCGGAAAATTTCATGGCAAGCACCCGCTGGAAGAAGGAGACGATGAGCACCATGATGATGACCTTGATTATCTTGTTCTTGAGGTCATCGAGGTTGGTGATCTCAAGGAGCGTGTGGTACGACTCCGAGCTCCTTGCAATATCGATCTTGGATATGGAGAGTTCGTAAATCCCGAAACTGAAGATGAGGAGGACCATGCCAATCAGGTACAGATCGACCCCGCCGATGATTGCACTGAGTACATCCACGTAATCGATCTCAAGGGGTGAGGCCGATACCGCATGAAAGAGGCTTGTGATGATCTCGATCGATCCCGTGATGAAAAGGACGATCGCGCTCAGGGTGCCAAAGACCACGGCCAAAAGGACGATCAGCCGGGAGTTCCAGAGGACGGACTCAAAGAGCCGCTCGAATGTCGATTGTTCATCGACAGACTTGAGTTTTTCATTCTGGTGTGGGGAATCCATTGAGTACAAGAGGGCGGTCTGAAAATAAAAAACCGGAGGATACCTCCGGCCGGGCCTTCTGCCCGGGCACCCGGCGTATCCCGGTCTTACGGCGCTCGTGCGAAACCTTAACAAACTTTCCTGCCGAAGATATTCGCACTATGTGGAAGGAAGTCGGGATCGATGCGTGGCTTGCGGCCCGGAAGACGAGCCTCGAGGATGCACGCACTACCGTCACCGAGATCATCGGCCGGGTGCAGAACGAGGGCGATTTTGCACTCCGGGATCTTGCAAAGAAATACTGCGAACTGACCGACATTGCCGTTTCTGAAGAAGAGCGCGAAGCTGCGTATGACCAGGTCGATGCACAGGTTGTTGAAGCCTTAATCGAGGCGCATGCCCGGATCGAACGGTTCCACGAGCTCCAGAAGCCCAGAGACCTCTGGTTCCAGGAGATGGAGCCGGGGATCGTGCTCGGTGTCAAGACAACTGCCCTGAACCGCGTGGGTATCTACGTTCCCGGCGGGCGGGCCGCATACCCCTCCTCGGCCCTGATGTGCGCAGTCCCCGCATGGGTTGCGGGAGTAAAAGAGGTCTGCGCCTGCTCCCCTCCGCCGATCAAGCCCTTAACGCTCGTTGCCCTCGACATCGCCGGCGTTACCGAGATCTACCAGGCCGGCGGCGCCCAGGCTATTGCCGCCATGGCGCTCGGCACGGAGTCCATCCGCCCGGTCCAGAAGATCGTCGGGCCCGGTAACGTCTACGTGACGCTTGCGAAGATGATGCTCCGCGAGAAGGCCGAGATCGACTTCCCGGCAGGCCCAAGCGAGATCGGCATCATTGCCGACAGCACTGCCGATCCCCGTATCGTTGCCGCCGATGTTCTTGCCCAGGCCGAGCACGACCCGAACGCAGCCTGCATCCTTGTCACGACCGACAAGAACCTCCCGGCAAAAGTGGGAAAAGAGATTGCAAAGCAGCTCGCTGCTGCCCCCAGGAAAGAGATCATCGAGCAGGCGCTGAAGAACTCCGGCTACACCATTGTTGCCGATATGGACGAAGCGATTGCCGCATCCGATGTGGTTGCACCCGAGCATCTCTCCATCCAGGTTGCCGACCCGCTCTCGGTTGTGACGAAAGTGAAGAATGCCGGTGCCATCTTTGTCGGCAAGTACTCCGCGGTTGCCTGCGGGGACTATGCCGTCGGCACCAACCACTGCCTGCCAACGGCAGGGTACTCAAAGATGTACTCCGGGCTCGATGTCCAGCACTTCTGCAAGACCGCATCGGTCGAGATCATCGACCGGGACGGCCTCGAAGCCATCGGCGATATTGTCGAGACGATTGCCGATGCAGAAGGTCTCTATGCCCACGCCAACTCGGTGCGGGTCAGAAGAGATCTCTAGATTCTTTTTTCCCGGTCAGAATACCGTTTTTCTGTATGGATCGTATTTTATCTGCCCCCGTATCCTGTTTCCCGTTTCCCGGAACTCTCCTCTTCATTGCTTCCGTTGTCCGGCTGAATACCCGGAGCGTTTTTCCCGGGCCCTGTCCGCGTCCGGAAACCGGATGGTCCTGAAATCAATGCCGGGCCAATCTCCCCGGAATATATTTTCACCACAGACCCCCCTGCCTATTATGACCGGAGATTTTCCTATTTCTCTATCGTAAAAGTCCCAAAATTTTGTAACTGCAACCAGGGTCTTGAGGGGGGGTCTGTGGTGAAAAAATATTTTTTATGGTTGCCGGTTTCTGTACCGGAACCAAAAATTACGACGTGTTATAACCGGCCTCTCCCTTTTTTGTAAAACAGATTTTTCCCCGCCGACCCCCCCACAGAAGATTTGCATGACCGGGACTATCCCGGGCTGAATGGAGGACCGGTGCATTACTTACCGGACTCCTCCACGGATTTTGTAAAAAACCTCAACGGGTCGTCCGCGCCAAGGACACTTTCACGGAACGGACGGAACAAAATAAAACTCCCCCCGTCCTACATTTTTCACGCATCCGGATCTTCCCGGGAAGTGATCGCCATGGATTTCATGCTCGCCAGTGCCAGTGTCATCGTCCTCTCTGTCATCCTCCTGTATCTTGGCCAGAGGTTCCGGATCCCGAGCATAGTCTGTTTCCTCCTCATCGGTATGCTTGCCGGGCCGTTCGGGTTTGCCCTGATAACCGACCAGGTAACCATCGATACGGTAGGCGAGATCGGGATCATCCTCCTGCTCTTTACAATAGGGCTCGAATTCTCGTTCCAGAAACTCCTCCACTCCTGGCGGGCAGTCATCATCGGCGGCGTGGTCCAGGTCTGCGCAACGATTGTCGCCATCACTTTCATCTCCTCGTACTTCGGGATGCGGTTCTCCGAAGCCCTCATCTTCGGCTTCATCGTCTCCTTGTCGAGCACAGCTATCGTCATGAAGATCCTCCAGGAGAAAGGCGAGGTCGATACCCTCCAGGGCCGGACCCTTCTTGGCATCCTCATCTTCCAGGATCTCGCCATCATCCCCATGATGCTCCTCCTGCCCGTTATCGGGGGAAGCGGTGCGTTCAGCCTCTCCACCCTGCCGTTCCAGGCAGGCAAGCTTGCCCTGATCATCCTTGTGGTCGTTGTCCTGGCCCGGTGGGTGATCCCCCGGTTCCTCTTCCGGGTGGCAAAGGAGAAGAACCGCGAGCTCTTCCTCTTCACCATTGCCGGCATCTGTATTGTTATCGCCTGGCTCACGAACGAGGCCGGGCTCACCTATACCCTTGGCGCTTTCATAGCCGGTCTTATCATCGGGGAATCGGATTACAATATCGATGCCCTGGGGCACATCATCCCGTTCCGGGACGTCTTTGCCGCGGTCTTCTTCCTCTCGATAGGCATGCTGCTGGACACCCGGATCGTGTTTGGCAACTTCCAGTACGTGGCCCTCATGGTGGTCATCATCATCGGGGTCAAGCTCCTGACCGGCACCCTCTCGGTAGCGGTCCTCGGCATGCCCGCCCGGGTCTGCATCTTCTCGGGGCTCGCGCTCTGCCAGGTAGGGGAGTTCTCGTTCGTTCTTGCAAAGAGCGGTATCGACGCCGGTGTCATCGATGTGCCGGTGTACCAGCTCTTCCTGGCCGGCGCCATCATCACGATGATCCTCACGCCGTTCCTCATGAAGGCGTCTCCCGCTGCTGTCGACGGGTTTTACCGTCTTCTTCCGGTCAGGCCGGCAAAGGAGGCGGATCCGGCGGGGATCGATGAAGCCACCGGGCAGGAGATAACCGACCACATCATCATAGCCGGGTACGGGATCACGGGAAAGAGCGTTGCCCGGGCCGCAACCATCGCCGGCATCCCGTACATGGTCATCGAGCTCGACCCCGAGATCATCGAGGAAGAGCGGTCCCGGTCCCACCCGAACTTCATTCTCGGCGATGCAGTCCAGGAAGAGGTCCTGGAGCACGCGGGTATCCGGCGGGCAAAGACCCTTGTCGTGGCAGTCTCGGAGGAAGAAGCGATTCCCCGGATCATCCACACTGCCCGGAACCTTGCGCCCGGTGTCCACATCCTGGCCCGGACCCGGCGCACGAGGAACGCCCAGCACCTTCTCGATCTCGGCGCCGACCAGGTGATCTCGGAGGAGTTCGAAGCAGCTCTTGAGATCTTCACCCGGGCCCTCCGGCAGTACCAGTTCCCGGACGACGAGATCGCCCGGATCATCCGGAGAACCAAGAAGATGGGAAACGCCCTCTTCACCCGGTGCTCGGATCCCGACCAGAGTCGGCGCCTGCAGAACTTCGAGACCTTTTTCAAGGCAACGCATGTCCACACGCTCCGGGTGGAGGAGGGATCGGAGGCCGAGGGAAAGACCCTCGGCGAGCTGGAGATCCAGGAACGGTTCGGCATCCGCGAGTTCGGGTACCGCCGGGGCGGGACGGAGAAACTCATCATCCCGGACAAGAACACACAACTCCTTGCCGGCGATATGCTCATCCTCTTTGTCGCGGATGAGAAAGCATCCAAGATAATATCGCTCTTTTCGAGGAACCGGTAAATCAGGAAATAATACGGTAAACCGTATCTCTTCACGCAACGGGGAGAACCGGTAATGACGTTTTCACTGTGCCTTAAATCGGATGATAGTAGGATTTATTATTGGCCTGATTTAAGTTGTCACGGGTCCTACCGCTGCACTTGTGGCTGTACCACTATAATATCCCGAACCTGTTGCGGTTATTGTAACCCTTATGTAATAATTGACATCCGAATTCTTCACAGAATATGTGGATCCGGTCCCCCCCGAACCGATGTTTGAATATGTTCCGCCTGCCGATGTGGATCTCGACCATTGATAGGTAACCGTTGCTGCAGTGGGGGTTCGTACTGCTGTTAGGGTTTGGTATCGCCGGGGTGTGCCAGATATCGTGACACCGGTGATCGGGATTTTTATAACTGGCCCTGCCGCCGCACTTATCTGCGAGCCGGAGTAACCGCTTGTGCCGGTTGCAGTAACCTTGAGGTAGTAATTAATATCACCGGAACCCGGGGTGTACGTGGAGGAAGTGGCACCGGAGATGGTGGTATATGTACCACTGATAGATGAGGATCTCGACCATTGGTACGTTGCTGCAGCACCGGAAGGCGTTAGTGTTCCCACATTCTGTGGAGTGTTCCACTGAAGGTTTGTGCCGGAGATCGCACCGATTGCGGTGATGGGTATAGCGGTGATGGGACCTATTGCTTCAGTAGTGTATGTGCCGGAATAACCGTTTGTTCCGGTTGCGGTAACCTTGAGGTAGTAATTAATATCCCCGGACCCTGGGGTGTACGTGGAGGAAGTGGCACCGGAGATGGTGGTATATGTACCACTGATAGATGAGGATCTCGACCATTGGTACGTTGCTACAGCACCGGAAGGCGTCAGTGTACCCGCATTCTGTGGAGTGTTCCACTGAAGGTTTGCGCCGGAGATCGCACCGATTGCGGTGATAGGAATGGCAGTGACCGGGCCTGTTGTTGCATCGCTGGTGACGGCACCGGAATAGCTGCCCGTGCCTGTTGCGGTGACTTTCAGGTAATATCCGATGTCCCCGGCAACCGGCGTGTACGTTGTGGAAGTAGCACCGGAGATGGTGGTATATGTACCACTGATAGATGAGGATCTCGACCATTGATATGTTGCGGCAGCACCGGAAGGCGTCAGTGTACCCGCATTCTGTGGAGTGTTCCACTGAAGGTTTGCGCCGGAGATCGCACCGATTGCGGTGATAGGAATGGCAGTGACCGGGCCTGTTGTTGCATCGCTGGTAACGGTTCCGGAATAGCTGCCTGTGCCCGTTGCGGTGACTTTCAGGTAATATCCGATATCGCCGGCAACCGGTGTATAGGTGGATGTTGTTGCACCGGTAATGTCAGTATACGTTCCGCCGGATTCTGTGGACCTGGACCACTGATAAGAAGCAGTTGCCGTTCCAGGGGTCAGAGCCCCTGCAACCAGGACCTCGCCAACCCGGGGTGTACCTGATATGGGACCAATGGCGGTGATGGGAATTGCCCCGGCCGGCCCCGCCGCATCACTCGTAGCGGTACCGGAATACTGGCCTGAACCTGTAGCAGTGACCTTGAAGAAGTACCCGATATCCCCGGCAACAATGGTATACGTGGATGTTGTTGCACCGGCGATATCTGTATAGGTTCCTCCGGAGGTAGTGGACCTGGACCACAGGTAGGCCGCAGTTGCTCCGGAAGGTGTGAGGACACCCGCCGAAAGGGTACTGCCTACCTGAAGTGTGCCGGTGATTGGGGCGATTGCGGTAATCGTCTTTCCAGCCGAGCCGTCATCCGTATCAAATGTATGCCATTGGCCAATGAGCTGGTGAGTCAGGTTGTCCACGAGCCGCACACCCAGCTTCTGTGTCGGGACCAGGGAATCGGCCGCTGTTGCAACGGATCGGTCGTTTGTCATGACATAGCCGCCGGTGTTGTTGTAAATATAGAGCGACGTCCCCGGCTTGAACGTATCCACCCCTGGTGGCGGGGACAACAGGTAACTTCCCGATGGGGTGTCAACAAAGACATCCATTGAGTACAATTCCGCATTGCTTGCAAGGGATACACTGTCACCGGCTTTGTGGGAGAGCGAGATGACATTCTTCTCAAGGGGAGTCAGCTGGCTGATATCTGCCGAGATGTACGCTGATTTCTTCTGAAGGTAACTTTCACCAAAAAAGACGCCGGTAATTGCAACGCTCAGGCCAATAACCATGAGCAGAATCAGGCCAATCGTGAGTGTCTGACTCATTGCATCGTCGTTCTTCATTCTCACTCGCAGTTACTCTGATGTGATATTCGATATATTATATTGCTTTGTTTTCTTTCCCTTGAGAGAAACTCTGCGAAACCTGACTTCATATCACCCTGCAGCCGGTGACGAATATTCCCGCAGGGATCCGGGCCACGAAGGAAATACGGTTTCGCACCTGATGAATGTAATGGTAGCCAGGATCCCCCTCGGTCATAAAATGCCAAAAGCTGTTTTTATTGCGATCATCAATGGGTAGCCGGGGGTATTTCCCTTTCATTCAGGGTTTTTACCGGAATGAAAAGCAAAGCCTGTTTTATGAATTGTTTTAATATTCCGCACCATTATTTCCGGTTCAGGCGCAACGAACAGACCAGAACGCCGGCAATCCCCAGCGCAGCAACCGGCAGGAAGGGCGACACCGGTGATTCCGTAACCGGCATTTCCGGGGGCTGGAACGAGAGGGTTGCCGAGGCCTGTTCACCCGGGGCGAAATGCAGGCCGTCCACCGGGTGGCTGACTACATGAACCGTGTAATTGCCGGGCCGGAGCGTGCCGAGAATAACTGCAGTGTCCCACCGGTACGACCAGGTGCCGTTGTTCATATGCACCGGTGCGGTAGTGAAAAGACCCCTGCCCGTGGGAATATTCAGGTTATCGAGCGGGGTTCCCCTCGGGTCAAGGCCGGGCCCGGTAAGGAAGAGGTATACAGCGATGGTATTGAGGCCTGAGACCGTACCGTTGAGGGCGATTGTATCCCCGATATGCGGGTTTGTGGGAGATGCGCCCATCGTGAGGCTGACTGCCCCCGATACCGGGATACAGACAACCCCCAGCAGTGCTAACAACAGGATTGCCGGACACACCCCTCTCATATCACAATAATGTGCATTTCAGGGGTAAAAAGGATCTTACGCAATGGTCCTTTTCAGAACCTGACCACCATCACGGCCTCTTCCTCCCTTGTGAGCTCCCCTTTGAGGTGTTCGGCATCGAAATCATAGGTCCCGGCGGGGTTGTAATCATCGTAAAGTTCGCATTTGTCGAGGATATCCACGAATTCTTTCAAGAAGATCCGCGGGATGATATCCACCCTTCCGCCGAAGCGCGTGGTGATCTTCTGGATCATGGCCCGGATAAACCGGTGGGAGATGCGCTCCCGGTCCGGCTCGGTGTACGCCTGGGCGTACACGTCCATAACCTTGAGGGCAACCAGTTCCAGTTTCCCGGTGTCGAATTTGGCAAGGTGGATCTGGGGCTGGCGCGGGTTCCGGAAATTCTCGTCCTGGGTCACGCTGATCCGGTCATAGAGCGGGGGAACCGATCGGATTCCCCGGGACCCGTCGTACAGGGCCGGGGTTCCCGTGAAGAGGAAGTAGCAGCGCGGCATCCCGCCCCGGTCCAGCGCATCGATTATCTGGACGAGCGTGTGGTATCCCTTCTCGCGCTGGCTGCGCTGGAGTCCCTGGGTGGTCTCCATCTCGTCGACCGCGATGGCGAGCCCCCGGTAACCGGCGCCATGGATGATCTCAAGAAGACCCCGCAGGAATGTAAACGCGATGGTATCGTCAATATCGCCCCGGATTCCTGCTTTCTGTTTGAGATCCCGGCCGATATTGGGCTCGGCCGAGATCCACCCGAGCGCTGCCTGTGCGGTCTGGAAATCCCCGGCATTGTTGGACCGGTAATACGTGCGGAGGACTGCAGCAAGCGAGGAGTTCATCTCGGAGATGACCGAGAGGGCCGCCTCGATCTCCCGTTCTGTTAAGGTTTCGAGCTCGGCATCGGACTGCCCGCCCGTTGTCACCGAGAGGATCTTCTCTTCAAGGGAGAAGATCCAGGTGTCGAGGATCGTCTTGAGGGCATGCTCTTCTTCCCGGGTCCGCAGGCCGGCGCAGATCTGCTGGTAGATACTCCTGAGCCGGTAGAGCGGGGTCTGCGAGGATATCACGATCTGGGATGTGACGAACCCTCTCGTCCGTGCGATTTCGAGGGCCCTGGCCACGAGGAAGGTCTTGCCGCTGCCGTACTCGCCCCGGATGAACTTCGCATCGCCCCCTCCCTCGGCAACGTAATCGAGCTGTTTTGCGATAACGCCCTCTTCGACATCCAGCCCGACCGCGATCCGATCGAGCCCGCCGGCCGGCACCGTCCCGCGCCGGAGGGCATTGATGATATTGATGCTCTCGACTTTGCGCCGGTCCATCCGTTCAGGTTCCGGTATATTCATAGATCTCCCCGTCTTCCCCCAGACCTTTCTTCTCGATGAGCGTAATGCCTTCTGCAGCGGCTTTTTTTATGATCCGGTTGACCATCCCGGCTACCCTCCGGCTGCCGAGCAGGGTGCGCAGGTCCATCTCGCTGGCTTTCCGGTGGGACCGGAGGAACGAGACGATCTTCTGCTCTTCTTCGGAAAGCCCTATCTGATCGCTCATGACCTGCGCCAGGGGTACTTTCTGTCTGAACTCCTTTGCCTGGAGGGTGTGCATGATCGGCCGGTCGGCAACCGACCTCTCCTTGCATTCCCCGATAAGCCTGAGGTAATCCTCGAGCCGGATGGTGCGGGAACGGGGCGGGATAACGTCCATCCCGCACAGGCAGAAGTACTTGCACCCTGCATAATCCGCTTCTTCCAGAGCATTGGTTGCCATGATGAAAAAGGCGATGGATAGGATCTCCAGCCCCTCGGAATCGAGCGTTGTGCGCCGTTCTGACAGTTTTGCAATCAGCTGCTCCATGAGCCGCCGGAAGCGGTACATCCTGCAGTCGTCGTTCACAATGATCGCCGCAACACGGATGAGATCGGATCCTTTTCTGACGTTTGCGAGGATGTACAGCATCACCTTCTCGCACTCGCGGTCTTCTCCATGGACGGAAAGGAACTTTGCATACGCCGGCCCCCCCAGGAGGAAATCCGCCCTGTAGGCCCGATAATACCAGGACCGTGCTTCATTGTCGTTTTTTTGATCCTCAAAAAGACGTGCGGTCTCAAGAAGACTTGCCACACCGACATCCCGTGAAACCAGGTCAAGGAACCGCTGTGTTGCCTGGTCGGCAGGAAGGGATTTCAGGACAAACTTCCGGTACCGGCAGATGATCCGGGCCAGGACACTGGGATCCCCCTTCGCCGCCATCTCGTCCCGGACCAGCGCTTCGTATGCAGCGAGCGCGGCGGGAGTATCATCCAGTTCTGCCAGGATCTCGCATTCGAGCAACCGGCCGGCCGTCCCGCGATCGCAGGAGATGAGATCTCTCGCGGTTGCAAGAGCTTCGCGGTACTGTCTGCCGGCTTTCAAGTGGAGGATGTAGTCGCACACTATCCCCGGGTGGGGCTGATTTCCGGCCTCACTGGTGTAGCAGGCGTATGCCGCGAGGGCAGCATCCGGATCGTACCGGGCCAGGGCATCCAGGTACGTTCTCCGGATATCCGGATCCCCCGTGTCGTGGAACAACCGGAGACCATATTCGCATGCATCCTGATATTTTCCCGATCGGACGAGGGCATCGAGGTATTCATGCGAGAGTTCCGGGTCGTTCTGGGCTGCATGGGTGGCAAGCGCTTCTCCCGGTTCCCCTGCCTCGATGAGTGCCCGCATCAGGTTTTTTCTGTCCGTGGTGGTGGTTCCTGCATCGAGAAGACGGCGCAGTACCGGAAGAGCCCCCCGATAGTCCCGGTGGGCGATCAGATAATCCGCATAACTCCGCAGGGCATCCTGATTGGCGGGGTCCAGGCGGACCGCGGTTGCGTATTCGGCAATGGCACCTTCGTCCCCCCGGGCTTCAAGGACTTTTGCCAGGTAACTGTGAACATAGGACGAAGCCGGCATCCTCCGGGCCAGATCGCGGAAGAAGAGTTCGGCATCGTCGAGTTTGCCGCAGTTATAGAGATTGGTTGCTGCAAGGATCTCGACTGCAGGATCCTTTTCAGATGCAAGCAGTTCCGTGCAGAGAAGGAGCGACTCCTGGTACTGTCCGTCTTCGAAGAGCCGGAACGCTTTCTTCTGGTTGTCTGAACTATCCGTCATTTCCGTCCGGAACCAGAGCGGATGGCAAACAGGCCCAGGAGCATCCGGATCATGTCCGTCTTCTGGACCCGTGAGTCCCCCTGGTTCTGCCATTCGATAGGGACTTCTGCAATAGTACAGCCTGCTCCCCTGAGCCGCCATAAGAGTTCAACGTCGAACTCGAATCCCCGGGATACCATGCGGGGAAGTACATCCGCAAGCGCTTCTTTCCTGAAGACCTTGGCACCGCACTGCGTATCGTGGAACGAGAGCCCGAAGAGGAGCCGGATGAGCAGGTTGAAGACCCGGCTCTCGATGCGGCGGAGGAATCCCTGCCGGACCACGAGGTTCGATCCCGGCACCCAGCGCGAACCCATGGCAGCATCAGAAGAATCGAGCATGGCAAAGAGACGGAGCATCTCGCTGATGCTGGTAGAGCCGTCGGCATCAAAGTACCCGACCCGGGGGGTTTCTGCTGCGGTGAGACCGGCAAGCACTCCCCCGCCTTTTCCCAGCCGGTGATCGAATCTGAGGCAGCGGATGGTAAGGTCCGTGCGCCGGGCCGCGATGCTCTCGACAACATCGGCAGTGCGGTCCGTCCCGTCACAGACCACAATGAGTTCCCCGTCAAAGCCGGCTATGGCATCGAAGAGCCGGGTGATCCTCTTCTCTTCGTTGTAAGCGGGTATGACGAGGCTTAACTGTCTCCCGGGTAAAGCGGTCATGGCGGAATTGCGTCTCTTTCGGATCCCTTGTAAGTGCCGGCCAGGAATGTGGCAGACCCTGTCCGGCGCCGGCGATCGATCCGGCATAGCCCCGGACAGGGACAGCACTGTTTCCTGTATATTTCGCCCGGGTCACACAATAACGTTACTGGTGCTCTCCCAGATGCCTTGCAAGAGCACTTCCCGGGCGGTATCTCTCTGCCATGGCAAGCGCCGTCTTCCGGAGCTCGTGGTGGTCGGCAAGGCAGCTTGCGGGGGGAGCGGATTTCCGGAGAATGGATGAGGTGTTCTCGGTGATCTGGATGAGCTCGGTTGCGATGACGGCATTGAGCCAGACAAGGTCGGCGAGCATTGCTTTGGTTTCCTGGTCCTGCATAAGGATAGGTCGCGTGTGCTGGAATATAATGTCTGGGGAACAGGATCGAAAAGGTAAATGCGCAAGGGAGCAGGAGAAGGGTTAATCTGCGATCCTTCCGACATACTGGCATGAAACAGATCCTTCTTGTTGTTGTGGTTCTGGTGGTGTGCATCGTTGCCTGCGGCTGTACCTCAAGTCCCGTACAGGTGCCCACGTCCGCTCCCACGGTTCCCCCCACACCGACCCCGTTTCCGGTGTCATCCCCGGCCATGGCGTATCCTGCAACCCCCGGGCCGGTACAGACCGTTCCGGATTATGAATCGATGAGCGTGAGCGTGAAGCGGAATGTGGTATCAACGGATCCGACCATAACGGTCACCTATGATGGAGGAAAGGGCCTTGGCATGACCACGCAGATGGATGTCACCGTTATCCGGTCCGATGGCGTTGTGGAGAAGGATTCACGGAAGAACCCGGTGATGGGCACCAGCATCACGCTGATGGGCACTACGGGGAATGATCGCGTGATAGTCTCCGTCACCATGACCTCGGGGGACCAGTACACTATCATTGACAGGTACTACCCGTTCCCGGGCAGCATGGTGCCCTCATAAAACAACAATCTTAATCCCCTCACCCCTTTAAAATTCACCGGATGATTATGAGTTATCTGGACAATATCAGCAAGAACGGTCAGCGTGCCAATCCCTTTTTTTGTCTCATGGGAATTGAGATTGTTGAGGCCGGGCCGGGAAGGGCGGTCCTGAAGATGCAGGTCCGGCCGGACATGCATAACGGCGTCGGCTGGCTCCAGGGTGGGGCTCTTGTTGCCATTGCCGATGAGGCCATGGCTCTTGCCCTCTACCCGCTCCTCTCCCCGGAGGAAGGCATTGCCACGATCTCGGAGTCCACGAGTTTTATCAAGGGAACGCGGGACGGTGTCATCTTTGCCGAGGGCCGGGTTGTCAAGAAAGGCCGCCGGGTGGCTTTTATGGAAGGGGAGGTCTGGATGGAGGAGGGCGAACGCATCCTCCTCTCCCGGACAACCGCAGCCTTCGCGGTCACTTCCCGGTCTTAAAAAAATAAAAAAAAATTATTCTTTCTTCTGTTTCTTGTCTTTCTTTCCTGACGAGGATTTTTTATCGGCTGGTGCTGGCTTCCGGAACTTGACGTACCAGACTACGAGCACGATGGCGATTATGACGATTGCACCAAGGATTATATTCATTGTTGTGGATGCATTCTGTGCATCTTTCTGCGCTATGGCAAGACCGGCCGTTGCATCGGCATTGCCCGGGTCGGATTCGAGCACTTTGTTGTAGGCCGTGACCGCCTCACCGGGTCTTCCCGACAGGTTCAGGGCGATCCCCTTGTTGATATACCCTTTGATGTAGGTCTCGTTCTGTGCTTCTGCAACGGTGATGGCCTGGTTGTAGGCAGTGATTGCATCATTGTACTTGCCCTGTTTGAAGAGGGCGTAACCCTTGTTGTTCCAGAGACCGGGATCCTTTTTGTAGAGTGCCAGACCCTGGTCTGCGGTTGTCACGGCCTCAGAATAATTCCCGAGATCGGCAAGTACTGCTGCCTTGTCCTTGTAAATATAAAGGAGCGTGTCGGATTTGGCAACCAGGGACGTGTTCGATGCAAGCGCCTGGTCGAACCAGTACACTGCGATCTGCAGGTTACCTGCCGAAGCAGCCTGCGAGCCCCGGTTGTAATAAGTCGTAGCCAGGGTCCCGTTATCAAATTCCGCCATTTCAGCCATCACCGGCTGTACAACGCAGGCAATTATCACAAGAATTGCCAGGATGGAAAGAATACGCCCGTATTTCATAACGTACAGATCTGGTGTTGTCCCAGATTAAGGTTGCCTCATGCCTGATGACCGGAGTCTGCCCCGTCCTGCCTTTCACGCCGGTAAGATAACACTATTAGGGATTGTGAGCAAAATATAGAGCATTCGGGGAGATCGTACGTGAAGTATATTATTGTCACCGGTGGTGTGATGAGCGGGCTTGGAAAAGGAATCACCGCTGCATCCGTGGGCCGAATTCTGAAAAACCGGGGCTACCGCGTGACTGCGGTCAAGATCGACCCGTACCTCAACATCGATGCCGGCACGATGAATCCGGCCCAGCATGGCGAGGTTTTTGTCTTGAAAGACGGGAGCGAAGTGGATCTCGACCTCGGGAACTACGAGCGGTTCCTGGATATCGAGCTCTCTGCCTCCCACAACATCACCACGGGCAAGGTATACCGCACGGTCATCGAGAAGGAACGCCGCGGGGATTTCCTTGGCGAGACCGTCCAGATCATCCCCCATATCACCGACCAGATCAAGAAGTGCATCCAGCAGGCGGCAGAAGAGGAGTTCCCGGACGGGACAAAAGCCGATATCTGTCTGGTTGAAGTAGGCGGCACAGTCGGCGACATCGAGAGCATGCCGTTCCTTGAAGCGGTCCGTCAGATGCACGGGGAGCTGCCTCCCCACGACTTTGTCCTGATTCACGTCACCCTGATCCCCGAGGACACGATGGGGGACTTCAAGACCAAGCCCACCCAGCACTCGGTCAAGGCCCTGCGGGAACTGGGTCTCCACGCGGATATCATCGTTGGCCGGAGCGAGAGTCCTATAGGGGCCAACACCAAGCGCAAGATCTCGGCCTTCTGCGATCTCCCCCAGAGCGCTGTCATCTCGGCAGCCACCGCCCCGGACACCTACGCGGTCCCGATGGAGATGGAAAAAGAGGGCATCGCAGACGTCCTCTCCGCCCATCTCGGCCTTGATAAGAAGGACGTCGACACCACCTGGTACCGGATCGTCAACAAGGAGTACACGAACCGGATCACGGTTGCCATCGTGAGCAAGTACGGCATCGAGGACGTGTACATCAGCATCAAGGAATCGCTCAAGCACGCCGGCCGGGCCCTCTCCACCGAGGTCAAGATCGCGTGGCTGGATGCCGAGCGGTACGAGCGGTGCTCGCTCAAGGACTATGACGGCATCCTGATACCGGGCGGTTTTGGCAAGCGGGGCATCGAGGGCAAGATCGAGGCGATCCGGTTCGCCCGTGAGAACAAGATTCCCTTCCTCGGTCTCTGCCTCGGGTTCCAGCTGGCAACGGTCGAATATGCCCGGCACAAGGCGGATATCGCTGATGCCACGAGCGAGGAGTTCGGCGAAGGTACTCACGTGATCGCCATCCTTCCCGAGCAGGAGAATGTGAGCGAACTCGGCGGCACCATGCGCCTTGGCAACTACACGGCGGACCTCCGGCAGGGAACGCTTGCCCGGAACCTCTATGGCGCGGACCAGATCGTGGAGCGGCACCGCCACCGGTACGAGGTGAACCCGAAGTATATCAGGAACCTTGAGACTGCCGGCCTCGTCTTCTCGGCAACGAACAAGAACCGGATGGAATGCCTGGAACTGCCCGATCACCCGTTCTTCTTTGCCACCCAGTTCCACCCCGAGTTCAGGTCACGGCCCACGAGACCGTCGCCGCCGTATCTCGGCTTTGTTGAGGCATGCAGGGCAAACAAACGGACGAAATAAGGAGTATTACCATGGTCAAATGCGATAAGTTCATCCCGAAGTCGATAGAGGAGATCAAGGCCGCGGCTGGCACGGACAAGGTTGTCATGGCTCTCTCGGGGGGTGTCGACAGTTCTGTCTGTGCAGCGCTTGCAGCGCGTGCCATCGGCGACAACCTCATCCCGATCTATATCGATACCGGCCTGATGCGGAAAGGCGAGACCGATCGGATACGGACGATCTTCGGGAACATCCACCTCCAGATCGTTGACGCCGGTGACGAATTTCTCGATGCCCTCAAAGGCATCACCGATCCCGAGGCCAAACGCAAGGCCATTGGCGAGCGGTTCATCCGGGTCTTCGAGCGCGAAGCGAAGAAACAGGGAGCGAAATGCCTTCTCCAGGGAACCATCTACCCGGATCGGATCGAGAGCGAGGGCGGAATAAAGAGCCACCACAATGTCGGCGGGATGCCGCTCCACATGGAGTTCACAAAAGTCATCGAGCCGATCCGCGACCTGTACAAGGACGAGGTCCGCGAGGTGGCAGGGGCGCTCGGTCTCCCGAAGGAGATCCAGCACCGGATGCCCTTCCCCGGCCCCGGGCTTGCCGTGCGGGTGCTTGGCGAAGTGACCCGGGAGAAAGTTGCGGTCATCCGGGAGGCGAACTGGATCGTCGAGGACGAGCTTGTTGAGAAATACGCCCCCTGGCAGTGCTTTGCAGCGCTTGTCGGCCTCGGCACCGGGGTCAAAGGCGACAACCGGATCCACGGCTGGATCGTAGCCGTGAGAGCCGTGAACTCCCGGGATGGCATGACGGCCGATCCCGTCAATATCCCGTTCGAGCACTTGATGAGAATCGGGTCCAGGATCACTGCCGATATCCCGAGCGTTGCCCGGGTAGTCTATGACATTACGGCAAAACCCCCCGCAACCATCGAATACGAATAATAAAGCACCGGCAATACAAAATCAACAAGGCAAAATCGTGATTGGAATGGAAACAACCAGCCAGATGAAAGCGCTTGACGAGCGCTACTACATGCCCGCGTTCTCCCGGGAGATCGCGATCGTGAAAGGCGAGGGATCGAAGGTCTGGGATGCTGACGGCAAGGAGTATCTTGACTGCGTGGCAGGCATCGCCGTCTGCAGCACCGGGCACTGCCACCCGGCCGTTGTAAAAGCGATCTGCGACCAGGCGCACCAGCTCATCCACTGCTCGAACCTCTACTATGTCCCCCACCAGGGCGATCTCGCAAAGAAGATTGTCGAAGTCACCGGGATGCACAAGGCGTTCTTCTCGAACTCCGGCGCCGAAGCAACGGACGGGGCGCTCAAGCTGGCCCGCGTGAGGACCGGAAAGAAGAAATTTGTGGCATTCATGCACGGGTTCCACGGCCGGACCGTAGGGTCCCTTGCCGTAACCCACAAGCCTGCGATCCGGGAGCCGTTCGAGCCGCTGGGTCTCAAAACAACGTTCGTAGAGTATGGCGATCTCGACGGGCTCAAAAAAGCGGTTGACAACGACACCGCCGGTGTCATCGTCGAGCCCATCCAGGGTGAAGCCGGCGTCATCATGCCGCCGGACAGTTTCTTTGCAGGGATCCGCGAGGTCTGCGACAAGTCCGGCGCGCTCATGATCGTTGACGAGGTGCAGACGGGTATGGGCCGCACCGGCAAGTGGCTGGGCATCCAGCACACAAAAGTGCAGCCCGACATCGTGACGCTCGCAAAGGGGATTGCGAGCGGGTTTCCCATGGGCGCGCTCGTTGCCCGCGAAGGGCTGGAGTTCAAGAAGAGCGAGCACGGCAGCACGTTTGCCGGCGGGCCGCTTGCCTGCGCCGCATCCCTGGCAACGATCGGCGTGATCGAGAAGGTCCTCCCTGAAGTGGCTGTGAAGGGCGAACGGTTCCGGCAAGGTCTCGCGAAATACAATCCCCGCGTACGGGGGCTCATGATTGGTATAACCATCGGGGATAAATGCCCGGAGATCCAGAAGAAGTGCGCCGAGGAAGGCGTGCTCGTCAACTGTGCAGCGGACGGGAACCTCCGTCTCGTTCCCCCGCTCACGATCAGCAATGCCGAGATTGACCGGGTAGTGAAGGTTATCAATGGAGCGCTTGGTTAGATCCTGTTACAAGAAGAAGAGCGGCTATGTCTTTGCCAAGAAGGCCGAGGACATAGCCCGCGAGTATGGTATCGACCGGATAGCACGCCTTGCCAGCAACGAGAATCCCGAACCCCTCTCTCCGGCTGCATTAGCCGCTGCAGAGGCCGCCTTAAAGACGGTCAACCGCTATCCGGACGAAAGAGTGAACGTGCTCATGAACGGCCTGCGTTCCCGGTACGGGGATTACCATTTCGTGACCGGTGTCGGGATGGACGGCGTGATCGAGACGATCATTCGCACGCTCGTGGAGCCGGGAGAACAGGTCGCTATCTCGACCCCCACGTTCTCGTTCTATGCTCTTGCGGCAATGGGACAGGGCGCGGAGGTCATCACGGTTCCCCGTGAGTCGGACTTCTCGGTGGACCCAAAGAAGCTAATCCGGGCGGCCAAGACCGCCAAGATCACCGTTCTCTGCTCGCCCAACAACCCCACCGGGAACGCGAGCCCCATTGACGCGGTTGAGGAGATTCTCGAAGGGATCGAGGGACTCCTCTTCCTCGACAATGCGTATGTCGAGTTCTCGGGGATCGATTATCTCCCGCTCATGAAGAAGCACGAGAACCTGGTCCTGGGCCGGACCCTCTCGAAAGTTTACTCGCTCGCCGGCCTCCGGGTCGGATATGCGTTCACGCCCCGCTGGCTTCCCCCCTGGTACCAGCGGGCGGGAACCCCGTTCACCGTCAATTCAGTCTCGATGGCTGCGGCTGCCGCAGCCCTCACGGATCAGGCCCACGCAGAGCGGTACATTGCGCAGGTGAAAAAGTGGCGGAAACGGTTTTTAGAGGAAGTGAACCTTCCTGTCCTTCCCTCGGACGCGAACTTCGTCATGATCGATGTTGCGCCGAAGAGAAGCGACGAGGTTGTTGAGGAACTCGCCCGCCATGGCGTGGTAGTCCGTTCCTGCCGGAGCTTCTCGGGGCTCGAAGACCACTACATACGGGTCAGTGTCGGAGAAGACTGGGAGAACGAGTTGTTTGTCCGGGTGATAAACTCATTATGATGTGCGGCATCACCGGCACCCCGGGCACCGGCAAATCGGCGATAGGTGATGAGCTGGCCCGCCGGGGATTCCGGGTGGTCCATCTCACGGATACGATCGGCCCGTACGTTGTCGGGGATGACGAGAAGCGGGATGCCCAGGTGATCGATGTTGACCGGTGGGCTGAAGAGTTTATCCCGGTCGAAGGGTTTGTCGAAGGCCACTTCGCCCATCTCCTCCCCTGCGATCTCGTCGTGGTTCTTCGCTGCCGCCCGGATGAACTCAAAGCCCGCCTTTCCCAGAGAAAATACCGCCCGGCCAAGATCCGGGAGAATGCCGAGGCCGAGGCGCTCGACTCCTGTCTCATCGAGACCGTGGAAGAGCACGATCCCTCGCACATCTTCGAACTCGACACCACCGGCCGCGATGCCGCGTATTGCGCCGAACAAATCGAGCAGTTCTATTTAGGCCGGATACCGGCCGATTTCGGCCACATCGACTGGACGGAATATCTGGAGATCCAGCCATGACCCTCGACAATTACCGCTCCCATGCCAAAGTCTATTTCGACCCGCTCGTTGCAATAGCTATCCGGTGCCATCTCACCCCGAACTTCTTCACCCTAGCGGCGCTTGTTGCCTCGGGCCTTGCCGGAATCCTGTTCTACCTCCGGCTGGAACTCTGGGGTGTGCTTGCCGTTGCCGCCAATGCGTTCTGCGATGCCATGGACGGCGCCGTTGCCCGCGAGATGAAGTGCCAGAGCAAGCGCGGGGATTTCCTCGACCATGCGGTTGACCGGTTTGCCGACATCTTCATCATCACCGGTATCTTTGCCGGGGGGCTCGTCCCGTGGCAGATCGGGGTCTTCGCCCTGACCGGTGTCCTGATGTCCTCGTATCTCGGCACCCAGGCCCAGGCGGTCGGCGTTGGCCGGTACTATGGCGGAATACTCGGGCGTGCGGACCGCCTGGTCATGATCATGGCAGTCGGCATCATCGACATGCTGGTCCCCTTAAGTTTCTACGGCCTCTCCCTTCTCGGGTGGATGCTCTTCCTCTTCGGGTTCTTTGGCTATATCACCGCATTCCAGCGTTTCGCGTACGTGTGGCAGAAAGTGGAATAATTCTTAATCCTCTTTTTTGTGGATTTAGCACCCTGCTGTCGTCCCCATTCTCAATTCCATAGCCTTTTATTCCTCTATTTTGATAATTCATATCTCATGTCACGGTGCCCGCGGTGCAAATCTGAAGTTGCCGATGAACTGACGCACTGCCCGGTCTGCCGCAAGGAGTTGTCCGGGTGCCTCTATGCCCCTGTGGGATCGGAAGGAAAAGCCGGTTCCCCTGTTCCGGAAGAGCTGGGCAGCCGGATAGGGTATGCCGGGTTCTGGCGCAGGCTCTGCGCCACCATTCCCGACCTGATCGTTGTCGGCCTCGCCGCCGTTGTTATAAAATCCCTGCTCGAAAAATATGCGCTGCCGTACCCCATTCTCGCAACCCTCTTTCTCGCCGGCGTCTTCTATCTGGCCCTGTACTCCCCCGTCTTTCTCAGTTCCCGGTACCAGGCAACGCCCGGAAAGATGCTTTTTGGGGTGATCGTTGTCTATGACAACGGGCGGCAGCTCCCGTTCTCCCGGGCCCTGATCCGGGAACTGGGTAAATATGTATCGCTCATCCTCTTCGGGCTCGGATTTTTCCTAATCGGGGTTTCGAAAAAGAAGCAGGGGCTCCACGATCTCCTGGCCCTGACCGTTGTCGTGCGCAGGTCGGACTGCCACATCTACGAACGCTCGAACATCCAGAACCCCCATGCAGTCAGAAACCGGCTCCGTGCATCGGGTCTTATCATCTGCATCTGCCTTGCCTGCACCCTTGCCCCGATCGCCTACTTCGGGACTCTCCCGCCAAAGACCGTGACCCCCCAGTTCTTCGCAGCCAGGGGCTTAAGCTCGGCGGCCGATACTCTTGCTGAGACAAAATACCCTGAATATTCCCTTGAAGTCTACAATACGGCGATCGAGCTCCAGCCCAACGATACCGCGATCCAGGTGAAGAAACTCTATGTGCTCGATCGCCTGGGGAGAATGGACGAGGCGCAGGTGTACCTGGAAGAGATGATCGCGATGTATCCCAACGAGACCACACCCGTGATACTCAAAGGGGATCTCGCGCTCCAGCAGGGAAAATTTACAGAAGCGCTTGCCAGTTACGAGAAAGCGCTGGCGGCAGACCCGAAGAATCCCAAGATCTGGATCAAGAAAGGCGATGCCCACCTCCTGATGGCAATGACGGGCATGCATGAGATGCGGGACATGTACCATAACCTTACGATCAGTTCGGGCAAGCCGGGCCAGTGGCAGAATGCAGCGCCGGTCGATGCCTTCGCGACAACCAAGCCCTACCAGGATGCCGTGAGTGCCTACAACAAGGCGATCGAGCTCGATCCCATGACGAGCGTTGCCATATCCGGCCGGATCCTCTCGTCGACCGGCAACCTTGTCGACACCTACCAGGGAATCCTGCAGGATATGTGACGGGAATCCATTTTTATTGGTTTTTTGGTTGCGGAGCAAATTCAGCGGATAGTGGTCATGGCGCCCCTTCCAATCCCGCGATCTCCCTGATATATTCGAGTGCCGCTACGGCGTCCTCCCGCTTCTGGTCGCAGACATGGGTATCCGCCCATAGGAGGAACCGCTCCTTTGTCGTGGCGCTGACCGCATCCCCGGCTTTTGCAACAACCGACCGGTAGGTCCTCTGGGGATAGAAGACGGCCCTGGCAGCCGCAAGGAGCACCTCATGCTCCGGGCCGCTGAGAATCCCTTCGTTCTGCGCCCGTTTCAGCGTGAAGCGGATATTGATGAGCGGCTCCGAGAGCGACATCCCGGTAACCGGGTCAAAGACCAGGGCGACCTCGTCGTCCGAGATGAGCTCGCCGCTCCTGTACATCCGGTAGATCTCGCCTACCCCGGCCATCCCGAGCGTGTCCATCTCGGCTGCCCGGAGGGCTCCCATGCTGGATGCGCCGACAACCCGGACGCCTTTTTTTACCGCCGCAAGGATCTCGCGATGGGCAACCGCGCTCTCCTGGTGGAAGACCCCGTCGATGAGCCCGATGATTCCTGCCCCTTCTTCGGCAGCCCGGAGGAGATCGCCCCTCTTTGCCGGCGGACGGTAGTCTGCCGTAAGAATCGATTGAGCTGCTGCCAGATCAAGACTTGGCCCGAGAAAGACGATGATCCGTGGCATTGTTTACCCGCACCCCCCGCCGCTCCGGGTCCATGGCAAAGACTTCGAGGCCCGGCACGATGACCCGAACAACCGGAATGCCGATCTCTTCCCTTGTCAGGTCCACGACAATGACCCGGTCCAGCCCCTTTGCCCGGAGCCGTTCGATGACCCCCTGTATATCGGTCAAGAAATCGTCGCTGTCCGATGACGGCAGGTCCCGGTACGGGACGGTCCCGCGTTCCTTGTACCAGTAGCCGTTGATCCGTTTTGCCCGCTCGTATCCCATCTTCTTGCGGAGCTCGGCAAGGGTTGTGTCCTCCCGTGCCCCGTGAATCTGGGTGAGCCGGCTCTGTGCCACTTCGGTGAGCGCCCGCATCACCGCGATCCGGGCACTGGTGTGCGTGCCGATACCGATCGTGAGAAGCGATGGATCCTTGAGGAGAACATCGTCCGCAACTGCAGCGATCGTCGGGATGCCGATGTCGCTTGTGATATCCCGCACTTTTACTTCAACCTGGGCATCGGAGAATTTCTTCAGCATCTCCGCAAGCGCCGGGTCATCGATCTCGGTCAGGCAGGGCCCGGTATCGCGGCAGGCCTCGACAAGCGACCAGGCGTCCCGCTCGATCACTTCCGAGAGTGCATGGAAGATCGCCTCCTCGATGGTATTGCCGGACGCAAGCCCGTTGGTATTGGTGCGGGCGAGTCCCCGGTAGTTGTGCGGGAGCGGGTGGAAGACCGCGAAGGCCGGCACGAAGACCGGGTGGTTGTTTGCGATATCGTAGCCTTCGATCCAGGCCATGAGCCGGTCGGTGTCGGCTCCCTCGGGAAGGATGAGATCCTTTGGATCGAGCACCTGCCCGTGGGCATGCATCTGCTGGAAGGGGGCAAGGATCGTCCTCCGGTCATGGATCTCGGACGAGTAGCGTTCGATGCCCTCCATGATAGCCGAGATCCGCGACTCTTCTATGGTTGCCCCTTTCCCGTTGTATACGGTGATGGCCCCGGATTCGGCGGTCGGGCGGATGCAGGAAAAAACCGGGATGCCGATCCGGTCGAGGCTCGTTATGTCGGCAACGCGGGTGATGCCGGCTGCCGGGACTTTGGGTTCGATCCGTGCAAGCGTCTCACCCAGCGGAACCGCCCGCTGCGTCTCGTTGTAATAGGTCTTTTTGCAGGACTGGAGCTGCATGGGAATTCTCTTACGTATAACGTGAACGCTGCCGGTGTTTATACATGCCCATCTTTTAACAATGGGTAACGGGCATACGGTTGCACCGGTTTTATCATCCTCACACTGCAATGGATGAATACGCTATGGATTACTCGTACCTGGTCCTGAAGTTCATCGTGGGCGGGGGAGTCATCGTGGGGGTGACGTTCCTGGCCCAGCAGGTGGATGCGAAATATGCCGGCATCCTGATCGCTGCCCCGATCCTGACCCTTCTTGCGTTCCTCTTCACGTATTCCGAGAGCGGTCTCTCCACGTCCCGGCAGCTGGTCATCGGGGCATTCTGGTTTGCCATCCCCACGCTCCTCTTCCTGCTGGCGCTCTACCTCCTCCTGGCCCGGTATCCTGTTGGACCCAGCCTCGGCGGGGCATTCGGGGTCTGGTTCGTGGCAATCCTCGCGATGAACCAGATGCTCTACGGGGCCTGGCCGGCTATCTAGTTCAACACGGGTCGGTTGCCGGGATATTCATTTTCTGCGGCCTGTCACCGGCCAAATCCACAAATAATCCATGGCCCGAATCCCTCATGAGAGATAATACGTATGAGATCGTCCATCCCTCTTGCCGGATTCGGCCTTGCGCTCCTGGTTATATTGGTCATCGGTGCCGGCTGCACAACCCCGTCAACCGGAAACCCGCAGGCAACACCCCTGCCGGCAACTCCTGCTCCAACGGTCCCGGCCGGATCCTCCTGCGGCCTCACGACCTGCCATGGCCTCGATCTTGCCTGTGGCTCCGATGCCCCCCAGATCTGCACCATGGAGTACCGGCTCGGCGACAAGTGCCGGCAGTATGCCCGGTGCGACAGTAGCGGTGGGAGCTGCAATCTGGTTATCGATCCGAAGTTTACATCCTGCAAATCCTGCGTGGAGCAGTGTGCAGCAAAAGCCGGCAGCAACGGGCAGGCCGCGTTTGAGTGTGAAGCAACGTGCTGATCCCCATCTTTCCGGCATGCTCTGTCAGATTCTGACTTTCCGCGGAAGACCTGATTCTTCCCGCTTTATTCCGGGTTTTTCCTGTTCAGGAGGGGGGGGTCCCCGGCCAACCCTCCCGCCATCTTTTTTCAAAACCTGTCTGACCCCCCTCCCTGCATAGGGGGGAGGTATGCGGGAGACCCCCCCACCCCCTCAGGCCGGATGGACCCCCCCTGATCAGAATCGGGTAGCCATTCCCGAACCGCCCCTGACGGAAGCCTGCAAAAACCGGCACTCATAATGGTGTGCAATACGTGTGCATTAACAGTTTTGAGAAGGGGGGTCTGCCGGGGACCACCCCCCCGTTTATTTTTTAAATCGATCGGACCCCCCCGCCTCACGGTTTTTGGGATGGGGTGACCCCCCCTTGATGATCTGTGGAAAGCCTGACTGGAATTTTGTCTGGATATTTCAGGGGTTCAAAAAAAAGAGGGAAATTTCAAGAAAGAAACCGGTGAATGCTCCGGACCGAAGGACCGGGCCGGGCTGCTGCAACCCGGTCAGAACCAGCTCTCAAGCGTCTTCTGGCCGGCTTTGACCGAGAAGCCTTCCAGCGCCCTGCCGATGCGGTCCTCGGAGAACTCGTACCCGTCGCAGAGGAGTTTTTTTATCCCTTCCGGGTCCGGGTGGCCGGCGGCAACCGAATAATCGTCCGTCACCGGCGGGTGGAGGAACATATCGATGACCGGGGCGGGATCGAAGTCCGGGATCTTCTCTCTGATCTTTGCTTCAAACTCTCCCTTCAGGACGATCTTGAGCCCTGTCTTTGCACCAACGCCGTCAACACCCGGGTTGAAGTCGGTCCCGATCAGGATACCGATCTGGATGAGCTGCTCCCGTGTGAGCTTCAGGCCGGCCAAGGTGTCGGCAAGCACGATCCGCTCCGGGCTTACGGTAATCTGCCGGCCCCGGATCTTCCTTTTTCCCGAGACCGTCAGATTCCGGACAAGGGTCGGGGCACCGAAGAGCAGGTTGTCATAGTCCTGCGAGACAACGTACCGGGCATCCCCCTTTGCCACCATGTAGGAGGCCTGGGCCTCGCCCTCCCCCGGGGCCTGCACAACGGGAATTCCCATGAGCCGGAGCAGTTCCTTTGACGTCTCGACAATGGTGGTATCGACCCGTGTCGCCGACCGGGCCTGCTTGTAGGCCTCCTCGTCGTCGCCCCGCTCCACGGCCTCCTTCCACTTCTCCCCGGCAGTGTCCCGGAGTTTCCGGCGCTCATCGATGGTCGCCTGCTTCAGCGCCGCAGGCTTGCCATCGAAGACAAAGACCGGCTTGATACCCTTCTCCATGAAACTTGCCATCCGGAAGAGTATCCCCGAGAGATGGGAGGTGACCCGGCCCTTGCTGTCCATCAGCGGCGTCCCGTCCGGCTGCCGGATGATTGTCAGGAACTGGTACAGCGCATTGTTTGCATCGATCGCCGCAATCCCCGGGAGAGCCTCCCAGGTAACCGGGGTCTTGTATTCAGCGATGATGTCCCGTAGTGCAACACCCATGCTTCAACACTTCTGATCTGCCGTTATTTGTAGGCACGCTTTGCCATTTCCGCAACAAGCTCGTCGAGATGGGTTATCGCCATGTCGTACTTGTCCACCATACGGGTCGAGATCTCCTCGAGGTTGGTCCGGAGCATCCGCTCCCGTGTGATGACGCTCTGCTCCAGCTTGCGCATCTTGACCTGGAGCGAGAGGAAGAGCCCGCCGATCGAGAGCATCATTAAGCATGCCGCAACCGCGATCGTGAGATCCTGCCAGAACCGGAGGATGAGAACAAGGGTGGAGACGACCATGATGATGGTGAGCAGGATATCGAATGCATACTCACGTATGTCCATGCTTTTAGATGATGGAGAGCACACTAATTAATCTAACTAATTCACCGGAGACAACAAGCGTGGAAATAAAAAATATCATCCCCCTCATCGCAATGCCGCTTCTCCTTCTCGCCGTGGAGATTGGCGCACTCCTCATCTCGCTCCCCGTTCAGGCCTCGGGGATCACCGCTTTTGAGGACCCGGACTCGATGGCAAACCCGCTCATCTTCATTGCCATCCTGCTCGTCTTCACCGCATTCCTGCTGATCCTGATCAAGTATAACCTGAAAAAAGTGATAGCAGCAATCATCGGGCTCTCCATTCTCTTTACGTTTGCCTACATCTATGCCGCCATCATCTTTGCTGCGATCGGGGCAACCGCTGCAGGAGCGCAGGGCTGGTGGGATGCGGTAGTGCCTGGCGTTGTGATCTATTCGATGACTGCCGAGACCCTTGTTGCAACGATCATTATTGTCGCGCTTGCAGTCTTCTCCACGCTCCTTCTCTACAAGTATCCCGAATGGTACGTGATCGATGCCCTCGGGATCCTGATAGGTGCCGGCGTTGCCTCCATCTTCGGGGTCTCTCTGGATATCCTGCCGGTCGTGATCCTCCTTCTTCTTCTCGCGGTCTACGATGCGATCTCGGTGTACAAGACCAAGCACATGATCACCCTTGCCGAGGGGGTCATCGATCTCAAGACCCCGATCCTCTTTGTCATTCCCAAGCGCCGGGATTACTCCTTCATGAAAGAAGGGATCGGCAAGCTCCAGGATGGCGGGGAGCGGGCCGCGTTCATCATCGGGATGGGCGACATGATCATGCCCTCCATTCTCGTGGTCTCGGCAAACGTCTTCATCAAGGGGGCCAAGCTTGGCGGGATCATCAATCTGCCGGCGCTCGGAGCGATCATCGGCTCGCTTGCCGGTCTCCTTGTGCTCATGCACTTTGTCATGTCCGGAAAACCTCAGGCCGGCCTGCCCCCGCTGAACGGCGGGACCATCCTTGGTTTCCTTGCCGGCTGGGCTGCAATGACGCTGATGTGAGCAGTGCTTACGCTTGAAACCTGGATCAACAAAACGTTTATTTTTCAAAAAATTGGGATTTTTTTTTAAATTTCTACTAAAAAAAAGAAAATTTATTTCTCGGTCTTGTCCGGCGTTTGCTGGACCGTCCGGGGCTTCCTGGGCTTCTTCACCCGCGGGCGCTTGACTCCCTGGGGATTGAAAGCCATATCGTCTGTTTCCGTCTCATCCTCATCATGGACGATCGGCGACCGGATATCCACGGCCCGTTCCCGTTTCTTCTCTGCGTACTCCGGTTTATGGGTGAGGATCTCTGCGAGAACCTCATCGACACCGGCCCCGGTCTGCGTGGACATGGTGAGATATCCCTCAACAGCTGTGATATCGGATTTGTTGGCTGCAACAAGCACCGTAACCTGGACCATTCCCTTCACTTCATCGAGCAGGCGGAGCTGCACCTCCATCGGGTACCCGCAATGCTCGGACGGGTCGAGGATGAAGAGCACGATGTTTGCAACGTTCATCATTGCCGAGAGGGCCTGCTTCTCGATCTGGTTGCGTTCCTCCGCGGGCCGGTCAAGGATGCCGGGGGTATCCACGAACTGGATCCGCTCCCTGCCCATCACCCGGTGGCCGACAATGATTCCTTTTGTCGTGAACGGGTACGAGGCCACCTGGGGATCGGCTGAGGACACCCGGCGGATGAACGAGGACTTTCCGACATTCGGGTATCCTGCAATGACGATAGTGAACTCGTCCTCGACATTGGGGAGCTTGCGCAGGCCGTTCCTGACTTCATTGAGGAATATGAGGTCCCCGTCAATCTGGTGGACCATGGATGCGATCCGGGCCACCGCCCGTTTGCGCACAACAAGATTGTCTTCCGCTCTCCGGGACTGCAGCACCAGCTGGTTTCCCACCATCTTTGTGTGTTTGGCTGCCCACCCTACTGCCCCAAGCGACTGTTTGATCCGGTCGATCCCGAAGAGGATGTCGGCAAGTTCACGGTAGAACGGGTGGATGTTATCGAACTCCGGAAAACCCCGGATAATGTAAACCAGCCGGTCGTGGACTGCCGCTCCCACTGCCCGGACAAACTCGGTATTGGCGCGCTCCTTGTTGTTCTTTTCCGACATCTTCTTTGCCGCCCGGCGGAAACTCCTGTCCAGGATCTCATCTGCCGTTGGCACTGTCGGCATTTTTTCGAATTCCACAAATCGCCTACCTATATATTTATTGAATGTCATACGGTTTATCGTTATGGACCTGTCCCTGATCCAGCGCGATATCCTCATCACCTTAATCACGCTCTACCACCAGCATTCGCATTCCATCAAAGGCGAGGAGATAGCTGACAGGATCCAGCGCAACCCCGGTACCGTGCGCAACCAGATGCAGGCCTTGAAAGCGATTGGTCTTGTCGACGGGGTCCCGGGGCCGAAAGGAGGGTATGTTCCAACGGCCCTTGCCTACACGGAGCTCAACCTGAACGTGTCGGATGGCGATACCGATGTCCCCATCTGGAGGGATGGCGAAGTTGTCGAGGGTGCGCACGTCCAGGAGATCGATTTCACCACGCTCTGCCACCCCGATATCTGCCATGCCGTGATCAAGCTCTTCGGCAGTGCAAAGCTCTTCGAAATCGGGGATACGATAACCATCGGTCCTACCCCGGTGAACAAACTCCTTATCCGGGGGGAGGTCTATGGGAGGGACGAGGTCAAACAGTCGCTCCTGATAGCAACCTCGGAGATGATCTCGCTTCCCAAGCAGCCGATCAAAAATTACATGTCCAGCCCCCTCAAATCCCTCCGGTGCCTCGACACGATCAAGGATGCCCTTCTTCTCTTCAACCACGAGCATATCCACGGGGCTCCGGTCATCGAAGGTACCGTTCTTGAGGGGATCGTAACCATGAGCGATATTGCGTTTGCGGTCGAGAACGATCTCCCCATGTCGACTCCGGTGAATGAAGTTATGACAACGAATGTGGAAGAGATCTCTTCCGATGTGAAGCTCTTCGAGGTCATAAAGAGGTTCAAGGAGCGGGAGATCGGCCGGCTGATCGTTGTCGAGGATGGCAAACCCGTCGGGATCCTGACCCAGTCCGATGTCATAAGGGTATTTCCCTCGCTCTAAATGCAATATCTTTAGATATTTCACGTCCTATTCTTGTAGGAGGAATCACATTTATGACCGAACTTTCGCAGGCTGCGGTTGAACGCATTATCAAGAAGGCAGGGGCAGACCGTGTCAGCGCAGATGCTACGCTGACTCTTTCCGAGATGATGGAAGAATACGGGGCCTTCCTTGCAAAGGAAGCAAAGAAGATGTCTGACCATGCCGGGCGGAAGACTCTCCGGGGTTCCGATATCCGGATGGCTGCTGAAATATTCAAATAATGCTGATCCGCTGACTAATCGGAAAAATCTCTTTTTCCCGCCTATTTAGAACAGTTTAAATATTTGTACATCGTCCATTTTTTATGACTCGTGTATTCGCCCGGAGCCTCTCCCGAAAAAAGATTATGAGTAATGATGGGAAGCTCATTGGAACCCTCAAGAATATCAGGGTAGATTTTGATTCAGGTCAGGTTATCGAGATGATCATCCATCCCGATCAGGCTTTCGCAACGGACGGCTACAATCTGGAAGATGACAAGCTCCTCCTTATCCCCTTCGAAGCGGTCAAGGATATCAAGGATTATATTGTCGTAGACCGCTACCTTGCAAGAAAATAAGGATAATATCTTTTTACCGCTTCAACGAAGCCTTTCCCATACTCTTTTTCTGCTGTATATTGTGCAACAGCCTTGATATCCGGGTGTGCATTTGCAACGGTTGCACTGATACCGGCTGCCTGGAGCATCTGGAGGTCGTTGACCGAGTCCCCGATCGCAAAAAAATCTGTCGGGGCGAGCCCCAGTTCCGGTGCCAGTGCTGCCAGTGCGGTTCCTTTGTTGACTCCTGACGACTGGAGATGGATTGCATACCCGGTGTCCAGCACCTGGACCGGATGATCGTGGAGGATGGATCTGACTTCCCCCGCCGGGACGGTCCGGGCAAAGGCACGGTCGGCAAAGCGGTACGTGGGACTGAAGAGTTCCAGTTCCTTTCCTTCTTTCCGGTAATGGTCCTGGAGGATCTCAAGTGCCCGGAGGACTTCTGCCTGATCTCCCTGAACGTGGGGTTTTCCGGCGTATCCTACCCGGAACACCCCTCCGTTCTCAGCGATGAAGCTCCCCTGTGTTCCTATCATCTTGCAGAGCGCTTCCATGAAGCAGGGAGCATTCCCGCTCGCAAGCACGACCTCGACACCCTGGTCTGTGAGCGAGCGGATCAACTCAACCGCTTCGGTATCGATCCTGCGGGAACTGTTCGTGATCGTCCCGTCTATATCGGTCAGGAGCGCTTTCAACAAGACTTGAGACCCGCCTCTTCTACCATGAATGGTGCTTCACCCTCGGGGAGGTTGGGGCTGTCCACGAGACGTGCAATGCGTTTTCCTCCTTTGCTTTTGCGGAGGTAGAGCCGGAACGTGGCGGTGTGGCCAACGATATTTCCCCCGATGGGCTTTGTCGGGTCACCGAAGAAGACCGCCGGGTTGGACATGACCTGGTTGGTGACGAGTCCTACTGCGTTGTGCTGGTCAATGAGCTTGAAGAGCTCGTGCATGTGCCGGTTCAGTTTCTGCTGCCGGGCGGCAAGCGTGCCCCTGCCGGCGTATTCGGCACGGAAGTGGGCGGTTAAGGAGTCGATGATGAAGAGCTTGACCGGCTTGTCGCTGGTCTTGAGCTCGTCCGCCAGCTCGCGGGAATTGTCGATGAGGAGCATCTGGTGATCCGAGGTATGGGCCCGGGCGATATGAATGTTGTTCAGGAATTCCTGGGCATCCGGTATATCGTCGAGTCCGAGGCCGTTGACCATCTGCTCGATACGTTCAGGGCGGAATGTATTTTCGGTATCGATATAGATGGCACTGCCGCCAAGACCTCCAAGCTCCACCGGAAGCTGGACGTTGACAGCCATCTGGTGGACGATCTGACTTTTACCGGAACCGAACTCACCATACATCTCGGTGATGGCCTGCGTTTCCATACCCCCTCCGAGAAGGGTGTCCAGTTCGGGGACACGGAACGAGAGCTTCCGGACATCCTTCCGGGCTTCAAAAATATCCTTGCCGGTCTTGAATCCCCCGACATCCGCAATCTCACGGGCGGCTTTTATGATCTTCTTTGCGGTTGATTCCGATATCTCCGAGACTTCGGAGAGTTCTGCGGGGGATGCGGTCGCGATACTCTCAACGGAGAGGTACCCGGCTTCACGAAGCTTGTCTGCAGTGCTCGGGCCTACGCCCGGTAAATCTTCAATTTCCAATGGTCCTTCAGCCATTTCTTACACACTCCTATGGCACAACAAGATGTTAAAGACTGGGATATAAACCCCCGGACTGCGCAGGGTGAAAGTGGTAATCAGAGCGCAAGCCCGCTGCGGAATTTCCGGATCTCTTCGAGCAGGGCTGCCGGCTCCAGCACCACCGGTTCTGTATGTTCCGGGAGGATCCTGCTGCCGGATCGTGTCCCGGTTATACGGACTTCGGCACCGTGGGCAAACGATCCCTCCACCAGGTAACGCTCAACCCCGTTATCGATGAAAAAGCAGCCCGGCCCGGCAATGATCGTTCCGGAAAAAACAAGGGGAGCACATTCTTCGCAAGGAACCCGGAATGCACTTCCTTTTCCTACCCCCAGTTCAATCCCGCCGAACCTTCCCGGCTTTGCAGAGGCATGATAGATCTCAACCCGGTCACCCGTATGCACGGGAACGAGGGCATTCTCTCCCCAGAGCACGATCTTCAGATCGTCCCTGCCATCGCTTATGATGATGTTGCGCACCCACGACGCCGAACCCGCTTTTGTGGTGAACGACCGGGGCTGCTGCAGCTGCTTGACTTCGCCGGTCACGGAATAGATCCCCTGGTCGCTGACCGATGAAAGCGGGGCAAAGGCAACCTCAATGGAGCGCTCGGTAATGCTCACCGTACTCTTCTCATCAAGGCTGTAATTGCGCCCCTCCGACCGGTTGTTGGGTTTTGCGTTCGTGATGTGAACTGTTGTGCCTGCGGGAATCTCCGCAAGCAGTTCCGGGACCCATGACACGATCCTCGCGGTTCCCGATGCATCCCCGAAAATAGCCTCCACCAGCTCCCCGGTGCTCCCGTCCTTTTTGGTGAAACTGCGGGGCGGTTCTTTTGAGACCAGGAGGAGATCCAGATCCACCGGGTCATCCGCAAGGCTTCCCTTCGCGGGTATTGCGCAGGATATCTCGCAGCTCGCTTTTCTCAATGCCAGGGCATAGATCTCTTTTGTGCTCTTTCCCGGGTGCCGGCCAATGACTTCGAGCACTTCCCCGATAGCAGTGTCCAGGACCGCTCCCGCTTTCTGATCCCAGAGTACAACCCGGGTAGTCCCGGTCTCATCCCCGAGAAGAAGCGTTGCAACCCAGCCCTTCTCACCGTCAGCCCGGTTGAATTCCTTGGGATCGGTCTTGTCAACCACTTTCCCGAAAAAAGAGAAAAGGCTGGATTTGGCCGAGAGCCCTTTTATCTTGACATGCTCCCGGCCCAGTTCCCCGACCACCATCATCGCGGCGGTCGGCTCGTCCACGAGATCTCCGCAATCGTCGATCTTCGCCTCTACGCGCCGTTCGAACTCCTCTTTTGAGATGAGGTCGTCAACGAGCGCGTAGTGGAAGAGCATCGATCACTCCGCCTACTGCTGCCAGGCAGGGCGTTCCATTGCGCTCTTGATGTCGTCCAGCGTCTCGCCCCGGCGCATCAGCCCGGCCTTGGCTCCCTTAAGGAGCACTTCGGGGCATCTCGGGCGGCTGTTGTACTGCGAGGCCATGGCATAGCCATAGGCCCCGGCATCGAGTACCGCGATGATGTCCCCGGCAGCAAGCTCCGGAAGTTTCCGGTCCGGTGCAAGGATATCGCCGGTCTCGCAGATCGGGCCGGTCACGGTGTACTCGGAGTCCAGCGGCGCATCTGCCTTGTTCGCCACGATGACCTCGTGGTACGAGTCGTACATCGCGGGCCGGATGAGGAGGTTGAAGCCCGCATCAACGTTGGCAAACCTCTTGTGGGCCTTCTTGGTGGAGTTGACTCTTGTGAGAAGCACGGTCGAGTCGGCGACAAGCGAGCGGCCGGGCTCCACCCAGAGTTCTGGGGTGATCCCGCAGGCTTCCATACCGGCTTTGAAGACCGGGACTACCTTTGCCGCATAGTCCTCGGGAGTCGGCGCCGGGTCGGTGTCGTGGTGGTACGGGATGCCAAGGCCGCCGCCGAGATCGACAAACTCAAGTTTCACGCCGATCTCGGTGAGTTCCTTTGCGATCCTGACCATCACTTCCGCTGCCCTGACGAACGGTTCGACTTCGAGGATCTGGGAGCCTATGTGGCAATGGATTCCGACCGGCCTGATGTGGCTGCAGGCAAGGGCCTCCCGGTATGCGGCAGGGATCTCCTTGTGCGGGATCCCGAACTTGCTTGTTGCAAGTCCGGTTGCAATCTTGGGATGGGTCGGCACTTCGAGCGCCGGGTTGACGCGGAACGAGACCTTCACGGTCTTTTTCGCTGCTGCAGCAACCGCCTCGAGCTGGTGGAGTTCGTCGAGGGAGTCGAGCGAGACCTTGACCCCCTTCTCTACTGCCAGTTTCAGGTCGGCCGGTGTCTTGGAACTCCCGTTGAAGAGGAGTCTCTCCGGAGTCATGCCGGCTTCGAGGGCCAGGTGAAGTTCCCCGGAGGAGAAGACATCCGCCCCGGCGCCCTTTGGCGCAAGTGCCCGCATCAGGGCGAGATTGCCGTTTGCCTTTGCCGCAAAGAGGACCTGCACCTTCGGGTACCGTGACCCGAGGGCTTTTTTGTAGTTCTCGAACTGCTCGACTACCCGGTCCTCGCTCGTGACATAGAGCGGCGTCCCGTACTTCTCCGCAAGGGCTGTGCAGTCCTGCCCGTTGATCTGGAGGTGGCCGTTCTTTATTGACAGGTGGTGAGGGAGTTTCATAGGTTCATCTTCCTCATCCGTTCGATCGCCTCGTTGATCCGGGCAACCGGTCGGGTGATCGCAAAGCGCACGTACCCTTCCCCGCTTGCACCGAATCCGACACCCGGGGTGGCGACGATGCCCGACTCGGTCAGGAGCCGGCTGGCAAAAGCCATACAGTCCTGGACCGGGACCCAGACATAGAAGGTTGCCTTCGGGAGCGGGACATCGAACCCGAGGCTGTGGAGCCCCTTGACGAGAACGTCGCGGCGCTCCTGGTAGATCTTGCAGGCTTCCTTCACGCAGTCCTGCGGGCCGGAGAGGGCCGTGATGGCTGCGTGCTGGACCGCATCGAAGACCCCCGAGTCAACGTTCGTCTTGACCCGTCCGAGACCGGCGATGATTTCCGCGTTCCCGACGGCCATCCCGATCCTCCAGCCGGTCATGTTGTAGGTCTTGGAGAGGGAGTGCATCTCGATACCCACTTCCATGGCACCTTTTGTCTGGAGGAACGAGGGAGCATGGTAACCGTCAAAGGCAATCTCGGAGTACGCATTGTCCGAGACGACAATGATCTCGTTGTCGCGTGCAAAGTCGACAACTTCCTTATAGAACCCGTCCGGTGCCACGGCCCCGGTCGGGTTGTTCGGGTAGTTGATGTAGAGGATCTTGGCCGCTTTTGCAACCGGCTTCGGGATGTCCGCAAGCACAGGAATAAAATTATTCTCTCTGAGAAGCGGCATGTCGTGGACTTTTCCTTCGGCAAAGAGGGTACCTGTGCGGTACACTGGGTAGCCGGGGCTCGGGGAGAGGACATAGTCGCCGGGGTTAACGAACGCCTCGCCAATGTGGGCTATGCCGTCCTTGGAGCCCATGAGGGCAACGACTTCCTTGTTTGCATCAAGTGAGACTCCGAACCGCTTCTTGTACCAGCCGGCAACTGCGCTCCGGTAGGCCGGCAGTCCGGCATAATCGGGGTAGTGGTGGTTTTTTGGATCCTTTGCAGCCGCGATGAGGGCTTCAACTATGTGCGGGGGGGTTGCAAGGTCCGGGTCCCCGACACCAAGGTCGATGAGGTCTACGCCTTTTTTCCGTTGTTCGGCTTTCATCTCGTCGATCCGTGCAAAAAGATACGGCGGGAGATTGCTCATGCGTGATGCGTACATAAGTACTCACTATTGGCGCTGGACGCTATAGAATCTAACCGTCCTCATGGAACGGGTTTTCCTCAAGCAGCCGTGCGAAAAACTATGCTTATGTGCCGGCAGCGATAAGATCAGCGGTATGGAGACGAATAACGCGGAAGCTGCTCAGGAGATCTGTGTAATTTATTCCACCGTGCCTCCTTCCCGATCAACGGATCTGGCAAAACGCCTTCTTGAGAAAGAACTCGTTGCCTGTATCAATATTCTGCCGGTCCGGTCACTCTATCGCTGGAAGGGAGAGTCCTGCGATGAGGAAGAGCACCTGCTCATCATCAAGACCCGGCGGGATCTTGCGGAGCAGGTGATCAGGGCCCTCAAAGCCATGCATCCCTATGAAGTACCTGAGATCATTGTGCTGCCGGTGACGAGCGGGTACCTGCCGTATCTTGCATGGGTGCACGGGGAGACAAAAAAACCATGATCCATATCCACCGCGGTATCCAGGTGATCGCAGGAGTAGCAAAAGAGACCGAGGATGCAATTGTCATCGAGGACCGCTTCGATCTCCTGCTCAATGACCGGCCGGTGGCAACGATGGTTGCGAGCAACGACCAGCTGCGGGAGCTGGGCGCGGGTTACGTGATCAGCGAAGGCCTGGTCCGCTGCGTGGACAAGGTGAACCTTGACGGGGACCGCATCCTGGTATATTCCGATACCGGCTGCGACCTGAAATGGGCAAAGAAGGAGACCGGGTCCTCGGGAGGGCAGAGTTTTCTCTCCCCCGCCCGGAACGTTGCCTCGGATGTCCGGGTCTCGCCGGATCAGGTGATCGCCATCACCCGGGAGATCGAGACCGAACTCTGGAGAAAGACCGGGGGTGTCCACTGCTCGGTTCTCTACCAGGATGGAAGGCTCCTGGCCAAGAGCAGCGATGTCGGCAGGCATAACACGGTCGACAAGCTCGTTGGTTATGCGGCATTGAACGGCATCGATCTCTCCCGCTGCGTGATAGGCTGTACCGGCCGGCAGCCGGCGGGCATGGTCCGGAAGAGTGCCAATGCCGGGATTCCCGTGATCATCTCCCGGGCAGCCTCGACCGACAAGGGGATAGCAGCAGCAGAAGGAGCTGGCATCACCCTCATCGGTTTCTCCCGGGGGGATCGGTTCACCATCTACACGCACCCCCGGCGTGTTATGCTTGACGGAAAACCGTAACGTGTCTGGCCGTGATGCGTAAGGTTATTTCCTGTGGCCGAGTATACAAATTACCATGCGGCGGGATGGATGATTGTGGCAGACGAACCGACAGCAGAAACCAGAACTGCGCTCCTTGTACTCGGGTGCCCGCAGGTGCCGGTGCAGACGAGTATTGCAATTTACCTCATCAACCGGCTGAAGAAGGCCGGGATCACCCCGGTCGTTGCCGGCAACAAGGCGGCAAACACCCTGCTCGTGGTCTCGGATCCCGATCGCCACTACCTTGGCGAGGTTATGGACCTTGACCGGGCGGTTGCCCTGATCTCCGACAAGAAGCGGGACTTCGATCTCTGCTTTGTCTTCATTCACAACGATGCCGGTGTCACGTATGCTGCGACGATGGGTGCGATCTCGAAGGCAAGGTTGTACGGGCTTGTTTACGGGGAACACTATGATGAGCAGACCAAGAAGATCGATTTTCCCTGCACGGTCATTGCGGCAAAAGCCGTCCACAATCCCCTTCCCCTGAAAAAAGCAATTGACGAGGTGGCACCATGGGCTGCGTAGAATCGATGAATTACGAGATTGTCCTGCGGGATGCGACGTTCAAGGAGTCCCGCGATTATATCAAGTCGAATTTCAAGGAGAGTATCGATGTCCAGCCCGGCTTCAAGGTCTTCGACGTCCACGTTATCGGTCTACCCCCCATCGCCATAGGCCTTGACGGGGATTTTGTCATCTTCCCGTATACCAAGCCCTGTCATGGCACGTTCCTTCTTCGCGTGGAAGACAAGGAAGAAGCAGCCCGGCTCCGGAAACAGAAAAAGTGAGAATTGTATATCGGGAATTGTGTGCCGGAATGCCTGCCCGGTTTTAAATCACCGTGCAGTATATCAGGCATGAAATAGAAAATACCAGACAGGGTGTGTATTACGGGCAAAGGAAAGATTCTCCTCATGGATGATGAGCAGATAATCCTTGACGTCACGCATGAGGTGCTCAAGTTCCTGGGGTACGACGTGATGTTTGCGCAGGACGGGGACAAGGCATATGATCTGTATGTCCGGGAGAAGAATGCCGGCTCCCCGTTTGATATTGTCATCCTCGATCTCTCGGTACCTGAGGGGATTGGAGGAAAAGAGGCGATTGCGAAACTCCAGAAATTCGATCCCTCAATAAAAGCCATCGTTTCGAGCGGCTATTCAAACGATCCTGTTGTGCAGGAATTTACCAAGTACGGCTTTTCAGGAAAGCTGTCCAAACCCTATAAGATCAATGATATGAAAGTCATACTCGAGCAGCTGATGACCCGGCAGGCCTGATCCGATCAGGATGGCCCTTCAGATGTCATGCCCGCTTTTTTATAGATCTTCGCGATCGCCTCAACAGCCGCCCTGCGGACATACTCGTCCTTATCTCCTTTCAGTTTCTTTAAGGATTCAAATGCCTGCATGTCGCCGATGTTCCCGAGTGCGTCGGCAGCTCCCCACCGCACGTACCAGTCAGAGCTTTTCAGGGACTGGATGAGGATCTCGACCGGGGCGCTGCTGCCGAGTTTGCCCAGCGCCCAGGTTGCAGGAACCTGCACGAATGAATCGGGCTCTTTTAAGGCTTTTCCAAGACAGGTTACTGCCCGCTGGTCCCCGATCTTGCCAAGGGCGTCAGCAGCACTCCAGCGGACATACCAGTCCATGTCGTTGACGGACTGGATGAGCGGTTCCACTGCCCTTTTATCTCCAATCTCCCCAAGGGCCCAAGCAGCCCTGACCCGCACCCACCAGGATTTATCTTTCAGGATGAGGATCAGCGGCTCAACGGCAGGCTTCCCGATGAGGGAGAGGGCAAAAGCGCTCCTCCACTGGACGTCGCTGTCCTGGTCATGGAGCGAGGCGATCAGGGACTGGATTGCAGGCTCGCCGATCCCGGCCAATACACGGGTTGCATGCCAGCGGATGTCGTGATCCTGGTCGGAGAGTGCCAGGATAAGGTGGGGAATTGCAGCATCCCCAATTCTTCCCAGGGCAAGGCCGGCAAGCCACCGGATATCATGGTCGTTTTCACTGAGCGCACGGATCAGGGGTTTTACTGCCGGCTCGCCGATGTCCCCGAGAGCAAGGGCAGCTCTCCAGCGGATCCCGAGATTTTTGTGCCGGATCGCCCTGATGAGTCCTTCGATATCCGTACCGCTTTCAGTATGGATATAATACGCTTTACTATCAGGTATCAGACCATTCGTGTCCACAGGGTCACATCCTTTTCTTTCCTGTCTTGCACGGGTGATGGTTCAGCCAATACGCCGGCGCTGCAACCGGTATCGTGTCTTTTGATGGGCACTTCTGCCCTCTTTAATCATGATGATTGATTTTAGCCTATTTGAATATACCTGTCGGGCAATAACGTCGCAAAACCCCATTTCTGTCCTGGATGTTCCATCCCGGGAGCAGGCCCGGACACCAATCTATATACACCTCCCTGCAACATCAGAACATGGTGAGGTATGAAAGACATATCGGTTCTTATCGGGGGAAAAGCCGGTGACGGGATCAACAGTGCGGGGGCAATAATTGCCCAGCTGCTGAATCATTCCGGGTATCATATTTACCTGTATTTTGATTACCCCTCCCTGATCCGGGGAGGTCACAATTTTGCCATCATACGGGGAGCAGAGCAGGATGTGGAAACCTGCCGGGAAACGGTGGATTTCATTCTGGCCCTGAATCAGGAAACCCTGAACCGGCACGACTCCATGAAGAACCCGGGTGCCGTTGTCCTGTATAATGCGGACCTTGTCAAAGGCACCGGCCATGGCATTCCCGTAAAGGAGATCCTTGCCCTTGAAAAAGCCCCGGAGATCATGGGCAATTCTGCCATCATCGGGGGGTTTGCAAAGGCTGCTGGTATCGGCTGGGATACGGTGCAGGCAGTATTCACCGCCCATATCCCGAAAGAGTTCGAGATGAACCTGAAGGTTGCCCGGAGGGCATACGACATGCTTGAACCGCTTCGGCCAATCAGCCCGTGCACCTCTCCTGCCTGCCCTCTTGTCACCGGCAACGAGGCGATCGGCATCGGACTGCTCAAAGCCGGGCTTGAGGCGTACGTCTCGTATCCTATGACTCCGTCGTCGAGTCTCCTCCATTTCCTTGCCGGGCAGAAGGACCGGTTCGGGCTCCAGGTTGTGCATCCGGAGAACGAGATCGCGGTCATCCTGATGGGTCTTGGCTTCTCGTGTGCCGGTAAACGGGTGGCAGTCGGGACATCCGGCGGGGGTTTCTGCCTGATGACCGAAGGGGTCTCTTTTGCCGGGATGGCAGAACTCCCGCTGGTAATCTTCGTCTCTCAGCGGACCGGGCCATCTACCGGGCTCCCCACCTATACCGGCCAGTCGGACCTGCGGCTGGTCCTCCATGCAGGACAGGGAGAGTTCCCCCGGCTCATTGTTGCTCCCGGGGATGTCCAGGAAGCAGTGTACTGGTCGGCAGCAGCGATGAACCTGGCCTGGAAATTCCAGGTGCCCGCGTTCATTCTTGCCGATAAAACGCTCTCTGAAGGAACATACCGTCTTGATCCCTCGGCAGTTCCGGAGATCCTGCCCGGAGATTCTCCCCGCTGGGATGGCAGCAGCCCTTACCAGCGGTATTCCGCCGGGGTGTCCGCCCTGGCCTTCCCCGGGACAAAGGATGCGATAATCAAGGTGAACAGTTATGCCCATGCCGGGTCGGGGATTACAACGGAGGAAGGCCGCGATGTCATCCAGATGGCGGAGAAACGGCTTAAAAAAGAGCGGAGTCTTGCTGCTGAACTGGAGAAATACCCCCAGGTGAGTGCCGGCGGGTTGGCGGGATCTCCCGATGTTCTTCTCTGCTGGGGCTCAACAAAGGGTGTCTGCAGGGAAGTTGCCTCCAGTCTCGGGCTCCGTTTTGTCCAGCCGGTCGTTCTGTCGCCTTTCCCGGCAGATGTGGTGAAAAAGGCGCTTTCAGGAGCCCGCCGGATCATCTGCGTGGAAGAGAACCAGACGGGGCAGCTTGGCGACCTTGCGCTGCAGCATGGCATTGTTGCAGAGAAACGGATCCTGAAGTACGATGGCCGCCCGTTCACCCGCGAAGAACTGGAACAAAAAGTCAGGGAGGCCCTCGCATGACTCCCCGCAACCTGATTACCGATGCCCAGAATACTTGGTGTCCCGGGTGCGGTAATTTCACGATCCAGCATGTGCTCAAGGGGGTTCTTGCCGGGATGGAGAAGGATGGAAAATCCCTTGACGATATTGTCCTTGTCTCAGGTATTGGCTGCCATGCCAAGATCGCAGATTACCTCAATATCAACAGTATCTACACCCTCCACGGGAGAACGATTCCCGTTGCAACGGGAGTGAAACTTGCAAATCCGGATCTCACGGTTATCTGCTGCGTAGGGGATGGCGACTGTTATGCCGAGGGGCTGGATCACCTCATCTTTGCCGCAAAACGCAATATCGATCTCACGGTGATCGTCCACAACAACCGGGTGTACGGCCTCACCACCGGGCAGTACACCCCCACATCCCCGCTGGGATTCAGGGGCAAGTCCACTCCAGCAGGCACTGCGGAGTATCCAATCAATCCCCTTGAACTGATGCTTGCCTCCGGGGCAACGTATATTGCCCGGGGATATACCCGTAAGCAAGATCAGCTCAGGGAGCTCTTCCTGAACGGGATATCCCATCATGGGTTCTCATTCATCGATGTACTTCAGATCTGCGCCACCTTCTTCCCGGTGGCTGATTATTACGATTCACGCGTGTACGATCTCCAGGGACATGATAACGGGAACTTCGATGCAGCCTGCCGTGTTGCGCGGGAGTGGGATTACAATGCCGATTCCCGGATTGCTCTTGGCCTTCTTTACCGGCGCCAGGCACCGGCATTCGACGATCTGATGCGCCCGGCGCCCGTTTCGAAGGAGGAGAGGGAGGCTGCCATTGCAGCGCTGATGAGATCGAGAATCTGACCCGGCCCCTTTTTTCAGGGATCGAGGGAACAAGAATATACATTCAAATAGGCAGGAAATTCACGTTTACGAGAGAATCTGATGGCCGGTGAGGATACGAGCACCCGTGACGATGTCGAAGAGGAAGATCTTCCCAACCAGGAAAACAGTGGCAGGGAGCGCTCGGGCTGGCTTCGGCTCTTCATCATCCCCCTCCTCGTTTATATCGCCTGGCTTGTGGAAACGTTCCTCCTGGCAAGGCAGGCCCGCCTCTTCGAAGATCCGGGCGCAGCCGGGGTTTATCTCTATACCCTTATTACCTGCATCCTGATCGGCCTCGTTATCCCGGTCATGTGCATCCGCAGGTCGTTTCTCTCCGGGGCAGTGAACATGCACCAGGTGGGATTCCGTCCAGCATGGCGGACCGGGCCGGTTGTTCTCGTGACCATTCTCATCCTGCTTCCCATCTCCCTCCTGCTCAACCCGTTTGGCTCGGATCGGCTGGCGTTTTTTATGGCATTCCTCCTCCTGCTTCCAACCGCAATCGCTTCGGTCATGGTCTGTTTCGTACTTTTGGGAACGCATGTCCAGGCTTTCCTGCGGGACGGGGGAATCATCGCATCCCTCAGTTCCGGTGTCATCATAACCTCGGTCCTCTTTGCATTTTCATCGCTTGTCCGCTCCACGGGGATCCTGCCGCAGGAAACCCTCCTCTTGGGTTTGGGCACCGGTGTTCTTATCTCGGTTTTCTTCTTCGCGGTCCGGGATGTGTACGCAACCGTTCTCGTTACTGCGGTATGCCTGGTGTTTGGCATGGCAGGTCAGGTAAGCCGGCCCGCGCTTGAACTGTCCTTTGTACCGGTCTCTGCCGCTGCCTGTCTTGCAATCCTGTTCCTGCTGGGAATCCACGTCTTTTTTTACCGGAATTACACCACGATCCTTGTCCGGGCCAAATAGCCTGGTAACCCCGAGAAGAGGGTGTAATTCATGGCTTCTGGATTCTTCTTTAAGCTCCCCGGTTCGTTGAAAAACCCTTATACGGGTCTGCGTTGAACGGGAACTGTATGGATGACACATTCTGGTGTTGTGCTGCTGTTACCGGGCTTCTCCTCATGGCGGTTTTGCTGGCTGGTTGCTCAGGGGAAGAACAACCTGCAGCAACAACTCCTCCCGTCACAACAACGGTTCAGGCAGTGAAATATTCCGCCGGCGATATTGTGGCCCGACCGGCACAGGCATCGGGCGAGGCTTCGTATCTTATTCTCGGCTATGACCGCACAACCGATCAGTACGAGCGGGCCTGGGTTTACCGGAATCCCGATGGCAACTTCGGGTATCGTCCCGACAGCAGGACCGACAAGAGCCCCCGCGCAACCGTCGAGAAGGTATATACGGTCAAACTGGTGCATGTTCCGGTATCGTCTATACCGGTAATCACGCCCACGGTAGTTACAGTTGCAACCACCATCCCGGGAAGTGTACCCATGCTCCAGAAAATCTCCCCGAATACGGCTTCGAAAGACTCGACCGTAAGTATCACGATCACCGGGAGCAGTTTCTGGGATGGTGCAACGGTTAAACTTCTCCAGACGGGACATACTCCCGTGAAGGCAACGGCAGTATCGGTGGTATCTCCCCTGGAAATTGACTGCACGTTCGATCTTGCTGGTCTTGACAAGGGAATGGCAACCATCATCGTGACAAACCCTGACGGCCAGACCGGAACGATGATAAATGCCTTCAGCATCGATACTGCCGGGCCCCTGATCACCAGCGTCTACCCCGGCAGCCTGAAGGCGGGAGAAACCCGCCAGATTGTCATCTATGGGCAGAATTTTCAGGATCTCACCAAGGTGACGCTGATGCAGGGGTCGGCACTTCTCGACTGCACAAACCCGGTGCTCCAGGAGACGACAAAGATCTACTGCGATCTGGCCGTGCCGGCTGCAGCAAAGACCGGCTCCTGGAACCTGACGGTAATCAATGTCGCCGATCAGAAGACCGGCCAGTATATCCGGCCCTTCACCATCACCAATTCCACCTGATTTTTAGGGCAGTCAACCTTATTATGGCCCGTTGCCAGATGATACAACAGCAATGGTCGCATCGGTAATTTCCCCGGAAATTTTTGCCTTTGTGATAGTCCCGCTGCTGATCTTCTGTGCCCGTGTCTGCGACATGAGCCTTGACACAATCCGGGTCATCTTTGTCTCGAAAGGCATCAAGTACCTCCCCCCCATCATCGGATTTTTCGAGGTTATCATCTGGCTTGTTGCCATCGGGCAGGTCATGAACAACTTGACCAACGTTGTCTGTTACCTTGCATACGGCGCCGGTTTTGCAACCGGGACATTCGTTGGCATGGCCATCGAAGAGAAACTCTCGCTTGGCCTGACGAGCGTGCGCATCATAACAAAAGAGGATCCCGCAGACCTGGTAAAGTACCTCCGGCAGCATAATTACGGGGTCACAAGTATCGATGCCGAGGGCGGCACCGGTAAAGTCAAGATGGTCTTCACCATCATCAAGCGCCAGGATCTCGGGCACGTGGTCGGCATCATCAAGCAGTTCAACCCGAACGCGTTTTACTCCGTGGAAGAGGTCAAGTCGGTGGCAGAAGGGGTCTTTCCCAAACGGAACTCCCATTTCTTGTACCGCTGGCTCGATTCGATGAGCTTCAATGCCAAAGGAAAGTGAGACCTCAGGGTCATCCTTATCAGGATGAAGGATAATCCACTGTTATCTGAACGGCCGGGTGTCAAATGATGAATTTTCAGACAAAAAATATGTTTTTTGTGGCGATTCTTCTCATAATTACAATTGGGATCTGCCTGCTTGCAGGTATCATCGGTTCGGTTTTCACCACGGCAGGGATTCCTGTCTGGTATGCCGGGCTTGTTAAACCGGCGTTCACCCCGCCCGCCTGGGTATTTGCCCCGGTCTGGACGGTCCTTTATATCCTGATGGGAATATCGCTCTTCCTCATCCTGCGCTCTGACGGAAAAAAAGAGTATTTCCGTATATCTCTTGCCCTGTTTTCCGTCCAGCTGATCCTGAACGTGATGTGGTCGTATCTCTTCTTTGGCCTTCACTCCATCTCGCTCGGTCTGATCTGCCTCGTCCTGCTCTTTGTCGTCCTGCTCTGCACCATTCTCATGACCCTCCGGATCTCCCGGGATGCAGGCCTGTTGCTCGTACCCTATCTTCTCTGGCTCTGCATTGCCCTCTATCTCAACACTTCGATCTTCCTTCTCAATCCCATGTGATCCCGTTTCACCCCGGGTATGCAGGCAGAAAGAACCCGACCAATATGTTCTTTTTCTTGTAAAGTAAGGATGAGTAAAGGGAGCGGTATGCCGATACAGCACATCCATGTTGAAAATTTCAAGAGTTTTTCCGAGATCGATATCGATCTGTCCGGTTTCAACGTTGTCATAGGATCCAACGCGGCGGGAAAGTCCAATTTTATCTCGGTTTTCAAATTTTTACGGGATATCGCACGGTACGGGATTGTCAATGCCATTGCCATGCAGGGAGGGGTGGAGTACCTCCGGAATGCCAAGATCGGTTCTGCGAAAGACCTCGTGATCAGGATGGATTATATTCCCGACCAGGCGCTCGATGTCATGGACCGGGAAGGGCACGATCCCCCCCTCCTGGGGATACGGGCTTGCACAACCGCGTATGAATTTGCCCTCCGGTTCCCTGAGTACGGTGATGATTTTACCATTGTCCGGGACCAGCTCACGATAGGGTGCGAAGTCTCTGCCTGCGAACGCGACGGCATGCGGATTCTTGAGAAAAAACCGATCGGTAAAGGTGAGCTTGTGGTATCCAGCGTGGATGGCGAAGTGCAGTACGCGGCTGCGATACCGGACGGCTGCTGCTTAAAGGAGAGCGATATCGTGCCGGCCATGTTCCGGGGAAAACATATCCCGAAGAAGACTCTGCTCCTCGAGACCATCTACGGTTATCCCCTGCCCCACACGGAGAAGTTCTTCGACCGGATCGCGGTGTACGATATCGATCCCAAGCTGCCCAAAAAAGGCGTTGCCATCACCGGCCGGCGCGAACTGGATGAGGATGCCGGAAACCTGGCGCTCGTCATCCACGGGATCATAGAGGATCCCGAGAAGAAGCGCAAATTCTCCAATCTCCTCCGCGATGTCCTGCCGTTTGTCGAGGAATTCTCGGTGCGGAAGTTCATGGATGTTTCGCTCATCCTCACTCTTCGCGAACGGTATGCGAAAAGCACGGATCTCCCCGCCTCCTCCCTGTCGGACGGGACGATAGCTATCTTTGCCATGATCATTGCCCTCTATTTCGAGGAGAAGCCCTTCATCATCATCGAGGAACCGGTCAGCCATATCCACCCGTTTCTCGTGGGTCGCCTGATGACGATGATGAAGGAAGCCTCCGAGAAAAAACAGGTGATGATAACAACGCACAGCACCGAGGTGGTCAAGCATGCGGACCTCGAAGACATCCTCCTGATCTCCCGGGACAGCGAGGGCTTCTCCATCATCTCCCGGCCGGGGGACAAGGAGGAAGTGCGGGCATTTCTCGAGAACGAGATCGGGATCGAAGAGCTCTATGTCCAGAATCTTTTGGGACTCTGAATGAAGAAACGACTGTTCATCCTGGTGGAGGGCGAGGACGATGTCCGCTTCTTTGGCCGGGTCATCAAACCCCGTTTCGTACACCGCTACGATTCCGTGGAGATCATCCCCTATGCCTGCATCAAGCGCGAGAAAGTGAGCCGGTTCTTGAAGAGCGTGACCCAGATGGGCAATGATTACATCTTTGTTGCCGACATTGACACCGAACGATCGGTCCGGGACAAGAAGCAGATCCTCTACTATCGGTTCACTGATATCAACGGCCGGAGTATCGTTGTCGTGATAGCAGAGATCGAGAGCTGGTATTATGCCGGCATTCCTCCGGATGCGGCCCATGCGTTCGGGGTTGCCGATCTTGAGACCACCGAGTCTCTGACAAAAGAGGATTTCAACCGCATCATTCCGCAGAAGTTCGATTCCCGGATCGATTTCATGTTCGAGATCCTCAAGACCTACTCTCTTGAGACTGCGACAAAGAAGAACAAGTCGTTCAAGTTCTTCACTGACCGGTATTCCCTTCTGGAAGAGGAATGAACGATTCCTGACCCCTTTGGGTACAATAGCAATCCTTAATTGACTCCCGTGCGCTATGTTGTTATACCCTGCACGAGAGAGGTTTATTGGTATGGAACGATATGTCTGCATGATCTGCGGCCACAGGTACGATCCCGAGAAAGGAGAACCGCTTCAGGATATTGCACCGGGTAAAGAATTTACCTCCCTCGCGGACAACTGGGTCTGCCCGGTCTGCGGGGCAGAGAAAACCCTCTTCAAGAAGGAGTAAGAATCAGTATGGTTTCACGCGCAATTGCCTCTGGTATTTTCTGGGTGGGTGCCCTGGATTTCGACCGGAGGATCTTCGATGAACTGATACCGCTACCCGATGGCACGAGTTATAACGCGTACCTGATCCAGGGAAGCGAGAAGACTGCTCTCATCGACACTGTTGACCCCGCCAGGGAGTTCGAACTGATCTCGAACCTTGTCAAGATGGGAACCGAACGGATAGATTACATCGTGATCAACCATGCCGAGCAGGATCATTCCGGCTCGCTCCCCATGGTCCTTGAGTTTTTCCCGGACGCGGTGGTTGTGACCAACGAGAAATGCCGCGATCTTCTCGTGGCCCTCCTGCATATACCGGCAGACCGTTTCCGGATCATCAAAGACGGAGAACAACTCTCCCTTGGCGACCGGACCCTTGAATTCCTCATCACTCCCTGGACGCACTGGCCCGAGACCCAGCTGACATACCTCCGCGAGGACCGGATCCTCTTCCCCTGCGATCTCTTCGGCTTCCACCAGGCTTCAAGCGAACTCTTCATCACCGACAATGCACAGGCATACCGTTCTGCGAAGCGGTATTATGCCGAGATAATGATGCCGTTCCGGAACAGCATCAAAGGCTATGTCGAGCGTGTCCGGGCTCTCCCCCTTGCAATGATTGCTCCGAGCCACGGGCCCATCCATCGCAATCCCGCGTTCATCCTCGATGCCTATGCTGACTGGGTCTCCGACTCGGTCAAGAACGAAGTGGTGATCCCGTACGTCTCCATGCACGGGAGCACCCAGAAGATGGTGGAGCACCTCACCGAAGCGCTCATTGCCCGGGGGATCGTTGTCAGGCCCTTCAACCTGACACACACGGATATTGGCGAACTGGCGCTGTCCCTCGTGGATGCAGCAACGGTTGTTGTCGCCACGCCAACGGTCCTTTTCGGCCCCCACCCCCAGGTCGTGTACGCCACGTACCTCGCGAACGCGCTCAAGCCCAAGATTAAGTATGCCTCCGTCATCGGCTCGTTCGGCTGGGGCGGCAAGTCGGCTGAGACGATTGTAAAGATGCTTGACCACCTCAAGGTCGAGGTGCTGGACCCGGTCATTGTCCGGGGACAGCCCGATGAAGCCTCCATGCAGGCCCTTGACCGGCTTGCTGAGGAAATATTGAAGAAGCATAAGGAGATCAATCTCCTGTAGGTAAGGAGTTGTCCGAGTCATGACAAAATTGTTTGAAGTCTACAAGTGCGACCTCTGTGGGAACATAACAAAGGTTGTTCATGCATCGACAGGAACCATGGTCTGCTGCGGCCAGCCTATGACCCTCCAGCCCGAGAAGACCGCGGATGCAGGAAAGGAGAAGCACGTCCCGGTTGTTGAGAAATCAGCAAAAGGGATTATCGTTAAGATCGGTTCGATCCCCCACCCGATGGAAGAGAAGCATTACATCGAATGGGTCGAAGTCCGGCACGGCGAGAATCTCTTTATCAAAGGATTCAAACCCGGCGAGAAACCGGAGGCTGAGTTCTGTATCGCGGATACGAATGTCAAGGCCCGTGCCTACTGCAATGTCCACGGGCTCTGGACCAACAAAGCCTGAAAACCCCGCCCGGCTCCGGCCGGGTCCCCTTTTTCCCCGTATTCTCGGCAAACACTAATAGAACCGGAGTATAACCCATAAGTGATGCACCGGTTTTCGCATCTGGCAACGATCATCGCCGATCTCGGGGATATCTTTGTGTTCATCGCCCCGATAACGGCGCTCCCGCTTGTCGTTGCAGTGCTCTTTGCCGAATGGGGAATGCTCCTGCCCATGGCATCGGTTCCGGCCATCTTTCTTGGTGCAGGACTGATCCTCCGGCATGTACCCCGCCACGACCGCGGCGTGCGGCTCTCGACGTCTCTCTGCTCCATCGCTCTCTTCTGGTTCTGCTGTGCCCTTGTAAGCGGCCTTCCGTTCCTCCTTGGCCTCCACATGAGTTTCCTGGACTCCCTTTTCGAGGGGATGGCAGGTTGGACCGGGACCGCGTACACCATGCTTTCCTCCCCGGATACAGCGCCCCATACCCTCATATTCTGGCGCACGTATATGCAGTGGATTGGCGGGATCGGGATCATCGCATACTCGATTGCCGTTGCCAGCAGCACCGGCCTCTTCCGCTCCAAGATCTTCCGGACCGAGAGCCGCGATGAACCCCTCATGCCCAGCATCATGCATGCCGGGAGGGCTATCTGGAAGATCTATGGCATCCTGACCTTCCTTGCCATTGGCCTCATTCTTTTTGCCGGTCTGTCCCTCTGGGAATCGGTCAATCTCGGGCTGTCCGCCATCTCTACGGGAGGTTTTGTACCTCATGCCGGGGGCATCCTCTACTATCAGAGCCCCCTGCTGGAACTCCTCCTCCTCCCGATCATGATAGCCGGGGCTCTGCCGTTCAAACTCTATTACCTGATCCTCGAGAACCACCGGTGGAGCCTTTTCGGGGATAAGCAGATCAAGCTTTTCTTCATCATCCTTGCCGCAGGTGTTGCTCTGCTCACGTATGATCTCGTCTTTTTTGGCAACCTCGAATTCATCCCTGCGTTCCGGCAGGGCCTGTTCATGGCAGTCTCGGCGCTCACGACCACCGGGTTTCAGGTGTCCGACATCCATGCATGGGCAGGAGTCACTCTGCTCTTCCTTGCCATGCTGACTTTCATCGGGGGAGCTGTCGGCAGTACCTCCGGGGGAATCAAACTCGACCGGGTTGCATTTGCTTACCAGGCCCTCACCTGGTGGTTCCACCGGCTCTATGTGAGCGGAAAAGTGCTTCTCCCCTTCAAGATCGAGGGGCGGGTGATTCCCCGATCAACTGCGGAACTCCTTGCAGCAAAGAATATGCTCGTCATTCTCCTGTCCGTCCTTGTCGTTATCCTTGCAACGCTCATCGTCATCCAGTTCAACCAGACCCTGTATTCGGTAACGGAGATCATTTACAATGTGGTTTCCGCCTTCTCCACCTGTGGAATCAACACCGGCTATGTATCACCGGAGATGCCGGACATATCCAAGTGGATCTTCATCCTTGTCATGTGGATCGGCAGGCTGGAAGTGATTCCGGTCATCATGCTCTTCCTCGTCATGCTCCGGGGATACGAGTCATAGAGATGCAGATCCGGGCGATCCTACGCAACTTTACTTTTGTTAACATCAGGAGATCTAATATAAATTGCCGCTCAATAGTTTGGTGATGAAGCAGATCGCCCTGTACGGCAAGGGAGGAATCGGGAAGTCCACCACATCGGCCAATCTTTCGGCTGCATTATCCTTAATGGATCTCGATGTCCTCCAGATCGGGTGCGATCCCAAACGGGACAGCACCCGGATGCTGATGCATGGGAATTTCATTCCGACCGTCATGGACCTGGTCCGGACCCGGGGCGATGCCGCGATTTCCTTATCCGATATCGTCCACACCGGTTTCAACGGCGTGCGGTGTGTTGAAGCCGGAGGACCCGAGCCCGGCGTAGGATGTGCCGGCCGGGGGATCATCGCCACGTTCCAGCTCCTGGAGAAGTTCGGGGATCTGAAAGGCGATGTTATCGTGTACGATGTTCTCGGCGACGTGGTCTGCGGCGGGTTCGCCATGCCCATGCGGGAAGGGTACGCCCAGGAGATCTATCTTGTGACCTCGGGAGAACTGATGTCGCTGTATGCGGCAAACAACATCTGCAAGGCCATAAAGCGGCTTGCATCCCGTGTCAAGAGCAAATGCCGGCTTGCCGGGGTGATCTGCAATGCGAAGGGAGATCCCCGCGAGGAGGAGCTGGTCCGGGAGTTTGCCGGGCAGGTGAACAGTTCCCTAGTTGCTTATATCCCCCGCGATCGCATAGTCCAGCTTGCGGAACTCAATAAAAAGACCGTGCTCGAATATGACCCGGCTTCCCGCCAGGCTGCCTGCTACCGCTCCCTTGCAAAAAGTGTCATGGAGAACACCAGCCTCACGATCCCCACCCCTCTTGAGATCGATGACCTCGAACACCTCGCCTACCGGTATATCTAGGTTCCGGGGCTGCACCCTCACGGGAGCGCTCTCGGTGACTACGCATGTCCGCGATGCGGTGAGCGTGATCCACGGGCCGAAGGGCTGCAGCCACCACAATGTCTCGCTCCTGCATGCAACCGGACTGGAGAACGATCAGGTCTCCTTCCCCGAACTGGTCTCGACGGGTCTTGGCGAGAGCGACATCATCTTTGGGGGAGAGGAGTCCTTGAGGAGGACCCTTGAATCGGTTTCCGGCCGGAATGTCCGGGCGATCTTCGTCCTGTCCACCTGCATCATCGATACTATCGGAGATGATGTATGCGGGATCTGCAATGCGGATTATCCGGTCCCGGTAATTTCGGTTCCCACTGCAGGTTTCCTCGGGGGGACATTCCAGGACGGGGTGAATAATGCCCTCGTGTCTATTGCGGGCACAGCCCCGGTCTGCAGGAAAACCGGCGATGTAAATATCATCGGCGAAAGGAACCTCGAATATGAAGTCGAGGAGAATTTTCTAGAGATCCGCCGTATCCTTTCAGGTATCGGCCTCACCGTCAACACCCGGTTTGTTCACAACATCTCCCGGGACCAGATATCCCGTCTTGGTGCTGCCCGGGTCAATATTCTCCGTGAACCAGGGCTTATCCCTGTAGGAGAGTACCTCCGGGAGCGTTTCGGCACTCCTTATATCTCCTCGTTCCCCCTCGGGTTCTCCGGTACGCTCTCGTTCATGCAGGAGGTTGCCACGGCCTGTGGAGTTGACGCAGCCCCTGTTACCGAAGAGGAACGATCCCTGCAGGAGGAGATCCTTGATGTGTTCTCCGATATCCGGGACACTCCGGTCATCTTCGACCAGACCCCGACCGATCCCGAGAGTGTACGGGCTGCTGAAGAGATCGCAGGCCTGCTGCACTTGAAAATGGGTGCGGCTCCGGCAAATATCGCCCTTCCTGCAGCCCCTGCGGTAGGTACCTGCGGGGTCCGGCGGATGCTTCATCGCTGGAGGAGGGCGATCCATGCCTGAATGCTCAAGCCCGCTCTGGCCCTGCGCAATGACGGGTGCAGTTGCCTGCCTTGCCGGCTTTGAGGGGGTAAGCGTGGTAATCCACGGCTCAAGCGGCTGTTATTATTATCCGGCAACCCTGCTCCATGCACCCCTCCACGGGACTTTTATCCTCGAACACGAAGTGATCTTTGGATCGGAAGAACGGCTCCTCGAAGTTGTCAGCGGGCTTTCGGGTAAAGGTCAGAAGATCGCGGTAGTAACCACCTGCGTTCCGGCAATCCTCGGGGAAGATATCCGGTCCATGCTGGAGAACTACGATGTCATCCTCGTGGACAGTCCGGGTTTTGCCGGGGATGTCGAGACCGGCTACCGGAAGGCCCTCGCTTCACTGCCCCTCCGTACCGATCCCCGTGTACCCGGTGTGAATATCGACGGGATATCCCTCATCGATCCATTTTCTGCCGGGAATGTCCAGGAGATAACCCGCCTCCTCAGGCTGGCATTGATCCCGGTGGCTTCTGTCTTTTGTCAGGACCGGTTGGAACGGATCTCCGGATCCTCCGCATACACGATCGGGACCAACAGTGATTTTGCCAGCGATATCGGGAAGATGTGCGGCGGGACATTAGGTATCGGGGCTGTCAGGGAGACGTTTGGCACGCTCTCGAACCTGTTCGAAGATGCAGATATCTCCCAGGTGCTTGCCGAGGCCGACCGGCAGGAGGAGCGGATCATCCGGGCATGCGATAAATACCTGCAGCGGTATGATCCCCCTTCGGTGGCTATCGCTGCAGGGTATGCATATGCCAGCGCTGCCGCCCGGATGCTCGACCAGTATCTCGATGCCGATATCCGCTGCATCTGCTCCCGGAATCCTCCTGGCGAGTGCGGATATCCTGTCGGGCACGTCACCGGCATGGGGCAGGTGCGGGAGGTTATCGAATCGCAGGATCCCGATCTTGTCATCGGATCCTCTTTTGAACGGGTAGCGGCCCCGGGTCGGGCATTCGTTGGCCTGACCCCTCCCCTGCGGGGGGAGATCCGGCTCGCTCCCCGCCCCTTTGCGGGGATCAACGGGAGTCTCTCCTTTATCGAACAGGTACTCAACGCCATGCTCGATCTACGGTCCAGCCGGCCCCGCACCTGACATCGGGCGTTGTTCCGGCCTTATACCCGGCTCCCCCTTTCTCAATTTTCACTTTCACCCCGCGCCCGCTGAGGGATTATATACCGTCCGCATCAACGCCATGATACGACAGAAGGTGGTCGTGTATGATGGAAAAAGCAGGTTACCTCCAGCGGACCGGATGCAGCGCAATTGACAGCGACGGGAATATGTGCGAAGTGATAGAACTTCATATTCTCGGGACCCGCTATGCCATCCGCCGCCAGGATCTCATCCGGGCCGTCTCGGGCCGGGTTGTCGTGCAGGTGGAAGATCTTACTCGCAACTGGAACTACTTCCTCGGGAGTACCCGGGGACTGGCCCAGGTATCCGCTTCCGGCAAAGCCCTGAACATCGACCTCTTTGGCACTGGCAGTTTTACCCTCTCGCTTGCAAGCCTCAAAGGAGTTATGTACGGCAAGGAACGCATTGCCCGGATAGGCATGATCCCGCCAGCGTCCCCCCAGCGGTTCCACCGTGTTGCCGAAGGGCAGCAGAAACTAAAAGCCGCAGTCTGATCCCGTATACCCCCATTCCTGTCCCCCTCTTTTCCCGGTTAATAAAACTGGTTCACCGCGTAGATTACCGACGGGGCTCTGCGGATTACCTGCAACGATGCCCCGCCGGACGGAGCAACTTCGAGCGAGAATTCCATATCCCTGGGAATGCCGTTTGTCGGGTGGGCGCTGAGCGAGAACTGTTCGCCTTTCTCCAGCACGTTATTGGAAGCTCCCCGCTCATTCTGCCGGTCGGTAATCGCCCAGGTCCCCGGTGTTGTGGAAGAACCATAATACCCCGGCACGGGCCTCAGTTTCTCCAGGTGGTTCTTGTCGCTGTAGGTCATTACCAATTTTTCCATGTCGATGGCTGTTCCCCCGTTACCCAGCGTAACGCTGAAATTGATCGTGTCGATGGTGCTCCCCGGTGTTCCGATGCCATGCACGGTCCCGGCCATCATCAGGCTGGAGCTGGCCTCCTGGACACTGGAGTGGACGGTCGCCTCGCTCTTCTGGGTTGCGAAGAATCCTGCCCCGATCACAACGTAAGAGAAGACCGCAGCTACCGTAATGAATGCGATGAGAACAATGGCAGCTTCAAGACCGGTGAATGCAGAATCGTTTCGACTGGTCGTGGCGATCCCTCCTGAGTATTGACACCTTGCTTTCCAATGCCTTATAAGTATCAGCCGCAGCCATGCGTTTCATCTGGTTTACCGCCCTGCATAGTGCAACATTAATAGTTCCGCGACAGATGATCATGAGTAGAGAGGACTCCTCCTCAGATACCCGGTATACCGACGTGAACCGGCACAAAGGACATGTGGTCATGACCATGGATGCCACGGAGAATCATTACAAGGATCTTGTTGAGTGCCAGCAGGATTTTCTGGTCAAGTTCAGCCTTGAAGGCCGGCTTCTTTTCGTCAACTCAGCGTACTGCGAGGCCCTCGGGAAATCCCACCAAGACCTGGCAGGCACGGTCTTCATGCCTGTTTCCGATGAGAAGTATGCCGATGTTGTTGCAACGCAGATGACCAAGCTCTTCCGCCCCCCGTTCGCCTGCATTGTCGAGCAATGGATCCAGACCACAAAAGGCATGCGGTGTATCAGCTGGTCGGCCCGGTCGATCCTCGATGCCGAGAAGAATGTCTCTGCAATCGTTGCTGCCGGGCGGGACATCACCCATCTCAAGAACGAGCATAAAACCCTGCGGAAGCGGGATGAGGAGCTGATGCTTGTCCTTGAGAGCGGGAGCCAGATGTACTTCTCCCATACTCCCGACCACACTGCCGTATATGTCAGTCCCCGGATCCGGACCCTGCTCGGGTGCAGGCGGGGGGAAGGAAAGCGGGCCTGGACCGACTTTCTGACCGACAACCCGGTGAATGCAGCCGGTCTCGAACGAACCCTGCGTGCGCTCTCATCCGGCCGGCGCGAACCCCCGTACCGTCTGGAGATGGCAACCGGTAGCGGGAAGAAGATCTGGGTGGAAGTGAACGAGATCCCGGTCATGAAGAATGGCAAGGCTGTTGCGATAGCCGGCTGCCTTGAGGACGTTACTGAGAAGATGTACGTTGAGGAAGGATCGGCCGAGGCCGAGATCCTCTTCAAAGGCGTACGCCCGAAGGAACCGGGGATCGGAAACCGGTCCCCGCTCAGTGCCATCCGCTCCATCTTCTCCCGGGACAAAGAAGCCCCGGAAGAGGAGAGCGTCTGATCCTTTTTCTGCAGGAATCCTTGCTCGTAACCCGCGGACCGGAATATTCAACCGTTATCCCCTGAATCTTAATGTATGCAGTCCCGGCCCCGGATCCCGCTCGCCCTTCTCGCAGTTTTCCTGTGCATATCCCTCTTTTCCGGAGTCTCGGCAGCGGCCGGCAACAGTACGACGTACTCGTTTGTCCACCTTTCCGACACCCAGAACCTGGCAACCTCGTATCCGGCAACCTACAATACAACGTTTTCGTATCTTGAATCCCTTAAATCGACCCGCAACATATCGGCCATCATCATAACGGGAGACCTTGTCAATACCTGGAACAGCAAAAAAGAGTGGGACGCGTACCTGCGGGCCCGGAACCAGACCACGATCCCCGTCTTCGTCACGGCGGGCAACCATGATACAGACTCGGGGAAGAAATACGAGTATTACAGCCGGTACACTGGGAATTCCGGGAAAAACTACCTGACTTCCTTTGGAGATTTTGACCTTGTCGGCATCAATTATGTCAAAGCAGGTCTTACGGCTGCCGAGTATTCCCGCATCCGTCTGGCACTGCAGAACAGCTCCCGCCCGGTTGCGATCCTCGCCACCCATTACTACATGGATAAAAACGGCAAGTCTTCCCCGCTTGGCAGGGAGATCGACAAGAACCTGATCGTAAAACCCACTCTTATCCTCACGGGCCACCTGCACGCGGATTTTATCAACCGGCGGAATATCAGCGGATTTCCGGTGATCGGGGAGATGACCAATTACCAGAACGGCCTGCCGGGTGGCAATGGGGATAAGAATTACTCGGCCGGGACCCTGTATACCGTGACCTCCTCCGGCGGGCAGGTTGAACGGATTACCGCAAGGGTCATCCATATCAGCCCGACTCCCACCCTGGACGCAGAGCAGACCGTCTTTGAACAGGCCATCCCATCATCATCGTCTCTGGCAGAGCCCCCCGCTCCTGTTGCGCTGCCTGCCCGGCCGGTTCTGCCCACTCCGTTCTGCAACCCGGCTGTTCTGTCCTGCCGGCTGAATATGACCCCCGGGCAGGGCATAATTAAAACCAATTGACGCGGGTACTGGTGCGGGGTCTCCCCATCAGGGGGTCAGGCGATTCCCAACGGTCTTAAATTTCAAAAAATCCAATCTCTATCCAGCATACCATGACAGAAGAGAAGGATATGGTTGAGGAACTGCACCTCACCAAAGGCAGGCTGGAAGCGCTTTCGGACGGCATCTTCGCGTTTGCTATGACCCTCCTGGTCATCGGTCTGAACCTGCCGGACAAGGCTGCCCTTGTGCAATCGAACGCGTTTGCCCTGCAGTTCCTCCTCTCCCTCTATTCCGATTTCTTTCATTATGTTCTTGCATTCCTGATCCTCGGGGCATTCTGGCTCAGCCAGCACCAGCAGTTCCACTCTGTGCGGGTTCCCGATAAGACATTTATCTGGATCAATCTCTTGACGCTCATGTTCGTCGCCCTCCTCCCGTTCTCCACATCGTTCTCCGGGGATTTCCCTCGTGCCTCCATGGGGGCGATGGTGTTTGAAGCAAACCTTTGTATCATCGGTCTGGGAATGTCCTGCCAGTGGTGGTATGCAACCAAAGACTGCCGCCTGACCGAACATACCCTGAAACCGGCATATATCCGGGGAGTCCTGATCGGGAATCTTATCGTCCCCACGGTCTCGGTGATAGCGATTCTTGTCGCGCTGACCGGATCCTTGTGGAGTTCGGCACTGTATATGACGCTTCCCTTTGTCGATTATGCAGTTGACCGGTATTACCGGAGACGAGAGGAAGCCAGCTGATACTTCATTTTTACAACAGCACACGGGTTTGTATTGCCGGCATTTTTCGCCCGCCGCTCCCGGTAAATCTTTTTTTCACCACAGACCCCCCCTACCCGGGGTATCAGGTTTTTTCACAACTGTCAGACGTGAAATTTGTACTTTTTTATGTAAAACTGAAAAGCGATGAGGGGGGGTCTGTGGGGATATTTTATAAAATCAGCAGCCCTCCCATGATGCATGGCCTGAATAATTACCCCGGAGTTTCCGGGTGCGGCTCCGTTTCATTCAAACCATGTTATCCCCACAGACCCCCTCAGTGCTGCAAAGATCGAGGCCCGAAGATCCGTTCCGGTACGTGGATACGATACGCGACATGCGGTCAATAACCGGTCTTTGAGATCCTCGACTGAACCGAACCGGCTGAACGTCCGTATCCCGGAATGAAACCGGATAAAAAAAGAAATTACCTGCCTTTCTTCACGCAGTCGGCAATGTACGACCCGGCCTTTGCCGTTCCCGCGGTGCCGCCGAGATCTTTGGTGACAATGCCGTCTTTTATGCTCTTCTCGATTGCCGAGACAACTGCTGCTGCTGCCTTGTGCTCGCCCAGGTGATCGAGCAGGAGCGATCCCGCCCAGATGGTTGCGATGGGGTTTGCAACATCCATGCCCTTGTACTTCGGAGCGGAGCCGTGGATGGGCTCGAACATCGAAGTGCCTTTGGGGTTGATATTGCCGCCCGGTGCAAGACCGAGACCGCCCTGGATCATGGCCCCGAGGTCGGTGATGATGTCCCCGAACATGTTGGGCGTGACCACGACATCGAACCATTCGGGATTCTTGACAAACCACATGGTGACCGCATCCACGAAGTTGAACTCGGTCGTGACGTCAGGATACTTCTTTGCGGTCTCGTTGAACACATCCCGCCAGAGGCCGTACACGTCCGAGAGCACGTTTGCCTTGTCCACCGAAGTGAGTTTCTTCTTCCGCTGCATGGCAAGGTCAAATGCATAGGTCTGGACCCTGCGGGAACCTTCCCGAGTGATGACGCCGATCTGGTACGCGATCTCTTCGGCATCGCTCGTCACGTCGAGACCAAACTTCACGTTGTAGATATCCCGGGCCACATCGAGTTCGATCTTCTGGTGCTTCTTGAAGCGCGAGCCGATACCGACATAGAAATCCTCCGTGTTCTCGCGGATGACAACGAAGTCGATGTCCTTTGGCCCTTTCCCGGCAAGCGGGGTCTCGACTCCGTGCAGGAGTTTGATCGGCCGGAGGTTGACGTACTGGTCGAAGTGGAAGCGAAGGGCCAGGAGGATTCCCTTCTCCAGAATGCCCGGTTTCACCCGCTCGTCACCGATTGCACCGAAGTAGATTGCCTTGAACTTTTTCAGTTCATTCAGGTCATCCTCGGTGATCAGTTTCTTTGTCGCAAGGTAGCGGTCAGCCCCGATATCGAAGTCTGTCCAGTCGATATCGAAGTTGTACTTCTCTCCCGCCGCCTCCAGCACTTTCTTTCCCTCGGCCACGATCTCCGGGCCGATCCCGTCCCCGCCAATCGACGCTATCTTGTACATGGTGGAATCTCCTTCATTGTTTTTGCATATTCAACAAGCCCGCCGGCATCGATGATGCCCTGCATGAAGACCGGCACCGGCTCGATCGCATACTTCTTCCCGTCCGCTTCAAGGGTTCCCTCTTTGAGGTTCAGGGCGATCTTCGCCCCGTCGGCAATCTTATCGGCCTCCGGGCAGACCACGGGCAGCACGCCCACGTTCACCGAGTTCCGGAAGAAGATCCGGGCAAACGACCGGGCAACCACGACTTTTACCCCGGCCCCGACAAGGGCAAGCGGGGCGTGTTCGCGGGAGGAGCCGCAGCCGAAGTTCCGGCCTCCTACGATGACATCTCCTTCCTTCACGTTCTTTGCAAACTCGTCCCGTGTGCCTTCAAAAGCATGTTTTGCCAGCTCGTCCGGGTTGTTGAGGATGAGGAACCGGCCCGGGATGATGGCGTCGGTGTCGATATCGTCCCCGAATTTCCAGGCCCGGCCGTTTGCCGAGACACGGGATTTTTCAAGGATTATTTTCTTTACCGGTACGGTCTTCTTGGCTGCCATGTTATACCTCCCGGGGATCGGTGATCTCACCGGTGATCGCGCTGGCCGCTGCCGTTGCCGGTGAGCAGAGGTAGACTTTGCCGTCCGTGCTTCCCTGCCGGCCCTTGAAGTTCCGGTTCGAGGTTGAGAGCGAGACCTCGCCGGGGGCGATGAGACCGAACGCCCCGCCCATGCACGGTCCGCAGCACGGGGCTTCGACAAGTGCTCCGGCTTTGACGAACTTCTCGATGAGTCCTGCCCTGAGGGTCCTGAGGTACTCGTCCCGTGATGCCGGGATGATGATGACCCGGATCTTCGGGTTGAACTTCTTCTTCCCGAGAACCTCGGCGACTTCTTCGAGATCCTCAAACCGCCCGTTCGTGCAGGAGCCGATAAAGACCTGGTCCACGTGGGTGCCGGCAACTTTGCTTACCGAAACGCCGGTGTCCACATTGTGGGGCACGGCTACGGTTGGTTCGAGGTCCGCGACATTGTAGGAGCGCTTCTCGGCAAACGTGGCGTCCGGGTCGCTGTCCAGCTCGAACGGCTTCATCTTGCGGCGCCCTTTCATGTACTCCCAGGTCACCTTGTCCGGTGCAACAATGCCCGCCTTTGCGCCCATCTCGATGGCCATGTTGCAGAGCGTCATCCGGCCTGCCATGTCCATCTTCGAGATGGTCTTTCCCGTGAACTGGATCGCCTTGTAGGTGGCCCCGTCGGCCCCGATATCGGCAGCGATCGAGAGGATGAGATCCTTTGGCCCGACACGTTTCTGGAACCTGCCCGATACCTCGGCCTTGATGGTCTCCGGCACCTTGAAGTAGAGGGCGCCGAACTTCAGGGCAAAGCCCATGTCGGTGGAGCCGATGCCGGTGGCAAACGCCCCGGCCGCCCCGTACATGCAGGTATGGGAGTCCGCCCCGACAACGATCTCGCCCGGCGCCGCCCTGCCCTTCTCGATGGTCACCTGGTGGCAGACACCCTCGTTGATGTCATAGTTATGGATCTTCTGCTCCTCGGCAAATTTCCGCATGTACACGTGGTTGTTCGCTGCTTCGATGGAGTCTGCGGGGATCTGGTGGTCAAAGAGCATGATTACGCGCTCCGGGTCATAGACGTTCTTCCCGCCCATCTCGTAGAACTTCTGGATGGCAAGCGGGCCGGTGATGTCGTGGATCATGGTCCCGTCAAGGGGTGCCATGACCACTTCGCCTGCCCGTATATCGCTGCCACATTTCCGTGAGAATATCTTCTCTACGATTGTTGCTGCCATGCTCTGGTCGCTTACACTATTCGTCTTATCTGATATTGTTGTTTGGGGGAGTATTCCTGCACCTTTATATTCTGGTGCAGTTGCCGTTCCTGGCAGGTTGTCTGGTCAATTCTCTTTCGCTCTGTGGCTCTTTCATCAGTTTTTCAGTATAACTGCAAGTATTTTCGCAGTCAAAGCAATCTTTAACCTCCTTTCCATGCAAGATCATGTGACAATCATGATACGAAGACTCTCTCTCTGTATGGTTGCCATTGCGGTTCTCGCAGTGGCTCTTGTCGGCTGCGCTGCAGCCGCAGATGATACGGCCAATGACCACGTTATCCATGCAACCGGGAACGGCAATGTTATCGGAACTCCCGACCGGGCGCAGATCACCTTCTCGGTCCAGACCGAGAACGCGGATGTCAAGGTTGCCCAGGCCGATAATGCCCAGAAGATGAACAACGTGATCAATGCTCTCGTGAATTCGGGCATCCCCCGGGACGCCCTGAAGACCACCGGTTACAACATCTACCCTGTTTACGATGATTCAACAAAGAGCATCTTCGACCAGAAAGTGAAGACCTACCGCGTGACGAATACCTTAACGGTCACGCTCCACGATGTCAGCAAGACCGGCGATGTCATCGATATTGCGGTGGCAAACGGGATCAACCAGGCCGACTCGATCCAGTTCATGCTCTCGGACGAGCAGTCCCAGGTGCTCAGAACCCAGGCTCTCCAGAAAGCCGTGATCCGCGCCCGCTCGGATGCCGATACTGTTGCGGCAGCCATGGGAACCAATGTGACCGGTGTGAAAAACGCCGATGTCAGCGGCGGGTACTCGCCCGTTCTGTACCAGAACTACCAGTACGACAGCGGGGCTGCAATGAAATCCGTAGCAGCGCCGACCCCCATCCAGCCTGGTGACATTACCGTTACGGCAACGGTGACCATCACGTACACCATCCGGTAATCTTCTCCCCACTCTTTTCACAACTTTTTTACCTATGCAGCGTGTGATAGTTTCTTAAAATCACAGCTCAAGGATCCGGAATGCCGGAAAAATATCGTATAAAATTTCGAATACCACAAAACTGCGGATACAATAGGATTGATTTTCAACATGGAACGGAATATCGGTTTTAAGGAGCGAAGGTACATAGAAGAATTGCGGATCCTGACCCGGTCGACAGCTCTCGACTGCGTGATCGACGACCGGTTCGACCGGGTCATCTACGTGATCCGGCCGGGCGACATGGGTCTTGCGATCGGTAAAAAAGGGGAGAATATCAAGCGCCTTCAGAATGTGCTCGGGAAACGCATCGAGATGGTGGAGTATGCCGAGAATCCTGACGCCTTTATTGCCAATATTTTCAAGCCTGCCGAAGTGGTGAGCGTAGAACGGACCGGGGAGGACGGCCCCCTGAATGTTCTTGTAAAACAGCGCAGCGACCTTGGTATCGCGATTGGCAAGGCCGGCTGCAATATCGAAAAAGCGCGCATCCTCTGCCGGCGCTTCTTTGGCCTCGAAGTAGGCGAAGTGCTTCTTCCGCAGGTGGCATCATGAGCCGTCCGGTCGATCCGGCGGTGATCGCCGAACTCTGGGCGGTCATCTGCGAACGGGCAGATCACCCGAAAGAATCGTCCTACACAACAAGCCTCCTGACCGACAAGAAAGGCATCGACAAAGTCCTTGAAAAAGTCGGCGAGGAGTCCACTGAATTCATCCTGGCGGTCAAGAACGGGGTCAACGAGCGTACGGTTGAAGAATCCGCCGATCTTCTCTTCCACCTTCTCGTTGCCCTCCGTGCGGCGGGAGTGGACCTGGCCGATGTGATGCAGGAACTCGAACACCGGCGGAAATAACCCCTTTCTTTTCTCGTATCTGTTCGTACCTTATTTTTGCAGGAATGTTGCCAGATCGACCATCACCGGCAGGGACTCCGCTGCTTGTCCTGCGGTAGCAAGCACGGTTTCGTCCACAAAGACGGGAACATCCCCCCGGAGGGCAAGGGCTATTCCGTCGCTTGGCCGGCAGTCCAGGTACTCCTCCTGCTGATCATGGGAGAAGACGAGCTGTGCATAATATATCCCGTCTTCGATGGAGTCGATCTGGAGGAACCGGAACGTGATGGAACATTTTGAACAGAGGTCGAGGAAGAGATCATGGGTGAACGGCCGGGGAAGCATTTCATGGCTGAGGGCGCTGTTGATGGAGACCGCTTCCCAGATGCCGATAAAGATGGGCAGGAGGCGTTCGCCACCATCGGATAAGAGTACCAGGGGCACGGTGGCTGTATCGCCCACTGCAACGAACACTCCCCTGATTGCGCACTTGACCTGTGCCATACTGTGCACAGTGATTGCCGTCATCACTGATAAGAGTTAAGGTGACGGGACTTCCCGTTTTGCAGGCAATGGGTTATGGGTTTTCTGCTGCCTTTGCCTCTCTTCTCACGATGATGATGCTCGAGAGGATGCCAAGGGCGATGTTGAAGTAATAGAGAACGATCCGCCAGATCACGACAAAAATGCCGACGATTGAAGCCGGGATGAAGAGCGCGTACATGGAGGTTGCCCCGATCTCTGCTATCCCTGAGCTTCCCGGGGTGAGCGGGATCATCATCAGGATGGCGAGGATGAGCTGGATCACGAACGATTCAAGAAACAGGGGGGGCTGGCCAAGCCCGAGAAGGATGAGCGATGCGGTGACAATCTCCGAGACCCAGTAGAGCATGGTAAAAAGCATACCCCAGAGGAGTCCGCCCTTGGCGCTTTTCACGAACTTGACCACCGACTGCTGGAAGTTGTCGATCTCCTTGTCTGCCCGGATGAGAAGTTCAGCAACTCTTGCCTCCTCCCACTTCCTGGTGAAGAACCGGGCACACCGGGTCACGACCCGCTTTATCAGATCCGGCCGCCGGATTGCAAGGTAGAAGAGGAAGAGGCACCCGGCAACGAAGATCCAGGTGACATAGACCATGATCTCCGAAATTGCACCAAGGCTCTTCCACTGTTCGGTCAGGACGATCATGGCAAATGCTGCAAGGCCTGCAAGGGCGATTCCGTCCAGCACCCGCTCCATGATGACGACCGCTGTTGCGTCACCTATGGGGACCTTGGCCTTGTAGAGCTCGTGAATACGGACCGGTTCCCCGCCGGTCTGGGCCGGGGTGACGGCAGCTGCGAGCAGGTTGGCGAAGACGAGGTTGAGGCTGTAGAAGAACCCGATGTTGTACCCGAGGGACCCCGACATCTTCTTGACCCGCATGGCCCAGAAGCACATGGTCAGGATGTGGGTGAGAAATGCGAGGAGGAGGAACCAGGGATTGATCTTCTGGAGATAGGAGAGGGTATTTTCATTGATGGTAAAATAGAGGATGATGAGTAAGACGACAAGGGAGAAACCAACCGAGATATAGAGCCATTTGACCTGCGATTTATCCATGTTCCTCTCCTTTGAAAATGAGCAGACGCTGTATGGTGGCTGTTACCTTTACAGATTATTGGATATAGTATAAACGTCTTTAGAAGATATAACCGTGTTCCGGCTTCTGCCGGTTTTATACCGTGAATATATCCCGGTTCGAGACAATGGAAAAGAGCCCGGCGGTCACCGCAGCGTCAAGCCACCCGTGCCCGTAACTAAGGGAGGCAAGAGCCCGCTCCTGTGTGCCGTTTTTCCTGGACCGGTCCCCGTAATCTGCATAGGTGCCTGAGATGCAGAGCACCCGTAAGGCAAAGGCATGTCCGGGTGCTGATGCATCCGGTGCCGGTATTACCGATGAGCGGGCGGTGTCGAGCAGCCGTGCATACCGTGCTGTCTTCTCGGACAGTTTTTCCTTAAGTCTATCCGGCATCTGATCGTCAGGCCCATCGAAGATACAGGGAATGGTGCGGTCCCGGCAGGAAAGGATGCCATACGCGATACCGAAATGCAGCCACCCCGAGGCATACCAGTAACTCGCAAGGGCGTTGACCAGATCCCCGGAGGCAAAAAAACCCCTGCCGTCGCTCTCGTAGGACCGGGCCATCAGGTGGATAGCTGCGCCGATCTCTCCAAGCGGGCTGTCCCCCGTGCACGGACAATGGCAGAGTGCGAGCGTGTCTGCAAGAACCGCCTGGCATTCAGCGCTCTTCATAATCCTGCAAACATCTCCAGGTACTCCCGCTCCATGTCGTGGAGTTCCGCAGGTACGATGAGGATGTGCAGCGGCGGGCCGAACTCGGCGGTCGCGAGCTGGCTTCCCGGCCCGGCCCGGACAACCGGGTTCTCCGATCCCGCCCGGGCAATCCCGACATAGAGGGGGATGGCACCTCCTTTTGCGGCTGCCATCCGGTCGAGGAGAGTGACCGCTTCCGGTACTGTCATGTACCGCTCGTTCTGGATATCGAGATACACGATTGTGTGCAGGTTCTGTGCAAGGTTCTTCTCGATCACTTCATACGGGGTTGTCGGGAACCAGTTCTTCTGCGGGAACGGGAGGGAGCAGGATTTCCCGAACCGGTAGTTCTGGAGGCCGGAGAGACCGCAGATGGCGCTCGATATGGATGCTGCGTGGATGATTGCCGTCCGGATACCTCTTTCGCCTGCCCGCATCCGCAGATCGCTGTGCGTTGTGGAGACCATCGGGTCGCCGGCACACAGGAACGCGACGTTGCTTTCCGCTGCAAGCCTGAGGAGTTCGTCGGGATGCTGTTCCACGTCCTCCCGGTAGAGGGGCGTTACCGGTTTCTCGTAATATGCTTCGAGTTCCTCCCGTGAAGACCCCATGAGGAGCGAGGTGTAGCATTCAAGGAATACATGATCCGCGTCCCGGATGCACTGGAATCCCTTTAGGGAAATATCCGTCTTGTCAAAGAGGCCGAGGCCGACAAAGGTCAACATGGTTTCACTATACCTGTGCTCCGGTTTTATCCGGGTATCTGTATCCGATTCATCAGAACGGGATCCGGGTGATATAATTGACCAGCGATTCGAGAACCCGGTGGACATCATCGCTATCGTTTGCGGATATGAAATAAAGGGGTATTTCCCTGGGAATCTGGAGGGTAGACCGGATCTCATCCTCTGTCATCACAGCGTCCTCCTGCTTCCTGTTCGCGGCAATGACAACCGGGATCCGCTGCTTTGCAACGAGAAGTGCAAGGTCTTTAGCCTGGGAGATACGTCCGGGATCTGAGGCATCGATCACGATCACGACGCCCATGGCGTGGTGGAGCGCAGGCAGGACCTGATGGGCGAGGAGCCCCCCCGGGATGCCGTAGAGCGTGATATCGAAGTTTTTCCACTTCAGCCATCCGAAGTCCATACTTCCTGGTACCGGTTCACGTCCGCGATCCGCCACCGGCGGGACCTTTCCTGCCCCCGAGGCATGGGAGATGAAGGTAGATTTCCCGGATTTTTCCGGCCCGATCACCACGATCTTCGGGATATAGGGAATGACCATTCCCTCGTGGATCGAGAATGGGATCGAGCGGATCGGGATGGGTGCCCAGGAAGCGTGGACGAGCGTGAAATAACTGAACGGTGGCAGGGGGTGGGTCGAGAGCCGGATTGTCAGGACCAGGTCGAACGCGTGCTTCTTAATAAACTGCTCCACCAGCGGATCCCCTTCAAGGTTGAGATGTTCCAGGATGAGCGTTGTCTTCCTGCCCTGCAGTGCGGATTCCAGGATGCAGAGGCCGGTCTCCAGCCCGAACTCCTCATACAGCAGATCGAAGTAGGCAAAAATTACATCGATCCGGTGATCCTGACAGATCTTCTGGATCCGGGCTTTCCAGTCGCGGGCTTTTGACTCTTTTGAAGTTGCCCCTTTCTGGATCCTCTCTCCGTCAATTGCATCGATGAAGAGGAGCCTGTCCGAGCAGAGGGTTTTTTTATCCACCTGCATTGCTATCGCGTCATGCCGGAATGCATCGACCGTGGTATTGGGCATGATGACCAGGCAGGTCAGCCCTTTTTTCAAGGCTGCGGCAAGGGTCGATGTCATGAAGAACTGACCATTGACGCCGGGCTCCATGCTGTAGATTACTTTGTCCCCCCCGGGGATGCCGCCCCCCAGCATCTCGTCCAGGGCATTTATCCCGGTTGAGATCATGGCAGGATCACTACCTGGCCTTTTGTGATCGTGAACTTGAGCCATTCGCCGGTTACTCCCCGGATGCCCACAACCCGGAAGAACGTGATGTTGTTCTCTAGCTTCACCTCGATAACGCAGTTCATCAGCTGTTTGATCAAGGAGAGCGTTTTTTCGTCAAACGACTCGCTGTTGAGAAGATAAATGCCCACTCCTTCGATCTTCTTGAGTTTGGCGGTCAGGACATGGAGAAACTGGTAGAGCACCTCAAGCCTGCGGTACATGAGAAGGGTAGAGATAGAGTTCACGCAGAACCGGATGGGCGGGGGAAAGAGACCCGGCTCCCCCTCCGAGAAGTCCCCTTCGAAGATAGTCTCGATCATATTGGAGAACTTGATCCCGATACCGGTGAGATCGGTCGGGCTTGAGACGAACATCAGCCGGGTGGTATCGGCAATGCTCGGGGTGGAGCTCTTGGTTATGGCATCGATTACCCCGACAAAGCGTTTGTCGGCCCCCGCGACTTTGAAATAGTCCACCACTTCGGCGGCACGTTCGTTGGTGGAAAGGACAATGGAATATTCGCCCTGCAGGGGTTTTATGAGCGCATAGGCGAGCTGGTCGGCATAGCTCATCGGGGGTGCGAGAATGAGGATATTGGCTCCTGCCTCAAATCCGCCGCTTACGCTATCGATCTGTGCTATTCCAGTCTTATAACAATACATTTACTAACTTGATCATTTCTTGAGAATGTTTATAATCTCTCCTATACCAAAACCCCGGAACAACGTCATTGCTGTCAGGATCTCTCCGCAGTCCTGCCATGTTGTTTTTGTTCACTTTTCAAGAATCTCTTTGCCCGGCAACCTGATTTAGGGAACCCGAATATATTTATTTAGGCCAACCTAAAATATTATATCATGACCTCCGAGCAGCTGGAAGAGTACCTTGAGAGCATTCTGGACATTGAGGCAAAGGACGGAATAGCCAAAACGTCCGCGATAGCAAAGTGTCTGAAAGTTGCCCCGGCCAGTGTGACTGAGGCGCTCCAGGTGCTCTCGGAAAAAGGGCTGGTCCATTACGAACCCTACAAGGGAGCGACCTTAACGGATCTGGGCCGCGGGATGGCCCGGAAGGTCAAGCGGCGCCACCGGCTCCTCGAGGTGTTCCTGACCGATGTCCTCCATATCAAAAGGGAGAATGTCCATGACGAGGCCTGCAAGATGGAGCATACCCTTTCCGACGAGACGGAATGCGCCCTCTGCAAGCTCTTAAAAGCCCCTGCCCGGTGTCCTCACGGAAGCCTCATCGAAGCCTGCAACCGGCAGGTGGATAGCTGCTCAGCCTGCCTTGAGGGAACTGAGGCCTTTTCCCCCTGTTTGCGGGGTGAACACCTGATCCCCGTCACCACCCTGTCACCCGGCGAGAAAGGCACCATCGCGTTCATACGGGGCGACAACACCGTTGTCCAGCGCCTAACCGACCTCGGTCTTACCCTGAAAACCGAGATCCAGCTGATCCGGAAAGCCCCTATGCTCGGCCCGGTGGAGATCGGGGTCCGGAAGACAAAACTTGCCATCGATCACGCTATAGCGGACCACATCTTTGTCACCTCCTGCCGGGAGAAAACCGGATGAGTGGTTGCGGCGACTGTCCCGGGTGCACACCGCTGCCGGTCATGCCCAAAGGGAAGAGCGAATTTGTTGTCGCTCTTGCCGGCAACGCCAATGTAGGGAAGAGCGCAACGTTCAACCAGCTGACCGGGGTAGACCAGGACATCGGAAACTGGCCGGGCAAAACGGTCGAGCGTGCCGAGGGTCTCCTCCAGCACCGCGGTCAGCGGATCCGCATAATCGACCTGCCGGGGATCTATTCCATCACTACCCTCTCTACCGAAGAACAGATCTCCCGTGAATTCATTGCCCACGATCACCCGGACGTTGTGGTCAATGTGATCGATGCATCGGCGCTTGAGCGGAACCTGTTCTTCACCCTCCAGCTCACGGAACTCGAGAGCCCCATGATCCTTGCCGTCAACCAGATGGACCTTGCGCTGAAAAAAGGGATTTCCATAGATCTCCGGAAACTCTCCACGCTTCTCGGTATCCCTGTTGTTCCTACCATTGCAACCCAGGGAAAAGGCATTGCCGAGCTGTCGGACGCAATCGTCTCGGCCATTGCAACAAGGCCTAAGCCGCACCTGCTTCCCTATGGAAAGGAAGTGGAAGACCGGATCCGGAAACTCATGGCTCTCCTTCCGGCCGGTTCAGTGAGTTATCCGACCCGCTGGACAGCGATCAAACTGCTGGAAGCCGATTCCGATACAATCTGGGAGGCACGAAAAAATGCTCCCGCAGCGGCGGAAGCAGCCCTGATCTTCCGGCAGGAACTGGAAAAGATACACGGAGAACCGGCTGCAACCATCCTGAGCAACGAGCGGTATCTGGTATCAGAGCAGCTGGTTGCGGAAGTAACAGAGATCCGCACTCCGGGCGATCATGAAGTATCCTTGACCGAGCGGATTGACCGGCTGGCACTCCACCCGGTCATGGGCTATCTTCTCCTGATACTGATCATCGGCGGGCTCCTCATCTGGACATTCATAGTCGGGGCCTGGATCTCCGACCTCCTCACGGTATTCCTTTCCGGTATTGCTCCTGTCCAGCCTCTTGTCAAAGGATCAGTTACGGATATCATATTCAACGGTGCCTGGACCGGTCTTGTTGCTGCCCTTACGCTGATCCTCCCCTATGTGATCCCGTTCTACCTGTTCCTTGCCCTTATCGAGGATTCGGGACTGCTCACCCGGTTCTCCCTGATGCTTGACCGGGGAATGCACAAGATGGGCCTGCACGGCAAGGCTATCATCCCCCTTGTCCTTGGATTCGGGTGCACGGTCCCGGCCTGCCTCTCGTGCAGGATCATCGAATCCCCCAAACAGAAGTTCCTTGCCGCCTTCCTGGTCACTCTCGTGCCCTGCTCGGCCCGGACCATCGTCATCCTCGGGGTCGTCGCACTCTTCGTAAATATCTGGTGGGCGCTTGCCCTGTACCTTTTTGATTTCATCCTGATCATTGTCCTCGGCCGTCTTGCCTTCCGCCTCCTTCCCGGTGAATCCGTCGGAATGATCATGGAGATGCCCGATTACCATGTCCCCACTGCTCCCGTGGTACTCGGCCAGACCTGGCAGCGGACCAAATCGCTCATCTGGATTGTCCTTCCTGCATATATTGTCGGCAGCATCGCGATCACCGCTGCATACGCCGGTGGGTTCCTTGAACCGATCAATACGATCCTTTCCCCTATTACCGTCCTCCTCCTCGGCCTTCCGGCCCTGACCGGTGCCGTGTTCGTCTTCGGCTTTATCCGGAAGGAGATGACCATTCTCGCCCTCGCTGCATTGTTCGGGACAACGATCTTCTCCACGATCTTAACCCCGGTCCAGCTCATCGTCTTTGGTCTTGTGGCCATGCTGTATGCTCCCTGTATCTCAACCCTCCTTGCCCTGTCAAAGGAATTCGGCTGGAAACAGGCCCTCTCCATAGCCGCACTCGAGACTGCCCTTGCGGTTTTTTTCGGGGCGATCGCGTTCCGGCTGCTATCCCTTTGGATGTAATAACCCCCGGCGAAACGTATTCCCGATATAACCCCCAAGAATTTTTACTTTGACCCCCAATAGTGGAAGTGCGATGATCTACTGGCTTTACGGGCGGAGGCTCATGCGGCAGATTCACGATCTGCCGGGCCATGTCTGTTTCATGATCAGCGGCCGGGATATGCAGGATGCGCCGGCAAAGATCTACCAGATCACCCAGTGGTGCATCGAGATCTCTTCGGTTGTTGCAAACCAGAACCCCTCCGTTCAGGGAGGCCTCCGGGGGATCACGTTCCACATTGCAACCGATTCCCCCGGCTCACTCGAACCGTGCCTGGACGAGATCCGCAGGATAGACACGATTGCCCGCCTGATCCTTCATGTGGGCGACCGCGAAGAGATTACCGGTTCGGGTATGGATGTTGTTGTCGCAATCGGGAAGAGCGGACGCGAGGAGATCACCGAATGTATACGGAGGATGGCAAAAGATAATGTCCCTCCCGAGGCTGTTGATGAGAACCTGCTCGAATCCTATCTCACGTTCAAGTACATGCCCGATGTCGTGATCAAGAGCGGCGGCGACCACCTGACCGATTTCCTCATCTGGCAGTCGGTCTATTCGGAGCTCTTCTTCTCCGATGTCAACTGGAAACTGTTCCGGAAAGTGGACTTTCTCCGCATCCTGCGGGACTACCAGTCGAGGGTGCGCCGGTTCGGAAAGTAGGGCTGTTATCGTACCCGGACATTTGTCCAGCAGCGTATCCCGTTAACGGTCTTTTCCGCAAAGGCAAACTGGTTCTTGAGAGCAAGGGAGAACTGTTTCTTCTCGGGCACCGGTGTTATCCGGTGGTCCCTGCACCAACGGGAAAAATGATCGAACATCTCATCCCGGGACAGGATAGCCTCGTCGGGCTCTCCCCGAAAGATGGTTTCTGTGATGAATGTTTTTATGATATCCTCTTTGCCGCGCTTCCCGGTTCCCGAAACCTTCTTCTTCGGCTTTGCTTGTGTGAACTCTCTCTCTGCCCGGCGTATTCCTTCCGGCTCTTCCTGCACCGACGGCGTTTTTTCCTGAGCATGTCCCGGTTCAGGGATAGCGGCTGGCGGGATGGGGCGTGGTTTTTTGGCCTTCAGCAGGGTCCTTACAGCGGTCGGATCATTGGCATTGACCACCGGGTGCAGGGATGCAGCTGCCATCCCGGCAGGGCTTATCGGCGCCACCGGTACGGTGTCCGGCGCAACCATGACCGGTAACGGGTCCTCAGCGGATCCCAGCGGTTGTTGGGAGAGGTCGATCTCCAACAGATCGGCAAGTGCCCGGTTGCAGATGTGGCTGAGATCGATCTTCTGCTCGCGGGCCTTCTCAAGGATATCTGCCCGCACGAGGATGGTTGTCCGCCGCCACAGGGAGTTGTTGTCTGGTGAGCCCGTCATATCCGTATCAGGAGTTGATCTGTACGTGGACAGAAATATAGTTCCCGATCGGATCGCCTGGATAAAAAAGGGATGATTATGCCCGGGCTGAGACTCGCTGGTCATAGATCCTGATAGCCCGGAGGAGATCGATCTTCCGGAAAAGCGGCCAGTAAGGAGCGCAGAAATAGACTGCGCATTCGTGACCGTTGGCAAGCCAGGGAAGGAAATTTGAGGTGCGGCAATCGTTTCCGGTCCGGATGATGAGGTCCACCGGCGGGATGCCCCTTCCCCCGTGGAGATGCTCCTCAACCATCTGGACATCGATCGTGGCCGGATCCGCTTGGTTTTCCCTAACCTCACTCAAGATCTCCTTTGCTGCAAGGAGAATCTCGTTCCTGCCCCCGTAGGCAAGGGCAATGTTGAGATAGAACCCGGAATAATCCTTGGTAGCTTCTTCTGCGGCATCGACCGCATCCCGCAGGTCGCCCGGGAGCCGGGTGCGGTCCCCCATCATCTGCACCCGGATCCGGTATTTGTGCACCCGCGTATCGCTCAGAACGCTCGTGAACTTCTCCTTGAAAAGGGCGAAGAGATGCGAGACCTCCTCCCTGTCCCGGGAGAAGTTCTCGGTCGAGAACGTGTACAGGGTGATGTGCCGGATCCCGATATCGTGGGCCCAGTCCAGCATCTCCTCTGTCCTGTCGGCGCCCGCCCGGTGCCCGCTTGCGGTGTCGAGACCTGCTTTCTTGGCGTACCTGCGGTTGCCATCCTGGATGATGGCGATATGGTTTGGCACATGCGAGCACTGCATGCGGAGAACCCATTCGTACACGGGATCAATGACAGCGCGCAGGATCATACGGGGGTCAGCTCCACGATCATCCCGCCGTTCGGGTAGCGCTCGACAACATACTTGTTCCCGTTTATGGTACCGGTATACTCGGTGAGGAGCCACCAGGCAAGCTCGATATGGCCGTCAATGATCTCGAAGCTGCCCGGTTCCAGCTGCTCCCTGAAAATTTCTATACTGCCATCATCGGCTCCATCCGGCTCAAGGACTCCGTACACAACGGTCCCGTCGTCCGTGATCTCTTCGAACGGCCGGGCGGTATTCTCCGCGATCCGCTTCAGGCGCTCCCTGAGCTGGACCGAATCCTTGAATGCAGAGGTGCAGAAGTGGACTTTTTCATGCCGGCACAACTCTTCGGCCCACCCGCGGGCTCCGTCAATGGCGTTATGCAGGTCATCGGCCAGCTCATACCCCCGCTCGCGCATGGCATAAGCATTGGTATCGCCCCATTCCAGCTCGTTGATATTGAGGAAATCCAGGTACGGAAGCGCTGCGGCAAGATGTTCGAGGCCGGGGAGGGCCGGCACTTCGATGCCGATGTCAAATCCCATAGCCTTTGCATGCTGTGCCGAAACAATATAATCCGATTTTACAATCGATTCCCAGCACTCGTGCGGCGGGTGGAGACGGATCTCGTCCACGAGTCCCTGCATTGCAGCCAGTTCCTCATCGGTTGGGGCTTTGGAGGTATAGAGGTGAATCTGGTGTTCCGGCCCGAAATGGTTCTTGAGAAGCCGGCAATATTCAGTTACCTTGTCAAGACAGAGGAGCGGTTCTCCCCCCGTTACCCCGGTTCCGAGAGCGCTCATGTTCTCGGCCTCCTCGATTATCTGGGCCGGTATGTCAACGGGACGTTCATTGGCATATACGGTATCCGTTCCTTTCCGTTCGCTGGAGAGAGGGCAGTACCAGCAGGTGCGGTGGCATCGTCCCGTAACAAAGAGAACCAGTTTTGCGCCCTGGTGGCAGAGAATACAACCATGGGATAATGTCATGCGATGTTCCCCGGCCGCGGACAGGCCCGGGCCGTCTTGAAAATACTGATACTTGTTTGTTTCATGGCTTCAAAACCCTTCTGAGGACGGGGTACTTTCCGGCTCTTGCTTTGTTCTGCCCGGAACATAAATTGCCCTAAGGTTTTTTCCGAGAGAACAGGTTCAGGATTGCCTGGATAATCCGCGCAAAAATACCCGGTGACGGGGACGATTCCTTTGGAACAGGGGTTTTTCCGGCAGCCTTGTTTTTTTGGATATCCCGGGTTTTTTGTGTAATAGATCTGCCAGAATAGTCCGGTTTTGGTGTTTGCCTGACCGGTACCTTGGCAGGAACTGGAGGAGTCTGAACCTGTGTCCGATCCTCCGGTTTTTGTTCAGGGACCGGTGTTTTTTCCTCGTGCTGCAGGGATATATCCGGGTTCTTCACAGGTTCCGGGTCTGGTTCTTCTTCGAACAGACTCTCGGATATCATCGTTAACATCGGATTGCATTGTGCGGGAATATCAGTCGGCGTGGCAGTCACATCAATACCCGAACCCGGGAGAAAAACGGTGTCCCGATCTTCTGTTGCATACCGTTTCTGGTTTTGGGATGTAGATGTCCTCTCCGGGGAAAATGCACTGCCGCTCTCTATTTTGTCTAAGTCTCTGCTGACCCTCCTGTCGACAGGATCCCCGACATCCCTTGAAATATCTCCTGGCTGGGGAGTAGGGGATGCCGGGGGGTCCACCCCTGTGATCGCCGGCTCCGTTTCCCCCGCCCCAATCACCGTGATATCTGGTACCGGCCGGTATCCGTCCTGTCCCGGCTCTTCCGGTAAGATATCTGCATCATCGCTGTTGTCCGGAATCCAACTCTCACCGCCCCGGGCTGCAACAAGGAGTTCACCTTTATGGGCAATCTCTTCCGCCTGGAGGCTGCTTTTCTGGATACGGGATTCAATGATCTCAACCGATCTGCGGATATCCTCGGCAGGGGCATCTTTCCGGCCGGTTGCAAGCTGCTGCAGCATGTTGGAGCAGAGTCCCCGGTCCACTTCTATACTGGTCAGGAGTCGCGCATATTCCTCGATCTCTTCCGCCGGCAAGCCGGCCTGTCTCCAGAGCTGGAGAGTCTTCCGGGCAGCCTCCTTGCGGGAGAGGACCTTTGCGATAGTGTCCAGCAGGTTTCTCGGGTTGACCGGTTTGGTGATGTATTCATCGATATACGGGTGGTGCGTCTCGGCTTCAAAGGGGCTGATCTTTTTTGCCGAGAACATGATGACCGGGATGTGGCGGATCGCGGGGTTCTCCCGGATATGCAGGAGCGTCTCCCACCCGTCCATGGGTTCCATGAGGATATCGAGGATGATGATATCCGGGGTCTCCTTTTTTAAGATCTCCAGGCACATCTCCCCCCCGGAAGAGATGATCGTCCGGTAATTTTTCTTCAAGATCGAAGCAAGACCCTCGGTGATGAAACTGCTGTCATCCACAACAAGAACGGTCTGCATCAATTGGATCTCTCAGGTCTTCGTATCGTTATCATTCCTGCTGATTCTCTGGTGGTGGAGGCAGAATGGACCTGCGATCCGGGACATGCGTTCCATCCTTCTGACATAGTGATAAAAAATTCCATTAACGGTATTTTATATAGTAATCCCATGACTCAAAAATTTGTTGGAATTCTGCCTTTGGATTTCTCCGGTATTCTGTTCAGATGTCCGGAAAAATCCACGGGACCCGGTCGGGGATTAGGTACCACCGCATCAGCAGGTGGGTGATCCTGTTTGTCTTCCGGATTCCAGTACTTCACTAATTATCCATCCATGGATCTTGGCAGTGTGCACAACCTGCCAAAAACCTGAAGTGAATGGTCACACCTTTATTGGCATCTCAATCGATCTCCGGGAAAAAATTTTCAACCGGCCCCTTGCCCCCTGCTCTCTTTTTTCAATCGATCCTTGCCTGCCGGTTCCGGACCATCACGCCGGAGAATTAAAAATTTTGTAGCATGTACTTGCCGATTGTAGGATAATTATCCGATTGTAGCCTCCTCAACTAACACCTCATGATCGCGATTGAAAAATTTTCAGCAGAGTCTGCTTGAAAAAAAATGCTGGTGAATTGGTATTCAGCCGGCTTTTTGCTGTATCGTGACGTGATTCCGCGCACGCCGCCTGGTCAGATCTTACGCTTTTTGGTTCAGGGCTAAAAACCAGAAAATTACCGGATTCGATTCTTCAGGGAAACGTACTGCTATCTTTATAAGCCATGCCAGAGACGGATTATTGGTATATGAGGGAACGTGCTGTACGCGGATATGATGATCTTGCCCTGTCCGAAGTGATTGGGTTCATCCTGATAATTGCCCTGATCGTTGTCATTGCATCCCTCTATCTTACGTACGGGGTTCCCGCCCAGGGGCGCGAGACAGAGATCCTCCACATGAACGAGATAAAAGATGAGTTTGTCTCCTACAAACTCAGCCTTGACGCACTTTTTACAAATGACAAGGTAGGGTCAACGGTCAGCAACTCGTTCAGCCCGGGAACCGAGGGCGGGTATACGCAGGGGATGCTGAGTTTTATCCCACTCATGAGCCCGGTGCCCTCATCAGGAATTCTGGCCCTCAATGACCCGATCCGAGATGAGGTTCTCACGATCGAATCCCAGTCCCTTGTTCTTGATCCAACGGTACACGATTCAACGGATCTCCCTTCCGGCACTTCAAAGCTCATCCAGAATACCCCTCAGGATATTTATGTCAATCTCTCTCTTCCTGCAGGTTCAGTGACGTCTTCAACATATTACGGGACTGAAGTGAGCGGGACCGGCTGGAAGGCAATAGTGAATCTCACACCGCGAATCTCTTATTTACCCTCAATATCCGGCCCGGTGGGCAGTTGTCCGGCAGGCACTTCGATAACCGGGATGTCCGGTTTGAATTACTATTGTATGAATCCAAGCGGGACCACTGTTTATAATGGGACGGATATCCGGATCACGGCAATCAAAGGGGGCAGTACGACTATCCAGGATCTTCCCGTCTTCACGAATATCACTGCTAATAACAAATACACGGTTGACCTGATGGACCCGGCATACGGCCTCGCATCTGCTATGACATTTCCCGATACGCTCATCTTGAACAATAATTACGCCAAGAATGCAGGCACCATCACTGGCTCCGGTAATGCCACGTTCGGGTACCGCGAGACGACTTACAAGATGCCCCCCCTCCGGCTGGGATCGATCGAATTCCGGACCCAGAACAACTACTGGATCCCCCAGACCTATTATTACCAGATGGGGGGGGTGTTCCTTGCCCAGAACGATGGGAACATCACCTGGAAGCAGCCCCCGGAGATCACGGCAACCAACGATACGGTCAATGCCAACATTGCCATTGTCAACATCAATGCCCTTACCCTGAATAACCGCTCACAGGCGATGATCGGTGGCAACAGCCCGATACAGATCCGGACCACCCTGGATCGGATGACCCAGCTGCCCATTGCCCCGGTCAATCCCGGGACCGGTAACACCAAGTGGATCCGGATAGCGATCAATACAACGGATAACCAGTCCCGGACCTTGTGGCAGAATTATTTCAATTATATGGTGAGGGCAAACGGTATTCCCAACACGGTGAGCGGGTATAAGGGAAATGAATCCTACCTTTTCATCAACGGATCCGACTCTACCTTCGCGAGTTATGATCTCAACGTTATTGCCTGGAACGCCACCTATACCCCAAGTGTGCAGGGCGTGGGCGGGATCGTCCAGTGACCGGATCCGATGATTTCGGGGTATCCGACACCCTGGGGGCAATTCTCCTGGTAGCCGTTGTTGCAGTAGCCTTCTCTATCATTGCGGTTTCCTTCCTGTCGAAACCGATCCAGGAACCGGCACCGGCGCTGTCGGCCGATATCACAACATCAGGAAACACGATCAACCTGCGTCATGACGGGGGAGACCCGATAGCAAAGAGCGATTTGCAGATCCTCGTTGACAACCAGGATAAGACCAGCCAGTTCAGCACCGGGGGAGGAACGGGCTGGTCAACCTGGTCGATCGGTGACACGCTCACGTACACGGGAAGCAGCGCGCCCAGCAGTGTCCAGATCGTGTACAACCATGGTTCTTCCTCGCAGCTCCTCCAGTCCTGGGGAATGCCCCCTTCTGCATACACCCCGGGTCCGACCACCCCCATCACGCCGACTCCTACGGTGGCTCCCGTGCCCGTGGCAGGATTCACCGGTACGCCAACTTCAGGGACTGCTCCCCTGACCGTCACGTTCACGGACACCTCGACCAACAACCCCACGTCCTGGTACTGGGACTTCGGTGACGGTGGGACCGCGACAACCCGGAACGCCACGCACCAGTATAACGTTCCGGGAATCTTTTCAGTCTCTCTCACGGCAACAAATTCCGGGGGGGGCAATACCCTTGTCAGGTCCGGGTATATCGTTGTCAACCCCACGATAACCGCATCAGCAGGAACCGGGGGGATCATAACCCCGAACGGTTCCGTTGTTGTGCCCTATGGTGGCAGCCAGGCATTTTCCATCAGCAAGAACACCGGATATCATATCGCTGACGTGCTTGTAAACGGGAACTCTGCAGGGGCTGTCACAACCTATACGTTCCCATCGGTTACCGCGGATCAGACCATCGCGGCTTCCTTTGCCCAGAACACCCGGGCGCAGATCTATTACGAGGGTTTTGAATCCGGTACCGGGGCATGGTCGTTTACCGGTGACAACAGCCGCCAGACCGGGAATGTACCCAAGAACCAGACCGCAAGTATCCGGCTCAGGAATACCGGCACCATGACCCGGACTATCTCAACGTCCGGATACTCGGGCATCATAGTACAGTTCGGGTGGTGTGCCCAGAGCCTTGACTCCTCCTCTGAGTATGTCCGGGCAGAATATTCTACGGACGGCGGGTCCAGCTGGACAACCATATCGCAGATCACCGGGCCTACAGGAAGCCCGACAACCCTAACGATAGTCACGTCATCAACGCTTGCCTCAGCAGCTGACAACCTCTCATCATTCCGGTTACGATTCCGCATAGCTGGCAGTGCTTCCAATGATCTCCTCTTTGTCGATGATGTGAAGCTGACCGGTATCCCCAACTGATGCATGATCTGCTTTGCTATCCAACGGCGATCTTCAAGGCCGGAATTTGCTGAACGATTAAACGCATAAACGGTAAAGCAATTCGAGACTGATACCCTGAGGTCCTCACGGTTCCTTCGTTGCAGAAAACTCAAAAGATATAAGTACGTACTGTCTTACATCTGGATGAACGATGTCTGATCGGACGATCCTGTATACGGGAAAAAAACGATACCTCCCCACGGGAGAGCGTGCCGTCTCCGAAGTGATAGGAGCCACCCTGCTCATCTCAATCGTGGTGATAGCCATTGCCGTAATCGGGGTGGCAATCAATTCCCAGCCTCCGCCCCAGAAGATCCCTGCCGTCAGTGCGGTCATCTCCAACACCGGCAATACCATCCATATATACCACGATGGCGGGGACTACCTGCAAAAAGACCAGTTCTCCATCTACTTTGACGGGGTCAAAGAGCCGATCTCCTCGTTTTCGAATAACGGGAATTCGGCCTGGACCAGCTGGAGTATCGGCCAGTCTCTTGATTTTCCCCTGGCAAGCGGCCAGTCTCCCGGTCTCGTCCAGATTGTCTATACCGGGACCGGATCATCTGAAGTGATCGCATATGCCGACTTCAATGCCGGGACGATCCATTACAATCCAACCTCTGGACCAACAGGTACAACTACGACCGGCACCGTAACCACGGCGACCTCAACAACCACTACGACAACCACGACAACGACGACTAGCACAACAACAACCACTACGACTACAACAACCCCTGCGGTACCCATCCAGGCGAATTTCACCGCGTCTCCGACGAGCGGCTACACGCCACTCGCCGTACAATTCACCGATCTGTCAACGGGACCGGTGAACAACTGGAGCTGGAGTTACGGGGACGGCAACTCATCCTATGCTCAGAACCCGCAGTATACCTATCCTATCGCAGGGAATTACACCGTCTCCCTAACCGTGAAAAATACCACCACCGGTGCAACCAATACCTTGACGAAAACGAACTACATCTGGGCCCAGACCTTTGCTGAATACGTAGCGAACGAGAGCGTCTTTGTCTATGGCAGCAAGTTGTATTTCATGGGTTCACGCGTTGTCGGACCGGGTTCTACCGTGATCCTCACCGGAACCTCGATAACCACCGGTGACTTCAACGGTGGTGCCATCGTGGATGTCAGCAACATCTATGTTGATGGAGATGTTTCCCTGAACAGCGGCAGTGCCAGCTGGGGGTCGTCATCCAGTCCCGGCGTTATCTTTGTGAATGGCGATATGTCGGTACTGTCCGGTGGAAGGGACTTTTATGGGGACATCTATGTCAATGGAAATTTCAATATAAAGGATTCCAGGATCCATGGCAATGTCTATGCTGACGGCGATGTCACCCTTGACTGGACCCCGACGCTCGATACCAATTCCTATATCTATTACACAGGCACGCTCAACCATCCCGCGTCCTACCCGACGGAGATACTGGACAAGTGCATATACCAGGACACCGTTCCGACCAAGTCAATGCCCGATCTCACGATGCCTTCGGCGAAGACTTCTGCTTGGTATACCTCCCACGGGTACACCTCGTCATCAGGAGGAACCCTGACCGATAACATGAAGATCATCGCAGACAGTGGCTACACGTCAAGTTCGTGGAGTTCCTCGGCAACGAACATTGTAATTATCGCCCGCAACGGGGATATCACCCTGAATCAGGGCTGGGGTTATATCACCGGCGTTTTGTATGCCCCCAACGGGAAGGTGACCTATGATGGAGGCGACTTCCAGGGTCTCGTGATAGCAAGGGACGGCTTCTATGTCACGCATGGCGGAACTACGGTAACGTTCAAGAACCTTGGTGATTATTTCAGCAGTTCTGCCGATTATCCGTTCTAACTCTTTTTTTAAGATACCTGCGGTCGTTTTCCGGTTGTGAGATTCGGAACCAGAACGTTTCGAACGGAAAAATCTCCTCCGGTTGATTCCAGAACATTTCACGGATCGTGAATCGCATCTGTATACCGCAGGAATACCCGCAGGATAACGCTCACGAACAAAAATACCGGATACCCGAAGAACAGCGGATTACATTCCGATGAAAAAAAAGAGTTCCCGATCTGCCAGGCGTCATCCCAGTGAGAACGTACCGTACTTCCCGCCGCCTCCCGGGTGAAGGGTCACGGTTCCGTCCCGCAGGGCAGCGATGGCATCGGCAACCTTCGGGTGGATGGAGCGAATCTCTGCAACAGGAACATCGATGAGAATGGCGATCTCATTTTCGAACGCCCCGATGAAGGAAGCATAGATCTCCTTGCACTTCCTGGTATTCGGGGATGAAGTTCCCTCCATGGTCTGGATGATCTGGGCAAGCGGGAGGACATGGGCGTACGGGGGCCGTGGGTGTGCAGTACCGCCTTTTGCAAGTTCCTTTGCCCGGTCGGCCACTCCCTTCTTGATGATCCCGCCGTCGGCAGGGCATTTCCAGGCATGCCGCACGGCTTCTTCGAGTGAATACTGCGTGTAGCAGCGGGTACAGGCCGTGCGGTTGTACTTCCCTTCCTCCGGGAAAAAACCGGCGTTCATCTTAATTGCCCCTTCCCGTATTGCATCCAGAACCCCTTTTGCAGTGGGCTGCCCGATCTCGATGCGGTTGAACTCGCGCCCGAGTTTGTCCGGGTACGGGCTGTGGGCGTCCGAGTTGGTGAGGAACGGAATCCCGTACAGGTCGGGGATCGCCGCCCCGTAGGAACTGTCCGCCGAGAGGCCCAGTTCCACAAAATCGATCTTCGCGTTCCCGTAACAGGCCGGGACGCTGTCGAAGTACGCATACATCGCGGTCCACGGGGTGAAGGCATGGGCCGGACCGACAAGGGCCCCGACCTCGTGGGCGAGATTCGCGATCTCCTCCCCGTTCAGGTACACATGCGGCCGGCCGGCCGAGACAAAACTTTTGCAGGTACCTTCCAGCAGGTCGCGGAGCTGGGAGAACTGGGCAGGATCTTCTGCCAGGATAACGTGGTGCACCCGGTTTTTGTCCTCGATCTCTCCCTGCGGAATGATGATGATCCCGTGTTCGTTCTCAAAATACGGCTTCCACCCGGCCAGCCAGTCCGGCTGGAGGGCATCGCCTGTTCCAAGAACCCGGATACCCTTTGTTCTGCATCCCTTCAGGAGCGTCTCCGGCTGCATAAACCGGGAGACGGCGATCGAGTACGGGGAGTGGATGTGCAGGTCGGCTGTGGCAAGCATGGGTATGTACCGGTTTGGCACTTGCGGAATATATAGACGGGGATCCGGAATCTGCGATGGAGGCCCGGCATAATGCAGGACCGGCGTTTGCAATAACGGGAAAAACGTTTTCGCAGTCCGGACCAATCGTACCCGTCCGGTTCATGTGGACATGTTTTTCAACCCCCGGGACAAAAACGAATTAATCTGGTCTCCTCTTTCAGGAAAAAACCGGTGGTATCCGTCATGGGTAACAGCAACACACATTGTAACAGGAAAGTCTGGCTCTTTGCAGTCCTGATCATTCTGATAACCGCTCAGTTTGGCATTGCGGCAGCGGAATCTCCAGCCAACCATGCAAAGACCCAGATCCTTGCGTACGTTGTTGGCAGCGATCTCGAGACCGACAGCGCGATGGCAACGGAAGATCTCAAGGAGATCGTGAATTCCCTTGAGCGCGCCGACCCGGCGAAACTCGATGTCGTGGTAGCTTTCGGGGGTGCAAAGAAAGACGGGTGGCACGGGATGCGGGTTGCCACCGGAGAACAGCTCAAGGAGGATGCAAAGGATGGCATTTTCGGGAACTACCAGTACCTGTATTCCGATACCAGTGCAGACATGGGATCGGGATCGAGTCTTTCCCGGTTCATCCAGGAGACCAAAGCATCCCGGACTGCTGACCGGACAATCCTGATCATCGCTGATCATGGCAACTCCTATGACGGGATCGGGGTTGACGAGGTTACCGGCAACTCGCTGAAGATGGGGGATATCGACAGTGCGCTCAGGGGATCGGCCATCCGCTACGAACCGATCATGTTCGATGCCTGTCTCATGGCCTCGGTAGAGGTGGGAAAGACGGTCCAGCCCTATACCGGCGTGATGCTCGGGTCCGAGGAGATCCAGCGGGGAAGTTACCAGTACAGCACGATAATCGATCCCCTTCTTGAGAACCCGGACACAGATGCCCAGACATTCATGAGGAAGGTTACCGATGCCTACATCGGCAGCTCCGGCACAGGAAGCGGCGGCGGAAAAGTCAAGACCATGGCGATCATCGATGTGAGCAAAATTCCGGCAATACGGGACAGTCTCGATGAGCTGGGTGCAAAACTGGTCCCCATTGCTGAGACCGACCAGGGTCTCCACGACCTGAAGAGTGCCTATAACGATGCCGTCCGCCTGGGAATAAGCGGCGGAGGGAAACCTACCTCCGTGGATCTCGTCACCCTCCTGCAGAATATCGAGGCAAAGCGGCCGGAAGTCTCGCCCGAAGTGCAGAAGACGATTGGCCTTGTCAGGAGCGCTGTCCTTTACGAGCGGCATAATGAATACAGCCCGGCCGTATACGGTATATCGATTGCAACACCGGATGCGATGAGTATGGCCCAGTACAACTCCTACGGGGAAGCGGTCAAAGTCGGTCCCCGGTGGGATGAATTTTTCAAGAAGATGATCGAAGTGTCGCAGAAGGGCGAGCAGGATTCATCGTCTGCTGCAAAGGCGGTTGTTTCGGAACAGCCGGCCTCTGCCCCTGCCTCCGAAAGTGATGATGCGAGTTCTTCTTCAAATAAGGCAAAGAAGGATATTGACAAGAAGCAGGGCTCGCTTGGGAAACTCAGCTTTACCGGCAAAGGCAGCGGTACCTATGCACTCAATGATCCATATAACGATGCAAGCGTGTACGCCACGTATTACCTGATCAATGGTACTCATGCCCTCGAGATCGGAGCGGTGCCAGTGAACCCCGGGCCGGACAGGTTCTACCATCTTCCCTCCTGGGACGGGAAATGGTATTATTTCCCCTCGGTTCCTCCGGCACCGGGAACGCTCTGGGAACAGATCCTCCGGTTCTTCCCGGGGACTGCCGTTCAGGCAACGGCTCAGCCGTTCTTCGTTGACATGGTATATGATGATGTGACCAGCGGAGGGTTTGACAAATACAACTCATGGGTCCGGATGCAGGACGGCGGGGACCATAGTGATGCAATCCTTACCACGTTCGTCAATGCCAGCCGGAACAGTCTTGAGACTACCATCACCCCGTACACGATAACAAAGGACGGCAGCGAGCTGTTCAGCCAGGGTATGGACCGGTTCGACAACGGGTCGGTTGTGACGAGCTACACCACCGGTTTCGACCTGAAAACAACGACTGCAGGGGAATACCCTCTCTCCCGCACCACCGCTACGCCGGATCTGGCGATGAAATACTCGATGCTCCCTGACGGGACCTATGCGGCAGGCCTCCTTGCTTACTATGATGATGATCATGAAGTGGTAGCCGACCAGTTCCGGATCCTCACTATCAAAGACGGGGCTGTAGTATCATCGGGAACAGGATCCTTTTCCCCCTGACGGCAATGAGGGTATGATCCCCTCCCTTCATTCAGGGATTTATCCCGACCTCTTTTCTTCTGCAGCGAATAAAAAAAGCAGCATGTCATCCCTGTGGCCTGCAATGATAAAAAAAAGATGCGCCTCTTTCTTATTCCCGACGGCGATGCATTTTCTCCAGTCCATCAGTCATATTTCCGGAACAATGCCGGGTTCTGCCGCCGGATCCACCAGCGTCTGAGCAGCAGGATAATGCCGGATAAAACTACGATACCGGCAATGACTGCAGCAATCGTCGCAAATGGGAAACCGGACTGCGATGGTGCAGGTGCCGGAACGGGAGTCTGTCTGGTAATGGCAGCCGTTGGAGTCTGAATCACTGCAGCCGGCGTCGGGGTCTCCCAGGAATACGTGACCCGTGTGGGGGCAGTTGTGGCAGTCCTGGCGGCTTTGACAAAGACCGCAAAGAAACTGAAGTGTTTTGTCGTGGTTGAGACGGTGCGGGTGCTGCTGTCTATGGTTGTCGGGAGAGATACCCAGGATTTTGTCGCGGTATCGTAATACTGGACCGTGATATCCTGGGACCTGCCCCCCGCCTGGGCCAGTGCATCGTCCCACTGGGCTCTTGTCATGGTGAAGGAGATGGTGACAGGCTGGCTGAAGGTTGCCCCGGCCGGTGAACACTCGACACCAATGCCCCCTGCGGCAAAGACGGTCCCATCAGGCGGGGCGGTACTCCCGGTAATCCCTGCAACGGTCTCCGGCGAGACCGGGGTTATGGTGACTTCGCTTAACGGGGCTCCTGCAGCGGTGAGCGATTTCGTTGACTGGGGTATCGATACCTCGACGTTTACGGGCGATTCTTCCGTTGTCTCCACCGTGTAGGGAGCAAGGGTCTGGCCAAGATCATTGGTCTTCAGGGACACGCTTGCCTCCCCGGGGGTACCTTCATGGGCTGCCGCTTTATCCGATGCAACATCCTCGTTCTCCCCGTCATCGTCCGTGTCAGGCGCCGGCGTTGTCGGGGGCAGATAGGTCGTGACGGTAAACCCGTTGGTGAGCGTGGCAAACCTGTTGTTGACATTGGTCACCACCACGTTCCAGGTCCCGAGTGGTGCACCGGTCAGGTTAAAAGAACCGGTTATACGGTCTGACGAGGAGACGGAAATTCCTGTTGCGGGAATGGCGTCCACGGCTGCTGTTTCAAGGGCATTGTAGCCACGGGATGTTACATAGACCAGGGATCGATAGAGTGCAATGCTGCTCGGGGTTCCTAGGAGCGCCCCGCCGTTCCCGTCCGCAAGCCCGGTCCGGTATACCGGCGCAGCGGGATCGGAAACATCGATGATGTCCAGCCGGTTCCCCCCGTTGCTTGCAACATAGGCATATTTCCAGTCCGGCGAGATTGCGGCATCAACCGGTTCGTTCAGGTACGTGACTCCGGCAGTTTTCGCTATGCTTCCCCGGTGAACCGGTGCGGACTGGTTGCTGATATCGATGATCTCGAGAGCGTTATCCCCCTTGCTGGTGACGAATGCGTTGTACCCGGCCACGGCCACGCTCTGCGGACTGTCCAGGAGCGCTCCCCCGACCCCGTTCCCCAGGCTCCCCATATGTCGGGGAGCTGTGGGATCGGTAATATTCACGATCTCCAGGGCATTGTTCCCGTTACTCGCGACATACACGTACGGGTAACCCTCGACCATTGCGAGATCGAACGGGCTGTTCAGGAGCGCTCCCCCGCCGGCCCCGTTCGCAAGACTTGCGGTATGCACGGGGGCAGCCGGGTTGGATATGTTCACGATCTCAAGAGCATTACTGCCTGAACTGGCAATATAGGCAAGATTCCCGGAAACCACAACTCTCTGTGGTCCCATGAGAAGTGCGCTTCCGCCATGGGAGATCTTTCCCTTGTGCGTCGGGGATTTCGGGTTGGAGATGTCGATGATCTCGATGGCATTATCCCGGTAACTGGCAACATAAGCATACTTACCGGATACGGCCACATCCACGGGGCCGTCCAGGAGCGCCCCGCCATCGCCGTTGGAAATACTGCCTTCATGAACCGGGATAAACGGATTGGTCAGGTTCACGATCTCCAGGGCATTACTGGAATTGCTGGCGATATACGCGTAACTGCCTGAAATGGTAACCCTTGACGGGTCGTCCAGGAGCACCCCTCCCGTACCGTTCGCCAGGCTTGCGATGTGCCGCGGGCTGAGGGTTTCTGACTTCAGCAAAACGTCTGCGCCGCTTGCAAAGTTCGATCCTTCAAGGTCCGTGATACTGGCGCTCATTCCTACGAGGCCGCTCGAAGGCGTGATACTTCTGGCCGTTGGATCGGTCTTCCAGGTTGTATTGAAGACCCAGAACTCCTGTGTCTGCCATTCAGTGTTATTGAATGTGGCATTGTAATCCATCCACATCTTGAGTTTGTACTGGCCTTTTGGACGGTTTCCATCGGTGCCCCAGCTGTTCTGGATAATCCAGTACTGGTTGGCTTTGTTGGAATCGGTCTTATTGTACCCAATCAGTATCATATGGTGGGCACCCCCTTCCCCATCGCTGGAGTTCCAGTAAGTCTGGTTATACGTATCCATGTTCCAGATGGCGGAATCGGGCTGGTTTGCCCAGAATCCGGGATTGAACTGCCCCCATCCGGACTGGTCAGGATAGGCCATCACGTAGTAAATGACCTTGCCGTCCACGAGGGAGCGGGTGATGTTCTCCACTGCGGCGGTCTGGTTTGAGTAGGGTTCTGCAAGTATCTTTTGTGCCTCGATACGCTCCAGCCCGATATTCTGTGTTGTGGTTATGAGGTTTTTGGGGAATGAAGTCTGGTTATAATTCATGGGTTCCTGTAAACTGCCATCCTTGTACGAGGCATTGACATTGTTCCAGGGAACCGCGAACGGCCCGCCCGGGTATGACTGGTTCAGGCCGGTGTTGTAGATATCGGCAAAAGTATAGGGAAATCCCCCGGTGCAGGCCCATTCGTGGGGTTTTTGCATGTTGATGTTCCCGTTCATGTAATTGGAATTGAAGAACTGGACGGATAGGGGGGTAGCAGTGCCGGTGGACTTATACAGGGTCTGGGCGAGGGTGCCCGTGCCGGCCCAGACCCAGCAGTTCCCGCAGTTCCCCTGGTCCCAGTTCGCATAGGAAGTCTTCGGAAAGTCGTTGACAAGGTACGTCGGAGCAGCCGTTATCGATGATGCCGGATTATAGACGGATGCATTGTCGTAAGCAAGAAAATCCTGTTCCATGTCAGCATAGGACAGGTTCATGCGGGAGTCCGGTTCATCGGCCACCACCGGATGCAGGATGCCGATCAGGAATACCAGGCAGAAGAAGACGGGGATCAGGGGTTTTATGAGAAGGAGGTATTTCATATATGCTCCAGGGGTTCAGGAAATAACCGGTTTATTCAATGGGTTTTATCCGTTTCGATTTTATCTATCGGAAGGTAAATGCGGAAAATTCCGCTGGAACGGTAATAGTACCTGATTACCGGAACCTTCCGGCAAATCCTGACCTTTTTTAAAAGAAAATGCAAGCGGATTTTCCTTTCCAGCCTTGATGTGACTCCAGAAATAAGAGTATCCGGCAGTTCCTGCCGGCAATTATCGCAGGTAGCGTATCAGTCGTACTTCCGGAACAATGCCGGGTTCTGCCGTCGGATCCACCAGCGTCTCAGGAGCAGGACCCCGGCGATTATGACCGAGATACCCGCGATGATGGCAACAATCGTCATTGTGGGGAACTGCGGCTGTGACGGTGCAGGTGCCGGAACAGGAGTCTGTCTGGTAACGGCGGCAGTCGTTGTATGGATCACTGCAGCCGGCGTCGGGGTCTCCCATGAATACGTGACCCGGGAGGGTACAGCGCCGGTCGTGTCAGCTGTTTTTACAAATACTGCAAAGAGGGTGAAATGGGTTGTCGTGGCGGTTACCTGGCGGGTGGCAGGTGCAACGGTTGTCGGAAGGGATTGCCAGGATTTTGTGGTGGTGTCATAATACTGGACAGTGATATCCTGGGTTTTGCCACCGGCCTGTCCCAGTGCGGCATTCCACTGGGCCTCCGTCATGGTGAATGTTATCGCGACCGGCTGGCTGAAGCTTGCCCCTGCGGGTGAACATTCGACCCCAAGGCCCCCGGCGGCAAAGACCGTGCCTTCGGGAGCAGCGGTGCCGGCAGTAAGACCGGCAACCGCTTCCTTTGATACCGGGGTTACCGTCACTTCACTGATCGGAGCCCCCGCTGCCGTAAGCGATTTCGTAGACTGGGGGATGGCGACCGTCACTTCGATAGGAGAAGCGGCGGTTGTCTGGACTGTATAGGGAGCAAGAGTCTGGCCAAGTGAATTTGTCTTGAGGGAGACGCTCGCCTGCCCTGCCGTGGCAGATGTTTTTCCCGTGCCGGCAGGTTTGGAGTCACCCCCCGAGTCCGGCCCCAGGGTCGGTACCGGCTGAGGGACGGCAGTAATCGTAAAGCCGTTGTCCAGCGAGCTATACCGGCCATTACTGTTGGTTGCAACAACACTCCAGCTTCCGGCCGGGGCACCGGTAAGATCGAAAGAACCGCTCATTATACTTGCCGAAGCAACCGTTATGTCCGTTGCAGGAATTGCGTCGAGTGCCACCACTTCAAGAGCATCGCTGCCGCGGGAGGTGACATAGGCAAGCGATCGCGAAAGTACAACCCCGTTCGGGTTTTTCAGGAGTGCCCCGCCGGCTCCGTTCGAGATCCCGGTCCGGTAAACGGGTGCCGACGGGTTGGATATATCGATTACGTCAAGCGTTCCTCCCTCGTAACTGGTCACATAAGCATATGTCCTGTCGGCCGAGATCGTAACGTCAGCGGGACCGTTCAGGTACGTGACTCCGGCAGTCTTTGCTATGCTTCCCCGGTGAAACGGTGCGGACTGGTTGCTGATATCGATGATCTCCAGGGCATTGCTTGCATTACTGGAGATATAGGCATTGTATCCGGCAACCCGGACGCTGCGTGGCCCGTCCAGGAGTGTCCCGCCACCATTATAGATGGCGGATTCCCATACTGGTTCGGACAGGTTGGAGATATCGATGATCGTCAGGGCGTTGCTCCCCAGGCTTGTGACATACGCATAGGGATAACCGGGGACAATATCGACACTTACCGGGTAATACAGGGGCGCTCCCTGTACGCCATCCGTTACATTGGCCTTGTGGACCGGCAATGAGGGGTTGGATACATCCACAATTTCGAGGGAATTGCTGCCGGCGCTGGCAACGTAGGCATAATTGCCGACAACCTTGACGCTCATCGGCTCCTGGAGTTTTGCCCCCCCTGTCCCGTTAACGATCTTGCCTTTGTGGAACGGTGCCGAGGGTGTGGAGATGTCTACGATCTCAAGTGCATTGTTGTTGTAACTGGTTACATAGGCATAATTCCCGGATACCGCCACATCGGTAGGACCATCCAGGAGTGCCCCTTCGGTCCCGCTGACAATCCGGCCAACATGTTCCGGAACAAAAGGATTGCTTATGTTCACTATCTCCAGGGCACTGCTGTTGTAACTGGCGATGTAGGCATAATTGTTCCGGATAGCTACTTTGTAGGGGTTTTCCAGGAGGGCACCGTTCGCTCCGTTTGCAATGCTGCCAACGTGCCGTGGCGTGACACTTGCAGATTTCAGCATCAGTTCCGCGCCGTCTGCAAAGTTGGTTCCTTCAAGAGCGGTTATCTCAACAGAACCGGTATTACGGCCGGTCGATGGCGTGATGCTGCTCACCGTTGGATCGGTCTTCCAGCTTGTATTGAAGACCCAGAACTCCTGCGTGTACCAGCCCGTGTTATTGAACGTGGCATTGTAATCCATCCACATCTTGAGTTTATACTGGCCGGTGGAACGGTTGACCGGGTTGCCCCAGCTGTTCTGGACAATCCAGTACTGGTTGGCGGGTGCGGGATCGGTCTTGTTGTATCCAATGAGGATCATGGCATGGCCGCTGCCCTCTCCTGCGGATGAATTGTAATCCGTTGCATTCCACCGGTCCATGTCCCAGATGCCGTCGGGCTGTTTGCCCCAGAACTCAGGGTCGAACTCGTCCCAGGCAGTTTTGTTGGGCAGGTACATTGAATAGAAAATTACCTTGCCGTCTGCCAGGGCAAGGGTGATATTCTCCACAGCGGCAGTCTGGTTTGTGGAGGGCGTTGCCAGGACCTTTTGCGCCTCGATATGGTCAATCCCATAGTTCGGCCGGATAGTCATGAGGTTTTTTGGCAGCGTTGTCTGGACATTCCCGTTCGACCCCACACTGGCATCTTTATACGAAGCATTGTAGTTGCTCCAGGGAACCGCGAAGGGTCCGCCCTCGTAGGACTGGTTCAGCCCCGTATTGTAGATCTCGGCAAACGTTGAGGGAAATCCCCCGGTGCAGGCCCAGTCATGGGGTTTTTTCATGTTGATATTGCCGTCCATATAATTCGAATTGAAGAACTGGATCGACAACGGAGTGTAGGTGTTCTTGGATTTATTGAGGGTCTGGGCGAGAACGCCGGTGCCTGCCCATACCCAGCAGTTCCCGCACTGTCCCTGGTTCCATTCAGCATACGAGGTCTTGGGAAAGTTATTGGTAAGGTTCGTTGGAGCCGCTGCGATAACAGAATCTGCATCATAGATGGAGGTGTTTTCATAGACAAGATACTCTTCCTGGAGGTCCGCATAGGAGAGATCGTCCATATATGCATCATCCGATGATTCGGCGGCCACCAGAGGCAGAATAGTAATCAGGAATACCATGCAGAAGAGGACTACAATCAGGGGTCTGGTAAGTGAATGGTGGTGCATAATCGGCTCGAAGTTCAGAGAACAGCAGAATTATCCCTGCCATATGGGATATCGCTTTCGATATCCTGACAATGTATGAATCTGCCCTATCCGCTCATCCCACATTCAGGAGCCGGCCTTTGAGTTCCCCGGCATCTTCTTTCTTTGCCATCATCAGGGCTGAGATGACCGCATCGGAGAAGACCAGGGCATCGGTCTCGAAGAGCGTGCCCAGCGGGGCGAACGCGGATGCTACCGAGCGGTACTGCCCGGTCACCTGCCGCTCCTCGAACGTGGCCGTCTCTTTCCGGTAATACCCGGTGAGATCGCCGAGGTTGACAACGCAGTCTGCCATCCTGCCCATCGCTGAGTCCGGGGAGGCAGTCACCAGGCAGATTCTCCCCCCGAGATCCCTGACCGTTGTGCAAAACGTTGCCATGGTATGGGTCTCGCCCGATCCCGAGAAGACCACCAGCGTGTCTCCCGGCCGGAGGGCCGGCGTTATCGTCTCTCCTACCACATACACGTCGAATCCCAGGTGAAGGAGCCTGAGGGCGAAGGCCCGGGAGATGATCCCGGACCGGCCTGCCCCGGCGATATAGATCCGCTTTGCCGCAAGGATCTCCCGGAAGAATGCCCGGGTCTCGCTACGGTCCAGAAGAACTGCAGTTTTCCGGATGGACTCGGCCATCTGTTCCATAAATACCGGGATATCGGACTCGCCGGGGATCTCTGACATACCGGATTATTCTTCCCGGTTGGTATTGAGGGTGTCGATGGTGCGGTTTTTGCAACCGTGCATCCAACAGCAGACACCCTGTTCAGGATCCGGGACTTGCCGGTCCTGCAGCTGAGCTGGTTTTGAATGGCTGATGGGGTCGCATGGGTACATTCTGCGCAACGGGACTCATCCAAAACCATGGGAATTATCCCTGGTTTTCCACAGTCTTTACGGTGAGAATATCGTTCTCTTCCATTCCCGAAAGAACCCTGCCGGTTGGAACGAAAATGTACTTTGTACCCATGCGACCCCCCTCAAGCGTCCTGCAAACTGAAGCAGTTTCACGGTAAAATTACGACGAAAAATCCCGTTGGAATGGTAATCGTGCCATGAGGGGGGTCGCATGGGTACAACCTGTATTTCCGATTATGCCGCTGACAGCAGAAGTGCTGCGCTTCGGGAATCAGGAGTACCTTCCAGCGAGGGAAATTGCAGGGAAAATCGGGCCTGCCACATTACAAAACCATGGGATTACCGACTGGCAATTATGAAAAAATGGTCGGATCAGCCGATATAGGTCAGTTCTTCATCTTTGAGTTTCTCGCCCTCGACCAGACCCTCGATGACCTTCTCCATCTCGGATGCCCGCTCGTTGAGCCGTGTCGGGTCGACCGGAACGCCGATCAGTTTCGAGAGGATTGCAAGAACGGAAGCTGCGGCCATCGGGTCCACGAGATAGCCGCTCGTCTCGCCCATAAGACAGACCGCATCGATCCCGCGCCTGGCCGAAAGACCGAGCATGAGCCCGGCAGCCCCGATGATCCCGCCACCGGGTTCTTCGCGGTCGAACCGGACCCCGGCAGCCTCGAGCTCGGGCCTGAGCTCGGCGCGATTCATTGCACCCAGCACCCGGGGTTCGTTCACCAGGTGACCGACACCAAACCCGCCCAGCGTATAGATACGTTGTACTTTGAGTTCTTCAGCAATCTCGCAGTACGCATCCGCCAGCAGGTAGTGCCCCTCGTTCGAGGTGCTCTGGTGGTCGCCGACCAGGAAGACGAGATCAGTTTCTTCTCCATGGTACAGGAAGAGTTCGTTTCTTGCCAGCCGCACGAGGCCGTTCTCGTCCAGGATGACCTGGGGGGGAAGGTAGATCGAGTGGAGTTCGCCGATCTTCTCCGCTTCGAGCACATGGATCATGTACTCGGCCACGAGTTTTCCCACCTGCCCGATCCCGGGAAGGCCTTCGATGAAGACAGGATTCGCAAGTGCCCGATCCTTGAAACTGTCGAGGTACGTGATCGTGATGTCCTCAATCATGCTTTACCATCCTGCGATACTTCCCGTGCTTGTCTTCAGGGGAGAAGCGTGCCGGGTGGGCAACAGATGTCGGCCTGCCGCAGACCGGGCAGGTGGGAGAAAGAGTATAGGTATTATCTGCCGTACAGTGCCGGATTCGCCCGCTCATTGGCTCTTCCCGGACTTCGGCTTCTTGACGAGCTTGCCTTCACCGCCGGCCTTCTCGACAACGGCGATTGCGGCATTGGCTGCCTTCTCGATAGCCTTCTCGGCTTTCTTGTAATCGGGGGCGATGACCTTGATGCGGTATGTCGGCGCACCAAGGTAGAGGAGCTCAACCCCGACTCCCCCGGTCTTCTGGTCGGCACCTGCCTTCTTGAGGGCGTTCTTGATGACCGTGATCCCGTCCGGCTCTGTGCAGGTCAGGTGCAGGTGCCCGGTCACTTCCACCTGGGGCACTTTCACGCTCTCCTGCGCAACTTTCTGGAGGGTCTCGGAGATCTTCTTGGAGAACCCGAGTTTCTTGAGCGTGGTCTCGGGCTCGACAACGATATCCTCGAAGACCGGGTAAAACGCCCCGTACTTCTTGAAAATAACGTCCTCGATCTCCGCAGCGGATTCCCCGGTCTGTTCTGCAACGAACCCGAGCCACTTCTGGGCCTTGGATTCGTTCTTCCACTCGCGGATCTTCTCGCGGCGCTGGTGCTCGTTGACGTCCTTTAAGGAAAGGTCGATGTGGCCACGGCTCCGGTCGACATTGAGGACCTTGCAGACGATCTTCTGGCCCTCCCGGATGTGGTCACGGATATACTTGATCCAGCCCGTTGCAATTTCAGAGATGGGGATGAGCCCCTGGCGGCCACCGTACTCATCGAGTGAGACGAACGCTACGAAATCCTTGACGTTCTCGACTGTGCAGACAACCAGTTCTGCTTCCTGTGGCCACTCTCTGTCCTGCATGGGAGGTCTCACTTGAGCTCTGAGACGATCTCAGCCTTGAAGTTGGCCTTGCCACCGGTGGGGGTTGCAAGGTCGTGCCCGCAGACAACGCACTTGACGACCGTGCTTGCTTTCTCAAACACCGTCTGTTCGTTCTCACAGTCAGGGCACTTTACCTTGTAGAATTTGCTCCGGTTTTCCCGAATCTGGCTTACCATGTTATGACTCCGTCAACTCGAATTTTGCGACACGGTAACCCTTGCGCAGGTGCGCCTTTCCGCAGGTGACACAGCGGTACCGGACATTGATCTTCTTCGTCGGCTTGTCGCCGCCGGGCACCTTGGAGAACTTACCCATGTTGCCTACTCTGCCCCTGCGTGCCTTCTGGCGGTCAATCCAGTGGAGGCCCGTGGTCTTGCCTTTCTTTACCTTCTCGACCTCGTGTACCTGGTGGTTCCGGCAGAAAGGACAATAGGTTGTGAATTTCGCTGGCATTTTCATAAAATTTTCACCGATAATGTTGATATCAAATACCAATATTATTTGCAAAGATTGATATTTAAGACTATGTTGCGCTCAGATAAGACCGCAGCATTCCGCTCAGGAAGCGTCACTATATCTCCCTTTGAGAGGGTATAAATCCTCCCATCCACGCCCATGAACGAATCCATGTCGGAAAGCACCCGAACAAGGGCGCACGGGTGGGAGATGGGTGCGTCTCCGGATTTTGGCACCGGGGTATGCGCTGCCGGTTCCTCCTCGGGAATGAACGCAGGTTCGCCCTCCTCCTCCAGGAACTCATCGGCAACCCGGGCCGGGGGTACAGGCAGTGCGCGGGGGGTTGCAGGGGCATTTTTCAGGAGGATATCCTGGCACTGTTCGATGCTTGAGGTGATCTCCTCGAACATGGCCTTCTCGGCCGGGATCATGCGCTTGACCTCCTCGCGGTCGTAATAATTGCCCTCCGCGTGCATGATGGTCAGCGCGATGATCTTGCGCGACCGGATGGCAAAAATGTCCTGGAGCGTCTGGCGGATGGAGAGGGTCTCGTCGATGTGGGCGCGGGCATCGTCCGAGAACGGGTCCTCGAACTCGTACACTTTCTTGGTTATTGCCGAGAGTTCCGCGTGGCCTTTTTCAAAAATATCCGGGGCTACTGCTGTGAGTCTTCCTGTCTCCCGTTCCGAGAGCAGGATGCTGCGCAGGTCGTCGAGTTTCATGATAGCCCTTACTGTTACGCGATCTCGGCCATGCCGCGGCAGCAGAGAAATACCGCCACGGCTTCCGGTACTGTAGTGATGCCTTTTGGGAGCTCATAAGTGCTTCCGAGCATCGGCATCTTCATGGCAAATTTCAGGTCCACCCGGATATCCCGGGTACCAAAGACCACGGCATGTTCGAGCGGATCGAAATCTGCCAGCTCGCGGAGTTCAAGGGGCTGGACCCGCATCCCGCTGCCCCCGTGAAGGGATGTCGGCATCCGGATCAGCCTTTTCGTATCGGTTGTGACCGGCTCATCGGCGAGTGCTGCCCGCGAGAGGAGCCGTTTTCTGAACTCGCCATCCGGCTGGCTGACGATGGCCTGGAGGACCCGGTTCTTGAAGAGAAGGCCGGTCGGGCGCTTCTCGATATTGCCTGCAATCTCTTCGCGGTTTTTTAAGAACGTGCCTGCCGAGTCTTTCCCTATCCCCTCAAGGGATACAAGAAACGCCATAGCCTCTTCCTCCGGCATGCTCCCGATCCACCGGATGGTTTCCATGAGCGCCTCGCGGTAGCGCCGGTGCCACCCCGTCTTCGGAAGGGTTTTTCCCGAGAGCATGGCCGCCGGATCGATCCCGATCCCGCAGATGTAATCGATTAGCTCCCGGCGCTCGGCGCTGCCCCAGTTCCGGAACGCGATATCCTTGACATGGACGTGATATCCGCGGCCTCCGGAGAAGACCAGTTCGATGGTCTTAGGATCCATGCCGAACTCCTCCGTGAGCATTGCAAGAAGTTTCTGCGTCTCTTCCTTGACCCGGGCAAGCATCTGGTCATAGGGTCCGCGGACAATGTGGTCTGCGTCGAGATCGAAGATGAGATCCGCCCCGCACCAGCCTTTCTCTGCCATGGTCCCGGCATCCGGCTTCTCGTAATAGGCAGTGGAGTAATACGTGTGCTGGGGGATGAGGTTCCGGATGTAATCCCCCAGATCGTCGCGGCTCTGGAATCCCACGTGCCGCTTCATCCGCATGTCCGTGGATCCTGCCTGGAAGAGGACAAAACCCCATTCGCGCTGCCCGAGCGAGGAGGGGGAAATGAGGACGGTTTTCCGGTAATACTCGGAAAAGCGCTGGCGGAGGAATTCGGTGGTGGCCGGGTTCATGGGATCTCCCTGATCATATAGGGTCCCCTTCGCTCATAACCCATCCGGCGGTAATAGGGGCGCACGCCTATCCCGCTCATGATCGCAAGCCGGGTAAACCCGGCAGCAGCGGCAGTCTCTTCCGCCCGCCCGAGCAGATCCTTTCCAAAATTGCGGTGCTGCCACTCCTCGGCGTCCGCATCTTTCCCCACCGGGACCAGGCTGCCGTACACGTGGAGTTCCCGCATGAGCGCGGATCCTTCCAGTTCGGGCCGGAAGACCGACGAGGGGAAACGGAGGCGGGCAAAGCCTATCAGGGAATCCCCCGAGACGGTTGAGATGAAGTGCTCGATGCCCCCGCAGGCTTCGTACTTGAGGTCCCGCAGTTCCGTCTCCGCAAGCGACGGGAGCCTTCCTATCTCCCGGCAGCGGATGCAGCGGCATCTTCGGCCGGTATCCCTGAGCCGGTTCTTTGCCAGCTGCCGGAAATTGGAATGCTTGGAACCGGCAACTATCAGTTTTGCCGGTATGTCCCGCTGGATCCGCTGGAGCCGGGTGTATTCCGGTATTGTTGATTTTGCATACGCTACCAGGTCCACGAGTTCGTCCTCGTTGTAGGGTGCGTAAAGGCCCTTCTTCCAGAGATCCTCGATCTCGGATCCCGGGGTGACAAGCGTCGGGTAGATCTTGAGGAAATCCGGTTTGAAGCGGGGATCGGAAAAGAGCGTATCGAACATCTGCCGGTCGGATTCGATCGAGGAGTGCGGGAGGTTGGGCATCATGTGGAACCCGACCTTGAGCCCCGCATCGCGGAGGAACGTGTTGGCCTCGACCGTATCGGCAACCGTGCACCCCCGGCGGTTGAACGTGAGGATCTCGTCGTCCACGTGCTGGACGCCGAGCTCCACTTTGGTCACGCCAAGATCAAGCATCCGTTCCACGTGCTCCCGCCGGCACCAGTCCGGCCGGGTCTCGAAGGTTATGGCAACGCAGCGGATGGCGGAAGTCTCGTTTGCTGCCTCGGCCTCTTCAACCGGGATCGGTGCGGCAGCGGGAGAACCCCCCGGGTAGGTGTTCATGGACTCAATGCAGCGCGAGACGAACTCGTGCTGGTACTCCTCCGGCCGGGCGGTCATGGTCCCGCCCATCACGATCAACTCCACCTTGTCCACCCGGTGGCCGAGGGTCTCGAACTGTTCGAGCCGGGCATGCACCTGACGGAACGGGTCGAAGTCATGCTCCCGCGCCCGTTTCGCTGCCGGTTCTTCCCCGGTGTAACTCTGCGGGGAATGGAACGGGTGATCGGGGCCGCCAGGGCAGGGCAGGCACTTCCCGTGCGGGCAGGGGTACGGGGAGGTCATCACCGCGACCGGGGCAACCCCCGAGAGGGTCCGGCTCGGCTTGACCATGAGGATCTTCCGCAGGATCTCCCGATCCTCCGGTAGGGCAGCAGCAAGGATAGCCGAATTTTTCGGTACCGCAGACAGCCCGTACTTCCGGCAGATCTCGATCTTGGCTGCCGTGATGGCAGCATCACCGGGAGGCTGGGTGAGGATGCGGGAGATTATCTCCCGTAATGCCGTAGCCTCATCCATAACAGATTAATGTTCGGCTGCAACTTTGGGGGATGCAGGTTCTGAAGAATAGTTCACCACGGGCACAGAGCGGTCGTGGATATGATGGACGATCTCGTCCCCGAGGGTGAGGAGAGCATCTTTATGGGCTTTTTTGTCCTTGTGGATATGGACAGGGGAAATTTCCAGAGAATTGTATCGGTCGGTCCCGATCTCTTCGTTGGTGACACCTTCGTAGTACTTCTTGATGTGGATCATCAGCATATGTAAATGCAGTAGCTCTTCCTTTTGCACACTATCACCTTCTCTAAACTGATCCTTTTTTTTGTGGTGCACATATACCTTATTGGTGAGATTTATAAGAGGCAAAATGCGGCACGGGGGATCCTTAATTGCGCTCGCAATTGGCGATGCGTTGGGTGCGCCTTTGGAAGGATCTCTGCATACAGGGCCTTTCGTGACAGAAATGCGTCCCGGTGGGCGCCATTTCCGGAAAAAGGGTGAGGTGACCGATGACACCCTGCAGGCCCTGGCTGTTGCGGAATCGCTTGGTGCATGCAGGGGCTTTGACCAAAAAGACCTTATATCGCGTCTCATTTCCGGGTACAAAAAACGGCCGGAATGGTATGGTCCGACATCCTCCCTTTTCTTTTCCCTGGTGCAATCCGGGACCCTGCCGCACCGTGCCGCATGGCTTGTCGACAAATGTCGTGGCTCAAGCCGGTCCAACGGGAGTGTGATGCGGGGCTTTCCCCTGGGCATATACTACCCGGCACCGGAAGTGTATAGTGTCAGCCTCAGTTGCTCCGCAGTCACCCATCACGATCCGGTTGCCGGCCACTGCTCGGCTTTCCTCAACACAATGGTCAGCGACCTGGTCCGGGGCATTCCCCGGAAGACTGCGTTCCGGCATGCCTGTTCGCTCTGCAATAATAATGAAGTCCATGCAGTGCTCGGGAATTACGATAATTACCCAGTAGTACCCGGGCTGGATGCTGTGGAATGCTCCCATGCAGCCCTTTCCTGCTTCATGAATGCCAGGACGCTGGAGAATGCAATCCTGTCCGCCATCAATCTTGGCGGGGATGCGGATACGGTCGGGGCCTGCACCGGAGCTCTTGCCGGGGCATACTGGGGTCTTGAGGCAATACCGGAACGCTGGTGCCGGGATCTCGAGGGGTATGACGGACTTGTCCGGGTGGCGGAACAGGTGTGGCAGGCAAGGGCAGATCGGTTTACCACATTTGGTTTGTTGTAGAAGGAAGCATGTTTCACCAACCTGGATCCGGTTATTTTTTCCGTGTTTGCGCATCTCTTTCCCGGTTGAACAACATGTTCTGATTATTCAGGCACGGCAGTGACAGACGGGACATCCGCGTTGGCGGATATGTACCGGTTTTCTTCGCCCCCTCGTGCCGGAAGTGGTTCGGGGGCAATATAAATCATAATCTTTAAGAACTCGATTATAAATGTACCCATACTACAGTGTGGACGCCAGAAAACCTCCGGCAGGATAAGAAATGGTAAAAACGAATTGGTCTGAAGAAGCAATATCCCCTGTCATCAGTATAGTCCTGATTATTGCCGTTGTGGTCATCCTTGCAGCAATAGTCGGCACGGTCGCTCTGGGCACTATCGGGGGAACGCAGGGGAATTCGAAGTCCGTGCTTCTCACGGCAAGCAAGGGAAGTTCCGGTATCGCTTTCACGGTCCAGGGGGGCATGGATCTCAAGTCGGTCTCCTCGCTTGATCTTGTCTCGGGGACCAGTATAACCAACTGTACGGGGAGTGCCCCGAAGATTGGCGATGGCTGCACCGGAAGTACCGACCGTAATGGCCGGACGGTAATGGTTGCCACGTTTGCGGACGGGTCGAAGCAGGTGGTTTATGATAAGAACTGGGGTGCAGTCAGTGGATCGCTGGTTGGCAGTGATTATCTGGTTTTCGCTATTACCGGAGGCCCTTCGGTCTCAGGTGGTCCCCCTACCTATACTTATACGGCCACCTTTGCCAAAGGACCCAAGTGGGATGAGATCGATTCAATCCAGATAGATGATGGAGTACAGGATTTACCTAATACTCCAGATCAAGCTGCGAGTCTGGTGGTGGATGGGAAAATGGTCTCCGTTTACCAATTTACAAAATATCACGTTGTTGCACATCTCAAGGATGGTTCGGCGGTCACCATCAACGACCAGACCTTCACCTGACGGAGCAGGCAGACTGTTCTCGGGGCAGCAGGGGAAAATTCTGCCCCAAGAACACATCCCTTTTTTTCAGGCAGGGCCGGGTTTATCATCTCAAACAAGGTAATGGTGGCCCGGATACGTTTTTGTGCAGGGTCCTGATAGCAATGGGAATTTTACCCGCAGGGATCCTGCAGGAAATAGATCAACAATAGTCCGCTCAAAGGGGATAACCAACCGGTGCTAATCGGCCGCTCATGTATTCCCCTGGAATGAACGCTGAAACGGAAAAAATATTTTCACCACAGACCCCCCCAGACAAATTTGTCTCATTTCATTGTACTTTTACCTCGTAAAAATGGCGTTTTTCCCGAAAAAGCGCGTGAGTATTTTTGGGGGGTCTGTGGTGAAAAAATGTGTGGAGAACAACTGCTGGTGCCGGACATATGGCAAAAATACGGTGAAGAATGCCGGGTATCGGAATAATTCCTCTGTCTGAACTTTCCCCCCAGACCCCCCCATTGACCCGGTGCAAAGCAGGTACGATGGCTGTTCAAACACCGGATAACTGCCTGTGCAATGTTCCCTGGCAACCGGTTTGCCCCAATGGTGTTGAAGGAGAAACGGGTATCCCGCCCCACCCAAAAAGAACTTTTTACACCGGCCGGATCTCGACCAGCTTCAGCGACCGGCTCTTGCCTCAGATATCTGAGGAATTGCCGATCACTTCCGTGACCACATACGTTTCGCCTTCGACAACTCCCTCGGGACTGCAGAGGGCAAAACTCTTGCAATCGCCCTCGTTGCAGGAGAGCTCGGGCTTGATCTTGGAGTTGACGATCGCCATATCCGGGTTGATCAGGATCGAGATGGGGGCTTCCGTCACTTCGACCGCCGTTGCCCCGTTGAGGTGGACGGCACATTCGTGGTGGGTCGTGCGCACGGTGATGATGCGGCCCACCGGTTCCTGGAAGTGATCATCGGCAGTACGGTGGCGGTTGTTGCGGCCCTGGTCTGACAGTACGTTTCCCACAAATCCTGAAACATATCCTGTGCCGGACAGATCCAAAAACGGATATCCCTGGTTTGTCAGAGATTTCCCAAACCGTGGATGAACATTGAGAGAACTGCGGGCATTGTCCGTAACACAAGGCAGGCACAGTTCCATATACCAAAACGGCATCACACTATCCTATGCCATCTCCCCTCGTTGGACATAAACTCGGTATCGATGCTGTCCCGGCCCCCGACCCCGTGCTTGTCAAAGGAACGCGGGTTGTCGGGATCTCCGGATCGAGCCGGCAGGAACCCGGCATGTCCAAATCGGAGCGGATTCTCATATCGGCCCTTGACAAGTGCAGGGATCTCGGGTGCGAGACCACGCTCATCCGGCTAAAAGATCTCAGGATTTACGATTGCGAGGGCAATTATTCAGAGAATCCCGATCACTGCACCTATCCCTGCCAGTCCACCATGAAATACGAGGATGACCAGATGGAGATCGTGTACAATGCCGTGCTCGACTGCGACGTCCTCTTCCTTGCAACCCCCATCCGCTGGAACAACCATTCGGCCCTTGTCCAGAAATTCGTTGAGCGGATGAACTGCATCGAGAACCAGTACTCGTGGTTTGGCAAACGGATGATTGTTGACAAAGTTGTGGGACTCATCATCATCGGCCACGTCGACGGCATGCAGCATGTTGCAGGAAACCTGCTCAATTTCTTTGCCTGGCTCGGATTCCACAGCCCCCAGGTCTCGATAACCTCCTGGGTTGGCGAGTACGACGAGGACACTACAAAGGACTGGGATCTCATCCGGAATAATCCTTACACGCAGCAGGATCTCGTGGACATGGTCCACAGCTCGCTCTGCCTTGCATGCAGCCTAAAACGGAGACCGGAATAGAATCCAAGCCGGCCCTGGCAGGCCCGGCGGGTCAAAAAAGGATTATTCTTTTTTCTGTACCAGGATCAGGCATCCGCCAAGGATTCCCAGCGCAACAAGGGGAACCAGCACGGATGACGGGGACTGGGTTGCAGTTGGGTAAGGTGTCGGGACCGTTGTTTTGGGGGTTGCTTTTTTCGTTGTGGCAACTGTGACAGCAGCCGCAGAGGTGGTACCCGGTGTCACCGCAGCGATAGTGGGTGCGGCAGTGACCGTTTCCGGGGCGGTTATCCGCACATTGTCGAGATAGCCCAGGGCGTAGATATTCATCGGGCCGAAGTCATTGATCGAACCGAACCAGAGGCGTCCGATACCGGTGATGTCGTCAGTTGTCTTGATATAATAACTCCAGATCTCCTGGCCGGTCTGCTTGTCGCTCACCCGTGTTGTGATCATGTTCAGATCCTTGTTGTACGAAGTTGACACGTGGTATGTTTTGTTGAGCTCATATTTGACCGTTGATCCCGAGTATGCAGTAACGCCGGACTGGCTGTTCACTTCCGTCATCTTGTTGCCCGGGGTGACGACCTGCAGCCACATGATCTTCCCGAATTTTGCATTGGTGAACTCATTGAGGATGCTCGGGCCTTTCTCGGGGTTCATCTCATTGCTGGAAAGCGCGAGCCGGAATGTTGCACCGTCGTCGACCCTTATCAGCATGAGATCGTAGTCGAGGGCAAAGGAAGAATCATCAATGGTGACGGGAACATATACGTATCCGCCGGTGCTGGGCTCAATGGAAAAGTGATACCTTCCGGCTGCGGGCTCCCAGTAATTGGTCGAAGGACTGTTGGTGATCCAGTGGGGATCGCTTCCAAAAGTGGTCTGGTATATCACTTTCACATTCTGGTCATCGGAGGTATCTGCCTGTACCGGGAGGATAAGGACAAGCAGGACTGCCGTAATCAGGATCCAGAGGACAGAGTTTTTTCGGGTCATAGGAATTCTCCGCTGATACATCCCCGGGCACAACAACAGAACATCTGCGCGAGAGCCGGGGATCTTGCCCGCCTGATAAAATAAAAAGGCGGTCAGGGTACTAGCGTATATGTAATGAGTTCTGCCATTCATAAAAATATCGAAAACTGACGCCATACAAGCATTAATCCTGCAGGAATTGAAAGGAGTGTGTCTGGTTTTTTCACAAGGATAGGCACTATATTTATGTTAAAATCGCCCAATATTAGAGAGCAATAACAATTCTGCGATAATAGTCTAGCGGTAGGACAGGAGCTTCCCAAGCTTCTAACCCGGGTTCGATCCCCGGTTATCGCATCTGGTTATGGAATCTGTACCGGAACGTTCGGCAATACGGATCATTGCGGAGAACCGCCGCGGGGTATTGCGTGATATTGCAACCGTTGTTGCCAACCATGATGCCAACATCGTGATGGTCAGCCAGGAAGTCTTCGATTCCGGGCCCTATACGGGTTTTGCAGAACTCTATTTTGAATACGACTGCGGCGAAGTCGACACTCACGATAAGTTCATCGAGGAACTCAACAACATCCCTTCGGTGAAAGATGTGAAGACCTACCAGCCGTTCGGCCACATCTTTGGCTCGCGGGTCATCATCATAGGCGGCGGGGCACAGGTGGCCCAGGTTGCACTGGGCGCCGTGAACGAAGCCGACCGCCACAATATCCGGGGAGAGCGGATCTCGGTCGACACCATCCCGCTTGTCGGGGAGCGGACGCTTGCGCTTGCTGTCGACGCCGTCTCGCGCCTGCCCCGGGCATCAATCCTGGTCCTGGCCGGTTCCATTATGGGGGGCGAGATCTCAAAAGCCGTGGACCGGGTCCGCGAAGCCGGCATCCCGGTCATTGCCCTGAAGATGGCAGGAACCGTTCCCGAGCACGCGGATCTCGTGGTCACCGATCCCATCCAGGCCGGGGTCTTTGCCGTTATGCATGTCAGCAGCAAGGCAGTCTTCGACATAAACCGGGTCCGCGGGCGTGAATTTTAATGGACATCATAGAAAAAGCGGTCTCCGTACTGATGCATGACGGGCTTGTAGTATATCCCACGGAGACGGTCTATGGTCTCGGGGCCGATGCGTTCTCGGACGAGGCGATCGACAGGGTGTACGAGGCCAAGAAACGGCCTGTCTCGATGCCCATCTCGATTGCAGTCTCGGATTTCGAGATGCTCTGTGCCGTTGCCCACGTAAGGCCGGAGATGCAGGATTTCATCGAGAAGTTCCTCCCGGGCCCGGTCACGGTCATCCTTCCCGCCCGCAACAGCATCCCGGAGATCCTGACCGGGGGCACGGGTATGATCGGCATCCGGATCCCGTCTCATGAGAAGGCCCTCCGGCTGATCGAACGGTTCGACGGCCCGATCACGGCGACCAGCGCAAACCTCCACGGGTCCAAGGATCCCCAGACTCCCGACGAATGCACGGTGCCCCGCGAACTGCTCATCGACGGGGGCAGGCTTCCCGGCACACCAAGTACGGTTGTGGACCTTGCCGGGCTTCGGATCGTCCGCCGCGGGGCAGAAGCTGAAAAGGTCGAGCACTACCTTTCGACCTTGTGAGGTTCTTTTTATGATGCCCGTCCGGTTGCGCGATTTTATTTCAGATCCTGATGGCTGGCTGTATGCCGTTTCAACCTATGACAATGAGGGATCGGTCGGGTGCGTGCTCCGGTATGTTCCCGAGGATGAGGGAACGCGGGTTCACCCGTCAGGCCTGAGGTACACGAAATATGATTTCGAGGAGGCCTACGAGCTCGTGTCCCGGAAAAAACCCGGCTATGCCGGCCTTCTTCACCGGGTTCCCTACACGGACGTAAAACGCGTGCTCAAACCCGATCTCGAGATCAACAGGATTGCTTCCGCCCACCCCCGGGTGAAAAAACTCGTCAGTCTCTTCGGTCTCCCTCAGGGAACTGTAGGCTGCACGGGATCGCTCCTCTGCCAGCTGGAGAACGAGACCTCGGATATCGACATGGTGGTCTATGGCCGCCACTGGTTTACTGCCCAAACACTCGTCCGCGAGGGGATAAAGAACAGAAAGATCGAGGGGCTTTCCGAAGATATGTGGCGCAAGGTGTATGAAAAACGGAAGCCCGAGATCCCGTATGACACCTTCGTGCTCCACGAGCAGAGGAAATGGAACCGGGGCCAGATCGAAGGCACCTATTTCGACATCCTGTACACCCGGTCCTATGAGGACGTAAAAAGTGCCCCGGCCGGCAGGGGAACGGTTCTCGGGAAGATGACCATCGAGGCAAAAGTCACCGATGCCTCCCTGGCATTCGACAACCCTGCGGTGTACGATATCGAGCACGAATCCATACGCCGTGTCCTCTCGTTTACGCACACCTACAGCGGCCAGGCACTTGCCGGGGAGTGGATTGAAGCGTGCGGCGTCTGCGAGCAGCATGGCAATGAGAAATGGCTGGTGGTCGGAACAACCCGGGAAGCACGGGGTGAATATATACAATCCTTGACCCTGCTCGGGCATTAACCCGGAGATCCCAGATAAAAAGGATATTCAGAGGATCCCTGCAGGCGCAGGAGTCTCCTGCATGCCCGTCCCGCCCCATGCAGGACGGTACCAGACTTCGACGCTCCCCTCGTACTGGTCGGGAAAATATTCCTTTGCCGGAATAAACCCGAATTTTTTCAGGATATGCTGCATCACCGGCCGGGGCATGACCACCCGGACATCGTATCCTTCGATCAGCCACTTCAGGATCAATGCCTGGGTGTTGCCCTCGTTCTTGTGCCGGGAGATGATATAATGGAGATACAGGCAGCCATTCTCCTGTAGCTCGAGCCAGCCTGAAAAGAGGTCTTCAGAAAAACCCAGTGCATTCCCCTGCGGGGTTCCCGTCTCGATCCGTACTTTTGTCATGATACACCTCAAACATCTGCGATCCTGACGATTCGGGAACCTGCAATAAAAGGAGAAAGGGTGCGGACAGTGAAAGTGTGCCGGCACGATCCTGCGCCGGGAAAAGGACGGGAGAGGGGATTTGATAGGCGGATGAACTCTGGCACCGTCATAAAATCCCGGGCCTTCTCACCGGTATAGTACCACAATATTCATGAGTCCACAAAGAAAGGAAGATATAGGGAAATGGATATGAGCGACGTTTCGGCAAAAAAACCCCAATCCTGGAATATTACAATAATCGGGTATATCGCGGCAATCATTGTGCTCTCGGCCATCCTGTTTTTTATCTCGGCCCGGCTCAATCTCGCCGAATCACTCTGGACAGTTCTCCAGGTATACGAGCAGTTCCAGATCGATGAACTGCTGGTAGTCGGAATCCTGCTCGTCATAATGCTCATCCTCTTCATCGCAAAACTCTGTCACCTGCTCAAACGGGAGACCCGCGAGCGGGAAGCCCTGGAGCTCCGCCTCTCCCGCACCAATGCCCGCCTCACGTTCCTCAACACCATAACACGGCAGGATATCCTCAACCAGCTCACCGAACTGACGCTCGATATGGAGCACACGGCGCAAAGTGCCGACATCGCAAAGATAAAAGAGGCGGTAACCAAAATTCACCGCCAGGTCAAATTCATCAAGGAGTACCAGGATATCGGGGTCAGTGCCCCTGAATGGCAGAATGTTGCCGACACCATCATGCGGGCACGGGTTGGAGCGAGCCTCGGAAAAGTCACCATCGACGTCGAGATCCAGAATCTTGAGATCTATGCGGACAGGTTGCTGGAAAAAGCATTCTTCTATATGATCGACAATGCACTCAGGCACGGAGGGGAACACCTCACCCGGATCCGGTTCACGAGCCACATGGCCGAGAGCTCGCTCGTCATCGTCTGCGAGGATGACGGTGCCGGGATACCCCCGACCAAGAAAGGTTCGCTCTTCCCCGAGGAATACGGCCGGCATGCGGGATACGGACTCTTCTTTGTAAAACAGATCCTTGCAGAGACGGGGCTCATGGTCCGGGAAGCCGGGCTTCCCGGGAAAGGGGCCCGGTTTGAGATCCACGTTCCTGCCGGGGAATTCAGGAAGATCTGATCCCCTTTTCCCTCCAGTTTTCGTGAAGGGTTATGAGCCTGCCCGGTCCCCATTCTGCGGGTTTTCCGGCCGGAATTTTTTTCACTGCAGAGGCAGGTGACGGATTGCTTTTTATGAAATTCACAAAGACAACCCCACTCCGTTTTTTTTAAATAGTTGAGTGCTGCACAATGAAATGCCAATCCGGAGAAAGACCAAATTTAAGGCGTTTTCCGTCAGAAGGGACAGGATACGGGGTTGCATAGCAATGGTGCATGAACAGAAAAGCGCCGAAAGAAAAGATCGCGGCTCATGGCAGCCGTACCTGTCCCGGTCACTCGTCTGCATCATCCTGGCTGCAATCCTGGTACTGAGTGCATTTCCCGCTGCAGCGCTCGAGGATCTCAGGCCGGTTCCGGGCCTGTCGCCCGCAATGCCGGCAAACCTTACGCCCGCAGAGATCGCGTGGGTGCAGGAACATCCCGTGATCCATGTCTGCATCGATCCTTCCTATACCCCGATAGAATTCCAGGACAGCGGCGGGACCTATTCCGGTCTCTCCCTGGATTATCTCCGGAGGGCAGGTGAGAGCACCGGCCTCCATTTCGCCATCGAGCCGGTCAACAACTGGAATGTCTGCATAGATCGGATCCAGAAAAAGGAAGTAGACCTCCTCAGTGCGGTGTATATCTCGGATCTCCGGAAGGATTATCTCCTTTTCACCCGGCCGTATTACAAAAACGCGCTTGTCATTGTGACAAAAAACGATGTATCCTCGGGTCTTTCGCTTGAGAAACTGAGCGGGAAAAGCGTTGCTGTCGTCGACGGGTACACGAGCCACCTGCTCTTAAAGGAACGTTACCCGGAGATAAATGCGGTGCCGGTTCCCGATGTGGAGACCGGGCTCACAAAAGTTGCATTCGGTTCTGCCGATGCGTACCTGGGAGATCTTGCAACCGTCACCTACGTTGTGGAGAAAGAGGGGATAACCAACCTCAAGGTCAGCGGGGAGTATGCCCCCGAGGGAGAGGGACCGCTCCAGTTTGCATTCGGTGTCCGAAACGATCAGCCAATGCTTGTTTCCATCCTGAATAAAGGCCTCTCAGAAATTCCCCCCGAAGATAATGCCGTGATTGTCAAACGGTGGATCTCATCGTCCCTGGTCCCGGTTCCCGGCCTGGATCCCCATGTCTACCTGTCGCTCCTGGCCGGAATCGTCGTCATACTTGCAATCGTTATAATCATTCTCCTCCTCAACCGTACCCTCAAGCACCAGGTGGCAGCCAAAACTGCAGAACTGGTCACCGAGCTGGAACAGCGTCGCCGGACCGAGCAGGCCCTGCGGGAGAGCGAGCAGCGCAATGCTGCAATCCTTGCCGCTATACCGGATCTCCTGTTCATCCTGTCCCGCAACGGGGAGTACCTGGATATCCAGGCTTCAGGAGACGCCGCAAAGACAATTCCTGCGGGATTTGCCATCGGATCCACGCTTGCGGATGCAGGTTTCGAACCGTCGACCGCCGGTCTCATCACCCGCGCAATCGGGAGGGCACTGGATTCCGGAAAACTGGAGACCGTCTGTTATGATCTTGCAACTCCTCTTGGACAGAAATCCTTTGAAGCCCGTTTGATCAGCCTCGATCCAGACCGGGTGCTTGGGGTTGTCCAGGACGTCACCGAACAAAAACGGATGCAGGAATCCCTGCACCTCGCCCGGAGCAAGATGGGCATCCTCAATGCGATCACCTTTCAGGATATCCAGGCGGGGATATTCTCACTCTCCGCCTATGTCGAGTTGTTAAAAAAGGTCGATGTTCCAGAAGAGCGGGCTGCGTACCTCAACAAGGAAGCGGTGATCTTAACGAAGATCTCAGGATCCCTGAAGTTTGCCCAGGATTACCAGGATCTGGGAATGACTCCTCCCCGGTGGCAGAATGTCCAGCAGGTCTTTCTCTATGCAATCTCGCACCTGGACTTACGGGGCATCACCCGCAACGGAAGCCTCGAAGGACTGGAGATTTATGCCGATCCTCTGCTCGAGAAGGCGTTCTTCCGCCTGGTCGAGAGCATCCTTACCATGGGCGGGGAGGTCAGCTGTATCACCCTTGGGTATACCGTGACGGATAGGGGGCTTGTCATGACGGTTGGGGACAATGGAAAAGGTATATCCGAAGATGAGAAGGAGAAGATCTTTGAGCGGGATACCGGAAAGACCCCGGTTCCGGGGTTGTTCCTGGTGCGGCAGATCCTTTCCATCACCGGTATTTCGATCCATGAGACCGGCCAGCCGGGACGCGGGGCACGCTTTGAGATCCTGGTTCCCGACGGGGCTTACCGGTTTGTACCGGAATCGCAGGATCCCGGCCACAACTGATCCCGCCCGGTTGCCATCGCTTGCCTAGAGGAGCTCGCTCAGCCGCTTCCCGACGCTGCTCTCGCATTTCTCCTTGTATTTGCAGCGGTTGCAGGGAGCATTGAGCGGGTGTTCGGGCATCTGTCCTTCGATGATGGCGTGGTACTTGTGGAGCGTGGCAAGGATCTGCCGGCGGTCCCGGGGCTGAACCGCGTGGTAACGGGTCACGCCATCGGGAATATACTCGACATTCCCGCCGGGAACCTCTTTTCCGGTCATCTCTTCAAGGCAGAGCGCAATGGCCGCTATCCGGAGGCGGTCCGCGGCATAGGTGCCCAGCGGCATTGCACCCGAAGCCCGGACGATCGAGAATGCACCGTCGCCGGTAACACGGTCGATCATGCCGGCGATCCCGTGCTTATGCGAGACTACCCGCACATCGGTCTCTGCTGCCGGTTTCCATTCACTTTTGGCGCAGGCCGTGATGCAGATCCCGAGAAATTCCTTCAGTGCCGGATCAATGGATGGGCGGACGGTACCGATCTCATCCCAGATGCTCTCACCGTCAAGAACACTGCCGAGATGATACGACAACTGCTTGCAGACAGCGTACCGGTCGGATTCCGCAACAGGATCGTTCTGTTCATAGTAAAACCGGACCGGGCAGGCATGCACCCGCACCAGATCCGAGATCGTGACATATGCCCGTTCTTCCGCCAGGATAATTCCTCGTTTAAACGTGGGAACGAGAGGGGATTATATTTATTGGATAAACTGGGGGTGCCCGCATGCCGATAACCATCTTTTCATACCTGTACTGCCAACCAGTACCTATGTCAGGCCAGGAAATCTCGGTCAATATCCCCCCTACGCTCGATCCGGTGTACAGCAATATGATACAGATCGCGTACAAGGACGATGAGTTCACGTTCATGTTCCTCCACCAGCTCCCGCAGGTCAACCAGGCCCGGGCCAAGGCGATCGTCTCGATCACCCCGCCGCATGCAAAGAACCTCCTCGCAGTGCTCACCAAGACCATTGCCGATTACGAGTCCAAGTTCGGCACCATTGCCCCGAAGGAGACTACCGGCAAGGATAATGTGACCGCCCTGAGCGGGTACTCGTGAAGAGTCCCGGACACATATTTTATTAGCGCAAAGGTCGATATTGTGAGGTATTGGGCCGCCGTGGCTTAGCGGCATAGCGGCTGATTCGTAATCAGCAGGTCGGGGGTTCAATTCCCCCCGGCGGCTTCCAGTATTCAGAATCCCCGCGGGATACGTGCTCTTTTTATGGAAATTTCAGGATCTCCCCTGCGGAAGATCGGTTTCTGCAGTCATTAACCGTAATGTTGATGACCTTGTCCGGGGAAGGATTTTTAATTATGTGTGGCAGGTATTCCCTGGTCTGCATCGACGATCTCGGCAACCGGTTCCGCGTCCATGATCCCATGCTCGGGCTCAGGTCCAGGTTCAATGTTGCCCCGTCCCAGGTTATGCCGGTCATCGTACAGCGTGAAAAGGCCGAGATGAACCCGATGCAGTGGGGACTCATCCCTTCTGACACGCAGTCCTCGGCGGCAGACATACGCCCGATCAATGCGCGGATAGAGACCCTTGCCGAAAACCCCCTCTTCCGGAACCTTCTTGCACACAGGCGCTGTCTCGTTCCCGCAAGCGGGTTTTATGAGTGGAAACGGGAGGGACACCGTAAGATCCCCTTTTATGTCCACTTCAGGGAAAGACCCCTCTTCGCATTCGCCGGGCTCTATGCTGCCTGCAGAGATACACAGGGAAAAGAGCAGTATACGTATGCAATCATCACCACGAAGGCCTCCGGAGGTATGGCGCGGATCCATGAGAGGATGCCGGTCATCCTGGATTTTGGGGATGAAGAGGAATGGCTGAACAGCACCCCCCTCACTCCGGGAGATCTGGACCGATTCCTTTCCACCACGATTTCAGAGGAGATGGAGATCTATCCGGTATCCGGACGGGTGAATGACCCGAAACACGATAACAGCTCACTCATCAGGCCGGTAAATGGGCTCGGGATGTAATCCCGGTGCAGGGACCTTCCCGGAGAATACGCCGCAGATGGAGGAAAAGGGGTGTATCGACGCTATACTAGAGATATCTAAAACCACTCATCCCATCTGAACCGGTGGAGAAGAAATCCCCCATAGGCAAGGAGGAGAAAAACCACCAGGGGATAGTGCATTGCCGCGATAAAACACCCGGTCATGAGACTCTGCCATTCCGTTACCATGGGTACCAGGACGGGGAAGTACGTCCCCAGGAGCTGGACGCCGGCAAGGAGAAGGATGAGCCAGCCCAGAACAACGATAACGCCGAGCAGCAGGATACAAAAACATTTACATCCCGTAAAAAACGCTCTTTTCAGGGTTACGGAATCCATAGTTCAGGGTTGGAGGTTTATCCCATTATATCTGACGGCAGGAATCCGGCCCGGCGCTCTGATCACAGGGAGAACCGGCCGGTAGCGCTCGCCAAAAAAGGATTCAGCACTCCCTGCGTTCCGATATGTCCCGCACGGTGCTCATGACGGCAGGCATACCGAAATATTCGGTTATCCTGCTGCTTATCTCAACAGGAATCGTGGATCCGTCCTTCCTCTTCATAACCCGGTCATACAGCATGTGACCCCGTGCCTGGAAGGATTCAACCGTCTTAGGGTCGAGAAAATGCTCGGGATCTGCATCCAGGTCGTGGAGCCGCATCTTCATCAGCTCCTTCTTGGTATAGCCCAGGTACCGGGTTGCGATGATATTGGTCTCATAGATCCTGCCGTCGATGTCATGGAGGAAGATAGCATCGCTCGCCCCGTCAAAGAGGGTCCGGTAGCGGAGTTCGGATTCGATGAGCTCGTCCTTGTTGCGCCTCCTTTCGGTGATGTCAACAAGGGAACAGATCACGTTACCGTCTTTTGTCAGGGCAGCGGTCAGCATCACCCAGACAACCGTCCGGTCCTTCCTCCGGAGGGCTATCTCCATATCGGTGATCTTCTCGTCCTGCCGGATGCTCTTCATGAACCGGGACTCCTGTTCCACGTCGAGCATAAGCGATGAAAAATGCTGCTGTTTGAGTTCATCGGGGGTGTGGCCGAGGATCTCGGCCGAATGGGCATTGACCTCGCGGATCTTCTGGGACTCGGCTTCGAAGGTGAGGATACCGGCCTGGGAATTCTCAAAGATCTCCCGGTATTTCCGCTCCTGGAGGAGCTGGCTTGAGTAAGCAGAGATTATGATCCCAAGGGAGACAAAGATGTAGAAGAACGCCACACTTGCCGCATAGAGCTGGATATCGGCAGGCCCGTACAGGCTTACAAGCCCGAGGAAGACCCAGCCTAGGAGGACCGTGAAATACACGGCGTAGCGGGGCTGAAAATACGCAAGGATCAGGATGGGCAGGATGTAGAAATAGGGAAATATATTGTAATACCCGTTTTTTAAGGAGAAGATCGAGAGGAGCACGATACCTATCGTGAGCAGAGCAATCACTGAGAGCCCGAGGGTCTTTTGAGGGGAGATGGTCTTCATCGGCATGTCAACTCTGCATATGGATCGTATAATTCCAACATGGATCTGAAGATTAATTATATCTTATTATCCGTGCCTTCTCCTCACATCCATCATATTTCAGACCGGACCAAAATCTTTTTTGCCGGTTTTCTGGAGTGGGCAGAGCGAATAGTCAGTCATGAGGTTGTTATTCCTGCTTTGCTTTCAGAATTAACCAGTCATTTTCGCCGGCCTTTGAAAAACGGATAATGACATATTTTCCCGTAAGGGAATTGCCATGAAAGACCACCTCAATCCGTTCCGGAGTCCAGAGGAGCGTGTCATAGTACCCGCTGTCAGCAATCCGGACTTCACCGGCCCCGTAATCCCCTTCGGGAATCGTTCCGGTAAAACCGATGTAATCCAGGGAATGATCTTCCACCCTTATAGCAAGCCGACGCTCCCCGGCCTGATCCGGGAGGCCTTTAGGTACCGCCCAGCTTGCAAGGGATCCGTCCTTTTCGAGCCGGAGATCGAAATGATGGTGTTTGCTGAAATGCTCGTGCAGGACGAACCTGCGCGGGGAGAGTGCGTTCATGATCGCCTCTTTTGCTTCTCGGACGCCACCATCGCGGCAAGATCTCTTGCAGCACCTGGAATATCCGGCCTGGCAACAACGGCTGATATGACCGCAATCCCCTCTGCGCCGGCGTGGATCACATCAGGAATGTTCGAAGGCCCTATCCCGCCGATGGCAATGACAGGAATTGATACATGCCGACAGATATCCGCAAGCATCCCGCAGCCGCGACCGGGGCCTGCATCCGGTTTTGAGCCCGTGGAGAACGTCGGGCTGAGGGCAATATAATCCGCCCCGTCCTGTTCGGCTTTCAAGGCCTCATCCTGGTTCCCGATCGAGACCCCGATGATAAAACCCGGGGGGACATGCTGCCGTACAACGGCAGGACTGAGATCCCCCTGCCCGAGATGAACGCCGTCAGCCCCGCAGGCAAGAGCTACATCCGGATAGTCGTTGATGATAAAACCGGCTCCTCCGGCCCGGGTGATCTCCCTCAGTTCACGACCTATCGATATGAGCTCACCGCTCTGCCGGCTCTTGTCCCGTAGCTGGATAACCGTTGCTCCCCCGGCAACGGCAAGCCGGGCAATCTCGGGATGAGAACGCCCGCCGGAGATTGTCTCATCCGTGATAACGTACAGGTCGTAATTCATGAGTGAGGCTTCTCATTCAGGGGACGAGATCCGGAAACCGGAGGCAAGATCTGCGGGAGTGAGCAGGGCCATCTCATCGAAGAGTGCAGTCTTGAACGTGAACGGCCCCCTGGCAATCGCCGCCGCCCGTTCACCAGCAAGCCCGAATGCAGCCAGTGCTGTTGCCGATGCAAGAACGGGATCCGATGATTCTGCCGCAAAGACACCGGTAACGGATGCTGCCATACAGCCGGTGCCGGAGATGCTGCCCATCATGGGGTGGCCGTTCTTTACGAGCAGAACCCGTTTTCCGTCGGTGACGATATCCGTTGCCCCGCTTGCTACAACCGTGATGTTTTCTGCGCGGGCAAATTCCCGGGCAACGGCAACCGGGTCACCGGACATGCCATGGGAGTCGACACCCCGCACATTTCCCCCTGAGCCGGCAAGAACACCGATCTCGCCGGCATTTCCCTTGAGAATCGAGATTTTCAGTTCTGAGAGGAGACGCTCGGCAGTTTTTGTCCGGAACCCCGTTGCCCCGGCACCCACGGGATCGAGGATGACGGGAATCTTCCGGTCGTTTGCCATACCCCCGGCAAGGATCATGGACTCCACCTGGGCTGCATTGAGCGTCCCGATGTTCAGGACAAGCGCTCCTGCAACACCGGCCATCTCCACTACTTCCTCGGGGGCATCCGCCATGACGGGCGCACCACCGGCACACATGGTGATATTGGCACAGTCGTTGACCGTGACGTAATTCGTGATATGATGGACAAGCGGGTGCTTCTCACGCACAAGTGTGAAAAGATCGAACAGCTGTTTTGCTTTCATGAGAGATCACGTATACCGGGATCCCCGGATCCCGGGATTTTTGTATTCCGGTTCTAATATGGGGGATTTGGGGATAATAAACCCTTGAGAAAAAAGCAGAGATAAAAAGTCAGGCGCTCTCATTTCACCGCAGGATCTCTTCAATGGTTGCGAGGAAGAGATCAACATCGCTTTCAGTATTGTAGGGACCAAGGCTCACCCGTGCAGTCCCGTCGGGGAGGCCAAGCGATCGCATGAGCGGGATGCAGCAGTGGTGGCCGGACCGGATCATGATGTCGGCCATCTCGTCAACCCTTTGTGCAATCTCGTGGGGATGGATCCCATCGATTGTAAACGAGACAACGCCCACCCGCTCTTCCGGCCTCTCCGGAGAATACAGGTGTACCCGGTCGAACCTGCGGAGACCTTCGACAACCCGGGTTGTAAGGGCCAGTTCATGATCCCGGATCCGATCCATGCCCGCTTTTTTCAGGTAATCGACGGCAACCCCGAGGCCGATGCCACCGGCTATGTTGCCGGTGCCTGCCTCGTAACGCTGGTATCCGTCAGAGAGGACGTAACCGGTTCCCGTCACATCCTCAACTATGCCTCCCCCGAGGAGCAGGGGTTCGATGACCGGCTCTTTCATCCAGAGCACGCCGGTGCCGGTGGGGCCCAGCATCTTGTGGCCCGAGAATGCACAGAAGTCGCAGCCGAGACGGGAGACATCGACCGGCATATGCGGGACGGTCTGGGCCATATCCACGAGCAGCAGGACGCCGCGGTCATGGCATATCTTTGCAATCTCGCGGATGGGAGTGATGACCCCGAGCACGTTTGAGGCGTGCGTTACTGCAACGAGACGGGTGGTATCGGTTATAGCAGCTTCCAGCGCTGCGAGGTCGAGAGCATAATTGTCCCCGATCCCGATGATGTCCGTTGCAACACCCCGGCGGTCCAGGTGATACCAGGGCAGCAGGTTGGAATGATGTTCAAGAATCGTGGATACTACGCGATCGCCTGATTTCCATAAAAGGCCCTGGGCTACCATGTTGATGGATTCGGTGGTGTTCCGGGTAAAGACAGTCATCCCTTCTCTGCCACCGATAAACTCGGAAACTTTCTCGTGGGCATGCCAGTACCGCTGGGAAGCTATCTGGGTAAGGCGGTGAACACCCCGCCCGACATTTGCCCGGTAGTTCCGCTCAAACTCAATCATGGATTGTATGACCGGCTCCGGTGAAAGACTCGTTGCCGCATTGTCAAGGTAAATGATATCTGACAGCAGGGGGAAATCCCTGCGGATCGCCTCGGCATCCAGCCGGTCTGCCGGTTTTCCGGTAATGCCCGTCTCCATCTTTGGTTCGCTCCTGATCTCTGTTGTTATTTCCGGGGTCTTCTTCTTCCGTTCCTTTCCGGGTTCCGCGTGCAGTGTATTGTCTGCATTGAGCGGTATGCCCTTAGCCCGGCAGAGTTCCCGCATCTTGGGGGGAAGTTCTCTCCAGCGCCAGAGGCCGAACCGGCAGTAGGCATCCGGCAGCCCCTTCTTATCAGCCCAGGATTCCACGAATGCATCCCAGCGCCGGGCATACTCCGGGTGCGACCGCCGGATCATCTCGTATTCGCTCTCGAGCATCGCAGGACAGAGGTAACACCCGATCCGCTCGATGCCCTCCTCGTACAGCGGGTTCATTGCTGCCTTCTGCCACCACAGGTACAGGAACACTTCCAGTGCCCGCCAGTTCCGGATCGGCGACATGTTGAGTTGTAGCGGGTTGTCCGGGTTCTGGCTGGTCTCCTCCAGCGTTGCCCGGTTCCAGGATTCATACCACCGGTTTCCCTGTATCGTGATGCAGGGTCCGATCCCGGCAAGATAGAGTTTAAGGGGACGCAGCTTCTGGAACTTGCAGCACCAGCGGTTATCCTTCCCGGGGGGGCCGGCTTTCTCGACCGCCTGCCAGAAATCGCCGGCCTTTTCAATGATCTCAACGCCCTGGGACCGGACAAACTCAAGGGTCTCGGGAAATTCAAGATTGGTGTCAATAAAAAATGCCTTCGTGATCCCGGCCTTGCGGGCAAGGTGGAGGACGGCCGTGCTGTCTTTTCCACCTGAGAACGAAACATTTGCGGTGGGCCGGTCAGAGATGTGCTGTTTTATCGCCCTGACCGCGTTGCGTTCAAGGTTCTTGAGATGATACCGGTTCTTCTCGATAACCTCATCCCAGCCGGGATTTCTGGGAGTTGACGGCACAACCGGGATGAGTTCCTTGACCTTGATCGAGCCGTCTTTTACCATGCCGGTCCCGTATTTGCCTTTGTACCGGACAATGACGGTCCCGCCCGGGAGTGCGGTTTTGAGGGGTATGCGTTTCCCGCCAATACGGCCCTGCTCCCGACGGATATCCGTGTGGAGATCGAGATCCACGATCCCTTTTGTTGCATGAGATACGAGAAACGGGAGGGCTTCGGGCGTGATATCGAGACTGAATGCCCGCTCAACCGGATCGAACGTGAGCCAGCCAAACCGTTCGCCGTTCATAATCACGAGATCGGACCGGTCAACCCCCCCGGTCTTGTTCAGGAGGAGGATCTTCGCAAGCGGGACGGGGCCGAAACTCTTCTGGATGAGTGACCGGATGAGATCTGCATCTGCTCTCAGGGCGGGGCGGAGATCATAAGGCTGGAGGAGTTCGATCTTCTTCCCGTCCTGACCGCACGCGCAGCTCTTTGCAACAAGAGGGATATTGCAGTGTTCACACCAGTAGAGGATCTTTTTCACCGGCGGCTCGCGCATCACACAGACTGATTGGGCGCACAGGGTGATAAGAGAAGCGATTGGGGGAATAATGGCATGCATATATCAGAACTGGAATGAACGGACACACGAATCCCGCGATAATGAAAAACAATCCGGAGAACCGGGCGGATGAATGGAACCAGAAAGTCAATCAAACCCGGTTTAGTGCAGGAGAATAACCGTAAAGTATATGGTTGCACAATCCCGACGGAGAGATAGTGATGCACCTATGGTAAAACTGACTGCAGAGATGAAAGAGGCCTTCTCAAAGATGAAGGTATTTCCGGTTGCAACCGCTTCCAAAGACGGAACCCCGAACGTTATTCCCCTCGGCGTTGTTGAGCTGATCGATGACGAGACCATCTGGATCACGGACAATTTCATGAACAAGAGCCTCTCGAACCTGCGGGTGAACCCGAAGATTGCCATCTACATCTGGGGCCCGGAGATCAAGGGATGTTTCCAGATCAAGGGTGTCACTTCGATCAGGAACAGCGGCAAGGAGTACGAGGAGATGAAGGAGAAGATCAACAAGAAGAATCCGGCCCTCCCCGCCCGGTCGCTTGTTATTGTCAAGATCACCGAAGTCTTCGAATGCAAGCCCGGCCCGACCGCCGGATCGAAGATTATCTGATCGTTCTCTTCTTCTTCCAGGATCGTAGGGGCAGGGGGGTGACCCCCCGCCCTCTTTTTTTAATACGGGGAGTATCCCCCTCACCCGGTTCAGAGCGGGAGGGGGTACCACTACCCCCGCCCGACCAAAAATCTCCCATGCTTCCCGTTTTTGGGTAGGTCAATGGAGATCCCGCAACTATCGGAAACTCTGAACCGGGAGCCGTGAAAATAGGTCAAAAAAAGAGCAGGTTACTCATTTTTGCTATGGCGGGACACCCCCCTGCCCCCCAACGGGACAATCCTGGGGGAGGGGTATCCCCCCCAACACGTTCAAAACGGGTGGGGGGTACCTCCTGTCTGATACACTGCCGGGCAGGGCATTGTGCATACGTCATCCGGCGTAACACGGAATTTTTTCAGAAAATTCGGGTGGGGGGATGGGGGGGGTAGCCGGATATCAACGGGGCGGGGGCCGGGGGCACCTGGCAAACCGGGAGAAAAAACAGGGTTCCCGTGAAAATTATTTGGATCCTGGTGCTGCAGCAACAACTTTGAGCGCTTCTGTCAGTTCGGGAAGGAGCTCTGCCGGGATACCCATCACCATCTCGCCATCCTCAATGCCCGAGAACTTCCGCGACCCGTCACATCCGAGCGAGAAGTTCACATGGCCGTTGAGATACGTCTGTGCACAGGTATCAGCACAGACCGACTGGATGCCGGCAAATTCCGCATTGAGGCGGCCGCCTGTACGGAAGAGGGAACTCTGGGAGAGTTTCAGCATCGCCCAGGGGGTTGCAATGATCAGGACAACCTGCGGGTCGAAGGGAGTTTTTTCGAGAGGGGCATACAGGGTTGCATAGGTTTCGCCGGTCTCAAGATGGGCGACCCGGTCGATCGTCCGCTTGCAGGCTGCCGAGCTCTCGAACTTGCCCAGACGATAATAGAAATCCCCGCTCTTGAGGGTCTCTGTTATCTCTTTGAGCCCGAGCGACCAGGCACCCCCGTTACATTCATGGTTCTCTGCCAGCGCATAGAATATGCGGCCCTCGTTTCTTGCAAGGCCTACCATCGAACAGTGCCGGATGGTCTTGTCGAGTTTCTCCATACCGGCCGGGATCTCCTCTTTTTTCCGGGCAAACCGGAATGCAACCGGTGAGCCTCGCAGTTTGAGATACTTCTTGAGAACTTCAGCGGTTTCCGGGTAGGATATCGGGATCTTCATTGCAGTTGTCATACGAATCTGACCTCAGGGTCCCCAAAAGGGGGACTGCACAGTTACACCATAGGGTGCTGACAGTATAAAATTAATGAATCCAAATAAGGCAATCCGTTTCTGTCCCGAAACCAGTTTTCCAAAAAAGATCCTATGCAGGATACATGGATCTGCTGGCTTGATTTGGACCGTCAGGGATCCTTTTCCTTGAGCAGGTCATCGATCTCTTTGCCGCAGTGCGGGCAGACGTTCGGGCAGGTTTTTTCTTTGTCACAGTTCTTCTTGTTGTATTCATCAATGAACCCTGACGCAAGAAGTCCAGCAGGCAGGGCAAACAATCCGATCCCGACAAGGGCAACAAAACTGGCAATAACTTTTCCCATCGGGGTGACCGGCACCATGTCGCCATATCCTATCGTTGCCATGGTTTCGATACCCCACCACATGGACGCAAGTACACTTGAGAATTTTGTGGGCTGGGCATCATGTTCCGCCAGGAAGATGAGTGCAGATCCAATGACGAGCAGGACCAGCATGACAAAAAAAGCAATGAATATCTCTTCTTTTTTTGCTTTAAAGACCCTGAAAAAGGTTCCGAGTGTCCGCGTGTAATGCCCGATCTTCAGGATCCAGAATATACGGAAGAACCTTATGAACGAATGGAGCCACGGGGAAGCAACAAAGGGGAGGATGAAGAATGGCAGGACAACGAAGAGATCGATAAGCGCAGTGGGGGTTGCCATGTACCTGAGCCGGCCGATAACGGGTGATCCGTATGCAGGATTCTGGGTACAGCACCAGACGCGGAGAATATATTCTGCAACAAAGATAAACACCGAGAAAATGGCAATAATGTCGAGAACCCGGCCATATGTATGGAAGATAACGCCATCCGTCTCAAGGACGGCAGCAATGACATTGGCAAGGATAAGAAAAAGTAAAGCCCGGGATATGAAAAGACCTGCAGGTGACTCCCCGTTTGGACTTTCCAGGATTTCATACACTTTTTTTTGTATATCGGTTCCCATGAATTTCCCACAATGATACAGATATTCCGGTTTTTCTGTTTATTGAGATCGGCAATAAAGACTGGCATATGTATCGGCTTTTGGAAGACCGTTGCGGCCAATGCCCTGTAAAGGGAACCGGATCGAGATAGCATCTGAATTGGTACAGCGAATAGGGTGCTGGATCATCCCGCTGACGGCCTCCATCGGTTTACAGCAACATCCAATGAGAAAAATGGTATAAAACAACGAAAACGCTGATGAATCATCCCGTTAAAGACCGGTTTCCAGAATAAACGAATGTTAGGAAAATTGGCTTGTAATGATGATGCGGAAGGATTGTCATCCTTCCATTCTCTGGAGCGAGATGTTCTGTTTCTGTCTCATGCGGGAGATGGGGGTTGCCTGATGGAGATGTCCCCGGACCCCCGCCCTGGGTGTCGGGGATGTTCGTTAGGTAATCTCCTTGTATCTGGTGCGTGGCATGAGGGAAATTTCTGACCGACACGGGAAAGTTTTATGGCAGACTGAACTGATCGGGTGAGGTTATGGCAGAATATCCGGCTCCTGGTGCTACCGGCAGTGCCTGCTGAGCGGGAGACTGTGCGGGAGATGCATTAAGGGGTACAACAAACCCGTTCTCACCAATGCAGTCCGGGCTCTGCTGGTGTGCGCTTGAAGGAGTCACCATCAGAGCTACCGAGAGGATGATGAATGCAAACCCGATCAGAATCTTTCCCGTGTCCATCGTTGTATTTCCTTCTGGAGTTGTGTTATGTCGGTGTATGCACAGCGGTTCGTGCAGCACCTGATAACAACATATCGTGCCCTGGCAGATAAATACACAAAATCACCCGGGTTGGTGTGTATAACCCCGGGGTTAGAACATTCAACCGAGAGGACAAACCTATGGGGAGGAAATATAAACCGTTATGCCTAACTCTTCCGGTAACCATAAGAAAACATCAACCGGATAAATGACATTCCGGGTGGACCTCTATGAATCCCGCAGATAAGTCTCCCACGCTCATTGTTCACGAAGAATCCGATTCGCTGGAGGAACTGTCAGAGTATCTGGATGTCCTCTCCAGCAGCGCACGGCTCAGGATATTAAAATTCATTGAGAAGAAGCCCCGCGATGCCCGGGCCATCTCAAAAGAGATTGAGACGAGTTACGAGAACACGAAAAAACATCTGGATAAACTCCTGAGCATCGGGGTTATCAAGAAGGATGCCGGTCTCGGGGCACCAACGTCAAAAGGCATTCACCCGGTCTGGCAGTACTCGCTGGTCCCCGGTGGACTCGAAGCTATCATAAGGAACCTCGGATTCTTCTCAAATACGCGGGTACAGATCGTGGGAAGCGAGATCTCGAGAAGGCTCGACGAGGTCAAAGGCGCTCTCTCAAAAGAAGTCCTGGGAAACATGCCTGCGGCGATTGTGCTGGGCGGCCAGGATGACGGGAAACTCTTCCTCTTAAAGAGCGATCTCGTAAACATCGGGAGAACCGATGCGGATTATTCAGCTGCATCCGGTAATAATGACGTGGTCCTTTCCGAAAGTTACACAGCGGTAACGCGCATATCCAAACCCCACGGGAGATTCGTTCACGAGAACGGTGTGTGGTATATCGAGGATTGCGGCAGCACCGGGGGCACCCAGCTGAACAACCGGAAACTTGAAAAGAATGTAAAAGAGCAGGTGCGTGACGGAGATCTTCTCGAACTTGCAAAAGGTTCATCCGGGGTTAGGGTACTGTTCATACTCCCGGAAAAGACCTGATGATATAAGCCCAATCACGATCAACGGATCTCACAAAATGTTTCACCATCTGAAAATAACAATGCAAAGTACCGCATGATTCCCGGAATATCCATGATCCCTCTGCACAAAATTCTCCGCGCTCTCGTCATCGCCACGCTCATACTTGCATGTACCGTGATACCCGTGATGGCAGCCGAGCACATTGTTGCCCCGACCGGCGCAGAGTTTTCCACGATCCAGGATGCTGTGGACTGGTCAAGCAACGGGGACACGATCAGGGTGCAGAGCGGAACCTATGATGAGAATATCAGGCTTGAGAAGAAGATCATTCTCATCGGTGTTGACAATGGCAACGGAGTACCGGTCATTGAGCCCCGCAGCAAAGGGGATGCAATCCGGATCCTTGCAGATGACTGCACCATCCAGGGCTTCATTATCCAGAACACCGAGATGTCGTCCGGGATATACATTGGTTCCAATAACAACGCGATCCGCGACAATATCATCAGAAACAATGGTGACGGAATATATCTCGTATCCTCGCGGAAAAACACAATCTCCGGCAACGAGATTTCCCAGAACAACAAATACGGGATATCGCTCGAATCATCTTCCGACAACCGGATTGAGCAGAACACATTCCAGAAGAATACCGTGGGGATCTCGCTGGATTCGGCCTCAGCGGCAAACCTGATCTTCCGGAACAACTTCCTCAACAACCAGAATGTGATATCCGAGAGCCAGACCTCAACATGGAGCTCAGTCCTTCCATACACCTATACTTACCTTGGCCAGAAGGCAGAGAGCCGGATGGGAAATTACTGGAAGGACTACCAGGGGAGAGATACAAATGGCGATGGTATCGGGGAAACGCCTTACATTGTCAGTGTCGGGACCATCAAGACCGGGGACAAAACCCGTCAGGATGTCCTGGATGAATTTCCCCTGATGGATCCGCGGGATTATTATACTGCAGTCGCCGTTGCCGGGAGCAGCCCGGGACTCAAACCAACCGATGCCGGGGGCCGCACGCCTACGCTAACTCCTGTGATCACCACAACCCCGCTCCCCACCCGGACAAATCAGGTTGCCGAAAATCCTGCATCGGAGGCCCCGTTCTCATTCCCCCGCATCTGGCCGAATATTCCCGTTATCACCCTGGTGCTCTCCCTGGCGCTGGTCATCGTCATAATTGCTGCCGGCATCATGTATTTCCGGAGGAAGAAACCGGAGTCCGGGCAGGAGAATGGCATTGCCCCCGTGGCCAAACGGGCAGCATCAATGATAAAAAATGCCATCGACCATGTCCCGTCTCCTGCCACAACGCAGGCTGCACAGACCGTACAAATGGATGAGACAAATATTGCCCTGCAGCATTCAGCATCCGACCAGAAAACCTACTTTCCCCGGGAACTGGAGAACAAGTACACCGATATCATGTTCATTGGGAGAGGGGGTATTGCCTGGGTATTCTCAGCGATCAGGAAGACTGACGGCATCAGGGTTGCTGTCAAGATCCCGATCAGTTTCGATGAAGTGACGGGCAAATGTTTCCTGAACGAGATTGCGGCCTGGGAGACCCTGCGCCACGAGAACATTGTCGAAGTGACTGCAGTCAATATTCTCCCTGTCCCCTACGTTGAGATGGAGTATGTCCCAAGCTCGCTTGAAGCCATAGAGAAGCCTCTTCCGGTCTGGAAAGCGGTTCATCTCATCACGGGGGTTACGGATGGGCTGCGCTATGCTCACGACCACGGGTTCATTCACCGGGATATCAAACCCCACAACATTCTCTTAACCGACGAACTGGTCCCGAAAATAACCGACTGGGGGATGAGCAAGGTGCTGGCAGCTGAGGTCAAGAAATCGAGCATTGCCGGTTTCTCCCTCTCGTATGCAGCTCCCGAGCAGGTTTCACCAACCGAATTCGGGAGGACCGATGAACGAACCGACATCTACCAGCTGGGTGTTGTGTTCTACGAACTCGTGACCGGGTCAATTCCATTCGGCGGAGAGAGCATCGTCGAGGTGGGTAATGCGATCCTGCGGGATTCCCCGATACTGCCTTCGGAATATAACCCCGAGGCGGAGGTTGTCGAGAAGATTATCATGAAATGCCTTGAGAAGATGCCAAAAGACCGCTACCAGTCTGCAGCTGAACTCCTGGCAGCCCTCCAGGGGTACCTTGACGAAGATGACAGCTGAAAAGACGTATGAACCGGCGGAGTGCGGGCATTGCGGGGGCCTTGGCTGCACGTACTGCAATAAGACCGGAACTGTCCTTGTCACTGCACCCAAACAACAATGCCGCCATTGCGAGGGTGTGGGCTGCATCTACTGCGGGTTCACCGGCTGGACCGGGCCAAAAAGCAAATATGATTAACCCGCAGAGCCTGTTTTTTCAAACTTCCCGACAATTTTCCTGGGCATCACACACTCTTCATATCTTCTCGCAAAGTAGCGATCGGTCATCCCTGCAATGAAATCCCTGACCAGTTCGGGCCGGGTAGCAGACGAAAGATAATTATTACTTATCGGGACGCTGTCGATAAAGTCTGCAAAGATTTTTGCAGTCCTCTTCCCGCGTTCAAGATCCTCAAGGCATGCAGAAAAGAGCGTGGCATACATTCTCCGGATCTTCTCCCGTTCTGTCGTGAGCGCCGGGTTGTTGTAGATATGCACGCGGGAAAATGCCCGCAGTTCGATTAAGGATTTCTCCACTTCAGGACTATAGGAGATATATCCGGTCTCTTCGGCATCGCTGTTCTCCAGCAGATCATAAATCAGGGTATTGATGATCTGGCCGTTATCGTGTCCGAGCACTTCCCCGCAGGTCTCCGGGATGGGCGTATCGTTCCCGATCAACCCAATCTCGCGGGCATCCTGGAGATCCCGGCCAATGTACGCAATGGTGTCGGCGAACTTCACAACGCATCCTTCCAGCGTCATGGGTGGGCGCGAGCGCGATCCGTTCGCATGGTCAGTCACTTTCCGGTCAAAATCCATAAAGCTCCCGCAGCGCTCCGGTTCGATCCTCACATCATCGGCCTCCCCGTTATGACAGAGTATCCCGTCGAGCACCTGGAGTGTGAGGTCGCAGTCTTCTATCCGGTCGAGAAACCGGACGCTCTGGACATTGTGAAAGAATTTCCCAATCCCGTGCTGTTCGCAGATTTCCGAGAGACATGTCTCACCAAAATGACCGTAAGGGATATGACCGATATCATGGCCGAGCGCGATCGCCTCGATAAGGTCCTCGTTGAGACGGAGACATCTCCCGATGGTTCGGGCAATCTTTGAGACCAGCTGGACATGGATGACCCGGTGGGTGATATGGTCATTTTCCACAAGGTAAAAGACCTGGGTCTTGTCGATGTACCGGGTATAGGCGCGGGTATGGACGATCCGGTCTGCATCCCGCGAATAGGGTGTCCGGATATCCTCGGGCTTTCTTCCGAAACGACGAACCGCCCCGCCACTCCGGGCTGCAAGAGGTGAGAGAAGCGATTCCCGGAGTTCGGTCTGCATCCGGATTGCAGATTCCATTTCTGGATCCGGAACCCGGATGGGGGCAGGTCTCTGCATATCACCGTCAATCTGTGCCAGAACATCTTAATGGTGACGAAGCCGGCAGATTCCCGGATCCGTGCCTTCCCGTTTGCTACAATCTCCACATCTTTATTGTCTTGTGCAGACAACTGGTGAGAGTACACAGTTGTTTTTACTGGAGGCAACCCATGACAAAGAACAATACCAAAAAACCGCAGGCAGAGGAGGAGTGCAAGAAGGAGTGCTCGAGCTGCCCGACCGCAACAACCTGTGCATCGGCAAAGAACGGGAAGGCCGGGCTCCCGCCCAAGGCAGAGATTGACGTCAAGCATGTCATCATGGTGCTTTCCGGCAAAGGGGGAGTCGGGAAATCGACCGTTTCGGTCAATCTTGCCTACGCGCTATCCGCCCACGGCAAGAAAGTCGGTCTCCTCGACCTCGATATGCACGGTCCCAATGTTCCCAAGATGCTGGGAATCGAGGATCACAAGCTCGCCATGATGGATAACCGCATTGAGCCCGTCCATGTTACCGGGAACCTCTCGGTCATCTCCATGGCGTTTCTCCTGCCCGACACCAGTACGCCCATCATCTGGCGCGGCCCCATGAAGATGGCAGCGATCCAGCAGTTCCTTTCGGAAGTGAACTGGGGGCCGCTTGACTATCTCGTTGTTGATCTCCCCCCGGGCACCGGTGACGAAGCGCTGACCATTGCACAGCTCGCCCCCAATGTCCGGGGAGCGGTCGTGGTCACGACCCCGCAGGACGTCGCCACCATGGATGCCCGCAAGTCCGCCAAGTTCATCGAGAAACTCGGCCTCCCGGTCATCGGCATCATCGAGAACATGAGCGGGATGCTCTGCCCTCACTGTGGAGAACAGATCGATCTCTTCGGCAAAGGCGGGGGTAAAAAGATTGCAGAGGAACTCAGCGTTCCGTTCCTTGGGGCGATCCCGCTGGATATCGAGATGCGCAAGGCTGGCGACGAAGGCCGGCCGTTCATCATCCGGCGCGGCGACAGCCCGACATGGAAGAGCGTTGATCAGGTCATGCAGGAACTCACCAGAATCGTTGAGGGATGATAATGGATTATCTGCGGATTCTCACCGGCCGGGAGCAGCCGCTCCCCATCTATAAGGGAGTGATAGCAGCACTGGAGAATCCGCTTGCATTTCCGGATCTGCTTGAATCAATCTACCGGGAAGCTATGAGTCTCGATGACGAGACCCTGGACCGGTTCCGGTTTTCCCTCATGCGCCTCCAGCTCTGGGCAGATATCCACAGAAATGAGGATCTGGAGAAAGCGATGCATATCAAGTACGTCTCCCAGGTGCTCGAAAAAGTGATCTTCGGCTCACTTGTTATGGAGCAGGGCGATGCACCTGCAGAATAATTATTGTCCCACAACATTTTTATCGTCGGGTATAGGTACTGGTGATACTCTTATCACCCTGCCCGATCAATAGTATGACCACAATCCTGTATAACGCAGTTTTACCAATTGTATTTATACAAATACCAGATACCAGTAACCATCCGGGAGCCAATATGACATCACGCATGCAATCCCCGCACACCACCTGTCCGGGGTGCCAGGAAGAAGTATTTCTCGACGAACTTGTAGGCGGCAAGTGTCCGCTCTGCGGTTGTTCGCTCGAGGATTTCGACGAAGCATTCGGGGAATACGAAGGAGTCCTCGACCGCTCGGACCTGTCCTGGCTGATCTTCAATTATTTCGTTTTCAAGAAATTCGTGGACCTGGGTGTACCCCCCCATCAGATCATGGAGTTCGTCGCCACCTACGAGGCAAATGCAGAGAAGCCCCCAGAAGAGTGGAACAAAACAGAATTTGTTCTTGAGATCCCCATGAAAAGTCTGGATAAAATCCGGCCGAAACATTGTGTTAAATGCCAGAAGTGGTTTATTGCGGGTGGAAAAAAGCAGATCCGGGGCGATATGCGCAAAACTGCACTTGCTGTGGAATATACCTGTAATCGCTGCTGAAAAACCGGTTTCCGCTCACCAATTTTAAAAAAAATCTTTTTTTAGAAATATTGTTCAAAAAGAACCGTTATTTTCATAGGAATCGACGGACCTTTTTCGCATTATCTTACCGGGGTCTCCCGTGTTATCTCTCATAATTTTAATCCCGCGGATCATCAAAAATCCTTATCTACACGTAACAATATAAAAACATTTTTAATTTGATTTAGGCCCAATTCGCATTGCATTTGGTAAACTATGTATATATCCGGTGTTAATCAGTTGTAAGGATTGGAGAATTTCTCATATCCTGTCCATGAAGATGGTGACCTATGAAAAAAGGCTATTCCAATGATAACGCATTCACCGGACTTGAAGCGGCAATTGTGCTCATTGCATTCGTTGTCGTCGCAGCGGTGTTCTCGTACGTAGTGCTCGGTGCTGGTTTCTTCACAACCCAGAAAAGCCAGGAAGTTGTCCACACGGGTGTACAGCAGGCGAGTTCGACCCTTGAGATCGTCGGTAACGTCTACGGTACCGGAACTACAGGAAGCTACATAAATATGATTAACTTCTCCGCAGCATTAGCTCCCGGCGGGACAAATGTCGACTTTGACAAAGTGGTGCTTACGTACAGTAACGCATCCTCGCTTGAAACCCTGTCTCGCGTTGGCAAAAACACTGCACCAAATGCCGGGCAGTGGTCCATTGCCAAGGTCCAGAATGAAGTAACCAACGACGATGTACTTGAGAAAGGAGAGCAGTTTGACATCATGGCTCAGCCAACCAACCACATTGTCAAGAACGATCAGTTCCAGATAGAGATCAAACCGGCTATCGGAGCGGCACTCTCGGTTGTCCGCACTGCCCCGGCATCAATTCTGGCAGTAAACACCCTCTACTAACTTTTTTTATTTTCCCTACGGGAAACAATTCTGTCATTCCAGATTCTCTTACACTATTCCGTCGTCGCTGTCATACACAGCCACCTGCACCACGGAAACCAGGTATATCCGTAGAGAGTGTTTGAGACCGGAACATCAGCGGGGGTAATCGGTGCTGATGATCGCACCGGACTGCGCATCAACCCAGCCGGTTGCCGTAGCAGGGGGCTGTCGGGCGCGAAGAGTTTCATCGTCAAAGATCACTTTCCAGGCAAGCGGGATCGTTCCGGGTCGCGGGGTCTGACCGGGGTTATGCAGGTCTTTCCATAACAACTGAGCGGACAGGATCTGCATACGTTGCGCAGATGCCGGGACGAGCTCGCTTGCATTCTGAAGAACTGCAAACGTTGCTTCCCGCTTTGTCACAAGAGATTCTGAAGTAGCGGAAAACGCATTCTCGGGATCGTTCCACCTTCGCTCGTATCCGGTAATATCCCCGTTTGCAGAATCGACTGCGAGGGAGAATCCATCAATATCGCAGGGGATATCCTGGACCATCCGGTTGTATTCAAAAAGATACCGGCCTGCAACCGGTGATCCGGTAGCATTTGCAGGCTCGTACCGTCCACTGCCCAGGCTGACCGTGAGGTCCCCGTTCCATGCCAAAATCGCCCGGTCAGCAACTTTCTGAGCTGCCGATAACGAGAGGACAGGATCTCTTGGACGATCAGTTGGAGATACCTCGCGGGAGTAGGAAAGAATTGAGCCGGTCTCCGGGTCAAGGGAGCCGGAAAGCAGGGGTGCGCCATCCTTGACTAATAAAAAGTGCCACGATGGTTCTGATCCAGGATTATCACTATACCTGACGCGTACCTGATCGACTTTCTGCGGTGAAAAGAATTTTGTCGCGATCTGCATCACCTGTTCTGATGAGAACTTTGCTGATTCCTGTCCCGGGGTATAGGGGTTTCCGGTGACTGCGTCAAGATTTGCAATTATCCGGTCCTGCCTGCCAGAACCCGCTTGAGATACGATCTCAAATTCATACCGTTTTTTTCCGGCAGATTCTGTCAGGTTCACCCGGGAGATCAAAAATTTTTCTGTCGGGAATTCCAGGTGTATGAGATCGATGGCCCGGGAAAGCGGGAGCAGGCCTCGGTCCGATGAAGCGGACAATCCGGATCCGAGAACAATCGCCGGTGTTTCAGGAATGGAGGCATTCATGGGGGCAGCAGGCGTCATGCTGGCCGTCGGGGATACCGGCAGTGCGGAGATCTCAGGTAATGAGCTTGGAAGAATACCGGAGAAATTGCAAAAAAACAGAAGAAAAATAACAGCGATAACCGCAATGATGCAACAGGCCGCTGCAATCTTCCTGATGATCCGGCGCTGTTTTTTAGCATTAATCAGCTGTTGATAACGTTCGGGAAGGTAAGGTGCATCATCGCCTTCAAAATTTCGTCTCCGGCCACTTCCCATAGTTCTTCATAACCATATTTACTGCCACAAATAAAAATGAGAGCTTGTCGGTAGCCCCCGATAAAATGAGGGCATTGTCATTATAGATAGAAAAACAGGGTTCTGTAGATGTCGTAGTTCGCATGCGGGGAAGCCCTCTTCCTGCCCCATCAACCCGAAGAACCCTGACCTGTTCTTTCGGGCCGACCCTTATCAGCGCTCTTTGCAGGCTGCAGTCATAGCGTCCCCGGGAGTTTCAGCGGTATTGAAACGATCGCTCAGGTGCAACCACAATTCTGCGCGAATCAGGGTGAAGGCGTATCTGCATCACCAGTGGCACAGGTTTTTGGATTGCAATCGCGTTCCGGCAAAAAAATTTCAATCACCCCCTCATCCCCTGCCAGAAATTTTTCAAGTGACCTTTGACTGATCTGCCGGAAAGCCCACGTCGGAAAAAATGATTTGCTGTTGGATAAAAATCCAATAGTTGGATAATTATCCAACTGTTGGCAGGTTTACTGACACCCTTTGATCGCGAAAAAAAAAATAACAGACCCTGATTGAAAATACTGATCGGTCGAAATACCAAATTGAGACCAGTTTTTTTTCGGATCATGGGGGCGACCCCCCTTAGGCTGCCATCCCATCCGGAGGTGAGTGGGGGTCATTCTCCCCCTTTAGTGGAAAATATGCAATAAAATAAGGATAAGAGAATTTTCACAGAGCTTAAAGATATGAATTCTACAGAGCAAAAACAGGAAATAATCTTCCTGTTAAAGCGGGATCACGTCTTCCTGTCCTGGTTTTTCCGGTAATACAGACAGCCGGCAATTGCAATCAGAATCACGATAATGACTACCACAAGAGTGAGTGGATCGATAGAGAGACCAATCACACTCGGGCCGTACGCCATGTCGCGGGGGCCGGGAAGGGAACTCGCGGTCACTTCAACTTTGAAAACCGTAATTGGAGCCGGTGTGTTCTGGTATTGCGGCGGCACAGTTACGTTCCCGACGGACACGCTGCTGCTGTTAAGTTCCGGCAGGGTAGTAAGCGGATCAACTCTCCCGAAATTACCATTCCCTTCAGCAAAAACTACCGGAACCATGAGAATGATGATTGCCAGGAATGTGAGGAGGACCGGTTTAAAGCCCGGCCGGCATTTCAGAGATTTGTTCATAGTAATCAAGGAAAATGTACGAAGGATTCATTCAACAGGTTTGTGGTTGAAACCATTTTCCATAACCGGTTCTTGTCCCCACGGGATACCGGAGCAGGAAGATTTATTAATCGCCCTGTTAAAGGAAACGATATGCCACCTGGGGGGGAATCGCCGGAATACGGATCCCTGGGCGTGATCACCATCACAATTCTGCTCATTATAGCGATTATCGGAGCGGGATTCTTTTTTTACCAATCCCAGGAGCGCATTGTCAAGGACAGAATAACTTCCGAGCTTTCTTCAATTGCATACCTCAAAGCGGATCAGATCGCAGCCTGGAGGGGGGAGAGGCTCGAGGATGCCATTGTTATATCAAAGGATCAGACCCTTGCTGAACGGGCAGAAGCGGTCCTGGTCTCTTCCGATCCCTTCAACAACAAAGATATCCTGATGCGTTTTGGCCGGATCAACACCTCCTATCCGTACCGGAATGTTCAGCTAGTCAGCCGGAACGGCAGGGTTTATGCGAGCCTTGCCCCATCAGAGATGGCAATCAGCCCTGATCTACAATTACCGCTGGCCGAATCACTCTCTTCCCGCCGGGCCATCCTGACCGATCTGATGCTGGATAATGGGGACAATTCCACCAGCATGTATGTTATCGCGCCGTTAATTCTTACCAATAGCAGTAGAGATGAAACTATCGGTGCTGTTATCCTCACGATCGATCCTAATATAGATCTCTATCCGCGTGTTCAGGGCTGGCCGGTACCCAGTAAAAGTGCAGAAACCCTGCTTGTGGAGCGTGAGGGAGATAATGTCCTGTTCCTGAATAATCTGCGGCATCAGAACAATACCGCACTCTCCTTAAAGATCCCGTTAAGCCAGACAGCGAATCCGGCGGTTATGGCGGTAAGGGGAACAACCGGCGCTTTTGAAGGGAGGGATTACCGGGGGGTCGATGTGATCTCGGTACTGACACCGGTATCAGGCTCGCCCTGGTTCATGGTAACGAAGATTGATACCGCCGAAGCCTATTCCGCATGGCAGGCCAGTTCGGGGCTTATACTTATCCTCATTATAGGGGCGGTTGCCGGAGTATTCATCGTCATGGGCCTCCTGTGGCAGCGCAGGCAGAAATATTATTACCGGACCCTGTATACCAATGAAGCGGTACAGAGACAGAATGAGCAGAAACGCCGCCAGTGGATGGAGGTACTGCTGCGGCTCGGGGAGATGGATTCAGCAAAAGATTATGAGATTACGGGCTACGTTCTCGAAGCTGCGTGTACGCTCACAGAAAGCCCGGTTGCATTTTTTGGCATGCTGGACCCGGAGGAGAGGATGTTTGAGAGCACGGCCTGGTCAAAATCCATACAGAAAGACCACGCAGGAAGTGCATCTTCCGGACATCTTCCCATAGATCAGGCCGGCCTCTGGGCTGAGGCAGTGCAGAGCAGGAGACCCGCCATTGTCAACGACTACGCAACCTCCCTGCCGATAAAAAACGAGATATTTACTGATAGTATTCCGGTCTTTCGGTTCTTATCAGTCCCCGTCTTCGAAGGAACGCGGATCGTAATGGTAAGCACGGTGGCCAACCGGGAATCCGGGTATTCCGCAACCGATGCTGAAAATCTCGCACTCCTTATGCAGGGAGCCTGGAATCATATCAGGAAACGTAGAGCAGAGGAAGCCCTCCTGCAGAAAACGTCGGATCTTGAAGCAGCATACGAGGAGATCACCGCAAGCGATGAAGAGCTCAGGTCAAGTTATGAGGATCTTGCCAATACCCAGCAGGCACTCGCCGAAAGCGAACGGAAGTATCGCAACCTGTATCTTTATGCCCAGGTCGGACTCTTTGAGACCAGCTTTAAAGATGCAACGGTGGTTGCCTGCAACCAGATGTACGCCGATCTCGCCGGTTTTTCGTCTGTTGAAGACGCAATTGGAAAGGACATTCTCCATCTCTATGTGAACCCGGATGAGCGCTCTCATGTAAGCCAGATCCTCAAAGAGCAGGGATTTATCGAGAATTGTGTTGTGCAGTTCCGCAACCAGAGTACCGGCAGGATATTCTGGGGACAGTTCTCCGCCCGGTATAATCATGAGCGGGATATGGCCGAGGGGACGCTCGTTGATGTAACAACGGAGATTGAGGCGAAAACTGCGCTCCGGGAGAGTGAACAAAGACTGCGTGAAGCCCAGGAGATGGCCCATCTCGGTTTCTGGTCGTGGGACATAAAGACCGGTCATGTGGAATGGTCCGATGAAGTGTACAGGATATTCGGTCTTGATCCAGACGTGTTTACTCCTGAAATTGATTCCGTACTTGCCTTATCCCCGTGGCCGGAGGATCAACAGCGCGACAGGGAGCTTATCCGGAAGGCTATGGATTCCTGTGAACCTGGGACCTACGAGCAGCGGTTCCTCCGGCCGGATAAGAGCATCGGGTATTACCATTCCACGTTCCAGGGGAGATATGACCCAACGGGCAACCTCGTCTCCATTGTAGGTACGGTACTGGACATCACACAGCAAAAGCTGGCAGAATCGGAGATTATCCGGATGAACGAGACCCTGCTCCGCCAGACAAAGACGTTGTCAATCCTGAATCGGATTATCACAATATCAAACCGGGTTGTGGACCGGCCGGCACTCTTACAGACGATTCTGGATGACACGCTTGACCTGATGGATTATGATGCCGGGGGAATATATCTCATCGACAAAGCGACACAGACTGCATCGATTGCCTGTTCAAAGAATCTTCCTCCGGAGTTCCTTGCTTCGGCTGAAACAATATCTATCCTCACGCCGCCCTATGATTCCCTGTTCATCAAGGGCATCCCGATTATTACCAACCATTATGACCGTGTCTTTCCAGCCAATGCAGAAAAAACAAAATTTCTCTCGGTTGCAAATATCCCTCTGTCCTCAAAGAATGAGATCAGCGGGTCCCTCAATGTCATCAGCAAACAGCGGCACATCATAACAGAGAATGAGAAAGAGACTCTGCTCTCGATCGCACGGGAACTGGGAAACACTCTCCGGAAGATGGCTGCGGAAGAAGAGATGATGAAGGCAGAGGATGCACTTCGGAAGAGCGAAGAGAAATACCGGATCCTCTTCAACCGGATGGTTGAGGGAAGCGCACTCCACGAGATGATCTATGATCCTTCCGGAAACCCGGCAGATTACCGGATCCTTGATGTGAATCCTGCCTTTGAAGCCATCATCGGGATCAATCGCAACGCAGTTATCGGAAAATGCAGCCGCGAGGCATACGGAGTTGAGACTCCACCATTCCTCAATACCTATGCACGGGTGGCTGCTACCGGTCAGCCGGAAGTGTTTGAAGTGTATTTCGCCCCCATGCGGAAACATTTTTCAATTTCTGTATATTCCCCGCAAGCCGGGCGGTTTGCCACGATATTTGAGGATATCACGGATCGCAAACAGGCCGAACAGCAGCGCGAAGGGCTTATTAATGAGCTGGAGAAGAAAAATACCGAACTCGAACAGTTCACCTACACGGTGTCGCACGATCTCAAGAGCCCCCTCATAACGATCAAGGGATTTGCCGGCATGGTTGACGAGGATGCCAGAAAAGGCGATTTAGTGCAGCTGGAGAAGGATTTGAGCCGTATTACCGAAGCTGCAGAGACCATGCAGGAACTTCTTGCGGATCTCCTCGAACTATCCCGGATCGGGAAGATCGCAAACCCTTCGCAGCTGATACCGTTTACCAGGATCGCCCGCGAAGCCGTTGATCTCCTGGCCGTGCCTCTTGCCGAGAGGGGCGTCAGAGTAAAGATTGATCCTGATCTCCCCGTAGTGAACGTAGATCATGCCCGCATCCGGGAAGTTCTCGTGAATCTCATTGAGAACGCAATCAAGTTCTCAGGCAACCGTAAAGATCCATTGATCCATATCGGTGCTGAATATGACAGGAAGAAAGCCGTCTTTTTTGTAAAAGATAATGGCATCGGAATCAACCCCCGGTACCTCTCCCGCATATTCAACCTGTTTGAACGGCTTGAGCCCTCGGTTCAGGGAACGGGGATCGGCCTTCCCATCACCCGTCGGATCATCGAAGCGCATGGCGGGAAGATCTGGGCGGAATCGGACGGTGAGGGAAAGGGCACCATATTCCGGTTTACCCTTGAAGGTACATACATCCGGAATACCGATAATAATAATAACGGGCAGATAAAAGAGTGATTCCTATGGCTGAACTTACCAGGGAACCGTTACATGTCCTGCTCGTTGAGGATAACGAAGCCCACGCCGAATTGGTCATAAGGGCGATGCGTGACCAGCAAGTGGCGAACAGGATCCATCATGTATCGGATGGTGAGCAGGCTCTCGATTACCTTTTTTCCCGGGGTGCCTTCACGGACACGGTCCAGAATCCCCGACCGAACCTGGTCCTCCTCGACCTCAGGCTACCCCGCGTCGACGGAATAGAGGTTCTCAGGACCGTCAAGTCTACGCCATCGCTCTCACGGATCCCGGTCGTTGTCCTGACAAGTTCTGATGCGGATAGTGACATAGGCAAATCCTACGATTACCATGCCAACAGTTATCTTGTAAAACCTCTTGATTTCAAGACGTTCACCCACCTTATGAAAGACCTGGGATATTACTGGCTTGGCTGGAATGCACAGCCATTAACGGACTGACCATTCGGGGGACCAGGTACGGGATCTCCAGAGCAGTCCGAACCGGGGGAGTCAATTCCCCACATCCTTCTTCTTGAAGACGACAAGGAATACCAGAACCTTGCCATCTATGCGTTCCGCCACAGCCCGGAAAAATTCCGTATCTCGGTTGCAGGAACGATCAGGGATGCAAAAGCGATCGTTGCATCTGACCCCCCGGATGTGATTCTTGCCGACTGGATTCTCCCGGACGGCAAAGGTATTGACATCCTGCCCCGAAAGGACTGGATAGTGACCTGCCCGCTTGTCATCATGACCGGTTTCGGTGATGAACGTCTCGCCGTCGAGATCATGAAGTCCGGAGCGATCGATTATGTGGTGAAATCCGGGAATGTTTTTGAGCAGTTGCCCGCCATCTCAAAGCGTGCGCTCCGCGAATGGGAGAATATTGAAAAGCGGCGTCTTGCTGAAGATGCTGCAAAGGATTCGCAGAAGCGTCTTGCAGACATCTTAAATTTCCTTCCCGATGCCGTTCTTGCGATCGACAGCACAGGTCATGTGATTGCATGGAACCGGGCGTGCGAGGAGATGACCGGGACTCCCACTTCCGAGATGCTGGGGAGAGGAAATTACGAGTACAGCATCCCGTTTTACGGAGAACGAAGACCGATCCTTATCGACCTCGTTCTGAATGAGGATCCTGACCTGAAGAAGAGATATTCATCTTTCAGGAATGAGGGCGAGAAAATAATCGGAGATACCTATACCCCGACTCTGTACGGGGGAAAAGGAGCGTATCTCTGGGGATCTGCATCTCCGCTCTTCGACAGCGCCGGGAACCGGACCGGTGCCATCGAGGTTATCCGGGATATCTCGGAACACAAGCAGAATGAAGACCTCCTGATTCGGAGCAAGGGCACGTTAAAGACACTCCTGAACGCACCTAAGGATACCATCGCACTGCTCGACCGACAGGGCAAAATTATCGATATCAATGAGGAAGGTGCCCGCAGGCTCGGAAGCACGATCGAAAAAGCTCTTGGACGCTGTGCTTACGACCTGCTCCCGGAAGGTCTTGCAAGGGTAAGGAGAGAGAAGATCGAGGAGGTCTTTGCAACCGGCAATCCGGCCCAGTTCGATGACGAACGGAACGGGATGTTCCTCCATAATGAAGTGTACCCTATCTTCAGGCAGGATCGTGCCGGAGTAGATCAGGTGGCGATCTTTGCCCGGGATATCACTGAACAAAAAAAGGCAGAACTTGCGCTGGAAATAAGCGAGGACCGGTTCAGGCATATCTCATCACTCACAACCGATTTTGCATATTCCTGTAAACGCCCCCCGGGAGGAGTCTTCACCATCGACTGGATATCCGGGGCCGTCAGGGCAATCACCGGGTTTTCAGATGATGAAATCCGATCAATGGGTTGCTGGAGAGGGATTGTCGCTAGTGAAGATCTTGGCATATTTGATGAAAAGATTGCAGGCCTCAAGCCCGGACAGTCTTCCCGGTGTGAACTCAGGATACGGGCTAAAGATGGCAGAATAAAATGGCTCGTCTGTTTTGCCGAATGTGTTAATGATCCTGCATATCCCGGCTTCCACGATCTCTATGGCGGGTGTCAGGATATTTCTGAACAGAAGAGAATAGAACAGGCTCTCCATGTAAGCGAGCAGAAATTCCGGACCGTTGCCGATTATACCTATGACTGGGAATACTGGATTAATCCTGATGGCACATACACGTACATCTCACCTGCCTGCGAACGGATAACCGGATATTCACCGGAAGAATTCTATCAGGATCCAGAACTTTTACTCAGGATTGTCCACCCGGGAGACAAGCAGAAAGTCCAGAAACATACCGAATCCTCCAATGCGGGAGAGGAGATCAAAAAATCCTTCGAGTTCCGGATCATTACAAAAAGCGGCGAGACTGCCTGGATCGGCCATATCTGCCGCCCGCTCTTCAATGACAAGGGTGAGTTCATGGGTCGCCGCGGGAGCAACCGGGATATCACCAAGCGCAAGCAGGCTGAAACCGCGCTCGTTGAGAGTGAGACCCGCTTCCGGGCCCTGGTCCAGAACTCATCGGATATCATTCGTATCCTTGATCCGGGAGGCCTGATAATATACGAATCGTCATCTGCCGAGCGGATTCTCGGGTATCCGCCGGGCTCCATGATCGGCAAAAACCCCCTGGACCTCATCCATCCGGAGGATATCGGGCGGGTGAAAGCCGCTCTCGGTGAGGTGTTTGACAGGACAAACCCGGGCGTGCCAACCGAATTCCGGATCCGCAAAGCCAATGGGGAATATCTCTGGGTTGACTCTGTGGGAACGAACCTGCTCAACGTCCACGGGGTTAACGGGATTGTCATCACCACGCGACCGATCCAGCAGAGAAAAGAGGCCGAAGAGCGGATTCTCGCTGCAAAGAGGCTTTACGAAGTCCTCTCACGGATCAACCAGGCGATCGTACGGGTGAAAGACCTTGATACGCTTATCGATGAAGTCTGCCGGATCTCGGTCAGTGCAGGCGGATTCCGTATGTCGTGGATAGGCCTGCTCGACCAGGAGTCGGGCATCCTCCGTCCCGTGGCACACGCCGGGTATGAATTGGGTTATCTCGGGTTATTTGAATTTGGCCGGAGGGATGATGAGAAAGGCCGGGGCCCGATAGGCACTGCCCTCCGGAAAGGACAGCCCGATATCTGCAATGATATCGCAACCGATCCCCGGATGCTGCCCTGGCGTGACGAAGCCATGAAACGCGGTTTTTACTCCTCGGCTGTGTTCCCCTTCCGTTATCATGGGGAAATTGCCGGTGCATACATGATCTATGCATCAGTCAAGAACTTCTTCAACAACTCCGAGATCGAGCTCCTGAACGAGATCTCAATGAACATATCGTTTGCCCTGGACCGGTTCGATGATCAGGCCCGTCGCACTCAGGCAGAACATGCACTATCCGAGAGTGAGGAGCGGCTCCGGCTTGCAATGGAAGGTGCGGATGTCGCTTTGTGGGACTGGGATCTTGTAACCGGCAAGGTGGTCTTCAGCGACAAGTTCTATACCATGCTCGACTACGAGCCGGGGGATTTTCCCCAGGATTATGAGCACTGGATCCAGCTGATTCACCCTGAAGATAAAAAGAAGGTATTGCCGGATTTTGAATCGCAGATCCGTTCCCGGAAGCCCGTATGCGAGATCGAGTACCGGGCGAAGACAAAGAGCGGGGACTGGTACTGGGTTCTCGGGCGGGGGAAAATTGCAAAGACCGATGAACAGGGGAATCCCGTACGCATCACCGGGGTGAATATTGATATCACAAACCGGAAACTGATGGAATCGGAGGTCAGGTCACTGAATACCGTGCTCGAACAGAGGGTGAAGGACCGGACCAATGATCTCACCCGGATTAACGAGGCGCTGGAAGAGGAGAATGCCCAGCGACTCACCGCGGAATCAAAACTCCGGGCATCCCTTGAAGAGAAGACCGTGCTCCTCAAGGAGATCCACCACCGGGTCAAGAACAATCTCCAGATCATTGCAAGCCTCCTCAATCTCCAGTCACGGTATATCCATGACGATGCAACGCTTGCCGCGATCCGGGAGAGCCAGAACCGGGTACGGGCAATGGCCCTTGTCCACGAGAAACTGTACCGATCCGAAGATCTCGCCCGTATCGATCTCAATGATTATATCAAGTTCCTTGGAACGGGCCTCTTCCAGTTCTATGATGCAAGAGTCCGTGGCATCCAGTTCAGCCTGGATATCCGCAATATAAGCGTGAGTATCAATGTCGCCATCCCGCTGGGGCTCATCATCAACGAACTCCTCTCCAACTCGCTCAAGTACGCATATCCGGATGGGAGACAGGGCGTGATTGCCATATCAGTCAGCAAGCTCGGTCATGCAATTTCCATCCTTTATTCCGATGACGGGATCGGCATTTCTGCAGATCTTGACTGGCGCAACACGGAATCCCTGGGCCTGAGGCTTGTCAACACCCTTGTAGACCAGCTCAACGGGTCTATCGAGCTTGATCGCACGTCTGGAACCCGGTTTATCATGAATATACAGGAAAAAGAGGAGAAGGCGTAAGGTGAACGGGGTATGGTTTTAATGAAGATCCGGTTACGTACCCTGTCCGAAACCTGGTGGCAGATCATCATCATAACCCTTATCCTCGGGATACTCGGTCTTACGATCTGGTGCCTGTCAGCCGGGATAACCACCATCTTCATGCACCTGTACTATTTCCCCATTGTCCTCCTTGCATACCGGTATCGCTGGAAAGGATTTCTTGCTGCAATGCTGCTCTCTTTTGCGTATCTTATCCTCGTGATCACGTTCGAAGCCGGGCAGACCGAACTCTTCTGGGGAGCGTTTTACCGGTTCCTGGCTTTCGTGGGCATCGCAGCAGTGATCGCGTATCTCTCCGAGAATCTGGCCGTTGTACAGGATGCGTTCATACGCAACCGGCAGTTCCAGGAGAGCGTGATCGCCAATGCCAATATCTGGATCACGGTCCTTGCACCGGATGGGACCGTTCTTGTCTGGAACGATGCTGCGATGACGATAAGCGGATACCGGAAGGAGGATGTTCTGGGAAAAAAAACCATCTGGAAACAGCTCTATCCGGACAAGGAATACCGTAAAAAAGTCACAACGGACATCCGGCTGGTTATCCAGAAGGGTGCATTTTTGGAGAATTTTGAGACACTGATCCGGTGCGCTGACGGGACAGAGAAGACCATTGTCTGGAATACAAGGAGCCTGCGGGATGATTCCGGCACCACTACCAGTTTCATCGCGATCGGGCGCGATGTCACGGCACAGAAAGCCGCTGAGTTTGAAGCCGGGGAAAGCTCACGGTTCCTGTCCACCGTCCTGGATACGCTCCCGGTACCGGTCTTCTTCAAAGATGCAGCAGGGAGATACCTTGGCTGCAACCTGCAGTTTGAACAGTATACCGGGATCCAACGAAAAGGACTCATAGGAAAAACGGCGCGTGAGATCGTTCCAGGGGATCTCGCTGACAGGTTCACCGCAGTTGACCGGCAGATATCTGACTTTTCGGCTTTGCAACACTACGACACACGGGTGCTGTATAGCGATGGTACCTCGCATGATATCATAGTGTACAAGTCCCCGTTTTTCAACAAGGATGGCTCGACCGGCGGACAAATCGGGGCATTTCTTGATATTACGGAACGCAAGCGGGCGGAGGAAGCGCTTCGTGAGAGCGAATCATTCAACCGGGGGCTCATAGAGAATCTTCCCGATTATCTGGCCGTTTACGGACTGGACGGGAATATTGTCTATGTGAATCCGGCCTCGGCAAGGGCGCTGGGATACGAGGCAGAATCCCTTGTCGGCACATCGGTACTCTCCTATGTTGCAGAAGAATACCGCGATATGGTAAGATCGAACATGGCAACCCGCATGAATGCGGGAGAAACACTCCCCTATGAGATCGATATGATCACAAAGAGCGGGATCCGGAGATCCGTAATGGTGAAAGCTGCGCCCATCCATTTCCGGACCAATCCTGCGATTCTTCTTCTCCTCGTTGATATAACAGAGCGCAAACAGGCAGAGGAGGCACTGAGGGAGAGCGAGGAAAAATACCGTACCCTGATAGAGAAAGCGAACGAAGCAGTCATCATTGCGCAGGACGGAGTCTTTGCTTTTACCAACAGGAGTATGTCGCGGATGCTGGGAGTGCCGGCTGAAGACCTGAAGGGAAAACCATTCTCCGATTATATTTATCCCGCAGACCGCAATTTTGTGGAAACCCGGTACCGGAAACGGATTGCGGGGGAGGACGTCCCCGACTCCTATGATTTCAGGATCCTCGGGGCGGGTGGCAGGACGCGGTGGGTGTCCATATCCGCAGCCCAGATCCTCTGGCAGGGAAGGCCGGCAACCCTCAACATGATGACGGATATCACCGAGCGCAAAATGGCCGAGGAAGCGTTACGGGAGAGCGAACACCGGAGTGCGAGACTGCTCGAAGCAATTCCCGACATGATGTTCATCATATCCAAAGACGGGATATACCGGGATTTCCATGTGCCGGATAGTTCGGGCCTGGCCATGCCTGCCGACAGGATCATCGGTACAGACATCCGTAAATCAGGTTTTTTGAAAGAATCAATTGAGATCATCCTGCAGAATATGAGACTGGCATTGGAGACCAAAAATCTTCAACTCTTCGAATACACTCTCGAAGTACCCCGGGGATTGCGGCAGTACGAGGCCCGCATGGTTGCGCTGAATGATGAGGACATTCTGGCAATCGTGAGGGATATAACCGAGCGTAAAGTCGCCGAGGCTGAAGCCCGCAGGTCCAAACAGCTCTTCTCCGATATCATCAGTTTCCTGCCCGATCCCACATTCGTGATTGACCGGGAAGGGAAGGTGCTGGCATGGAACCGGGCAATAGAGAGGATCAGCGGGGTATCTGCAGCAGAGATGATCGGGAGGGGCGATCACGAGTACAGCATCTGGCAGTACGGGAAACGGCGGCCCCTTTTGATCGACCTCGTGCTCCACCCTGAACGGGATGCCGGACGGCTGTCGTATACCAATATCCGCGAGGACGGTTCGGTCATCACTGCCCAGAACGAGATTACCCGCCCTGACGGTAAGAAAACGCTCTTTTTCCTTGTAGCTTCCCCGTTGTTCGATTCCCAGGGACAGATCGCCGGGGCCATCGAGTCCATGCGGGATATCACCCAGATCAAGGAGACGGAAGCAGAACTTGCCCGGCTCAACGCCAACCTCGAGTCTATCGTCAGAAAACGGACCCTCGCACTCAAAGAAGAGGTCGGGCACAGAATACAGGCTGAGCAGAATGTCCAGGCTGCCCTCGATTATACCCGTTCTGTCATAGAAGCCAACCCGGATCTCATGGTGGTATGTGCAAAGGACGGAATGGTGCTGGATGTGAACACGGCTGCTGAATCCCTTACGGGAATACCCCGCGAGGAGCTGATCGGAAGTCCATATTCCCGGTACTTTGTGGACGACACGACACCGAAAACGGTTCTTGCCGATCTCCATGAGAAGGGGAGACTCGAGTATACCGTCAGACTCAGAAGAGCTGATGGCCGCATAACACCGCTTTCCGTCAACGCCACGCTGTTCCAGGGGAAAGACACAACGGATATGCGAATCATTGTCTCCGCCCACGATATCACCCGCCAGCAGCACGATGAAGAAGCGATCCGTGCGTCCCTTGACGAGAAAGTTATCCTGCTGCGGGAGATCCACCACCGTGTAAAGAACAATCTCCAGATCATCATCAGCCTCACCAACCTTCAGATGCGCCAGACCGATGACCCCGGTGTAAAACGTATCATGGCCGAGACCCAGAACCGGGTCCGGGCCATGTCCCTTGTCCATGAGAAACTCTACCGGTCCGAGAGCCTCTCCCAGATCGATTTTGCCGATTACACCCGCTTCCTTGCAACCCAGCTCTTCTCGTTTTATTCGATCGATACCAGCAGGGTGAAGCTGGATCTCACCATGAACAAAATCATGGTCGATATCAATACTGCCGTCCCCCTTGGCCTCATCATGAACGAGCTCGTCTCCAATGCCCTCAAGCACGCATTCCCGGAGGGAAGAAGCGGGACTGTCACCATCAGCGGCTGGATAGAGGATGATCGGATCACGCTGTCTGTCAGGGATACCGGCGTAGGGATTCCTCCGGGCTTCGACTGGAGGAATACCGAATCCCTTGGCCTCCGGCTGATCACCAGCCTTGTCGACCAGGTGAACGGGACCGTGGAACTGGAGTCGGACGGTGGTACTGCATTTACGGTAACCTTAGCAAAGAAACCTGATCAGGATGGGACGAAATGAGACCCGGCAGCCATAATTCAGGCAATAACAGGAACTGTTATCTGGAATATCAAAGTAAGATAACGTAGGAGGTGCAATCATGGAAAGACCGGCATCGTTGTTTATTGTGGAAGATGAAGCCATTGTTGCAAATGATATAAAAGAAACCCTCAAGAGCCTTGGATATGCAGTCCTGGGAATTGCAAAGTCCGGGGAACTTGCACTTGAAGAGGTGCCCAAAGCAATGCCGGACCTTATCCTCATGGACATCCATCTCGCCGGGGAGTTGGATGGGATCGAGACTGCCGGGAAGATCAATATTCTCTACAACATCCCGGTCATCTATCTTACCGCTTATGCGGACAAGGCACTCCTCGACCGGGCAAAAATAACAGAACCGTACGGGTATGTCATCAAACCCTATGACGAACGCGAGCTCCATTCGGTTATCGAGATGGCCCTTTACAAACACCGGATCGAGTCAGAGATAAAAAAGCGGGACGCCATTCTTTTTGCCGTAAGTTCTGCTGTTGAATGGCTGCTCCGGGTCTCGCGGGATAACCATCCGGGATCCTGCGAACTCCGTGATCTCAATGCCACCGATATCGAGAATATCCTTGAACCCCTCGGACTTGCACTGGATGCCGGTTCAATCGGGATTTTCAGGACAAAGACCGACCCGGCCGGTAAAAGAACAATCAGCATGATCCATGAATGGGGATGTCCCGGATACCATGCCTGCCGTTACAAACCGGAACTCCGGGACTTCACGTTCGCCGCATACGGTCTCCAGCGATGGGAAGGCATCCTGATGAGAGGTGAGGTCATCTCTGCAACCCTCCCGACACTCCCGGAAGATGAGAAAACGCTGTTTGGTCTCCTTGGAATACAGTCAGGCGTCATCCTCCCCATATTTATCCGGGATGACCTCTGGGGCTTTATCGGGTTCTTCGATCTTGAAGAAAAGACACGGTCTCCGGATGAGATCGAGGCTCTGCGCATAACCGCAAACCTGCTGGGCGCAGCAATGGGATACCGGTAAACAGCATGACGGAAGCACCACCGAGGATTTTCATTGTCGAAGATGAGGCAATCGTGGCCAGCGATATAAAAGAGACCCTCATCAGTCTCGGGTACAGGGTGGAAGGCATTGCAAAGACCGGTGAATCCGCAGTTGAGAAAGTATCAGAGCTCCTCCCGGATCTCGTGCTCATGGACATCCATCTCGCCGGAAAGATGGATGGCATAGAAGCTTCAGGAAGGATTCATGAAGAGCAGAATATTCCTGTCATCTTCCTGACGGCCTATGCCGACAGGGCACTTCTCGACCGGGCAAAAAAGACGGAGCCTTACGGGTATATTATCAAACCCTACGACGAACGGGGGATCCAGTCAGCCATTGAGATGGCCCTCTACAAGCACCGTATGGAGCAGCGGCTCAGGGAGAGCGAGGAGACCACCCGGGCCATGGTGAACGCCACCCGGGATTACCTGTACCTTATCGGCACCGACGGCAGATTCCTGATGGCAAACGAGGCACTGAGCGAGGTTGCAGGAACGACACCGGACGAGTTACAGAAGACCAGCGCATATGATCTGGTTGGAAAGAACATCCTCACCCCGAAAATGGCCTGCTGGCAGCTGAACCCGATGGGTGAGAAGCGGCTCGTTTTCGAGGAGCAGCTCAACCGGAGCTGGTACGATGTTACCATCTACCCGGTGTACGACAAAAAAGGCGGGGTGGAGAAATATGCCGTCAGCGTCCGGAATATCACCGCGAGGAAACAGGCAGAGGACCAGGTGAGGAGCAATGCCGAATACTTCCGGGCCATCATCGAGGAGGCGTCCGAGATCGTTGTCCTGCTCGACCAAAACGGCTCGTTCTCGCAGCAGAGCCCGTCCTTCAATGCCGCACTCGGGTACCGGGTAGATGACGAACCAAAAAAGAGTTTCTTCGATTATCTTGTCATGAGCGACTGGCAGGAAGCAAAACAGGTCTTTTCTGAAGTTCTGATCCATCCCGGCATGGCAAAGCCGGTGAGACTGAAATTTGAGACAAGCGACCGGAGCATCTGTACGATCCGGGGGATTCTGAGCAATCTGTCGGATAACCCTTTTGTGGGAAAAGTCGTACTCAACGGGTGGGTTGAATAAGGAGTACTCCGGAAAAGGGCCGATCCGGCTGCCGGGAAGTAACAAAAAGTTCCACCGGGCACAGAGCCGGTCCGTTTTTTAATTCAAAACCAAAAAAGAGATCAGTAGGTCCTTCCCACGAGAGTTGCTTTCCCGGGTTTTCCACAGACAATGCACTTCCCGTCGGTAGTGGGGATATAGGGTGACCGCACTTCGGTCCCGAGGATGCTGGAGTTGGCCTTCTCCTCGATAACTTCGCCGCAGCCTTTCTCCCGGCACCAGTGGACGACTGCGACTTTTCCCTCGTTGAGTGCGGTATTGAGGGCATCCATCGTGTCCACGGAGCAGAGATGGGACTTCGTGTGCTCTTCTGCCCTGGTGCGGATCGCTTCCGTGACCTCTCCGAGCACCCGGGTTACCCCGTCGGTGATGGTTGCAAGATCGAGCGATACTTTCTCTCCGGTTCTCTTGACCGCCATGACTTTTCCAGAATCGAGATCCCTTGGTCCGAGTTCGAGCCGGACGGGAACGCCGCGAAGCTCCCACCAGTAATACTTGGCCCCGGGGCGCATATCGCGGGTATCCATCTTCACCCGGAACCCGGCTGCCCTGAGATCCGATTCCAGTTTCTGTGCGGCTGCGAGAACATCCTCATGCCGTTTCCCGATCGTGATCGGGACGATGATTGCCTGGACCGGGGCGGCTGCCGGCGGGAGAATGAGGCCCTTGTCATCGCCGTGCAGGCTGATGAGCGCAGCAATGGATCGCTCCGAGATGCCGTAGCAGGTCTGGTTTGCGAGCTGCTGGACGCCTTCCTTGTCCTCGTAATTGATCGCAAACGTCTTGGAGAAGTGCGTGCCGAGGTGGTGGACCGTGCCTATCTGGAGGGTCTTGCCATTGGGCATGATCGCGTCCACCGCGATCGTGTAATCCGCACCGGGGAACTTGTCCCAGTCGGGCCTTTTGGAGATGATGATCGGGATGCAGAATCCGTCGTAGAACTCCCGGGTGAGCCCGAGCTCGTACTCCACCTGGGCTTCCGCCTCGTCCCAGGTTGCATGGACTGTATGGGACTCCATGAACGAGGTGATCTCGCGGAGCCGGATCAGGGGCCGGGTCTGCTTGGTCTCGTACCGGAAGGTGTTGACGATCTGGTAGTACTTCATCGGCAGGTCGGCATGCGAGCGGAGCCAGAGGGCGTACATCGGGTAGATGGCGGTCTCGCTCGTGGGCCGCAGCGCAAGCTTGACATCGAGGGGGGTTGTACCGCCGTGGGTAACCCAGTAGACCTCGTCCTCGAACCCCTTGATGTGCTCGGCCTCCTTCATGAACTCCTGCTCGGGGATGAGGAGCGGGAAGAGCGTCTCCTCGTGGTCGCGATCCAGGAGGTCGCGGAGCCGGTTGTATACGAACTTGCGGATCGCAAACCCGTAGGGATACCAGACGTAGAGACCCTTGACCGGGTAGCGGACATCCATGATCTCTGCCCGCCAGAGAATATCATTAAACCATCCGGAAAAATCCTGCTTGGGCGGCAGGGTGCCTGCGTCATCATCCATGTGAAAAAATCCTCTTTAAGCTACTAGATGTATGACGACAGGCGTAATAAAAGCCTCGACGCACGCGGCAACAAAAACGAGCGGGAGCACGTACAGGAGGAAGAGCCGGGCATACCTGCGGGCATTCCCTTCCGTATCCGGCCCGCCATACCATTCCGCGATGAGCGCCTGGGCAAGGAGGAGACCGAGGGCCCCGGAGAGGATGAAGGCCGGAATCTCGAAGATCCCGTGGGGGACGAGGGCAGCTGCAACAAAGAGCGGGCTGTGATCCGTGTGGATGATCTCCATGATTGCGCCTATCACGATCCCGTTGAGGCTCATGACAAAGATGGTGAGGATGCCAAAGGATGCCCCGCCAAGGAAGAGGAAGATGCAGGCCTCAAGATTGTTGAAGAAGAGCTTGGCACAGAGATCGGGTGCATTATCCACCGACATCTGGCCGGCTACCTCCTTCTGGAAGAGTTTCATGAGATCCTGGCCTATGGCCGGGTTCTGGGAAGATCCCACCCAGCCGACCGTGAGCGTTGTACAGAAAAGAAGGAGGATTATGATGATGGCATTGGTCAGGGGCGCATCAGACATACAGGACCATCCGAACCAGGTCCCGGACCCCCGGGGCCATGCCGACAATGATCATCGCGAGCAGTACGAGATGCCAGAATGCAGGATTTGCTTCCTTCCGGTAGATCTGCATGATGTAGATCGCCGGGAAGAGAACAACAAGTTTCAAGGGGAACATCACAAACGCCGTATGCGCCCAGTCGATGAGCGCCGATCCCACGACATGCTGTTCAATGTAATGGACGGACGGGTGCAGGTCGATGCCATAGCTGGTGGCACTGGCATCCAGCAGCTGCCCGAAAAGGAGCGTGATATAGAGCGGATCGCTGACGTACTCCCAGCGCAGCACGTACCGCATGAACAAAAAGACTGCGGCGGTTGCAGCGGTTGCCATCAGCGGGATGACCGCAAGGACGAACAGGTCGATCCGGGTATGGGTCATTCCCCAGGCAACCAGGACGAGCGAGACACAGAAGACCGAGAAGATACCGATCCCGGCATAGAGTTTGAGATATGTATCGCAGAATCCCTGTTTTTCCAAAAACCGGGAGAGAAGAAGCATCCCGAAGGTGTAGAAGAAGATGACAAAGTAGATGAACGGGGTGACTATCGCGAACTGGAGATCCGACTGGATCATGTGGGTGTCCTGGACTACCCGCAGAACCCCCCCAAGGATGATGTACGGGATGGTTGCAAGCACGAACGGCCCGTCGAGAGGAAACTCCGATTTCTTGAACCAGCGGTAGATGAGGTAGACCGCTGCTATCAGAATGAGTGCGTAGGTGATCGTCTCTACCGCGTTATAGGGTTGCTCGTATCGTATGGGATCGATGTAGTATTTGTAGATGAAATCACTAATCATCCATGATAAGAATGAGCGCAGATGCAATAAAATTACTCAAACCCAAAGTCTTCGACAAGTCCAAGTGGATGCAGCTGCCCCGCGATGTCGTCATCGGGCACGATGTCCTCTCCCAGATTCCGGCCATCTGCGAAGACCTCAAGCTCGGGTCGTCTGCGCTTCTTGTCTCCGGCAGGGGCACGATGGGCCTTGCCGGAGAGAAGGTCATGTCCGTCCTCTCCGGTTCCTGCACGGTAACGCCCTTCCTGGCTGAAGAGATCAGCATCCCGGTCATCAAAGCCGGTGAGAAAGCAGCCAAAGGGATGGATTTTCTCATAGGTGTCGGGGGCGGCCGGGTGATCGACACGGCCAAGATCGTCTCTTACAATCTCGATCTCCCGTTCATATCGGTGCCTACCGCTGCATCCCATGACGGGATCGCATCCGCCCGGGCTTCGGTCTCGATGGCGGAGGGGCATTCCTCGCTCGAAGCCGAGCCCCCGATAGCGATTGTCGCCGACACCGGCATCATCGCCACCGCTCCCCACCGGCTCCTGGCAGCCGGGTGTGCGGACGTGATCTCCAATTACACGGCAATCCTGGACTGGGAACTCGCCCACCGGGTCAAGGGCGAACCCATGAGCGAATATGCGGTTGCCTTATCGAAGATGACTGCCGAGATCCTGGTAAAAGATGCCCATCTGATCAAACCCCACCAGGAGCAGTCCGCATGGCTCGTGATAAAAGCGCTCGTATCAAGCGGCGTTGCGATGAGCATTGCCGGCTCGTCCCGGCCGGCGAGCGGCGGGGAGCACAAGTTCTCCCATGCGCTTGACCGGCTCGCACCGGGCAAAGCGCTGCACGGGGAGAGTTGCGGGATCGGGACCATCATCTCCATGTACCTCCATGGCGGGGACTGGCGGGGCATCCGGGCATCGCTCAAGAGCATCGGGGCCCCGACCACGCCAGCGGAAGTCGGGATTGACGATGCTGTTGCCGTCGAAGCACTCCTGATGGCAAAGACTATCCGTCCGGAACGCTTCACCATATTTGACATGGGGATCACAAAGGAATCGGCAGAGAATCTCGTACAGATGCTCTACCGCGAGTGAGGTGACGGAGAATGACAGAGGCAAAGACAAAAGTTACCCTGGTGGGAACCGTGCTTGCAAAGCAGGGCGTTGAGTTTATTTACGAAGGGGAGGTCGCGGAATGCGACACCTGCAAGGTCAAAAAAGCCTGCAACAATCTCCAGAAAGGCAGGAAGTACCGCATCGTCTCCGTGCGCACGACCCACCACGAGTGCGCAGTCCACCTCAACGGCGCAACGGCTGTTGAAGTGACCGAGGCCCCCATCTCGATCCTGATCAACCCGGACATGGCGATCGTCAACTCCAAGATCAAGCCCGAGCTCTCCTGCAACAAGAGCGACTGCAAGAGTTTTGCCCTCTGCCGTCCCGAGGGAGTTGTCGAAGGCGAGAAGTACGTGGTTGTGGAAGTGATCGGGAATGCCTCGGACATCTGCGGGAAGGGACGCTCGCTCAAGCTGGTCGAGATCCGGCCGGTATGATTTTTCCCTCAGGTACCGTCCCTCTTCAGGAGGATAGTCCGGGTGAGGTTTTACTCTGCGCATGGACACTTCCGAATGTCACATCAATCCACCGGATGATCTCATCCCGCACCCTGCGAAAACCGGCCCGGACTTCCTCATCGGATCCGGTGAAGGCCGACGGGTCCGGAAAACTCTGGTGGATTTCTTCCTGTGCACCCGGAAAGAACGGGCAGGCTTTCTGTGCAGAATCGCAGACCGTGACAACGGTTTCAATCCCGTTTCCAAAGAGATCGTCGATGAGTTTCGACCGGTGAGCTGAGATATCGATCCCGATCTCGTTCATGACCGCGATTGCCATCGGGTGGACCCGGGTAACTTCGGTGCCGCCACTGAATACTTCGTAGCGGTCAGCGTACTTTGCATTCATGTACCCTTCCGCCATCTGGGACCGGGCGGAGTTGTGGGTGCAGATAAATAAGATCTTCTTTTTCATGATGACACCAGTATTATTCCCCGCAATTACGGGCTGCAGGTCCCCGCATTCTTCCCGGCATACCATCTCTCCCGGAGCCAGAGCGAGACATTCACGAGCGCAATCAGGACCGGCACCTCGACGAGCGGACCGATGACCGTTGCAAACGCCGCTGGCGACGCGATGCCGAAGACGGCGATCGCAACCGCAATCGCGAGCTCGAAGTTGTTGGACGCGGCAGTGAACGAGAGCGAGGCCGACTTTGCGTAATCAATCCCGAGCCGCCAGGACATCCAGAAACTGGAAAAGAACATGATTGCGAAGTAGAAGAGCAGCGGGATGGCTATCCGGACCACATCAAGGGGCACGTTAACAATATACTCGCCTTTCAGGGAGAACATCACGATGATGGTGAAGAGGAGTGCGACGAGTGTTATCGGTGAGATCTTCGGGATGAAGACCTGCTCGTACCAGGCCTTTGATCTCACGCGGAGCAGCACATACCGGGTGACCATGCCGGCGATGAACGGGATGCCGAGGTAGACAAAGACGCTTGTTGCTATCTGGAGGATCGTGATCGAGACTGCAGATCCGGCGCCGATCCCAAGCAGCGGGGGCAGGTACGTGATGAAGAACCAGGCATAGACCGAGTAGAAGAAGACCTGGAAGAGCGAGTTCAGGCCCACGATGGCGGCACAGTACTCCGAGTCGCCTTCCGCGAGATCGTTCCAGACGATCACCATGGCAATGCACCGGGCGATCCCGACAAGGATCAAGCCATACATGAAGAGCGGCTGGTCGCGGAGGAAGATGACCGCAAGGGCAAACATCAGCACCGGCCCCACGATCCAGTTCTGGACAATGGAGAGGCCGAGGACTTTCGTGTTCCGGAAAACTTTTCCCAGTTCCTCGTACTTCACTTTCGCAAGCGGCGGATACATCATCAGGATGAGCCCGACCGCGATCGGGATCGAGGTGGTACCTATCGAGAGGCCGGTGATCAGTGCAGGTACCGAGGGGGAGAAGTACCCGATGGCAATCCCCGCTGCCATTGCAAGGAAGATCCAGAGGGTCAGGTACCGGTCAAGAAAAGAGAGTTGTTTTTTCATGTCCATACGATGCGCACTTCCTGATTGTATCCTATCCCAGTATCGCATTAAACAGATACCCTGTCATCGTGAACGAGAGGAACAATATCCCTGCGAACACCAGGAGGAGTCTGAGCTTGATCACTTTCCGGAGGATGATCATCTCGGGGAGCGAGAGCCCGATGACTGCCATCATGAACGCGAGCGCGGTTCCCATCGCCATTCCCTTTGCCGTGAGCACCTGCATGATCGGGATCATGCCCGCCGCGTTCGAGTAGAGCGGGATACCGACAAGCACTGCGATCGGAACGGCGAGCGGGTTGCCCGGCCCTGCTATATTGACAAGGAAATCTGCCGGGGCGTACCCGTGGATCACTGCCCCGATAGCTATGCCAAGCAGGATATAGGGGAACACTTTCAGGGTAATGCTCTTCGATTCGCTTATGCCGAAATCCACCCGGTCCTTCCAGGTCATGGGTTTGTCCTCCTTTTCATGCATCCTGCACTTCCAGACAAACTCCTCGACCTGGCTCTCCATGTGGAGGCGGCCGATGATGATGCCTGCAAGGATCGCGATGATGAGCCCGGAGACGATGTAGATGAGCGCGATCTGCCAGCCGAACATGGCAAAGAGCATCGCTGCCGCAACCTCGTTGATGAGGGGCGATGCGATGAGAAACGAGAACGTGATCCCGAGCGGGACGCCGCTCTCAACGAATCCGATGAAGAGCGGGACTGCCGAGCAGGAGCAGAACGGTGTGGGGATCCCCAGCAGTGCTGCAATCACATTTCCCACGCCCTCCGTCCTTCCTGCAACCCATTTCTTCACTTTCTGCGGGGTGATGAAACTCCTCACTATCGCAACTGCAAAGACGATGACCGCCAGCAGCAGCGTGACCTTGATCGAATCGTAGATGAAGAAGTCAACGGAGGACCCGAGCGGGCTTCCCTGTGCAATGCCAAGGACGGAATAGGTCAGCCAGTCGGTGAAGATCTGCAGATAGTCCTGCATGGCGTTATCCCCTCCCAGGCCGGATCACCGCAGCGATGACGGTCTCGATCTCGTGGAACTGTACTTCGGCCATCCCGTTCTTCGCAATCCCGAGCCCGGTTGCAATGATGCTGTTCTCCGGAATTATTCCGGCAGCAGCGAGTTTCTTTGTGGCGCAGCAATCTGTACACCCGTCGAGGACGATCACGCTGTCCGCATCCCCGACTTCAGATTCCAGTGTTGCTGCGGACTGCTTTGCGTGCAGCCAGACATACTGTCCCGGTCTTCGCTGGAGCAGGACCTGCGCTGCCTGCGTGGTGAGTTTCCCGGTATTCGAGATGCCGGAGCAGGTGACAAGTGCAATGGTCATGGTATCCTACCCTGCCTTCTCGTTATGTTTTTTCATAACCCTGGTATACTCTTCCAGGAGTGCGCTGGCATAGGCGTCCCCGGTAGCCGGCGGGATGTAATTGCAGGCCTGGATCCTCTTCAGGAGCGCAGCACGGATCGCGGCGTCATCCGGAATGTTCTCACCGGCAACTGCTGCAATACTCTCGTCCAGCCCGGTGATTCCGGTCATCACCCCGTTCACGTTCAGCTTCCGGATTCTGAAGAGTGCATCGGCCGCACAGCAGGGAATTTTATCATTGGGCATTCTCTTCACTTCCTTTTTTAATAATGAAAGATCCTGGCGGGATCCAGCAGCCCCGGTCACCGGTTCCTGACCGCATCGACGACAACCTGCACATCGCTCTCCCGGAATGCAGGGCCGGGCGTCTTCTCTATGCCGAGATCTGTTATCAGGACATACCGGTCAACAGAAAGTCCTTTGTCGTTCAGGATCTTCTTTGCGCAGGCGACCGGGCAGCCGTCGATGACAACCCGTTCATCTGCACCCTTCCCCATGCCAACGAGTTTCTCAATCCCTCCGCCGACCCCGGCAAGGCAGGAGCCTCCCCCGTAGCCTTCGCGGGCAAGCTGGCAGGCTGCCGCATTGGCAAGCTGGCCGACGTTCGATCCGATACCGGAGCAGGAGTAGATGATCCGGGTCTTCCCCGCTGCCCCGCAACCGCAGGATGATTTTTGTGCTTCCATGATGAACACCAATTCAAATTTTGTTGAATTAGAATAAACAGGGCAAGGTTATATATCTTTTCATTTCAGATTAATTTGAAGTGAAACGTGTTACCCTGTCCTGCTGCGGGACAAAAACCAGGAAAGATTCTCCGGAAACCGAGATGGAGCTCCCCGAGCAGATCCAGCGGGAGCTCGAAGCGATCGGGGGATTCGAAGCCCTTGCCGGATGCATACCGTCAAAAGAAGAACTCCTGGAGCAGAGCCGGATCCATCACGCCCTCTCCGACCCGCTCCGGCTCACGATCCTGCACCTGATCCGAAAGCAGCCGCTCTGCGTCTGCGTCATCAACCGGTTCATGCGCCTGGCCGGGTCCAAGCTCTCCTACCACTTAAATATCTTAAAAGAGAGCGGCCTTATCGAAGGGGAATATCACGGCAACTGGATCATCTACTCGCTCACGGAGACCGGCCGGAAGTATCTCCGGTAATACCTGTATTGCGGCTCAGCTGTCCCCCGCACCGGTGATCTTCCGGATCACCGGCACCTTCGTTTCATCCAGCTTGTAGATCTTGTGGTTCGAGCGGTAGTAGGATTCGATGAGCCCGCCATCCTTGAGTTTCTTTAAGTTATACGATATCAGGTTCTGCGGCTCCTCGAACACGTACCAGAATTCGCAGACGCAGTGGTCGCGCGCAAGAAGCATCAGGATGATCTTGAGCCGGAGCGGGTGGCTGAGCAGTTTTGTGAGCTCCAGCAGTTCCGCAACTGCCGGTTTGCTGAGCATCTCCTTCTCCTCCCTGAGTTCGTCTTCCCAGTCGCTCCGGAGGGCGCAGTCGGCCGGGCAGCAGCGTACACTCTTCTCCATTACTACCAACAGGACGTATCCGGATATAAATGAACGGGTTATCTTCGGCAGGCGATTCCCAGGCAGGGGCGTTTATGAATTGTTGCGGGTCTTTGTCGGGAACGGGCGGGATTTCAGGGACAGCGTGACGTGATGCGAGTGCCCGCGCTACTTAACGGTCTGGGTCTGCCTGGCAGGCCGTAGCCTCCAGTTCGTCGGCAAATGCCCTTACCTGTTCGTATGTTCCCGGGGACACCTTCCGGATCGCGTTGAGCAGCTCCCGGATATGGAGGACACCGGCCCGCGACTTGTCGCAGGTCTTCCCGAACCGGGGGGCACGGCAGAAATGGCAGATCCTGAGGCCATAGTGCCGGAGCTGTTCAGGGCAGACCCGGGTCCCGGCAAGTTCTGCACTTGCAGCAAAAGTGGAACCGCAGGGAGAGCCCCGGGTCACCCGGACCTGCTCGATGATGCCATCGTCGCGGACGAGGACATCGAATGCCGGTCTGCCGAAGACCGAAGCAAACTCGTTGATTGCCGGTACCCATGTGTCAGTTTCAAGGGAGCACATGGTGGGAGGGGCGATGATGTCCTCGTTGATCGTTTTTGCCTGCCGGAGAAAACCCGGCCCGGGATTGATTCCAAGGATCACCGGTCTCTTCTTCCCGAGCAGGTCCAGGATTATATCGGGATGGCGGGCATACGATATGTACAGGTCACAGTCCGGGACATCCAGTCCGGTATCGTCCACCATGATTGCCGTGGGGAACGGCACGGGTATCCAGATCGTCGGGAACTTTTCCCGGATGATCTCGAATGCACGGTCCCCGAATTTCCCGTCACTGACGACTCCTATTTTTATCACAACCGGCTTTTGGATACCGCGGATAATAAAGGATGGATCCGGAATTCAAATATTTTTGAATTCCGGTTCCGGGCTATATATCGCACCCGCCCCCACGCGTTAACCAGCGTGAAAACCATGGATGCTGAAACGATTAAGATAAAAAAAGTGACCGGCAAATGCCCGGCCTGCGAGGATTATGCAGAGAAGAACTCGACCACCCCGCCGAAAATAGCGGTGATGGCCTGCGAAGGTGCATGTGCCCGGGGCGAGGTTGCCCGAAGGGCAGCAAACCTGGTGGCCCACCGGCTTGCAGCGGATTCGACCGTCCGGATCTGCCTTGGCGGTGCGTTCACGAAAGATACCGGCCAGCGGAACCTGGTGCGCCGGGCAGAGAAGGTGATCGCGATCGAGGGCTGTTTCATCAACTGCTCCTCACGGATGATGGAAGGCGTTCTTCCGGAACTTACGCCGGAGATTGTCCGGGCTGACCTGATCTACAACCTCGACCTCCCGTTCGGGATCGACGAGGTGCCGGACGAGATGTTCACGATCTACGCCCACCAGGTGGCAGAAAGGGTTGTAACGGATTACCTGAACGGCGCACCGGCTCCCTCCTGCCAGCCCCCTGCCTGCGCCACCGGGCCGGTACCCGGGGGCTGCGGCTGCCAGGCTGCGCCGGTATCCTGCAGCGCGGGACCCGGATGTTCAGCAGGGAGCGCCGGTGATCCGCAGGTGTCGCCGGATGTCGTGAACGTCCAGTGGGACGGGACAAAGATCTTCCGGGCAGCGAACCCCCGGGGTGGATCACTCAGCGTCGATGACGGTACCGGACACTGCACATCGCTTGAAGCCCTCATGGCCGCTCTCGGCGGATGCGTGAGCTCGGCGCTCCTCTCGCAGCTCAGAAAGGACGGGGCTGATGTCCGCACCCTTTCAGCCAGGGTCTCCGGGACACGGAACGCCGGGCTGCCCGCAGCGTACGAAAAGATCCACATCGTCTTCTCCCTTGACGCGAACCGAGACGACGATACCGTGGGGCAGATGATCCACAAGGCGGTCACCGTCCTCTGCCCGGTGGCCGTCACGCTCGGGCGTGCAGCCGACCTGACCTGGGAATTCCGGCGCGGGAATGCTGAATAAGAGATCAGGACAACCGGAAAAAATACTCTGGCGGCTCCCGGAGGAGCGGCGCTTCAGGGTTCAGCCCCTTTTTGTTCCCGTCACGAGATAGAAGGTCAGGGAGCTGAAGAACTGCCCGGCCACCTCTGCCCGGGCATGGTCCCCTGCCCAGGATTCTGCCTCGCGGGAACTGACCGTCCCGGCCCGGACCGCCAGAGTTGCCGTTGTCTCCAGGTCGAAGATTCTCCGGGCGAGCGGCAGGCTGGTGAGCACCAGGCAGAACGGCGTCACATCGATCTCCGACAGACCGGCTGCCGAGAACGCGGAATAGAGCGACCGGCCGGCCCAGCCGGAGGGGATATGGTCGCACCAGAAGTTCAGGATTTTACGGGTAACGTCCCGCTCTCCCGGCGAAAGGACGAATGTCTCCCAGTCGGGCTCAAAGACCCCGATCTTCCCGCCCGGCCGGGTCACCCGCGCCATCTCCTTGAGCACTGCTGCCGGATCTTTTGTATGCTGGAGCACCCGGTCCGCCCGCACGGCATCGAAGGAATTATCGGAAAAGGCCAGCTTCGCTGCATCGCAGAGGAGATAGCCGGGCTGCGGATTCCCGGCACTGTCCCGGGCCCGGGCCGAGGCGAGCATCGTGCTGCTCACGTCGATACCGGTCACCCTCCCTTCCGGCCCGGCCATCCCTGCAAGGATTGTCGCGTCCACGCCGTTCCCGCACCCGATCTCAAGCACCGATGCACCGGGCCGGATTGCGAGGTTCTCGTAACTCCTGCGTTTGCAGTCCTGGAAGAACGGCAGCGAGTGGACGAGGTCGAGATAGGATACAAAGGAGCGGGCATCTCCTGCATTATCAACGGTGGCAAACCCGGAAGCAAACGAATCCATAGCATTCACGAATGTTTTTGACTGTAGCTGTTGTCGCTTCCGGGATTTGAAAATTGGGAGCGGGAAAAGCGCCAGGGGAGTGCCTCCCGAAGAAATACGTGAAAAGAACCTGACTGCACGGAACAACAACCCCCGCCAGTTCCGGCCTCCTCCCCCATAGTAAAAAGAGGATTGCTACTGTTTTTTCTGCCGGGGTCTGCCGGCAGGGGGAACGATATTCTCATGGCAGGCGGACCGGCACCGGTGCCCCTGTGTTGAATCCCGCATCTCCGCCCATGCGATCAAGGGGATCACGGCCTCGCAGAGCTGCCTGCCGTCTTCTGTTAAGGAATACTCGACCCGGGGCGGGATCTCGGCAAACGATTCCCGGTGGATCAGGTTCTCTTTTGCAAGATCTTTCAACACATCGGTCAGGGTCTTGGGGCTGATCCCGTCCAGGTGCTGCAGGATGTCGTTGAACCGGATCTTCCCGTGATGGCCGATGATGCTGATGACCAGGATCGCCCATTTCTTGCCTATGACATTGATGATCCCTTCGAGGGGGCAGAGGCAGACATGGGCATGATTACTATCTTTTTCCATAGTGACTTTGCAACTTTTAACTTGATACTATTAATACTAACCATTGGATAGTAATGCAGAGAACGGGGTAAGATATCCAATGTGCCAGTCCGGGGAAGACCACAAACATCACATGCATTCTCATAACCACGGGGCCCGCTGCTGCGGCACCGGCCTTCCGGTAACCGATGAGATCCGGCTGCTGGAAGAGCAGAAGAGCGATCTTGCAGCGATAATCGGCCGGATCGATGCGAAGATCGAACACCTGAAGCGGGAACGTCCATGAACTCCATCGATGCCACGCACCTGGTAAAAAAGTTCGGCCCGGTACATGCCGTCAGCAACGTCAGTCTTGCGGTCCGCGAAGGGGAGATCTTCGGGTTCCTCGGCCCCAACGGGGCAGGAAAAACCACGACCATGCGGATGCTCACAGGAGTCCTGACGCCGGATTCCGGCTCGGTGCTCATCAGCGGGATCGACATCCACCGGCACCCGCTCGAAGCCAAGATGCAGATGGGCGTCATTCCCGAGAACAGCACCGTGTACGGCGACCTTTCCGCCGAGCAGAACCTTCACCTGAGCGGGAAAATGTACGGCATGCCCCGGAAGGAGCGCGAGGGACGGGTGGAGGAGATCTTAACCCGGATGGGCCTTTCCGAAAAACGGCACCTCCCGGTCCGGACCTTCTCGAAGGGGATGAAGCAGCGGGTGAGCATAGCCTGTGCAATCATCCACCGGCCCCGTGTCCTGCTCCTCGACGAGCCTACAAGCGGCCTCGATGTCCAGAGCCGCCGGCTCGTGATCGATACGATCCGGGAGATGAACGAAACGGGCAGCACGATCTTCCTCACCACGCACAATATCGAGGAGGCAAACACGCTCTGCCAGACGGTCTGCATCATCAACAAAGGAACGATCGTTGCAAAGGACAGCCCCGAGCGGCTCAAGAAGATGTTCGACCTGACACAATCGGTCGAGGTCTCGTTCGATCGCCCGGTCACCCGGGACCTGTTCTGTGGGGAAGGCATCCTGCGGGCCGAGCCCTGCGGCGACAAGTGGCGGCTGTACACGGACAACCCGGATCTGGTCGTGAAATATGTTGTGGGCCGTGCCGAGCGCGAATCGATCGGCATCACCTCGCTGGTCACTTCCGGCCCGAGCCTCGAAGAAGCCTTTGTCCAGCTCACGGAGTGTGCCTGATGGAAGTCCCGCTCGCCCTCCGGGGCATCCTAGTCATCACCGGCAAGAACATGCGGTTGTATTACACCAAGCCGCCGGTCCTGATGTTCGGGCTCCTCTTCCCGCTTTTTATGTTCCTTGCGTTCTTCGTTGGCCGGAACCTGGACCTGACAACGTTCTTCCCTGCGTTCCTCGGGATGATGCTCTTCTTTACCGCATCCTCCGTGGGACCGCTCATCACCCCGTGGGAGAAACGGGACAAGACCTATGAGCGGCTCCTCTCGTACCCGGTAACCCAGGACAGCATCATCCTCGGCGACGTTGCAGCGGGTGCTATCTTCGGGATTGGGATCTCGCTCGTGATATGGGTGGTGAGTTTCCTGTTCATGCCGGTTGCAATTATGAGCCCGGGATTATTTGCCCTCGCGTTCGTGCTTGGCACGATCTCCAGCTCCGCGATGGGGGTTCTGATCGTTTCACCGGGATCCGACAACCCGCCCAATGTGATGATCTTCTCGAACCTGATCCGGTTCCCGCTCATCTTCATCTCGGGCATCTTCGTCCCGCTCTCGCAGATGCAGGGCGCTGGTCTCACGCTTGCGTACTGTTCGCCGCTCACGTACCTTGTCGATCTCTTCAATGCGGCAATGACGGGAAGATCGGCCATCTCCCCGCTCGTGGACTGCGCTGTCCTTGCCGGTGTCTCGGCTGCATTCATCCTCGCGGCCCGGATCCTCCAGAAGCGGAATCTTATGAAAGGGATGTGAGAAAAGGTGTGGCATGGGAGGAGTTCTCCTGCCCGCGGGATTTTTTCCATTACCGGATATACCCGATACCGACACCCGGGATCCGGGCGATATCCGGTTTTGCCAGCATCTCCATGAACCGGAACCCGCGTTCGGGATGGAAGATGTTTGCGGAAGCTGCACTCCGGACAAGCCAGGCCGTATCGAGACCGCGCTCGGTACCGGCGCAGCAGATCACGGGTACCCCTTCCGAGATAACACCGGCATCGACTGCCATGAGGACGCACTCCATTCCCACAAGAGTTCCTGGGGAGAAGAGCTCAAGGGTCTTTGCCATGATGTCCAGGGATGAGATATGCCCGAGGTGGATCCGCATGGAAAAACTGGGGCCGAAGAACGGGATCGTCCCGCGGATCACCTGAACCCCTGCAGCATCGAGCAGGGCTTTGTTCTTTTCTGCAATCTCCATGGGAACCCGCTCTTTTCCCTCTCTCTTCCACTGGTCCCGGTATGCCCTGAGTTCGGGAATGTCGGCAAAGATACCGGTATCCATCCCGGCGGTTTCCCACGCCATCCCCTGCGGGCAGGTGACGCAGACAACCTTACGTGCTCCCGCCTGCTTTGCGATCTTCAGTGCACTTTCGCCGGTTATGGACGCGACAACGATGAAGTCGGCCAATGGGGCAGAATCTTTTACAATCTGTACAACCCGGTCCGTATTTGCCGGGCCGGGATGGCTGAATACCTGCATTTTGAAACTCCCTGCTCGTCTTTGTGATATTTTTTTTATTTTAATTATATAAGTGGGTGGAAAAGATGTGGCAGGGGATCGTTTCCCTGCCGGGTTTACGGGAAACTGCTCTTCCCCGTCCGGCTGGCACCGGATGACTGCAGGAGGCCGGAGAATTATTGGGAGCCCTTGCCGCCGCTTTTTTCCCGGATAAAGATCTTCTCAACCGGGACTTCGAAGAGATCGGACATCCTGAAGGCAAGGCTGAGTGACGGGTCGTACCGCTCGTTCTCGATTGCGATGATGGTGTGCCGGGTGACCCCGAGTTTCTCGGCAAGCTGCTCCTGGGTAAGCTCGTGGACTGCCCGGAAGATCCGCACCTTGTTCTTCATGGCCCGGTCCCGCGGAGGGTGTGCGAGTACCAGACGGAGGATGCCACGTACACGATGGCAAGGGTGACAAGGAACGCTGCGATGGTCAGGCCGGCCTGGTCAAAGTTGTTCTCGGGACTGCTGACCGTGATGAGGATGATGCCGATGACTGCAAAGAGGACAGCGGTCACGTTCAATGCAAGGCTTGCGGCTTTCAATCCAACGAGATTGGTCCACTCGTCCTCGATGACGGGGGTGACGTTCTTCTTGAGATACCAGATGAGGATGCCTGCTGCGCACATGGAGACGATGGCTATCGCGGCTATGCCGGTTTTGACACCGAACATCACGCCCGCGATCATGGCGATGAAACAGAGGATCCCGGCAATGGTTGCATGGTTTTTCTGCATGGGTCGTCTCCTCTCTCAGATCGCGTAGACTGCGATGATCCCGATGGTCATGAGGATGCAGGCTCCCGTCCAGAGAAGTGTCCGGCCGGGAGAGCCGGTTGTTTCTCTGTCCGCGAACGGGTACGAGACAATGAACCCCATGTAGATGATGATGTACAGGACCATGGCAGACGAGAGCTGTTCGGCCGGGACATGGAGAACATTTTTCAGGATCACGGTGAGCAGGACAAGACAGATCCCGGTTGTGAGCGGGACGATGAGTCGCCCGTTCGCCAGTACGGACGGGATGCGGGTACAGAAGCCGGTCATGGGTGGCTCCTGTTTTTGTTTATATGCTTACGGGAATACATGTAAAGTATTATCTACATTTTGGTATTAAAACTTACCATTGTGGGGAAAGCAGACGGGCAGACCCTCCGGGCCCGATCGGCCCTATATCTCTCAATCCTCAACCCTCTATGGCGATTGTAACGTTGCTACATATTACCTCATTGATTCCCGTCGGAAAACCCCGAATTGTTCCGGGAGAATTACCGCGTTTTTCCGAATTATTGCCTCTGCAAAAAGGGGGGGTGAGGCAAAAGTGGTACAACCGGGCTTTATACGGGCCCGGAATAATTACCCCCGAAGACCGTGAAAACGGGGGGTTACGGGGCGGGGGATGCCTGTCCCTCCCGGGCAGCGACCCCGGCAAGGTATGCAACGGTTCCTCCCGTCTCGATTCGTTTTCCCTCGCGGTCGATCTCCACAAGGGTTGATGGCATGACCTGGAAGAAACGCCACGTACCGTGCCGGGACCGGATCCAGAGTTCGATCGCGATCGCAGTGTCGCGGGCAATGAGCCGGAGACGTGCAATATCCTGCTTGTAATATTCCACGAGTTCCGGGACCGGTGCGAGAATTCTGGGTGCGAACATGATGCTTGCGAACGTGACCGGGAGCTTCGAGACAATCGCGATGTCGAAGATCCGTTCCGGTCCACCCGTCGCCATCTGGATCAGGCCCCGGGTCTTCGCGATCGGGATCGCGTCCTCAAGTGCCCGGTGCGGACGGGGGCCGCGGCGGCTCATATCCTGCTCCTTCCGGCAGTCTGATCGTCTTCAAGATCCCCGACCCGGTACTCGAGATCATTGAGCCTGCAGAAGAGCACCTCGTTCATCCGGTCCTGCCGCTCCATTAAAGCGCAGACCATATCCCGGATCGCGGCATCAAGCTTCAGGTAAGGGATCTCGGAGTCCTTGCGGTAAATATCCAGCAGGGTCTGCCTGCGAAGGGCACTTTTCGGCTCCAGCGGGCGCGTGATGCTCAGTCCGCGAAGGGCTGTTGCCCGTGCGGCAAGTATCGGGCGGGGCGATGGACCGCTTTTCGTCCGGGGTCTTCCGTTGGACAGGGTGTTCTGTCCGGTTTTTGGTACCCGCAAACCGGGTGTTGATGAATCCCCTCGGTTTTCCTTACGTGCCCCCGGGTTTACCGGATCAGAAGAGTTGTGTACTTTTTCTCCTGCTGTACCTGTGCCGGAATTATCATTGCCGGCTTTTTCCGTTTTGTTTGTGTCTGAGTCCATTGTATCATGGGGTATCACATCCAGGGATTCCGCTGTTTTGGAAATAGTCTGTTCGCGCTTTTCCTATCCCACAATGCTGCCTGTACCGGTGGCTTTGTGATTATTATGAAAATGACATATATTAATATAAATATCTATGATGGGGGTGGTTAGATGAATGGGGGAAACTTGGATGGAGAATAAGATCTCTGAAGGAGAGTGGGTGATCTGTCCGGCACGACCTTGGGTGTTTTTAGAAGAGGTACATGTCCTGGATACAGTTCATGCAGAATTGCCTGGCTGGTTTGAATAGTTCCTGGATCTCATCGAATTCCAAAATCTGCCAGTCACCCTGTTTCAACAACAACAACCCTTCACATACACTTCCCATCGTCCCAATCAGGCCGGTCTCTGCATAAACTGCTACATATTTTGCAGATTTCTGTCCACAATGATCCAGAGTATGCAGCCGTTCGATTTCCATGGAAACTGACTGTATCAGATTCCCGGGTTCGTTCTCTCTCTCATGGGCCAGGATAAACAGGTGGATATCGCTTTCAGCGATCAGCCTTTCACTCAATTCCCGATCTACTGCAGGATCTTTTATCATTCGATCCTTTCCTTTTCTTATGTCGAGATCTTCAGAAATCCGGGGATAATAACCGGCGTTTGAAAGGAATTCCTTTAATGCGATCAAACCCGGTTTTCTCGATTCATAAAATGATCCAAAAATGCCAATGGGTGTATCTCTTTTGTACCGTTCGAATTGCTTTATCCTCTCTGAATAATGGTGGCGTGTCTCTTCAGAAAGGGTCATTGTATTGATAATATATTTTTGCTTTTATTGTTATTTTTACCCCTGTGGAGTGAAAGTGTTATCAAAAGGATTATGAGTTACTAATTTGTAACTAGTTATGTGGTAGTAACTCATGGATGAGCATGCTGTTCAGCATTACCTCAATCAGGTTCCGGTTGAGATCCGCGAAGCGGTCATGGAGCTTGACACCCCGCAGAAATGGGCGATCTATATCGCAGTTACCGTTGAGGGGGACACATTTTTCAACCAGCTGAAAAAACAGTTCAGGGCAAATCCAAACACTATCGACAAGGCACTCAAATCCCTGGTTGCGGGCGGTCTTGTTGCAAAGAAAGTAAAACAACTTGCGGATATTGGCGATAAGAGCAAGACCTACTATACTTCAACACCTCTTGGCGAAAAACTGCTGGCCGGTTTGTATGATGTTGCCCTGCCCCCGCTGGCGATGCAGCCGGCTGCCGCTCCGGTTGCCCGAACCCGCAGCCGGGCCTCCCGGGTTGAAGAAACCTGATTTTTTAATGCTTTTTTTGGCACCGGAGGCGATGGTGCAGTCACATCCCAACGATTCCATTTACGGGATAGTCTGTTGTGCGATACGTCCCACCGGGTCTTCCTGAAGGTTATCTGTGAAACACGGTGTTATTCTAAAAAAGGATTATTTTCTGATTCAAAATATGATGGGAGGGATAGGGGAATGGGGAAAATGGTTATGGATTATTGGTTTTCAATAATGTTTTCAGTTCCTTGAGGCTTTTCTGGATTTCATTTTCCAGTGTCTCAATTTTCTCAATGATTATTTCAGGCTTTTCGTAATGGACTTCTTCGTACTCAATTTCCTTGTAACGCGAGATGGACAGATCAAATCCATTCTCCTTGATCTCGCTGATCGGTACAAAGAAACATTTTCCTTTCCGGTCCGTGAGATTCTCTTTCTTCCTGTTGCGGAAGTGTGAGATGATATCCGGAATATCTCCTTTACCATCAATGAATGTCCGCTTGTCATCGAGCGAGTACCCGTCCGCGTCCATATCATAGAACCAGACGCTTTCTGTTGACCCGCCTTTTGTAAAGAGGATCACGGCTGTAGAAACACCGGCATAGGGCTTGAAGATACCGGATGGCATGGAGACGATGCCTTCAAGCTGGCACTGTTCCAGCAGGATCTGCCGGAGTTTTTTGTGGGCATTGGAGCTGCCGAACAGAACGCCGTCCGGAACAATGACTGCGCACTTCCCGCCAATCTGGAGGAGGTGAATCATCCGCTCGACAAAGAGGAGTTCGGTCTTGGTGGTCTGGATGGTGAGGGAATCGTTGATGTCGCTCTTGTCGATACTCCCCTTGAATGGCGGGTTTGCGAGAACAACAGTATACCGATCGTTTTCCACAAAACCTTTGGAGAGCGTGTCCCGCTGGGCAACCTGGGGCGCTTTGATCCCGTGGAGCACCATGTTCATGAGCGAGATCCGAACCATCGTATTATCGAAATCGTACCCGTAGAACGTTTCCTTCCAGAGTTTGTCCCAGTGCTTCGGGTTAGCAATCTTGTCGCCGAGAATATTGTGATATTCTCCGTCCGGATCCACTTCAACCTTGTCCGGGCTCGTGTATTTTTTGAGGATATATTCGTAGGAATTGACGAGGAAACCGGCCGTACCGCAGGCAGGGTCGCAGATCCGGTCGTTGATGTCCGGGTCGACAAGCTCGACCATCATCCGGATAATATGCCGGGGCGTTCGGAACTGGCCGTTTTTGCCAGCGGTTGAGAGCTGGGAGAGAAGGTACTCGTAGATGTCGCCTTGTGTGTCCCGGTTCTGGGCGGATATCTTCATCTCATCGATGATCGTGACCGCTTCCTGCAATAACGAAGGTTTTGGGATCAGGAAGACGGCGTCTTTCATGTGCCGGGCAAAGAGTGTCTTCTCGCCATTGTGGATGTTCTTGATGAACGGGAATGCTTCATCCCGGACATGGACGAGCATTTTTTCAGCAGAGTAATGTTTCCAGTGGGACCACCGGCAATCCATCTGTCCCTCATAGATGGAAGTGTACGGGAGTCCTTTTGCCTTTGCCCGCTTCTCCTCGAATGAGTCCATATCTTCGAGACGGTTCATGAAGATGAGGTAAGACATCTGCTCGATGGACTGGAGCGGGTTACTCATGCCTCCGCTCCAGAACTTGTCCCAGAGGGAATCGATCTTGGATTTGAGTTCAGGGGCGAGGCGCATGGATTGTTCCGGTTAGTGGTTGGGTGGGAAATGGATTAAGAGATGTCGATATTATGACTGGGGTGAATCAATTTATCAATCCTGAATGCCTGATTAAAAAAAAGGGTTAGAGCGTTACAGCGCCCTTTTCTCTCAGATAATTCCCGGGACCGCTTGCAACAAATGACGCTGTCAGGATCTGCTCAAGAGCTTCCTGCGTCTTTGGTTTTTCATCCTCAAATGCATCTGCCAGCATAAGCAGTCCTTTTTGGAGGGCATTGAAGATTTTTTCATCGAGTACTACGTTGTTATCCCCAGTTTTTAGCATCCGTACCCGCTCTAGGAGAGCCTGGTAACTTGCATTGAGAACAAAATCTGCAAGTAATACATCCCTTGAGAAGGAATACCGGTACGTACGGCTGGTGATCCCGTAAGCCGCGGAGAAATAATAAATTTTTTTCTCGGGGTCTTTTGATTCTTTCATAAGCCGGGCAACTTCGCGGAGTTCCGTAACCAATTCCTTTCTGAAGAAGTTCTCTCTCTCTTTTATCATGATGCACCACTTCCAGTCGGTATTTGCGGAAAAACAGCCGTCAAATTATAAGGCTTTGCGATTTCTATCTCTTTCTTTTGCTTCGAATCATCCCACCAGCGTTGTGAGCCGGAAGATCCCGGTAAATCCATACGGATTATCCCGCCATCGAGATCCTGTCGGACTGTTACCTTTTCAGCGCCGGTCTTTTGTCTTTCTATTGTGGCGATTCGCATACGCTTTTCATGTGTCTTCTCGATCTCCTTGAATTTCTCTTCCCCTATTATGGACTCGATAAGCGAGTTGTCAAAATCTTCAAGGCGTTTTATTAAAGGCGATTCTTCATTGATGGAATAATACCAAGTCCGCCCCTCTTTTCGGATCTTCACCATTTTTCTTTCAGAGAATCTTTTCATCGCTTTTGAAATGGATTGCCGTGTGAGCTTTACTTCTTCTATCAAATCAGCCATCTTGAATTCTATTCCGTACATGGGCAACAGGAACTGCAGAAGTCGGGTCTCGCAGGTGTCGCCGAATAAACCCTCAAACGGTTGTTGCATTATAACCACATTTTTTCAATGATGCCACGTTATGTCCTATCAATCATGTGTGACAAATTCTAAGCATTCTTGAAATTTACTTCCATGATGTATGTATACATTGTATTAAAGTATTGTTAAAAAAAGTTAACAGTAATGGCAATATCAATCTAGATGGTGGACTCTGCCTCCCCCAAGGGGGGTAACATTGTATCCGTGACTTTTCAGGACAGAGTATGCTTTGCCGAGATCCAGAATGTAATATTTTAGTTCTTTTTTTCTGATGGTTGCAATGTATGCCTTGTTTTTCAAGTGCGTAATAGCTTCGTCAAAATCTTGATCATATTTTGTACGAAGAATACTTTCGAGCATATCATTGTGATAGCCAGCGTCACTTCTGAAACTTTTCCTACGCCATAATAAATAGAGTATGTGAACTTCCATATCGGTCAGATCACATGCCATAATCAATGATATGTGTTTGAATGTTATAAAGGCAATATTTTCAATGATTGCCATTGTATAATATCCAAATCAAAAAAATAAATTAATTCTCGGCATAATTATTCCGAGAAGGAAAAAAACTCCGTAATAATTAAAAGTTATTTTTTTATTCGTGATAGTGATCCCTTTCTATCGTTTTCTCAATGTATCTTTTCTCCGCATACTTTTCTAAAAACCATGCAACTAGGTCCAAAACAACGCCAATTATCGCCCCATAAATGTCAGCGATATAATATCCAAGAATTGGAGATCCTATCAGAATTACAACCAAGACAATTTTTAATGGCCAATTTACAATCTTCCTTTCATTGCTTTGTTCTTTTTGTCTAGTTATATCTAATGAACATGATACATCCACAGTCTCAGAAACATCTATTGTGATTATTTTTGTTTTATTTCCACACTTAGGACAGGAATCCTTTATTGCAGTTAGAAATTCATAATCGCACTTCATGCACTTGACAGTTTCTTTCTCGGGAGAACTACTCATATTCACGCCACCAGTTCCCCGGCAAACGCCCTCTGCATGAGCCCCTCGCACAACCCTTCGATCTCTTTTCCCGATGCCGCCTGTCGCTCACGAATTCGCTCCACTTCCTGCACGATTCGGGCGAACTGTTGCTGGAGGGCGAGCGGAGGAAGGGGGATTTTGAATTGTTTTATCTCAACAAGATGGAGATCAGGAACACCAATTCCGCTAATTCTGTTTTGGGCCTGGCGATAAACGAAGTCTGAATTAATGCAATGTTTCAGATAATATGGATCCACGAGGTCAAATTTTGGTTTTAGTAGAGCTAAACTCACAAATATGCTAAATTCCGTTTCAACATCTACAATTTCTGCAATCCCATAATTGACGCCGACCTTTGTCAAGAGAATATCGCCTTTTTCTGGCTTAGATCTTTTAGTAATGTATTGGTGTTCAGATTCTGAGATATATTTCACATCGTCAAAATCCAGGTAGCCTTTTGTTAAATTTCTCACGGATAAAAAAGGAACGCCCTTCGCGATATACTCAGGAGTGACATGTGTACCATCGGTAATTTTCGTGCAAATATTTTCTAACTTAACCAGATTCCATCCGTTCTCATTAACAGAAAGATCACCAAACATCTCCCGGAACGCGCTCTGCAATAATGCCCCCATCAGTGCGTCCGCCTCCTGCCGCTGTTGCTTCACCGCCTTTGTTTGTTCGAGAACGGCAACGATTTGATTCTGTATTGGGAGAGGAGGAAGGGGGATCTCAATTTTAGACAGTTTTTGAGAATTGACATTTTCCTGACCTGCGCCAACTTTCTGTTTTTCGATTTGGTTCCAGTAATGAGGAGATTGGAAAAAGTAGTAAATAAATTTTTGATTTACATTTTTTTTCAAAATTACACGGATTAGATATGAAGCAAAAACGGACTCCGGAATATTCCCCTCGATAAGGAAACTTTTTCCAACCGTGGCGCCTGTTCGTGCAAAAACCAGATCCCCGGATTTGAGCAAATAATTTGGAAGATCCTTTTCGGAAATATTGCAGGAGGGAACGGTTGCCCAATTAACATTATTATCCTGAATATCGGTTATTCGAAGAAGTCTTGGGCCGGTTTTATTTTTTTCTGCACTTGCAGTATACCCGTAATGGATTCTTTCGGAAATTTCCCCTAACTTTGTCCATTCCCACCCCTCCGGCAGCTCCCTTTCCCCCATCTATGCCACCCCTGCCGATAACTCCCGCTCAACCCGCGAACAGATCCCCTCAAACACCTTCAGCTCTTCAGTTGAGAACATCGGCTCCGGTGCATTCCCCAAAGTAATAAACGGCGGCTCCCAGAAGTCGGCGTACGTGATGTGCTTCTTGGTTGCAAAAACCGACTCGACCATGCGGATAAAGTTGAGCTGGTCGGCCGAATAGTGTTTGTTGTTCTCGATCATGTACGTCTGGAACGCATCCCGGATCCGGTCCGTCGGGTTGGCCTCGCCGTACATCCCGAGCACCCGCTTGATAAACGAGACAAGGATGCTCTCGGTACTGGTCACGGCCTTGCCGAGTTCCGCGCTGTTCTTCGCGAGGTCGGGGCCGAATATTGTGGCTTCGAGCTGCTGGAGATCGGCTTCCGAAAGCACTTCGTCGCGGGCGATCTTCTGGATCACGGGGCTGTCGGCCGCGATCTTCTTTATCCGGTCCTCGACATGCTCCCGGTACTTGGTGATGTAGGTCTGCTCTTTCTCGCCGAGCATCTGGATGAGTTTCCGCATCTCGATCCGGTCGCCCATGTCGATGACAATGGTCTGCTGCGGCTCTTTTCTCATATAGGGCATCAGCGGCGAGAGTTCATCGAGCATCTGTTGGGCCGATTCGTACGTGACCGAGGTCCAGAACGATTTCGAGAGCACCTCGCGGATGAACGCCTCGTGTTCCTGCACTTTGTTGATCGTCAGGGGCAGGCATTCGACCATGCCGCCAATCAGGAGCTTCTGCCGCTCGATCTCGCCCGCGTCATTGCGGAGGATCGCGTGCCTGAGCTGCTCGCACCGGAGCGAGAAGATCGCGGTGTTCAGGTTCACGTCCTGCTGGTACCGCATCAGGGGCATGATCTTCTGGGTCAGGAACTGGAGCGGGTCGACGGCTACATTGTCCCAGAGGTGCGGGGAGAGGGCTTTTTTGATCTCCTCTTTGTTGTCGCGGATGCTCACGGAATCCGGGGGAAGCGAGCGGATATCCGAAAGGATCTGCTCCTTCACCTGCGCTGCCCGCACAGCATCGCCATGGTCCCGGAGGAGCGCGAGCTGCTTGATCCGGGAGAGGAAGATCCGGTTCGTGATAGCTTCCGGCGATTCGTTCTTCACGCCGTCAGGGTTCATCTGCCAGTACTCGAAGTTGTTCCAGAAGTCAAAGACCTGGAAATATTCCTTCTTTCCCTCCGGCAGCCACACGGGATGCGTGCAGGCGCTGTTGGCCCGGGTTCCCCGGCCAAGCATCTGCCAGAACTTGATCTTCGAGAATACGGGCTTGGCAAAGACCAGGTTACAGACCTCGGGCACATCGATGCCCGTATCCAGCATGTCCACCGAGATTGCGACCCGGGGCATTGACTCATTCGTGAACGTTCGGATGAGCTCTTCCGCCCGGGAATCTTCCGATACAATGGTCCGGGCAAGCGTGCCCCTGTACTCGGGATAGAGCGAGTCGAACGCTTCCTGGATGCGGTACGCGTGCTTCTTGGAGATCGCAAAGATGATCGACTTTGCCGGCAGCGTTCCGGTCTGGTCCGAAAGCGCATTCTCCATAAACTCGCGGACGATCGCTTCCGAGGTTCCCTTCACGGCGACTTTCTTCTCCAGTTCCGTTCCCTCGAAATCGATCTCGTCGGGATCGATACCCTGTTCCAGCAGTTTCGCCCGCTCGCCTTCCGGGAGATCCTGTCGCCGTACTCCCGCGATCTGGAAATGCGTCTGGGCCCCAAGGATGCTCCTGCGGAAATCCACAAGCACCCCGTCTCTCACCGCTTCATCGTACGAGTACAGCGCAGTGGGTGATCCGTCGTGACATTCGAAGAACCGGAGGGTGTCCTTCTCGATGATCTCCGAAGGGGTGGCGGTGAGGCCGATCTGGATCGCATCGAAGTACGTGAACACGTCCTTCCACTTGTTGTAGATCGAGCGGTGCGCCTCGTCTGAGATGATCAGGTCGAATTCGCCCGGCGAGAGCCGGAACTGCCCGTTTGCGTCCTTGTCCAGATAGATCTCCTGGAATGTCTGGATCGTGGAGACGTACAGCCGCTTGCTCTTGTCGTACCGGCCGGCATAAATCGTGTCCTTTCCCTCTTCCGGGAAAAATGCCTTGAACCCCTTGTTCATCGCCTGGTTCCGCAGCGCTTTCCGGTCCGCAAGGAAGAGGACTTTCTGCACAAGGCCTTTCTCCATTAAGACTTTGACAATGGCCATCGCAACCCGGGTCTTCCCGGTGCCCGTTGCCATAACGATGAGCCCTTTCCGGTGCCCCTTCTGGAGATGCTCAACGACCCGTTTGACGCATTCAATTCCTTTCGCCCGGTCGACAATGGCTGTATCGACACTGACAGGCGCGTTTGCATCCTGCGTCCTTTGGAACCGGAGCCGCTCCAGGTCGCCCTGCGCATAGAACCCCTTCACTTCCCGTGGGCTGTAACGTTCCCGGTCCCAGAACACGATCCGGTACCCGTTCGAGAGAAAGATGAAAACATCCCGGCCGGTCTGGCGTTTGATGTCGTCGGCATACATCTCGGCCTGTTTCTGGCCGGTGAGGGGATCTTTTGTTGTCCGTTTCGCCTCAATGATCGCAAGCGGGGCGCCGAAACTGTCGAGCAGCAGGTAATCGACGTACTTGCTCTCAAGATCATTTTTCAGCGTCTCGGAAACGGTCTTGTACTGTTTTGTGACAAAATCAGACTGTTTGGTATCGACTTCCGAAATAACACGGGACCGATCAAAAACAGGCCATCCCTGCTCCTGTAAGAGGACATCAATCATCTCCAGCCGTGTCCGGAATTCATTGCGATCCAAAATTGACCCTCAATATATTTGCCGTATAATACCCATTCGGGATGAAGCACTATGAAGGTTGCGGGTTTTATCCGCAGACTTTAACCTACATAAACCACTCCCATGTTCTCCACCCGGCCGCCAACCATTGCGGCCTCAGGCCTTGCCGGGAATAAATCCGAGAATTAATAACCGCCCGCCAGAAACGAATAGCAATACGGTTTCCGCTGTGCAGAAACTGATAATGAGGATCTCACATGAACAAGAACCTGACATTAATCCTGGCCATCGCCGCCGCCCTCTGCCTCGTGCTCGCAGCAGGGTGCACCGGTACTGCCGGTACCGCAAATGCCTGCCCGCCCGCTGCCTCCCAGGCCGGCCTGAAGACCTACACGCCGGTCAACATCAATGCAACGCCCATCCAGTACAAAGAGATCAACGGCGTGAAACTCGCGTACCGGGAATTCGGGTCCGGCGAGCCCCTGCTGATGATCACGGGATTCGGCAATACCATGGACGGGTGGAACGGGACGTTCATCGGCATCCTTGCCTCGAAATACCATGTCTACATCTACGATCCCCGGGGAATGGGATACAGCAGCGACTCGAACAGCACGCCCGTCTTATCCCAGTACTCCGACGATGCCGCGTCACTGATCAAATCTCTGGGGTACGACAGCATGCACGTGTACGGGGTCTCCATGGGATCCTCGACCGCCCAGCAGCTGGTGATCGATCATCCCGAGCGCGTCAACAAGCTGGTCCTGGATTCGGTGACCTACAGCATCCGGCTTCCCGATACAAAACTCCTGCTTGCGCTCAATGAAAATATCAGTGTCAATCCCACCCAGTCGGCAGGTACACGGAAGGAGGCCCAGGCCAACCTTGCCTGGAACGGCTCCTGGGACAAGTTGTCCGGCATCCACAAGGATGTCATGCTCGTCGAGGGAACCGAGGATATCCTGACTCCCGATCCCATCTCGGTCAAGATGGCCGGGCAGATCAACGGCTCGTGGGTGGTGCGGTTCAAAGGCCTTCCGCACTTCGGATCCCGGTATGCCCCGGTCCAGTACGGGGAGAATGCCCTCTATTTCCTCGGGATGAACGAGTCCCCCCTCGGCCCGAAACCCTTTTAAAACGGATCCGGGAACTTTTTTCCCTTCCTCCCGGCCGCGTTCTTTTTTGCATGTATGTGGATTAAAAAAAGTGCTGCCGGGGAGATCCCGGGCCGAAGAGAAAAACCCCCTCTCCCTTGAAAACTCCCTGGCGGAATACCCGGGTAAGCCCGGATGATCCTGCGGAGAATTGCCTGGTACAGGCTGCTAAAAACCGCTCACTTCTTCTTTTTCTTGTGCCGGATCCTGCACTTCTTGTTCCCGCAGTCATCCGGGCAGGCGGGGATCTCGAACGGATCCTCATCCCTGCCATCCACCATCAGCTGGCCCATCTCCAGGATCCAGGGGCATTCCAGCGGGCGGGTATTTGCCTTGACCGGCACCGCGCCTTCGGGAGGAGCAAGCAGGATCTTCCCGATCTCCATCCAGCGTTCGCGGATCTCCTCCCGGCTCACGCCCACGAGAGCCAGGGACCGGAGACCCGAGAAGACGCTGATGATCGCAATGGCAAGCGTGCGGGGATCCGCGTCCTGCCGGATGAGCCCGTTGCTCTGCTGGCAGGCGATCCCGTGCGTTGCCATCTCGATAGCGAGCGTATTGCTCTTGGTGAAACTCTCCCGGATCACCGGGTTACGGACGGTCATGACCAGGATCTCCAGGAAGAAGGCATGGTACTCAAGATCGTTTTCCAGGAAGCGATCGAGAAACGCGGTCCATGCATCCAGGGGGGACTTGTTGGGAAAGTCCTTTTTTGCGGTGGTACGGATCTCCTGGTGGATGTATCTCACGATCTCCAGGACGAGCTCGTCCTTGTTTTTAAAATACAGGTAGATGGCTCCCTTGCTCACGCCAAGGTGCGCAGCAATGTCATCCATCGTCGTAGCGGAGTACCCTTTGCGGCTCAGGACAAAAAGGCCTGCTGCAATGATCTTTCTCTTTGCTTCTTCCTTGTATTCCGGCACGACTTTGGGCATAATCCTGATGATCCTTTTGGCGCTGTGGAATATAAATCTGACTTTCTGGTTATAAAAATGACTGACTGGTAAGTTTTAATAATGACCGGTGCGTATTTTTTAGCAACTGCAGGAACCCCCCGGATCATCCCCGGAAACCGATCCGGGCCGGGCTCCCCAATACCGATCATACGATAACGGTGACCTTATGGAACAACATCCGATTACACCCCTCGACCCGAAAAAGATACCCTTCGTTCTCGGGGGCCTCATGCTCGGCCTCCTCCTCTCGGCCCTGGACGGGACGATTGTCAGTACCGTCATGCCGACCATTGTCCGCGATCTCCACGGCATGGAGTACTATGTCTGGCCGTTCACCATGTACATGCTCTGCTCCACGATAGCTATCGTGGTCTTTGGCAAGTTCTCCGATCTCTATGGCCGCAGGAAGATCTTCCTCTTTGGCATCCTCATCTTCCTTGCGGGATCCGTCCTCTGCGGCCTTGCGCCGGATATGGTTCTTTTAACCCTGTTCCGGGGTCTCCAGGGCATCGGCGGCGGCATCCTGATGACCATCTCGTTCATCATCGTTGCCGAACTCTTCCCGATCCGCGAGCGCGGGAAATACATGGGAATCCTCGTCTCGGTCTTCGGTATCTCAAGCATCGTCGGCCCGCTCCTGGGCGGCGTTATCACGGACGTTTTCGGGTGGCGGTGGGTCTTTTACATCAACCTGCCGGTCGGCCTCATTGCCGCGTACCTTGTAGTCACCCACCTGCACGAGACCGCTGTCCTGCCCGAGAAGAAGCAGATCGATTACGCCGGTATCGCCAGTTTTATCCTCTGTATGGTCCCCCTCCTCCTCGCCCTCTCGCTCGGGGGAACGATCCTTCCCTGGACCTCCCCGCAGGTGCTCGGGCTCCTGATCCTATCGGGAGTTATGCTCGCCTGCTTTATCCGGACCCAGAGAGTGGCAAAAAGCCCGCTCCTCCCGCTCACCCTCTTTAGAAATCCCATCTATTCCATCACGGCGGCAGCAGCGTTCCTTGCAAACGCCCTGATGTTTGCCGGGGTCATCTATCTCCCGCTCTTCATGCAGGGGGTCAAGAAAGTGAGTGCCGCTGAATCGGGGATGGTCGTCACCCCCATGGTGCTCGCGCTCGTGTTCGCGGCAGTCATAACCGGCCGGCTGATCTCCTCGACCGGGAAGTACCGGGCGCTCTCGGTTGCCGGTTTTGTCGTCACCGGGGCGGGCATCGGGATGCTGGTCCTCTTGAACCCTGAAACGCCCGTCCTCCTGATCGTCCTTGCCTCGGCGCTTCTCGGCATCGGGACGGGCATGATGCACCCGCTGCTTGCCATTGCCGCCCAGAACGCGTTCCCGCCAAAAGATCTCGGCGTGGTCTCCTCGTCCCAGCAGTTCTTCCGGAACATGGGAGCAACCATCTTAACACCGGTCTTCGGGTTTGTCATGTACGCGGGGCTCGGCAGCATGACGGACCGGAACGGCCTCCTGCTGCTACCTTCAGCCGATCTTGCCCATGCCATCGGGGAGGTCTTCCTCTTCTGTGCAGGAATAGTTGCGATCTGCATCATCCTTGTCCTCTGCCTCCAGGAGATCCCGCTCCGGTCCCGGAGTAAGGAGAGCACGGGACCGGCCGAAGAAGCGTAAAGCCAAAATCCCCGTAAATGCCGGTAACCCGGGGAGTCATACCCTTTTTTGAAATCTCCGCGGACCATGGCAGGCCCGGGGGGATCCCGGCAGCCGGGCGATGAGAATAATATTACCCAATATGAGAAACTATTTTATCTAAATGAGAAATATATGTTATATTGTGAGATCATGAGAAAGAATACCTACTCTCTGCTGGTCGCCGGCGTTGTGGCGGTCATGATATTTGCGGTGGGATTTGCAATCACGACCGGCAACCCGCTGGTCCCGGTCGTCCTCATCCTGGCGGGCATCGGGGTTGTCTATTTCGGCAAACAGCGGGTCACCGATGTGATCCGGGACGATCTCTCGGACACCATCTATGGAAAAGCTGCCCTGAACGCCCTCCTCGGGACAATCATCATTGCCGCGCTCATCTTTGCAGGGACCATGACCTTCTACTTCAATTCAGGGTACGGCGGCGGTTTCCATACCTATGCCAACGGGTCGGTCCGGGTGGGTTTCGTCCAGGACGACCCGGTGCCGGGGCACGAACTGTACACGGACTATTACCTTATCGCCGACCCCGCCGATCCAACCGGGATTGATTTCTGGGGGCTTGACCGGCTCTTTGCAAACGGGCACCGGGTGCGGGAGTTCCCGCTGGCATTCGGCACCGGCATGGGTTTCACCGTGATCCTGCTCGGCGGCCTGTACGCGGCATTTACTTTCTATTACAACAAGAGATACGGTTGAGGACCCATGAGGAACAGGATCAAGGTCTACCGGGCAATGCACAATATGACCCAGGAGGAACTCGCCGAGCGGCTCCGGGTCACCCGCAGGACGATCAATTCCATCGAGGGCGATAAATACAATCCCTCTATCGAGCTTGCCTTCCGTATGGCCCGGCTCTTCAATGTCCCGGTCGAGGAACTGTTCAGCCTTGACGGGGATGAATAAGAACCCGTTTTTCAGGTTCATCCCCGGCGGGCGGCCCGGGCCGATCCGGGTATCCCGCCCGCGAGTATCTCCCGGCATCAATTGCAAATTTTCATCACGGATCAGGCAGATACGAAAATTCTCATAAATTTTCCGGGATGGCACGCACCCGCGGCAACCGGGCTGCTGCCCTTCCCGTTGAAATACGGGGATAACAAATGCAGATAAAGAATTCCGGATTAGAGAACATTGCCTGGCTTTTTCTTTTTGCCCTCGTCATCGGCCTCGCCGCACCTGCCTCGGCAGAGAACTCCCTGTCCTGTCCTGACTGCGGCATGGTCTGGAAGGACACCTGCGTCCCGTTCGAGAACGGGAACGAGACCGCGTACAATGAAGATCTGATGACCGCCCTGACCCCGGTCGGGGCGAACCTGACCGCCCCTGCCGATTTTTCCGGCAGCTCCTGGACCGGCGCCTTCCGTGCGCTCAACAACCTCTTCAGGGAACGATATGCGTTCACGGACTGGCGTGCCATTGACTGGGATGCCCGGTATGCAGAGTACGCCCCCCGCATTGCAGCGGCCGAGAAGGCCGGTGACAGGGCCGCTTACTACCGGGCCCTCCGGGAGTACATCTTCTCGGTCCCTGACGGGCATGTCCTGGTATCCGCCCCGGATGACTTCGGGGCAAAGTATGCCGATGTCGGCGGCGGTTTCGGGTTTGCCGTAAGCCGGCTCGACTCGGGGAAGGTCATCGTCAGCTATGTGGCAAACGGGAGTGCAGCAGAGAAGGCTGGGATTGCAGCCGGCGATGAAGTGACCGGATGGAACGGGAAGCCCGTCCTGGATGCCATCAATGCCACATCGATCCTCTGGACCTCCCGGAAGCCGTCGACAACGGAAGGCATCCTTCTCCAGCAGCAGCGATTCCTGACCCGGGCCCCGGTCGGGACAACTGCAACCGTTACGCTCGCAAACGGCACATCATCCGGGTCCCGGACGGTACGGCTGGCTGCGTATGACGACAAGTACGACACGATGGTGAAAACCACGACGTTCCTCCAGAAGCGGGTCGATGATATTGACATTGCCAGCGCCAGCCGCGGCATCCTCCCCCAGATCTCGAACAACACCGTCGAGTCCCGGGTCCTGCCGGGCGGGTACACCTGTATCGCGGTCTATCAGGAGGATTACGCTGCGTACCAGCCATTCAGATCTGCAATGCAGCAGGCGATCGCGAACAAAACGCCCGGCATCATCCTTGACTTACGGTTCAACAATGGCGGGGACGACAACCTGGCCTCCTGCTTTGCCGGCTGGTTCGTGGACAAGCCCGTCTTCTACGAGTATGGCACGAAATACGATCCGGGGACCGGGAAGTTCACCCGCGTCTGGGAGGCCTGGACTGCCCCGCGTCCTGCAGGCTACTCCGGCCCGGTCGCGGTGCTGGTCAGCCCGTATGCTGTCAGCTCGGGAGAGGGGCTCCCGATGGTCTTTGCACATGCCGGGCGGGGAGCGATCATCTCCTTCTACGGCACGAACGGGGCTTTCGGGATGGAGGGTATGCAGGCGTACATGCCGCTGAACCTGTCGATCGCATTCCCGGACGGAGCATCCCTCGACCAGGCCGGGAAGATCCAGGTGGACAGCAACGTCTCCCTCCGGGGGGGCGTAGCCCCGACCCTACGGGTGCCGGTAAACGAGGAGACCGTTGCCCGGTCCATGGCGGGCGAGGATGTCCAGATGACGTACGCCCTCCGGTGGCTCGATGACCAGCAGAAGGGTCAGACGCCGGCAGCAACGACAGCAGCAGGATCCTCCCCTGTCGCGACAACGAAGGCCGGCCTGCCGGCAGTGCTGCCGGTCCTCGCCCTTGCCCTCTGTCTTGTCCTTGCCGGGCTTGCTGGACGAAAACGTGAGTGAGCCTGAACGTTCGCCAAGGCACGGTATGCCGGATGGGCGATAATTCCCGGGACGGGTCATCCCGTGAGTCCATGTTAAAAGATAGCAGGGAATGTCCCTGCTGTCGTTTCTTGACCGATCCGGATGCGAATCATTACGCGGTTACCCTCACTGCGTTGTTTCGGCAGGGTTCAGGACGGGAGGTTGTGCTATCGCCGGCCGCACAACGGAAGACCCCTCCGGGGATCCCTGTCGGGGCTCACTTTTATGGGGAATACCGGTATAATCCCGACGGCACCCGGATCTCGAAACGGGCTCCGGTCGTGCCATCACCGGTCTCGCGTATCGAGATGCCGGTCACATCGAGGATCTCCATGGCTAAAAACAGGGACCGGTATTCCGGATAGTCCGGGTTGAATAATCGGGCCTTCTCCGTTCCAGGTACCGGCGTCCCGTCGCATTCGCACAGAAGCAGGAGCGCCCCGTTCTCCTCGTGCGACACCAGCCGGATTGTGGTAACTCCCTCAACCTGCTCTGTCATGTATTTCACCAGGCTGAGGAAGACATTCTCGAGAAGGGGATCGGCATAGATCTCGGGCGTTGCAGTGAGCAGTTCGTGCCGTATCTTGCCAAGGCTGATATGCGAGATTGCGTAAAGGAATGTGTTGTTGACATCCTGCCAGACCGGCACCTTCTCCCCCAGGCTCTGGTACTGCCGGGAGAACCCGACCGCGGTCACGAGATCCCCGAGCATCTGGTTGAGCCGGTTGAAATATTCCGACCGCTTTTCCTCGGGCAGATCGGTTTCGAGCAGGGCAAGGTATCCCTGGACAAGGTAGGTCCGCCTCTCGATATCCGTGCGGGTGATCTCCGAGAGGTTCTTGAGCTTGCGGTTGATGCGCCGGAGGGCCTCCTGGAGCCGCTGGGATTCCGTGATATCGATGGCAAGGGCCGCAGCTTTCGTTATCCCGCCGTCAGGATCGCGGATCGGGGCAATGGTGGTATCGAAGATCCGGTCGCCATAGGTTCTGATAGTGCGGACTGGTTTTTCTGCCATCATCAGGTTTTCAAAGATCTGTTTGCGGCCCTCATCCGGCTCCGGGAGGACCAGGTCAAAGAGGTTTTTGCCGAGCAGCTCTTTTGAGGTTGTGCCAAGGCGCGATGCAGCCACCTCGTTGCTGAACAGGACCGTCCCGTCGATCTTGATCAGGAGAACCGACTCCGGGTTGGCGCTTATGAGGGACCGGAGCGACTCTTCCGCTGACCGGAGCTCGCCTTCAACATGGATACGTTTTCTCCGGTTGATGAGGAGCAGGATGATGATCCATGTTTCAAGGATGATGAACAGGACAAAGGCTGCAATGTACATCCAGTATTTTTCCAGGGGGGATTCCACGTGGTTGATCGTAAGGGAGCCCGGGGGGATGCTGGAGAGTGGGATTCCCCACTGGAGGAGTTCTTTCTCGTCAAACATGTACCCGGTCATACCCTCCGTGTACACCTTTATGTCCGGAACCGGGATACCGCTGAGGTTCCGGATGGCCATCTGTCCTGCGGTCTTTCCCTGCAGAATGCCGCTGTTCAGCTTGCCGCCAACTGCCCCGTGTCCCAGGTACTGGTCGCCGTGGACAAAGATGGGAACGGATGAAACCGAAGAGATCTCTTCCATGACTGCCGTAGGCATATACGTAACCCCGTTTTTGTCCTGGTAGAAATCCGAGTAGTAAACAACACTCTTCGGGGGTGCATGGGCGAGCTTCTCCTTCAGCTCCTCAAGCGAGAGACCCGAACGGTTCTCGTCGAGAAAGAGCACCGGGACGGGGAATCGTCCGGATGCGGCTGCATCTTCAATCATCCCCCGGTTGATCTCCCCGCTCGTGGTCTGGTCCGTAACTACCAGGATCCGCTCTGTCCCCGGCTCGAGTTTCAGCGCAATATCCATGGTCTCGTTCCGGCTCAGTGTTTCAACAGTCCCGGTAAATCCGTCATGGCCGGCGATCATGCTGGTGTTGAAACTGTTCACCCCGCAGAAAAAGACCGGTGTTCCGGGAAAGATCGAGTCCCTGTTTTTCAAGAGGAACTGGAAGGCATCGTCATCGAACGAGATGATGGCATCAAAATGCGTTGTATTATACTTCATCCGGTAACTTGTTTTGAGCAGGTCCCGGTAGTCAGCGGTTGCGATCTTCTTGCTGTCCATGTATTCGATGGTGAACTCCGCTTTTTCATCATGGAACGCTTCCCGGACTCCGGCGAGCTCGTTGTCGGAGAATGCCAGGCCGGGACTGTAGGAGTTGAGAACCAGTATCCGGTAGGGAGCCTGCTCAGCATGGACCGGGATACAGACTGCTGCTGTGAAAAATGCCACAAGAAGAGAGAAGACCAGTGCTTTGCAGGCGGGGTGAACGGACGGCATGATCTGCACAACCAGGCAGGATTTTTAAACCGGCATTCAGCGAGCCAGTAGAATTGAATATTCGAGCTTGGTAATTAAAATGTTTGAGGGATCCAGGATGAACCGGCAGCAGATCGCCGTTCCTGATTCCGGCCGGGCTCTTAAAATTCCACGACCCGCACCGTGTTCCCGCTCTCTTTGCAGTACCCGTCAACGCGGTCAGCGACCCTGGGTACCATGCTCCCCGTGGTGAGGATAAGCGAGTCTTTCCCTCTGAGTGCCCGGAGGATGCATTTGTCGATGACCCCGTAAGTGAATTCGAGCCCGATCTCTTCGGTTGCAGCGCACTGCTTGGCCCGGGTTCCCATGGCCCCGACTGCGATACCGGCACGGTCTTTCACCCACGCGGAGATGGCAGGGGAATCCACGCTGTCGACATTGCAGACGGTGATCGTGCCGGGCTCCGGGTGGCAGCAGGAGCCGTGGAGATGGCTCTCGATGATGTGGACCATGTCGAGCACGCTCCGGGGCTTCCGCTCGGGGATCGCAAACCCGCGTTTTGCCAGTTCTGCCGAGAGTTCGAGCAGGGTCGGGACCGAGAGGTGGGCCATACGGACATAGTTCGTGTTCCCGAACGCGATATCCGGCACATCCTCCCGGATGATCTGCCCGTCGGCAAGGAGGATCGCCCGGTCCGCCCACGGGTACGCGAGCTCCACGTCATGGGTGGAGATGACGATCGTCTTGCCGTCATGGTTAAGCTCGTCGAGGAGCTCCATCAGGTCCTCGGATCCGGACGGATCGAGGCCGCTTGTGGGTTCGTCGAAGACCAGCACCTCCGGGTCCATTGCAAGCACGCCTGCGATCGCTACCCGTTTCTTCTCCCCGCCCGAGAGCTGGTGGGGAGGCCGGCGCTCAAATCCTTCGAGTCCAACGTGCCGGAGGGCGGTTGAAACTGCCTCCCTGACCTCAGGTTCGGAATAACCGAGGTTGACCGGCCCGAATGCCACGTCCTGGTACACGGTCGGGGCAATGATCTGCCGGTCGGGATTCTGGAGCACGAACCCGACTTTCCGCCTGAGCTCGCGGAGATCCGCCCTGTCGTATTCCATCGGCCTGTTGTCAAAGAGCATCATCCCCGAATCGGGGCGGAGCATGCCGTTGAACATCTGGAGGAGGGTTGACTTGCCGGCCCCGTTCGGGCCCACGAGCGCGATCTTCTCGCCCCGGCGGAAATGGAAACTGATCCCCCGGATCGCCTCCCGGCCCCTGGGGTAACGGTACCGGATATCCCGTGCTTCAAGAACAATGCGGCTCATCGTTTCTGTCTCCTATAAAAGTGTCATTCCCTGCGTTGCGATAACCGCTGCTGCACCCGCCACAAGGAAGATGCCAAGCATGGCAAGCGAGCGTATTCCCGCGGGCCGGCTTGCGCCCAGGAGCGCGAACTTCCCGTCATAGCAGCGGGCATCCATGGCCCGGATGAGATCATCGCCCGCATCCCAGCTGGCAATAAATGCCGCCCCGCAGAGCATGGCAAAGGTGTTGATCGACTCGCGCCATCCCGAATACCCGAGACGCATCACCTGGGACCGGTGGATCTGCCGCACCTGGTCCATCAAAAAGAAGATGGTCCGGTAGATGATCATGGCGAGATCGATGACATAGTCCGGGACCCGGCACTTGCGCATCACGACAAAGAGATCGGTCATCGGGGTGGTCAGGGCAATGAAGAGGAGCGCCGACATCCCGCCGATCACCCGGCAGAAGATAAAGAAGCCGAGATTGATGCTCTCCCGGGTGATCGAGAGCGAGAGGAACGGCAGCGGGTTCCAGCTCCAGAAGACCTGCCCCCCGCCCGAGATGAGAACGATGACGAGTGCGCTGAGCAGGGCAAACCAGAGCGGGACGAGGAAGAGTTCCGCGTACGTCCGGATGTCGACCCGGGCAAGGACGAGGATGGCGGCCGACAGGATCAGGGCAATGACGAGAGGCGCAAGATAACTTGTCGAGAGGAGGCAGAGGATGATGGCGCCAAGGCCGGCTGCGAGTTTCACCCACGTGTTCGCCTCGCGCAGGCCGTTCTTCTGGGCCACGTCCTCCAGCAGTTCCTCAAACATACATCCTTAGTGTGCCTTTGTCTCGGTTAGGCTTTTCTTCTGGCCAAGCCAGTACCCGAACACGCCGCCAACGAAGATGCCCCCGATTGCAGCCTGGAGGGCAAAGAGGCAGGCCTCGATCTCACCGCTTGGCGGCTGCCACTGGGGGATGAGGGGCGTAAAACTGTCCACGGGTTTCCCGGACAGATCGGCGATCAGGCCCGATCCCACGTTGTCGGATCCGGCAAACTCGGCGCTTTTCATGGTCGAGCTCGTGTACAGGAAAAGCCCGCAGAAGACCAGGATTGCCACAAGCGCGAGGATCTCGAGCCGGTAATTCTTCGCCATCAGGCATCCCCGCGGGCCTTGTTGATCTGGGCTTCCGAGAAGATCTTCATCCGCACGAGGATGTCGGGCTTGAGGGCAACGATGTACTTGAAGACCAGCGCAAGCACGACTCCTTCGACAATGGCGAGCGGCACCTGCGTTATTGCAAAGATGGCCATGAACATGATAAACGAGCTGGTAAAACCGCCTACTTCCGCAGGGTAGGCGAGCGCAAGCTCAAAGGAGGTGACAACATAGGTGAACAGGTCGGCAAAGGCGGTTGCAAGGAAGACCGTTGCATAGATGTTGACCGACGTGTCCTTCAGCAGCCGGTAGATTGCATAGCCGACAACGGGACCGACAATGCCCATCGAGACGATGTTGGCCCCGAGGACCGAGAGTCCCCCGTGGGCAAGGAAGAGTGCCTGGAAGAGGAGGACGATTGCACAGATCACCGAAGTTACCCATGGCCCGAAACAGATGGCCGAGAGGCCGGTGCCGGTCGGGTGGGAGCAGCTGCCGGTGACCGAAGGGAGTTTTAAGGACGAGAGGATGAAGATGAACCCGCCCGTCACCCCGAGGAGCGGCAGGGCTTCGCGATCTGCTGCCAGCACTTTTTTGAGCTGCCATATGCCGAGCATGAGGCAGGGGAGCGCTATGATCCACCAGACCACGCACCACTGCCAGGGTAAGAATCCTTCCATGATATGCATGATAATACGGAACAATTTTACTTGCCTTAAGTAAATAAAACTTGCTTAAAATTGTCTGCCGTTGCTGATACTGCGGGATGAAAAGAATGAATACAATCTCGGATGTGTCCCCCTTTGGCACGACCGGTTTTGTGCTGCTGTATGAATCGGTATCTGCCGGTTGCGGGTGTGTGACGATGTCGGGTATGGGTGAGGGACGAGGACATGAGGGCAGGAACAGATCTGGTACCTTATGTGGCCCAACGCCAATCTGTATGCATGAAACATGCCCGCTCCGGCATAGGAAGGACCCCGAAGACTCCCGGTGCAGGATCCCTGTTCTCTCTCCACCCCTCCCGGGCTGACACCTTCACGGAATCCGTTATCCGGGAGATGACCCGGCTTGCGCTCGCCCACAACGCGATCAACCTTGCGCAGGGTTTCCCTGACTTTCCCTGTCCGGGTGAACTCAAAGCTGCGGCCAGTGCGGCAGTGATGGACGACCACAACCAGTACGCGATCACCTGGGGTGCCAAGAACCTTCGCGAAGCCCTCTCGGCCCGGGTGAAAGCCTTCAACGGCATGGAGTTCGATCCCGAGGCAGAGATAACCGTCACCTGCGGGTCGACCGAAGCGATGATGGCCTCGATGCTCGCGGTCATCCGCCCGGGGGACGAGGTCATCGTGCCCGAACCCTTCTACGAGAACTATGGCCCGGATGCGGAGATCTCCGGTGCGGTCCCGAAGTACGTGCCGCTGGCGGACGATTTCTCCATCAACGAGGAAGCCTGGAAGAAGGCTGTGACCCGGAAGACCCGGGCGCTCATCCTCAACACCCCGAACAACCCGACCGGCAAGATCTTCTCAAAGAGCGAGTTATCCTTCATTCGCGATCTCTGCGTGGATCACAACCTGGTGGCCCTGACCGACGAGATCTACGAGCACATTGTCTACGACGGGAAGAAGCACATCTCGCTTGGCTCGCTCGATGGTATGGAGGACCGGACCGTGACCATCGGCAGTTTCTCCAAGACCTACAGCGTCACCGGCTGGCGGGTCGGGTATGCCCTTGCCGATGTCGAGCTTTCATTGCGGATCCGGAAGATCCACGATTTTCTGACGGTTGGTGCCCCTGCCCCCCTGCAGCAGGCTGCCGTTGCCGCCCTCGCACTGCCGGAATCCTACTACCGGGAGCTTGCAAAGGAGTACGACCGAAAACGGCATATCCTCTTCAACGGCCTGAAAAAAGCGGGTTTCTCCTGCGAGCTTCCCGAGGGAGCGTATTACATCTTCACCGATATCGCCGGTTTTGGGAAAAGCGATGTGGAATTTGCCCGCTACCTGGCCGGGGAGATTGGTGTTGCAGCGGTCCCGGGCAGCTCGTTCTACCACACGGGAGGGGAGACGAAACTCCGGTTCACGTTCTCGAAGAAGGACGAGACGCTCCACGAGGCGTGCCGGCGGCTTGAGGGGCTGGAGTAATAGATCTCAAATGCTTTTTTTGCACCGGTATGATGGATATGAACCTGCCAGGTTCATTCCGTTTTACGTAGTGCCGCCATGAACCGGTCCCGGATCTGGTGCGGTGTCAGCGGGATGTTTTTTACATCCGCATTGCCGGGTTTCAAGATCACGTGCACGAAGTTCGGGCCCCTGCCAAGACCTGTAATGATATTCTCCAGCTCTTCTCCGGTCCCGGCTTTGGCCGTGAACCGGAACCCGGCACTGATTGCGGAAAGTTCGAGATCCGTACCAGAATACGCGGGCGTGAGCTGGTTACCCGTGCTGCCGAAGGCACCGTTGTCGAGGCAGAAGATCGTCAGGTTTTCCGGAGCTTCTGCGCCGATAACCGGCAGGATCCCGGTGCCGAGCGTGCTGCCATCCCCGTCAAGGACCCAGACATCCCGTTTTGTACCTTTCGCCAGGCCAAGGCCGATGGGCGAAGCCTGCGTGTAGCTGCCGAGCATGTAGAAGTTCAGGGCCCGGTCGTTTGCAGCATAGAGTTCCTTGCTCGGGACACCGATGTTTGCAACAACGGCCTGCGTTGTGAGATGGCGGGCTATGATCCGGATGGCATCGTTGCGGGCCATGACCGGGTCGGGAATTTCCCTCCGGTAGCTGAGATCGATTACCCGTTTCCGTGATGGCAGGGATGAGCCTTTATGGCAGGAATCCGGCCCGCTCCAGCAGCCGGGAAGAACGAGTCCCACGTGAGGCCGCGAGCTTGCAAATGCATCGCGGATCACAACTTCGAGCTGCTCCAGTCCGCTGCTGTCCCGGATGATCGTGTACGGGATGCCGGTTGCATCAAGGATTTGGGGCAACGCAGCATTGAACGGCACCTGGGCCGGGATCAGCTCGTTCTCCACGCCCCGCCAGCTGGCAAGGATCGGGAGCGGGAGATCGTACGTCTTTGTCAGGGACATGATCGCGTTGAGCATGTTGCCGAGACCGGAGCTCTGGATCGCGATCAACGGCCGTTCCCCGGCAAAGTATGCCCCGGCACAAACCCCGACACCATCCTCCTCCCGGGTAAGCCCGATATGCCGGAATGCCTGCGGCAGCAGAAAATGGAGATCCTTGGTACGGTCGCAGGGAATGGAGGCAACAAGACTGATATTCTGTTCTTTCAGGATTCCGATAACACGGTCTTCATACACAGGTCTTCACCTTCTCAAGTAATTCCTTGCTGATGCCCTCAACCGATGATCCGGCCGGGACGGTAAAGGACGGTTTCGCAGCAATGAGCGAATAATCTTTCCGGACCCGCTCGTATCCCCCGCCGGTGATGTTCAGGAGCACGGTCTTCTTTTTATCAATATTGCCCCCGATGCAGGCCTGGATCAGGGAAGCTGTGCAGACCGCTGCGGCAGGATCAAGGTCCACGCCTTCCAGTTCCGTAAACAGTTTCCCGGCGTCACGCGCTTCCTGATTCGATACCGCGTACATCCTCCCGCCTGATGCAGACAGGGTGTCAAAGACCCCGCCGGCTATGGTATACGGGGGCTCCCGGTTGGTCAGGACATCGGAGTACACCTGTGCAATGGCCGGCCCGGCATCTGCCATGTCGACCTCCGGCTTAAGGGTCCTCCGCCTTTCGTTCCAGGCAGAGACCATCGGCACGAACGGGAGATTCTGGCTGAGATGAAGCGAGGGAAGAGATGTTTTGAACCGGCTGTCCCTTATCAGCCGGACCGAAGCCTCATAAGCTGCAATGCCCCCGGTGCCGCTGCCGATTGCCTGGAAATAGTAATCCGGCAGGCGCCCGATCGTGACGGCAGCGTCCAGCATGACCGTCCCCATCCCGTCGCGGCGTGCCACGTTCCTGGCACCGCCTTCTTCAAGGAACTGCGGGAGCGAGGAGATCTCCCTGCTGAAACGGATGGCATCGGTGTAATCGCCGCTCACCGCTATGACGCAGGCCTTCTCGGCCGGTGCGGTTGTCCAGAGCCGGGAAACCGCCTTCTCCGGTACCACTACGATAACGGGAATCCCGGTCAGGGCCGATACCTGGAGGAAAGCCCGGCCGGTGTTCCCTGCCGATGCAATGACCAGCGTTGCCGGCTTCTGCTCCTGCATCCGGATCACCGTCGGGATCGCCTCGAGCTCCTTGAACGAGCAGGTGGTGATAGTCCCGCCCTGTTCGGGCCAGTAACCGTTGAAACTGATATACAATTCCGGGATCTCCAGCTCCCTGGCGAGCGCGGTGCTCCGGAAGCAGACCGGACCTGCTTCTATGGGAAGGGTGCTGTTGATGGGAAGCCAGTCGCAGAACCGGAAGATGCCGGGGAGGTTCTTTACTTCCAGCTGCCTCTTCCGGTACTCGGTCCTGAGGAGCGAGGCATGACCGTTCGGGCAGGCCGTTGTGTAGTGGTCCGGCACCTCCTCGCCCCCCTGGATGCAGCGGAGGGTATACTTATTGTTCATTTCAGGTCCTCCGTCTTTCCCGTGAGGGTGAATTCCCGGTCAAGGATCCGTTGCCTGAGAAGTTCGCACAGCCTCAGTGCCCGGGCCCGGTCCGACTGCCGGAGGGTTACCGGGACATTCCGGTTGTCAAATGCCAGCGCGCCCAGGTTGCCGGAGAACGCGCCGCCGGGACATATTCTCACGCAGGTGCCGCAGTTCACGCAGGCCCGGTAATCGATCCCTTTCTCCGGTGAGATCGCACCGGCCGGGCAGGCTGCTGCAGCTTCGCAGGAGTCACACCGGATGCAGGATTGCGGAACATATCTGATGACGAGGTCCGTCCCGTCCCAGATATCGGCATAACTTGCGGTGGCAAACGGGACCCGGTCCCGGACATCGGCAACCGGGAGGGGGATCTGCCGGTTGGTGACCAGGAGATTTTTCAGGATAGTATCGTCAAGTACGGGAATGGGGATGGCAACCGAGGTATTGCACTCCGGCCCAAGCGATGTGCAGATGCCCCCCATCATCTCCGGGATCATGGTTTTCATATCGGCAAATGCCGCGATGTTGGGCTTCTTTGGGCTGCTGCGGGTACCCTGTCCCATGACATACCCGGTGCCGCCGTTCAGCAGGATCCTTGTCCCGACACCGATCGCGTCCAGGCCCGGATCGTTCTGGAGGGGATTGATGTCCCCGCACCCGCTTACTGACGCCTCGCGGTACGGCCCGGCCAGTCCCCGGGCGGAGAAGATTGTCTGTACGGTATCAGGCCCGGTATTGACAACCGCCAGGTAATTCTTAAAAGCGCTCCGTGTTGTGATCATGCGGGCGAGGCCCATATCGGCTATGGTCACGGTGCGGGAGAACCGGGTTCCTCCGGATTCAACCTCGACCGTTACCCCGTTTCCCTCAACCATATCGCGGAAGAGGTGCCCGCCCCCGTAAGAGCGGTCTCTCCGGGCAGTACCGTACACGACCAGATCCACGGACCCGAGCCCCTCGTTCGGGCAGGGCCCGGGTATCGCGGGGACACCGTTCAGCCAGACTTTCTCTGCATGGCGGTACGACCCCGGGGAGGCGACCGGTATATGCAGCACGGCAAGGGTGCCGGACATGATGCCGAAGGTGCCGGTCGTCACCACATCAACATCCTCGGCCGTGATCGTCTCCCCGCCGGCTATGGCCTTTTTCAGTTCAGCCGCGGTGTAAACAACAGCCGTCCCATCGGCGATTTTTTTGTTTATCTGATCTATCGTCTTCATGAACCACTCCCCTTACAGGATCCTGATATCCTCGACCCTGACCTGCAGGCCGGTGGTCTTTTCCAGCACCATGTTCACAACGCCGGTGTGGGCCGCCTGCATCATGCAGAACGATGGGAGGAATGACTGCCGCAGGCCGAATTCCGGCGGCCGTTGTATCACGGTTGCCATTCCTTCGAATCCCACAACATGGTATGCCTGCACGTCTTTTGCCTCCCCTTCCCGGGCTGCCTTTGGTCCGACCGTGTGACAGGTGAGGACGCCGGTCACCTCGTTTGCATCAAGTACGCGGAGCACGTGCTGGACCGGGCAGCCCTGACCCATGGGCCGGCCAAGCACGATGTCCCCTTTTACGATATTCCAGCGTTCGACAAGATCGGGGCGGAACGGGAGGATGATCTTCCGTGCCGAGGGTTCACCGGGAAACGGTCCGATCACAAAATCATAGGTTCTCCCGCATACATCGATACCGGAAAAATCTGGCTCCGTTACTGTTGTCTCTGCCGCCCGCACACCATGGAACGGACAATCCATGGGGGATTTTTCCCCCTGCTCCATGAGCAGGAGGAACCCGGCACACGACGGGGCTCCGCATGCCCCGCAGTCTTTCCCGGGTGGCTGCCAGCGTTCCACCTTTTCAGTCCCCCCGGAAGAGATCGTCCGCATGATCGAGTTTCCGGATCACCCCGAAATGGTTCTGCCAGCCGATCTCCCGTTTTCCCACGCAGATTGTGCAGACCCCGAGCGGGGGAACCCCGCGAAGAGTTATGGATTTCCGGTCTGCAATATCAGGCAGTGCCTCGATCGATCGCATGAGGTAGCGCAGGCCGGTGCCCTGGATTGCATTGGTCTCGACGATATCGATCCGGGGGGCAACTTCCTTGGTCTTCTCGCGGAAGACCTCCTTCTCCGACTGGGAGACCAGATCCGTCTTGGTGATCACCGCCACATCGGCAAGGGCTATCATGGGTCCCATCTTAAGGGGAGAGTTCATGCCGCTGACCGCGGAGAGGACCACGATCCCAAGGGACTGGGTGACGTACGGGGAGCAGCGGAGGCAGAGCCCGGCACTTTCCACGATAAAAATATCTGATCCAAGGTCTTCAGCCCAGGAAAGAGCGTCCTGCAGGACCATGATGCCGGTATGGTCCGGGCAGAGATCCCCGGAATAGATCTTCTTTGCCGGGATATTGAACTCCTGCCGGAGTTCCTCGTCCTCGAATGCCCGGACCACATCGATCTTTAAAAAAGCGATCTTTTTCTTTCCCGAAAAACTGCGGATGATCTGCCGGGTCACGGCAGTTTTGCCGGCACTCGGGGGCCCGGCAATGATGAGGAGTTTCATACGGTAAACCCCTGTTCGGTGAGAAGTTCGCCGGCGCGGATCCGCTCCCGGAACCGGCACAGGGTGAGATCGATCCGGGCAACCATATCCCGGATATGGACTTCCCTGCCTTCGGGCAGGAGGATCTTCTCAACACCGCCCTGCTTCATGACGAGCCTCCGGTCGGACAGGAGGGAAACGAGAGGATCGTGGGTAACAAAGATCACCGATTTGCCGTGTTCTTTCAGGACTTCGATGACCCGTTCCCGGAATATGCCGGCATTTTCCACTTCATCGAGAAGGATTAACGGGGCATTGCTGATAAGGATGGCATCGGCTACCATCAGCGACCGGGTCTGGCCTCCTGACAGGGCCGTTATCCTGCAGCCCGGGTGGATCTGTTCGCCGGTGAACTGGTTGGCAAGCTCGATCGTTTCAGGGATAATATCCGGTGCTGCGATCCTCCGTGCCCTGACATGCATGGCAAGAAAATCTGCAACCGTCATGTCGGCAAGACACTTGGTGTTCTGGGTTATGAGGGCAATGGGTTTCTTCGAAGGATCGCGGATGAACTCTTCATCGGGGATATCGCCGTTGACCAGCACGGTCCTGCCGGTTGCAGTATCGTTCTGGGCAAATACTTCGATATCATTGATGAATGCGGTCTTGCCGGAGCCGGTCGGACCCACGATAGAGATTGTGTCCCCGGGGCGGATCACGATCCGGTCGAACTGCTCCGGGTTCCCGTGCTTGTCATGGCCGGGAAGTATGGTGATCTCACGGATACTGCAGGCGCTCATGATAGCAGGTAGCTGTTCAGGGAAAAATAGATTCGCATTATAATTGATAAAAATTACCTTAAAAGGAAATATTTTTTAATTAATTTATACTACTATAACATAATGTTCTCAAAAAGGATATTCGAAATAGATTTCCGGACCGCACTTGATGAAGAACTGCAGCGCAGGAACATGACCATCCGGGAGCTTGCCGAACAATCGGGGATCCCGGCTGCAACCCTCTACAAGATCAGTTCGGGAGAGGTGGATCTCCGGCTCTCCACCATGAAAAAGATCATAAACGTGCTTGAGCCGGAGCGCCCCCCGTTTGTTGCGGTCATTGCAGCAAAATTCCTTCTCGACGAGATGGAGGGGCACAGGATCACCATCCGGGAGAAGGTCTACCACACCCGGGGATATGCTGCCAATTCTATTGAAGAATGCATCATCGCCGCTGTCATGGCCGAGAAGGAAGGCGCAGCCGGCATCATCTGCGCACCGATCCTGGCGTCGATTGTCGAAAAGATCGTTGATGTGCCGGTAGCGATCATAAAACCCAAGGCAGCAACCGTGATCGATGCCCTGGATGTGGTTGCCCGGCGCATCGGGGCATGATCCTGATACGGTTTTTGACAGGTTTCACGGTACTGCTGCGGGCGCACGTCCGGGTGTGTTTCTTCAAAGTCAGTTCTCACTCGAACTGCCGTACCGCTTCCGGCAGGCAGGTCACCACGCCCCGGATGCCGGAGACCGTCAGGGTCATGAGGATGGCATCCACCACTTCCTCCTTTGTCGCACCGGCAGCCTTTGCCATGGGTAGATGGGCCCGGACTGCCATCTCGTCTCCCGTTGATGCTTTCATCGCAATGTAGATGAGCTGTTTTGTCTTCTGGTCGAGTCCTTTCGATGCCACAAGCGACATGATCAGGCCGTTGAATGCGGCTGCAACCTCGGGCGCTTCTTTCTGGAACAGTTCCATTGAATTCATCTGCATGATCTTTCCTCAAAGGAGTATTGATCCCTCTCCAGATAAACCCATAATTTGCAGCCTGAACGTAAAGCCGGAAACCCTGAGGATCCAGTGCCCGTATCCGGGCCTTGAATTCCGCCAGTTAAAAAAGCCAAGATTTATTGCACTGGTATTTGCCAGATCATGGTATGGAACGGATCACCGCGGTGGCCCGGGGGAAAGTCCAGGGCGTGGGATACCGGCAATACGTTTCCGAATGTGCCCGCCGGATGGGAATCCATGGCGAGGTCATGAATATACCGGATGGTACGGTCAGGATCATCGTGGAAGGTTCCCCGTCCATCCTTGAAGATTTCCTCTGCCTGGTCCATGCCGAGGATGATCCGCTGATCCGCGTGGAAGCCCTTGATGTCAAAAGGGAGCCGGCAACCGGCGGGTACAAAGGGTTCTGGGTTCACTGGTAACGCGTACAGGTTACCCGCGCCCTGTATCTGGTGTTTTAGATCAATTTCAGGAAATGTGTTGATGATCCGGCCGGAACGTGCACCCGGAAGAATCAGGCATGTTTTCCTGAACCATGGCCATGCTCGCCGGGCACCCACCGGCCGCCATCCTTCGTCAGTTCCTTCTTCCAGATAGGAACGCTCCGCTTTATCTCCTCGATGATGAAGCGGGAGCCGGAATAGGCTTCCTGCCGGTGACCGGCGCTCACCACGATGATGAGGATGTTCTCGCCAACCGGGAGCCGGCCGATCCGGTGGATGATATCCACGTGCAGGAGGCCGAACTGTCCGGTTGCAGCCTTGGCGATCTTCTCCATCTCTGCAACCGCTACATCCTCGTAGGCTTCCAGCTCCATCTCGGTGATATCATCGTCCCTGACTATCCCGTCAAAGACCACGACGGCTCCCGTTCCGGGCTTCTTTGCCGCATTGATGAGCGCGCCGATATCCACATCGTCTGTCTGGATCTGGATCATGCTCTCACCCGTCATCCCCCGGCAACCGGGGGAAAGACCGCGATCTCATCCCCGTCCGTCACCAGCACGTGTGCCGCGTCCACAATTTCCACCCGCTTGCCGTTCCTCATCAGGATAACAAACTCGCGGAACTGCCCGTGTTCGTCGAAGATGGCATCGTAGCCTTCTTTATTCTTTCCTGCAATCTCCCGGATGAGCAGGAGGAGGGTTGTTCCCGGCTCTGCAAGGATATCGGTCCCGAGCAGTTCCCGGAACCGTGCGAAAAACCGTATCTTGACTGTCATGGTTTCCCTGTTGTATGGTGTTCTGTCTTTCCCGCTCCGCAGATCGGGCAGTTCGGGTTCTTCTCGATGCAGAGCTCTTCTGCCCGCGAGTCCCTGCCATCCCAGATGAGGAGCCGGTTCGTGAGAAGATGTCCTTCGCCGGTGAGATATTTGATAGCCTCGTTTGCCTGGATAGTCCCGATGATCCCGGGGGTTGTTCCCACGACCGGGAAGACCTCCTTTGGCGGGGCTTTCGGGAATATGCATTCGAGACAAGGGGTCTTACCGGGAACGATCGTGGTCGCCTGCCCGTGGAGACCCCGGATCGCTCCATGGAAGAGTGGGATCTTCATCTCAAAGGCAGTCCGGTTCAGGAGATAGCGGACCGGGTAATTGTCCATGGCATCGACAATACCGTCAGCCCTGCCCACGAGATCGCGGATATTGTCTGCGCTGATGGTGGCGTCAATGGCATTGATGGTGATATCCGCGTTGAGCTCATGCAGTTTCTCAATCGCGGATACCGTCTTCTTCTTGCCGATGTCCCGGTCATTGTGGAGGATCTGGCGATTCAGGTTCGTCTGGTCCACGACATCCATGTCAACGATCGTGATCGTCCCGACACCGGCAACGGCAAGGTAGATGGCGATCGGGGATCCAAGACCGCCGGCCCCGGCAATGAAGAGATGGGACTTTTTGAGTCTCTCCTGGCCCTCTTCGCCAAAGAGCAGGATCTGCCGCTTGTACCGCTCGCGTTCCCGTTTGGTTAACATGGTCTCATCTTTTCTTGGGCTGTATTCTTAGTGCTGGCAGGTCAGACCTTCATCGTGCTCATCATGGGAGTGCGGGTTTTTTTCCTCCCATTCGGGCAGGCCGTGTTTTTTCCGGTAATCGTTGATGGCCTTGTGGATGCCCTCCTCGGCCAGAACCGAGCAGTGCATCTTCACGGGAGGCAGGCCTTCGAGCGCCTCTGCAACAGCTTTGTTGGAGACTTCCCAGGCCTCTTCAAGGGTCTTTCCCCGGACAAGTTCCGTTGCCATGCTGCTCGATGCAATGGCCGCCCCGCAGCCGAAGGTCTTGAATTTTGCATCGGTGACGATATTGTCCTTGATCTTCAGGAAGATCTTCATGATGTCCCCGCAGACCGGGTTCCCGACCTCGCCGACTCCATCGGCATCCTCCATCTCGCCTACGTTTCTCGGATTCTTGAAATGGTCCATGACCTTGTCACTGTACATCGCAGCCACCTTCCTTTCCCTTCTTAAAATACAGGGGAGACATCTCCCTCAGGCGCAATACAATCTTTGGCAGTTCCTCGAGCACCCGGTCCACATCGGCTTCCGTGTTGCTGTCCCCGAGGGTGAGCCGGAGGGATCCGTGCGAGACCTCGACCGGGAGTCCCGTTGCAAGGAGAACGTGAGAGGGTTCGAGCGAGCCCGAGGTGCAGGCGCTTCCCGTGGAGGCGCAGATGCCCTCGTCGTCCAGCCAGAGGAGCATGGACTCCCCCTCGATGAACTCGAAACTGATGTTGATATTGCCGGGCAGCCGTTTCTCGGGGTGGCCGTTCAGGTACGTATGGGGGATCTTCTCCTGGATTCCCTTCATGAGCCGGTCCCGGAGTGTCCGGATCTTCCGGTTGTGGCCTTCGATATCGGCCGTGGCAAGCTCGATGGCTTTCCCAAGGCCGACAATGCCTGCAATGTTCTCGGTTCCCGCCCGGCGCCGCCGCTCCTGGCCGCCGCCATGGATCAGGTTGTCGATCTTTGTTCCTTTGCGGATATAGAGGGCACCGGTTCCCTTGGGGCCATAGAACTTGTGGGCCGAGAGGGAGAGGAGATCGATTCCCTCTGCCTGGACATCGATTGGCACGTTCCCGATGGCCTGGACCGCATCGGTATGGAAGTACACCTTGTGCTTCTTTGCAATGGCTGCCAGTTCCGTGATGGGTTCGATGGTGCCAATTTCATTGTTGGCGTACATGATCGAGACAAGGATGGTCTTGTCTGTTATCGCCTTCTCAAGTTCGGCCGGGTCCACGAGACCGTACTTGTCGACCGGGAGGTAGGTGACCGCGAAGCCTTCCTTCTCCAGGTACTGGCAGGTATGGATCACCGCGTGATGCTCGATCTTCGTGGTGATGATGTGATTGCCTTTCTTTCTGTTCGCAAACGCAACGCCCTTGATCGCCCAGTTGTCGGATTCGCTGCCACCTGAAGTGAAATAGATCTCGTCAGGATCGGCCCCGAGAGCTTTTGCAACCTGTGCACGGGCAGTGTCGATGACTTTTTTTGATGCCCGTGCGATCCCGTAAATCGATGACGGGTTACCGAAGTGTTCGGTATAATAGGGGATCATCGCATCCAGCACGTCCCGCCGGGTGGGGGTGGTTGCGGAATGGTCCATGTAGATGATACGTTTCTCTCCCATGCTTCACCGTATACCTGAATATGTGCTCTCGTCGTCTGATTATTCTTTCCTTCCCATTCATTTCTGGAAATGGCGCCCGGCCTCATGCACTCCTTTGAGGAAGATATATGTGTTGAACAAACCAATTCACAATTGTGAATACGATCTATTATGTCACGATTGTGACAACATAAAGGTTGTGATGTGATGGAAGCTCCCTGTCAGAAGATCGTCTGGGATGTCCTGCCCGCTATCCGGGCAGCGATTGCCGTTGAACTGGTCCGGTGCGGCGTCTCCCAGGTGGAGGCGTCCCGGATGCTGGAGATCGCGCCATCGGCCGTCTCCCAGTACCTCTCGGGAAAACGCGGGTACCGGATCGAGTTCGAGAACGATGTGAAAAGATCCATTGAACTGCTTGCCCAGGATCTCAAAGAGAAGAAAAGTATCAATCTTGTAAAGCGCACCTGCGAGATCTGCCGCCAGCTGCGCGAAGGCGATGAGAACCAGTGCCCCGGACCAACGGAAGCGTCTGCCGAACGGTGCGGTTCCTGATCCCTCTCCTTTACCGGGCACCTGCCCGTTTGTAGTCCCGCTTCAAGGATGATACACTATGACTCTTCACGAGAAATACGAGGCGTTAAAGAAGAATATTGCCGGACATGGATCGATGCTCGTTGCCTTCTCGGGCGGCGTTGACAGCACGCTTCTTGCCGATGTTGCCCGGGAAGTCCTGGGCGAGCGGACGCGCTCGGTGCTTCTCGACAGCGAAGTTGTGCCCCGGGCAGCCATCCTCGATGCAAAGAAACTGGCAGGCGATCTCGGTCTTGCGCTCGAGGTAATCCCCCTGCCGCTTCTTGAAGACGGGATCTTCTGCAGCAATCCGGCCAACCGGTGCTACCACTGCAAGAAGATCTCTTCGGGCCTGCTCAAAAAACGGGCAGAGGAGCTGGGCTTTGCCTGTATTGCCGACGGGATGAATGTCTCTGATCTGGACGAGCACCGGCCCGGGCTCCGGGCCTCAACCGAGGAGGGGATCCTCCACCCGTTCATCGAGGCGGGGATAACGAAACCGGACATCCGGGCCATTGCACAGGAACGGGGCCTGCCGGTCTGGCAGAAACCATCCGCCGCCTGCCTATCCTCCCGCATCCCGTACGGGGATCCGATCACCCGCGAGAACCTGGGCATGATCGAGGCTGCTGAGGCGTACCTGTCGGGCCTCGGGATCGGCCAGCTGCGGGTGCGGCTGCACGGGACCATTGCCCGGATCGAAGTACATAATGAGGACCGGGAGAAGATACTTCTGAACGATGCTGCAATCGTGCAGGAATTCAAAAAGATCGGTTTTGGCTATGTGGCCCTCGATCTCGAAGGATACCGGAGCGGCAGCATGGATGAAGTGCTCAGGCCGGACGACAAGCCGGGCCGGCTGCCCTGACCGGGCCTGAGCCCTGGAGAAGAACCATGTACAAGAAACTGCCCTGCAAACGGATTGACGGGGATCTCTGTGAGGATGCGGACCACGAGGTCATCGAGGAAGTCCCGCTCGCGCTCTTCGTGAACGGGCGCCATGCCATGACCGCGATGATGAGCCCCGTGATGCTCGAAGAGTTCGTTACCGGTTACCTCTTCACCGAGCAGATCATCAAGGGAGTTGACGAGATCGAATCGATCAAGATCGAGAAGAACCGGATGAGCGTCATCACGACAAACCTCTTCAAGGTGCTCGGGCCCAAGAAGACGATCCTCTCCGGCTGCGGCGGGAGCACCTCGTTCATCGATACCGAGAAACTCCCGAAGATTCATTCCGATTACCGGGTGACCCGGGCAGATATCTGGAATGCCGGAAAAGCGGTCCTCAACTCCGAGCTCCACCGCCTCACCGGGGGAATTCATATCGTGGCACTTCTTGACGGAGAGAAGATCCTCGCCGTCTCCGAGGATATCGGCCGGCACAATGCCCTGGACCGGGTGATAGGCTATGGCCTCCGGAACAAGATCGATCTCTCGAAGACCTATGTTCTTGTATCAGGAAGGATCTCCTCCGAGATGGTGAGGAAGTGCTTAATTGCGAATATCCCGATCATCACGTCACGGGGGGCGACCACAACGCTCGCGGTCGAGACCGCACAGAAGACCGGCCTGACCGTTGTCGGCTTCTCCCGGGGCGGGAAGATGAACATCTACTCGCACCCCGAGCGGGTCACCTGAATCTGTTTTTTCCAAAGGATCGTTTGAGCTGGCAGAGCTGGCAGAGTTCGCCGCTGCAGGGATCCCCGCAGGACCGGCAGCTGCGGAGCGGTTCCGGTGCCAGGGTTGCGGCGCAATGATTCTCTATCTTCTTCTTGCTCTCCAGGAGATGCAGCATGGTGCCGGGATGGCGGTATTCGAGCCCGGCAAGCATGGTGCGGGCCTCCCGGCGCAGGGCATATCGGGCATAGGGGCATTCGGGAAGATCCGTCCAGGCATTGGAAAGCAGGAGGAAGATGGCGATCTCCTTCTCGGCCACGTTCATGAGCGGCTTGATCCGCGGGATGAACCGGCCGGAAGAATCCCTCCCGCTGTTCCGGGCCAGGCGGGCAAAGTCCCCCCGGAGCACGTTCATCAGGACCGATTGCGCTTCGTCATCGAGATTGTGGCCGGTGGCAAGTTTTGTTGCCCCCGCCTGCTCCGCCCCGGTGATGAGCGCTTTTCTCCGGAGGATCCCGCAAACCGTGCAGGCCTCCTTCTCCCGGCCTTTGAGGAGTTCGTCAAGGGTGTTGCCGAAGAGTCCGTCAAACGGGATACTGACATGCTCCACCCCGAGGGACCGGACCAGCCTCTCTGCGGAGCGGACCGTCTCGTCCCGGTAGCCGGCAATGCCTTCATCGATGGTTATCGCAACAAGGCTGACATTCTCGAACTGGGGAACGATCCGGGAAAGGAGCATCAGGAGCGCGGTGCTGTCCTTTCCCCCGCTCAGCGCAACGGCCACGCGGTCGCCTTGTGCGATCATTCTCTCCTCCCGGATGGTTGCCGCCACCCGGTCGGTGATATCTGAAACAAGATGCGTGCCGCAGAGATGCCGGCCGCTCGTCCGGTCCAGATGGACAGCAGGCTCTGTACAGAATGTGCAGCGCGGCACCCCTTTTTCGGCCGGCCCGCGCTCCATGATATCAGCCCCCGTGCGCTATCCGGAGCAGCCGGATCTCGTCGTTGGCGCCGATCAGCGTATCTTCCGTCAGGAGGATCCCGTTCCTCGATGCGATGACCTCGAGCGGGTTGATCCCCTCATCAAGCAGGAGGGATTCAAGGGTTGCGGGTGGGCGGTCGAGAGTCCGGGTTGTGCGATCGGGAAGGATCAGTTTCATGCAGTACCAGTAGTTGTGCGGGCTGGTTTCATAAACATCCGGGTCCCCGCACCCCACCGACGGTTTGATAAAACGATATGCAAAATAGGATACAGGAGTTTTGATTCGTGCAGGACCCAGGCAGCATCCGGCAGGAAATTGAGCGGCTCAGGAAGGATCGAAGCGCGATCATCCTTGCGCACAACTACCAGGTCCCCGAGGTCCAGGACATCGCGGATATCACCGGGGACTCCCTGGAGCTCTCCCGAGCTGCTGCAAAAGCCGATGGCGACGTGATCGTCTTCTGCGGGGTGGATTTCATGGCCGAGACCGCTGCCGTCCTCTCCCCCGAAAAGACCGTCCTCCTTCCGGCAGAGCATGCCTGCTGCCCCATGGCGCAGATGATCTCGGCAGCCGAACTGCGGCTCGCGAAATCGCGCTACCCGGATGCTGCTGTTGTCTGCTATGTCAACACCTCGGCCGAGATAAAAGCGGAGAGCGACATCTGCTGCACGTCCTCGAACGCGGTCAACGTGGTCAATTCCGTGGAGCAGGATACGATCATCTTCGTTCCCGACCGGAACTTGGGCCGGTACGCCCAGCGCTTTTCAAAGAAGCAGATCCTGCCGTGGGAAGGCTTCTGCATTGTCCACGACCGGATCACCCCGGAGATGGTGGAGGCGGCCCGCTCCGCCCACCCGGGTGCGCAGGTGCTCGTCCACCCCGAGTGCCGGCCTGAAGTCATCGATGTCGCGGACGTTGTGGCAAGCACGTCGGGGATCATCAGACACGTCTGCTCGTCAAAGGAGAATGGTTTCATCATCGGGACTGAAGTCGGTATTCTCCACCGGATAGAAAAAGACTGCCCGGGCAAGCGGTGCTATCCCTTATCGGAAGCGGCTGTCTGCAGAAACATGAAAAAGACCGACCTTGCCCTGGTGCGGGATTCGCTTGCAACCCTCCGGCCCCGGATAACGGTGCCTGCCGATATTGCGGCAAAGGCGCGGACCGCCATCGAGCGGATGCTTGCGCTCTGACCGCGGGAGTAGGGAACCGGGAGAACAGCCATGACGGACCAGGAACTTATCGAAATGCACGGGATGATCTCCCTTGCGCTTGAAGAGATCGAACACTGCAGCGAGTTTGCCGCCCTCATTCCTGAGGTGCGATCGAATCTTGTCTTTGCACGGAAGAATGCGAAGAGTCGCGGGGACGTGCTTGCTCTCGATGGCAGGATCACGATTGTAAATCATATGCCTCATGCGGCCGGGAGGCCACGGCTCGGCGCCTCCAGCCACATGGCCCGCCTCATCGTCGAGATGCAGAAGTACGATCCCTCCATCCGGGCAGGGATCGATTTTGCGAACACTCCCGATCTTGCCCGGTGGCTGGAAGAGTACTGCCGGTCAAACGGCTGGGGCTTCTCCGTCATCGATCGCCGGAATGAACCGGAGGAGATCAAAGAAGCCGAGGGGGCCTCCATGCCCTGGAAAGTAAAAGAAGCCGTGCGGGCCTGCGGTGGAAAACCCCCCGTCATCTGTTACGAGACCGGAGCGATCGGTAAAGAGCCCGTGTCCGTCCTGCTCGGGAGGGATCCGCTGGAAATTGCGGACCGGATCTGTACAATAGCGAGATTGTATCATGACCGCAGGTAAGCCGAAGATCGGGAAGATCGATCATACCCTGTTTTCCGAATTTCTCCTCCACCGGCTCGGGAAGCCCGACCCATCCGTCATCGTGCCGCCAAGGACCGGAATCGATTCTGGGGTTGTGGACATCGGTAACGGGAAAGTCCTGATCATTGCAGAAGATCCTATCTTCGCAGTCCCGAAACAGCCGCTCGACATGTTCGGCTGGTATACGGTTCATATCGGCGCAAGCGATGTGGCGGTGATGGGAGTAAAACCCCAGTACATGACCTATTCGCTCCTCCTCCCGCCGGAGACGAGCGACCAGGATTTCAGGACGGTGGTTGATTCGATCCACGCAACTGCCGTGGATCTCGGTATCGCCATTGTCGGGGGCCACACGGGATACTACCCGGGATTCACCGCACCCACCATAGGCGGGATCACCGTCTTTACGATTGCGGACAAGGACGCGTATGTCACGCCCGCCGGGGCAAAACCGGGGAACGTGGTGATCCTGACCAAAGGTCCCGCCATCGAGACCGCAGGCATCCTCTCGGTTCTGCGGGAAGCGGACCTGCGGGGGAACTACCCAGAAGATCTGATCGGCCGGGCAAAGGCCCTCTGCCTGCAGATGAGCGTGGTGAAAGATGCCCTCACTGCTATGGACGCGGGCGGGGTCACGGCTATGCACGATGCAACGGAGGGCGGCGTTATCGGGGGCCTCTTCGAGATCGCGGATGCCAGCGGTGTCGGGATGAAGATCGACGAGTCCCTCTTCATCTATCCCGAAGAGGTGCGGATGGTCTGCGAGAGCTTCAGGATCGACCCGGTTGCGGCGATAGCCGAAGGCTCGCTCCTCATCACGGCAGACCCGGCGTATTCGGAAAAGATAATGTCAGCACTTGCCGGGGCCGGTATCTGTTCATCGGTCATTGGTACCGTGACCGGCGATACATCCGTGCGGGTTATGAAACGCCTGGACGGGACAACGGTCCCCCTCGCAATCCCGGATCAGGATCAGTTCTGGCCGGTCTTCTTTGAGAGCGTTACCTGATCTTCAAGGTTCTCCTGTTTTTTCCGCTCCATGATCCTGTTGTACATCTCCTCGCCAACGCACTCCTTTGCATGCTTGCACCACTGGACACAGGACTCGATCTCATTGTAGACCACAAACCCGCAGTTGCTGCACGCAACCGAGATGTCGTTTGAGAACAGTTCCACGTCTTCGCCGCACTGCGGGCATTTCTTGATCGCAAGGGTGGGCGTGCGCAGGTTCGCAGCACCCGGGCAGTGATCGAGCATGAGATTACTCCATCCTCAGAGTCGTGTTTTTGGTAAAAGAATCCAGCGGTTGTACGAACCGGCGGGTATCTGCAGCTGACGACCGTGCAGGGCTGAACCGGGTCCACATTCCCCCGTGCATCCAATCCTGCATCTTTAACATATGCCGGGTAATACTCAGGAATCATGCATAAAACCGGCCTGTTCGTTCTTCTTCTCGTGACTGCCGGTTTTCTTTTCTGTGCCGGCTGTATGCTGCAAAAATCTCAGGATTCACCGGTGGTTAACACATCCCAGATAACCCCGCAACCGGTAAATACGTCCGTAAATGTGACGGTGGCAACGAAGACCCCGGTAAAACCAACCCCGGTGGTAAAGAAGAACACGACCGTCCCGACCCCGAACGCAACACCGGATCCCGTGGATCTCTCAAGGATCAATTTCACCCGCTATAGCGACAATGATTTGAGCCTGGACTACCCGTCATCGTGGAATGTCTCGACCTCCACGTACACTTCGTATAACTGTGTTGGAACAGAGAAAAACCCGTGCTACACCAAAGAGATCAGGTCGATCGGGCCGTTCGATTTTTACGAGGACGATCATATGAAGAAAATTTCCCGGATAGTCACGTTTACGAGCGCTGACAAGAAACAGAAGATTGTTGCGTTCACGTCCGATTACGGTGACAACTTTGTGGGCAATTACCAGCTGGACCCGTCGCTTGACTGGTGCAGGAAGCTGGTTACCAAAAATTTCCGGGATGTCGCGGAGTCCGTTGTCGGGGATTACCACTATTTCGTGAGCGGGGGCATCATGGTCTCCGATTATTCCGTTACCATGCCGAAGGGATCCGCCGCGTACCCGCTGGCATACACGATGAAAAACTGGGTGACCCTCCATCACGAGTACCATGTTGCCTTCATCTCCGACAATGCAAATATCGAGAAATACCGGGATCTTAAGGACCGGATCCTCTCATCGGTGACCCCGAACGACCGGGTGTAGGCGGATCCATCTGGTTCGTTTCCCTGCTCTTCTCTCAGGGTACCGGGCAGAAGAAAAAATAACTATTTTTTTATAATCGCAGATTTCACTGGTGATTTACAGGGATCTCCCCCGGTTTTTGTAAAACCGCCCATCCTCTCTGATCAACCATGAACGAGGCACCATGAAACTTCTCTCGCAGATCGATGAGATCCCCCCGGCTAAGACCCTTGCCATCGCCTCCCTCCAGTGGTTCATCATCCTGATGCCGTCTGCGCTCATCTACGGCATGATGATCGCACCTATGCTCTATTCATCGCCGGCACTCCAGATGCAGGTCATCCAGGCAGTCTTTGTCGTCAGCGGCATCTTCCAGATCCTCCAGGTCTTCATCGGGCACCGGCTCCCCATCGGGGTGGGTCCCACGGCTATCATCATCATCGGGGTGGGCGCCGGGCTTGCCTACACCACCAATGCCATTTTTACGGCAATGGCCATCTGCGGTTTTGCCATCTGCTGCCTTGCAGCAGTAAAGGCCCACCATTTCCTGAAAAAACTCTTCACGTTCAACATCATCGTGACCGTCCTCCTGATGGGATGTTTTGCCGTCACCCCGATGATCATAGGCCTGATCGTTCCCAAATCCCCGGTTGCGAACCCGACCGATTACCTGGCCTTTGCCATCCTCTTCACGCTTTTTATCATCGGTCTTTCAGGTTACCTCAAAGGGATGGCAAAACAGCTCCTGCTCCCGATTGCCATGCTCATCGGCGTGGTCCTGTACGCCGTGATATTCCCGTTCAGGATCCCGGCCATCAGCCCCGCCCCGTTCGGGCTCTTCACCGGTGCCATGCCCACGGCGTTTGATTTCAGTCTCCCGCTTCTTGTTGCCTTCCTCTTCTGTTTCTTCACCGTTCTTGTCATCGACTTCTCGGCCATCGAATCCATGGAACTCGCCCTGCGGCCTCCCGACATGGACCGACGGTTCCGGTCCGGGATGGCGGTGACGGGGCTCTCCAGCATTGCGGCCGGCTTTCTTGGCACGATCGGTTGTGCCAACTCCAACTTCTCGATGAATGTTGTCCTTGCAAGCCGGCAGGGCTCCCGGTACCCGCTTGCCATTGTCGGCCTCCTCTTTGTGGTAATCGGGTTCTCCCCTGTCATTGTCTCGACCCTGATGGCGATTCCCACGCTCGTGATTGCGTGCCTCTTCATCTACCTGCTCGGCGGGATGTTTGCCGCAACGCTCAGCCTTGCCAAGGAGCGGACCGGGGGAATCGGGTACAACTCGGGTCTCGTGATCGGCGTTGCCCTCATCTTTGCCACTTTGATTGCATTCCTTCCGGTCACCACTAAGACCCTGATGAACACCCAGATCGAACCGGTTCTTGCCAACTCCTTCATCGTGGGCATCTTCTCGGCTCTTGTCATCGAGCATCTCTTCTTCCGGGGACAGGCTGAACAGGAGATACGGATCGAAGCGGAGGAAGATTCCGGCGGGGACGGGGGTGCACCGGTGCAACCGGAGAACGGTTCCGGGTGAACCGGCGGACTCCCCGCTGATATATCAATAACCTTCGCCGGTGAGCTGCCGCGGATTGGATCTGCGGGACACGCGTCCGGGCCCGGGCTGGAGCGGAATACGGCCGGCCCGCTGGCCGGCATTTCCGGTACAGAAAATCAGAGAAGAGCGGGTTTCTGGACTCTGGGCAGCGAGTACAGGTCGCCGCACTGGTTGATGCTGTAGAGCGTGAGGATATTTTCATCGGTTAAGCGTTTTTCACCGATACCGATCCTGTTCAGCTTGTCACGGATTATTTTGATCTTCTTTTCAGTATGTTGCATAGGGTTGTTGCTTACTTGGCGGGTGATATGATAAAGCGATGTATGAAAATATTGTATTTACGGCCTTTTTGCGTGAAACGGGCAAAACCGGGTTGATATTCCGGTCCTGCCTTCCCTCGGTTATGCAATGGTGGAGTCCCTAGTGACGAGTTCCCGGCTTGCTGTCATCGGGGTTTTGTTCACGGAACGATTGCCCGGATGCGATTCGGGAGGGTGCAGACCGCACCCGGTGATTCCCAATACCCCCAGTACGGGCAATAAAAAAGAGCAGTGTTCAATGAAGATCACCGGTTCTTTCTGACACCGGCCCAGATGATGCACAGGATCCCCATCCCTAGCACAGGCAGGAATGGTGAAACCGGCGCCTTCGTTGGTGTGGCAGGAACATTCACGATAACAATCACCGGGGCCGGTTCCTGCGTGGGGGTCGGGGCGGTTGAGAATACGGCCGGGATGTTGTTCACTTCGGGGATCGATATTACGGTAACCTGGCTTGCAGATTCTGATGATGAATGGCAGGTGCCGTCATAGTAATACGGGTAGCCTTCCGGGCAGCAGTGACCATTGCTCGTGGAGTACTGGTGGTAACCGTACCCGCACGCATGGCAGGCCCCGTCGTAATAATGGGGATAGTCCCCCGGGCAGCATCTGCCCGAGTAACTGTCATACACGCTGCCATACCGGCAGGCATGGCAGGCCCCATCATAATAATAAGGGGAGTCCCCCGGGCAGCATTTGCCGGAGTACTCATCGTACACGCTGCCGAAATCGCACTGGTTGCATTTGCCATTGTAAACAAACGGGTAGCCCTCGGGGCAGCACTGGTCGTTGCTCGTCGAATAGATGTAGTATCCCGGGCCGCAGGAGCTGCTGTCATACCCGGTCACCGGAGCACTCATTGCAAGGAGGAGAAGGATTGAGCCGGCTGCCAGCAGGAGCCGGTTGGTTGTCAGACGTGATGTACTCATTCACACACCCGGAATATCGTTGGTAAAGATCCGGCTGGGGGGCGATAAACATTTGGATTTTCATGAGCGTGATCATCCGGTCTGACTAAAGGGGTGGGACCGTGTTCTCTGACACACAAGGGCTTGTGACACAAAAGGGTTGATCCCGGGACGCATGGCCGGCGGGTGTGGGTTTTTATGTATCCCGGGTTCTGGCGGGAGATGCCGGAGCAGGATGACTGTGGGACAGGACGCGGCGTACGGCAGTCATGGTCCAGCCGGTTTTGTCCGGATTCCATCCAATCTCTCGTGTGAGAGACAGAGGAAGAGGATCACCGGGACGATGTAGAGGAATGCAAAGGGAATTACCTCGAATGCAATGTCCCAGCTGTCCAGGATGAGCCCGGCACCGGCTGTTGCCGGCAGGAGAAGCAGGCGCAGGAAAAGGTTCCGGTCCAGGCCCGGGTCCGCCCCGGGCCGGCAGAGCCCGGGCTTTGCGGACAGGTACTTCATCAAAAAGAGAAGGATGAGCCCGGAAATCAGGATATTGAGATGGAAGATCAGGCCGTAGATGTCGGGCCTGTCGGAAATTGCCCAGAGGCGCGACGTCAAGGGAATGAAGAGGATGGCGAGGATGAACAGAGAGACAAAACCGATGACAATCCCGTCATTTTCCCGGGTGGTTCTCATGATCTCGAAGAACAGGATAAAGAAGATCGAGATGATGATGAAGACGAACAGGAAATTGAGTCCCCGGGCGAGCATACCGTTCAGGGATACCGATGTGATATCTGCTATGGTTTTCACGGCGGTTATCGATGGAAGATGGACATTGGTTCGTACGATCAGGGTCAGGGCAAAGGCAAAGATGGCACAGACAAGCATCTCGAGCACAATCTGGGGGACCGTGCCTCCCGTCCCGGGAGATGTTACCCGTTCCTCCACCGGAGCCGGTACATCCGGTGTCCGGATCTGGACCGGCTGGCTTTTTCTTTTGCGGTCCGGCATCAGGGTACCAAGGATGACAAAGACCGGCAGGGCCAGAAAGTAAAGGTACTGGGTTCTCTCCGGATGGAACGCGGCAAGCAGGCATCCCGCAAGAGCTATCAGCGGGAGCACCAGGAGACCTGCCCGTATGAACGGTGTGCCCTCTTCCGGAACCCCCTGCCGGAGCAGTCCGGGTCTGCTGCGGCAATGCCTCCATTCAAGGAAAAGCACGAGGCCGATTGAGAGCATGTTTGCGTGGAAGAGGATGGAGAAGGCCACATTTCCTGAAAGGAGGATGGTGAGATCGTTTGTGATCGGAATAAAGATCACCAGCATCAGCAGGATGAAGTGGAGGTACAGGAACGTCCGGTCGATCCAGGCTGTCCGGTGGAGGATGTAAAAGACGATGGCCCAGACGATCAGCAGGATGATGAAGACGGTTAAGAAGTTCAGGATGTCCGGCAGCTGCATCCACCCGAACTGTTCGGCGATGAGGTTTCCCGCCCCGTATTCAAAGTCCGGTATACGGATTGCGAAAAAGAGCAGAAGGAGAGAAAAACCAAAGATCCCGTTGGTGAGCCCCCATATGTTGGTATTAGCTACCGGTCCTTCGGTAACGGTCCCTCCCTGCATGGTAAATCTAAGGCTAATGTGAATCCTGAGTACATAAAGAGCACGAAATCCCGCGGGGCTGCCCTGTCCGGCTATCCCGGAGAAAAAGCCGGTGAAGACAAGCGCGATGTAAAATGGTGATCAATCTCTTTATTTTGGACAACATGAGAATGTGCCGTATTTTTATGGTGGCAATTCCCCTCTTCTGGTATGCAGGAACCGGGCTGCAGGGAACAGTATCCTCTTTCGATTGTCATTGGATCCAATCTGGTGTCGCTCCTGATCTATGTCATCGGCGTAATTCTCCTCTCCCGGTTCACGCTTTTCTGGGTCCTCGGTTACGTGATTTTTATCCTGCTTCTGGAATTCCGTCTGCTGAGCGGGCACTGCGTTGACTGTTATTATTACGGCAAGACCTGTGCGTTTGGCAAAGGCCGGCTGAGTTCCCTCTTGTTCATGAAGGGCAACCCGAAGAATTTCTGCTCTACGACGCTGACCTGGCAGGATGTGGTTCCGGATTTTCTTGTCTTCATGATCCCCGTTCTTGCAGGAATCGTGCTCCTCCTGCAGAAATTTTCCTGGATGGTCCTTGCCCTCGTCATAGCCCTTCTCCTCCTGGGGTTCCTGGGCAATGCCCTTGTGCGGGTCCGGCTGGCCTGCAGGTTCTGCAGGCAGCGGGAGATCGGGTGCCCGGCCGAGCAGCTGTTCGGGAAGAACGGCAAATCGTAATTCTACGGAGAGTCTCCCCGGTATGCTTTTTCCTTTCCGGGGCCCCGCACGGATCGCAGGGAGGCTGCGAATCCGGCACCGGTTCAGGAATCTTCCGGTGATGCTGGTCTCTCGACATCCCGGGCATGCCAGGCAAAGAAGAGGGCTGCAAGACTGAAGACTGCTGCCAGGAGGAAAGCAGCGTGGAACCCGGCGGTTATCGCCGGCATCGGTACCGCGAACGGATCATGGTGGTAGAGTGCCGCAGCTTCCCCGGCGAGCAGGATCTCGGAGAAGGTGATCTGGAAAATCACGATCCCGAGGATGATGCCGGTATTGCCCAGGGCTTTCATGATACCGGAGGCGGCTCCTCTCTTCCCGGCCGGGCTGTGGTCCAGGATCAGTTTCGTGTTGGGGACCAGGAATATCCCGCGGGCAAGGCCGAGAAGGATGAGGGCGATGATGACCGGCACGAGGGTGAAGTTCGCCATAAAGCCGGCAAAGAGGAGATACACTGCTGCAGCCCCGCCCGCCCCGATGACGCAGAGGGTCCGGTTACTGAACCGGTCGGTCAGCGAGCCCACGCCAGGGCAGGTCAGGAGCATGGTTACGCCGGGCACGATGATGACGATGCTCGTCAGTTCATAGGAATACCCGAGGACCAGGTGCAGGTAAAACGGGAAGAGGAAGACCGGCCCGTTGAAGACCATCTTCAAGAGAAGGTACGAGATGTTGGCATTGGTGAAATGCCGGTTCTTAAAAAGCGAGATCTCGAACGCCGGATCCTCGATGGCGCCCTCGTACACGATGGCGAGCGTCCAGAACGCGAATGCAAAGATGGCCAGGCTTATCGTCAGGAGATTTGTGATCGTGAAGACATGCACCGCGCTTATCGCAAGTACGAGCGCAATACTTGCAAACGAGAAGAGGCAGGCACCGGTGAGATCGAACCGCCGCCCCTTTGTGATGTTTTCATTGGCCGGCAGCGTGAACCAGCCGGCGGCCAGGATCGCCGCCCCGAGAGGGACATTGAAGAGGAAGATCCAGTGCCAGGAGAGGAGGGAACTGATTCCCACGCCAATGGTCGGGCCCAGGATGATCCCGAGCACGGCTGCACCGGAGACATAGGCAAGTCCCCGCCCGTGCCAGATCTCCGGGGTATACCGCGTGATGAACGCGGGACCTATCGCGGTTATCATCGCGGCACCGATGGCCTGGATGATGCGGAAGAAGATGAGCCAGTGGACGGTTGTGGCAAAGCCGCATAAGAGCGACCCGATGGTAAAGACTCCTGTCCCGGCCAGGAAGACCCTCCGGTACCCCGAGACATCGGCCAGTTTCCCGAAGAAGAGGAAGAGGCCCGAGAGGACGAGCAGGAAGACGATGATCGAAGCCGAGGCAAACCCGATGCCGGTGTGGAGGTCTGCTGCTATCTTTGCAAGCGAGACCGTGATGCTGCTGACAGCCAGCGCACCGATGAGGGCTCCAAGGGAGATGAGGGCGAGGTTGATCTGCCAGTACCTTTCCTGGGCATTGGGTCCGGCCGGTCTGTCCATCTATCAGTTGATCCCCCTTGCGGCTATTTGAGTGTTTCAATTTGTTCTGCGATCCGGATGTGCCGGCCGGATCACAACCGTTTTGTACGGGAAACTTACAATTTACGGATACGATGGTGCTGGATCGTTTCACCGGCCGGGCAAAAATGATCATAGCCGCCTGCTGTATTCTGCTCATTGTCGCCTCCGTTCTCTTCGTTATCGGGTTTGAATCGCAGGCCGCCCAGAAGAAACACAACATCCAGCTGCATCTTAAAAAAGCTGCCGGCCGGATGGCTCAGGAAGTGAATGGCGACGGGCTCCTCCAGCTCAGGCCGGGCGATGAGGGAAGCCCCCTCTATCTCGGGCTTGCAAACGCCCTCTACAATGCCCGGAAGAACGACTCGTTCCTGGTGACGTCGTATATCCTGCGGGTGGACAACGGGACGATCCGTTATGTTGTCCACGATGAGTACCTGAAAAACGGGCCCGGCCCGGATGTTGCACGGACCGGCGACCTGGTCACCATGGACAAGCCGGTTATCCTGGAAGCGGCTGCCGGCAGGACGGTCTATTCCCCGGATATCTATACCTCGAAGTGGGGGTCGTACATCTCCGGGTATGCCCCGGTTAAGGATTCGAACGGCACGGTTGTAGGCGTGCTCGGCGTTGACGAGACGGCCGATATGGTCTTCGATTACGAGACATACCAGTTTTACAATCTCATCGAGATATCGTGAGGGACCTGCTGCCCGCGATAAAACGTCTGACGGGGGTTACGCCCGGCCTGGAACGGAGCTGACGGCAATAGTATGAGACCCTCCGTGCCGAGGTTCCCGGGCCATATGCATCGGTTAAAAGCGTAAGGTACTCGGTAAGAATTGATTTAAGATGATGCCGCTTACTGCCTTTTGCGGACAGCCGGTGGTTGTCCCGAAAACAAAAAGGATGGGCTCACCAAGCGACAAACCTGTGTTGAACCCGATCCTGCCCGTAGGCATGAGATTATCATCGTTCATTCTTATGAAGATTTTCCCGTGCCTCCGAGCGTAGCGTATTGAAACAGGAGGTAAGAAAAAATGAAATCGTTACACTGGAGCGTCATCCTGCTGGCTCTGCTGCTGGCAGCGATGGCGATGGTACCGATGGTGAGTGCTGCACCGGTTCAACCCTCGGAAAAAGCACAGATTGATGAACTCAATACGTTTGCTGCCAGTGAAAATAGTAAACCGCTGCCACAGTTGCAGTATGACAAGAACCAGAAGATGGTCTCTGTCAACGGGGAATTCCAGGTTGATGCGAATACCCAGAATTCCCAGGTACGGTCCGGTATTGCGGCCTCTGCAAACCCGATCGTAACACAACTACCCTTTGGTGCGATCGTTTATGATTCGGGTAGTACAACGACCGTTTTTGATTCGACCGGCAAAGAATTGTTCGCAGTCGATGATGCGACCACTCCCTTGATCAGTACGCCCGGTGGAGCCATGCGGGCAACTTCGGTCTTCGAGGTCCCGGATAAATCCCTGATTATGGAAAATGAGAACACCATCAACGTGTTTTATGACAACCAGCGTGTCCTGACCGTGATCGGGGATTCGGCAGGAACCCGGAAGAAAATTGTGTCGAAGCAAAAGACATACTCTGTAGGTGCAATCCCGGCACAATGGATAGAATACGGTGAAACTGCGCCTCTCTCAACCGTCGGTCAGTTTTCAGCCCGATGGAATGTGCCTAAGAAACCTACATTGGTACGTAATTTTACGCCTTTACAAAATGGTTCCCTTGACGGAACGCAAAGTGTTATCTGGAACGGCCTTCAGCAAAATGGTACATATCTCCTTCAGCCATGCCTTGAATGGTACATACGAGATAAGGCTGACGCTTCCTATCCGACGGAAGCAAATTGGAGCATTGCAACGTGGTGGGCTGCAAACAAAGAAAGAGGATTCCATTCAACCCGACGATATGGAATCCCCTCGGAGATGGAATTGGTTTCAACAGGGGACCTTATGCAGGGGAATATGTATTACTATGGAGGTTTATGGACGGGAACTATCACAGATCTGACGGTTGGAATCAGTTCGACGATGTATCTCAATACATCACTATCCTCAAAGTTGAAATATCAGAATCTCGCTGCGTATACTGTACTGGAGGGATGGAATCCTAACATAATTAATATGGGTACACAGTATTACAATTCGAGCTATATTCCGGGAAATATGACATTTGGGAATATCATTATCAATGATATAGATGGGAATAGTGTAATTCCCTCAACTATATCCGGTTATGTCAATTCAGCGATATGGGATGTAACTAATTATGGATTATCGGTAACCAATACTTCTTGGCCAACATCCATTAAACTGAACACTGGGAATATATAATCCTAAATATTTTTAGGGGAATCAATATGAAAACCATAGTTTTCTGCTGTCTTGTGCTCTTTTGTGTAATCACCGGAACTGCCTGTGCAGAAACACCCGCATTTGGAAACTGGATTCAGATCACGTCAAATGCCAGTTTCAGTCCCCGTGAATCTCCTGGAGTTACCGTCTTTGACAATCGTCTCTGGGTTATTGGGGCAACGTTCCTAATAGCCTGACGAATGATGTCTGGTCTTCACCTGATGGAAACAACTGGACATTGGAAACTGAACATGGGGAGTTCAGTCCCCGAACATACCATAGCGTTGTGACATTCGATAACCGACTCTGGGTGATCGGAGGTGGTTCATTTTTAGGTTATATGAACGATGTGTGGTCATCCACGAATGGAAAAAACTGGACTCTTGAAACCGAACATGCAGCGTTCAGTCCGCGTTTGAATTTCGGAGTTGCAGTATTCAACAACCGGTTGTGGGTTATCGGGGGGAGTCATCTTGAAGATGGCTACGAACGATCCACCAATGATGTCTGGTCATCAACAGATGGAAAAAACTGGACTCTTGAAACCGAACATGCAGCGTTCAGTCCGCGTTATGGGAATGGCGTAGTGGCAACTGATAACCAACTATGGATGTTTGCCGGTAATTCTACCAGTGATGTGTGGTCCTCAACAGATGGAAAAAACTGGACACGTATAAATGTCAATGCTCCTTTCTGTAGTGCTGCCAATAACCGCGTCGTTGTTTTTAATGGCAGAATCTTTGTTGTGGGAACCTGTTCATCCGGACAGGGTGTCCCCAACGATGTTTGGTCATCCGCAGATGGATTAACCTGGACTGTTGAACGGGTTCACGTGGATTTTGGCACCCGTCCATTTAACAAAGTGGTGGTATTCAAAAATGGCCTATGGGCTCTTGCGGGTTTTGATTCGCTCAATACCGCCCGAGCTAAAAATGATGTCTGGTACATACCGTTACCGGTTCCATCACTGACACCCATTACTGTCACTGATACGCCATCATTTCTTCCGCCCCACGAACCGGTAGTCCCAAAAACCACAACAGCAAAATCGGACATTGCCCCCCAGATAGCGTGCGTCAGCCTTTGTATCGCGACAGGATTCTGTGGCTGGTATTGCAGGAGAAGATTCTGATGAGTTACGAAACCGATTATCGGAACGGTGTTCCATGAAGCCGGAACGAATCACTGCAATTCTCATAACCTGCCTGAGATTCACCCTTCTGGGGATACTCTCTCTCATGACCGCTGCGTTTCTTTTCGTCTTTATCATCAACTGGGAAGACTGGTTTTTTGGAACAAAACTCGCCGGACTGCCCGCGGGGATGTACCTTTTTGCAAAGGCAGCTCTTGCGATAATTATTATTTACCTAATTCTCCGTTACCCGCAGGAGATCAAGTATACCGCAATCCCGGCGTTGTGCTTCCTTTGCTGGATATTTCTTGATTCTTCATGGACCTTCCAGAAAACTAGCGGTGGCCGGATGCTGTTCTCGCCAGTACTGGGGATTTTTTTCGTAGTTCCGCTCGTTCTCTATTGTTCCTGGGTTCTCGCTGCCACTCGTAAGGGTTCCTGAAATACGGGGACCCCTCCTGCCCCCCACCCCCTCCACAACAAATTCCGGATCGGGGTCTACCCCCCCACCCTGATCAACGCGGGTGGGGGGTGACCCCCCCTCCCGTTTCCGGAAAACCCGGGCACCCACTCATTTTCGGGAAGCCGGGTGAAATCCCGATCACGCCGGATCCTCCACGCGAAGTCATGGCATCGCACATGAAAACCGGGCTGGCCACTCACTTCTGCGAAGGGGGGGGTGATCCCCCCTCACCCCACCATAAAAAATTCAAACGGGGTGACCCCCCCTCAGTCTGATCAGAGCGGGTGGGGGGGTGACCCCCTCCCATTGATCCTGAAACCCGGCACTCCCCTGGGTCAGACCCATTCAGACTCTCTATTCCGGATGCCCGAATCCGGGCCCGGAGCGTGCCCCGATTCCCCCCGGTGCCAAAATCAGAGGTAATAATTCCGGAAAAAGGGGTAATAATTCACGGGAAAGGACCGGTTTTTACTCCGGAAGGTCAGAGGTTATATGTAGCCGTATTTGGACGGCCTATCTGATCTTAACACGGGCTACAGGCCGGCCGGATGAACGCAGGGCCTGGTCTGGCACGGGGCCGGGAGTTGTGGGGATAGGGAGGGCTTTGTAAGGAGTCTTCTGGACTCACTCAGAAATGGAAAAAATGCTGCATTACTCTGTTGCATTCAGCGGTCAGCGATGGTGGGATCATGCCAATCTCCCCTTCAATAAGATCACGGGAGAGTGTTGCGACTTTGTCAAATCGGATCACGGACGGGACCTTGAGCCCGGTCTCTGGAAATTCCGGATGATCAGATGCTATCATCAGTTCTGAACCGGAACCCTGCACAGGAACCCGGGATGAGATAAACGCTACAACAACATCCTCGTCGCTTTCATGGATTACCAGGGCCGGGCGGAGTTTCGTTGCAGAGAGGTCCGTAAACGGGAAATGGACCAGGACGATCTTTCCTTTCATCGGTACCGCACTTTGATATCGGACACCGAGTAGATGTCAGGCTCATCTTCGAGAAAACCGGCAAGTGAGTACTCCGCTGTTGCATCCAGGGCGCTCGTGCCCCTGCTGCCTTTTTTCCCGGCAGTTTTTTTCGGGAGCGGACCTTTTGCACGCGGTGCAGCCTGCGCAGTCATTATAGGAAAATCGTTGTGTGCGTCCATAAGGGTTGTGGTACGATACGAGACGGTGTGATCTACCGAAGGAACCGAGGGGATTTGTGGAGGGTTATCTGGCGTTCCATGGAAGAGGATGATGCAATCATAAGATAAGATACATCATCGTTGCATGGCTACCCATCCTGTACAGTATTCACATCAGACAGGTGTCAGAAAGCATGGAAGACGAGCAGAAAAAATCCCCTGGTGTATATCAGCTTCGTATTTATGAGGTCTCTCCCGACAAGAGAGAGATCTTCCACAAACGGTTCAGGAATCATGCACTCCGCATCATGAAACGGCATGGTTTTGAGATCATCGCCATCTGGGAAAGTTCGTCGGTGATGAACTTCGAGTTCGTCTATCTCTTACGATGGCCGGATGGTGCGACCATGGACCGACAGTGGAAGGCGTTTCTTGCTGATGAAGAGTGGATCGGGATCAAGAGACAGATCGTCCAGGAAGCCGGCGAACCGGTTATCCGGGTGACGAGCCGGTTGTTGAATGACGTAGAATACTCCCCAGCGTTTAATCCTGGATAACATATCGAGCTGACGAGTGATGGATTCGCTCTTTTCGGGATACCTGAATCCGGGCCCGGAGCGTGCCCCGGTTCCCCCCGGTGCCAAAATCAGAGGTAATAATTCCGGAAAACGGGGTAATAATTCATGGAAAAGGACCGGTTTTTACGCCTGATGACCAGAGGTCATATGTAGCAACATTTGGACGGCCGATCCGCTCTTAACATGGACTATGGGTCGGCCGGATGAATGCAGGGCCTGTTCTGGGAGGCGGCCGGATGGGGGGTTTGGACGAAGTTCAATATGAATCACGATTTTAAGATCAAAATAATTATTGTGCTTAAAAGGGTGTTTTAGTTATGATGAAAAAAATTGTGATGAATTGACCTATATGAACATACAAAAATAATAGGGGAAATATTGTTTTAAAATTAAAATTAAAACAATCTGATTTATTGGGCAGATTTCCAAAATAAATCCATTCTTGATTGAATAAGCCATTACCTGGGATAGTTGATTCAAATTCGTTTAATTCTTTATATTTAAATTCGCTAATTCTATCTTGTTGTCGTGAAAGCATAAACCAATAACAATTAATCGCAATCTCAATTACGATAATAAATGCGGTCGGGAAAAAAATTAGCATATAATTGTTTGATGCAATAGAAACGTATGAGAAAAAAAGAACGCAATTTGCGATAATAAATAATGTATTAATGAGAATGAAAAATATTTGAGTTATTGCACTCGTTAGAACACTTTGTTCGTATGAGTTACTATAAATTTTTAGCAGTTCAATTTTATTTTGTTTATCCAACTGCTTTTTTTCAGGAGAGTTCTCCTCAAATAGAAAACTCATTAATTATCCCCCCTTTTCTTCGAGAATTTTACCGAATTGTCTTAAGATACTATTTGTATGATCATTTTGGTCAACATCCGTTAATGATGTCCATTGGATCACTATATCGAGTTTGTCAAACATTTCATTAAACTGTCTGATTTGAAATGCTAATTTTTCTTGATAATCGATGAGTATTGAACGTCGTTTTTCTTCTGAAATCCCCCACAAATCTGCCTTATTAATTAAAATCAAAATGGACTTTAGTCTTATTTCAGTTAAAGGCATTTTTTCCAACTGTTCTTTATAAGTAGTGAATAAGAAAATAAAACCCTCAATTTCAATTGGTTGATTCAATGTGTCAATGATATAGATAATCCCATTTGGATTTTGTTTATTCACAATCCATTTCCACTGTTGTTTATGCTCCCCACCAACGTCATACATTTCATTAGAGAAAAAATAGTCTCCATTATTGTTTAACTCAAAAGCAATTTTTCCAACAGAACTGGCTCCTTTTGTCCAAGATGGTGTTCTTGGTAATGCTTTCTTTTGAAGATATTTTATTAGTGTAGTTTTTCCGACACATTTGGGGCCAAAAATTGCAATAGAATTTTTTATTGTGAATGCGTAATAATAATATTTTATCTTATTGTATCCCAAAACACCCAATATTCCCAAAATAATAAAAAAAATTGGGGATAAATTAATTAAAATTAAATCTATTAATGAAGACTCCATTTATAATATCACTGATGAAAAATTGCTCATTTAAAATTTATGTGTTGTTATTTGAGTTTGTTTCTTATTTGCCTAAACGTTAAACTTTTAAAATGTTCAAATAGAAAAAATTCCCCTCACCCTTATAAACCTGTCCGTATTATATCTATCCTATCAACGATCTCAGTACCGTTGATCAGAATAGCCGGCGGGGCGGCTTGCAAGGCGCTTTACCGGTTCGCGGGAAATGGCGGGCGCCCGTTTATTTTCCGATATCAAGAGAATAGCATAGCATAGAAGACCATACCATAGAAGACCATACGAGAGTGGATATTATATGATTTTAGTCCCAGATACGAGCGTCCTTATTGACGGGCGCATTACATCGATGATAAAGGCCGGTGAATACAAGGGTGCAACAATAATCGTCCCGGAAGCAGTGATTGCAGAACTGGAAGCCCAGGCAAATAACGGACGCGAGATAGGGTTCTCGGGCCTCAACGAACTGCAGCAACTGTGCAAAATGGCCGAAGAGAAGATAATTGAACTCAAGTTCTCCGGTATCCGCCCCTCGCTTGAACAGGTAAAACTCGCAAGCGGCGGGGAGATCGACGCGATGATCAGGGGAATCGCGATAGAGAATTCTGCACGGTTCATCACAAGCGACAACGTGCAGGCCGAAGTGGCACGGGCAAAAGGGCTCGATGTCATCTACTTAAAAGCCCAGGTAACCGATTTCGGTCCGCTGGCGATAGACCAGTTCTTTGACGAGCACACGATTGCCGTGTACCTCAAGGAACGGATCTCGCCGCGGGCCAAGAAGGGCACCATCAACGACATGAAACTCGTGAAGATCCGCGATGCTCCCACAAGCGAGTACGAGCTCCGGATGATGGCCCAGGAGATCCTGGAGCGGGCAAAGCGGGACCCCGACGGCTTCATCGAAGTCGAGAAGCGGGGCATCACGGTTGTCCAGATCGGGTCCATGCGGATCGCGATCGCACGGCGGCCGTTCTCGGACGGCATGGAGATAACGGCAGTCCGCCCCATCGTGGACGTGATGCTCTCCGACTACACCAAGTCGGATATCATCACGAAAAGGATCACGAGCGACAAGCGGGGCATGATCGTTGTCGGATCCCCCGGTTCCGGCAAGACCACGCTCGCCCAGAGCCTGGCAACGTATCTCTCCGACAGCGGCTTCGTGGTCAAGACCATGGAAGCCCCACGCGAGCTCCAGGTCCCGGACCAGATCACCCAGTACACAACGCTTGACGGGTCCATGTCCAACACTGCTGACGTCCTCCTCCTCGTCCGCCCCGACTTCGTCATCTTCGACGAGCTGCGCAAAAGCGAGGACTTCTCAGTCTTCGCCGACATGCGCCTTGCCGGCCTCGGCATGGTGGGAGTCATCCACGCAAACGGTGTTCAGGACGCGGTCCAGCGCTTCAGTGACCGGGTGGACTTCTCCGTTCTCCCGCAGATCGTCAACACCATCATCTTCTTAAAACAGGGCGTCATCACGAAGATCTACGACGTCGGCTTCACCATCAAGGTCCCCGAGGGTATGGCAAACGAGATGCACCTCCGGCCTGTTACCACCATCACCGATCACGAGACCGGTGAACTGGTAGTCGACGTATTCCGGTACGATGGCGAGACGATCGTCATGCCCATCTTAACCCCGCAGGCACCGGCCCCGGCACCCGCGCCGGCAGTTGCAAAACCTGCCACTGCCTCATCATCCCGGATCCAGCAGGTGGGAACTCCTGTTGCCCCGGCCCAGCCCACAAGGCCCTCTGCCCCGGCCCCCGAACCCGCCAAGAAGGAGAGCGAGGAACGGGTTGGCTGGAAGCTCACCGAGAAAGAGATCCAGCGCGAGATCGGGCGTTACACCGAGGGATTCGTGGACGTCCAGATGGTCTCCGACACAAAAGCCGTTGTCTACATCGATGACAAGGACGTTCCCGCAGCCATCGGTAAGGGCGGCAAGAACGTCTCCGGCATCGTCAACAAGCTCGGCATCGGGATCGACATCAAGCCCCGGTCCGAGTTCGACCGGCAGCAGATCCAGCCCGCCAAGACCGAGGAGGACATCAACCTCGGCGGCGGCATCCGGATCCACACCGACAAGAAACAGCTCACGATCCTGGCACCCGCCGAATGCGGCAAGATCGTGGATGTCTTTGCCGGCAAGGAGTATCTCTTCACGGCAACCGTGAACGAGCAGGGCGAGATTCACCTGGCCAAGAACTCGAGCATTGCCCAGGAAATGATCCGGCGCTATACGAACAATGAGGTCATCAAGCTGAGGCCGGTATAACCGGCACGCTGGTTTTTACAAGATATGAGAAGGTGAATTGGTTTTGAGCGAATTCAATCTCCAGCAATTCGAAGAAGAAGCGCACGAGAAGTGGGCCCACGCTTTTGAGTCCAACCCCTCGAAACTGGACAAGTATTACCTGAATGTCGCGTTCCCCTACCCGAGCGGGGCAATGCACGTGGGGCACGGCCGGACGTACATCGTGCCGGACGTGATCGCACGCTACCAGCGGATGAAGGGAAAGCAGGTGCTCTTCCCGATGGCGTTCCACGTAACAGGCGCTCCCGTGGTCGGCATCTCCAAGAGGATCGCAAAGAAGGACGAGAAGACCATCAAGCTCTACCGGGATCTCTACCGGGTCCCGCAGAACGTGCTCGAGGAGTTTGTCGACCCGTTGACGATCGTCAAGCACTTTGCTGCCGAGTACCAGCGGGTCATGACCGACTGCGGGCTCTCGATCGACTGGCGCCGGCGGTTCATCACGGTCGACCCCACGTACTCCAAGTTCATCGAATGGCAGTGGAAGCACCTGTACGAGGCGGGCCATGTCATCAAGGGCGCCCACCCGGTGCGGTACTGCACGGTGGACGAGAACCCGGTCGGGGACCACGATCTCCTCGAAGGCGACAAGGCCGAAGTGATCAAGTTCACGATGGTCATGTTCCGGTTCGGCGATGCGTTCATCCCGTGCGCAACCCTCCGGCCCGAGACCATCCACGGTGTGACGAACCTCTGGGCCAACCCCGAAGTCACGTATGTCAGGGCGCTTGTCGATGGCAAGCCCTGGATCGTTTCAAAGGAAGCAGCCGAGAAACTCGCCCTCCAGGACCACACGGTCGAGATAAAAGAAGAGATCAAGGGAAGCAACCTTGTCAACAAGACCGTCACCCACCCGCTCTGCGGCGAAGTTCTGATCCTCCCCGCCCCGTTCGTTGACCCCGACATGGCAAGCGGCATGGTCATGAGCGTTCCCGCCCATGCCCCGTTCGATTACATCGCCCTCCGCGACCTCCAGCAGGCCGGGAAATACAAGGAGATCAAGCCGATCCCCTTAATCAAGGTGGAAGGGTACGGGGAAGTCCCCGCCCAGTACGCGGTCGAGAAGGCCGGCATCCTCAACCAGATGGACAGCCGGATGGATGCACTCACGCAGGAGATATACTCGGCCGAGTTCTCGAAGGGCAAGCTCTTCGAGAAGTACGGCGGCAAGCCCGTCCGGGTTGCCCGCGAGGAAGTCGCTGTCCTCATGACCGAGAAGTACGACTCGGTCGTGATGTACGAGTTCGATGTCCGCCCCGTGGTCTGCCGGTGCGGCAACCGGGTCAAGGTCAAGATCCTCCACGACCAGTGGTTCCTGAAGTACAGCGACCCGGCCTGGAAGGCCGAAGTCTCGGACCACTTGAAGGACATGGCGCTCGTGCCCCCCGAAGTCCGGGTCGAGTTCGACCGCACGGTCGACTGGCTCAAGGACTGGGCCTGCACCCGGCGTGTCGGGCTTGGCACCAGGTTCCCGTGGGATACGCAGCAGCTCATCGAGCCTCTCTCGGACTCGACCGTGTACATGGCGTATTACACCATCGCCCATCGGATCCGGGAGATCGACTCAAAGCTGCTCACCCCCGAGGTCTTCGATTACATCTTCCTTGGGAAGAAATCGCCGGACCTCCCCGAGAAGAAGAAACTCGATGCCATGCGGGAAGAGTTCCTGTACTGGTACCCGTACGATTTCCGGTTCTCGGCAAAAGATCTCATCTCCAACCACCTCACGTTCCAGATCTTCCACCACACAACGGTCTTTGCAGGCCATAAGGAACTCCTCCCGAAAGGCATGGTTGTCTTCGGCATGGGCCTCTTGAACGGCGCCAAGATGTCGTCTTCCAAGGGGAACGTCTTCCTGCTCGAAGACGCGGTCCGGGAGTTCGGCGGCGACACGGTCCGGATGTTCTTAATGGGCAGCGCCGAACCCTGGCAGGACTTTGACTGGAGAAACGAGCTCGTCCTCTCCACAAAGAAGCAGATCGAGCGGTTCTACAACACGGTCATGGAGATCAAGGACGCGACCGGCGAGCCGCACGACATCGACCGCTGGCTTGCAAGCCGGCTCCAGGCCCACATTGGACGGACAACGGAAGCCCTTGACAAATTCCAGACCCGGCAGGCCCTCCAGGAAGCCTACTTCGGGATCGAGACCGATCTCAAGTGGTACCGCAGGCGCCTCGGGAAGGACTGCGATGGCAGCAGGGAACTCCACACCCTCTGCTCGGTCTGGACCCGGCTTCTCGCCCCGTTCATCCCCTTCACGGCCGAATACCTCTGGAAGGAACTCGCCGGCGAAGGCCTGGCCTCGTTTGCCCCCTGGCCGGTTGCAGACAAAAAGCTCGTGAACGAGAAAGCCGAGCTGGCCGAGGAACTTCTCATGAGGACGGTCGAGGATGTCGAGTCGATCAAAAAGCTCATCCAGATCACCCCGAAATCGATCACCCTTGCCCTTGCCCCCGAATGGAAGCACCAGATCTTCCGGATGATCGCGGCAGCTGACGACAAGAACACGGTTGTCAAGGAGATCATGAAGGACGAGAGCATGAGGAAACGCGGCAGGGATGCCACCGATGCAGCCAGGCAGTGCACCACCCTCATCCACCGCCTCCCCCCGCACGTGGTCGAGCCCCTGCTCCGGGAGCCCATCAGCGAGAAGGCGGTCTTCGAGTCGGCAAAGGCGTTCCTCGAACAGGAGTTCGGGGTGCCGGTCCACATCGTGGAAGCGGAAGGCAGCGGTCTTTTGAAAGCGGGCACTGCCCTGCCGTTCAAGCCGGCGATTATTATTGAATAATTCTTTTTTTTCTTCCCGTCCGTTGAGCAACAGCTCCGACGAATAAACCCGGAGCGTGCAATGCTGGATGCTGTTATTTCCTTCCGCATCCCGGGTCTGCAGTCACGGCGAAAAACCCGGAAAAATCCGAAATTAAATCGCGATATTTATTACCTATCCTGATGAACGGGATTTTCAGGAATTACTGTGCGATCTCCGACGGGTCTTGTGCGGTATTTTCTTTCTGACAAGACCCCGGTGCCTACGCCATGAACCGCAACCCGTTCTCCTCCCGCATCCACCTTCCGGCACTTTTCTTTGTGCTCATCCTTAGCCTGGTGGCGGCTGCCTCTGCAGCAGCGCCAACGGTCTCCTCCATCGCGCCATCCTCCGGCCCGAACACGACAACGGTCAGCATCACGAACCTGGCCGGTACCGGGTTCCAGTCCGGGGCAAATATCACCTTAACGCCGGTGAATGTCACCCCCGTCCACAAGGGGAGCATTGCCGACGGGGCAGGCACCGGCGGAGCACTGCTGGACACTCCCTACAGCGTCTACGTTGTCGGGAACTATGCGTATGTGGCAAGTGCTTCCAGCAATTCGCTCGAGATTGTGAATATCAGCAACCCGGCCTATCCGGTGCATACGGGGAGTATTTCGACTGGGGGCGGCGGCGGGAGCGGAGCGCTGCTGGACGCTCCCTGGAGTGTGTACTTATCCGGTAACTATGCGTATGTTGCAAGTTATGGGAGCAGTGCTCTTGAGATCGTGAATATCAGCAACCCGGCAAGTCCTACCCATACGGGGAGTATTGCGGATGGGGGCGGTGGCGGAAGCGGAGCCCTGCTGAACAATCCCTCCAGCGTGTACGTTCTCGGGAACTATGCGTATGTGGCAAGTGAATCCAGCAGTGCTCTTGAGATTGTGAATATCAGCAACCCGGAAAGTCCTACCCATACGGGCAGTATTGCGGATGGGGGCGGCGGGGGGAGCGGAGCGCTGCTGGACAATCCCCATAGCGTCTACGTTGTCGGGAACTATGCGTATGTGGCAAGTTCTGGGAGCAGTGCTCTTGAGATTGTGGATATCAGCAACCCGGAAAGTCCAACCCATACGGGCAGTATTGCGGATGGGGGCGGTGGCGGGAGCGGAGCGTTGCTGGACAATCCCTATAGCGTCTACGTTTCCGGGAACTATGCGTATGTGGCAAGTTCTGGGAGCAGTGCTCTTGAGATTGTGGATATCAGCAACCCCGCAAGTCCATCCCATGCGGCAAGTTTTCCGGATGGAACCGGCGGAGCGCGGATGAGTACTCCGTATGGCGTGTACGTTTCCGGGAACTATGCGTATGTCACAAGTTACGGGAGCCATGCTCTTGAGATCGTGGATATCAGCAGCCCCACAAGTCCATCCCATGCGGCAAATTTTCCGGATGGAGCCGGTGGAGCACTGCTGAGTACTCCGAATGGCGTGTACGTTTCCGGGAACTATGCGTATGTGGCAAGTTATGGGAGCAATGCTCTTGAGATCGTGGATATCAGCAACCCGGCAAACCCGGCCCAGAAGGGCTCTATTATCAATGGAGCCGGCAAAGCCCTGCTGAGCGGTCCCTACAGCGTGTACGTTGTCGGGAACTACGCGTATGTGGCGAGCTATGACAGCACTGCGCTGGAGATCGTGGATATCAGCAACCCCGCAAGTCCATCCCATAAGGGCAGTATCTGGCAGGGTGACGGCGGTGCGCTGCTGAACAATCCGCAGGGAGTGTACGTTTCCGGGAACTATGCCTATGTGGCGAGTAGTGGCAGCGATTCGCTGGAGATCGTGGATATCAGCAACCCCGCAAGTCCATCCCATAAGGGCAGTATTACGGACGGAACCGGCGGCGCGCGGCTTGACAATCCGTTCAGGGTGTATGTTTCCGGGAACTATGCGTATGTAGCAAGCTGCAACAGCAATGCTCTTGAGATCGTGGATATCAGCAACCCGGCCAGCCCCTCCCATAAAGGCAGCATTTCGAATGGAGACGGCGGTGCGCTGCTGAGCATGCCGCGTGGGGTGTACATTTCCGGGGACTATGCCTATGTGGCAAGTGCTGGCAGCGGTGCGCTGGAGATCGTGAATATCAGCAACCCGGCCAGTCCTACCCACAAGGGCAGTATTTCGAATGGTGGCGGCGGCGGGAGCGGAGCCCTGCTGAACAGTCCCTACAGCGTCTACGTTCTCGGGAACTACGCGTATGTGGCAAGTGCTGGCAGTGATGCACTGGAGATCGTGGATATCAGCAACCCCGCAAGTCCATCCCATAAGGGCAGCATTTCGAACGGTGACGGCGGTGCGCTGCTGAACCATCCACAGGGAGTGTACGTTTCCGGGAACTACGCGTATGTGGCGAGCCGCAGCAGCAATGCACTCGAGATCGTGGATATCAGCAACCCGGCCAGTCCAACCCATAAAGCCAGCATCGTTAATGGTGCCGGCGGCGCTCTGCTGAGCGAGCCGTTTGGTGTGTACGTTTCCGGAACCTATGCGTATGTGGCGGCCAAGAGCAGCAATGCACTCGAGATCGTAGATATCGGGAATATTCCTCTGACCAGTGCAAACGTGGCATCTGCCACGAAGATCACCGGAACATTCGACTTGAAAAACCGGATTGCCGGCCTGTATCATGTCGTGGTTACCAACCCGGATAACCAGTTCGGGACGCTCAGCAGCGGGTTCACCATTACGAACGGGACTGCTGCAGCCCCGACCGTGACCGGCATCACCCCGTCGACCGGCCAGAACACGACGAGTATCAGTATCACGAACCTTGCAGGTACCGGGTTCTACGGGACTCCGACCGTCAACCTCACCAAGACCGGATACAGTAACATCACCGCTACCAGCGTGACGGTGGTTTCTTCGAGCAATATTACCTGCACATTCAATCTCGCGAATAAAATCCCGGGAACCTGGAACGTCAACGTCACAAACCCGGATGGCCAGCAGGCCGCTTTGCTCAACGGGTTCACTATCACCAACACAACTTCGGCTCCAACGGTTACCGGCATCTCTCCGTCGACCGGCCAGAACACAACGAGTGTGAGCATCACGAACCTTGCCGGTACCGGGTTCTACGGGACGCCAACGGTCAACCTTACACGTACCGGATACAGCAACATCACCGCTAGCGGCGTGACGCTGGTTTCCGCAAACCAGCTTACCTGTTCCTTCGATCTGACGAACCGGATGTCCGGAAGCTGGAATGTCAACGTGACAAACCCGGATGGCCAGCAGGCGGCTCTGCCCAACGGGTTTGAGATAACCAACTCATCGGGACCCACGCCCACGCCGACTCCGACACCCAACCCGACACCGACCGCATCCGGTGGTGGCGATGTCGGGCCGGTCCAGCGCCAGGAGTCCGCGTCATCGGGAAGCGGCATGTCGATCGCAAACGGGGCCCCGGCTGGCGGGGCGGTAACGTATTCCTTCGGGGAACCGGCAGCGGATTACCCGATCTCGATCGAGAGCATATCGTTTGTGCCCGATCAGGCCATCGGGCAGTCCCAGTGCCTGATCACCCGGACGAGCCCGCAGGAAGCGTTCACTGTTCCGGACCGGCCGGCGGTATACGAGAGCATCCAGATCAACTGGATCAATCCGAATGTGATGTCGGATGCAGTGATCCAGTTCAGCGTGAAGGGCTCCTGGCTACGGGAGCAGAATATCGGCCCCCAGGATGTTGTGATGATGCGGCAGCACGACCTGATCTGGGCTGAGATTCCGACGGTCTTCGATCATGTTGCCAACGACATGTACTTTTACCGGGCAACCACGCCGGGCTTCTCCAATTTCGCGGTCTCGGTCCGGAAGAATGTGACCGCTATCGTGGTTGTTTCGAACACGACAACGATTCCGACAACCTCCCCGACCCTGACCGCAACGGCAGCAGCAACGGCCGTTACGACCCGCATCCCGACGAGTGTTCCGGTAAAGCGGACATCCCCGACTCCCACACCGGTTCCGGCTCCTGCAGTGCAACCTGAAACCGGCATCCCCGTCCTGTACATCATTGCTGGTATCGCGATCATCATCATCGCAGCAGCCGGCTTCTTCTTCGGGAGACGCTGGTGGTGGGCCCGGCAGAACCCGGAGTTGTTCCGGAAATATGACTAAAACACTCGTTCCTCCGGCGGTCTTCGGGATGCCATGACCGGCACGCATCACGAACTGATCTTTTTCCCTTGCGGGAACGACCATGTTCCGGAATGACCCGGATTCATATCACTCTCCGGTTCAGCTAATACCCTTCACGGCATAATATTGCAACGGGAATATAGTCTCATTTTATTATCGTCCCCGGATTATGGGCATCTGTTACTATGATGGCAGAGAAAATATCCGACTGCACCCGGTGCCGGTTTATGGCTGAGGACGGTGCATATCCAGCGGGGATTGATCATAAAGATGATGAACGGGCCAGCTGTGCACCCATCATCGATGCGGAGAAAGGGAACGAAGCCCTGCGGATGGTGGCGCTGATCCGGGGCCGGACCGGTTCCGGTTTCATGGCCTTTACCGCCGAGTGAACGTTCCTGAAGGAGAAGATGACAACCCGTGAACCGTCAACCCGGAAGTCCCGTCATACCGGTACTCACCGGTGCCGGCTCTCATGGCTTTTCCGGAAGAGACACGCCCGGCCGGCGCCCGTGGAACGGCCTGTATTGCCCGCGGCTGCCTGAACTCCGGTCATAAAACAGGGAGTGCGGGGACCGCTTTCTCCGGTCCCGCCTGCCATCCTGCCGGGCCGGTGCTTTCGTGTCTCTTATTTTTCGGGGGGCTCAAAGATCGCTGTACGGGCCGGTGCTTTCTCTTCATCTCTTTCCGGTGAAAAATGGTGCCCGCAGGCCGGGCAGACCGCATCCTCCTGCCGGCGTCTCTCCTCCAGGATCTCCCTCTCGGTCTCCTCGAAAAAGCCGGCTGCGAGCACAGCCGTTGGCAGCGCCAAAATGGCAATACCCACAACGAGCACGATCCCTCCTATCACCTTGCCCAGCGCAGTGACCGGGTACATGGTGCCGGACCCCGCTGTTGCGAGGGTGACAAGCGCCCACCACATCGCGTTCGGGATGCTGGCAAAGAGCTCGGGCTGGGCATCATGTTCGGCATAGTACATCAGGGTGCTGGCAATGATGATGGCAAAGACCAGGATCGAGAGAGTGATGATGAGCTGCTCTTTTTTCCGGTTGATGACCCGCCCGAACGTCCTGACTGCATCCGAGTAACGGCCGAGTTTCAGGACCCGGATGATCCGGAAGAGCCGGATTATCCGGAGGAAGCGGAGATCGACCGGGAATATGAGTGGCAGGTAGAACGGTGCGATAGCCAGCAGGTCGACGAGTGCAAGCGGGGTCAGGGCATACCGGATGCGCCCGGCAAAGGGATTCCTGAATGCGGGATCTGTCGTGCAGACCCAGATGCGGAGAACGTATTCCACAGTGAACGCGGCAAATGAGATCACATCAATGGTTGTGAAAAACCAGAAATACTGGGCATACAGCCACGGCACGGTCTCGAGAATCACCACGGCAACGTTCAGGACGATCAGGAAGATCATGCAGTAGTTGAAGTACCGGGCCGTGGCATTGCCGTCCACTTCCTCTTCCATGATGCGGTAGACCGATCTTTTCAGGGACTGGTACGTTGTTACCGCTCTTCCCGCCGGCACAACCGCTGCATCAGCAATACTCTGCATATCTGGGATCCTTGACAATCGTTGGGGTTATTCAACCGGGTCTGCTCTGTACCCGTATGATGCGAGGATGGCATTGACACGTGCCATCCATTCCCGGTCGTTTCCCTGCCCGGAACCCTGCATGTGCGTGTGGATGCGGGTACCCGGTGCGTTGGCGTTCTGCACCGGGCCGGGCTCTGGTACAGGGAGGTGGGGAAGGCTTGCGATCTTCTCGTTCCAGAGGGAGAGCAGGGCCTCATCGCTGGTGCTGAGCTGGCCCTTGCCGATGATCTTTCCCCGGACCTCACCGGTCTCCGCGTGCCGGATCAGCATCCGGTAACAGCGGAACTCCCGGCAGATCGCGGGCCGGGTGGGGTACACGGCGCAGGTAAACCTGCCGTCCGGGTTTTTGCACAGGAACGGGCAGCCCTTGCGACCGGTAGGGGTCTTCCCCCCATCCGATTCCTCGTATTCATCGCTTATCGCTTCTGCAAACTCCGGCTGCACGTGAACCTGGAAATGTTCGCCGGTGATGCCGTTGTGGCAGAAGTAATCCTGATCGGTCATCTGGCGTTCGATCCGGATGAACGCCCCGTAGCTCTGGCAGCATCTCCCGCACCCGTTGCATTCAAAGCTTGCCATAGCACTACACGATCTCGCACGGACGAGATTATAATCATTCTGAAAGCAGATTTAAGGATGCAATCCTGTTCCCGTTCCCGTGACCGGGACAGGCCGGCCGGCGTCAGGGCCGGGGCTGTCCTGCGGGCCGGTGTTTTCCGGTGTCCCTGGTTCTCAGGAAGCATGCGTGGATTATAACTGCAAAGATGCCCAACGATCCTCTAAAATCTTAAGGTCAGACCATGAACCCGCCAAAGTCCCCGGCCCATTCCTCCCGCCACGAGACCGGATCCCCACTCATCGATGAGTTGCTCGCCGGTAACAAACGGTTCCGGCAGAATGAATTCCTGGAACAGTACGACCGGTATTCCACGATAGCCAAGCAGCAGCACCCAAGAGTCCTCTGGATCGGGTGTTCGGATTCCCGGATCCAGAGCGGGCATATAACGAATGCCCAGCCGGGGATGCTCTTCATCCACCGGAATATCGGGAACATCATCCCGGTGCAGGACTGGAATTTCGCAACTGTCCTCGAATATGCTCTCGACCACCTGCACATACAGGACATTGTGATCTGCGGCCATTCGGACTGCGGGGCGATAAAAGCCCTGGATGGCGATGTGGAGAGCTCGTTCATCCAGATCTGGCTCAACAATGCAATGGAGGCAAAGGAGCGGGTTGATGCAAAGATTGCCACACCTGTGACTCTTGAAGAACAGAGGGAGCGCCTGAGCCTGATCGCCCAGGAGAATATCCGGCTCCAGATCGAACACCTGCAGATGTATCCCCAGGCAAAGAAGGCCCTTGCCGAGAAGAGGCTCCGGATCCACGGGCTCTATTACAATCTTGATAACGGCATTCTTGAAAAGATCCAGTAATGGTCGGGAGCGGCCGGCCCTCCCCATCCACAAACAAGATATGCCCATGGAAGAAATCCACTGAATACTAATATGAAGAGCACGTGGTTTTTCCTGATCACCGCAGGCCTCATTTGTTCTGGTTGTTTTACGGGAATCGCTGCCGCAACCAGTATCGTCACCGACTGGACCGAGCGCCCTCTTGTCGACAACAGTCCGTTCTCGGGGGTCCAGATCTCGGCTGACGGCAACACGGTCTTTGCCGGGGGAAACCAGATGCTGGTGCGGAACTGGGACGGGACTTCCCATTATGGCGGGCGATCCGGGTTTGTTGCGGCAATGAGCCCCGAGGGCGATTACACAGTGACAGCGCAGGACCGGGTCGTGACCCTGCTGAACAACAAGGGCGAACCGCTCTGGGAACGGAATATGCCGGCCACGGTCAGCGCGGTTGCCATATCCCGCAACGGGGACGTGATCATATCGGCCGATGTGACCGGGTATTACAACTCGTGGGCGAGAAACGGGGATTTTTACGGGCGTATCAATGAAGCGCTCCCCAAGAAGATCGTGATCTCCCGGAACGCCGATCTCGTGGTGGCAACAACGGACGGGGGGATCCGGGTCTTCGACAGCGGGCTGAACCTGAAGTGGGCCGACAACACGAGCGGGAGCCTCTATACCTACATTGGCATATCAGCGGATGGCTCCACCATCCTGACCTCGGGAGCTACCCGCCTCGCATCCTATACCCCGGGAGGGAAACTCAACTGGATGCGGGACGACGTGACCAAAGACGCGATCCTCGATATGGCCATTTCCGAGGATGGATCGGCCATCATTCTCGGGAGTCAGGACAATGCCGTGACGGCCGTCGACCGGTTCGGCAAGACCCACTGGACGTATACTACCGGGACCAGCTGGGCCAATTCTGTGGGTGTATCGAAGGACGCGTCGGTCATCGCGGCCGGTACCAATGACGGGACCGTGTATGTGCTCGATCACGGGGGCTCGCTCCAGATAAAGCGGGATCTCAAATCCATCATCCAGCCGCGCTCGCTTGCCGTGAGCCGCGATGGCACAAAGATCGTGGTCTCCGACCAGTACCACTTAAACGGCCTGTCCGTGCTTGGCAGCGGCGTTGATGAGGGCATGGTGGTCTACACGTCCACACCCATCAACCCCGCTGCCCGTTATACAACTCCGGAGACCCAGAGAATCCCTGACCCGACGCTGGTCCTGACTCCCGCGACAAGGGAAACAACATCCCCCCCGGCTGCCCCGGTGACAACCCCGAAGTCCTCGATCAGTCCCTTGACGGGCATCCTTGCCCTGGTATCGCTTGCGCTGGTACTTGCCAGAGTGAGAGAATAATCCTTTTTTAAAATAAAAAATAAAAAATCAGAAGAATTTGACCCGTACAGGACCTGCCTTGAAGAGACCGGACGGCATCTTCACCCGCTCGCCATACGCGGTCTGGAGCAGGGTCGCAAACCGGTCGTCCTCGGCAATCACGTATTCGAACTTGCCATCCATGGACTCGATGAGCATCTTGAACTCGCGCCCGTCCATGCCGGCATTCTCCGTGTCGATAAGTTTGAGCTTGATGGCTGTGATACGCTGGTTCTCGATAGCAAAGTTCTTGGGCGTTTCATGCATGGCCTCCTCGGGGGGCATCTTTTCGTACCGTTTCCCGAATCCGAACGAGGCTGCCATCTGGCTGCCCATTATTCCGAAAAACCCTTTTCCTTCGGCTTTCGCCTTAAGATTAGCCTCCGCTACCGCCGCGTTCAGCATCGCCTGCGTCATCTGGGCAAGGATCATCCGGCGGGGGGTTACGACAATGGTATAAGTATCCCAGGATGCTCCGAACATCTTCATCTTCTTGGCATTCGGGATAACGCCAAGAACGCTCTCCCCGCCAGGAGGCGTTGCGGGTTCAGAATCAGCGGGTGGGACTGTTGCCGGTGCTGCGGGAACGGAGGTACCGGCCGCTGCGCCACAGATCCCGCAAAATTTTGCGTTCTCACCAAGCGTCTCTCCGCAGGATCCGCAGACATTTGCTGCCGGGGGTGCCGGTGACTCCGGCCGGACTGCGGCTGCAGCCTTGCCGCAGATCCCGCAGAACTTCTCGGTGCCCTTCAGCCGGCTGCCGCATGCTGGACAGAGATACTCATCGGGTCTTTCAGCCGGTTCTGGTACCGGTTCTGGTACCGGTTCTGGTACCGGTTCCTGGACCGGAGGCTGTGCACCGGCCGGGATCCCGCAGGATCCGCAGAACCTGGCGTCACTCCCCAATACTGCCCCGCAGGAAGCACAGACCGGCTCCGGCCCGGGAACCGGTTCATCATCCTGTACTGATGCCGGAACAGGAGCAGGCGGGGCGATCTTCTCACCGCAGGTGCTGCAGAATTTATCCCCGGGAAGAAGAATGGTTTTACAGGTGTTGCAGACCGGGTTTTCCGGGGGGCTTTTTACCGCCGGGGTCTCTCCTGCAGTCTCTTCTGCCTGCGATGCACCGCAGTTCCGGCAGAATTTTGCCGTTTCTGATACGCTTTTTCCGCATTCAGGGCAGTAGGGCATGATACATCACGTACCCATGAATATTATCCCTGAAATTAATGAGTCTTGCCAAACGGAAGATTCCCTTCGGGATCCCGGGCGTTCGGGAAAAGGATCAGGAACGGAATTGCAATGCCCAAGGCCCGGTAACCGGTCTTATTACCGGGGAATCACCCCTATCCGCCGGATTTTCCTGCCCGGGTGATCCCGGGATAAGCAGATCTTTCCCTGATGTAAAAAAAATCGTCTTGTACCTGCACGGTCTCCTGCATTGTTTGCAGGGCTCGGTCCCGCCGGTTTACTCCTCGACGCTCTTAGCCCGCTTGACCCGTTCCTTGGTGGAGAACCCGGTCACCGCGTCGAGGTACTTCCGGAAACGCTTGTTGGTATCGATGATGAGCTCGTCGTTTGCACTCAGGTCGGACTCGGTGTCGATGATGACCGATTTGCTGCCGGCCCCGATGGTCACGTCCAGGCGCTTGAGCGCACCGAATCTGATCCTGAATCCCTTGGTCGTCTTCTCCGGCTCCACACCAAAACAGGCTTTAAGTTCCGCTGCCGCCCTGGTTTCGAGGTCTTTGGTGAGCCCGCGCTTTATTGGGTATTCTTGCATACTATTTTTTTAGGTAGTGGGTATATGTTAACTTAATGACGGCAGACTTCTCAAACGATCTGAAAATTTTTTCAAAACCGCTTCCCACCAACGGGGCAGCGGTCCTCATGGGCTTTCCCGGCAGCGGGCTTGTGGGTACGATCGCGCTCCAGTACCTGGTTGACCAGATGGAGTTTGAGCTGATCGGGTCGATGACGTCGAAATTTTTCCCGCCTCTTGCCATGATGAACCGGGGCCTGATCAATGATCCGGTCCGGGTGTACGCCAGGAACGATGAGACGTGCAATATTGCAGCCATCGTTGCCGACATCCCCATTGCCCCCATGATCTGTTACGAGATCTCGAACGGGATCCTGGAATGGGTTGCCCAGTACCAGCCAAAAGAGGTTCTCACGATTGCAGGCATAATAACCAATGAACCCGAGAAACGGGTCTTTGGCGTGGCAACAACACCGGAAGCCCTGACCCGGATCGAGCCGCATACCATGGTCCTTCCCATCGGCAGCATCTCGGGGATTGCATCGAGCATCCTGACGGAATGCAAGGTCCGGAACATCCCCGCGGTGGGTCTCCTTGGCGAAACGGTCAATGCACCGGATCCGCGGGCATCGGCAGCAACGATCGAGGTGCTCAACAAGATGTACAACCTGTCCCTCGATATCCAGCCCTTAATCGACCAGGCGGTCGAGATCGAGCAGAGCATGGGAAAACTGGCCGAAGAAGTCCAGCAGTCTGCTGAAGCCACGCCGAAAAAAGATCTTCCAATGTACGGGTGATCGGAGATGAAATGCGCAGCGTTAACCAGCATCTCTCCTGAAGTAATCAAGGATCTCAAGACCGGCCGGCCCCGGACCATTGAACTCTTGAGCACGCACAATATCGTGACCATCGCCGAAGTGGAGCCGGGCCCCGAAACCCATATCTTCATGACCTCGGTGGACACCGAGGATCTCTCCCCCGGCGATGCAGGGATCTGTGTCTATGTCCTTGCCACCGCCCTCAGCATGAAACGGATCGTGGAATTCACACAGGGGTCCTATTACCAGGAGCGGGAGCGGATGTCAGCCCGGGTGCAGGTGAAGTTCTGTGCAACTTCCGTTGTAAAGGAAGTGTTCAACGAGGGTCTCTGCAAACCCACTGCCGTGGAAGTGCTCAAGTCCTCGTGTTACCACGCCGGATAATTTTTCTTTTTTATTTTTTGCGCAATACCGCTATTCCCATACCGATACCGCCCAGGATAACCGCAAGCTCCACCGGGGAGGCCTTCGGGGTATCCGTTGGCCAGGGTGTAGGGATTTTGATAGTTGTTGCCTTGTGCGAAACGGTCTTCTCCGGGGTAATGGCAGCTGTAATTATGGATTCTGTCGTTGTCCGCAATGGAAGCGTTGTTATGGTTGTTGCCGTTGTTGTCGTGTTGGCTGTCAGCGCCTCGTACACGGTTGTCTGGTTTCCTGATGTAACGGTAACACTCTCCGACCAGTCGGCATAGCCGCTCAACTCAAGGAGTATGGTGTAGCTGCCGGCAGCAATGCTGGAAATCGTCAGCGGGGTTGTACCCTGGTACACGGAATCCAGGTACACGGATGCCAGGGACGGGTAGGATCCGATATAGATGCTGCCATTGACCTCGGTGGTTGCAGTGGTTGTTGCGGTTGTAACTTCCGTTGTTACCTCGGTTGTGACTTCCGTTGTCACGGTGGTGGCCGCATCGGTTGTCGTGGCGGTTGTGACCGCAGTCGTGGCTTCGGTTGTTGCTGTGGTAGTGTCTGCAGTTGTGGCAGCGGTAGTTGCTTCTGTTGCTGCCGCGGTGGTTGCAGCCGTTGTAGTTTCCGCGGCTGTCGTTGTAGCAGCAGTTGTTGTTGCTGTCGTTGCAGTAGTACCTGCAGAATCATCTGCGGACACCGGCACTGCTATCAGGAACAGGACAAGGAGAATGGAGATAATGGCGGTTTTCATGGGGCCCCTCGCTGGAACGTGTGCAATAATGTAAAGCAAATGTTACATTTTGTTTCATCCAAATCTCCAGAGCCAGTATAAATATTGCGTTTATGGGACTGGTGAGATGATTCTCCCTGCCGGGAAAAGGATAGGAACGGGCAGTCAGACCGGAAAACTAATGCGTGACCGTATATCGGATCAAAAAGGTGACAGGAAAGAAAAGAAGGAAGAGATTAATCCCGGCGCAGGATGACAAATCCAAGCCCGACAGCGCCGATGATCAAAAGGGGGCTGACGGGTGAGGCCGGTGTAGTTGCGCTCGGCCAGGGTGTCGGGACCGTGGTTTTCTTGGTGGTCTTCACGGTGGTCACGGTTGTGTAGGTGACAGGCACAGTCGTTGGCGTTGTCGTGTAGGTTGCAGCAGTAGAGAGATATCCGTAGACTTCGGTCTTATTGCCCGCGGTTACCGTAAACTCTTTTGTATAATCGGCGTAATCGGTCTTCTGCATCCGGATGAAATATGTGCCCGGCACGATATCATAGAGTGTCAGCGGGGTTGTGCCTTTCTTGACTGCACCCAGGTAGACCGTTGCTCCCGAGGGACTGGACCCGACCGTGATCGTGCCGTTCGCCACTGAATTGGGAGACGTGATGGTGAACGTCAGGCCGCAGACCGCATCCATGCCGCTGTTCATAACGCAGACCTGATAATCACCCGGCGTGCGCTGGCTCAGATCAAAAGATCCGGCAATTGTAGTAGTTGAGGTTGAGGTGATTGTTCCCGGTATGTCATTGTAACCGGACCTCTTCAGGTAGAGCGTGGGTGTTCCTGCAAAATTGGTTCCGACAAGACTGGAAATGGTGACGGTAGTATTGGTATTGGCGCTTGACGGAGATATTGAAGAAAGGGTTATTGCAGATGTCGGGACGCGGACCTCAAAGGCCCCTGTCTTTGTTGCGGATTGCCCGTCCGGGTTTGTAACAATCACGTTCCAGGTACCTGCAGTTTTCCCGTTGAGATCGAACGTGCAGGTTATCTGGGTGGAGGTTGCAGAGACGCTTGAAGCGGTGATGTTGCTCTCGCCGGATTTGGAGAGTACAACCGAGGGCGTTGATACAAATCCCGTTCCGGTGAGCCCGGTGATGCTGACAATTCCCGTGTTGTATCCATATGCCGGAGTGATCGCGGAGATTGAGGGGGCGGAAGCGACCGCTGTAAGGGTGGCAGAAACGGTACTGGTCTGATTATCGACTACCTGTACATTCTGGGAAGCGTCCGAGTATCCGGATAATTTCAGTAAGACCGTATGGGAACCACTGGTCACGTCTTCAATGGTATAAGCAGATGTATGTCCTGTAGAAAGCCCGTCCAGATAGATAGTTGCCCCGGAGGGAGTTGAACTCACGGAAATATTGCCCACCGCAGCAACGGCTGCAGGGAGCAGCAGGATCATAATAAAAACTGATGCAAGAAAAATTGTCCTTCTCATATTGTCACGACCTGGTATTTAGTCAAACGAAAAATTGGCGCCGATTGGGGATATATTTTTTTAATTTTATGCGACTCAAAGAGACCGGGGTGGAATAGATGAATACTCTGGAAATGGACGATGGTACTGACTGAGAAACGGGTATAATTATTCGGGTTGTCCCGTTCACCGGGTTTCAGTTTCATCCGGTCAGAACGCGGTCCATCGTAGGCCGGCAGCGAAAGCCTCTTCGTATTCACTGCCGGAAAACCCGGGGTTCTTCTGAGATAGTTCCTGTACTGCCCGCAGGCGGGCTTCCGGAGTCGCGCCGAACCTGCCGGCCCTGAATGATTCTCCGATTTCATATGCTGTCTCGCTGAGATTCCCCACCCTTGCAATTGCTGCGCGGCATTCCTCCCGCGAGGCACCAGGCACCCGGTTCAGGACCCCAGCGAGGAATTCCCCGCTGCTCCAGGTTTCCCTGGGGATGGGAGACCGGCGGTCATGGAATGCGAGGGCAAATATCGCATCCGTTACCTGCCTGTTGCCGGAATCCGGTTGTTCTGTCATACCATGGAACCTCATGGTGACGGGAACGGGGCATTGGCCGTACCTGCCGTCCAGTCTCCGGGACGGGTCCAGTTGGCAGTCTTCATCTTTGCAAAATAGACCCGGACAACACCTTTCTGCTCCAGTTTACGCAGGCTTGGCAGTTCGTACTTATAAAAAACCCGGTTGGCCCGGGCCCCTTCAACAAAGCACCAGACATTTACCGGATTCCCCGTGGAATTCCTGATCAGCTCTGCCATGTCAGTATAGCGCTGCGAATACTGCCCCCAGATATCATCTGCCTGTGAGAGCGTCACGGTATAGGGATCCTGGTAGGGCCGGCCATAGATGATAACGGTGCCATTCGTGGACGCGGCGCGTTCGTACCAGTGCTCGTTATTCATGGTCACATAGGAGGGGTACTGGCCGGAAGTAGTGGCTCCTTCATCCCATATGGCCTTCTGGGGCAGGGGTGTTGATCCCGGGGGGATATCATTGATGGCATCCAGCAGGAACACGAGGCTCCCGTGATTTCCCCGTCCCGACCAGAAACCCATATTTACCTGCGTCCCGCTTGTGTTGAGAAGGGGTTCATACAAGACCGCCTCCCCGAACAACTGCCGTGTGAATGCAGGATCTGCCGTTTCCCTTAGTTTTTGGGCAGGATCGGTAAAGACCGGTGTGAATGGCGATACGGCAACATACGTTGTGGTAGATCCAGGTGGTATTGTTGCGGTTAACGATGGGTTTGACGATGCCAGCAGGATCGGGATGCTGGCGAGGATGAAAAGGATAAAAATCCCAAGGGCAATCGAGCGTAAGAGCTGACGGTTGCTATTCATCGGCGTGGACGGGTCCATGAAGAGGTTTCCTGCACGATGCCGTATTATCTTTTTCTTTTCATCCGGCCGGGATCTTGTCCTGTTCCTGAAACAGATTAATTATCCTCAAGAGCACACCTTAATGGCATCAGGGGTCTGTGGCTTAGCCTGGACATAGCGCCGGGCTTCTAACCCGGATGTCGGGGGTTCGAATCCCCCCAGGCCCGTTCTCTGTTTTTTATCCTTCCTCTTGGTGGAATGGATCTTTTCCTGTACCGGTATCCTGCGGCCGTAGATTTTTTCCGGTATCGGGATGCTATCCTGAGATGCCGGATCAGGATCCGCTTAAAAAATTCCGGCAGGATTTGGAATTTATCGTAAGGTCCCCTGCCCTGATTGACATGTGCCCTGCGATCAGGAACGCTTCGGCCAGGGAACAAAGAACCCGAACAACCGTGTAGCGTGAAAGGCGGGTAAAAGAGAACAATAAAAAAATTACAGGTGGCTCTGCCCGTCGTCGGACTGGCCATCCATGGGTTTTTGCAGGATCTGGACATCCACGATGTTGTGCTGGCGCAGGGTCAGCTTCTTTGCCTTGAAGATGTTCTTGCCATCCTTGCCGATGGCGATCCCGCGGTCTTCGTCCCGCACTTCGACCGTTGCGGTCTGCGCATCGGGTTCGCCTTCGAACAGGATGGACGTGACCTGGGCTGGCAGGAAGCAGTTCTTGATGAACTGTTCCACGTTGCTGTTGTATTCCACAACTTCGATCTTCTTGCCCATCACTTCTGAGGCTTTCTTGATGGAGGCACCTTTCTTGCCGATAGCAAGGCCCATGTCCCCGGGGTTGATGACAAAGATGAGCCGGCCGTTGCGGTCATCGACCACGCAGTCGCGGCTTCCGGCGCCGGTCAGGCTCTCGAACTGGGAGATGAGGCGCATGCAGTCTTCAGTCAGTACCACTTCGCCCATATCATGCCCTCTTAAGGGAAAGAATATCTGATTCGCCCGGGGTGACGATGGCAAGGGTGCTGACCATGAACGGTTTACCGCAGGCTTTGCCGAGTGCCACGCTGGAGCCCTCGAATGTGTGGATGAAGAGGTTTTCGTAGGCAGAAAGTTTGGATGTGAATGCTGCCGGGCAGTTACCTGCTATGACAACCATCTGGGCTTTGCCCTCTTTGATGCATTTCTCTGTGTTGTTCTGGCCAAGAATTACATTTCCTGTCTTGATAGCTCTTCTGAGTGAAGCATTAAAATCCATATACAATTCCTCGTAGGTTTGCTAAAGTTGGTTAATTGTTGTGTTGTCTGACTGCGATCAGTTTCACATCGCCGGTTCCCAGCAGGATCGGCTGGCCGACGATGACATTCTCGGTAACACCGCTCAGTTCATCGACTTCATTTGCAACAGCGGCATCGAGCAGGTGGTTGACGGTCACTTCGAATGCGGCACGGGAGAGAACGCTCTCCTTCTCGCCCGCAATCCCGTGACGGCCGATCTGCTTGACTTCGCCTTCCATGCACATCATGTCTGAGACGAGCATGAGGTGGCGGACATCCACAAGGATACCCTGTTCGTTCAGGGTTGAAACCGCTTCATGGATGATCGCGTTCCTCGCTGCCTCGACACCGAGCACTGATGCAATCTCACTGATGTTATTCGTGCGGGTCCGTGTGGTGTCCACACCAACGACATCAAATACGTCTTTAAGGTTGGAGCCTTCAGTATAAAGTATATACTCTCCGGTCTCTTTTCTGACGACGACCCGGAGGATGTCGTCAATGCCCTGCACGATCACGTTTCTGACGTGCTCTGCAAGCTGGAAGAGGTTCTGGTAACTCTCCTTGTCTTTGGGGGAGAAGATGATGGTCGCGTTGGCCTCGTCGATCTCGTGCTCGAAATCCCGGTAATGGCGGCGGTCCCGGATCTTTTTCGGGCCCACTTCCATGATCTCGGCAGGGGTGATCTTGCGCTTGTCGCAGACTTTCGTGTTGAGGTGCACGACAACCTGCATGTTCTCCATGTCGGTGGTGATGTCGCCGAACTCGTGGAGGGGGGCTGCCTCAATCTGCCAGGAGACTTCCCGGGCCTTGTCACGGTCATTGCCGTACTCGGCTTCGAGATAGACGGTCATCGTTGGCGTGCTGGGCTCTTTCCTTGCATCCATGATCTCGATGAGACGCGGGAGACCCAGGGTAACGTTAATCTCAGCGACACCAGCGTAGTGGAAGGTACGCATCGTCATCTGCGTGCCGGGTTCACCGATGGACTGGGCAGCGATGACGCCGACCGCCTCGCAGGCCTCAATCCTCGTTGACTGGTATTCGTTCAGGACCCGTTCGAGGATCTGTTTGAACTGGGATTCCGTTATCTCCTTCTCTGCAAGGAACTGCCTCAGCTGGTCCTTGGTCTTCTGGGGAAGAGCAGCGGATTCGATCTTCTTGTCGTACTTTTCAGCAAGCGGCATCTCAGCACTCCTCCTTGAGGATACTTTCAACAATGCCTTTGACATCCACCGGGTCGCCGAATGCGCTCTTGGTCGGGTCAGTCCCGTCCTCACCGTATTCGAACTGGATGATACGGCCACCGGTTGTCCTGACCGTGCCGTCGTATGCAACCTTGAGGTCCTGGAGCGCGTTGATCATCCTTCTCTGGAGGTAACCGCTCTGGGATGTACGGACTGCAGTGTCGACGAGACCTTCACGGCCACCGATGGCGTGGAAGAAGAACTCGGTCGGGTTCAGGCCGCCTTTGTAGCTGTGCTGGATGAACCCGTGGGAGTCGGATCCACGGTCGCCCTTCTTGAAGTGCGGGAGGGTGCGGTCGTCGTAACCACGGACGATACGCTCACCACGGACGGACTGCTGGCCGATACAACCGGCCATCTGGGTCAGGTTCAGCATGGAACCACGGGCACCGGAGACTGCCATCAGCACTGCGCTGTTCCCGAGACCAAGGTGCCGGCCTGCAATCTGACCGGTCTGGTCACGGGCTTTACCCAGCACCTGCATGATCTGCATCTCGAGGGTTTCCTCGATGGTCCGGCCGGGCATGGGTTCGAGCTGGCCGTCCTCGTAGATCTTGATACGGCGGTCGACATCGAGGGCTGCGTTCTTCAAAACCTCGTCGATCTGGCCGTACTCGGTCTTGGAGAGGTCTTCGTCATCGATACCGAACGAGAAACCGTCGATCATGATACCGCGGATGGAGAGCTTGGTCAAGTCATCGATGAACTTGGCCGCCCGCTTCATGCCCTGCTGGCGGATGATGCGGTTGATGATCTGGCCGTCGAATGCCCCGATGGCTTTCTTGTCGATGGTACCCACTTCGAGCTTGCCTTCGATGATGCGGACATAGGCATCCCGCTCGCAGAGCTCTTTCTTGCAGGTGTCGCAGTTCTGGCATGAGCTGGCGTGGAAGACCATGTTGAGGCTTTCCGGCAGGATGGAGGAGAATACCTGTTTATTGGACCAGTATTCAACGCCCTCTTCGACTTTCCCGGGAGCAGGCATCCGCTCGATGCCGGAGTACCGGAGAAGGTAGAGGGCTTCCTCCTTGGTGAACCAGCGGAGGTCATGCGTGAGCATGAAGATACCCGATACGTGGTCGTGGATGCCACCGATGACCGGGCCGCCGAAACGCGGGGATAAGATGTTCTCGTGGACGGAGAGGAGGATGGTTGCCTCGGCCCGCGCCTCTTCGGTCTGCGGGACGTGCATGTTCATTTCATCCCCGTCGAAGTCGGCGTTGTACGGGGGGCAGACGGCCGGGTTGAGCCGGAAGGTCCTGCCTTCCATGACCTTGACGCGGTGGGCCATGATGCTCATCCGGTGCAGCGAGGGCTGACGGTTGAAGAGCACGACATCCCCGTCGCGGAGCTGGCGTTCGACCGTGTAACCGGGCTCGATCATGTCTGCAACGGTATCGAGGTTGTCAGCACCCAGCCGGAGCCGGCGGTTGTCGGGACGGATGACATAGTTGGCGCCGCAGGGAGCATTGACGTCCGGGCGGACAGGGCCGTTCCGGACAATCTGCTTGAGTTCCTCGATGTTGGAGGTGGTGACCCGGACCGGGATCGTCATCTCGTTTGCAACAGCCCGGGGTACTCCCACCTGGGAGACCGAGAGGTTCGGGTCCGGTGAGATAACCGTACGGGAGGAGAAATTCACACGCTTGCCTGACAGGGAACCACGGAACCGGCCGTCTTTTCCCTTCAGTCGCTGCGAGAGGGTTTTTAAGGGCCTGCCGCTGCGGTGGCGGGCCGGGGGACATCCAGCAACTTCGTTGTCGAGATAGGTGGTGACGTGGTACTGGAGGAGTTCCCAGAGATCTTCGATGATCAGCTGGGGGGCTCCTGCATCCTGGTTCTCCTTGAACCTCTGGTTGATACGGATGATATCCACGAGCTTGTGGGTCAGGTCGTCTTCCGACCGCTGCCCGTTCTCAAGGATGATCGAGGGCCGCATCGTGACCGGGGGAACCGGAAGGACGGTGAGGATCGTCCATTCGGGGCGGGCAACATCGGGGTTGATACCGAGCGGGATCAAGTCCTCGTTTGGGATCTTCTCCATTCGCGCGCGTATGTCGGCGGGCGTGAGCTTGTGCTCCACCTTCTTGCCCTCTTCGATCATGACCTCGGAGAACGTTGTTGGCTTCTCGAAGTTGATCTTGAGCTGCTGTTCGCCGCAGTGGGGGCAGACGCGCTCCTTCTTGACATCTTTCTCGGAGAGCAGGTCACCGGTCTGGTCGTCCTCGGTACCGACTACTTTCTCGATCTCCTCGGGGGAGAGGAGCACCCGGCCGCAGGCGCGGCAGGTGACACGGAGGAGTTTCCTGATGAGCCGGGTGTATCCTACATGGATGACCGGCTTTGCAAGCTCGATGTGGCCGAAGTGGCCGGGACATTCGCTTGCCTTCTGGTCGCAGGTCTTGCACCGGAGACCGGGGTCGATGACACCGAGATTCAGGTCCATGAGCCCCTGGGGGTACGGGAACCCGTCATCGTCGTAGGTGTCTGCCCAGATGATCTTCCGCACGCTCATCTCGCGGATCTCTTTTGGGGATAATAACCCGAATGCAATTTGTCCGATTCGTTTTGGGCTGGGCATGTTATACCACGTCCTGGAGTTTCAGTCTTGGGGCAATACCCATGCTCTTCATCTCGTCCAGCAGGAGCTTGAACGCGTAACTCATCTCTACCGAGTAGATATCGGTCTCGTTGCCGCAGGCAAGGCAGCGGGTCATGTTGCGCTTGCGGTCGAGCATTGCAACCATGCCGCAGTGTGCGCAGACATATTCCTGCACTTTGTCGGACTCATCGAGAAGCCGTTCCTTGAGGGCCATGGCGGCGCCGTGGCCGATCATGACATCCCGCTCCATCTCACCGAACCGGAGACCTCCTTCACGGGCACGTCCTTCGGTTGGCTGGCGCGTTAAGACCTGCACCGGGCCGCGGGACCGGGCGTGCATCTTGGAAGACACCATGTGGTAGAGTTTCTGGTAGTAGATGACGCCGATATAGACATCGGCCTTGAAGGCCTTGCCGGTGATACCGTCGTACATGACTTCCCTGCCATTGTGGGAGAAGCCGAGTGCCTTTAAGGATGCGCGGATATCGGCCTCGCTCTCCCCACCGAATGCCGTTGCATTGATGCGCCGGCCTTCGAGGGATCCGACTTTGCCGCCGATCATCTCGAGCATGTGCCCGATGGTCATACGGCTCGGGATTGCATGGGGGTTGATGACGAGGTCGGGGGAGAGGCCGCTCTCGGTGAACGGCATGTCTTCCTGGGGGGTGATGAGACCAACGACCCCTTTCTGACCGTGGCGGGATGCGAACTTGTCGCCGACTTCCGGTACACGGAGGTCGCGGGTACGGACCTTGACCAGGCGGGAGCTGTTCTCTCCCTCGGTGATGATGACCGTGTCAACGATGCCGTGCTCGTTGGACCGCATCGTGACGGAAGTGTCGCGGCGTTTTTCAACGGCAATGAGTTCCCCTGAGGGTTCTTCGAGGAACCGGGGCGGGGAGGTCTTGCCGATCAGGACATCCTTCTCGGCAACGATCGTCTCGGGGTTGATGACCCCGTCCTCGTCAAGGTTCTTGTAGGAGTCGGCACCGTGGGCACCGGCTACGTCCTCATCGGGAACCTGGATCCGGTCGATCTGGCCGCCGGGATACCGGCGCTCTTCGCCTTCGTAGGTCCTGAAGAAGTGGGAGCGGCCAAGGCCGCGCTCGATGGAGGCCTTGTTGAAGATGAGCGCATCTTCAATATTGTAGCCTTCGTACGAGAGGATGGCTACGACAAAGTTCTGTCCTGCCGGCCGGTCGTCCGATCCGATCAGTTCCGAAGTCTGGGTGTGGGTGAGCGGTTTCTGGACATAGTGGAGCAGGTGACCCCGGGTGTCCGGGCGCAGCTTCATGTTGGCTGCACCGAACCCGAGTGCCTGCTTGACCATTCCTGCCCCCATCGTGACACGCGGACTTGCATTGTGCTCGGGGAAGGGAACGTGGGCTGCACCGATACCAAGGATCAGGGAGGGGTCGATCTCAAGGTGGGTGTGCTCGGGGGTCAGCTTCGTGAAATCCATGGCGATGAGGAGATCTTCTTCCTCTTCGGCGTCGATGAACTCGATTAAGCCTCTCTGGACAAAGGAGTTCATATCGACCTCCTTCCTCTCGAGTTTCTTGAGATCCTCCTCGGTTATGAGCGGCTCGCCGTTCTTGAGAACGATGAGCGGTCTGCGGGCCCGGCCGCGGTCGGTCAGGATAACGACATCGCCGTTATACTCCTTGTGGGAGACATTCACTTCAGAGGCGATGGCTCCCTGCCGGCGCATGGTGCGGATGGTGCCGACCAGCGCTTTGGGATCGTCGACAAGTCCGATCAATGCCCCGTCAACAAATACACGTGACTTCTTCATCGTACTTCTCCCCGTATGTGTTCGACACCGAGATTGTGCAGGATGCGCAGTATCTCTTCTTCATCGTCGACACCTTTGCTGATCTCCACCATCTGGGCGAAGTTCTTGACAAGACCACAATTCGGCCCTTCTGGTGTCTCGCTCGGGCAGATCCGGCCCCACTGGGTCGGGTGCAGGTCACGGGCCTCGAAGTGGGGCTGAGACCGGGAGAGCGGTGAGATTACACGGCGCAGGTGCGAGAGCACGGCCATGTGATCGATGCGGTCAAGGAGCTGCGAAACACCGGTCCTTCCGCCCACCCAGTTACCGGTTGCAAGCGGGTGGAGGAGGCGTTCGGTCAGCACATCGGCACGAACTGCGGTTGCAATCGAGAGATCGCGGTGGCGCATGCTCGCGCGTTCAAGCTGGTACTTGATATCCCTTGTCAGGCGGTTGAGGGAGATACGGAAGAGATCCTCCATCAGATCGCCTGCAAGTTTGAGCCGCTTGTTCGAGTAGTGGTCCTTGTCATCGATCCTGCGCTTGTTCAGCACAAGGTCAAAACAGGCCTCTGCCATGCGGCCGAGGAAGTGTGCCTTTGCAAGCCGGACAGAGAGAACTGCTTCCTGGTAGCCCTCGTCGCCTTCCTTGAGGTTGGCCGGCATAGCGTAGTTGAGGTGCGGCAGGAGGTAGTTGTCCAGGACAAACTCGGCCCGCTTGCGCTGGTAGTCCTTGGTCTGGTTCGGGGCAAGCTTCTTGCCCACGTACATGACACCGCCTTCAACGGAATCGCACTCGCTCTCCTCAAGGTTCTGCATCATGAATGTCAGGATGTCCTCATCGGTGGAGACCGCGTTTACGACTTCCTGGTCATTGGTCATGCCCAGTGCCCGCATAAGGTCCACAAACTTCAGGTGGCCTGCAACGGACGGGAACGAAACCTCGAGGAGGTTCTTCTTGTTCCGCTCGACTACCACCAGTGCGCGGTAACCGCGGAACTGGGAGAACACCTTGGCTACATAGATACGCTCGTTGTAACGTTCGGTGAACTCGGTCATGATCTTGTTGGATGCGAGATCCTCCAGGGTCATGAGCACGCGCTCCGTGCCGTTGACAATGAAGTATCCTCCCGCATCGAACGCGTCTTCCCCGTGGGAGACCCGCTGGGCATCGTCCATGCCGTACAGGTTGCAGGCAAGGGATCCGACCATGATCGGGAGCTGCCCGATGGTTGTGATGATCGGCTCCTGCCGGTCTTCCCCGTGAACAAGGGTCAGTCCCAGCTGGATTGGTGCTGCGTAGGTCAGGTTTCGCAGCCGTGCTTCGCTCGGGTACAGTTCTCCCTGCGAGCCGTCCGCTTCCCGGACGAGTGGCCGTTTGACCTCGATATTGCCGAGCTCCACCCAGACCGGTTCATTGTTCTTGCCCCGGTTCTCGATGTCGGTCTCGATTACGCGCTGCTCGTTGACCACTTTCTGGAGATTGTGTTTTAAGAAATAGTTGAAAGAGTCAAGCTGGTGGCGCGCAACATGCTCCCGTGAAAAATATGCCCTCGATAAAATGCTTCTGTCTATCAGACTGATCAACCCCGGAATTATTTCTTGGGTCTCTTGACCACGAGGCGGTATGCCTCAGCCCTGCCGGCTGTGTGGCTGGCCCTGATAATTCTAATCACATTGTCAGGCTCGGCGCCTATTGTCTTCACTGCAGGATCGTCATGGTAAATTTTTGGTAATTGTTCAGTAGTAATGTTGTAGTTGGAGAGAAGCTCCGATACTTCCTCCTCACTCATGATTTTATGGTCTGGCACCATCACGTGCTTCAACACATTAAGTTTGGTGCTCAATGAAAAACCCCTCCCAGATGAACAGATTTCCTCTCAGATGCATCACCGCAAAAAACCCACGATTGCTCGTGGCAACGGGCCCGGAGGGATTTGAACCCCCGACCACCTGGTTAAAAGCCAGGCGCTCTACCGAACTGAGCTACGAACCCACACTGCAATAAGATGTACAGCATTATAACAATGCGGAAATACTATTTAAATATTCTCCATGTACCATAATGTTCAGGATCGCGGTTCATCCAACCCGGGGAAATTTCTCATGGATCTCCTTGAGCCGCTGTTCATCGGCTGAGATCTTATCCTCAAGCTTTTTGATGGATGCGATATCATCTGATGGTACTTCCCGGCCGGGAAAATGCATACCGCTTGCATTTTTCAGCACTGCCAGAACATTTTTGTCCACCTCAATGCTTTTCCGGAGCGCCGAGTATTCCTCAATGAGTGTTGCGTCCATACCGGAATCTTTTGCAGCACCGGCTTCCGCGATCACGTCCTTGCGCCGTTCGAAGATCCTCCTGATGGCATCCAGCAGCTGGGTGGGATTGACCGGCTTTGAAACAAAATCCTCGATATTGAGGCAGTGCTCCTGCGCTTCCTCCGCAGTAATCTTTTTTGCCGAGAACATCAGGACCGGAAGATCCTTCGTATCCGGGTTCGCCTTGATCCGATCGAGCGTCTCCCACCCGTCCATGGGTTCCATCATGATATCAAGAAGGATAAGATCGGGCTTCACGGTCTTGAGGGCCATGAGGGCTTCATCGCCACCATGCGTGGCAATCGGGGTAAACCCTTTGCGTTTCAGGAGCGCTACGAGGCCATCGACGATGTAGGGACTGTCATCTACGATCAGGATACTGTCTTCCACGATATCGATTCCTCACTGGTATTGGCTGGTGCGCATCGGGTATGGCACGTGCTGCCACGATCCGGCACGGGATAGTATACACCCGCAAAGTATTCAAATATTCACCGTACGGGAAATGGGGAGGGATACTGATTATTTGGGGGCAGCCCCGCCGGAGAGTTCTCCCTTGATCTGCTGGAGGCGGTTTTCCTGGAACTTGATGTTCATCTCCATGCTTTTTATCGCACGGGTGATCTCATCATTGACCCTGACTTTGGCATCATTGAAATTGTACGTTGTCTCAAGGATCTTCATGAGACGTTTGTTCACGTCGATGCTCTTGCTGAGGCGGGCATATTCGGTGATGATCTCGGAATCGAACCCGGACTGTTTTGCCATCTCCATATCGGATTTTATAGCCTGGCGCCGGCTGAGCACATGTTCGATAGCATCATAGAGTTCCCGGTGGGTAATCGGTTTTAAGACATAGTCTTCGATGTAAATCCCATATTCCTGGGCTTCCGCAGGAGTGAGCTGTTTGGCGGTGAGCATGAGGACCGGGATCTCTTTTGTCTCGGGATTCTCCTTCACCCGCTCAAGGGTCTCCCAGCCGTCTACCGGTTCCATCATGATATCCAGGAGGATCAGGTCGGGTGTCACGGTCTTTAAGATTTCCAGACACTCTTCTCCCCCATACGCCGCTACGGTCCGGTAGCCGCCCCGCTCCAGCATGGTAACAAAAACATCAACGATAAACGGGCTGTCGTCAACAACAAGGATAGTATACATTAAATCGCCTCACCAATTTTCTGCGCAACCGCAAGCATCTGCGTGTGAACCTTCTCCGGATCTGCTGTATCTGTGATGATGGCTGCAATGAGAAAGTTTTCCCCTGCACCCATGACCAGTATCGAAGAATCCTGTGCCCGGATCCTGATCGATCTCAATGATTTCATCTTGATGATGCTCCCTACCGATTCTGCCGATGCAAGTATGGTAGCCGAAAGAGCGCCAAACCATGGCTCATTCAGATCCCGGTCAAAACTCCGGCCTGCTATTATCCCATCGCGGGATACAAGGGCGCATGCTGCCACCCCTTCGATGGATTGAATCATTTCAATGAATGCAGTGATCTTCTCCTTCAACATGCCTGTGCTCCTGCTGCGCTACCCTGTGTAATTCATAATACCCGATGGGAGCATAAATACATATTGTTTTATAGCATTTTGTTTTTTTTCCATGAAAACAGGGCCATTGATGGGCGGATTTAACCATCAGGCCAAAAAAATCAAAGAATCCATAAATACCTTTTTCCCTTAAGAGTTGAAATAAAGATTCTGATGATACAGGCATATACCATCACTTCCGGGAAAGGTGGTGTCGGGAAGACTACGCTCACGGTCAATCTTGGTATATCGCTTGCTCTTCTCAATCACCAGACCTATATTCTCGATGCCGATATCGGCATGGCAAACATGGCCCTCATTCTCGGCATGGATGATGTCCCAGTCACGCTGCACGAGGTGCTGGCCGGCAAAGCGGATATCGAGGATGCCATCTACGAAGGACCTGCCGGTGTGAAAGTGGTTCCCAGCGGGATCTCCCTGCAGGGCTTCCAGCAGGCAGATCCCGATAAACTGCGAGAGGTCATGCACAAACTGGTGGACCGGTGCGAATATCTCCTCATCGATGCCCCGAGCGGAATCTCAAAGGAGGGCGTTGTCCCGCTCTCGGTTGCTGATCAGGTTATCCTTGTTGTGAATCCCGAACTGGCATCCATGGCCGATGCTCTCAAGACCAAGATCCTCTGTGAAGTGATGGGGGGCAAAGTCTATGGGGCGATATTAAACCGGGCCGGGTCCGAACATACCGAGCTCCGTTCCCAGAGTGTTGAGGATGTCCTGGGTGTGAAAGTGATCGACGTGGTTCCGGAAGATGCCAGCGTACGAAGGGCAGCGGCCTACAAGATGCCCTGCGTTCTGAAATATCCCAATACCGAAGCATCGAGAGCCTTCCGCAGGATCGCAGCCGAGATCTGCGGTGCCGAATATGAGGACAAGGAACCCAAGCATAAAGACGAGGGGTTCGTGGACCGGCTTGCCCGGGCTGTATTCCGTTGATACGTGGAGAGATTAACCTATGGCATATGAAGAATACATGCTCGTTCTCTTCGGGGTCGTCATCGTTACTCAGCAGGTGATTATTTATCTCATGTATGTCCGGATACGCCAGCTGCTCGGGGAACTGGGCTCTATCCACGGCAGGATGCGGATGACGGACACCGAGCTTGAGAATCTCATCTCCCGGGTCGAGGAGTTCAAGCGCGGGAAATTGTGAAAATTCCTTTCCGCCCTTGTAATAAAATAATCCTTTCTCCCTACAGGCAGATCCGGGGATATCACTTTTTTGTTCTTTATCATTCACAGACAATAAGATACATAAGTAATATCGGCTAATAGTAAGAGAGCGGGGCCATAGGGTAGCCTGGCCATCCTAGGAGACTGGGGGTCTTCTGACCTGAGTTCAAATCTCAGTGGCCCCATCATTTATTCTCGTCATCCTTCCGGGATGATACCATCATGAAACTCACGGACACCTGTATCGATTGTTTGTTGTCCCGGGTTGTTTTCGAATGTCAGCTGGCATCTGCCGATCAGGATTGCACCGAGAGGACTCTTGCGGAATGCCGGGATCTTCTGGGGTCGATGAAAGACTCATCCCTGCTCCATCCGCAGATCGCCAGTGCGGTTCACCGGAAAGCCTGCGAGATGGTGAAAAACCAGGATCCGTTCCGGGAGCTCAAGAGGATCGGCAATGAACAGGCGCTTGCCGTATGCCGGCAGGTGCGGGACACCCTTCCTGCGTTCCGCGATCGCGTGCTTGCCAGTGTCATCGGGAACACGTTCGATTATGCGGTCAAGGACCATGACGTTACATCTGATTTCTCCCGTTTCTTTGCACAGGAGTTCAGAAAAGGGCTGGATCGCGATGATACGGACCGGATCCTCCCGCTCTGCGAAAGGGTGGTCTATCTCACGGATAACTGCGGCGAGATTGTTTTCGATCGGCTGCTTGTGCAGTTCCTCAAATCGCAGGGATCACAGGTGACCGTGGCAGTCCGGGATGCACCCATTCTGAATGATGCTACTATGGAAGATGCGCTTGCCCTGGGATTCGACCGGTTCTCCGATCACCTCACCACGACCGGGGCCGGGGCCGAGATCGGGCTCGATCTCGACAAGATGCCCCCCGATCTCGCCCGGGCCATTGATACCTGCTCAATTATCATCTCCAAAGGAATGGCCAACTACGAATCCTTAAGCGAGTACGATTCCCTGCCCCCGGTTGCCTACCTCATGTGCGTCAAGTGCGAGGTTATTGCCGAAGACATCGGCATTCCCCGGGGCTCAAAGATTGCCCTGTTGAGGGAAGACTCCCGGATAAATCACTGACCCGGTGCAAACGGGAAGATATCCCTGCCTGTACGTTATTACCGGCTAAGCTGAGTTTCCCGCGTTTTTTTACAGATTAATCATGAAACCGCCCGTTTTACCAAGGGTAAATCCAAAAATTCCATAAGATTTTATCCTTCAGCACGTGAACACTGATCATGGTACTTCCAGATATGGGGATGTCCTTGGGATGGCTGCTCATTGTTGGCGGCGCCGTCCTGCTGCTTGTCGAAGTGCACAGCCCGGGGTTCTTTGCAACGGTACCTGCAACAGTCATGATCATTCTTGGGATCCTGCAGCTCGCAGGATTTGATATTGCCAACCCGTGGATGGGTGGCATTGTCGGGATTGTTACTGCACTGTGTGCTGCAGGCTTTACCGTCTGGATGTACGGGAAGATCACTCCCAATGCAAGCCCGACCACGGTCAGCCGCGATTCGCTGATCGGCAAGACCGGCCGGGTGAAAGTGGCTGTCGATTCAGCGAGCTTGTCCGGCAAAGTGATCATCGGCTCAACTGAGTGGAGCGCCCATTCACGGGGACCTACAATTCCCGTCAATGCCGAAGTGAAGGTCATCGACTCCGAAGGAGTCCATATTGTTGTTGAAGAGGTAGCATAACATGGCATTTATCGAAACGCTCATCATCATATTCCTGATCCTTGTCATTGTCGCGATCTTTGCAAAAGGTGTCGTGATCGTCCAGCCGTACGAACAGGGACTCCAGATCCGTCTTGGCCAGTACGTGGGACGGATGAATCCCGGTTTCCGCTGGGTTGTTCCGTTTGTAAGCGACGTCACCAAACTCGATCTCAGGACACAGGTCATGGAGGTTCCGAGCCAGGAAGTGATCACCAAGGACAACTCGCCGACGAATGTCGATGCAATCGTGTACGTGCGGGTCATCGATCCCGAGAAAGCTTATTTCGAGGTTTCGAATTACCGTCTCGCAACCGTTGCGCTGGCCCAGACCAGCCTCCGTGGCATCATCGGCGACATGGAACTCGACGAGGTGCTCTATAACCGGGATGTCATCAACACCAAGCTCCGGGACATCCTCGACCGCGAGACCGACCAGTGGGGTGTCAAAGTCGAGCGTGTCGAGATCAAGGAAGTGGACCCGGTCGAAGCTGTCAAGAATGCGATGACCGAACAGACTGCCGCAGAGCGTGCAAGAAGAGCAGCAATCCTGCGGGCAGACGGTGAAAAGCGATCGGCAATCTTGAAAGCCGAGGGTCTCCGGCAGAGCATGATCCTTGAAGCAGAAGGAGAGCGGCAGAGCAAGGTGCTCCGGGCTGAGGGTGAACGGCTCTCGAAAATCCTCCAGGCCCAGGGTGAAGCGCAGGGACTCCGGATCCTGTCCGTGGGTGCAGCCCCGCTTGACCGGAAAGCGATCACCGTCCTCTCTCTGGATGCCCTCAAGACCATGGCGAACGGGCAGGCCACGAAGATCATCTTCCCGTTCGAGATCTCCGAGCTGATCCGCCAGGGAGCAAAGTTCCTCGGTGCAAAGGATGAGTCTCCCGATGAAGTTGCAGCAAGGCCGGTCATGGATGACAATATTCTCGGTGTGATCCCGAGACCGGAGACGGTTGATGCCATCCTCAAGGAGATCCAGGACGCGGTTCCGAAAGTAACCGAAGACGAGCTCAAGGATACGAGCAAGCGTAAGGTTCCCCCGGCCTCGGACGGGAAAGAGGAGTAATCTCCTCAAGGAAAATTGAATTTTTTATCTCATTTTTTTTAAATTCCGGCAATTTCAGTCTTTCATTTTCGATTGTCTCCCTCGTTTTTCTGAAAGCCTATCGCCAGTCAACGTTCGCAGTCACACCCTGTCCGTTCCATCCTTGTGGTTTTGGGAATGGGGATATATTATGGAGACCTGCCCGATCAGCCCTCAATAGGGATCCGGCGTATCCCTTCGGCTATCCATCGCTCTCCCTTAAACCATAGCGCTGATATAAAAAAGAAAAATTACCGGGGGAGGTTCATCATATACGGCAGGATCATCACGGCAAGGAGCACGGCCAGCATCACGTAACTTATTGCGCTGACCACGTAGCCGGAATACTTGATGAGCCCACGCCGGTCCAGCAGCCGCTCAACCGCTTCCTTGAGGATGAGACCCCCGTCGAGCGGAAGGAGGGGAAGCGCGTTGAATGTCCCGACAACAAGATTGAACCACCCGCACCAGAAGAGGATCTGGATGACAAGCCAGAACTGGGGAAACGGCACCTGCCACATGATGGTATCCACTGTGTCGACCGTCAGGAGGGCAAACTGGCTCCAGCTGGCCGGGTCCATGATCGTATAGAGCGGTACAGCGAGGAGAATGACGATGCCTACCGGCTGGTACAGGAGGCCGAACTGCTCCTTGACGGCCGGAGCATCATAATACGTGACTCCCATGAACCCGCTCGTCCGGGTGCCTAACTCTTTTGGCCAGGAGGTGAGCGTCAGGGTATGCGATTCGGGTTTTCCTTTATTATCCAGGACCAGCGTGACCTGATCTCCGGGTTTCGTGGTATTCAGGATTGAAGCAACCTGATCCCTTGTATTCACATGAATCCCGTTTACTTCCAGGATAACCGAATTCGGGGGAACACCTGCCTGGTATGCCGGGGAATCCACGTACACCCCGTGTACAAGCGGAGTGCTGAGCGGCACGGCAAGCCCGAGAAGCAGAACGATTGCTGCAAAGCAGAGTACACCCATAAGGATGTTGTTGGTGATACCGGCACCAAACATCCTCATCTTGGCAAGACCCCGGCTTTTCTCCTGGTCCTCCTCGTCCGGCTCAACAAATGCCCCTATGGGGATCACGGCGAGCAGGACTCCCATGGTCTTTACCCGGATCCCTTCCACCCGGCAGAGAATGGCATGGCCGAATTCGTGGACGATCATCGTGATGATGAGCCCGAACCAGACTGCAAACGTGAACGGGATAAAATCGTTCACCCCCGGTATGGCAAGCACGTTCTTGGGATCGTTTGCCATGGTGAGCGCCGGCCGCTGGGTGACAATATTCTGGGCGGCGACAAGGAGCATGACCGTCATCAGGACCGAGACCACGATGACCATGAGCACGCCCAGCGTCCCATAGAGGCGCAGGAATGTGCTGAAGGGGAGGAACCTGTCGAAAAACCCGACTTTCTCGGTTTTTATCGCCATCAGCGGACCGTAAAATGTGATATGATCCTGCCAGAGTTTTCTCTTGTGAATATAGTATGCTATGAGAGCATACGCTGCTACGAGAAGAAGGATGAGGAGGATCCAGTCCATCACTATAGCTGGCATGTTCAGCAAGATAAAGCGTTACTATGGCGCATATTTTCTGCTCCGACTGAAATAAAATTCTCTCACGGCTCGATTTTGGTACGATGAAACCATTCTGATTCGTGTCTGCATGTGGTTCTGCGCTATACCCGGTAAATAAGAACCGGTTATTTTTTTCATTCGCTGCCAATCGCAATTTTTCAGCCAGACCGTACCGGAAAATTTTCAATCAGGGTTTGACTGAAAAATAAAAATCAAGGTTTGATTGATCCAGAATAAATTTTCAATCGCGATCCTGATCGCGATTAAAATTCTGAAATCGAAGTCTGCTTGAAAATAAAAAATCAAAGTCTGCTGAAAACTTTTCAATCAAGGTTCGATTGAAAAATAAAAATCAAGGTTTGATTGATCCAGAATAAATTTTCAATCGCGATCAAAATTCCGGAATCAAAGTCTGCTTGAAAAAACTGCAGGATAATACCTGTACTAACTACTTTTTGGGAAAATGCGATGAGGGCTTTTTGGATCCCGCACTGCTCAGAAATCCAGGAGACTTCTCTGGGATCGCTGTGCAAGGAGATTTTCGACCGTCTTCCAGCTCCTGCGGGCAATGGGTGGGGGCATTTTGTGCTCTTCGATATATGCGGACAAGTACCTTATGGTGATCGGGTCCGACGGGTACCCGCTGCCGATCTCCCCGTATTTTTTCGAAAGTTTGGTGATTTCCCGGTCGCGGACAACCTTTGCAACGATACTGGCCGCCGACACGATGGCAAATTTCTGGTCTGCATGATGTTCCGAGACGATCTCGCAGGGTTTGTCAAGGCTCCGTTTCACGGTCTCGGCATAGCGGAAGGTATTGACATCGCAGGCATCCACGTAGGCAAGGGCCGGGGCAATTTTGTTGATTGCCTGGGCGTGGGCGCGGGCAACGGCCGCATTCATGGTCATCTCCGTGCGGACCCGGTCGATATCCTGCGCATCCAGCTGTATCACCGCGACTCTGCACTGTTTGCGGATCAGGGGATACAGCCGCTCGCGCTCATGGGCCGATAATTCCTTTGAGTCTTTCACGCCAAGCCCATCCAGCACGGATTCCTTTGCCACTCCGACCGCCGCAATCACCATCGGGCCCAGCACGGATCCCTTCCCCGCCTCATCCACGCCGCATATCACACGCAGAAGTTGATGCGCAAGATATTTCAATGCCGATGATGGAACCGGTAGGCATGTACATCATCATCGTGGGGCTTGGGGGAATAGGGAGAAATCTTGCAAAACTGGCAGTCGAGCACGCACATAATGCGGTGGTCATCGACCAGGACGAGGCCCGGTGCAGCGAGGTCCTGGAACACTACGATGTACTTGCGGTGACCGGCAATGCAACCGACAAGACCATCCTTGAAGAAGCAGGAATCGACCGGGCCGATGCGCTGATCGCGACAACCAGCGACGATGCCGTCAACCTGATGACCTGCTGGCTGGCAAAGAAATTCCGGGTACCGAACGTGGTTGCCATTGTCAACCAGCCCTCCCATTCCGACTTTTTCAAGGAAGTGGGGGTCCGGATCAGCGAGAACCCCGATGAACTTGTCGCATCCCGGCTTTACTACTGGACGCAGAACCCCCAGCTCCAGCAACTGGCATCGATTCCCGGCGGCTCCATCTTCGAGATCGTTGCTGAAACGGGCTCTCCCATAGTCGGTCACGAGATCCGCGAGCTCAAGGTCAAGGATTTCGTCTTCATTGCAATCCGGCGCTCAAACGGCGAACTGATCATCCCGAGCGGCAATGTGAAGATCCAGGCCGGGGATATTTTTACGGTCTTTACCAAAAAAGAGGCCGAAGCCGACTGCCTCCGGCTCCTCAACAAACAGCTTAAAAAATCAGCGGAGTGATGCCGCGAGCGCCCCAAGCTCGAGCACCAGTTTCGGGTTGACCCGGATAATCTCTTTTACCAGGGTTAAGGTTGTGAATTCCTTGAGATTGAGTTTTGAGACCGAGTGGATGATCTCGTTGAGTTTCTCATCGGACTGTTTTATCAGGTATTCCTTGATGTGGTAATTGCGCTCGATGGCTTTTCCCATCTTTGAGGCACGCCATTCCTTGTCGTATTTCATCAGGGCTTTCTTCGAGACGTCGCCCTTTCCGATACAGTCCGCTGCAACAGTGGCAGCGAGCCTGCCCGTGTACATGGCATTGTAGATACCGCCGCCCGTCAGGGGGTCAACCACGCGGGCCGCATCGCCGGTGATCAGGAGACCGTCGGCAACCGTGCAGGGAAGCGGACGGCAGACCGAGACTCCGCCGGGGATGTACTCAATGGTCTTGCCGTGCGGGAAGGTCTTCTTGACGAACTTGTCGAGGTAGTCCTTTGCCCGGTGCCCATCGCCGCTCTTCTTTCCGGAGATGCCGATCCCGACGTTTGCCGCCCGCTTGCCTTTCGGGAAGACCCAGAGGTAACCTTCAGGAGCAACATCGTTACCCAGGTAAAAGACCGTGGAATGTTCATCAATGTCGATATCGGTCATCACGTACTGGACCGAGCTCATGATCTCGCGGACCGGGACGGTCGTGTCCACGCCGCACCATCTCGAAAACTTGGACTCGACCCCGTCCGCTGCAATAACAACCTCGGCGCGGACGCTTGAGATCTTGCCGCAGTACTCGATCTTTGCACCTTTGACAAATCCGTTCTCGATAATGGGTGCTGCTGCCCGGGATTTGACGGCAACATCGGCACCGGCCTCGGAAGCTTTCCAGACCAGCTCACGGTCGAAGAACTTGCGGTCGAGAACGTACCCGACCTTGCTGCCGGCAAGTTCGGACTCGAGTTTCATGACAAAGCCATCCGGAGCAACAACGGTTGCGCCGGTCATCTCGGCTGAGATCCAGCGGTAGTCCGGTTCGATGAACTCCTGGAGGCCGTCCTGTCCTATCCCCTCGGCACACCTTACCGGTGCACCAATCGCCGGGCGTTTCTCGACAATGCAGGCAGAGAGTCCTTTCTCCACTGCCGTCTTTGCTGCCAGTGCGCCGGCAGGGCCGCCGCCGATGACGAGAACGTCGTACTTACTTTTCATTGACTACCTCCAGGGCGCCAAGGGGGCAGACTTTTGCGCAGACTCCGCAGCTGGTGCAGTTCTTCTCCACGGACAGGTACGCATCGATCAGTTCAAGGGCTCCTTCCGGGCAGACCGATACGCAACATCCGCAATATCCACAGATATCCCGATGTACTTTGAGCATTAACTTATCATGTTGGTGTCATTCTCCATTAATATTTACGATTAAAAAAGGAAAATCCGGCAGACCGGACAGGGGTTTTACTCTTGCGTTTCCTACCCCGGATACTTCCTGAAATACTCGGGGGTTCTTTGTGCGGACCCCTGCAGCCCCGGTTAAACGGTGGTATAGATCTTCACGTTCCCGTGCGGCAGGGTTGTATTCCGTACAAGAACCTGTTTCCCGTCCTTGTAAATTTCAACAATCATATTCTTTGTCAGAGAATCGCTTTTGTCTATCGAGCTCTCAATCACGCCGTCGGTCATTGAGAGCTGGTAGAACTGGTCCCCCGATCCCGTGATCTGCCTCCAGTCCCCGTTTGCACCAATCGATCCGGAGAATGTTCCGGGATATGCAACACGTACCCAGATTCCCGTTGGTGGTACCGAGTGCAGGGTAAGGGATGGATCCGGTGTGGGCACGGCAACAGCCGCCGCAGGAGTCGGGGTGGGGAGCTCGCTGTACCCCACGGGAAGCCCGACCGGGGTATGGATCTCGGTTATACCGAACGGTCGCTTTGTCTCGCTCCTCGAGACAAGGGAACCGCCATTATAGATCTCCACTTCCAGCAGATCGGCCGATCCGTCTCCCTTCTCAACAGAACCGTCTATGGTGGTATTCTGGAACGGCAGCGCGAGATACTGGGTCCCTGAACCGTTCACCCCGATCCTCCGGCCGTCTCCCCCAAGAGAACCGGAATAATGGGCCGGGTACGAGATCTTTGCCCAGATCCCTTGTTTGGGCAGACTCGTAATCCTCCCGTTATCTGCCGGAGTCGGGACGGGCGATGCAGTGGTTGTTGGTACCGCGGTTGTGATAACTTCGGTTGGAACCGGGGTTGTCAGTTCGGCAGGAACCGCCGTGGGTTGCGGAGTGATACCCTGTTCAGCCTGAGTTTTTCCTGCATTCAGTACCTGCCCTGCCATGAATGCGCCTCCGATGATAACTGCCAGCGCAACCAGAATCAGTACAAATGTGCCAAACGAGGATCTCTCGGGATTATCCTCGGGTGGAAGCTGCCTGGGCTGCCAGGGTCTTCCGGCAACCGTCCGGTCCGATACAGGATTGCGGCTGCCCGGTTCTTCCTCAACCTTGAGGCTCGGGCTCACTGCTGCCATCCGGCTCTTGGGGGTTCTGGCACTCAGAATGCCATTATTCTGGAGGGGGATTTCCTGCTCGTTGAAGAGTGCGATGCATTTTTCGAGATCATGGATATTCTGGCCGCCCGGCTGGTAGACAAATACTATCTCTATGATCTGCTGCCCGCCATCCGGCTGGTTGATGGTGATTGTCAGGACAGGTTCGTGGATAGCGTTCACGCTCGCGACAACAAGAGCGATGTCCGTATACGGGATATCCCGGTAGACCCGCTCGGTTTCGCGTTCAACCAGAATGACTCGTCTGCTGGTGAGAACCGCTTCGCACCGGGTACCGTTGATAATTATCTTTGAGACTTTTTTCTGGATGGACTCATCGCTGTCTAGATTCAAGCTGTCCATTGCATCACATCTACTCTATTTTTCCTCAATAAATATTAATCCAGAAGAATTATTCTCCCAACGTGAAGAACTGCAGAAGAGTTAAGGCAGTTATTCCCGGAAGACCTGTTCCGGGAATAAGCTCTGCGTTTCCTGCCAAATCCCTGCCAGTTCTGCTATTCAGCATTCCTGGCAGTACACACGCGTATTCCTGCTCACGAGCAGGTTATATGCATCATGTGCCTTGTTATACCGCACGAGAACGCCCTTCATCTCAAGAACGGACCCATAGGGAGCTGTTGTCAACCTCTCATTATCCGGGGTGATATGGAACGATGGCAGCACCGCATAGACCGGTGTTTTAGCAGTCCCGTCGCAGATCTTGTACACGTGGGTCTTTGCATTGCCCAGTTCCCCGCTCATCTTCAGGCCCGCCGTATTGATCCGTTTTTCCACATGCTGCCGGAGTTTGGACAACCGGAGGAATTTCGATTCTGAAGAAAGACGGTATGATTCTGTTTTCCGGGGTTCTTTACTCAGAATCGCATAACTGTACTTGATATCGGTGTTGATGAACCGGTATGACTCCTCGCATTGCGCAAGGGTTTCCATGAGACGGGTCATTTTAATCGCGGGGGCCGTCCTGAAACTCCAGCAGCGGGGGGCGGTGCAGGGGATACCCCAGATGAACGAGCAGGGACCCTGAATCGAGAGACCTTTTCCCTGGAGTGCTACCGCAAGGGAGCGCATCCGGGTTGAGTTCTCTTCGTCTGCAGGCTCCACGACGAGGATAGTCCCGTCGGGGGCCAGTCGCTCTGCAATGCGGGTAACTATCTCTTCCCGCATATCCGTTGAGGCATCCGGCAGCTCATTGAGGACATTTGAAAATACTGCCAGATCGATCTTTGCCGGAAGGACTTCCGGATCCAGGGACCGGAGGTCAGCCCGTACCGGCGGCTTGATGCTGACGTTTCCTCCCCGGGGCACGCAACTGTCCCGGAGGGCTAAAAACGCCTCGATATGCTCTTCCGACCGCTCCAGGGAGAATACATCCGCCTTCGCGGTATCCAGCCGGGAATAGAAGTCCGCAACTGCGAGCGGGACAACCCCCGGTCCCGTACCGATATCCAGAATGGTCATCCTCTGTCTTAACCGCCCGCTCCGGGCAAGCAGCATGAGGAGGTATTCGGTCTGCATGAAGTAGACCGGGAAGTGGTACGCCAGGTAGCCGAGCACGCTATACCCCTTGGTGTACTGCAGGGACCGTTTGTGCTGCGGTTTCCAGTAATCATCTTTCTGGGCAATAATCGCACGGCGGAGTTTCTCGATTACCGCCGGATCGTTCCAGCCCTTCCCCGCTTTTTTTGTGATATACTGCTCGATAGCCCACTGGAGTTCTGCCGGAATGGTTTTTTGTTCGAAAAAACGGTTGGTGCGGAGAGATTCCTCCGTGTTCAGGGTATATGCCTGCGGAGGTGACAGCCGTGATATTTCATAATCGCCCCCTTTTTTACCGGCAACAAGCCCGAGCCCTTTCAAATCGCCGGCGAGTTGTCGGAACAGATCCTCAACGTCAGCAGGTGTTCCCTCCTCAAGGTACGGGAGGATCTCTGACAGGGTGAATACCGGTTTTGTACCGGCAACGTACCGGATCGTTGAGAGGAGCTGTTTATCGGCCATTATCTGCCGGATACTTGGCGGCAGGGGATATTACATCTTTGCCTGCCGGTGATATCCTGGTGATGGGGCAGGCCCGCAATCCGGGACGTGCGCTCCCTCTCTGCCCGCCCCTCGCGGAATGCATACGCGATCTCGGTCCAGGCCCGCTCCAGGAGATCCCGGTAGTACGGGATGTCAAAATCCCCGGCACTCCAGACCGGAGCAACGTTGTATGTACGTGCATCGCGCACAACGTACTGGATCTTCATGCCCGGCGCTATATCCGCCCCGCACTCCCGATATGCCTCAACCGCAGCGCCTTCGATGCAGCGGTGTGCGTACCGGAGCCGGCTTATCCTCCGGCTGATGATCATCTCCTGCGCAGGAGCCGCAGGGAGTTCTGCAACAGCGGTCCGGTATATCCTGCAGACTTCGTCCCACATCGTTTCCAGTTCAGCCCGGGTTTTTGCCCGGCCCATGACGGTAAGCATATCGCCCTGCATCTTCCTGATGTAACCGGGGGTGTCGTGCCGTCGTGCTGCAATCCCCCTGACTTTCACGCTCCCATCCGGCTGCCGGCCGTAATAGCGGTTGTATGCCCCAAACCCGTCATTGAGGGGGAGGAAGACCAGCCAGTTGAAATGCTCGGTTTCGGCGTCAAGGCCAGTCTCCCGGCAGATGCGCTCCTGCAATGCCGGTACGGAGGGTCCCTGCACCCAGAGGCAGTCCACGATCCCGTGCAGCACCGTAAATCCCATCTCCTCGGCAATATCTTTTGTCTGCAGAAGAATCTCCCGGGATCTCCTGGTTATAGCCTCGTGGACTTCGATCCTCCCGAATTTTGCATTCTTGTATCCGGTATAGCCGAAGCAGGTAACGAGCATCCATTTGAGGATGGCATCGATACCCGCTGCACCCGGGTCGGAGCGTTTCCGCTGTTTTACCGTTTTTCTCAGGTCAAGCAACGGTGCAAGGGCAGTGGGAAGAAATCCCTCTGTTTCCGGATTTCCGATGGTCTCCGGTGACAGGTTCGCGAGAACGATGATCGAGGGATACATCGAGGTGAAATCGATCTCATCCACGTCAAAAAAGATCCCGGCTTCCGGCTGGAACATCATCCCGCCCCGATCCGCGCCCCTGAGCAGGGCAAATTTCCGCAGTGCTTCGGCATCGCTCTTGCGGAACGGTACCACGATACCTCTTCGCACCGCTTCATAGGTCTCGTAACCGGAGATGAGTGTACCCGGGGTGAACCGAGATGCGAGATTGGGGGAGATCCCAGAAAGCCTGGCTGCCAGGAGCACACCGGAGAGTCCTCCCTCCCGGTACACAAGCGACTGCTCGGTATCGATCAGTATCCTGCCGTCGGGGATGAGTGCTGCGTCCTTGTGTTCCACTCTCCCGTAACTCCAGTACGAGCGCGAACCGATGGTGCGGTATCTGCCCGTCCGGCTTATGTTCAGGGAAAGGTCCAGCGCACGGGTCCGTGCCTGCAGTACCGCCATCCAGCGATCAGCGTGGGGCATGAGAATCACATCCGGGTCGCACGCATCAATCAGCGCGAAGAGATCTGACAGTACCTCCCGCTCGGATCCGGCAAGATGTTCGTTCTGCTCGTGGACAACGTCCATCTCAGTAAAAGTACCGGCCCGGTCCGGGTGGCCGGGGATCCGTATCTCTATCCATTTCAGGTCATGGGAGATATCGGGTGAGAAGCGATTGCCGATATCATTACAGCAGGGAACGATCCCGTTCTCGGCCATGAAGCACTGATCCTTCCTGATGTCTGCATTGAAGATCTGCGCAGCATATCCTGTCTGGTGCTCGATTGCTTCAGCTACGGTCCGTCCTGCAAAAATTTTGTACCCTTCGCGTTTTCCAAAGATTGTCCTGAATGTGCAGGCCTCTGCCCGGTACTCTTCCTCCAGTGCGGTAATCATGGGGTGGTATGCGTCCGGATCGGGAAGATACAGGTAGAACGGGGGATCGTACTCCTGGTGGCTCACCCGTACCGATCCCGCTTTGCACCACAGATCCACGCCCCCGCTGCGGTAAGCCGAGTCAAATATCCACATCCGGCCGGCCTCCTGTATCCCTGTTGTCGGTATGCTGCAGCTCGACAAGCCCCGAGAAAAATGCAGCTTCCCGCGGGGCGTCACCTCGGTAAAACGCCTTGCTCGAATGTCTTTTCGCCCGGTCTGCGAGAAGTTTTCCGCATACTTTTCTTCCGCCGGGCAGGGTACGTGCGAAGCGTGCAAAGCGGCCTGCTATCCTGTTGACACCCTGCCGTACACTCCCGACGCTCCTGCCCATCAGGTAACCTCCAGGGTCTTCTGGCCTGTCGGGGCCCCCCGGCTCCCGCGACACATATGCCGGGCGGGGGTGCCCTGCAGGCCGGTTACGGGTTCACCGGAAGTGATCTCGATGACCCGGTCAGCCTGTCGTGCCAGAATGGAAAATGAGCGGTCGCCTGCCGGAGCCCACAGGATCACCAGAGCCTCGCGCCCGGCCTGTTTCAGTGCTGATGCAGCCGTACCCAGCATCCGTCCTGCCCCGTCAAACAGGGTTGGATCGTGCTCGATGAAGACTACCGTATGACTTGCCTCGTTTATCACGGTCAGGAACTGGTCTGCGGTAAACGGCCTCCTGACTTCAAAATTGTCCGATGTGCGGCTGATGCCGGATAGGATGCGGGAATAGTTGCCGCAGACGTACAGGAAGAGGAATCTCTGGAGATCCCTGTTGCTGTTGAGTGCTGCGAGGATCTTTTTTTCCGGTGCAATTACTGCGGTAAATGCACCCTCGCTGAGGAGGATCCCTTTCGAGAGTTCGATCTGCATGGCACCGGATCCCTGCTGTGCCGGGACAATAAAGGCTCAGGCTGGCGGGGTGTGAAAGTGTTGGCGTGGCATGCAGCGGTCTGTCGCACACCTGCTGAAGCCGAAATATCTTCGGTTTACGGATCAAAATCCGTTCGTTCCGGTGGTTCAGCCGGAGAGATACAGGGGTGTGAGCCATATTCTCCCCGCCCGCGTGGATATAAAAATATCCACACCCCTTGGTGAAATCCTCCGGTTTAAACGATTTCTTACCCCGAGCTTTACCCGTTAAAAAATGTGCAAATCCCTGAACGGGAAAAAAGGGAACGGTCTCGCTTTAATCTTACCCCTGATATCATGAATGTTTATGAGATAGCCGTTCTGTCAAATCGGTTCAGCCCTGCTTGTACCGGCAGTCTCGACACCGTACATTAAAAAAAGACGGCTATTCCGTAATGGTGAACAACAGCATCCCCCTTCTTACGGAAATACTTCGGCTCCGTTCAGCATACTGTTCAGGAGCAGACCGCAGTTCTTCAACACCAGTCCCTCCGGGAAAAAGAGCGTATGTTTCGCACCCCCGCGATCGACCTCCCTTTGGCTGTCTCCCGGCAATCAATGCGCCGGATTCAATGCTTTGCTCCCGTTATAATGGATCATCTCGCCATTCTGCGATCGTGTCAGGATTGGTTTCCGTTCTCCCGCACATCGATCTTCCGCCCGCAGACCGGGCACTGGTATACGGCTTTCCCATGACCATCCGACCATACCCGTTTCATTGGAGTATTGTCGTGATTGCAGGTCGGTATCTGGAATTCGTCCATCAGGTAATCACTCAGTTACCCTCGCCAGCCGGATATATGAACTTTGTAGTCTGCAATGTCGGGCTGGACGCAACCGGCAGCGTCCGGGCTCTCACGGGACGGTTATTGGAACAGGGAAAGCCGTAATACCCAAAAAGATCCACACTCCGTAAGGAGCAAACCAGGATGGCCGATATTCAGAATTTCATTGGCTTTGCACAGGGGGAACGCCTCATCAAGGAATATTCCGGGTTCAAAATGTTCTCTCCGGTAAAGGCGCGGATCAACCTTTCCGTGACCAACAAACGGGTGATAGTCTATTCCTCTGTGAAGAATTTCTTTGTGCAGGACCAGGCCTCGCTCTTCCAGCAGATTGCCATAAGCGAGATCCGGGGGCTGGATATCCTCCAGGGTACCCGGTACAATATTCTCCTCCTCGCGGGTTCGGTGGTTGCCCTTGTGGCGGGCCTTGCTGCGGCACTTTTGGGATCCGCTCTTGGGACTCTTCCGGTCATTGGCGGCAGCATACAGGTTGTCGGGATCCTGCTCTCTGGTATCGGGATTGTCGGAATCATCCTCTTTGCCGTGCGGCCAAAAAAGCTCTTCCGGTTCATTATCCGGGGATCCGGAATTGATCTCAATGTCGGGGAATTTTCCCAGGCACACCCGGTCATCAGCAGCGGCCCCGATCTCCAGGGAATGGTCGAAGAACTCGGGGCCCTGGTCATCCAGATCCAGGAAGGAACGGTCTGATCCCGACCACATTTTTTTAATCGATAGCTCAGTGGAGGCGGGTGACGGATCCCCCGAGGCTCCCGACCGATCGGGTGAGATCCATGGCAACCCCGTTTGGTGGCCGGACTTCAAGGTGGATGGTATCGTCTTTGACCGGGGGTTCGGAGGGGCAGGCACTGACCATGAATTCCTCGCCCGACCCGAGCTGGTTGTTGGCATTCTGGCTGTTGATCCGCTGGTACACCGCCCATGTCCCCGAGTTTGTCTGGCACCCTGCCGGGTTGTAGGTGGCCGGGTCCATGCGGAGGGTCTCGAGCAGGGTCCCGTTGTTGTAGACGATCGTCACGCGGCTGAAGTCGATAGGCGTGGTCCCGAATGCGAGCCGGCACGAGAAGTTGATCTTCACCAGCTGCCCTGAGCCCGGGTTCGTGACGCCATAGACGCCCCCGATCGGCCCCATTGCCGAATCAGACTGGGCAACCGCCGAGTAAATGACGTCCTGGCTTTTCTGGGTTACGAAGAATCCTGTGTTGAGAACAACGTACGAGAACACGGCCGAGACAACCACGAAGGCGATGAGGACCACTGCAGCCTCAAGGCCGGTAAACGCTGAATCGTGTGTCCGCCCCTGCATGGAAAGATACCTCTGCTGCCCGGAATACCACGCAGCTGTCACCAACACTCTGTCCGTGAACGGCTTATGTATATCTGTTTGCCAGGATTCTGACCCGGATCAGGCACTTTCACACCACGCCTGCCACGATCTCATGATCCTGGTCGATCCACGGATTTTCGCGTGGCACTATGAAACGCAAGGAACTGGACGGGTTAATTCTCCGATGGAAAAATACCACCCGGGCACTGAAGATCCACGAACAGGAGTACGGGAAGTACCTCACGGAGATCCTTGAAATGCGGACCGACGGGGAACTGGCCCTTTTCAGTGACCCGGTCGAAGCTGCCGCCTTCTTCTGCCTGCTCGACCTTGTGGAACGGAGCGCTGACCTGACGTAAGCAGTGCCCGTGCGGATGAACTGTCATCTGTGATCGGGAATGTGACTGAAAAATTTTTACATCTCATCTTCCGGTTCGTCATCCCACGGGTGCAGCAGACGCCCTTTGCGGATGGTGATCTCGGGAGCTGGTTTACCGAATCCCCACGAGGGATCATCCAGCAGGGAGTCCGGCTCTGCCCGGATAACCGTAACCACGGAGTCCGGCAATTCGTCATCCCGCAGCGGCGGCAGATCTACCGGGCATGCCATCTCCCGGAGTTCATCGCGGCTCAGATCCTCTGCCTGGATGGCAAACTCGGACGGTTCCGGCTCACCTTCCAGTGCAACCGCCGGCACCTCCGGCATTTCGTAAGGCCGCAGTGGTGGCATAACGATCCTCTCTTTCTTGTCCATCCAGGCTCCTCCCGTACCAAGGTTGCAGGGTGAAAGTATAAAGTGTTCTGCCGCTCCAGGGGGTGCACTGAGTAATCCCCCGGAACCGGGTATTGCCGGTATACCCTTGCGAACCTGCGGGGAAGTCCCTGCCCGGGTATTTATTGTTGAAAGACAAGAGTTCCCTTCTGTATCATGCATGTAACGATCGACCGCTCGTCCTGCATTTCCTGCGGGGCCTGCTGGAATATCTGCCCGGAGGTCTTTTGCCAGAATCCCTGCGATGGGTTCTCAGAGATGGCCGGGGAGTTCCGGTTTGGTAATGACCGGGCAGAGGGTTTCGTTCCGGAATCTCTTGTTTCCTGTGCACGGGATGCAGAACAGTTGTGCCCGGTTCGTATTATCGTGATCGAATGCGGGTAGCTATGCCGTGCCGGTGAACGCTTTCCTGCCCATTCCTTTTGTTTTTCAGGAGAAGGGTTCCCTCTCCCCGGGAATTGACATCTCCTCGGCCTCATACAGCCAGTTGGCAAACACCTTTGTAAGTGCAGGCATTGCTGCCCAGGCAAGAATGGGTATCAGGATGGTGGCGGAAATAAACTTCTGGACGATCAGGTCCTGCGATCCCACGATGGGGTTTATGCAGAGTGCAATGATGTAGGTGAGCGGAAAGACTGCAATCCATGAGATTACCGCCTGTTTGAACCTTTTAGGGGGTTTTACCACATGCTGCCCGGGAAGGGTGAACCAGGTCTCAAGGCCGGTGAGCACTTCCATGCGGGGCGGGGCGATGGTGAGCCCCCGCTCGGTCTCAAGCCAGGCAAGGTAGGTTGGAGATGTATGCCACCGGTCGAGTTCCTCCTTGGATGCAAACTTGTAAACTACCCTGTACACCCCGTCATGGTGTTTTCCCGGCCGGAATATCGTTATGCCGAGGTTTGCCGGGATGGCGGAAAAAACCTCCATGAGTTTTCTCAGTTCGGCTTCGAATTGCGGTTCACAGCCTTCTTTCACGTAATGGATCCGTACGACCGTTATGGGGTTGCTCGGGGAATCTGCCAGCGTCATCACCCTCTCATGCATACATGGGTGTATCAGCTTAATGGTGATATCGAAAGACCGCGTTTTTGGAGTACTCAAAAGAGAATAAAGACCGGTTCAGTGGCCCGGCTTCTTGTAGACTTTTTCAGGATCGAAGACCTTGGTCCCGACAACATTGCCGTCCAGTGTCCGGTAAAAACAGGACATGTATCCCGTGTGGCATGCAGCACCGGTCTGTTCCACCTCGTAAATGAGGCAGTCCTCATCGCAGTCCGTGAGGATCCGCAGGACTTTCTGGAAGTGACCGCTCTCCTCGCCTTTCTTCCAGAGTTTCTTCCTGCTCCGGCTGTAGTAGTGGGCAAAGCCGGTCTCCTGCGTGAGCCGGACTGCTTCGTTGTTTGCGTATGCCATCATGAGCACTTCGCGGGTCTGTGCATCCTGCACGATCACCGGGATAAGTTCATCTGCAAATTTCAGGTTCAGCATGATCTGGTCCTCAGATAATGAATTTCATGATTGCAAGGAGGAAATCTCCAAAGATGATTGCCGTGACAAAACCGGCGGTTATCGGGATTATGAATGGTACTGCGTAGGAGATCCACACCGTGCCGGCTTGTTTGTAGACGGCAAGCTCTCTGGAGAACTCTTCCGGGTGTTCCCGGAGATCTTTTGTGTACACCCGGCCGGACCCGGCGTACATCCTGCGGATGGACTCGAAGAAGCCGATGAACTTCCGGGTAACCGTCCCGTTCCTCTCCTCGAACTCCTCCATCACGAACCCCCAGGAGTCCTGGATCTTATCCCCCTTGACCGGAAAGCCGAAGAACATGTACCCCAGGGGAGCCCGGTTGCCCCGCAGGATATTGATGATAAAGATCCCGACCGGGGCTGCGAGATTGAGGATGAGGGCATTGATCAGCACCGAGAAGGACAAAAAACCCAGGGGTGGATTTCCAAAGAGCGGGGTGAACGGAAATGTGGGTACGGCAAACGAGATGAAGATGAGTGCCCAGGCATCTGCCCCGCCAAAGAAGTGCATTCTCCCGAATAGGTAAAAGACTCCGCAGAAAACGGCAGGAAGCATGACGAGAAGTGCTGGTGAGCCCCAGCAGCCAGGGGTGATGAACTGGATCATGCTCGTTATTGCGAAGATCATGATGATCAGGACAAAATACCATCGCTCGATGGCTTCGGATACATTGGTCTCCTGTTTTTTGCCTTTGCGGGCTTTTACCGGGGGAGTACCTTTGTACTCACGGTAGCTAACATACAGGAAAATCCCTGCAAACATGGCATACCAGGGAACCAGCTGGACATTCACCGAGGGTGCAAGGACAAACCATGAAAGGGCCGGGAGAATGAGCACGACCGCAAGGTAATACCAGATGGCCGTTTTTCGGTAATACCCAGCAAGACCCATGGAATCCGTCCTGCCACGGTTGTCAAGATAATCCGCGTACAGGAAACTGGTGACAAGAGCAAGGTAACCAAGAAGGAGACTTGCATTTGCAGTTGTCTGCCAGATGAGCCAGCCGGTACAGATAACCCCTATGACCAGCATAGGGAGCCAGTGAATAAATGGCACCCGGCGATCCCTGATATCCAGATATGAGGTATAGATCAGGGTTGCAAGGACTGCGATCGCCGAGATTACCATCGGGTAGAATAATTCCATACGTCCTCTATAGCGTTTTTTCTTGGAGCACTTATAGTACCGCGATGCCCCGGGTGCAGCGGCCGCGTAACTATAAAAATACGCGGGTGCGAATATCTCACCGGATGTGATGAGGGTGGTTTTCTCTTCCCCGTATCTCAGAGATGGAGTGATCGTTTTTGAAAATACGGCCGGAACTTGACAAGATGATCCGTGCATCTCCTGACCTGGGAACATTTTTCCTGCCCGAACTGCTCCGCCTTTCCGGGGAGAGGCAGATAAGCGGTCTTGCCATTGCAAAGGATAATGAACGGGTATTTTACCTCGCCGTGATCAACGGTGAGCCCGAAGGGGCTGTCTATGCCGATGAAAACGGAGAGCTCTATGGCGATAAAGCCATTGTCCGGCTGACCGGGAAGGAACGGTATTCCTTGCACGATACCGGGGAGGATCTTACCCGTGCACTGGTTATGGGATGCAGGATCTTTGAGAAATCCCATCTTAACATGAACCTGACCGCCACGATTCCCGAGTTCGGCAGGAAACCAGATGGGATTGGCGTCCTGGTTCTTACTGTGAGCCATGAAGGAGAACCCCGGAACGGGTACCGTGTCTCTGTCCGGAAGGATGGCCGGATTGTGGGCAGTGATGTAACAACCCTCGACGGAAGTGTCCGGTTCCGCCTGATGTATGGGGAATATGACTGCATTGTGCAGGATCGTGCCGGTTCTGTCCTCTCATCCCGCATCATTTTCGATGACTCCCACTCCGTTCACACCGTTGCAGTCTGATCTGGATTTTATCGATCCGTATGTTCCGGAAGTGTATGCCGCGGGTATTTTCTTCTCCCTGCCGGGTAGATCTGAACCCCTGTTTTAAATATTTCACTTACCTATTGTAAAACGAATTATAGCGCAGTTCAAGGAATATCCATGCCTCCGATACCACGGATTCTCATAGTCGAAGACGATGAAATCATCGCCAACCTGATAACCACGATGCTGGAGCGCAAGGGGTATGCTGTCATCGGGAAGAGTGGATCGGGAGAAATTGCGATCCGCATGGCTGCTGAGCTGGAACCGGATCTCGTTATCATGGATATCAATCTCAATGGCAAGCTCGACGGTGTTACCGCAGCCCGGTATATATTCCAGCTCTTCCATGCGCCGGTCATTTTCTTAACTGCCATGTACGACGAGTCCCTGCTCGAGCGGGCCAAGGGAGCCCAGCCCCTGGGATATATCCTCAAACCTTTCACGGACAAGGAACTGGGTTCGAACGTGGAACTTGCCCTCTATAACCACGCGTTCCGGAAGAAGTTTCTCGATGCGTTCCCTATTGGAGATCCAAAAAAGATTGTCGGGGCACTTGAAGCGATCCTGATTCTCGATCCAAAGGGGATGATTGTTTATTTCAACCCCTATTCGGCACGAATCCTGGATCTTCCCGAAGAGCAGATCCTGATGCGCCACTGGCGGGATGTCCTGATGCTTATCAATGACCAGACCAATGAGGAGCTCAAGGATCCCGTGACGGAAGTCGTCAAACAGATGCTTGTTGTGATAAATGAATTCAATACTGCTCTTGTAACCAGGACCAACAAGAACCGTAAAGTCAGCGTGATTGTACGCCCGATCAAGGATGATCACAATGATCTTCTGGGCATCCTGATGCATATCAAGGAGAAAACACTCGACCAGATAAAGATGGCAAGAAAGTTTTAGCCTTTTTATCTGTCTTGTCTTTTTTCCGATATCGGACTTTTCTGTATCTGTCTCATCTAAAATATCTGCCCGAATCAGGTATCCGTGTGTGGACCGTGATAACTAAGGATCCGGGTTGAAAACCGGGGGAGATTATGGCGGCTGTTTTTTCCTGAAAAGTGCTTTTGTGAACCGGTCAATAAAGCCGGGCTTCGCTGTGACCGTCTCCTCCTCGACAGAGTTCAGGCCAGTCATTTCAGAAGCGATCTTTCTGATGGCTTTTGAGGCCGGGGAATCCGGGTATTTTATCACAATCGGCGTTTTTGCGGCAGATGCCCGCCGGATGTTCGGGTCCTCCGGAATGATCCCTATCACTTTTGCACCGAGTGCTTTCTCCATTTTCCTGGTAATGAGGTCGGTCTTCTCCTGGTCGACCCTGTTGACGATGATCCCCCTGACATGTCCCCCGACAACCTCGGTGAGTATCTTGGTTTTGAGAGCATCGACAATTGAGGACAGTTCCGGGTTGACTACAAGGATCACTTCATCGGCAATCGCAAGCGGTATGACCCCGTCCCTGCTGATGCCTGCCGGTGCATCGATCAGGAGGAACTCGCAGCGTTTTACAATCTCGGTCATGACATCCCGGATCCGGTCGGGATCCGCCTGCTGGAAACCCTGCAGGGAGATCCCGCTCGGGATAACCTTGAGGCCAGCCGGCCCCTCGTAGATGGCTTCTCCAATGGATCCTTTACCGGCCAGGACCTCATGCAGGGTCATCGGTGCATCCTGCAGTCCGAGAAGGAGGCCGATATTTGCCATGCCGATATCTGCATCCATGAGATAGGTTTTTTTCCCGAGTTCTGCAAGCATGGTACCGAGGTTAACAGAGACCATGGTCTTGCCTGTCCCTCCTTTTCCGGAAGCAATGGTATACACTTTGACCATGGTGTCCTCGCAGGTACGAAAAATCTCCTGTTCAGGATGTAAGCGGGTTATTCAATATTCGTGTATATTCATGAGTCTAATATACCTTTTGTGTCATTTCCGATATTCTGGGAGATTTCGCCCGAAATCCCTGTATTTACCCTGAATTTTCCCGGTATGGCTGTATCCCCCGGTTCCGGGCAGGATCCGGAATATATCCTCACGGGGCTGTCCCGGTTCGTGAGGGGATCACTGTTCAAGAAGATGTTCGAGGTTGAGTTCTTTTACCCTGTTTCTGCAATCGGTCCGGATTTTATCGGTAACGTTCCCAAGACCCATTCTGTCGAAGGTCTCCATATCCTGCTCAAAACCGGTTGGATCCTGCGGGGGGATTATCTCCTCTCCTTTTGGATGTGCCTTCTCATCAGATTCGAATCCTTTTGTCTTCAGGATTTCTCTCTTCGGAATCTGCATTGTGACTAGTGTGTTATGGGATTCTAAATAATTTCTTTCCTGACAACCACTCGCTCGGGTGAGCAGTACCCTGGTATTGGTAAACAGTTCTGGCAGAGAATAGATATACTCAGAGGCAAATTATCATTTAGCCAAATGAGAATGCCCCGCAGCATGCAGGGGAAATGGCAATTCACGCGATTTCCGCAGGGAGGCTATGAATGGGAAAGGATGACGATGATTCGCTTGACGGGGTGAATTCGTTCATGAAGAAGATTGGCAGGGCAAAGAAAACACAATCTGCTCCTGTTAACCCCCCGGAGTCTCTCTCTCTTGACAACCCGGAGCCTACGGGTGACTTCTCCCTTCTGTTGAAAAAAATGCATCCCCCCGCCCCATCCGAGCAGACCCCCTCAGGGATTCCCGGGTCTGTTTCCTCTGAAGGATCTGTCGGGGATTCCGTGATGTCTCTTGACGACCTGCTTGAAGATGATGCAGAAGAGATCCCCCTTGCCACTCCGCCCCAGCCCAAAGGATTCCCCGAGCAGATCGATACCCCGGCATCCACGCCCCTGGAGACTTCTCCGGGACCGGAGCTGGAATCTTCCATCTCCTCCCCATCCGACGTCCCTTTGGCAGAACCTGCTCACGGGAACGTAACCCCTCCGCCAGTTGTGCCAGAATCTATGGGTAAACCCGCAGCCCGGACCGGGGCATCTTTGCCGGAACCGGACGTGTCGGAGGAGGATGAGAAGATCATAACCGTTGATCAGATCTCCAGTATCTCCGGTCTCATCCTTCCCAAAGGTACGACATTCAGTATCGATGAACTCAGTCTGCATGGGAATGTCAGCTCATATGCAGGATTCGGCACGGGAACCCTCCCGGCCGGGATTGATGAGCTCTGGAAGAAAAACTTCTCTTCTGCGGGGTTCAAGGATCTCGATATCGGTCAGGATCTTCTGGATGAGGAATCGAAAACCTCAAAAGAGTCAAAAAAATTCAGTATAGGATCGCTCTTCAAGGCCATCCGCCAGGATCAGGAAGAATATGATCCGGCAAAACACGGCCCGCTTGTAGACCTTACGTTTCCTCCTATCTCCAACATAGAGGAGATGGAACTGTACCCGGTGAACGAACCTTATGCATACATCCGGGTAACCTATGATCACTCCACCCACGAGTATACGTACCATGTACTTGAGCCGGCCCTGACCGATCCGGAAAAAGAGCTTCTCAAGGAACTCAAGGAGCGGCTCTTTGAAACGCTCGACATCAATACCAAGGATATCTCCAAGGATGAAGCAAAAGCAAAGCTCCGGACGGCAACCGTGGATATCATTCACGATTATGGTATCCGGCTCTCGCCCCTGCAGCGGGAGAAGATCCATTATAATATGTACAAGGATTTTCTTGGTGACGGCCTAATCGATGCGATCATGCATGACAAGTATATCGAGGATATCTCCTGCGACGGCGTCCACACCCCGATATTTGCGTTTCATTCCAGCTATGAGTCGATGAAGACAACGCTCCTGTATCACACGGCGGAGGATCTCGATTCATTCGTTACCAAGCTTGCCCAGCGGGCTGGCAAATATATCTCGATTGCAGAACCGATCCTGGATGCAACCATGCAGGACGGCTCCCGTATCCAGATGACGCTCGGGACCGAAGTGACCGCCCACGGCTCAACGTTCACGATCCGTAAATTCAAGGACGAACCTATCACCCCAACCGATCTCATAGAATGGCACACCTTCTCCCCCCTTGCCATTGCCTACATCTGGCTGGCCGTGGAAAACGGCAAATCTGCCATCTTTGCCGGTGGAACCGCATCCGGTAAGACCACGGCCCTGAACGCGATCTCCCTTTTCATTCCCCCCATGGCAAAGGTGGTCTCCCTCGAAGATACCCGTGAAGTCAAACTCCCGCACCCGAACTGGATTCCGAGTGTAACACGGGACTCGTTCGACACTGCCGGGAGGGGGGAGATCAATATGTACGAGCTCCTGCGGGCAGCGATGCGTCAGCGGCCCGAGTATATCATTGTCGGGGAGGTTCGCGGCAAGGAATGCCAGACCCTCTTCCAGGCAATGAGCACCGGCCATGTCACCTATTCGACAACTCACGCGGATTCCGTGGCGAGCGTTGTGCACCGGATCGAGAATCCCCCGATGGATGTGCCCCGGAACATGCTCTCGGCCCTGGATTTCATCTGTGTCCAGGTCCAGGCGCGGGTTGGCGGGAAACGGATCCGGAGGAACAAGCAGATCGTTGAGATCCTGGATATCGATCCAAGGACGAACGAGCTTATCACTAACGAAGTCTTCAAGTGGCGGTCTGCAACCGACGAACACACGTATTCGGGAAAATCCTACCTTCTCGAAGAGATCATGGAGGCGAAAGGCTGGAGTGAGAGCCGTATGCGGGAAGAACTCAAGCGCCGGCAGGAAGTGCTCGAATGGATGCGGACCAAGAAGATCCGGCACTACAAGGATGTTGCAAAGATCCTCATCTCCTATCATCGGGACCCGGAGGCGGTCATCGAGAACGTGAGGAAAGACCTCTATGAATAGTTACGAGCGGTTCTGCTTCAACCTCCTGAGTAGCCGGATGAAAGGGCAGAGGGAGCAGTACGCCCAGCTCAGAAACGATCTGATCTCTGCCCGTTTCAAGACCCCGTTCGAAGTGTATATCTCGACGGCGCTTGTCAGTTCCGTTCTCGTCGGGTTCCTTGCAGCGGCAGTTATCGGCCTTTTTACGTACCTGCTGAAACTCCCTCTCCTGATCAAGTACAAAGGTGCAGTCCCGGCCTCGTTTCTTGTCATATCCCCCCACGCACTTATCCTTGGGACAATTGCTGTCACGGTCTTCTCCCTGATTGTCTTTGGCGGGCTCACATATGCCGCATTTATTATGTACCCGGGCATCGAAGCCGGCAACCGGCGCAGGAACATCGATGCAAGCCTGCCGTATGCAATAAATTACATCACCTCCATGTCCACGGCAGGAATTACTCCTGCGGAGATCTTCCGGCTTCTCGGGGACAGCCCAATCTATGGGGAGTGTTCGGTTGAAGCCCGGTATATAGCCCGTGAGATCGACATCTTCGGCCGCGACCTGATCGATGCCATCCGGCTTGTCTCGGCAAGTACCCCCAGCAAACGGATGAAGGAGTTCCTGCAGGGAGCCATGGCCAGTATCTCCAGCGGGGGCAATCTTACCGATTATTTCCGGACCAAGGCCGACCAGTATGCCCTAGAGAACCGCCAGACCCAGAAACAGTTTCTCGATATGCTCGCTCTCATTGCAGAATCGTACGTGACGGCGATGGTGGCCGGGACGCTCTTTCTTATCATCCTGCAGTCCATCATGTCTGTCCTGTCCGGGGACAACCGCCCGCTCTTCCTCTATGCCGTTGTCTATATCATGATCCCCATGGGAAGCATCGCATTTGTTGTTATGATCAGCACCATGACACCGGAGTCCTGATATGGGTTTCAAGGAGATCTTCAACCACCTCAAGAGTCATGGTCCAGAGAGCCCGCCGCAGATGAAGGCTGCCGAACTGGAGGTTGTGGAAAAGGAATTCAGCGAGATAACCCAGAAGCTCGATCATGAACGAAGGAGTCGCGAAGGCTTCGGTCGTTTCCTCAAGCATCCCCTGTGGGTACTGACTGAGAAGCCGGTAAATATCCTTATCGTCTCTGTTCCTCTATCGCTCATCATCTTTTTTTTGGGATTTCTCTCCCTTATCCAATCGCACGGCATCTCTGTCATCTTCAAAACCACGACGGTTGATGATGTGGTGATCCTTGCAGTGCTCGTTGCTATCATTCCTCTTGCTGTCCTGGATTTCCTTGAGCAGGCCCGGATCAGGAACCTTGAAAATGCCCTGCCCAACTTCTTCCGGGATCTTGCCGGCATGAATGATTCCGGTATGACCCTGCCGAATGCAGTCCATCTTGTTGCTTCGGCCGAATACGGAGCACTGACGCCCCATATACGGAAGCTGGACAACGAGATGTCCTGGGGAGTCACTTTTGTCGAGGCGCTTTATCGCTTTGGCAAAGGGCTCGGGACAAAGATGGCCGATCGTTCGGTTGACCTCATTGCCAAAGCGAGCAAGGCCGGAGGCGACGTGAGCGAGGTACTGCGGGCAGCAGCAAAAGACACGTTCGAGGTGGTCAACCTCCAGACCGAGCGGAGCAACAACATGCTCATCTATGTCATCATCGTCCTCGTCTCGTTTGCCGTTTTCCTGTTCGTTATCGCAATCCTTGTCTCGTCCTTCCTCTCGACAATGGCAACTGCGGGGGCGGCAGCAGCGGCAGCCGGGGCCAGCGGTTTTATGGGCAAGATCGATATGTTCACGTACAAGCGCCTCTTCTCCCATGCAGCTATACTTCAGGGGTTCTTCTCGGGTCTTGTAGCAGGGCAGATGGGGGAGGGGCGGGTCACTGCCGGGCTCAAGTACTGCGCACTCATGGTGATCATCGCCTGGATCACGTTCCGGTTTTTCATCTGAATTAAGGGTGCCGAAAGCCTGCACGGATACCCACAACCGTAAAAAAATTTTGAAAAAAGCGAATAAAAACTGGCAGATCTGCCAGAAAAAGGATCAGGAAATATTTTCCGTGCTGTAGCCTTTGAGTGAAAGGAGTTCCTTTACCCGGTCGCGGTGGTTTCCCTGCAATTCAATGGAATTGCCTTTGACCGTGCCGCCGCAGGCCAGTTTGCCTTTCATGTATTTCGAAAGGTCTTCCAGATCGATATCAGTCGGATCAAGTCCTTCGATGACGGTTACTTCTTTTCCGTACCGGCGTTTATTAACTTTGACATTGATCCGCTGCTGTTCCTTTGCTACCTCCTCACAGATGCACAATTCTTTCGGTAGACCACACGTCGGGCAAATCCCACCAATCATTACCACTATTTTTAAGGTTCTCTTTATTTATTACTTGGCATTGCCCGAAGAATAAATCCCGAGAATCTTCTTGTTTTTTTTTGTATCAGTCAGTTTTTGGTTTCTGCGTTCTTTTAAGCCACGGGAATCCCGCAGTGTAAAGAGCATCAGTTTTAATGATCCGGGTATACAGTACTACAGCCGCCATGTCGTTGTTTGTAGTCGGGACTTCATCCCATGTTGGCAAGAGCGTGACCGTTGCTGCTATCTGCCGCTGTCTGGTGCGCCGGGGAATGACGGTTGCACCTTTCAAGTCCCAGAACATGAGCCTGAACTCGTATGTCACTCCCGATGGGGGAGAGATTGGGATGGCCCAGGCCATGCAGGCCACGGCGGCAAAGCTCCTGCCTCATACGGATATGAATCCGGTCCTTCTCAAACCCAAAGGGGATTCTACCTCGCAGGTGGTTCTCAACGGACGGCCCTACAAGGATGTCCCTATCGGTGAATATTACCGGGAAACCCCGTTTTTACTCGAAACGGCCCTTGCCTCCTACCGCCGCCTTGAATCCGAGTACGGGCAGGTTGTCGTGGAAGGAGCCGGTGGTGCTGCAGAGATCAATCTCTATGACCGGGATATTGCCAACACCCAGCTGGCCAAATGCCTTAACATCCCCCTGGTGCTGGTTGCCGATATCGAACGGGGCGGGGTGTTCGCCCAGGTTTACGGTACGATCTCGCTTTTACCGGAGGATATCCGGCCCCTTGTCAGGGGGATCATTATCAACAAGTTCCGGGGAGACCCGGCAATATTTATTCCCGGGATCCGGCAGATTGAAGATCTCTGTGGTGTGCCGGTTCTCGGAGTTGTTCCGTACTTCTCTCTCCCGCTTCCCAGCGAAGATTCTCTCTCTATCGGGGATAAGAGACCATCAGCTGCAATGATCCGGATAGCGGTCATAAGGCTTCCCCGGATCTCGAATTTTACGGATTTTGAACTCCTGGAACAACATGCTTCGGTCGAATATATCCCCCCCGGGGCATCCCTTGATGGGTATGACTGTGTGATTCTGCCGGGTACCAAGAATACGATCGAGGATCTTCAGGAACTCAGAAAAACCGGTATGGACGATGAACTGCGCCGGGCCCGGGAACAGAAGATACCGATCATCGGCATCTGCGGCGGGTACCAGATGCTTGGTACCACGCTCATTGATGCGGGATTTGAATCATCTGAAGGAACCTATGAAGGCTTGGGACTACTCGATTGTGTTACGCATTTTGTCTCGTATGAGAAGATGACGACCCAGGTTACCCGGACGGCCTGCAATGTTCCCCCGATCCTTTCGGCAGCCGGGAAAGTAACCGGCTATGAGATTCATATGGGAACAACGGTCCTAGGCTCCGGCAAGGAAGCTCTTGAGGGGGACGGCCTTGCCAGTGATGACGGCCTTGTTTTCGGAACCTACCTGCATGGTCTCTTCCAGAATCCGTCAGCGGCAAACGCTCTGCTCTCCTACCTGTACGCAAAGAAAGGGCTGCCATTTGATCCTGTTGAGGTTTCAGCCGATCCGTATGACCTGCTTGCGGAGATCTATGAGAACCACGTGGACATGGATGCTATCGAGGCGCTTGTAAAGGGCGCATAAATACGGGCTTTGCGAAATGGGTTATTTACCGTAAGCCGGGCCCCTCGTAACAGGTGGATTCAATCGTTTGTGTTTTTTCAAACCCCAGTACCCGTGCAATATGTGCAAGCTCGTTCGGGGACGCTGGTCGGACTTGGTCATCTGTACCCGGCCGGTCCAGGGTATTGAGCTGCACCCGGTCAGGATGAATGGCGTATATTGCATCCCGCAGCCCGGCCAATTCCAGGTCAGAAGTATTGAGGCCCGGAATGATGAAGATCTCCAGCCAGATCTCACCCCGGTACTCCTCACGGAATCGAAGAAGACCTTCAAGAATACCAGCAGGATCCATCCCCGGCACGGGCCGGTGCATGGCCTGGAAAGTCCCGTTGATCGCAGTCGAGAACGTGGGCAGCACGACATCAGTAGGCATCAGGGCTGCTCTGACTGCTGGATCGGAAAGGAGGCTGCTGTTGGTGAGAACGGCGATACGGTACTCGGGGAACCGGTCTTTGAGGAACCGGATGACCCTGCCGATACTCAGGGAGAGTGTGGGTTCGCCGGAACCGGCAAAGGTGATATAATCAAGGGCCGGGGACGAGGAGAGGAAGTGCGAGAGTTCAGAGATGACTTCCTCAGTCGGGATAAACTCCTGCCTCTCATTGGTTGCATTCGTTGTTTTGCCGCACTCGCAGTACACGCAGTCGTAATTGCAGGTCTTCAGGGGGACGAGATCGACCCCGAGCGATCTTCCAAGCCGGCGTGAACTCACCGGGCCAAAGAGGTAGCGGTAGTGCATGGAGTACGGTTGATTGACCTGCCAGCAGGATAAAACCAATGGTAAAAACAGGGAATATGCCAGTGCCCGAACCGGGATCAGCTGATGATATTGGTGATGCTGTGGAATCCCCCGCCCTGCCGGTCAGCACATTTCACGGCTTCTGCTTTTGTGAGATCCACTTTCTCGGTGATCCTGCATTTCGTGCAATAGGCCAGTGACGGGGACTTGACGTATTTCCCGCCAACCAGGAACTCCCTGCAGTGTATGCAGAAACTGCAGTTCTCAAGCGGCTCTTTCTTGTCGGGAAGGCACTGGACCCTCCCCTTTACGGCCGGAAGCACCCGGTAATCCTCATCAGGCATGGGGTTGTTTCTCCTCGTATAGCGTTTGTCTTCCCGACTATAAAGACAACCGATGAGCAGGGAATCACTACAATTAAGAGCCATACAACCCGATTACTCTGGCATGAAGGTGTGTATTATGTGCGGGGGGGAAGGCACCCGACTCCGCCCGCTCACGTTCGAACGGCCCAAACCCTGTATCCCCATCGTCAACCGCCCGTCTATCCAGCATCTCGTCGCACACCTCACGAATCTGGGGTTCCGGGAAGTGGTCCTGACCCTGGGTTACATGGGAACTGCGATCGAGGAAGCGCTTGGCGATGGATCGTTCTTCGGTGCCGAGATTACGTATGTTCATGAAACAACGAAACTCGGTACTGCCGGCAGTGTGAAAAATGCCCAGAAATATCTTGACGGACAGGATTTTCTCGTTGTGGGTGGTGACCATGTCACGGATCTCAATGTCCTTGAATTCTACCGGGCCCACCAGAAAGAGAAGGCCATGGTCAGCATCGGCCTGATCTCCATCGATGATCCCGGCGAATATGGTATTGCCGAGATGGATGTCGGGTATGAGATCCGACGCTTCAAGGAGAAACCCGCTCCCGGCGAGATCTTCTCGAATCTCGCGAGCACCGGGATGTATGTCTGCAGTCCTGAAGTGTTCGATCATATCCCTGCCGAGACCAAGTATGATTTTGCCCGCGATCTCTTCCCCAAACTCATGGGCGAGGGGCATGTACTCAAGGGCTGGTTTGCCCGGGGCAACTGGACGGATGTCGGGAGCCCCCATTCACTCCGCCAGGCTGAACGGTGGAAGTTGCAGGATATCGAATTCACGGATATCATAGGAGATCTCTCCATGCATGGCGCACAGGTTCACGGCCCGGTGCAGCTGGGCGGTTCTATCACCCTTGGGAAGAACACCAAAGTGATTGGCCCGGTAGCAATTGGCTCCGGTACAACCATCGGCGATAATGTCCTCATTGGTCCTTACACGAGCATCGGCGAGAAGTGCATTCTCCGGAACAATGTCAAGGTCTTCTCATCCTCCCTTTACAACCGTGTCATCATCGGAGCCAATACCACGGTTTCAGGTAGTATCATGGACAATGATACGCATATCGGCGAGCACTGCAGTATTGAGAACGACACGGTGATCGGGCCCCGGGTTGTCCTGAGGGATCGTGTAGTTGTCCACTCCAAGACCCGCCTCTGGCCGGAAGTCGTGATTACCGATGGGACGGTTGTAAAAGAGCATGTTCTCAATGACAAGTTTGACGTGCGCTGCGAGGGGTCATAACAACCCCTGAAAAACTGACTTTTTTATCTTTTTACCAGCCGGTGGGTGATCGCCACCAGCGGGTGGCGGGCATAATCGAGAACCTGGATATCGTCGAGTGTCTTCAAGTTCATCGCATGTGCGGTCCTCTCCATCCCGAGTTCGATGTCCTCGCGAATTTCAATGATATACGCATCCAGTGCGGTAAGACCCATCCGTTTTGCTGCAACTGCCCGGTGATGGCCGTCGACAAGGATGATCCTGGTGGGGCGCTTGACAACAATAATGGGTTCGGCAAGCCCCTTCTTGATCTCGTAAATCCTTCCCTCCAGTTCATCTTCGTAGATCTTCGACTGGGTCGGGAGGAGATCCTTGACCGGCACGGTTCCCCGGTCAAGCGTGGGATCCACTCCATAGAGTTTCTTGAGGGTGGTGATAAAATTGAAAACTTTCTCCGGAGAGACGTGTTCGATCTGCGACCGGATCACGTCTGAGTTTGAAATGATCCCGAGAAGGTGGTTCTTCTCATCAACAACCGGAAGTTTCTGGATGCCTGAACGGAAGATGACCCGGGCAGCATCGTTGATATCCATATCGGGGTCGGCAACGATCAGGTTATCCGACATGACCTGGCTGATTGGCGTCGAAGCTTCCACGAACAGAAGGTCCCTGGCGGAAATATATCCTACGACAACCGAACCGTCCACGACAGGGAACCCGTCATGATGGGTCTTTTGTATCTTTTCGATGACGTTCTTCGCTTTGCCGGTGAGATCAACACTGACGACATCGTAGGTCATGTAGTCCTTGACCTTCTTTTTTTCCATCAATAGAATTATTGATGCCAATTAATAAAAGGGATTGCAAAAACCAAAAAAGAGATAAGTGATTGAGGGATTTTGGCACTTTTTTATTATTCTATCTCGATTCGGGAACGGGACGGAATCGTTGTCTTTTTAAGCCGGACCTCCAGTACCCCGTTCTTGAACGAGGCTCTGGAACCCTCGTCTTTGACGTCTGTGGGGAGCGCAACAATCCGGCGCATCGATCCTGATACGCGTTCCCGTACATAATAGTCTTTACCTTTCTCCTCTTTCTCGTTGCTCCGGTCGCAGGATATTTCAAGTGCCCGCGGATTCAGGAGCTGGAGCGATACGGTCTCTTTATCAGCGCCCGGGAGATCTGCGGCAACAATAACTTCATCGTCATGCTCCCGAACATCAACCCTGAATTCGCCGCGGATTGCAGGAAGCATGCGATCGCTGACTCCTCCGGCGGGAAGGAGCCGGTGACCGGATGAGGTGGTCTGGAACAGGGCGTCGAGATCCGATCTCATCTCTTCCATCTCGCGCCACATAGACTCGAATGGATAACGTCTCCATACCATGGTTTTTTCCTCCTTTCTGGAAGTCTTTACCCCGCATTGGTTTTGGGGATAACTCAAAGTTAGTAATTATTATATATAAATATTTCTTTAAAACCGAAATAAAGCGGAATAGTTTATGACGCTCTGGTTCCGATGTAGTAGGGAGGCACAGAAAGCATGGGTGAAAAGAAACGAAAAGAAGCCGCGACAAAGAACTGGAAAAAGATAGTCGCGATTGTTGCCGGAGTACTCTTTGTTGTACTCATGGTAGTGTCATCGATGGGATCCTCCTGGATCAGCAGTTTCGCGGTTGCAAAACCCGGGGATAGTCTCACGCTTGATTATACCCTTTATGACTCATCCGGCAGCCCGATTGTCACGACCGACCAGCAGATCTTCAAGAATGCAGCCGCGAAAGGCGGTGCTATGATCTACTCAAAACAGTTGTCCGTTATTGCCAACCAGTCGTACACTGATTCGGTGTACCCGGTTGATGTATATACAATCGGGAACGGCTGGGGCAACCAGTTCGCGTTCTTCCCCAACGAGTACACTGCGATCAGTTCCGGTATTGTCGGGATGAAAACCAATGAACAGAAGACGATCCGTCTTCCTGCCGATTCCTCCATGACCCAGCTCTGGACTACGGATCAGCTCCTGCGGAACAATGTCAACCTTTCAAACATCAGAGTCGGCGATGTTCTTGCCATGGGGGTCTCAAACAATCCCCTGGAAGAGAAGAGCAATACCACCGCCCTCAACTTCCGCGTTGCAGAGATTACCGGGAAGACCGACTCCGGTGCAACCGTTGACTTCGGGTACCCCCGGATTGACGTCAAGGTAGCAGCGATCAATACAAAGCACTGACCTTCAACCAATCTTTTTTAATCTCATTGATACTATCTAGGCTTCATGGCACTGCAAGTACTTTGCTTTTTCCAGCCTGGATGCATGGGGTGCATGGAGCAGGCTCCTATCAATGCCGGGGTCCAGAAAACGCTCAACCTCACCATCGAAGAGATTGATGCGGTAAAAAATCCGCAGTATATCAAACAATACCAGCTGACGGCAACCCCTACGATTCTCGTGCTGAAGGATGGCAAAGTCCTTGAGCGGTTTGAAGGGGTTGTCCATGCAGAACAACTGGAATCCGTGTTGAAAAAATATCTATAACCGGGTGCCGTAAATCCGCTTCACACGGTGGGCCACGGTCTTCCAGCCCTCTTTTCTCATCAGCGGTCCGTCGCGCAACTTGAGGTGGGATATCTTGAACCGTTTCCCGGAGACCACATACATCTCTCCGACAACAAATGCCTGTTCCCCGTCGCAGGGCATGTAAACGGGAATGGTTTTCCTTCCGTCATGGATGGAGATCTTGACTACCACCTGCTCGATGGCCCGGGTCCAGAGCGCGGTGATATCCGCAGCTTTCGCACGCTGGGGACGTTTATCCCCGCACTCGATGGAGGTGACCTCGACTCCGAATGCATCGTCCCCGCATTCGGCTACAAGGTGATCGTCAACGCTGCACTCGTCGTCTTCGGCAAGTTCTATCCCGCAGACCCTGGAGGTTCCTTCGCGGGAGACGATGGCCTTGATCATGAGCGCCTGCGGTTCGCGTTCCTTTGGGATCCGCTGGTGGTGGCCGCAGGTTGTGCACCGGACCAGAAGATCGCGGGATTCGGCCACGACTTCGTGTTCGGTCTCATCATTGCACTCCGGGCAGGGGACGGTGATAAACATTGAATATGAATGGCAACCCTCACATGATAAAGCATGGAGGCGCAGGAGATCATCCGGTGCAGGGGGCATCCGCTTGTCCTTGGCACCCACCCGACAACATTTGAAGTGACCCGCGAGGATCACCTGACGGCAAACGGAAACTGTATCATCGGTATCGCCGCGGATAAGGGGTGCAGCGGGCTTTCTTCAGCATTCAGAAATCTGCTTGCGCACAATGATGCCGTGCTCCAGACCCATCTTGAATGCGAAGGGGTTACGGTCACGATCCGATCAAGCGGGTCGTCGGAGATGACCCTGGATCATCCGACCGATATGGTCTGGCGCAGGAGCGGTTTTGTCTGCGGGCGGACCATTGGCATCCGATCCGATACCGTTGCGCAGACCCTGCCCCGGGAGCTGATAAACAATCTGGTGCAGGGAAAAGAGATGGTAGTTACCCTGACGGCTATGCGTCCCGGCTGAGGGTTGTGATCTTCAGTTCAGCTTCCGCAAGCAGGGATTCGCACTGCTTAACAAGAGCTGCGCCCTGTTCGTAGAGTTTCATGCTCTCCTCGAGGCTCGTGTTCCCGTCTTCGATCTTCTCAATGATGGTTTTTAAGTGTTCTATTTTTGTCTCATATGTTTCTGTCATGATCCACACGCTCCACGATCACCTGGCTGCTGCCGTCAAGAAACCTGAGTTTCAGCCGGTCGTTCACAGCAAGTGTCCCTGCACTTTTCTGGAGTTTTCCTTCCCTCTCTGCCACACAATATCCCCGCGCCAGTACAGAGAGCGGGTTTGCTCCCTCAAGTGCGGTTTTCATCTCGGAGAGGATGAGGCGTTCACGCTCGATTCTGGTCGTGCATGACCGTTCCAGCCTCTCTGCAAGATCTGCGGTATTCTGTTTGCGCTCACCGATCTTCCGCGCGAGACGCTGCGGCCGGAGCCTGTCCCGAAGTCCCTGCACTTCCTCCTTTGCCCAGGACACCCGTCCCTGCAGGGCCATAAGCAGCCTCGTGTTCTGCTCCCCCAGGTAGCGAAGAAGGACATTCCGGTCCGGAACTGCGAGTTCTGCGGCAGCAGAGGGTGTCGGTGCCCGCATATCCGCAGCAAGATCGGCAAGCGTGACATCCACTTCATGCCCGATGGCACTTATCACCGGCACCGGGCTGTTGGCAATTGCCCGGACAACATCCGGGTGATTGAACCCGAAGAGATCCTCAAAACTGCCTCCGCCCCGGGCAACGATGATCACATCCACGAGCCTCTCGACCCTCCGTATGGCTGCAGCAATCTCGGTGTGGGCGGTCTCTCCCTGAACGGCTGTGGGGGAGATGATGATCTCGATCGGGTACCTCCGCTCCACGACATTCCGTATATCGTGAATGACCGCACCGGTCTCGGATGTCACAACCCCCACTCTTCTGGGAAATGGGGGGAGGCTCCGTTTACGATCCTGGGAGAAGCATCCTTCCGCGGCAAGCTCTTTTTTCCATTTCTCCACGAGCAGGTACTTCTCCCCAAGCCCGGCTTTTTCCATTCCTTTGACCTGGAACTGGTAAGCCCCGTGGGGTGCGTACAGGGTGACTGACCCGGACAGGATCACTTCCATCCCATCTTCCGGATTGAATATGAGCCGATCTGCATCCGAGCGCCACATCACGCACTTGATGACTGCAGCGGTGCTTCCCCCGCCTTTCTCTGACAGGTTGAAGTACCGGTGACCCCGGCCATGGTGCTTGTAGTTTGTAATCTCACCCCTGACCCGGATGTCCTGCACCCGTGGGTCATCGAGCAGACCGGCTATGATTGCAGACAGTTCCGACACGAGCAGGGGCTCGGCTATCTTTACGGCAGGTTCCTCCGGGGTGTTGAACCAGTCCATCAACAATTATTAGGCTAAAACCGCATATCAAGTAGTACTACCATGGTGTCTTACTCCGTTGCAAGCATGTTCTTTCACGAGTACACCATTGATGAGATCTTCTCGTTTGTATCCAGATCCGGCCTTGACGCCATCGAGTTCTGGCTCGAAACTCCTCACTTCTGGCTCCGCGATCTTCCGGTTCACGAGGTGCTCGCTGCCCGGAAGGCCCGTCCCGGACTCTCGCTCCTGACCGTGCATGCCCCGATTCTCGATCTCAACCCCTGTTCCATCAACCCGGAAGTTGCTGAAGTCTCTGTCGGTTATGCGGTCCGTTCGATCGCCATGGCCGAAGAGCTCGGCGCCCGCGTTCTCACCCTCCACCCGGGGCGAAGGACGGCAAAGAGGCCTCCCGGGAATGCGGATTTTATTCGGTTCGACCACTATATTGAGAGGATCCGGGAGACTGCTCTTCAGAATTCCCTGAAGATAAGCATGGAAAACATGGAACCAGCCGTCAATTCCCTTCTCTGTACTCCTGAACGTATGCGGGAACTCCTCGATGCCGAACCCTGGCTGTATTTCACCCTTGACGTTTCCCACGCTCTCGCGGGGTCAAACGACGGACCCCTGCGGTATATCGAGCTCTGCCACGACAGGCTTGCAAATGTGCATATAAGCAGGGTGAACGGGAGAACCCTGCACCACCCGCTTGACCGGAGCCCGGCTATGGCAGTGGTGATGGAATCCCTTAAGGATCACAAGTATACGGGCAGCCTGACCCTGGAGATCGAGGACCTGACGTTCGATCGTACCCTTTCATCGGACGAGAAAATTGCTGTTCTTTCCTGGGACTGTGCTTTCATGCACGAATGCATGGAATGAGCGCTGGGTTTATCTGATACTCTTCCGAATATACTAGTGAATTTCAATATCCGGACAGGAATTTTCTTTGCGTGCACCCGCACGTTGTGAACCAGAATGATACAGGACGCTCTCGAAATAGTTCTTTTTATTGTCTGCATTCTCCTCTCCGCGTTCTTCTCCAGCTCGGAAGTTGCGCTGATCTCTATCACCCGGGCAAAAGTCCGGACGCTGGTCAATGAGGGACGCCCGGGATCTGCTGCAGTAGCCGCTCTCAAGGAATCCCCGGAACATCTCCTCATCACGATCCTTGTCGGGAACACCATTGTAAATATCGCCGCAGCAGCTATCGCAACCGCGATTGCCATCCAGATCTTCGGGGATCTCGGTGTCGGGATTGCCACCGGATTTGTCGTGATAGTCCTCCTGGTCTTTGGGGAAGTCGGTCCCAAGATCTATGCGGCAAGAGCTTCTGAGTCCTTTGCCCTGATGATAGCCCCGGTCATTCTTTTCCTCTCCCGCCTGCTGTCCCCCGTGATCTGGCTCGTGGAGCGCGTCAGCCCAAGCCTTGGTATCGGGAAAGACGTGGCTGAACCGGCGGTGACGGAAGAAGAGATCAAGGAATGGATTGATGTGGGCAAGGAAGAAGGGACCATCGAGCAGGACGAGCAGGACATGCTCTACTCGGTACTTGAGTTCGGCGACACGACTACCCGGGAGATCATGACCCCCCGGGTGGACGTGATGCTGATCGAGGACACCCTCAGTTTCGAGGAAGCGATCCGCGTCTTCAACGAGAGCGGGTTCTCCCGGATCCCGGTGTATCATGACCGGATCGACAACATCACCGGCATCCTCAATGTCAAGGATATCTTCTCCGCCATGGTCTCCCACCGGAAGGATTCAACCATCAGCGAGGTCATGTACGATCCCACGTTCGTACCGGAGACCAAGAAGATCGATGACCTCTTGAAGGAACTCCAGGTCCACCGGGTCCAGATGGCGGTCGTCATTGACGAATACAGCAGTTTCGTGGGAATCGTAACCGTCGAGGATATTCTTGAGGAACTTGTCGGGGATATCCTGGACGAATACGACAAGGAGGAGCCCGAGGTCCAGGAGCTCTCCCCGGGAGTCCTTGTCGTGGATGCCAAGATGTGGGTCGAGGACATCAATGAGAGTCATGGACTCAACCTTCCCACTGACGAGTCTTATGAGACTATCGGCGGCCTTGTTATCGACCGGCTCGGCCACCTGCCTCTCCACCCCGGCGAGAAGGTGGAGCTTGATTCCGGCAAGACCACGCTTGTTGTATTGCAGATGCACGGTCACCGGATCGTGAAGGTCAAGATCGTTGTCCACCCGAAAACCGGCGAGGCAGATAATTCGGGGAACCGGTAAGATGGAGACGCAAAGAGCGGTGTTGGCCGGGGGAGATATCTGATGAAACGCATCGCTGTCATAGCATCGGGCCGGGGATCGAATTTCCAGGCAGTTGTGGATGCCATCGGAGCGGGGCAGATCCCGGCCACCTGCGTTGCACTTATTACCGATAACCCGAAGGCCTATGCCATCGAGAGAGCAGAGAAAGCTGGCATTCCCCGGGTTGTCATCGATTATGCCTCGTTTCCTTCGCGGGAGGTATATGAGCGAGCGCTCCTCTCCGCAATGCAGGAGACCAATGCTGATCTCTTTGTTCTCGCCGGCTACATGCGGATCCTCGGATCCGCCATAGTCCGGGCATTTCCCGGAAAGATGGTGAACATCCACCCGGCGCTCCTGCCCAGTTTCACCGGGCTCCATGCCCAGCGGCAGGCTGTGCAGTATGGGGTAAAAATTGCCGGGTGCACGGTCCATTTCGTTGACGAGAGTCTCGATGGCGGCCCGATCATCCTCCAGCGATGGGTTCCGGTGCTGGATGACGATGACGAGGACTCCCTTGCGGAGCGGATCCTCGAACAGGAACATATCGCGTTCCCGGAAGCGATCAAGCTTTTCTGCGAGGACCGGCTTGAGATTGTCGGGCGCAAGGTAGTAACCCGCTGACTGCGCACACTTCCCGGTACCACCTGCTGGCATGGGGAGGGCGCTTTTATATCCATGACGCTGATAGTATGCACACAAAAGTCCCGGTGACAACAGCATGAAGGTGCGATCCAAGAACCCGGCATCCAAGAAGATAGCGCGGGAACGTATCGGGGTGCTTTTTGTGCAGGCGGGGCTCGTGCATGCAGCCCACCCGGAACTGAGCAACCGGTACGTGGAACTCGCCCGGAAGATTGCCATGCGGCAGCGGATCCGGATCGACCGGGAGTTCCGCCGCCGCTACTGCCACCATTGTTACGCCTACCTTGTACCGGGAAAGAACATGCGGGTGCGGGTGCACCGGGGCAACGTTGTTGTCACCTGCAAAGCCTGCAAAAGAACAACGCGTTACCGCGTGGTGAGACCAGATGGAAAAACAAGCTGACAATTCCATGCAGGACCTCAAACCGACCGTCTGGATCGGCAAACAGGGCTGCACCGGGACCATGATCGAGGAGATCGTGTCCCAGCTCAAGAAGCGCAAACTGATCAAGGTCAAGTGGCTCCAGAACACGGAAGTCGACCCGGACGCGATTGCCGCGCAGGCAAAAGCCAAGCTCGTGGAAGTCCGGGGAAGGACCATGGTCCTTGCAGAGAAAGGCAGATCTGCAGGAACCCCGTCAAAAACCCCAAAAACTGCCGGCCGGCAGACCGGGAAGATGCATCCAACAAAGAAGTGATCATTTCCGGGCCGGGGTCTCATCCGCTGCAACCGGATCGTTTTTAGCCCGGCGGGGTAAAAATATGCCCTCCGTCGGATTTTTCTCCTTGGAAATGTATAAGAACCCTCCTGTCCTATAAATTAAGACTGTTATTTCATTATCAACAGTGAGGTATTAGATGACAACAGTATATGACGTCCCCGCGGACCATATCATCAGACGGACCGCCGAGGAGCTCAAGAAGCGGAAGGAGATCGTTCCCCCCGCATGGGCTGCCTTTGCGAAGACCGGGGTACACAAAGAGATGCCCCCCGAAGATCCCGACTGGTGGTTCACCCGGGCAGCAGCAGTATTAAGACGCGTCTATGTCGACGGCCCTATCGGTATCGAACGGATGCGGAGTTTCTATGGCGGCAAGAAGAACCGCGGCTCCAAGCCGAACGCATTCCGCAAGGGAAGCGGTTCCATCCTGAGGAAGTCCCTCCAGCAGCTTGAGGCTGCAGGCCTTATCATCCACGACAAGACCGGACGCAGGGTCTCCCCCGCAGGCATGGCATTCCTCGACAACCTGTCCCAGGAAGTCAAGACCAACCCGCCGGCACCCGTGCCCAAGCGTGTCAAGGCCGTAGCCGAACCCGAGCCCAAGAAAGCTGACAACAAGAAGGGCGAGAAGAAGGCAAAGGGTGGCGACAAGGCTGCCGAAGGCACTGACGGCGCAAAGGCTGAGAAGAAGACTTCCAAGAAGAAGTCTGAGAAGACTGAAGCACCCCAGTGAGGTGACCTATGGGAGACGACGAGCTAGCAGAACTCCGCAGACGCAGGATGGCACAGCTGCAACAGCAGGCTGGCGACCAGCAGGGCATGCAGGAAGAGCTCGAACGCCAGCAGCGGCAGAAGTCTCAGATCCAGATGATACTCATGCAGGTTCTCGAGCCCGATGCACGCGAACGGCTGAATACCATCAAGCTCACCAAACCGGATTTCGCCGGTGCGGTCGAGCAGCAGCTTGTCCAGCTCGCACAGAGCGGCCGGCTGCAGAAAAAGATAACCGATGCACAGCTTAAGGAGCTGCTCAGGCAGCTCGCGCCTGCAAAACGGGATTACTCCATTACCAGAAGATAATGAAAATTGGAGTGCTCTACAGCGGCGGAAAGGACAGTTCCCTTGCAGCAATCCTGCTGGGTACGTATTATGAGGTCGAACTCAACACGTTCGTGTTCGACCCTCTCCGCCAGATCCCGATGTTGGAGGCTGCGGCTGATGCGCTGGGGTTTCCCATAAAGAAAAGAGTATTCAGGAAAGGATTGCTGGACGAGATGGCAGACCTGGTAATTTCGTGCGGATACCCGAACGATGCAATCAACCGAGTGCACCAGGAAGCTGTCGAGTCGCTCGCAGGTGAATACAACGTGGTCGGGGACGGTACACGGTTCGAGGATCGCGTCCCGATGCTCACCCGCGAAGCAGTCCAGAGTCTTGGCAGCCGGAGAGGATGCTCGTACGTGCGACCCCTCCTCGGGTTTGTCAGGCCCGAAGTCAACCGCCTCGTGGATCGGCTTCTCGTTGTCCAGTACGGCGAGACCGGGACCATCCGGAACGGGGACTACGAAGCAGAGATCAGGGAAGCGATCCGGGCCCGCGGGCTCGATCCGGCTTCCCTGTTTCCTCCCCATCATGACCAGTCTCTGGTCGTTGGCAGGAAAGGATAATTTAATCAGGTGAGAACATGAGCAAATTAAGCAAAGGCAGGAAGATCCGGCTGGCAAAAGCATGCGACCAGAACCGGCGCGTGCCCCAGTGGGTAATGATCAGGACCAAGCGCTCCGTTGTTGCGCATCCAAGAAGGCGCAACTGGCGCAAGAGCACGCTGAAGGTGTGAGCAATGGCAGAACAAATGCAGGAGCACGTATATATCATCCCCCTGCGGGATGCCCGGCGGATGCCCCGGTGGAAGCGGGCTAACGGCGCTATCAAGGATATCAGGAACTACCTTGCAAAGCACATGAAGAGCGAGGATGTCAAACTCGACCAGGCCATCAACGAGAAGGTCTGGGCCCGGGGCAGCTCGAAGCCGCCATCAAAGATCCGGGTTCGCGCCATGAAGATGGAGGACGGGCAGGTTCAGGCAGAACTTGCACCGGAATCGTAAGATGGATCGCACGATCACATTTGCCGGCGATCCGAACATCGGGGTTTTTGCCCGGGTGGTCGGGGACATCGCTATAATCCCTCCGGAGTCTCCGGAGGAGTTCAAGACCGCGGTACAGAATGCTCTGAATGTCAAACTCGTGGAGACCACCATCCAGGGAAGTTCCATCATTGGATCTCTTGTTGCCGGCAACAGCCGGGGGGTTGTCGTATCCGGGCTTGCTACGGAAGAAGAGATCGCCGTGCTTTCAGAGCACCGGGAGGTTCTTCTCCTCAATGAGTACATGAACGCGGCAGGCAACGTGATCATGGCAAACGATACTTTTGCTGCAGTTCACCCGGACATGCCGTCCGATATGGGAAAGGCGATTGCGGAGTTCCTCGGAGTCGAGCTGATATTCCTGACTCTCGGCGGGGTCAAAACCGTCGGGATGGCAGGGGTTGCCACCAACAAGGGGGTCATCGTTCACCCGAGGGCCACCGCAGCGGAACTTTCACGCCTTGAAACCATTGCCAAGGTACCGGTCGGTACCGGCACGATCAACATGGGCGGCAATCTTGTCGGGACGGGCCTGCTCGTCAATGAGAGCGGGTACCTGGCCGGCAATGCAACGAGCGGGTTTGAACTGGGCAGGGTAGAAGACGTATTTGGATTTCTGGAGTGAGGTCGAATGGTAGATCAGAAGTTTGAAGTGAAAGGCACATTTTTGATGGGCGAGGACTGGATGCCGTACACGAAGATAATCGCGGCACCCAACGAGAAGCAGGCAACCGAGAGGACGTTCGCCGTCATCGGCAGCAAGCACAACTTGAAGCGCCGCTACATCAAGGTTGACGCCGTCAAGGCTGTATAAATACAGCCTTCTTGAATTATTCTCTTTTCTTTAAAACCGGTCTTTCCTGCAGTCATACCAGTACTTTTGGTTCTGGTGTTCTTCCGGCAGGTGGATGACATTTTATCACAGTATACCGGATATTTCAGTATGAAAGAAGAGACCCGCTGGAAAGTGATGATCGGGATCATTCTCATCACCGTAACCCTGCTCCTGATGATCATCCATTTCCTGCTCTTCCACGATGCTGAGCACCTGTTCATATATTTCGTTGGCGATCTTGTTTTCCTCCCGGTGGAAGTCCTCTGCGTGACCCTGATAATCGAAGAGATGCTGGAGTCACGGGAACGGCAGCAGCGGATGGAGAAGCTCAACATGGTGATCGGGATCTTCTTCTCCCGGGTCGGGACGCCGCTCCTTGCCCAGCTTGCAAAGGCCGATTCCTGCTCCGCACCCCTGCGGGAACAGGTGTCCCTGGGAACGAACTGGGATGCGGGAATGTTCAGGGCAGCACATGCGGGTCTTGGCCATTGGAAGTGCAGTCTCGATCCAACGCAGGTCGATCGAGATGCCATGAAGACGTTTCTTGCCACACATGAGGATTTTCTCCTCCGGATTGTCGAGAACCCGATGGTCTTTGAGCATGAATCCTTCACCGATCTCATCTTTGCCATAACGCACCTCACCGCAGAACTGAACGCCCGCAGCGATCTTTCCCGGCTTCCCGCCACGGATATTTTGCATCTCAACGGCGATATGGAGCGGGTGTACCTTCGGATGGTGCCCGAGTGGCTGCATTACATGGAATACCTGAAACGCTCCTACCCGTACCTGTTCAGCCTCGCCATGCGGCAGAACCCGTTCGATACAAAGGCAAACGTTGTTGTGGAGTGAGGATCCCCTATCCCTCAGTTTTTTGACCCCCCACCCGCTCCGGACCGGGCAGGGGGGGTCACCCCCCATCTCATTTTTTCTGGGATGGAGGTGGGGGGTAGCCCCCCCTTCGCAAAATTGAGTAACTCCCTCTTTTCCACAACCGCAAACCCATTGTTTCGTGTGGAACTTACTCCTGATATCTGATCCCGGTAAAGGTTACCAGAAATGAGTTGGTCCTTGAATTTTTCCTGATCGGGAGGGGGTTACACCCCCCTGCCATGTTGATCGGGGTGGGGGGGATAGCCCCCCCAACAATTTTTATGCATGGGGGGTTACCCCCCCTCCCGTATCCGGAACGGAACGTTATCCCCCGCCAGATGAATTCAATCAACGGTTTGCAGGACCGCGATACAGGTGCGTGCCGGAAACGGGCGATGAGCGATCCAAAAAAAAAGAGTTTTCAGGTCTCCCGAAACACCATGTCGCCCTCGTGAACCCGCTGGACAACCCTAATGCCGATGTCCTGCCCCGTATCCGCTTCCCGGATCGGGATGTGATCGAGTTCCATCGAGGTCACGGTCTGGTAGATGTCCTCATGCGGTCCGTGGATGTGGATCCGGTCGCCTTTCTCCAGATGGCTGTCAAGAATGACTGCGGCGACGCTCACTTTTGGGTAATAATGAGTTACCCGTCCAATCATGGTCTCCATCTCTTCCCTCCTGACACATGACTGATATCCGGTTCAGGAAATAAAACTTGCCCCGGATTATTCCGGCTATTTACCCGGGTGGCCGGGGAAGGGACTGCATGAGAGCATAGAAATATTCCGGTTTTTTGGTGGTATAGAGCCCGAGCCATGCCTCAAGTGTTTCAGGAAGCATAACCCCGAGTGTCTTGAAGACCTGGTATGCAAACTCGACCGGTGCCATGCCGCTTGCCGTGATGAGGTTGCCATCGGTTACCGCCGGTTCATTCACGTAGAACTGCTCGCCCGTATAGTGCGGGCAGAACATCTTCACTGCCGCCAGGTCGTTGCTTGTGTGCGGACGGTTGTCCAGCAGGCCGGCGTTTGCAAGGCCGAATGTCGCCCCGCAGATCGCAGCTACCACCGCATCTCCCTCAAGCACCTCTCGGGCCTTTGCTATGACCGGTGCCTGTCCCGGGTCAAGCCAGGTCTCCGCCCCCGGCAGAAGGAGCAGGTCGCCTGGCCCGGGGTGGATATCTGCAATGAGCACCTCCGGGTTCAGCTGCAGCCCGCCCAAGGTTGTGATGGTATCCATGGTCCGGCCACACAGGACCAGATCATGCCTCAGGGACGGGTCTTTTAAGTAGTTACCGGACCGGAGTTCCGCCAGGATATGGGCCGGCTCCCAGTCGGCAAGTGTATCCTGGATGTACAGGTAAATCGTTCTCATGGCTATTCTCTTGCTAACGACAAGAGAAAAAAGTTGGGAATCCGATGGCTGGATTGGATATCCCGTATCTGTATCAGGAGAAAGGCAGGGATTGTTGCTGGTATAACAGGACATCTCATTCCTGCATTTAATCCGCGATATCCCTCTTTTCTGGCGGAGTCCGGATCATATCCTGATTAAATAAAAAGGGTTTTCATCTGACGTAACAAAAAGATAACGAAATCCACGACCGGGAGATCCTGCCGGTGCTGCCCGACAGGCACGGTAAAGCGCTCGCGGCCACGACCGCCAGCCGTTATGATGGCAGGTACGGTATCATGGTTCTCATCACCCTTCTCATCGCGTTCTGCCTGGTCTCCGCGTTCATAACATTCGGCCTTGGGGTATTTGTGTACACGAAGAATCCCAAATCCGATGTCAACCGTCTCTTTTTTGCCGCCATGCTTGCGGCCACCTACTGGGCGCTCGGGGAATTTCTGATCTGGAATTCTGCGGATTATATCGGTTTCTTCTTCTGGCTCAAAATCAGTTCACTCTGGCCGTTCGCCGCAGTTCTGATCTTCCACTTTGTGCTCGCGTTCACCCAGCACCCGCTCTCAAAGCCGGAGAAGGGCTGGGTGCTCGCCCTCTTCCTGTATCTTCCGGCGGCAGTCTTCTCTCTTGTTGCGATCCTCACCAATACAGTTTACACCTTCGAACCCGGACGGGAAACCCCTTACTGTTATCTGCCAGTTCCAGGAAGCCTCCCCCATGCAGCAGTCTCGCTCTACATTGTTCTCCTCATAGCATGTGCTATCCTGGCCTGTTTTCTGGCCTGGCGGCGATCCCCCCGGGGGAAGTCCCGCCGGCAGACCCGGCTGGTCACTGCTGCTGTTACCGCCGTGCTCCCCTTTGGTCTCCTGTCAGGAATTCTCCTCCCGCTGTACGGGTGGTATCTCCCCAACCTCATCTTCATCGGGATCGCCCTCTTCTCGGGGATCATCGTATATGCCATCCACCGCTACGGCCTGTTTACCCTCACCCCGGAAACTGCCGTGTCCGATCTCATCCGCATGATGCCGGATGGGTTGATCCTTTCCGACATGGATGGCCGCATTCTCAAGGGAAATGGCTCCGCTGCCCTGATCCTGAGGATCCCGGAACGGGATCTGGAGGCCGGCCAGGTCCAGAAATTCCTCCCTGCCAGCGCGTATTCCGATCTCAGGCAATCCCTCCTTGAAGGAAAGCCTGTTCTCGATTTCGAAGTCCTGCTCGATCCTGTTCTCAATACCATCATCAGCATATCCGGTTCGACCGTCAGGGACCCGGAGGGAGAACCTGCCGGATTCATCCTCCTCCTCCGGGATATTACCGACCGGAAAGCTTCTGAGAAAGCGCTGGCGATAGCAAACGAGAAGATCTCGCTGTTGACCCAGCTCACCCGCCACGATATCAGCAACCTCATAACCGGACTTGACGGCTACCTCCTCCTCCTGCAGGAGAAGAAATCGTCAGCGGAAGATGATGCATATCTCCACTCCTGCATTGAGATTGTGGAGAAGATCGGCCACCAGCTTGAGTTCACCCGTGAATACCAGGAGATCGGGTCCCACCAGCCTCTCTGGCAGCCGCTTGAGAGCATCCTCATCCGGGCGGAGGGTAACCTGTCTTCGCGGGGGGTACCTGTCACCAGTACCTGCCAGACCGTTGAGATCTTTGCTGACCCGCTGGTTGTCAAGGTGTTTTACAATATCCTTGAGAACGCGATCCGCCACGGTGAACACGTAACGCGTATCCGGATTTCCTCAAGCATTGCGCAAAACCGGGAACTTCTCATAACTATCGAGGATGACGGCATCGGTATTCCCGACAAGGACAAGGAGCGGATCTTCCGGTACGGGAGCGGGAAGAATACCGGTCTTGGTCTTGCCCTCTCCCGCGACATCCTCTCAACAACCGGCATCCGTCTCATCGAGACCGGTTCCTGGGGCAAGGGGGCACGGTTCGAGGTCCATGTCCCGGCCTCCGGCTGGCGAAACTCCTGATTTGACCCTCTCGATCCGGTTTGGAATGATAGGGGCGGTTCCCTGATCCCTATCTCAATGTTCCGTGGGTTTGCAATGTTTCTGAATAGTTCGTTGGTGTATCAGGAACATATGCGATATCAGTGCTGCCGTTTGCGATCCTGCGGGGCCGGGTCTTTGTTTGCCCCGGCCATAAGGAAACCGCCCGTTCCAAGCGCCCAGAGAATCAGGCAGTAGGCAGCCATCCTCTCTATACCGCCAAATCCAAGGCCCAGGTAAACTTTTCCGGAAAGGAAAACCAATGCTGCAAGCGAGATGATCCCGAGAACCGGACTGATCCAGCCCCATGGCGGAAAGAAGACTTTCGCCGAATATATGGCCGAGAGTCCCCCGAAGAGAAAGACGGTGATTGCAGCAAGAATATGGGAAGTTCCCGTTGTTTCGGGAAACAGGCCGGTACAGAGTGCGCCGGTTCCCGCCAGTGCCAGGAGATACAGGAATGTCCTGTCCATGCCACCCCGTGACAGGAGAAGGACTGCCAGAAGAATGAACAGGCCGAAGAGCTCAATGGATGTGTTGAAGATATATGCGGTTGATCCCGTCCCGAGATCGCTTATCGCCTGTGTCAGGGAGTACCCTGGTGCGAGGATTTCCGAGATGGTAATGCCGAAAAGGAAGACCGCCGCTCCAAGAAAGATGAGTATGCCGGAAAGCGCCTTTTTTGAATAGTTCATGCAGCCACACAACCTCAGGAATAAAAAACCGGCATCCTGATATCCTTTTCCATCCCTGCCGCGGCGCGGGTCCTGTCCGGTGCCCGGGAAAAACCGCTTTACCTTCCTATGTCCAATAATCCGGACAGCGACCGGTGATGATATGACAACTGTCCAGGACTGTCTCCAGTGCGGGAAGTGCTGCGAGAAGTGGGGGTGGGGCCAGAAAGGAATACCGGAGGATCTGCTTCCCTGGATCCGGAACAACCGGCAGGATATCCTGCAGCACGTGGGGATACGGCTTTCCGGTGGTAAACGGCGGACCGGGAAGAACCTTGCCCTTGCTGATCTCCCGCTGGTGACCCGCATCGATTACTGGGTTGACCCGTCCGGGAGTAAAATCTCCCACTGCCCGTTTTACCACCGGGCCGGCGATGGCAAGGTCTACTGCAGGATCCATGATACCAAACCGGCGGTCTGCATCGGTTTTACCCCCTGGAACGAAGGAATCCGGGATTATGCCCTCAACTGCCCGGCCTGCCGGCTGAACGCCCCGTGAAAAACCGGTTCCCTCTGTCGCCGGATATAGTTACGATGCCCCTTGTTTGACCCTGCGGGGCCCGCCGGATATTTTTGCCGGAAGATAACCGGTGTCCTGTCAGGTGGATAAAAAAGAATGACCGGGGAATTCCTGGTAAAATCCCCCTGCTCTGGAATTACGCCTCTTCACTGCATCGGGGTGATGCCTATCTTTCTCAGATAGGCAACGGATAGATCCTGTGAGGCGCCTGACTTGAAATTTCCGTTATTGATCTCAGTGAGATATTCCTGGTTTGCATACTGGACCGCATCTTCGAAGGAGGAAGAACCGGTCATCGTGGTCTCGAGGCAGACAAGAGAACCGGGGGAGTCCTGCTTTGTCTCATAACAGACGAACGCGTGGCCGGGTATGAGGATGATATGGGGCGTTACACCGATGGATTCAAGGGCCGATGCGTACAGGACAGTGCCATCGATACAGTTGGCGGATTTTGAGGTGAGGGACTCTGCCGGGAGCCGGACACGCTGGGAGCTGTCGGACGATTTTGAAAATGCGATGGGCGAGTTGATATAGGTGATCTTGTAATCGTTCTTGAGCGCAGTAAAGATCGCCTTTACCTGTTCATTGGTGTATTCCTGCCACATTGCATCCGTGCAGCTGTCCCCGCACTGGTACCCGCCTATCGACTTATCAGGGTGATACTCGGCGGCCTTGCGCACGAGCGGATCGATTCCTGCTGCGTGCGGGGTCACCCATGCCCCGATGAACGGTGACATGTCGTTCCACTCATCGCCGTCAAAAACCGCCCAGACCATCGTGTCCTTTGCATAGATCTTGATGGGATAGGACTGCTCATCGATGCGTGTCCCATCGGCAAGCGTGACCTTGTAGTGGAGCGTTGCCGTTGTCATCTCCGTGGGAATTGCACTGGTGCGGAGTGACGGGGCCTGCCCGACCGTTACGTTTGTGTGGGCTGGAACCTCGACCGTGTTGATCGATTTCTCGGTGAAACCGGGGATCTCCGACTCCACGATCACGGTTTTTGTGCTGCCCGATGGATTGGTGATGTTGAATTCGATGAAATTCATCTTGAGATCATCGAGCTGGACGTAGGTTGATGCCAGGAGGGAATTCATTGCGCTGACGTCAACACTCACCCCCCCGGTGCCCGTGCTGCTTGCGGGAGTTCCGGAAGATGACGATGATGCGGGTTCGCTGTCGGTACAGCCGACAGACAATATGAGAAGTACAAGGAGTACTGACAGACAGAGAGAAATGCCGTGCTTCATGTGAGGTTCTGTTATTGATCCTCCGATAAATGAGTTGTGGTAATTCCGGGAAACAATGGGAATTGCAAGGGAAATACGGGTGTTTTTAGAAAAATCTGTAAAAAATGAAAAAATTACTTGTTGATATGGATCACTTTTGCGGGCGGGAACCCGTTGAAGTAGGTTGACGAGGCATGCGAGTACGCCCCGATATTCTCGGAATAGACAAGGTCGCCGATATCGAGATCCGGAAGTTCCGCGGAGAGGGTTATCGTGTCGAATGCATCGCAGGTTGGCCCGAAGACCGCCGAGATCTGTGTCTCGCCACTCTTGAATGGCAGGACCGGGTAATTGATATGGTCGAAGACCTGGCCGGAATACGTGTGGTAAACTCCGTCGTTGATGTAGTAGCAGGGCTTGCCGTCGCGGACTGCTTTTCCAACTACTTTTGCCACGACCGTGCAGGTGTTGGCGACAAGGAACCGGCCCGGTTCGGCAAGAATCTGCATATCTTTTGGGAAGAGGCGTTTGATCTCGGTATTGAGCTTCTTTGCAAGCGTGCGGATGGATCTGATGCCCGGGTGGTATTTGACCGGGAATCCACCCCCGATATCGAGAATCCGGATCTTCTTGCCGGTCCGGTCTTCCACTTCCTTGATGATGCTTGCCGAGATCTGCAGGGCCTGGACGTAATTGTCGAAATTGGTGCACTGGCTGCCGACATGGAAACTCAGGCCTTCGACAACGAGACCGTTGTCGAATGCTTCGACAATCAGATCAACCGCTTCACCCGGGTGAGCGCCGAACTTGCTCGAGAGTTCAACCATGGATCCGGTGTTCGGGACCCGGATGCGCAGGACAAGGCCGGCATGGGGGGCATGATCGCGGATCTTGAGGATCTCGTGGTGGTTGTCAAACGTGACCAGCGGCTTGTATTTGTCGAGTGCCTCCAGGGTCTCGATCGGTTTGATGGTATTGGCGTAAATGATCTTGTCCCAGATCCATTGCTGCCGTTCCTTTGCCGGCATACTCTTGATGTTCTCGTACACGATCATGAACTCGGGCATCGATGCCACATCGAAGCTGCACCCGATATCAAAAAGGGTCTTGACGATCTCCTTGTTGGAGTTGGCCTTGACGGCGAAATAGACCTGCACGTCGGGCATGTGCTGTTTGAACTCCTGGTAATTATCCCGGAGTTTCTGGTGATCGATTACGAAAATAGGTGTGCCGTGCTCGGAAGCAAGTTCCTGTAAGAGTTTTTTGCTGACCGTTCCTATGTGGGGGACGGGTGTCTCTTCGGTACTTTTCTTCTTTCGCTTTTTCTTGGTATCCACCGCGACTTTTGTCATTATATGATTGATTTATTGCACGAATAAGAAGTTTTTGAATTGCCAGATATCTTCCCGGTCATAATTGTTCTCCGGGTTCTCCTTGAAGTAGATGGCACGGTTTTTCAACGGCGTCCAGTCCGAGGGCCCGGACCAGAACTCCCCGAGGTAGGGTTTTGCGATATCAAGGACGAACTCGTGCGGCAGATCGTCGGGAAGGCAGAAACCCTGCCGCGGGTGCGCGATCATCCACATCACGGCGCTGACAACGCCAAGGGCAACCTGGATGGTGGTTGCATTCTGGCCCGGTGCGAGCTTCTTGGCCTCATCAATCGGGAGAATGGAGCCCGTCCACCAGGATTTGTAGGGGTGGCCCATCAGGAGCGCCCCGAGGATGTCGGCACCGGAGACTATCTCCCGGTCGCTCATGATCCGGAGCTTCGGCTGGAGCTCGTAGTTGCGTGCGCGCAGTTCCTGGATGGATGCGATCGTGGCATCGCAGGGCATGTACGCATAGTGAACGGTCGGGCGGTAGACCGGCTGCCCGTCTTTCCAGACCGTCCACCGTTCGGATATGCCAAAGGCCTCCCCGTGCCGGATGACCATGCCGATGATTTCCTGGTTGGGAACCCAGGACCGAACCCAGGTATTGATGCCCATCTTGGGGATGAGGATCCCGTTCTTCGGGCCGACCGGGGGAATGATGGCTAAGGGGGGCAGCGTCTTCTCGTGGGTGCCCCAGCCGATCTCCGCGGGCGCTATGCCCTCTTCCCGGAGGCCTTCTATGCACCAGGTACCGACAAACTCGCCCACTTTCTTGGGGGACCGGGAGATCTGGGTATCGTGTTCTGCGCAGTGGATGACTTTGATGCCCGTCTCCATGGCGAGCTGGGCAAAGTCCCGTTCATTGATCAGCCGTTTGATCCGTCCCGGGTCTTTTGCAATCCCGTCGGCAATCATCCGCTCTGCAATATCCACAAGACCCTGCTTGGCAAAGTGGGAGATGAGGCCCGGGTTGGCACCGTGGTCAACAACGCAGGTTGCTGCATCTTTCCAGTTTTTTGTCAGCTCCATGAGCCGCATCTGGCGGAAATAGAGGGTTTTCTCGTACGGAGTGGCTGTTGCAACCGTTGCATCGGGATCCCAGGCTTCAACGGATGTATTGACATAGAGGACATTGTTGTCATGGCACCACTGCGCCACCTCGCAGCAGTCGATGTTCCAGGCAACATCGATCAAGAGGCCGCCGGGAGACAGGTATTCCGAGAGAACCTCGGTCAAGTTTTTGGGGAGGATCTTCTTCTTGACAAAGCGTAATCCCCCGGCAGTCCAGGCCTTGAGATCTGCGGATTTATCCTTGAAATCAATGATCGTGATGTTCTCAAGCGGTACGCTCACGTGCCTGAGCAGGATGGGAAGCATGCACTTGGATACCGCCCCGTAACCGATGATGAGTACTCTGTTTTTGAAATCCATGATAACCCTCCTGTTATCCGCAGGTTTCTTGTGATTCTGTATGTCCCTGTTTTGTAATAAAGCAATGAGCGTGGACAACCGGTAACGCCCGGATTGGGCATAACAGCGCGAGAAACTCCTCCTCCCAAAAGTCCCGCGTCACCTCTGGCACAATGATGTATTTATGCTCATGGACGACATACATATCCTGAGTCAGAATACATCTGTATCCGGGACGCTTTTTACGGGAGGAGAATTATGGCAGATACCATGCAACCAATGGACCAGCGTGAACTCATGACGCTCCAGCACTACCTCAAGGAATACGGCCAGCAGGCAGAGATTTTTGTCAGCCAGCTGGAACTTCTGGAGAACGGGAGGATGGAGGCGCATGCAGCTATCGAGGCTCTCGAAGCCATGCTTGCTGCAGAAGACAACACGGTCCTTCTCCAGATTGGCGGCGGGGCCAGTGTCAGGGCAAAAGTCCTCGAACCCGAGAAGGTGCTTCTCGCCATAGGATCGGAAGTTGTTGTGGAACGCTCCAACAAGGATGCCGTTGAGTTCTTAAAAGAACGGATCATCGAGATGGAAGCTTCCCAGAAGAAGGTGGCCGAGACCCTTGACCGGCTCCGCTCCCAGATGAACGAGATCAACAAACGGATCGAATCGGGCTACCAGCAGGCCATGGCCGGACAGGAAGCTGAATAACGGGGCAACACGCGTTATGTTCGGGGCTCTTCGCGATAAACTCAAAGCGGCAAGAGACCGGCTGAGCGGGAGCATCCAGGCTGCCGGGGAGAAGGCAGAATCTGGAGTTCCGGAAGCACCGGTTACGGCAGCACCTGATGGTGCCGCATCTCCAGATCAGTCATCAGCCGGAGCAAAACCCTCGTTTGTCGAGAAAGTCAAAGTCCTCATCAAGGACCGGGAACTGATCGTATCGGAGAAGGATGTGGCGGATGCGCTTGACGAGCTTGAGGTTGTCCTTCTCGAAAGCGACGTTGCCCTGCCGGCAACGGAAGCTATCATCGCCCATGTCAGGAAAGGGCTCGTGGGAAAGCACCGGAAGATCGGGGAATCCGTGGACAGTCTCGTTGTCTCGGCGCTCAAGACAGCCCTTCTGGAAGTACTGGGGAGCGGTTTTGATCTCACCGGGTATATCCGATCTCACCCCAAACCCGTGAAGATCCTCTTCACCGGTGTCAACGGCACCGGCAAGACCACCACGGTTGCCAAGATCGGCTCCTATCTGAAAAAGCAGGGCCTGACCGTTGTCATCGGCGCCGGTGACACATACCGGGCAGGAGCTATCGAGCAGATCAGCGTCCATGCCGAACGCCTCGGGATCAAGGTCATCCAGCACCAGGAAGGTGCCGACCCGTCGGCGGTCCTCTTCGATACCGTCCAATATGCGATGTCCCACAAGATCGATGTCGTCCTTGCCGATACTGCCGGCCGGTTCCACAACAAAGCAAACCTGATGAGCCAGCTCGAGAAGATCAAACGGGTGATGAAACCCGATCTCGTGGTATATGTTGACGAGGCGGTTGCTGGTAATGATGCCGTGACCCGGGCCTTCGAGTTCGACAAGACGGTGGGTGCCGATGCCGTTGTCCTGACAAAAGCGGACATGGACTCCCGCGGCGGGGCTGCCATCTCGATTGCCCATACGATCGGAAAGCCCCTGATGTTTCTCGGTGTCGGCCAAGCATACGATGATATTATGCCCTTCGAGCCGGCACGGGTAGTTGACGAACTCCTGGAAGGCGAATCCTGATGCTTGACGGACTATCCTCATCCTTAAAAGACGCTCTCAAGAAACTGGCCGGAAAAACGGTGGTTGACCGGGCAGCGGTCGATGAACTTGTCAAAGATCTCCAGCGGGCCCTCCTCTCATCCGATGTCAATGTCAAGCTCGTGATGGAGCTCAGTAAATCCATCCGCACCCGCTCTCTTGAGGAAGAACCCCCAAAAGGGATGAATGTGAGGGAGCATGTGCTCCGGATCGTGTACCAGGAGCTGGTCCGCCTGGTCTGGGCCTCAACTGACGTGAAACTGGAGCCCCAGATCATCCTCATGGCCGGCCTCCAGGGAAGCGGCAAGACCACGACTACTGCAAAGCTTGCCCGGTACTTCCAGAAGAAAGGCATGAAAGTCGGGGTCGTCTGTGCGGATACGTTCCGGCCCGGTGCCTTCGACCAGATCTCCACGCTCTGTACCAAGATTCATGTGCCCTGCTTCGGTAATCCTCAGGAGAAGGATGCGGTCAAGATCACCCGCGAGGGTCTCGAAGCACTCAGGGAGCAGGAACTCATCATCGTCGATACCCAGGGCCGGCATGCTCTTGAAGCGGATCTCATCAAGGAGATCATCGAGCTGAACCTGCTCACCAAGGCAACCCACCGCTGGCTCGTGATCGATGCGGCACTCGGCCAGCAGGCAAGCGACCAGGCCAGGCGTTTCCACGAAGCGATCAACATCGACGGTGTCATCATCACCAAGATGGACGGTACCGCAAAAGGCGGTGGCGCCATCTCGGCGGTTGCCGAGACCAAGAGCGGGATTGCTTTTATCGGCAACGGGGAGACGATCGAAGATCTTGAGCGGTTCGATCCCGACGGCTTCATCTCCCGGCTCCTCGGCATGGGGGACTTGAAGGCACTCATGGAGAAGGCGAGCGAGGCCATCAAGGCAGACGACATGGATGTCAACGCCATGATGAAGGGCAAGTTCACCCTCCGCGACATGTACAAGCAGCTCGAGGCCCTCAACAAGATGGGTCCCTTAAAGCAGATCATGGGGATGCTCCCGCTTGGGAACATGCAGCTTCCCGAAGGGGTGTACGATGTCACGAGCACGAAGATGGTCCGGTACCGGATCATCATGGACTCGATGACCCCCGGCGAACTCGACGACCCTGCCCTCATCAACAGCTCCCGCATGCAGCGGATAGCCCAGGGGGCAGGCGCTACTCCTGATGAAGTGCGGGAACTTTTGAAATACTACAAGATGATGCAGCGCACCCTCAAGGGACTGCGGGGCGCAAGCGGCGGGAAATTCAACATGCAGCGCTTAATGAAGCGCTTCTCGGGAATGCAGTGACATGACTGCATTTGCGATAATCGGGCACCGTGCCCGGACGGACGGGGAATTTTCGCTCAATGATTTACCTGGAAGCGGGGGCCGGATGGATGTCCTCTGCCGGTGCGTGAATGCCTCGCTCTTCCTCTCGCACGATCTCCGCAGGGATGTGGACTGCTATCTCGTCCTCCCTAGTGAACCCAAAGGGCCAAAAACCATAAAATTCTCAGGGGCTACTGTCTGTTCGCTCTCCCCGGATGAGCGGAGTGCCGGTGCCCTGATAAAGAAGGTTATCGACACTCCCTGCGGCAATGAATTCCGCGAGGCCGCCCAGGGAGTATTTATCCGGAAAGGCGGACTGGAACGACTCCTTGCCGACCACCGGTTCGCGGTGCTTGATGAGAAGGGAACCGATGTGCGGGGATCTGCGGAGCTTCCGGACGCGTACCTCCTTTCCGATCACCTGAACTTCACGGAGGAAGAGGAGGCGCTCATACAGGAATGCCCGCGATTCTCGGTAGGGCCGAAATGTCTCCACGCGGATCATACGATTACTGTATTGCACAATGAACTGGACAGGAGGAGTTGCTAACATGGAACTACATGATCAGGTAAAGGCTATCCTTGCCTATGGCGAGTGCTGCGATCACTGCCTCGGGCGGTTCTTTGGCAAACGCTCCCATGGGCTCTCGAACGATGAAAGGGGACGCGGGCTGAAGATCGCCCTTGCGATTGCCGAGAACCAGCCGTATAAGAAATTCACGGGCACCTGCTGGGTCTGCGGGAACTTCTTTGACGATGTCCCGGTCTGGGCGGAACGGGTTATCGAGGCCACGAAGGGTATCGAGTTCTCGACACTCCTTGTCGGCTGCCGCGTCCCGCCCCTCATAGCCGAGAACGAGGAGATGGTCTGGAGCGATCTCTCGCTTGCCGAGCCCGAACCCTTCAAGTCCGAAGTGAACCGGGAAGTGGGCAAAGCAGTATCGGCCAGGATCGGCAAGGTCGTGGACTTCAAGAAGCCCGAGGTGGTCCTCATCCTTGATGCCGCCCGGGGTACGGTCGAGGTCCAGATCAACTCTGCATTTTTTTACGGGCGGTACCAGAAGTTCGAGCGGGGCATCCCCCAGACCCACTGGGACTGCCGGGCCTGCAAAGGGGCCGGCTGCGAGAAGTGCAACTTCACCGGGGCACAGTACCTGGACTCGGTCGAGGAACTTATCGGCCGGCCGGTGATCGAGATGTTCGATGCCGAGAATGCCGTGCTGCATGGCGCGGGCAGGGAGGATATCGATGCCCGGATGGTGGGAACCGGCCGCCCCTTCATTCTCGAAGTGGTTTCGCCAAAGAAACGATCCATCGACCTTGCGGAACTGGAAAAAGAGATCAACCGGACCGCAGACGGGCGCGTTTCCGTTGCGATCCGGCGCTGGGCGGATCGTGCAGAGGTGGAAACCCTTAAATCAAACAAAGCGCATAAAAAATACAGGATCCTGGTCGAGGTTGAAGGCGCATTACCTGCGGACGAGTTCGCAAAAGCCGTAAAAACCTTGCAGGGCGTCACAATATACCAGCGCACGCCCGAAAGGGTCGCTCACCGGAGAGCCGACAAGATCCGGGAGCGAAGGGTCCTCGATATTGAGTGTGTGGGGCAGCAGGACGGCAAATTTGTTGTCGAAGTCCTGGGCGAAGCCGGCCTCTACATAAAAGAACTCGTATCCGGGGACTCCGGCAGAACAAGTCCGAGTCTTGCCGAGATCCTGAAAAAATCGGCTCACGTCACCAGCCTCGACGTTACCCAGGTTGAAGGAGCACAGGAGGGAGAATAAACAATGGCACATCACAATGGTCCAAGAAAGAAAACACGGTATAAGTTCAAGAAAGATTTGAGAAAGCGCGGGCTGCCCCCGGTAACCTCCGTTATCCAGAAATTCGAGATTGGCGACCGGGTGCATGTGGTTGTTGAACCCAGCATCCAGAAAGGTATGCCGCACCGCCGCTTCCACGGGAAGACCGGCACGGTTATCGGCCAGCGCGGCCGGGCATGGATGCTCACCATCCGCGACGGTGACGCTGACAAGACCGTCATTGCCAGACCACAACATCTAAAAGCACAAAAGTAAATTTCACTGTCAGGTGATTGGCATGAAAGTTAAGGGTATAATTAGCGAAGAGAAGGTTACGCTTCCGGAGATGCGGGGAGTCCTTTTGGGCGTTGAGTCTGAACGGATCGCTGCTGAAAAGGAGATGTCCTACGAATTCCGGCGCAGTATCGAGCATGCCAATCAGCTTGCAAAGACAACCCCCGATAAAGCAGAGGCGCTCGTTGCCGATCTCCTGAAAATGGAGAAGATGAAGCCGGAGATCGCCTACCGTATTGCAAATATCATGCCAAAGACCCGGGATGAGGTCAGGGCTATCTTTGCAAAAGAGCGGTACACGCTCCAGCCTGAGGAACTCGATTCGATCATCGAACTGGTAATGACACACTTCTGAGGTGTGGCAGATGAAGGCGGAGAAAAAAGAGGTAAATGCGGTCGTACTCGATGTGCTCCTCAAAGGGCACCCTGACGATCCCCGCCCCCCTTTTAAGCGAGAACCGATTGTCCAGGCCATGGGTGTCGAACAGTTCAAGCTGCTCGAACTTGTGCCGAAAACCGGTGTGCAGATCGAGATCCAGGAGAAGGTCTATATCGGGGATGCCGAACGGCAGAAAGTCGAGCGCGTCAAACGCCGTGTCGGGTACGAGGAACTCACCCCGACCGCCCGCGGCGAGCTGCCGTTTGTTATCGAGAGCGTTGTAAAAGAACGCGAACAGGATTTTGTTGCGTTCTTCAACAAGGCCATCTCGATCACTCCCAAGCTTCACATGCTCCATCTCCTTCCGGGCATCGGCAAGAAACTGATGTGGGAGATCCTCGACGAGCGCCAGAAGAAACCCTTTGCGAGCCTTGTCGATATATCCACCCGGATCAAGTCGATTCCCCACCCGGAGAAGATGATCCAGGCCCGGATCTTAGAGGAACTCCAGGATAAGGACGTCAAATACCACGTTTTCACCACGAAATGAAAGCGCACAACGACCAGCACTTCCTCATCGACCAGAACGCCATCAGCCGTATTGCCGGGATCACGGATGTGAACGGCAGAACCGTGCTCGAGATCGGTCCCGGGAACGGGGCGCTCACCCGCGCCCTGCTCGAACGGGGTGCAACCGTCCATGCCATCGAACTCGATGGCATCCTCTGCGAAGAACTCGCGAACACTTTTTCTGATCAGATCGCCTCGGGGCAGTTCACGCTCCAGCACGGGGATGCGACCCGGTGTCCCATTCCCCCGTTCGATCTCTCGGTCTCCAATCTCCCGTATTCTGTTTCATCGAAGATCACCTTCCGGCTTCTCGATGTCGGCTTTGAAGAGGCGGTGCTGATGTACCAGAGCGAGTTTGCCGACCGGATGATTGCCCGTCCCGGGACAAAAGACTGCGGCCGGCTCTCCATCATGGTCCAGACCTATGCAGCAGTGCGGCAGTGTTTCCGGCTGCCCCCGAGCTGCTTCTCGCCCCGGCCCGAAGTCAATTCAACGGTGGTCAGGATCGTGCCCCGGGAACCGCTCTTTCCGATAAACGACCGGAGGCTTTATGCCGATGTTGTCCGGGCGCTCTTCTCCCACCGGAGAAAGACGGTGAGGAACTGCCTGAAAGGATCGGTCGGGAGCATGCTCTCCCCCGTCTGGGTGGACCGGGTGCTGCAGGAAGTCTCCCCCGAGATCCTCCAGAGCCGGCCTGAGGCCCTCTACCTGGAAGATTTTGCAACGATTGCCAATATTGCGTGATAACGCTGTAGGCACCCTAAAACACCGGGATGGTGAGCAGGAATGCGGTGGAAAGGCTGGGAACATCTCCCGCTGGAAATTGCTGATCCGGATTCTCTTAACGGAACGCGATCGGTGGATGCTATTGCCCCGCTCATCGTCTCCGCCAGCCGCTCCACAGATATCCCGGCATTCTACGGGGACTGGTTCATGGCCCGGCTCGGGTGCGGGTACGTGAAATGGAAGAGCCCTTTTGGAGGCAGCCCTGTCTTCGTCTCATTTGCAAAAACCCGGATCTTCGTCTTCTGGTCCAAGAACCCTCTCCCGTTCATCAGCCATCTTGACTCTCTTGACCGGCTCGGGTACGGTTACTACTTCCTCTTCACGCTCAATGGCTACGATACCGAAAGGCTCGAACCCCGGGTCCCCCCGGTGGACGAGCGGATCCGGACCTTCATCCGGCTCTCGCACCGGATCGGGAAAGGCCGGGTTGTCTGGCGGTTCGATCCCCTGGTTCTTTCAGATGAGATCACGGTAGATTCACTGCTCGAGAAGATCCGATCTATCGGGGATCAGATCTCCCCGTACACACGCCGTATGGTCTTCAGTTTTGTTGATATTGCGAAGTACCGTAAGGTCCAGAGGAATCTCCAGGTACAGGGATTTCCCTCAGTACGGGAATTCACGGAGATAGAGCGGAACCGCTTCTGTGAGGGTCTTGCCGCTCTCAACCGGGGATGGGGTCTTGAGATCTCTGCCTGCGGAGAGGCGGGCGACCTCTCTCAATACGGGATAGCAAAGGGGCAGTGCATCAGTTATTCCCTGCTTACCGAAGAGTTCTCGCAGGATCCGGCCCTGATGCAATTCCTCCGGCCGGACGGGCAGTCAGCACTCGATGGACGTCTTGATCCCGCGGTCGCAGCCCGGCGGCTCAGGGATCCGGGACAGAGGAACGCGTGCACGTGTATTGTATCAAAGGATATCGGGCAGTACTCCACCTGCATGCACCTGTGTGCCTACTGTTATGCGAACACGTCACCTGCGTGTGTTGCCGCAAACTATGAGCGCTGCCAAAAAGATGCAAAACAAGGGATCTTCCACGATTCCATAACCGGATAATCCCGGATGGCGGGATGCCCTAAAATTCCCGCATGATCTTGATTGCACAGAACTCCCCGCACATCGTGCATTCGCCATCGCCGTCGGATAGTTCCCGGGCCCGGGCAGGATGCATGGTGCAGCGGATCTGGCCTTCCCGGTCAAGGGAGGCCCGGAGCCGGGCTACCTTTTTGTCTTCCGCATCGGTTCTGTACTTCACGGTGTCGCCGACATGGGCGGCAATCCGGAAGGCGATGAGGCCGTCCCTGACCGCATCCGGGCCGGGAAGGCCGAGATGTTCGGCAGGTGTTATGTAACAGAGATAATCGGCACCGGCAGCGCTTGCCGCACTACCCCCGATAGCCCCGGCAATGTGGTCGTAGCCTGCGCCTATATCCGTTGGCAGGGGGCCGGCTACGAAGAGCGGGAACGAAGAAGCTTTCCGGTACTCCCGGATATACCGGGGAATCCGGTCGCTCCGGATATGGCCGCCGCACCCTTCGATGATCACCTGGACTCCGGCTTCATGGGCACGGTTGGCAAGGGCAGCATTGGCCCGGATCTCCTCGCGCTGCATGGCGTCCCGCTGGTCATGGATGCACCCGCTCCGGGCGGTGTTTCCGAGCGAGAGGACGATATCATGTTTGCGGCAGATGGAGAGAACTTCATCGAAATGCTCGATGTAGGGATTCTCGCACTGGTTTTTGAGCATGAATGCACTGGTGATGGATCCGCCTTTTGAGACCAGGCCAAGAATCCTCTTCTTTTTCCTGTACAGGTCGAGCATGGTCCGGCTTACGCAGTGGACAACGCAGGAACTGATCCCCTGCTCGGCGTGCCTGTGGAGGGTATCCAGGATATCCTCGGACGTCATCTCTTTGAGACCATGCTCCACCACGGTCTGGTAAATGGGAACGGTTGTTATGGGAAGGGTTGTATGAGCAAGGATTGCAGCCCGGATGGCCGTAATGTCCCCGCCCATCGAGAGGTCGCTGATGGTGTCGCCTCCGAACTCTTCCGCAATGCGGGCTTTTTCAAGCTCGTCTTCAAGGCATGCTTTGCCCGTGGATGTTCCCAGGTTGACATTGATCTTGGTCCGGAGATCCTTACCAATACCCACCATCCGTTTCCCCCGCTGCATGATGACTGCCCGTCCTGCAGCTACATGTCCGCGGAGTATCTCCGGATCAATATTCTCCTCCCCTGCAACCTGCTGCATCTGGGGTGTGATCCTTCCCCTTTGTGCTTCTTCGATCAGTGTCCGCATGCGTCCTCTCCCTTCTCTTACATCTATTGGGGGCATTTTTGATATTTCTGCTGAATCTCCGGTAACCGTTTTCCCGTCGGGTATCATGCAGGGGTATTTCCCGGGGTTTTTCCCGGCTTCGGTCATTTTCTGAAAAAATGGGATGAATGGCCAGATTTCCGATAATAAACTACCGGCAGGTTTATTGTACATCGCATTTTTCTGTCCTGCTCTTTTGCCGTCCGGTGGTTTCACTGCTGACGTGAGGCAATCCCTTTTTGCCCGCCCCGTTGTATCATTCATGAATAATGTCCTACGATCCCGCCCAGGTTTACGCACCGGAGGCCGATACCTTCCTTCTCCTCCGGGCAGCACAGGCCGAGGTACGGCCCGCCGACCGGGTGCTGGAAGTAGGTACCGGTTCAGGTACCGTTGCAGCGGGGCTCCCAAAAACAGTCCGTGTCCTTGCAACGGATATCAACCCGCATGCTGCAGCCTGTGCCCGGGAAAAAGGGCTTGACGTGATCCGCACCGATCTCGTTTCCGGCCTTCGGGGACCCTTTGATCTGATCCTCTTCAACCCCCCTTACCTGCCCACGCAGCCGGAGGAGCGGATCGATGACTGGCTGGAGTACGCGCTCGACGGGGGATCTACCGGGCGGGAAGCCATTGGGCGCTTTGCCGGAATGGTGGGAACGATCCTTACCCCCAACGGGCGGATCCTTCTCCTTGTCTCTTCCCTGACCGGTCTCCCTGAAGTCAGTGCGATATTCGAGAAGTTCGGCTACAGGGTTTCAGTCTTTGCAGAAGAGCCTGTTGAAGATGAAATGCTGTATGTGCTTCGTATAGCCCGCCGGGACTGAGATTCTTCTTTTCTTTGGTCAAACGATCAGGCGTTTCTTCATCAGGTTGATGGAGAGGATGCAGACGATAGTTGCGAAAACGAGGATATAGGCGAGATGGATGAGCAGCATCCACGAGAACGAAGGCAGGGTGAACATCCGCATGATCGCAACGATATGGGTAAGCGGCAGGACCAGGAAGGCCACGTACTGGAGCAGTTGCGGCAGGAGTGCGAGCGGGAAGAACGTTCCCGAGAAGAGCGTCATCGGGGTGATGAAGAGGAATGCCGGGTAGTTGAGGGTGTCGATCCCGGGCGTTATTGCCGTAAAACACATCCCGAGACCGGCAAACAACAGCCCCCCGAGGAACGCGAGCGGGATGGCAAGCAGGGAGGCGGGGAGCGAGATGACCCCGAACGCTGCCAGGACCGGGAGCATGATCGCGACATACATGACCGAGCGCGTGGCTCCCCAGAGGATCTCCCCCGCGATAACATCCTCTATCGAGAGCGGGGTTGCGATCATGGCATCGAAGCTCTTCTGGTAATACATCCGGACATAGGAACCGTACGTGCACTCGAAGAACGCGGAGTTCATCACGGCAATAGCCAGAATTGCAGGTGCAATGTAGTTCACATAGGGAATTCCGTTGATGACACCGACATAAGCCCCGATGCCGAGGCCGATGGCAAAGAGGTAGAGGAAGGCCTCGATGAACGGAGGAAAGAAGTTCACTTTCCAGGTCCGGACAAAGACCCCGAGGTTCCGCTGCCAGACCCTGACGGCACGCCTTGTGATCTTTGGCAGGGTGAAGACGGGTACTGCGTTCATTCCCTGAGAGTCCTCCCGGTCAGTTTCAGAAATACGTCCTCCAGCGATGCAGGACGGGTGAGCACTTTTTTGGGCTGGCACCGGTCAAAGAGGGTCCGCGCCACGTCCCGGGCAGATCCGGTTGCGATCTGGATGGTATCCCCGAAGGTTTCATAGGCGATCTGCATCCCGTCAAGGCAGGCAAGCACCCCGGGGGTGTTCTCCACTTCCACGATCTCTTCGCCAACATGCTTCCTGACGAGATCCGCGGGAGTGCCTTCTTCCAGGATCTTCCCGTTGTCCATGATCACGAGCCGGTCGCAGAGCCGGGCTGCTTCATCCAGGTAATGCGTGGTCATGACAATGGTTTTTCCTTCCGCCCGCAGGAGCCGGAGCCTCTCCCAGATCAGGTGCCGGGCCTGGGGGTCGAGGCCGATGGTCGGCTCGTCAAGGATGAGCAGGTCCGGGCTGTTGACAAGCGCCCGGGCAAGGATCAGCCGCCGTTTCATTCCCCCGGAGAGCTTGTCGACCGACACATCCCTCTTCTCCTGGAGCTGCACGAACTCCAGCAGTTCATCGGCCTTTTTTTCAGCAGCCCCGGGCAGAATATCGAAATACCGGGCATATGTGAAGAGATTGCCGAAGCAGGAAAAATCCGGGTCGAGATTGGTCTCCTGAGGAACAATGCCCAGCCGCTGCTTGATCTCTGCCGGGCTCTTGTCCGGGTCCATGCCGAAGACCGCAAGATCTCCCGAGCTCCGGGGAGAGATGCAGGTGATCATCTTCATCGTGGTTGTCTTTCCGGCACCGTTCGGGCCGAGGAACCCGAATATCTCCCCGGATTTCACGGAAAAACGGATGCCGCTGACTGCAGCGGTCTTCCCGTAATTCTTCCCAAGATCACGAGCTTCGATGATGGCCGGCATAATCCTGTTTTTATGAATTGATCCCCTGTTTTTGTCCTGAAAGATCAGCTGCTTCCTTCCGGCTTGATGAGTACAATGCCTGCGATCAGGACCGCAAGGAGGGCGACCGTTCCCACGAGCACATACGGGTCAACCGATCCCATGTTGTATACCAGGACATGCCGGATCATGCCGGTCAGGCCGGCGGTGAGCAGGGCCCGCACTTCCACGTGCTTTGTCCTGAAGTAGACTGTCACGGTCTCGAAGAGGACGATGATCGTGATGGTCAGAAGGATCGAATTGATCACGCCGATAATCAGGCTGTTGGTAAAATCCCTGTTTGCGATCATCTGGGCGATCAGCTGTGCAGCATCGTAGACCGAAAACAACGCGATGATCGTGAGCATGACTGCCACGATCATGTAGAAGATCATCGGTACTGCCGAGAAGAATTTGATTATGAATTCGACAGGTCCCATCTGTTCTGCCATATATCAATCACCGGTTCGGATGTGATAGTGTTGCCAAGAGTCTATGATAAAATATTGGGTGGATACAGGCCTGGTATCCCGCGGGTCATTTCCCCAGTCTCCCGATTGCTTCGGACGCGGCCTCTCTTACATCGGAGAATGGATCGCGGGAAAGTTCCCGCAGGGGTTCGAGTGCCCGCCGGTTCCCAAGTCTTCCCAGCACCTGCGCAGCGCCGATCCTGACCTGGAGATTTTTGTCTTTCAGGCAGGCAATAAGGGGATCGGCAGCGGCCGGGTCCCGGATCTTCCCAAGGCCGGCGATTGCCGCAGCCCGCACGGAGGGTTCGGGATCGTCAAGGGCCCGGACAAGGAACGGGACCGCTGCGGAATCCCCAAGCCGTCCGAGAGAGAGGACAACCTCCATCCGGACCGGCCCGCTCGTATCGTCAAGAGCCGATCCAAGCGGCCCGGCAGCAGCGGGATCCCCGGATTTGCCCAGCAATGTTGCAGCTTCTTTCCGTTCTTTTACCGTTGCGCCGTTCAGCCCGGAAGCGAGCCGGCCAATGTCCGCCATAACGCTTCAAAGCCTCAGTGTTCGCAGGAATACCCGGACTCGTAGGCGTCGATCACTTTCTTGGCAATCTCCGGCGAGAGCCGGTCGTGGACGAGATGGACGAGCGCCTCGACGTCTTCGACCGGGAGGCAGCCCATGCTCTCCTCGCCCTTTTCTATGAGTCCGGTGATATAGGTGAGTTCCTCGTTGCTGAGCCGGCCGATCCTTTCCAGAAAATCATTGCTGTCTTCGGAGAAGTGGTTGGAGACCGGCGGGAGGATCGAATGGAACGTGTGTCCCGAACCCGAGCAGGTCAGCTCGCCGCATTCGGGTGCAAGTTTTTTGAGAATGGCAATATCCTTTTCAGAAAGATCCCGTGGCATGGTAACAGTCCAGAACTAGTGTTTGCGGGTGCCATGCATATTCCTGCCGATGGATACCCCAAAAAAGGATCCGCCCGGAACGATCCCGTGAGATCCTGCCCCGGAAACAGGCATCAACGAGAAAAAAAAGATCAGAAATATTTCCCGAGCCAGTTCTTGATGCCTGCGAAGAATCCGCCGCTGCTTCTGGAACCGCTCTTGGAGCTGCCCTTGGAGCCGGAGGAAGATCTCCGGATGGGCTTGGCCTCTTTCTCGGCCCTTGGCTCAAGAACCTGCTTCTCGGGCCGGGTGATGGTCCTCCGGGGGGCCGGGGATTCCCGCACGGGAATATCCCGGAGATTGCCCTGGGGTTCGTCGTCCATGGGTTCAAATCCCCAGGCAAAGCCGATCTTGTACGCCTGTTCGTTCTGCCGGATCCAGTTGGCAGCGTTCATGTACCCGCGGTCTTCGGCTTTTTTAATCGTGTCCTGGTGATCCTGCGTAAAGTGAATCTCGCGCTGAAGGGCGATTAACTCCTCATACGCTCTTCCGGGAACCTTGATCTTCTCCCTGCTCATAACTCTTCATATAGGGTTATGCAGGGATAGACTATAAAATGTTTCCTCATAAATACGCGGAAATTACGGGCTATTTGGTATCCGGATTGTAAGAATCGGTCAGAACACGCATCGCACAAAATTGATAAGGATTCCGGTCAATTGTCCACCATATCAGGTTTGGAGGATCAGCATGGTAAAAGTTGTGTATGAAGGAGACGATTTCAAGAGGATGACAAGGGCTGACAAGATCGCCCTGGATCGTCTCGTTGCCTCGGGCAAGATCGGCATTTTCGAAGTGGCGTACAAAGAGACCAAGATCAAGATCGAGATCAAGAAGAAGGGAATGGATCTCGTTGTCAAACGCTTCCGGGCGATCTGACCGGACCGGTCATCGGATCTATCCCCTTTTCATGCATTTTCCTTTTTTCCGTATGCATTATCTCAGGACCGGGCTCCGGGAACCGGTTGTTTCCGAAAGGAACGGGCTTGTTGATCTCCCGGCAACTCCGGCCCGGTGGATTTGTTGGGGGGGTCTGTGGTGAAAAAAAAATTTTACCCGCTTGCCATAAGTCGGAATTCTCCGTCGTAATTTTAGATTTTTACTCCCCTTTTGGAGAATGAATTTCAAAACTTTCACCACAGACCCCCCCAGGCCCCGATCATTTTTCCGCAGAAAATGAATCAGGATTATACCGAAAAACCGGGGCTCTTTCAAGCTTTTTCGGGAAGGGGGGTCGGGAGGGATAATTTGTGTTCGCTGTCGTCCGCAGGGTCAGACATCTCTCAGGTGTACCCTGTACGCAATCGGCTTTTTGTAGACCGGGCATCAACCGGTAGGTGCTCTCATGACCTACCTGACCTGGGGCTGCGATCCCTTGAAAGAGGAATGTGAATCCTGCCTCGATGCCCTGTGCAATGCGTGTGCGGAGCGGTTTCGGAAAAATCCCGGAAAAAATGAACCTCCGGAGGGTCTTGAAATAATCGGTGATGACTTCCTGGAACCTGACTGTGACAATTGCGACCTCGAAAAGAAGCCCGACTGTCCCCACTGTGAGATTGTCCTGCAGGTCTGCCGGAACTGCCGGGATGCTGAAACCTGCGAATTCAGAATTTGTTAAGAAATGAAAAAATGGCCGGCAGATTCAAGTTCCGCTGCATTTGCCGGGTTTGTCTTTTTGAGCCTTTCCGGAATTCCTCCGGGATTCACCCCTCCTGCTCTCCTGCAATAAGGCGGCGCAGGATATCTTCAAGGGAAGTTTCCTCAAGAGTTGCACCGGTAAAATCGCCCCCTTCTTCAATAATCAGGGCAACCGGTGTGACTGTCGCAGTCATGCCCAGTCCCATGGTAACGCCCGTTTCGGTGACAACGGGATAGATCTTCCGGTCCCCGTCTATGAACGGATCCTGGAGCCGTATGGCTGCCTTCACGCAGCAGCACCCCGGGAATTGTGTCGGAAGATAGTGGTAAAACCTTCTGCAAAAAGTGACTTCATCAGCCGGAAGAGTGCGATGATAACCCGAAGCGGGTGGCAAAGATCCATCCGGATATCCATATCGCAGGAGAAGACTTCGCGGTCGAAGATCGGCTCAACCTCGATCCGGATATGCAGCGCTTCGAGCATGAAACGGCATGCCCAGTAATACCCGTAGCATAACCCTGTCAGCGCAGGATCGCCAAGCCCGAGGACGATCTTTCCTTTAGCTCCCATAAACCGGCTCTCCTGCCAGATAACCGATCCGAACATTTCGATGGGCTTTATCAGATTTCCTGAGAACCGGGGGCTTTTTTTTGGAGATCCCGGGGGTATCCGGTCCCCCCTGCTGCCCATGGTAATGCGGTCAGGGAGAATGGTTTTCAGGACCCGTCTGCCGACAAGCAGCTCCATCCGGGTTCCCATCCGGTCATGCTCTATCCGAGCCCCCAAAACCCCCCAGGTGATCGTGAAGGCGTCCCGTGCCGAGTTTTCCCTGATAGTAAAACTCAGTACGGATCGCACTGGGATCACATACAGGAGAGCGAGCGGGATGAAGATCGCGATGATGAGACATCCCAGGAGGCATGCTGTCAGGAGAAGTGCATCCATGCAATACCGGAGATCAGGGCTCTTCTTTCCTGTCCGTTGCCGGAACTTTTGCGTTCTCGTTTAAGGATTTGATGGCGCTGATCACCTGGGGGGCAAGCGACTCTCCTATCGCCGATATTGCCTGTGCAATGGCGCTGTCCTTCTTAAGGGACATGATCTGTATGCCCTCTGCACCTTTCACGTCCCGGTGAAGGACAATGAGTGCAACCGGTTCAATACCCCCGCCGCCACCGGCACCCTGGTTGCTTCCTTCTTTTCCATTGTTTCCCCCGGCGCCGAACGCGAATCCGTAACGGGCTACCGGAACCACGACTTTCTCCCCGAAAATGACCGGCTCGCCCAGGACATTCTTGGTTACCAGGAATTCCCTGAGCTGGGTAGTTGTCTCTTTGAGCATCTGTTCGTTGGACATGCTGGGCTCACCGGTGAGGAATAGGTGTTAGCAGTATATGAATCCATCAGCAACGCTTACCGTTCCCATGGTAGAAAGAAAAAACCACCTTTTTGTAACCGGAGATCAACGGTCACTGTCGGGAACATCCGGTGCCGGGAACGTCCCTGCTTCTCAATAATTTTCTCCCGGATGGTCAGCCGGACCGGATGCTGCTTGGGGAATACTATCCGTAAAAAAGAGAGACGCGGGAAACAATTATTTATCATCTATCCTGCAAGAACGGAGTACAACCGGAGATATACACATGTCCGAAACTCATCAACCCGACGCACTCAGGAATCTCGTAAAATTCATTATCTGTCTGGCTATTCTCGGCACCATTGTCAGCCTTGCATGGTATTTTGCCGTGGTGCTTCCCCTGCAGCAGGCATCGATGCTCCACACTCCCACGAATGTCTTCCCCTACATCGGGGTATAGATACCGTAGTATGGTTTGCGGCACTCCATTTTCTGCAGAGTGCCCGTATTCCGGTCCAGAAATTGTGACATCCGGTATGCCCTCGTGCACGAACACCGATCCGGGTGTGAGAAAAGTCCACTCGCAATGCAGTAACGGGGGAGTGGCGGCGTACCGCTGATGTGCTCCAGGCCACCAATACCCGGATGGGGGGACGCGTGAGCCCTGATACAGCGGAAATTTCCCCCTGCGGTATATGAAGGCATCCGGATCCTTAAAAATAATTCCAATAAATATATTATCTCACAAAAAAATTTCCTTTTTATGTGGGCGGGGATATTTCCGCACCCGTAGGATTGCAGTGTACGGCGACCCCTCGTTTCAGCCGGTGTTTCAGAATCGACCGGGAGGATTGATGACGATATGCTGATTGTCCAAAAACCTGCCCGAATTCCTGGAGTGCAGTCATGCCACAGCTGGGATGACAGACCCTCTGCGGGATGGATCGCAGTCTGGATTGTTCTTCTAGCATTGCCGATCTGTATTATGCCTGTCACCGCAGGGACGATCCATATGCCGGATCCCGGAAAAACCACCATCCTTTTGTCTCCTTCCGGGCAGTACTCCGCTCTTTTTGGGGGGACACCCGGCATCAGGGAGAATCTCCCTGCCGTATTCCGGTATGATGATCGGGAGGGCGTATGGATGGCTGACAATTACGGCCAGGAAACCCGTATCCGGGTAATGGGATCCGGAACAGTGATACTATCCGCCAGGAGCGGGTCATTCGGGATGCAGCTTGCCGGCATAACTCGTGGCAACCGTGCGGATATGGCGGAACCCGGCAGGGTGAGCGTGAGCAGCAACCTGCTGGAAAGCCGGCGGGCGGACTACACGGAATGGTACCTGAACCGCGATGAGGGTATCGAGCAGGGGCTTACCCTGAGGACGCGTCCTGGCGGAACAGGGCCGTTCCGGGTGGTATACGCCCTGTCGGGCAACCTCACGCCATCCCTTGACGGGCCGGCTCTTCTGTTGGGAAACACGAAAGGCCCGGTATTTGCCTGCTCGGGCCTTGCCGTGACGGATGCGCTTGGCAGGGCTCTTCCGGTCCGGCAGATCCTGTCGGAAAACACTCTCGTGTGGGAGATCGATGATGATGGAGCAATGTACCCGGTCACCATTGATCCCACGATCTCGCAGGTAGCCATCCTGAAGGCATCGGACGGGAATTTCAAGGATTATTTCGGCACATCGCTGGCCCTCAGCGGGGATACCGCGATAATCGGGGCTCCCTATGCCGACGCTGGTGGCACAAACAAAGGACAGGCATACATTTACTCCAGGAACCAGGGCGGGACTGACCAGTGGGGCCAGGTAAAGATCCTCCAGGCCTCCGATGGGGCGAATAACGACTGTTTCGGCGAGTCCGTGGCCATTGACGGGAACACGGCCGTCGTGGGCTCTATATGTGCAGCCCCAACCCATACGGGCGAGGCGTATATCTTTTACCGAAACCAGGGCGGTGCGGACAACTGGGGTGAGGTGAAGATCCTCACTGCCTCGGATGCTTCGACCGATGCCAATTTCGGCGAATCCGTGGGAGTGAGCGGTGATACTGCCGTTGTCGGGGCTTATCTGGCCGATGCCAGCGGGGCATACCAGAACCAGGGGCAGGCGTACGTCTTTTACCGGAATCTGGGCGGAGCAGATAACTGGGGCCAGGTGGCAATTCTCAATGCAACCGACCGGAAAACATTCGCCCAGTTCGGAAGATCGATAGCAATTGCCGGTTCAACGGTAATCGTCGGGGCGGATAATGCAACGGTTGGTGCGAACGATGGCCAGGGTGAAGCCTATATCTTCTCCCGCAACCAGGGAGGGGCCGACCAGTGGGGGCAGGTCCGGATTCTCGCAGCATCCGACGGTGAAGCCGGGGACCAGCTAGGCTCCTCGGTAGCACTGGATGGGGATACCGCGGTCATCGGTGCCATGAACAGTACCGCGGGCGGGTATCTCTATGCGGGCAAGGCGTACATCCGCTCGAAGAACCAGGGCGGTGCGGACACCTGGGGCGAAGTGAAGATCCTGACGGCTTCCGACGGAGGCTCCAGTGCATTCGGGTACGGTGTGGCGATCACCGGAAGCAGGGTCATGGTCGGGGCGCCGTGGGCTGGGTCAGAGACCGCAGACACCGGCAAAGCGTACCTCTTCTCCCGGGATCTCGGTGGTACCAACAACTGGGGTGAAGAGCAGACACTCCAGGCGACAGATCGGCACGAGTGGGACAACTTCGGGCGGGCCGTTGCAGCGAACGGGAGTACCGTTGTCAGCGGTGCTTACAATGCCACGGTCTCCGGTACGGTGGGGCAGGGTAAGGCATACGTTTTTACGAATGTGATCACCCCAACACCGACACCGGGTCCTCAGCCCAATGGCGGATCCGACGACGGACCCGCTCCCGCCCGGCGCGAGCAGAGGGCCCCGGTCCAGAAACCCTCCTCAACGGTCTCTGTCCAGGTCGGCCAGATCGGGAAGACCCCGGTTATCCGGGTTGAGGTGACGGGGATCGAGCTCCGCGACCTGATCGTGACCGCACAAGAAGCGGACGGCCCCGGCACCGGTATGCACCCGCCGCCGGGAATCGTGTACGAATATGTGGATCTCTCGCCGGCCCGTTTCATCGAGATAACCGATGCGAAGATCCTCTTTGTTGTGCCGCTGGCATGGATCACGGAACACCAGCTCGCACCTGAAGATATTGTCCTGTACCACAGCAACGGCAAGGACTGGGAAGCACTTCCCACGATGCTTACGGCAATAAAGGAGGGCGAAGCCTATTATACGGCAGAAGGATCAGGATTCTCCCGGTTTGCCATCACCGGACAGGTCAATCTCACCGGAAGTGCGGGCAACGTGACACCTGCCGCCACGACCCCTGCATACCGGGCTCCTGTCCAGACCTCCGGCAGCATGACACCCGTACCGGGAACACCAGTCATCACCGCAACAACAGCAGTTCCCGCCATGCAGCCGGCATCTGAAGGATTCCCGTCCGCTATCCTGTTGATTGTCGGTGGTGCGATCGTCATCCTTGTTGCCGCGGTTCTGATCCGGCGATGGATAATCCGCCGTCAGAATCCGGCCTTGTTCGAGAAATATGACTGAAGCAGGTGTCGGCGGGGCAGTGCACGGGTTTGACTGGATCGTATGAGATCCTCATCGATCCGCTATATTTTGTGCACGCGGGTTTCTGAACCCTGAAAATCTCCTAAAATTCGGAACAGTGTCCCGGCCGGGACGCAGATTTAGCTTGCGCTCTCCAGAAAAACAATTTAGAGAATCGGACCCTGAGCGCAAAAGTGCTGCTATGGGGATTCGAACCCCAGTCGCGAGCGTGAGAGGCTCGCATGATTGGCCGGACTACACTATAGCAGCAGTTGCTCACTAAAATGGGCGATATTTTTACTTAAAGGTTCTCTGTCTTCGCCCTCAAGGAACCTGCCACTGCGGGGAGACCCCTTACCGTCAGTCGCCTTGCGGGGGGTGTCCGCGCAGTGTCTGCCGGATAACCTGAGACCGGGTGGCAATCCCTGCCTGCGATCCTGTGATTCATGCCCGGGATACCATGCGGTAACCGCTCTTCCTGACATGGATCTCGAACCGGGCCCCCTGCTGCGGCACCCCGGTCTCCCGGATGGTGAGGCCGGTGATGGAGAGGATCTCCCGGGCAAGGAAGAGCCCAAAGCCGGTGTGCCGGCCGAACCCCCGGTCAAATATGCGATCCTTGTCGTTTTCAGGAACCCCGACGCCATCGTCCTCGCAGACAATGACCAGATCTTCTTCGGTCTCCCGGTACGAGAACCGGATCCTGGTGATCTTCTCGCCATACCTGAGAGCGTTCTCGATCAGGTTGTAAAAGACTTTAATGAGCAGCGGATCTGCGTAGATCTCAATTGCGTCAAGGTCCGTTTCGAGTATTACGCTGCCCAGCGGCAACTGGCTTGCGGCATCCCTGACGATATCTGCTACCTGCTGCCACTTGGGGCTGTTCACCCCGATATCCTGGTACATGCCGGTGAACGTGATCTGGCGCTCGATGTTCCGTGCAGCAGTTTCCGCCTGCTGGATGAACTCCTGTTCCTTCTCGCCCGGTATCCTTTGTTTTAAGAGTTCCAGGTACCCGGACACTGCGGTGACCTGGTTGATGATATCGTGGCGCGTTATGCTGCTCATCAGGTTGAGCTTCTTGTTGATCTGTTGGAGGGCTTCCTCGGCATGTTTCAGATCTGAAATATCGACAAGGGATGCAACGCTGTTCGAAGAACCGGCAATCACGTCCACATAGACTATGCATTCATGAACCGCGTTCGATGCATCGATGAGCCGGGCCTCGTAGCGCCGGGGAGCAAGGGAAGGATCTTTCCGCCGGGCATAGTGGTACTGCTTCATCCGTTCCACGTCCTCGGGATAAATGAAATCGGTCCAGCTCCTCAGGTTCTCCTGCTCCTCCTTTCTGACCCCGGTGAGATTCTCCCAGGTGCTGTTGGCAAGGAGGATCTTGGTGTCGGGTGCAATGATGATGGTTGCCGCCCCGGTGTTCTCGAAAATGGACCGGTAGAGATTTTCAGATGCTTTCAGGGATTCCTCCTGGCGCCGGCGCTCCGTGATGTCCCGGATAATGCCTTCAATCCCCTGGACAGTACCTTCAGCATCCGAATAGACCTGGCTGTTGGTGGATACCGTGACAACGGAACCGTCTTTTCGTCTGAGGTTCGCGATATAATCCTTCACGGACCCGGTCTCTTGTATGGTTTCGAGCAGTCTGGCCCGTTCCGACGGGTTTGCATACATCTTCTCTGCAATGTTCCATCCCAGGATCTCGTCCGGGGAATCATATCCCAGCAATCTTGCCCCCGAGGGACTTATCATGACAAGGTTCCCGTCACGGTCAGAACGATAGTACGTATCCTGGATGTTATTCAGGATTGTGCGGTATTTCTCTTCGCTTGCCCGGAGATTCTTTTCCGTGTTCTTCAGCTCGGTAATATCATTCAGGGTCTCAACTGCACCGATGACGGCTCCCCCCGCATCCCGGATGAGGGCTGCAGTGAAATGAAGCCAGGTCCCCTCAGGTCCCATGTGGGGGAAGAAATCGGTTGCTTCGTATCCCCCGTCAATGAGTGCCGACCGGATATATTTATCGGAGTACCATACCGGGATCTCCTCAATCTTCCCGTCAAGAAGAAGGTCGGCCATACAGGGACGCTCCTCTTCGTAAAAAGCCCTCCACTGCTGGTTTGTCCCCGCTACATCCCTGGCGAGAATTCCGCTGTACTTTTCCAGGGCCCTGTTCCACTGTATGATGTGGTGGTCTTGGTCAATAACGAACTGGGGAATCGGCGATCCCTGTATTATGGCGCTCAGCCGGCTCTCGCTCTCGTGGAGAGCCACTTCGGCCCGCCTCCGGTCGGTGATGTCATGGATCACCGAATAGAAGAGCGGCCTTCCCGCAACCGTTATCGGGCCGGAATAGATCTCAACATTCCGGTCTTCGCCGCCTGCCAGATAATGGGTGGTGAAAAAGTGCTTCTCTTTTTTGCTCTTTGCAACCTGGAGATCCTGAAGGACTTTTGCTCTCGGAAGCCGGTTGATATCGTAAATTCCCATCGATGTCAGTTTTTCGAGGGGATAACCGTAATATTCACAGGCCGCCGTGTTGGCGTCAACGATCAGCCCCGATTCCGGGTCGATGAGCAGGGACACAGAATAGTTCTCGTAGAACAGGGCCCGGTACTGTTGCTCGCGTTCCCGGACTGCGGTTTCGTTGGCTTTCACCCCGGAAACATCTTCGAGCGTCTCGACAGCACCGATAACCTGCCCCTGCTCATCGTGTATCGGTGCAGCGGTGAAGTAGAGCCAGGTTCCCTTTGGTCCCATATGCGGGAAGAAGTCGGTGGCCTCGTACGCCCCCTCGATATACCTCGACTCGCTGTATTTTCCTTGGTACCACTGCGGGATCTTCTCCACTGTACCGTTCACCAGGAGATCTGCCATACAGGGGCGTTCGGATGGGTAAAACGCCCGCCACTGCTGGCTGGTGCCGACAACCTCTTCCGCTTTCACCCCACTGTACACTTCGAGTGCCCGGTTCCAGCTGATGACCTTGTGGTCCCTGTCGATAACGAACTGCGGGATGGGAGATCCATTGACAATGCCCTGCAGTTTTTGCTCGCTCTTGCGCAGGGCATCCTGCCCGAACCTGAGCTCCTCGTACTGCGCCCGCATCTCCTCTTCTGCGGCAGTGATCTGTTCGTAGGCAGCCCTCAGTTCGTCAAGGGTCTTTGTCTGTACCGTGACATCCTTGAAGATCCCTTCGATTCCCTGGAAATTGCCGTCAGCGTCAAAATATTTGTGGCTGCTTGTTATGACCGGTACCGCTTTCCCGTCCCTTGTCTTCAGGGTCACTTCAAAGTTCGTTACTGATCCTGTCCGGTTGATCTCGGCAAGGAATTCGTTTCGCTGCTCTGGATGGAAGTAGGTGGTGAGTGCGATGTTCTTGCCGATAAGGTCGGATGCCGAATCATATCCCAGCAGGGGTGCAATGGAGGGGCTGGCAAGGATGAGGTTGCCGTCCGTATCGCTCCGGTAGTATACATCCTGGATGTTCTCCAGGATGCTCCGGTATTTGGTCTCGCTCTCCCGGAGTGCCCGGATTGCGGCTCTCTCGGCAGTGGTATCCCTCATCGTCTCGATGGCGCCAGCCCGCCGGCCGTTTTCGTCATAGAACGGCGTGGCTTTGATCCAGAGGACCATCTCTTTTCCCTGCGGGCGGGCCCGGGTGGTCTGGGCAATCAGGGCCGATCCCTCGCGCCGGATATCTTCATATCCCAGTTCTGCAAGCCTGGCATCGTCCGCATCGATCAGATCGATGAGCATGGGCCTTTTTGTGCCGTAAAACGGAACCGCATAGATAGAGTCGCCTTTCTCCAGGATATCTGCCGCTTTGACATCGGTCATCTCTTCTATTGCCATGTTCCATGCAATGACCCGGCTCTCATGGTTGATGGCAAAGGTCGCTTCGGGAAGGTGGTTGAGGATCTCTGCCATCCTCTTCTCGGACTGGCGCTGGAAATCCTCTGCCCGCTTCTGCCGGACCGATTTGATGATGATATTTTTCAGCTCGGCAAACTGCGATGTCGGATCCCCTCCTTTCTGGAGATAGAAATCCACGCCGCTGTTGAGCGCCTCGATGATAACCTCTTCCCTGCCCCGTCCGGTGAAGATGATGAACGGGATCGTCTCTCCTCTCCCCCGGAGGGTCTGCAGAAAACCGATGCCATCCATCTCCGGCATCTGGTAGTCGGATATGATGGCATCGTACTCTTTTTTCTCCAGAACCTGGAGAGCCTCGGCTGCAGAAAGGGAGGTATCTACCAGAAAATCCGGTGCCTGTTCCAGGAACAGCTTGGCGATCTCGAGAAGGTCTGCCTCGTCATCAACGTACAGGACCGAGATCATGGTATTCACACACCGTATGGGCAAGCATCACTTTCCCTGAATCGGTTATAATAGTATCCCCGCCGGAAAGCGGTTTTCTCCGTCAAGGCTGGATCTCTCTGGCGGCAGTGTTCATACTTCCATGGACAACTATATCTCGGACGTGCGGCGAATAATATAGGAATGAGTAGTCTTGAGGAACAGATCAAGGAGCTTGAGGACGAGTTAGTCAAGACTCCCTACAACAAGGCTACCTCGAAGCATATCGGGCGGGTCAAGGCCAAGATAGCCCGGCTCAAGGATGATGCCGTCAACCGGGCCATGAAGGCCGGGGGCGGCGGGGAAGGGTACTCGGTCAAGAAGTCCGGGGATGCAACGGCTGTTCTTGTGGGGTTCCCGTCAACCGGTAAGAGCACCCTCCTCAACAAGCTGACCGGTACAGAGAGTGCGGTTGGTGCCTATGCCTTCACCACGCTCACGGTCGTGCCCGGAGCTCTTGAACACAAGGGAGCCAAGATCCAGCTCCTCGATATCCCGGGGCTCATCGCCGGTGCGGCCATGGGCAAGGGCCGGGGCAAGGAAGTAATCGCCGTGGTCCGGGGGGCCGATATCGTCATCATTCTCGTGGATGTCTTCAACGAGCGGCACTTCGACGTGCTCATCAAGGAGCTCTACGATGCCGGTATCCGGATCAATGTCCCGAGGCCGGACATCACCATCAAGAAATCCTCCCACGGGGGTATCCGGCTCAACGCGGTCGGCACGCTGGATCTCGATATCGAGGAAGTGCGGTCGATCCTTGCCGAGAGCAAGATGATGAACGCCGATATCCTGATCCGCGGCAATGCCACGCAGGACGATCTCATCGATGCCGTCCAGGGCAACCGGGTCTACATCCCTGCATTTATTGCCGTCAACAAGGTCGATCTCGTGGACAAGGAACGGTACCTGGAGATCGAGCATGATATTGCCGAGCGGTTCGGGAGCCCGCCCCTGATGATCTCCGCTGCAGCCGGGTACCATCTCGAAGAGACGAAGGATGCCATCTACGACTGCCTGGGGTTCATCCGGGTCTACTTGAAACCCCACGGTGGTGAAGCTGATCTTGAGGAGCCGCTGATCATCCGGAGGGGCAGCACGGTTGAGGATGTCTGCACCAAGCTCCACCGGGACTTTGTCCAGAAATTCCGGTATGCCCGGATCTGGGGAAAATCCGTCAAGCACCCGGGCCAGCGCGTAGGGCTGACCCACCAGCTCATTGATTCGGATCTTTTAACGATTATTGCCGAGCGCTGATTGCGTCAAGGATGACCGGCAGCGGGGCTTCGGTCTTGATCCCGTACCCGGAGAAATGGGTGCGGGTTGCCGGGTATCCCGCTGCCCGGATCTTTTCAAGAACCGTGTTGATATCCGGCGGCGAACAGGCAAGCCGTTTTGCCAGCACATGGTAATCGTAGAAACTTGACGTGGGCAGTTCGTCCCGGCAGACGTCGAGAAGTTTTCTGATATCTTTTTTGGAGCCCAGTTCCCGGCTTTCTGCAAGAGCGCTGAGCTCGTCTGCAACCCCCTCTCTCCGGATACTGCCCAGCCAGAGCGGCCCTATGGGCTGGAGCTCTTCGCCGCAGTGGGGACAGACCGTTGTTCTCGGGAACCGTCCCTGCTGTTCCTCCCGGTACGGGCAGGACGGGCACTGGAGGACAAAGCCGAGGTTTCTGATGGACTGGTCGGCAGCTTCCGCCCCCCTGAGAATCCGGAGATGGAGCCTGACGAAATGTTCCCGGGCATAACAGAAGACCGGTTCGATCCCCCGGTCGTATTTCACGGTCTCGCGGACAACAAAACCGAGGAGGATGCGGAGGCCGACCTCGCTGTGATATTCCGTGTTCCTCGGCAGGGCCCCGTACCGCCGGATCCCGGCTTTCAGGTGCGCCCCGCAGAGCGGTGCGGTGTCGGTTGCGGTGACGAAGAGGTACCTGCGGCATCCCCGGATCGCAGCATCGATGATCCAGGCAGGAGTGCCGAACGGGTCGAGATCCACACAATCGAACGACTGCTCCGAGAGGAGTGCGTTTACGTCCCGCCCGGTGACGGTTATGGGCAGGTGCGTCCTATCGATGTTCTGCCGGATCAGGTCCACGGCAGCCGGGTCACGATCATTGATGGTGGTAGGGATTTTGCATTCATTGGCAACCCGCATGCCCCGGATCCCGGTTGCACCCATGGCATCGAGGTAATCGGAGGGCTGGAGGTGGGTCAGAAGCAGGATCGTTATATCCCGGTTGATCTCCATCTTCCGGTTGAAGAAGATCGGGGCCGATCCCGGTGGAAACTGCGTTGTATCGTCCTGGACCGGGACAAAGAACGTTGTGCTTCCTTCTTTTGACTCCTGTACATCCATTGCGTCAATGATGTTGCTGCGCGCAAAACTTATACATATTCCCCTGCAATGGATATGAGCAGGGCGAGTGGCTTAGCCCGGACATAGCGTCAGCCTCCTAAGCTGAACGCCGGGGGTTCAAATCCCCCCTCGCCCGTATCCTTTTTCGCGCATTTTATGTGCAAGTCTGCCGGAGTCTTAACCAATGAGCCTGCATGGATATTTCACCATCCTCCGCCCGGTAAATGCCTTTGCTGCCGGCATTGCAGCCATAGTTGCCTACCTGATCGCAACCGGGACGGTCATCCCTGCGGTTCTCCTGCTCTTCTTGGTTGTTTTCCTTGTCACCGGTGCGGGGAACGTGATCAATGATTATTACGATGCCGAGATCGATGCCCTCAACCGGAGCGACCGGCCCATCCCCTCCGGGCAGGTTTCCCGGCCGGCTGCATTCTGGTACGCCAATCTGCTCTTCCTTGCCGGTATCCTGGTCTGCCTTTTGACAAGTCCCCTCTGTATCGTCATTGCAGTCTTCAATTCCGTCCTGCTCGTGGCCTATGCCGCCCGGCTGAAGGCAACCCCGTTTTTCGGGAACATCGCAGTTGCCTATCTTTCCGGAAGCATGTTCCTCTTTGGCGGAGCATTAGCGGGTCTGGCCGGTTTTTACCACATGATCCCGATAGCCCTTGTGACGTTCTTTGCCATGATGGTCCGGGAGCTCTTAAAAGATGCCGAGGATGTGGAAGGGGACGCAGCCTGCGGCGCTTCCACCCTCCCCATCCGGATCGGGATCCGGAAAACCTCCCGGATTGCGTTTGTCTTTATCGCTCTCGCTGTCATCACGAGCCTGCTGCCCTATGCCTGGTGGGGCATCTGGTACATAGCGGGGATCCTCGTTGTCGATGCCATCCTCATTCTTGCCGCGGCACGAGCCCTCCCGTGCGATACCCCCGCCTGCATGCGGGAGTCAAAGGCCACATCCCTTTTGAAGTACGGGATGTTTGCATCCCTCGTTGTCTTCACCCTCTCGGCGATCTTCCTCGGGTGACCTCAGGCTCACATGGGAGCAACAAGTTTATCCCCTGATCGTTCCAGAGGTACCATAAGAGACCCATGCCAACGGTAATCCGGAAAGGAACTACGTATTACGCAGAAAAAGGCTCGTACTTCGAAGGGAACGTGAAAATAGACGGCGATTTTGTCGTTCCCCCCCATACGCATTTCTGGGGCAGGCTCAATGTCACGGGGAACCTTGAACTGGGCCCCCGGTCCAGTGTTGCGCTCGATATTACCTGTTTCAATGCTGTCATAGGCAGCCAGTGCCGGGTCAAGGGGCCCATCCGGGCAGGGGGGGATGTCACCGTCCTGGACAATGCCGTGGTTCACTCGGTGGATGCCGGCGGGAAAGTGATCCTCCGCACCGGTGTCAGCGTCGGGGATGTGACAAGCCGGGACACGATCGTAGTTCACGGCCACATAAAGAGCGGGAACCTAGTTGGCAAGAACATGAAGGTCCTCGGGAATTAAGGCAGGATCGATTCCGAGAATTGCCACTTCATAGACATCCGGCCAGTTCACGATTGTCTCGACGCAGCCCTCTTTTAAGGTGACAACTCCCATCACGACAAGACCCATCTTGTCGGCCATGTCGATGCCTTCCTTGACTTCAGCAAGACACCCTACCCCGATGATGGCTTTCGGGCGGTACTTCTTGACCATCCTTTTTATGAACGATGAACCGGGGACGATGAAGATCCTGTACCCGAGACGTTCGAGCAGGACCCTGGCTTCGCCAACGCTGCACTGGCCGCAGCTGCGGCACTTGAGGCCTTCCGGTGTGAGGTGGGCCGGGCACTGGGAGGATCGTAAGCACTGGGGCATGAAGACCGCTCGCTCATTCACGGGAATCCGCTTGAAATCCGCAGTGTTCATGGAATTGTGCAGTTTGATAAAAAAGGCAAACATCTCCCGGTCCTCAAGTCCCAGGAGCCGGAACATGGCTTTCATCCACCCTTCGAGGAAGACGAGCCCGGCTTTTATGACCCTCGGGAAGTAGAGTTTTCCTTTTCTGATGGAATAGAGCGATATGACCACGAGGACGAACGCTATGGCGACAGCCCCGAGTATGAGAAGGACGGTGATTTCCCCGATGAGATACATCAGGTGATTCCAGGTAGCGTAATCGAAATCCATGGTCTCAAGTTTAGTTGTGAATCATATCGTGCCCGTACGGGATAAAAGTGCGGGGATATCCAGCGGGGGCCGGACAACCCCGTGCTCTGTCACAATGGCAGTGACCAGTTCCATGGGCGTTGCATCGAACGCCGGGTTCCTGACGTGTGCCCGGTCGGGAACAAAGACCCGGTTGCCCATGGTAGTCACTTCCTCCCGGCCCCGCTCCTCGATGACAACATCCCGCTCGCATTTGTCCTTATCGAATGTCGAGAGGGGTGCCACCACATAGAACGGGATTTTGTGGTGGCTCGCGCAGACCGCGTGCATGTAGGTCCCGATCTTGTTGAAGACGGCGTCCCGGGTGATCCGGTCTGCCCCGACAACAACGGCATCGATAGCCCCGGCCCGCATGAAGTGGGCAGCCATGGAATCGGTGATGGTGGTGACATCGATCCCGTCCTGCGCAAGCTCCCACGCGGTCAGCCGGGCCCCCTGGAGAAGCGGCCGTGTCTCGCAGGAGATGACCCTGACGTTCTTACCCTCTTCGACTGCCGAACGGATCACCCCGAGAGCTGTTCCCCATGAAGAACAGGCAAGAGCCCCGGCATTGCAGTGCGTGAGAACCGTGCAGGTATCGGGAAGGAGAGCAGCGCCGTGTTTTCCTATGGCATGGCAACATTCCGTATCTTCGCGGGCTATTGCCTCCGCATCCTTAATGGCTATCTGGCGGGCGGTGCGGATATCGTCTACCGGCATTATTTTTTTCAGTACCCGGTCAATGCCCCAGGCAAGATTGATGGCGGTCGGGCGGGTTGACCTGAGCAGGGCGGCTGCAGCCTGAACTTCTCCTGCAAAAACCCGGGGATCCTCCTTTGTGCAGGCAACTGCCGCCAGGGCAACGCCGTAGGCTCCTGCAACCCCGAGAGCCGGCGCTCCCCGGATCTCGAGCCTGCGGATGGCGGTGGCGAGTCGGTCAACGGATGTGCACTCGATGATGGTGAATTCACCGGGCAGGACCGTCTGGTCGATATAGCGGATGCTCTGCGAGGTGGCGTCCCACCAGAGCGTTTTTGTTCCTTCCGTCACGTGGATCGCGTCCTGATGGCATCGATATAGGCCCGCATGGCCGCAGACTCTCCCGAAGCTACGGTGTCCGGGATATCCCGGGGTGCGGTTGCGGTACCGGCAACATAGATCCCCGGGCGGATCGTTCCCACCGTATCCACCGCATCGTTGACGGGGCGGAGGAACCCGGAGTCCTCGACCGGAATACCGAATTTACCGGCGATCTCTGCGGTTCCGCTGGCAGGTCCGATCCCAACCGAGAGGACGACGAGATCCGGGTGGAGAGTCTGCACTTCAGCGGTTTCAGAGTTCTCGACCTGGAGGATCATGCCGTTTTTATCCGGGAGAACATCGGAGGGCATGCCCCTCAGGAACCGGATGCCAAGCGCTTTTGCCCGCTCGAAATACTCCTCGTACCCTTTGCCATAGGAACGGATGTCCATGTAGCAGATGGTGATCTCCATCTGCGGGTTCTTCTCCTTGATGAGCATCGCGTTCTTCAATGCCTGCATGCAGCAGACACAGGAGCACCAGGGCCGCTTTACTGTCATGTCCCGGGAGCCGACACACTGGACAAAGATGATCGACTCCGGGATTTTACCATCGCTGAGACGTCTTATCTTCCCGCCGGTCGGCCCGCTCGCGTTGATCATCCGCTCCAGCTCCATGCTCGACACAACATCCGGAAGAACGAGGTGACCGAACTGGGATTTTGTCCCTGCATCGAAGACCGAATACCCGGTGGTGATGACAATACTTGCTGCCTCCACTACGTGGGTCTTATCAGAGTCTTTTCGCAGTACCGCACCGGGCCCGCACTCATCGTAACAGAGGCCGCATTCGATGCAGTGCTCCGGGTCCTTGATCACGAGATCCGGCACAACCTGCGGGTGGGGCTTGTAGATGGCCTTGCGGACGCCGATCCCTGCATCGAACCGGTTGTATACTTCGACAGGGCAGATCTCGATGCAGTCCCCGCAGCCGGTGCAGGCATCTTCATCGATATACCGCGGGTGTTTTTTCAGGGTGACCCGGAAATGGCCGACTTCCCCCTCGATATTCTCCACTTCCGTGCAGGTGTGGATGGTGATGTTCGGGTGGCGTGAAACATCGACCATCTTGGGGGAGAGGATGCACATCGAGCAGTCGTTTGTCGGAAACGTCTTATCGAGCTGCGCCATGTGTCCCCCGATCGTCGGTTCGCGTTCGACAAGGTCGACGTGGATTCCGTGGCCGGCAATGTCGAGGGCAGCCTGGATGCCTGCTATCCCGGCACCGATGACAACAACGTTACCCATGGCTGGCGTAATCTCCTGCAAGTTCCACGTAGGATGCTGCGTTTTTTAAGATATGCTCTTTCTGGGCATCGCTTGCCTGCTTGAGTACTTTACCTGGAACCCCGAGCACCACGGATCCCTCCGGCACGATCATTCCCTCGGTAACTACGGCCCCGGCACCGATAACGGTTTTTTTTCCGATCTTTGCGCCATTGAGAACGATTGCCCCCATGCCAACAAGAACCTGGCTCTCGATAGTACAGCCATGGAGAATGGCCCCGTGGCCTACCGAGACATCGTTTCCGATGGTGACCGGAAACCCTTTGCTTGTGTGCACAACGCAGTTGTCCTGGATATTGGACCGGTCCCCTATGCTGATCCGGTCCTTGTCAGCCCGGATCACGGCCCCGAACCAGATTCCTACCTGTCTGCCGAGGGTGACATCACCGATGACCGTAGCATTCTCCGCCTGAAAAAGCGGCACGCCGGAGACCTTGGTATCCATATGCATAATAACATAGGAAATTAAGAATCAAAGAGTATGAAGGTTATGGTAGGGGGTACCTTCGATCCGCTCCATGACGGTCACAAGCAGCTGCTGGGCCGGTCATTCGAACTTGCGGGAAGCGGCGGGCAGGTCACCATCGGGCTGACCACCGATGCCTTTGCCAGCCGGAAAGTCCACCCCATACGATCTTTTTCGGTCCGGAAGAATGAACTCGAAGATTTCATCACCAGGAGCGGGTATCCGGCCTCCTGGCATATCGATCCCCTGAACGATCGTTTTGGCCCGGCGATCGATGCGGATTTCGATGCTATCGTGGTATCGGAAGAAACCCTTCCCGTTGCCGTTGAGATCAACAAGCTCCGCAGGGAGAAAGGGGCAAAAAAAGTGGATATCCACCAGATAAGCTGCGTGCTTGCCGATGATGGGCGCTGGATTTCGAGTACCCGGATCTACCGGGGCGAGATCGATATCCACGGCCACCTGCTCCACTAGGCACGTTTCCTGTTTTTAAAAAGCCCGTACCCGCAAACAGGCGGATAAATAAAAAAGATTATTTTCTGGTCAGGCCTACTGCCGCGAGAAGCCCGATGGAGAGGGCTGCAATGGTGACCGTTGTCGGCATTGGCGACTTGGTCGGTGTTGCTTTCGGCGCTGCGGGTGCTGCAGGGGTGTCTGAAACCGCTGCAACGGTTGTCTGCGCGATTGCAGGTGTGGTGGTAACCGCAGGCTGGGCTGCTGCCGGGGCGGCATTGCCGCTCTTGAACATAGTGTCGCTGCCGTACTCGTTTGTTGCAGTCAGGCTCACATCATATGCTCCTTCACGGAGGTAGATGTGGCGCGGGTTCTGCTCGGACGAGGATGTTCCGTCGCCAAAGTCCCAGCTCCATTTGGTCGGGTTTCCGGTTGAGATATCCTTGAACTGCACGATGAACGGGGCTTTTCCCTGCTGGCGGTCAGCAGTGAAGTCTGCAACCGGTGCAAGGGTTGTCACAATATATCCGACTTTAGCTGTTGTGTCCTGCCCGTTGGCATTCGATGCTGTCAGGGAAACGGTGTAGACTCCCAATGTGGTATAGGTATGCTGGGGGTTCTGCTCGGCTGAGGTTACACCATCGCCGAAATCCCACTTCCATGCAGTCGGGCTGCCTGAGGAGTCATCCGTGAATTTGACCGTTAACGGAGAACCGCCGCGGGTCTTGTCAGCAATGAAATCTGCACGGGGGATGTTCAGGACCGTGATGTATGCCCTCTTGGTTGCCGTGTTGGTGACCGAGGGGTTGGATGCAGTCAGGGTGACATCGTATGTTCCGATTGCACGGTATGCATGGTCGGGTTTCGAGCCGGTTCCTACACTTCCGTCGCCAAACTCCCATACCCAGTCCGTGGGGGAATTCTTGGAGAGATCGGTGAACGTGACGATCCTTCCGACACCAACAACGGTCTTGTCAGCAACGAAGTCCACTGCTGCACCTTTTCCGACCGTGATGAGATCTTTCCTGGTCTTCGTGTCGGTCCCGAACGCATTCTTCACGGTTAAGGAGACCGTGTAGGTTCCTTCACTGGTGTAAGAGTGTATCGGGTTCTGATCGTTTGAGGTCTGCCCATCGCCAAAGTCCCAGGACCAGGAGGTCGGGTTGTTGATCGACTGGTCGATGAAACTTACCCGCATCGGCACCTTGTACTGTTCATAGGGTGCATAGGTGGGGATAAAGTCGGCTTTCGGGGACATCCCGATATTGATATAGCTCGTCTTGGTCTCGGTATCCTTTCCGTTATCATTCCTTGCGGTCAGGGTAACGGTGTAGACTCCCTTGAGCTGGTAGACATGGTTCGGGTTCTGTTCTGTGGAAGTTGCTGCATCCCCGAAGTCCCATGCCCATGAAGTGGGGGAGTTTGTGGACTTGTCCGTGAACTTTATCGTGTCCATCTGGTTGGCTGAGACCGGTGTCCCGGCAAAATCCGCAACAGGGACGCCGCCGATGTTCACAACCTGGGTCGAGGTATCAGAGTCAATATCCCGGGAGATCGTGAGCTTGACATCGAATGCACCCCCGGTGGTAAACGTGTGGGTGGGGTTCTGCTCTGTTGAAGTTGCACCATCGCCGAAATCCCATTTCCATGATGTTGGATTACCGATGGACACATCAGTGAATTTCACAGCAAGGGGTGCCTTGCCTGAGTTCGGGTTTGCCATGAACTTTGACTTGAGGCCCCCGATGGCATTGATGTATTTGACTTTCGTGACATCCGATATGCCGTAATCATTGGTCACGGTAAGGATGACGTTGTACACGCCGGCATTCCGGTACGTGTGGACCGGGTTCTGTTCGGAGGAAGAGATCCCGTCCCCGAAATCCCACTGCCATTTCGTAACCTGTCCCTTGGTCAGGTCGGTGAATTTTACCGCAAGCGGGACATTACCCGATGTCGGGCTGGCCACAAAATCGGGAGCCGGCGCCATACCGATCGAGATAAAATCCTTCTTTATCGCCGTGCTGGTACCGTACTGGTTCGTTACGGTCAGCTTGACCGTGTAGGTTCCCCTCGCATTGTACATGTGGCTGGGGTTCTGTTCCGTTGAGGTTGCACCATCGCCGAAATCCCAGGAATACGAAAGCGGGGTTGATCCGAGGGAATTATCCACGAAATCAACTCTGGTCGGTATCGTTGAGAATGCATAGTGCGCATCAAATTGCGCGACCGGGCTCAGACCAACAACAATGTAGCCAGTCTGTGCGCTGTCCGCTGCCATAACCCCGGGGACTGCCAGGGCCAGGAGTATCAAAACTCCTGTTATGAAGAAAAAACTACCGGTTCTCATACTGATCACCAGAGAACCTTATTCTTGGTATCATATTTAATTCCATCCCTGATCGTGAAGTGGTACTAGGGAAATAAACATGCAGGACCAGAAGAGGTTCAGGGTCGGATAGTGGCCGGCAGGAAAAACGGAAAAAGAACTGTTCAGATGATATGACTCGTCAGGTCCTTTGTTATCATCCAGTCGCAGTACTTGCAGTGAAGTCCTTTTTGTGTCACTTCGAACTTGGTTGTTATCGGCTCACTCGTATTGGAGATACAGCCGGGGTTCGGGCAGCGGACGATTCCTTCGATAACATCCGGGATCTCCACGCCTTTCTTCTCCCAGACTTTGAAGTTGCGGATGATATTGATGGTGGCATGGGGCGAGATGAGTGCAATGCGGTTGACTTCCTCTTTTGAGAGTTCGCGGTTGGTCAGTTTCACGATATCCTTTCTCCCCATGTTCCGGCTCGGGACGTTTGTTGCAATGGAGAGAGCTTCCTGCGTTGCGCCGGTGATCCCGAGGATCTTGACCACATTGAGGGCCTCTCCGCCGTCGATGTGATCGATCACGGTGCCGTTCTTGATCCTCCGGACAAGGAGCCCCTCGTTTTCGGCAGCCTCGCTCGTCTTCATTTCATCACCTGGAGAAGCATGGCCATCCGGACGGGAACCCCGTTTCTTGACTGTTCGAAATATTTTGCATGGGGGGAGGCGTCGACTCTCGGGTCAATCTCGTCGACCCTTGGGAGGGGGTGGAGGACGATCATATGCTTCCTGGCATCCGCGAGGAGTTCGGGCGTGATGCGGTTGCTGGAGGAGACATTGAAGTACGAGGCCGAGTCGGGGAACCGCTCCCGCTGGATGCGGGTAACGTAGAGTACATCAACGTTTGGGATGACCTCGCTGATATCCTCATGTTCTATGATCTCCATTCCTCTGTCCCGCAGGCTCGCGGTAAGGGTTGCCGGGAGTTCAAGGCCGGTGGGTGAGACCGTGTGCAGCCGGGCATTGTAGATGGAAAGGGCCGAGGCAAGGGAGTGGGCGGTCCGGCCATAGCGGAGGTCCCCGACAAGAGCAACATCGATGCCGTCGATGGGCATCGACTGGCGGATGGTGTACAGGTCGAGCAGGGTCTGGGACGGGTGCTGGCCGGCCCCGTCGCCGGCATTGATGACCGGGACGGTCGAGAACTCTGCTGCAAGCCGTGCTGCGCCCTCCTTGGGATGCCGGATAACGATTGCATCCGCGTACCCGCTCACCACCCGGATGGTATCGGCAAGGGTCTCACCTTTTGCCATGGAGCAGGCATCAACACTCCCGACCGAGAGGGAAGTGCCACCAAGGCGCGCCATGGCCGATTCAAAGGACATCCGCGTCCTGGTGCTCGGTTCAAAGAAGAGAACGGCAAGGATCTTGCCGATAAGTGCGTCCGGGTCAAACTTTTTTTTGTCGATCTGCCCTGCGTGATCCAGCAGGCGGTCGATATCCTTCCTCTCAAAATCGCCAATGGATATGATGTGCTGCGTTCCCACTCCTCCCGTTTCTCGTGTGTACAGGATATCTGTCTTTCCTGCCGTAATTATCTATCCTTCTCCCCGGACGTGCAGAATATTTCTCCGATACTGGTTCCCGCTCCGGCCCGGCAGGAATGATATTATTGGATGGTTACGCACATTTTTATACGATTCATCTGATGTTGTGAGGAAATAATCGTGGACATTATACCAGTTGCACGGCCGGCCATCGGCCAGGAAGAGATATCGGCAGTGACCGAAGTCCTCGAATCCGGGATGCTTGCCGCCGGCGAGCGTGTTCTGGAGTTCGAACAGAAATTTGCTGATTATTGCGACACCACGCACGCGATTGCCATCAACAATGGCACTGCCGCCCTGCATGCTGCCCTCCTCGCGCTCGATATCGGCCCCGGGGACGAAGTGATCGTTCCCACGTTCTCGTTCATCGCAACGGCGACCGCGGTCTCCATGTGCGGTGCAAAACCGGTCTTTGTGGATGTTGACGCAGACACCTACACGATCGATCCCGCCCGGATCGAGGAACGTATCTCCGAGAAGACCCGGGCCGTCATAGGCGTGCATCTTTTCGGCCAGCCGTTTGATGTTGACGCCGTAAAAAAAGTCTGCGAATCCCGCAACCTGAAGCTCGTTGAGGATGCAGCCCAGGCCCACGGGGCAATCTACAATGGCGCCAAAGTTGGCGGGCTCGGGCACATTGCCTGTTTCTCGTTCTATGCAACAAAGAACATGATCACCGGGGAAGGCGGGATGGTCACTACCAATGACCGGGCACTCGCCGACCGGGTGCGCCTCATCATCAACCACGGCCAGAAGGAAAAATACCTGCACACGCGCCTTGGCTACAACTACCGTATGACCGATCTTGCGGCTGCCATCGGCCTTGTCCAGCTCAAAAAACTCGACAAGTTCAATCTCCGCCGGAGAAAAAATGCGGAATATTTCAACACCAACCTCCATGCAAAGGGGCTCGTCCTCCCCAAAATCATGCCCGGGGTAAATCCCGTGTACCACCAGTACGTGGTCCGGCTGACATCGGATTTCCCGATGGACCGGGCAGGATTCATCGACTATCTCAAGCTCAAGGGTATCGGCTCCGCGGTACATTATCCTATCCCCATTCACCGCCAGCCGCTGTATAATACGGAGACCGGCCCGGATCCCTGTCCGGTTGCAACCCGGCTTTCGGAGTCGGTCCTGAGCCTTCCGGTCCACCCGCTGCTCGACCAGAAAGAGCTCATGCACATCTGCGATGTCATCAATAAGGTGAAATAAATGGATGTCGGTGTTATCGGCACAGGACTGATGGGGAGAAATCATGTCCGTGTCTACACCGAGCTCAAGAGCGTGGGATCGGTAGGGGTTTATGATCTCAACACCGCTGCCGCAGCAGAGATGGCCCGGCAGCACGGGGCCGTCGCGTTCTCGTCGCTCGACAAGCTTCTCGATGCCTGTGATGCGGTCAGCGTCTGCGTGCCCACGCAGTTCCATGCCGGGGTGATCCGGCAGGTCTTCGATGCCGGTGTGTCCGTGCTTATTGAAAAGCCGATCTGCGCGACCTCCGCTGAAGCTGAGGAGCTCACCCGCCACATACCTGCCGGCATCACGGTTGGTGTGGGGCATATCGAACGCTTCAACCCGGTTGTCCAGGAGATCAAAAAGATCGTAAAGACGCCTCTTTACGTTGAAATGAAACGGCACAACCCGGCGTCCGCCAGGGTAACCGGCAGCACCGTGGTCGAGGATTTGATGATTCACGACATCGATATCCTCATCCACCTTTTCGGCATGCCCCGCTCCATTCACAGTGCCGGCAGTGTCGATGTCTGCAGCGTGCTTGCCAGCTGCGGGACGATGCCGGTGGTCCTTTCAGCGAGCAGGAAATCCTCAAAGAAGATCCGGATGATCTATATCGAGGAAGAGGAGTTCACCATCGAAGGGGACTTCATGACCCAGGAGATCACCATCTACCGCAAGCCCGGGCAGTACCTGTTCGAGGCAGAGCGGTACGTGCAGGAGAATATTATTGAAAAAGTCATGGTCAACAAGCTTGAGCCCCTGAAACGGGAACTTTTTACGTTTGTTGAGTGCGCACGGGACAAAAAGCCGTTCCCGATCACGCCGGAACAGGCCATAGATAACCTGCGGATGTGCGAGACCATCCTTGCAGGACTGAAGGTGAACTGAATTATCATGCTGTCGGATTTGATCAGGAAACGCGGGCCGATCAAGAAGATCGGTGTTATTGGCATGGGATATGTCGGGATACCGGCAGCAGCCCTGTTTGCGGATGCACCGGTCTTCGACCGGGTGTACGGGTTCCAGAGGGATTCCCCGACTTCGGGCTACAAGATCGCGATGCTGAACCGGGGCGAGAGCCCGCTCAAGGGCGAGGAACCGGGCCTTGAGGAGCTCCTGTCGAAGGTGGTTACTGCCGGGAAGTTCTTCTGTACCTCAGACTTCTCGAAGATCAAGGAACTGGACGCTGTTACGCTTTCTATCCAGACACCTTTCCTGAACAAGGAAGATCTCCTGCCGGATTTCTCTGCCCTCAAGGAGGGTATCCGGAACGTGGGGAAATATCTCTCGCCAGGCATGCTCGTTGTGCTGGAATCGACCATCACGCCCGGGACAACCGCCGGCCTTGCCCGGGAGATTCTTGAGCAGGAATCCGGCCTGAAGGCCGGTGTCGATTTTGCGCTTGCCCATGCCCCCGAGCGGGTGATGGTGGGCCGGCTGCTCCGGAATATCCGCGAGCATGACCGGATTGTCGGGGGCATCGATGACGTGAGCACGGCACGGGCGGCCGAGCTCTACTCTCCGGTCCTCACGGTCGGGAAAGTCATTCCCATGTCCTCGACCGCAGCCGAGGTGACGAAGACCGCCGAGAACACATTCCGGGACCTCCAGATCGCGGCTATCAACGAACTGGCACTCTACTGCGAAGCAATGGGGATCAATGTCTATGATGTCCGGACCGGTGTGGACAGCCTCAAGGGAGAGGGAATCACCCGGGCCATGCTCTGGCCGGGAGCCGGTGTGGGCGGCCACTGCCTGACGAAAGATACCTATCATCTCGAACGCGGGGTGCAGATGCTGGGCCCCGATCTGCTCGATTACCCGCAGGGAGAGCCATCGCTTTTCGTTCTTGCCCGCCGGATCAACGACTTCATGCCCACCCATATGTTCCGGCTCACCATGGATGGACTGAAACGTGCAGGCGTGCCCCCGAAGGATGCGAAGATCGCGCTCCTGGGCTGGGCGTTCCTGGCCAACTCTGACGATACACGGAACACTCCAGCCGAGCCGTACCGCGACCTCCTTGTCCGGGAAGGGGCCCATGTCAGCATCCATGACCCATACGTTGCGGAATATCCCGGCCTGACATTCGAGCCGTTCGTGGAAGATGCAGTCCGCGGTGCCGATGCCATTGTCATCTTCGCGGGCCACAACCTTTACCGTGGCCTGGATGTCCCGTATCTCCGGAATCTTACCGGAAAGAAACACCCGGTTATTGTCGACGGGCGCAACCTGGTTGACGCGGATGCCTGTATCAAGGCCGGGTTCATCTACAAGGGCATTGGCCGGGGCGACAGGAACTCGCATCCCTTGGTGGAATAACTCTTTTTTATCGCCGTAGTTCCGATAAGTTAATCTGGCACCGATCCGTATAACCTGAAAACGGAGATCGACTGACCCATGGTGCACCCGGATCGGCAACGAAAGATTCAGCTCTTGTTCATTCTCTGTATGGCTGCAGGGTTCTGTATTCTTCCCTGCCAGGCCGGAACCCGGTACATTTCCGGCGGCCCTGACCTGTACGTCTCTCTGGATTCCACGAACCAGCTGGTCCCGGGAACAACCACGGAGCTGCCTGTTATCATTGAGAACAAGGGCAAGAACACGATGGAATTGTATAATGCCTTCACCCTCCAGCCGGATTACCTCCCGTCAACTGCGAAATTCGCAACCGTTACACTTCTTTCGGGGGATGCACCCGTCCGGGTGAAATCCAATCCGCAGATCGTCGGGGATATCGCATCCGGGGCTCTTGTTCCGGCAACATTCGTTGTCGAGATCCCGCAGGATGCCAAAGCCGGCACCTATACCATGCAGGCGATCGTCTCCTACCAGTACGTTCCGCAGGCCGAACAGGAGACCACTGCCGATATCACCTACTATTTCAAGGATGCCAAAACCACCCGCGCCGTCCCTGTCGTGATCCGGCCTATGGTCGTCCTTTCCGTGGACGAGGTCCAGAGCCACAATCTCCCTGCCGGTGGTGAAGGCTATATCACGTTCACCATCCGGAACACCGGCCAGGACACGGGCAACCGGACCTCCGTTTATCTTGTGCCCGAGGGTGCAAGCCCGGTTGTTCCCTACAGCAACGGGATCTATGTGGGATCCCTTCCCCCCAATGCAAGCGCCCCGGCTACTTTCAAGGTTGCCATCTCGTCCAACGCCGATGCAGCCCAGATCTATCCGGTCTCCCTGTATGCCGTGTACCGCGATTATGAAGGCAATACTGTCAGTTCCCCCCAGGTAAGCACGGGCGTGAAATTTTCCCGGAAGGTGACCTTTAAAACAACGAGCGCTCCGTCCGTGATCACCCCGGGAAAGACCGGTATCGTCAGCGTTACGTACCAGAATACCGGAAATTCAACAGTGCATAATGCCCAGGCCCGCATCAGTGTCATCGACCCGTTCTCAAGCGATGACGATACCGCATATCTCGGCGAGCTCAAACCCGGCCAGTCCGCAGTTGCATTGTTCAGCGTCAAGACCGATGCCGGGGCAACCATCAAGAAATACTCCGTAGCATCCGAGATCCAGTATACCGATTCCGCGAATAATGCCTTCATCTCCGACAATATCCCGGTTCTCGTCGACGTGCAGCCCTCGTATGGGATGATCCCGTTCATCGCACTTGTTATCATCCTTGTTCTGGCCGGCGGGGCATACCTCTGGTTCCGGAACAAGAGAGCAGCAGAGCAGAAGTGAGGGTCCCATGACCCGTCGTTTCTTCCACAAACCCGTGCAATCGGTGGCCCTGTCAGGCTCGGTGCTTTTCTGCCTGGCTGTTGCGCTGGCCATCTTCTGTCCTGTAGTGTCTGCCGCGGGATGGACGTATCTCGATCCCGGGGTCCAGCCTACCCTCTCTGCGCATGCGGCCGGTGATACCCGGTATTACCCGGGCGACTCGTTTGCCATGACCGTTGTCCTGACCAACCGGGGCAAGGAGACGAACATGCAGGTGGCCCCGCTCATGTCGCCGGGTATTTACGATCCCAGCACTGCGCTCGGTGTCACGGTCCGGCCCCGGGCCGCCGATGCCCCGGTCACCCTCAAGAGCCTCCCGGTGATTGCCGGAGATATCGGCTCGCTTGGCCAGGCGCCGGTGGTCATCCGGGGTACAGTTCACCAGAACGCATCCCCGGGCATCTATGTAATTCCGCTCGAGGTGACGTACCAATACGTGTACGCTATCCCCATGGTGGGTGCCGATTTCAACACGGTCGACATGCTGTATCGCGAAAAAGCCCAGACGCTCATGGCAACCCTCAGGATCCAGGCAGAGGTCCGGCCTGCAATCCTAAGCGAGAATGCTACAAACCTCGTGCCCGGAACGCAGGGCTACCTGACCGCGAATATTGAAAATATCGGCTATGCCACCGGGAGCGAAGTTGCATTCGGGATTGTTCCTGCCGACAATGTGACGTTCCAGATGGTAGACCAGAGCGTGTACATTGGGACATTCAGCCCTGGGAACGTCACCCCGATCCGGGCGAGGATAGCGGTAAAAGAGCATACCGGTGCCGGCTCCTATCCCGCAGTCCTCGTGGGACAGTACCGGGATGCCGACGGTGTCTTCCGGGCAACCCCTGAGGTCCCGCTCGGGATACCGGTCGGGAAGGGGGCCGTGATCGATGTTGTGACCAGGAACATAACCATCACCCCCGGCGGGAAGAAGATGATCCCGGTCTCGTACCGGAACACCGGCGATGCGCCGGCCCGCGGGGCGGCAGCCCGGATCATCGGGAACCAGGTTCTCGTGCCGGTCTCCGATAGCGTCCCGCTCGGGGACCTGAACCCGGGCGAGACCCGGGCGGTCTCCTATGTCCTATCCACCGATTCCGCTCTTGCAGGAAAGGAGTACGTCATCGAGACTGAAGTGAAATACCGGGACGGCCTGGATGCGCTGATGCTGTCAGACCCGCTCAGTTTCGGGGTGCGCGTCCAGGATCCCACGGGCCCGGATGCCATACTCTCGAACCCGGTTCTCCTGATCATCATCGCAGGGATACTTGTCATTCTTGCGTACTGCCTGTGGGAACTGCGCCGGAGAAAACAGCAGGTATCGTAATTGCGGGAATCCCGCAATTCTTTTCTTATTTTCAACTGTTTCCGAGGTATTGGTTACTCCTCATCGAAACCCGGTTCAGTGTCTCCAGGCCCCTGCCGGGAATCTGTATATACACGAGCTTTTCATCTCCCGGATCCTGCCAGCCCGGTTCGGGACACGAGCCGGCCGATGTGGTAAGCCCCAAAAAGCCCCCGTTATGAAGAAGATTCTGTTTTATCCCTGCCGCCCGCAAGTGCCAGCGTTGCCGGCATGATGACGATCGCCCCGATGAGCGAGAAGACGACAACTATCACCGTTGCAAGGCCGAATCCCGAGAGCACCGGAAATGTCGAGAGCATCAGTGCCGAGAATCCCGCGGCGGTGACCAGGCCTGACACCGAGACTGCCGAGCCGATCTTCCGGACCGCCTCCCGGATTGCTCCGGCCCGATCCCCGGTCTTCTTACGCTCTTCCAGGTACCGCTCCATGACAAGGATGGTGTATTCCGATCCTACACCGATCGTCATGGATCCGAGGACGGCCGTCATGATGCTGTAGTTCTGCCCGAGCGCTATCATGGCAAGCGGGTTCCACCCGATTACGCAGATGAGCGGCACCAGCGGGGTCAGCGCAACACCCTGGCGGTAGATCAGGACAAGGAAGATGAAGATCAGGACAAACCCGAAGAAGGTCATCCGGTCCTTGTTGAGCACGATCTGGTCGGTCAGGATCGTGTACAGCGTGAAGTCCCCGGTCGGGACGATCTCTGCCCCCGGCGGGGGTTCGAGCCAGGCGATATCCTTCACGATATTGTCCGAGAGCGCCCGCTGCTCGTTGATGCCCATAGAGATGGTGCTGATGGTGATGATCGATGTCGTGCTGTCCAGCTGGTACAGCGCGAGCTGGTCCGGGGGGATTGCGGCGAGAACCCGGTCGAGCTCGACCTGGTTGGCAGGAATTACCCCGTTGTTGTAGGACTTAACCAGGGTCGAGACACTGGAGATCCCCGAGATCTGGCGGTAATTCTGCGACAGCTCCGTGCAGAGCCGGTCGGTCCACCGGACTCCCTCGACCGATTTCGTATTGACACCCCGCAGATAGAGCGGGAGGGGGGTGAACGATGCCCCCACGGACTGGACTTCGTCGGCCACCAGCTGGGCCGGGAGATCTGCAGGACCAAGGGATTTTTCGGAAGCATCCACGGGAATGCTCTTGTCCAGGACGATGCCTGCCGATGCGATGACGATTGCAACGAGCACGACCGGGGCTGCTATCCTGATCACCCGTCCGGCCACCCTGGAGAGGGTCGTGTCGTACACGGTGGCAAGCCGTTCGGTGATGGATTTCCCGGGGGGTTTTGGCGTGTAGTTGAGCAGCAGGACAAATGCCCCGAAGCCGAAGAGGGAGGTGAGGTAGCAGCAGACAATGCCGAGGATCGATACCGTTGCAAAGGTCTGGATCATCGGGATCGGGGTGATGTACATGGCAACGAATCCAAGGGACGTTGCCCCGAGCGCGATGAGCACGGCAGGCCCCGTCTTGGTAATCGTCTCAGTGAGGGCAGCGGCAGCACCGCACTGCCGGATCTCATCGTCGAACCGTGAATGAAACTGGACCGCGTAATCTATCCCGAGACCCAGGAGGATCGGGAATGCGGCAACGGCCCCGTCGTTTGCCGGTATACCCAGGATCCCCATGATGCCGAACGTGTAGAAGAGGCCGAACGTGAGCAGGACAATGGGCAGGATCCAGAACCGGATCTTCGAATACAGGAGTGCGAGCACGATGAGCATGAACGCCATGGATGCAATGATCAGGACGCTGAAGTTTGCAAGCATGGCATCCTGCAGCTGGATATTATAGGGGGTGTTGCCGGTCAGCTCGACCGAGACGCCCGGTGGCAGGGTGGCCTGATTGATGGTGCTCACGACAAACGGCTCGATGTTCTGCGATGCATCGGTTGAAACGCCCTGGTTGATGAAAACGTACGCAAGTGCAGTCTCCTTGTCCGGCACGAACTCTTTTTTCGTAGCTGCGGGCAGGCCTGCGATGATCTGTTTGACCTCTTCCCGGGTTGCGGGGATTGTCCCGCCATGATTTGCTGCAACGATATCGGCGACCGAGGCAGTTGAACTGACCTGGCTTATGCGCCCGATCTGCTTTTCCAAAAGAAGGATGCGGTTCAGGAGCTCGGGATCGGTCTGGTCGGGGGCCTTGATCAGGAGGATGTAGGTATCCTGGCCATAGCGGTTGTTGTACAGGTTGTACACAACCCCGGAGGGGGACTGCTTGTCCATGAAGGCGTCGGATTCCGTCTGGGAGGGGATCATCGTCATGAAGCCGATGGCAATTATCGCGAGAATTACCATTATGGCAAGAATCGCTTTGGGGTAGCGGTTCACAACCGCCGCAACCCCGCCATACATACCTTCGACGCTCACAACGGATTCCTTCCTAGCAGGTACCTTTTGAGTGATGGTTTGTTATTGGTTCTTATGTGTTCCGGATAACGGGATCTTCCGTCCTGGCATCGGGAAACCGGCCCTGCACTGATCCCATTCCCGCTCTGTTGTCATCAGATACAGGAATGCCGGCCGTACGAATCAGACCGGGGGGTCTCTCCTCCGTTCTCTGCCGGTTTCCAGCCGGGTTTTCTCAACCGGTAGATGATCAGCGGGACGGCCACAACGGCAAGCACGCCGATGATCATGAAGAGCACGTAGCTTACGGGTGAGAAGCTGGTGATGGCAATCTGGCTTGGCGGTAGCAGGGCAAGGAGGAAGAGGAAGACCATGGCGGCAAAACCCCAGCCCGCAACAAGCCACATCCCCGCTTTCCCGCCGGGGATGACAAACGACCGGGGCACTTCGGGGTGACTGTACCTGAGCCGGATCGCTGCGGCATACATGAAGAAATACATCACGATATACACGATCGTGGTCAGTGCCAGGAGGATCCAGTACGAGCTGTTGACTCCCCCGGGGAGGACTGCGTAGACTCCCACCCAGAACGTGAAGAAGACCGCCTGGAGGATCATCATGTTGACCGGTATGCCCTCGGCATTGGTCTTCTGCAGCACGGGCGGCAGGTTGCCGTCGCTCGCAGTCGAGGCCAGGCCCTCACCGGGCCAAGGATCCAGGTCGAGGCCTCCCCTATGGAGCCAAGCACGATCAGGAGGGCGATGAGGGGGAGGAGCCACGGGTACCCTGCAAAGAGGATCCCGAATGCCTGCATGATGCCGGTGAGGATGTCCAGGTTCCCGGCAGGCACCAGGAGCGCGACAACGAGCGATCCTGCGATACTCACGACGGCCATCACCAGGCCTGCTATCAGGATTGCCAGGGGATAATTCCTTTTGACATTTTTGATATTGTTCGCATGTGCGGCGGTCATCTCAATCCCGATAAAGAGAAAGACAAAGGTCAGCAGGAGGACGATGCTGCTCATGTTGGAGAAATCCGGCATCAGGTCGTGCAGTGTCGGCTGCAGGGTGAACTGGACGGGATTTCCGAGCGCAATGTACCGGATGCCTCCTGCGATCAGGAGAGCTGCCGGGATCAGCATGCCGATGACAAGGAACGACCAGCTGATCCGGGTGTAGGTCTTGAGCCCCCGGAAATTCAAAACCGTCATGCCCCACCAGATGATGACACTTATCAGGAACTGGTAGAGCTTGTTGTCGGCAACCTGCGGAATGAAGACGTACGCAAACGTGGCTGCAATGAACGTCAGGGCAGCAACAAAACCGATCGTCATCTGGAACCACTGGAGCCAGACCGCGACAAATCCCCAGTGCTGGCCAAAGGCCTCCTTGACCCAGACATAGACCCCGCCGGTCTGCGGCCACCCGGTTGCCAGCTCGGCCGAGACGAGCGAGGCCGGGATGAGGTAGAGAATGATGGCAAGCAGGCAAAAAGCTATCAGCTGCCACTGGGTCTCCGCCATGTTGGGGTATTTGCGGATATTGAAGAGGGCGGCAAGGGTCAGCAGCGTGAATACCGCAAGCCCCATCCTGAAGGCCGATCTCCTGTCATCGCCCATGTGGCAAGCTAACCCCCGTTCCTCTCATGTCTCCTGTCCCTCTGCCGGTCCATTCCTGTACCGGGTTACTTCTCGTTCTCTATTGCCTGTTCGATCTTCTTCTTCATGATCTCAAGGTAGTTCTCCCATGCAACCGGGATATGCTCCGAATGGGAGATGAACGGGTTGAGGACACAGATCCGCAGGACGTACACCGATTTGACCCGGTTCCATTCCTTCTCCGGAATCCCGAGGCGCCTGACAAAGGCCTTGGGGGCAACGCCGTAATCCTCATCGCTCAATGCCGTCTTCGAGGTGATCCAGTCATTCTTGTACACCGGGCCGCTGATATAGGAGGACTCATTGTAGATGGCCTCGTTGAGCTCGTTCATCCTGTCGAGATTTGTATTGCCTTTCTCGTTGAAGGCCATGCAGACGATATTGAAGTCCGGGGTTTCGACAAGCGGCTCGACAATGAACTCCCTACCCTTGACCTTGAGGCTCTTGGTCTTCTGGAGAGCCCGGGTGAACATCTGGGCCCCTTCGATGGACCGGCCAATGATCTGGCCGTAGCCGGTGATATTTAAGGGAATGACCCGGTGGCTGGCCCAGACCGCCGCAGCGGTTGCACCGGCTTTCGAGCCTTCCATGATGTAACTCCCCAGGAGTGTGGGGGCGTTCTCGCCGGATTCGAAGACATAGGCAGCAAAGTAGGAGATCAGGTCGAGGATGCGCCGGTCCTTAACTGCAATGCCCCCGGCTGCATACGGGACATAACCCATCTTGTGGGGATCGATCGTGATCGAATCGGCCTGGCCCATCGCCTTGTAGGAATCATAGGTAAGCCTGCTGGGATACGTGTGGTCGTGGATGAATATCTTGTCGGATTTCAGGCGCTTCCTGAGCTCATCGTATTCCATGAACCGGCTGTTCTCGTCCAGGTAGAGCGCCCGGGAATAGCCGCCATACGCCGCATCGATATGGAAGTAGAAGGAGATCCCTTTCTTCTCGTAGTCAGCCCGGAGTTTCACGATCCGGGCGATCTCATCCACCGATCCCTCTTCGGTTGTTCCCACGACCGCCACAACGGCGATGATCGGGATCTTCTTTGCAACATGCTCATCGATAGTCTTTTTCAGCACGTCCAGGTCCATGTGGAAGTTGTTGTTCACCTGGATCTCGATCAGGTTCTTGTTCCCGATCCCGAGAACATCGGCTCCCTTGACCCAGGAGTAGTGTTTGGACTGGGGAACCAGGACAACCCCGAGCGTTCCCTTTCCGACCCCGGTGCCCCGGACGGTCTCGTTCCTGACCGCATCGAAACAACCGGCTTTTCTCACCCTGTCCACGAGATCGAGTATTTTTCCCGTGGGCATGTTCTGGAGCTGCCAGTCGTCCATCCCCTTGACCAGTTCGGGTTTTACCTTCTTTACCGCAAGGGGGAAGGACTTGATGTTCCGGGCCATCCAGAGTCCCTCATAGTTGGCAATCGTGCCATCGGTGGTGATATGGCCCCAGGACGTCTTCGGGTCGAGCCCGAGCATGGTTGCCATGTCCTTTCCCGCCTCGATCTCAAGGACCGTGGTCACGGGCGAGGCTTCATAGGCACAGTTGTTCGGGTTGTAGAGGATGGTGGCCATGTACGCCAGATTTGCGACCATGAGAGTGTCGCTGTTCATGTGCCCGAGGTACCGGGCCGAGAACCAGGGCATGGAATCCTCCTTGAGTTTTGCGGAGAGATCCAGGAGAACTTCCGAGGTCCGGTCAAGGGTTGCCTGGAAGTGCTCGCTGCGCATCTCGACAGCCGAAGTCACGTTGGGGTCTTCGGGGTGGAAGTCCCGTCTCCAGTGGAGGTGCTCGTCCATGAGGAACGTGAGCATGTTCTTGAAATAGTCCCGGTTCTCCGACCGGGGCCCGAGGAAGAGGGCTTTTACTTCAACATCCTCTGCCTTTGCCGTGCTGCTGCCAGCGGCCTTTTTTACTGCTTTTTTTGTTTTCTCGACCATGATTGGATCACCATTTTTTGCTGTTACTCATTCGTTTTTGCGGGAGTCTTGCTGATCTTCCAGGACGGTTTCTTGAACGCGTAGATGAGCAGGGGAACGACTGCCACAAGGACTGTACCCACAACCATGAAGATCACAAAGCTGCTGCCCTCCTTGATCTGGGTTGGCGGAAGCATGGCCAGGAGGAAGAGGAGGACCATCATGAGGAACCCGAAACCGGCAACCAGCCACATGCCGAGTTTTCCACCGGGAATCGTGAAGGCCCGCTTCACGTCAGGCTGGGTATAGCGGAGTTTGACCGCTGCCGCATACATCAAGAAATACATGACGATATAGACGGTCGTTGTCAGGGCAAAGAGCATCCAGAAGGAACTGTTCACGCCACCGGGCAGGAGCACATAGACTGCACCCCAGAAGGTGATGAGGATGCCCTGGAGGATGAGCATGTTGACCGGGATGCCGTTCTTGTTGACCTTCTGGAGAACAGGAGGAAGCGTCCCCTCGGCCGCCGTTGCAAAGAGACCCCGGACCGGGCCGAGGATCCAGGTCGAGACCTGGCCGATTGCCCCGATTGCTATGAGCAGGGCAAAGAGCATGGTCAGCCAGGACAGGTGAAGGCTCACGAAGATGACATTGAAGGACTGCATGATCCCTGCCAGCAGGTTGAGGTTGTTGACCGGGACGAGCATGGCAACGATGAGTGCCCCGATGATGCTCACGACTGCCATGACAACGCCGACAATGAGAATCCCGAGCGGGTAGTTCTTCTGGACATCCTTGATCTCCTTGGCATGCGTTGCCGTCATCTCGATGCCGATGAAGACGAAGACAAAGGTGACGAGGAGTACCAGGTTCGATGCCGAGGACAGATCGGGCATAAAGTCGCTGACCGCAGGATGAAGGGTGAGCTGGACCGGGTTGCCCGCAAGGATGTACCATAATCCCCCGATGATCAGCACGGCTGCCGGGATGAATGTCCCGAGAACTACCGACCAGGAACTGATCCGTGCATAATCCTTGAGCCCCCGGAAGTTGATGAACGTGAGACCCCACCAGATGACCACGATTACAATGAACAGATACAGTTTGTTGTTGGCAAGATCGGGATTGAAGAGGAACGAGAAGGTTGCGGCAATGAACGTGAGGATGCTGATGAACCCGATCGTCATCTGGAACCATTGCAGCCAGACCGCGGTAAAGCCCCATTTCTCCCCGAAGGCTTCCTTGACCCAGACATAAACACCCCCTTCCTGGGGCCACCCGGTTGCAAGCTCTGCGGAGACGAGCGATGCAGGAATAAGGTAGATAACGATTGCGAGGAGGCAGAAGACGATCGACTGCCATCCGACAACGCCCTGGGTCGGGAACGTTCGTATGCTCATCAGGGCTGCGGCAGTGATGAGAACGAACGCGACAAGCGTCAGTTTGAATCCGTTTCCAGTGGTTTCAGCCATTGAATCACACTTTTTGAGAATGAAGTATAATAGTAGTTATATTTGCCGTTGTGGATCGACGGGCCGTCAGCCGGTTCAGCGGAACTAACGGGAGTTCCGGTCCAGTGAACCTGCTGTTTACGGCCAGGCCTGCAAATGCCCGGCCTGGCGGCCCCGGCAACGATAACACATGACGCCAGAGAACGATCTCTGATGAAAGGACGCGGGTCCGGACGATAAGTCAAAAAGAGTATTGGTATTATCCCATGCCCGGGGGCATGCCGCCCATTCCGCCGGGTGGCATCCCGCCGGGGGCTGCTGACTTCGAGGCTGCGATGACATCGTCGATCCGCAGGATCATGACCGCAGCTTCTGCAGCGCTTGAGATGGCCTGGGTCTTGACCCGGAGGGGCTCGACAACGCCGAGCTTGAGCATATCGGAGGGCTTCTTGGCATCGGCATCGACACCGAACGTCTTCTTGCCGGCTTCGTGGGCAGCCCGCATGTTCACGAGCATGTCGATGGCATCGAGCCCGGCATTCTCCGCAAGGGTCTTTGGGATGATCTCCATCGACGACGCGAAGGTCTCGATGGCGAGTTGTGCCCGGCCGCCAACCGTTGCCGCGTACTCGCGGAGACGGAGCGAGAGTTCGGTCTCGGGTGCCCCGCCACCGGCAACGATCTTCTTACCGGAGATGACCACGGAAACGACCATGAGGGCGTCGTGGATGGCACGTTCGAGTTCGTCGACAACATGCTCGGTCCCGCCCCGGACAATGATGGAGACCGCTTTCGGGTTCTTGCATTTTGCAATAAAGATCATCTCGCCGCCCGAGATCTTGCGCTCCTCGACAAGCCCGGCAGTGCCGAGATCCTTTGCGGTGATCGTGTCAATGGTGTTGGCAATGACCGCCCCGGTTGCCCGGGCCAGGTTCTCGCAGTCGCTCTTCTTGACCCGGCGGACCGCAAGGATGCCGGCCTTGGCAAGATAGTGCTGGGCAACATCGTCGATTCCTTTCTGGCAGAAGACAACGTTCGCCCCGCTTGCAACAACCTTGTCCACCATCTGGCGGACCATGTGCTCTTCCTCGTCAAGGAATGCCTGCACCTGTTCGGGCGTGGACATGTTGATCTTGGCATTCACTTCGGTCTTCTTGAACTCGAGCGCCACGTTGAGGAGGAGGATCTTGGCATTCTTGACGGATTCGGGCATGGAGGGGTGGGCCCGCTCCTTGTCGATGACCATGCCTTCAACAAGTTCGGTATCATCCGTTGATGCCCCGACTTTCTTCTCGACATTGATGTGGGCGAGGTCCGCAGTCCCGTCCGCATCCGTAACCGAGGTGACTGCCTTGACTATGATATCGCTTAAGTGATCCCGGGACACTTCGGCATTCTTGCCGGTCAGTGCGGTTCCTGCAATCTTTTTGAGCATCGCGGTATCGGTCGGCTTGACCGTGATGGCAATACCCTCAAGGATCTCAAGGGACTTGGCTGCAGCCATCCGGTAGCCTTCGGTGATGACGGTCGGGTGCACGCTCTGCGTTAAGAGCCCCTCGGCATTCTTGAGCAGTTCGCCGGCAATGATGACCGAGGTGGTGGTCCCGTCGCCGACTTCGGCGTCCTGGGTCTTGGCAACCTCGACTATCATCTTCGCGGCCGGGTGCTCGATGTCCATCTCCTTGAGGATGGTGACCCCGTCGTTGGTGATGGTGATCTCCCCGATCCCGTCGATGAGCATCTTGTCCATGCCCCGGGGCCCGAGGGTTGAGCGGACTGCGGCTGCAACGGCTTTTGCCGCCGCAATATTATTGTTCTGGGCTTCCTGCCCGCTGGACTTGGTTGTTCCTTCCTTGACAATGATGATGGGTTGTCCCCCGAGCTGCTGTGACATGGTATTACTCGAAACCTCCTTTTTTGATTATTGTCGATCCGCTGCCCTGCGTCCATCCCCGGCGTTTCCTGCAAAACAGACGACCGTGATCGGGATATACGGTATGGTGGCAGACCGTATCTTCACTTGCAGAACATCGTTGACCGTGGTCCGACTAATAGTTTTCTTTTCCGGCAGGGGAATCCCTGAGATCGGCAATGGACAGGCAAACAGGCACCGGGCTTTGAAATTCCCCCGGAAGCCCGGTTTGGCATTTTCCCGGCAGGTCCGGCACCCGTGCCATCAGTTCAGTTCAGGTACGCTGTCTGCCCATGCTTCTACTTTCCTTCGGATTGTATCGTCCGCGTAGGATGAGACGGTAATCCGGTTGCGGGCCAGGCTCACGTAGTAAAGCTCGCCCGAGGGGTCGTGGCACTTCAGCGTGACGGAAAAGAGATCGGCGTCTCGGATGTGCTTCACCCTCCCCCGGTGGGAGGCGATATTGGCCATGTTCGTGATCATGGAGGCAATGCCCGTCTCGTAGCCCTCAGCCGAGTCGTAAACCTCCGAACTGGAGCCTACCTGCTTTCCTGTTGCATCGAGGTACACGAACTTTGCCGTATAGCGTTCGCGCACCGGCATGACCGGGGGAAAATTCCTCTTTTGGGCATAGTATGACGTGCAGCCGAGCGGGTTGTTGAGTTGCAGCACCTGGACCACTGCTGAAAATGCAGCACTGTCCGGGAACGGGTGTTTCAGCCTTCTCGATGCACTCTTCGATCCGGGTCTCTCGCGGAAATGGGTCATGATATCTCCTGCCCTCTTTTTGTCCTGCTCCCGTGGGGTGAATCCCCCCGTTCACAGGATGCCTGAGTAGGGGAATGAGCGAAACTGATAAATCCTTGGTGGTCAGTTGGACGAGGGTGATGGGGGGTCGCGTGGGTACATGATGCTGAGCGGCTCATGGATCCGGGGCTCGTGGGTTTAGCCCCATGTGACCGGAGTCTCCATCGATAAATGTAGGGTCAGGAAGGGAATTATGCGATCTTTCAAATATGGTGTCGTGGGCGCCCGGAATATTCTTGTACCCACGCGACCCCCCCCATACCCCTTTCAAATTTTGTGCAAAATTAGTGAGATTTTACCTCTGCAATGTGTGCGAACATGGGGATTTGTAATAAGGGGGGGTCGCGTGGGTACAGAAATATTCCCGAGGAAAATCCTGGAGCATTCAGGAGTCTTTTTGTATAGTGTAACATGGTGTGTCTTTCGAATTTCACCAATGAGCATGAGAATCCGGCAATTGCATTGCGATGAACGCCGCCGCCCCAGGCGGGGCGCCCCCGCGGCGGTTCAGTGACGTTTCATTTTTGGAAAGCAGGTAAGTGCGTAGCGCAAAACCCGGCGAGGCGTTTTGCGCGTGGGGGTATCTTAAATTTTCAAGAAAGAGTGGGGCGTATGGAATGAATATTGGCGCTTTCTTGGAATGATTCGTTCTTTCTATTTTAGAATTGTTAAGATCCAAGAAATTATTGGAACAATCAATGAGATGATAAGGCTGATTTTGAATTTTGTTGGCCAATCTGGCAAAGAAATTGCTAAATTATATTTAAATTGCAAATTTTGTAGTTCTCCTACGTTGCATTCATAGGTTGAAGGATAATACGAATTGATTTTAATGCCTAACTTGTTGATATAATCTTTTTTTGCCTGTTGATATTTTTTAACAATCAATAACATTGGCATAATATACATCGATAACATGAAAATGATAATTAATACAATTAAAACAAGCCCAATAGGTTCCCTTAAAAAGGCAGAAAAATCAATTTCAATAAATTTGATGGAAATTAATCCGTATAACCATACGACTGCAATTATGCCAATAATTAAGATTTGAAAAATTATTAAATTGCATAAATTAATGATGGAATCAAATCCTCCATTACACTTCAATATTTCAATTTTTACAGGTAAATTTTCAAAGATTTCACTAATCACTGATGCCGTCCCAAGTAGTAAACAGAGAATATTGCCGAGAATAAAACATACAATCAACCAATATGGTAGATACCCAATGGCGAGTACGAAATTAAACTCACTTTGGCCAATAAACAAATTTTTGTGTGAAATCAAAACGAGAAGCCAATAAAAGAAGAGATACCCTGTTGCACAGATAAAACCATACACCGTGGCATGATGAACATTTTTAAAAAATGGAATTGACCAAAAATTGTAAATTGGATCTTTGATCTTCCAAATTTCAAATAGCTGACCAAAACGACTTTTTTTATAATTATCACTTAAATCAAGTGGTAATTCAGAAATATCCAGTGCTTCATGAAATTGCATATTAAATAAATTAAAACTGTAAATTAGCAATCCAATAAGGATGAATAACAGCATGAACGGGATGTCACCTAATATCCCAAACGTTCTAGTCTGATTGTATTGAATTACAAGAAAAAGGAAAAGTGGCAAAGCCAATAGAAAATATGAATCAAATAATCTGCTCTTAAACGGTAAAATTTTCAGATTATACCACCAATTTAAAAAACGTTCAAGAAGTAGCATTTTTTGATTTATTCTCTCTCTCCCTAACAGAAATTGTATTCGTTCTTTGAGATTATCACTATAGATTGGATCATCCTCTTTCTTGAGGAAAATAATCAATGAAAAACTCTTTTTGCAATTCAAACAGCAAATGTCTTTATCTTCAATTCTTTTTTGAATAATTTGAAATTTTTCGAGTTTATTGAAGATATGATCGGATATTTTTGAAGCGTAAGTATTTTTATCATTAAAAATTCGAGGATATGGAAAATATAGGCAGTTTTTTTGAATGTCGATGAAATTTGAAGTATCACAATACGGACAATGGATTACTTCAGTGAATTTCTCACTAGTCATAAGATTAATTTAGATTGTATGGTTTGGGATTATATGGTGTTTTGCACCAAAATTTTTGCATCAAAATATTAATTAATTTTTAAAAAGGAAAAAAGGGCTTTATTTCCTCGCAATCGTCACATACCCCGAGTGACTCACCGACGTCGACGGCCGGGTCCCCCGTTTCGACCGGGTCATCTCCCGCTCGATGAGCTCGTGGGTGTGCACTTCGCGGAAGAGCGGGGTTGCCGCGTCCACGACAATTGCCATCTGTTCCAAAAACGGCGTGTAGCACGCGAGGTATCCCCCGGACCGGAGCAGGGAAAATGCATGGGTCACGTGCTCGGTCTGGATCTGGAGATCGAGATGGACGACATCGAATGATCCTTCAGCGTCAAGAAAATCCTTTGCCACGGCCTCCACGTTGGGCAGTTTCGCCTCGGCGATGTTCTTCATCGCGAGCGTGGAGAACTCCGGCCGGATCTCGTAGGTTTTCACGGTCTTTGCAACCCCGCCGAAATAGATGGCCGCAATGCCGCTGCCGGTGCCGGCATCGAGCACGTCATCGTTGTGGTTCATGCCGGTATAGGCGATGACGAGGCCGATGTCTTTTGGCAGCATCGGGGCTCCCGAACGCTTGCCGTACGTAAAGAAATCCGTCGGCCTCGGGATGCGGATCACGAACTCCGAGCCGCTGTGAGTAGTGATCACATCCCCGCCGGCTTTCCCGACCAGGGATTCGAGTTCGATCTGGCCCTTGTCGGTGCCGAGCTTTCCCGGCCCGGCTTTGACCCAGAATTCCCTGCCTTCTCCTGCGAGAAGAACCCGGTCGCCTGCTTCGATCATCACTGGGCCAGCTTCATGATGGCTTCGGCAATGTCGCCTTTCGTTGCAATGAGGGCTTCCTTTGCCTTCTCCACAGGAACGTTCGCCTGTGCCGCAACCATGGTGATGTCCTCTGCCGGGATCTCGATCTCTGCCGGGACGAACCGGGGTTCGCCTGTGATCTGGTAACTGGTGGCACCCTGCATGGTCATTGCCGAGACCTCGGCTGAATCGAAGATCCAGCTGCCCTTGGGTGTCTTGATAACAATACTCTGTACGTCTTCAATCTGCTCGACGTTCATGCCGAGCTTCTTCATCATCGCCTTCATCTGGCGCGGGTTGATATTTCCCGGAAGCATCTTTCTCACTCCCCTGCCGTACTTTTACGGCTACTCCGTAATTAAATGCAAGCATCTCGGTGCCTGAAACAACCGCAGCCCCGCAGGCAATCAGGCGATCGCCCCCGGCAACGACGAGAACATCGTCCCCCGCGCGGATGGCGGGGTCGGCTCCCACAACATGCTTGGCAAACGCGTTCTTGCCCTGTGCCACGAACTCTGCCACGTCGTCCCGGATGACCACTCGGTAAGCCGGGGCCGGAAGGAGGGCGTGCAGTCTCTTTGCCCCTTCGATCCCGATGGTCAGCCGGCCGTCTGAGGCCCGGATGGTTGCAAGTCGGGACCCTTCATAAAGGATCTGCCGGATCCTCCCGGTAGTTGAGAGAAGGAAGGTGCAGCCTTCGGGAAAGAGCCCTGTCCCGATTCCCCCGCCGAACTGGAAGTCAGCGATGACCTGGACCCGCCGCAGCGAACTGTTCTCCGAGTAACCTGTTGACACGATAGACAAACTCCTCTTCTGCTGTTTTCGGGATGTACGCTCCCGCCGCGATCTTGTGACCCCCGCCCCCGCCGCCGTATTCGGCCGAGGCATCGCTCAAGGCTTTCTGGAGATCGATTCCCTTCTCCACGACCCGCTCCGTGGTCCGCATCGAGACTTTGGTGAGGTTCGTATCCTCCGGCACCTCGCACATGATCAGGATGGGCTTGTTGGCATTGAGTTTCGAGAGCGCCATGCCTGCCCCGATGCCGACAATGGTGTCGGGATATTTCCCGCCCACGTGGAGGTACTGGAGGTTGTCGAGCTCTTTTACCCCGGTATCGATGATGTACTGGAGCAGGCTCCGGATGATCGCCCGGTGGTTGTTGAGCATGTGCTCGGCCTCGCGGTAGGCCGTGCCCCGGTCGCCCCGGAGGATCGCGCCGCCAACCTGGGGTTTCGACCAGCGCCCGCAGGCATTGAGCATGGTGGCATACTCCTGGGCATTCCGGAGCGGTGTTCTCGGGATCTCGTCCGGGAACCCGTAGGTCTCTGCCAGGAGCCGGTCGACCCGCTCGCCATTGGCTATGAGCTGCTCGGCAAGCGCCGAGATGATCGTCCGCTTCTCCTCGTTCGATATCTCCTCCCAGACATACCACCGGCCATCCGGGGTCTGCTGCCGGATCCCGAGTTTCTTCAAAAACTGGCGGGCGCCCTCGGGATTGTTGCTGATCCCCTTGATGAACGGGTCATCGTTGTAAGCGAGCGAGAGGTGGACCGGGCGGGTGGCTGTTCCGTAGCAGTTGAGATCCTTCTTGCGGACCTCCACGTTCCCGCTCCGGATCCCGTCCTCGACAATGATCTCCCGCGCCGGGCCGACAAGCCCGCACTTCTCCCGCGCCATCATGTCCCCGACATTCCCGATAATGGCAAGCTTGGCCAGATCCGCATTCTTCGGGTCGAGTTCCTTTGCTATCAGGTAGCAGACACCGGCCGCGCTCATGCGGGTGTGGCCGTACGGCAGGCAGTTGACCTGGGTGTAAGAGATCCCGGCCGGCTGGCTCACGTGGTGATCCACGATGATCACGTCCTTTTCCGTAAGTCCCCGCTCTTCCAGGAGGTTCTGCTGGCCCGCGCCCAGATCCGAGAAGATCTTGAGGGAGGAATCGGAAGGAACCTGTGGCATGGTCAGGGGTTCGAGCTGGCGCACGAAAACCGACCTGACCGTGATGCCCTGCCGTGAGATTGCCTGGGAGAGAACCGCCTCGCTTGCAATGCCATCGGCGTCGATGTGGGAGATGATGGTAATTTCCGGTGCTGCCGCGATCTGTTCTGCGGCTGCTTTTACATCATCACAAAAACCCATTGCATATTATTTAGGCATCTTCATACACATCAATTGTACTAGAGTTATGCTTCCCGAACAGATGAACGGCTTTTTGGAGGAGGGACCGATCACCGCTTCCCGGATGCGGGCCGTGGACCGGAACGCCATGGCGCTCGGGGTTGACGAGCTCCAGCTCATGGAGAGCGCCGGCCGGGGGCTCGCCGGCCAGGTGCTCCTGCAGAATCCGAACCGGGTCCTGGTGCTCTGCGGCAAGGGCAACAACGGGGGGGACGGCATGGTTGCCGCCCGGCACCTCCAGCGGGGCGTGGAGACCGATGTCATCTATTACGAATCTTCGGACCGGAGCCCGTCCTGCAGCCACCAGTTGTCCGCCCTGCGGAATTGCCGTCTCGGGCTTCACCCGTTTTCTGTCCGCGAGGATCTCGCCCTGCTCAAGCCGCTGTTTGATCGGGCGGATGTGATCGTTGATGCTCTGCTGGGAATCGGCATCACCTGCGGGATCCGGGAGCCGTTTGCTGCCTGCATTGCTCTGGCAAACGACTCGCCTGCAAAGATCATTGCAGCCGACATCCCGACCCCGGGCATCCGTGCGGATCAGATCTGCGGATTCCACCGGGCCAAGATGGCAGGCTCGACCGTGATCGATATCGGCATACCCGTCAGGGCGGAATGCTGCACCGGCCCGGGGGATCTTCTGCAGCTCTCGCCCCGCGATCCGAAAGCCCACAAGGGTGTCGGGGGCTCGGTGCTGGTCATCGGTGGCGGGCCGTACCAGGGCGCCCCGTATCTTGCGGGGCTCGGGGCACTCCGGGCCGGGGCCGATATTGTCCGGATAGCATCCCCCGTGTTTGAGCCGATCCCCGACCTCATCTTCGAGCGGCTGTCCGGCGACCGGATTACGGAGGAACATACGGAACGCCTTATCGCGCTCGCTCAGAAGGCAGATGTGGTTGTCTGCGGGAACGGGATGGGCACGGAGAGCCATGCGGTAGTCTCGGCCATTGCCCCGCATTGCAAAAAGGCAGTATTCGATGCGGATGCCCTGCGGCTCCCGATCCCCCATGCCCTTGGGGAGACCATCTATACCCCGCATGGCGGGGAATTTGCCCGGATCACGGGTTCTGCCCTTCCGGACGATACCTTCGGCCGGGCCTGCGCTGCACGGGATGCAAAGATCGGCGGGACGGTCATCCTGAAAGGAAAGACCGATATCATCACGGACGGCCGCCGGGTCCGGTTCAACCGGACGGGAGCTCCCGGGATGACGGTCGGGGGAACCGGTGATGTTCTTGCCGGTATTGCCGGGGCGCTCCTCCACCGGCTCCCGGCGTTCGAAGCAGCATGCATTGCCGCGTATGTCAACGGGCGGGCCGGCGAGCTGGTGGCAGCAGAGCGGGGCGAGGGGATGCTCGCGTCCGATCTCGTGGACCGGATCCCTGCGGTCTTATTCGGGAAGAGTGATTGAATGGTGAAGTTTACGCATATCGAAAATGATCGGGCGCAGATGGTGGACATCAGCGGAAAAGGCGATGTTACCCGCGAAGCAACGGCAGCTGGGAGGATCTACCTGCGGCCGGAGACGCTTGCTGCGATCCGCGACGGCAAAGTTGTCAAGGGCAATGTGCTTGCAACAGCGCGGGTGGCGGCCACGATGGCGGTCAAGAACACTTCCGGGATGATACCCATGTGCCATCCCATCCCCATCAGTTCGATAACCGTCGATTTCACCGAAGGCGACGGGTATATCGAATCCATGGTTGTCGTGAAGATGACCGGTAAGACCGGGGTCGAGATGGAAGCCCTGACCGGTGTGTCCATTGCCCTTCTGACCGTGTGGGACATGGTCAAGTCGGCCGAGAAGGATGCGGACGGGCAGTACCCGGTCACCCGTATCACTGATGTGCGGGTTGTGGAGAAGAAGAAGGGGAAGTAACGGCGCTTCTTTCCCTCATAAGAACAGCCGCGCTCTCCGGGCAGCGCCCTGCGGATGAACGAATTTTACGCCCCGCCCGTGAACCGGTAGGCCCCCATCGGGACAACCATCTCGAACCGGGCACCTTTCCCCGGTTCGCCCGTCTCGGCAATGGTGATGCCGGTGATCGAGAGGATCTCCCGGGAGAGGAAGAGGCCGAGGCCGGTGTTTTTCCCGAAACCCCGCTGGAATAACCGGGCCTTGTCCTCGTGCGCGATACCTTCCCCATTGTCTTCGCACGTGACAACGAGCCCCCCGCTCACCTCCCGGGATGTTACGCGGATGGCCGTCATGGAGCTCCCGCCATATTTCAGGGCATTGTCCATGAGATTGTACAGGACTCTCTCGAAGAGGGGATCGGCATAAATCTCCAGGTCCCTCCGGTCGACTTCCACCGTCACATCCCGCATGGGCAGCGCAGCAACTCCCCGCGCGATCCTGTCCCCGATATTCTGCCACGTCGGCGCTGTTGTACCCATATCCTCGTATATCCGGGTAAAATCGATCTGCTCCTCCAGGATCCCGGCAATCCGCATCTCTTTCTGTACATATTCCGATGCGGGGAGGACATCCATGGTCGCCATCCGCGAGAGTTCAAGGTATGCCGAGAGGGCTGTGATCTGGTTCTTGATGTCGTGCCGGGTTATGGATGAGAGGATCGTGAGTTTTTTATTGACCCGGACGAGCGCGTCCTCAGCGGCTTTCCGTTCGGTAATGTCGGTGATAACAGACAGGAATGCCGAAATCCCCTTGTCTTCGATGGGCACCGTCGCGATGATGCCGTGCCGGATTGTTCCGTCCGGGAGCAGGAGATCGATCTCCCGCAGCGGGGCTGCACCGCCTCCGCCCCGGGCTGCGCCGACCGCCTCCCGCAGGGCACCGGCACTTTCCGGTGTAAGGAGGGTATAGATCGACTGCCCGGCAAGAGTCTGCCGGGAGGGCCCGGCAAGCAGGGCGGCTGCCGGGTTTGCGTACCGGATAACCTCCCGGTCATGGATGAGGACAAAGTCCGGCAGGTTGTCCGCCAGGTTCCGGTACCGCAGCTCGCTCTCCCGGAGATCTTCCTGCGACCGTGCCATGTTGAGCATCAGGAAGGAGGCCGTACCTACGATATCCATCAGGATGGTTACGGTAAAGAAGACGGGGTTGAAGGGATCAGGGCCGTCCAGCGAGTAGTCCCCGGGGAGGATAGCAGCCCTGATGACCAGGATTGTCCAGAGGAGGCCCGTCACCAGGAGGGACGCGGCGAACATGTAGCGGAGCGATCGGGTTGCGGGATCCTGTACCCGCAGGGCAATCAGGGCAGTAGCAATGAACGAAGGTACGATGAGCGCCCCGATGATGGCCCCCCTCACGATCAACGATTCATCAGCGAACCTGAACCATATGAGCAGGAGTGCGGCCGGTACAAGGATGCCGTAGACGAGCCTTGGGAGCGGCCTATCCCGGTAAAATCTCCAGACGCTGTCGAGCCGGAGCATGACCGCGATCACGATCATCAGATTCCCGAGTGTTCCGAGAGGAAAAAGGGCCCGGGGGCTGATGTACAACAGGTAGCCGCCAGAGACGAGCAGCAGGGAGAGCATCCAGACGCTGAACCCGTTGTAGGTCTTCTGTGTCTTCCAGAAGATGAAGAGCAGGAGTGAAAGCATGAGATTGACGAGCAGGAGGATCAGAAAGAGGGTCCTGATATCGGGCAACCACATGGGTGTACTCCAGAGGGGGATTTCCCCGCTATAGCATGAGTGTACTGTTGCGGCCTTGGGATATCTTGTTTTTTATATAGATTTAAAAAAAGGTCCGGGGCAACGGAATAACCAGTTATCCGGATTACGGATGTCCAGATCCTGGAAAAGAAGAAGGGAACGTGAAAATTTTTACCACCCCTGTGATTCGTACTGGCAAATGCCGGGGGCTGATACCCCCATCCTCCTATTGCGATGACAGCCGTCACCCTGCCGTGCCCCGCGAGGGGCGGCCCTGAGGCGGGGAGCCCTCATGACGATCAATGGGGAAGCAACAAACGCAGCAATCAAGGAGATGTCTGGAGAGATGCTGAAATCAAAAAATCTGTTTGCACCGGTTGACGAACATCTGGCAAAAATTATTATGTACATCTGGTGGTTGTTATTCGCGAACTATACGAGAACGGGATTCAAAGTTTCCCTATCCTTTATTATCCCCATCCGTCCTATGTATACAGGCACACGGGATCCGTCCCGTTTGAAAGAAAGGCATGTAGCCCTCTTTGGGCCGAACCTTAGGAGAATACCATGGTAAAATCAATGTACGCCTTCGTCAGGGAGGCATGGAAAGTACCGGCAGACAGCGGGGTCAAGGAACTCCTCTGGAACCGGATGCAGGAATGGCGCCGCGAAGGCAGCGTTGTCCGGATCGAACGCCCCACCCGTATTGACCGCGCACGGTCGCTCGGGTACAAGGCCAAGCAGGGCATTGCCGTTGCACGCGTCCAGGTACGCCGCGGAGGCCGCAGGGCATCCCGGTACGTCCGCGCACGCCGTTCAGCCCGTATGGGCAAGAACCGCCTCACTGCAGGCAAGAGCATCCAGCGCATTGCCGAGGAGCGCGCGTCCAAGAAGTTCCCCAACATGGAAGTGCTCAACTCCTACTGGGTAGGACAGGACGGGAAGCTCAAATACTACGAGGTCATCCTCGTTGACGGCCACCACCCCTCGATCCGTGCAGACAAGAACCTTGCATGGATGGCAAACCCCACCCACCGCGGCCGTGCAGAGCGCGGTAAGACCCAGGCCGGTCTCAAGGGCCGTGGCATGCTGACCCGTGGAAAGGGTACCGAGAAGACCCGCCCGAGCATCCGCTCGCATGCAAACCAGGGCAAATAATCTTATCCTCTTTTTACGAAGTCTCCTTTCATGAAGATCACCGATGCCGCAGTTTTTGTGCACCCGAACGGTGACTCGTCAGTCCGCAGGATAGCCCTTGAAGCAAAGACTCTTGGCTTTGACAGTATCGTGGCAATCGATACTCCTCCCGGCGAATATGACGGTATCACGATCTATTCCGGGCGCTATATCCGCGACCGTGCAATGCGCGATGTGATTGCCCGGGTGAAACAGATCCGTGCAACGGATGCCGTCATCTCCGTCCAGGCCGGTGACAACGGGTTCAACCGTGCGGTGCTCGGTCTCAAGGGCGTGCATATCCTCCGGGGCATCCAGTCTGCCGACAAACACGGGTTCGATCACGTTGCAGCAAAGATGGCAGCCGACAACCGGGTTGCCATTGATCTCGATCTCTCGGTACTCGTGTCGGCGCGGGGCATTGCACGGCAGCGGGCCATCCACCGCTACCTGGACATTCTCGTTCTCGAACAGCGGTTTGAGTTCCCGCTGACCTTATCGTCCCATGCCCGTTCCATCCTCGATATGCGGTCCGTACGGGAGATTACGGGACTTTGTTCCCTCCTCGGCATGGATGCGGATGACGCAGCCCGGGCACTCGGGGGCATCGGTCTTCTCGAGACCCCTCCCCCGGCGCCCGTGAGGGTGATACCATGAGCGTCCGGCCGCCGACCCTGCGGGAGAACCGACGGTATATCCTCGTCCGGGTGGTTCCTGCCGGAACTCCCATCGACCAGAAGGAGCTCTACTATGCGATCTCCGATGCCGTGACCTCGCTCTGGGGCGACAGCATGGCCGCTCTTATCACGCCTGCGGTTGTTGCTGCTGAAGGCGACTATGTCTTCATCCGGTGCCGGCGCGGGACCGAGCGGGAGCTCACCATCGCCCTCTCGACGGTCACTTCCTGCCGGGAGACCCGGCTCGCCCTCCGGACCCTTGCGGTATCGGGCACCATGGAGAGCCTGAGGGACCGGATCCGGAGGATGCCACCACCGGTATCAGCACCGGCCACCACCTCTCCGGAACAGCCCGCGCCCGAATCAGCGGGCGGGATCCAGGATTCGTCCATTCCGCCGGCTCAGCCGGCAACCGGGAATGCTGAGGAATTCCCGATTGGGGGAGTTACGTATGCTGTCTCTCATTGTGACGGTCAGAAGATTGATGTAATTGAAAAGGGATTTAAAAATACAAACCGATTGTTCTTAACAAGACAGGATCTGGAGAATTCCTAATGCAACCACAATACCAGATGGGATATGACCGGGCGATCACCGTTTTTTCACCCGACGGAAGACTCTACCAGGTAGAGTACGCCCGTGAAGCAGTAAAGCGCGGAACAACCGCAGTCGGCATCAAGGCGAAGGATGGCGTTGTCCTCATTGTTGACAAACGCGTCAGCTCAAAACTCCTCGAAGCCTCGTCCATCGAGAAGATCTTCAAGATCGACGAGCACATCGGGGTCGCCTCCTCCGGTCTTGTCGGCGATGCCCGGGCACTCGTTGACCGGGCCCGGGTGGAATGCCAGATCAACCGCGTCTCATACGACGAGCCGATCGAAGTAGAAGCCCTCTCCAAGAAACTCTGCGACCACATGCAGTCGCTCACCCAGTACGGCGGCATCCGCCCGTACGGCACCGCCCTTCTCATTGCCGGTGTCAGCGATGGCGAGTGCAGGCTCTTTGAGACCGATCCATCGGGAACGCTTCTCGAATACAAGGCCACCGGAATCGGTATCGGCCGGCCGGCTGCCATGAAAGTCTTTGAAGAGGAGTACAATCCCGAAGCCGTTGTCAAGGATGTCATCCTTCTCGGTCTCAAGGCCCTTCATTCGGCAACCGAAGGCAAGTTCGATGTGGACCAGGTCGAGATTGGTGTTATCGGCAAGGAGAGCCCGGTCTTCCGCAAGATGAGCCGGGAAGAAGTTGCCTCCTTTGTCGAGCAGTTCAAACCGTGATCCTTCATGATTCCGCTTGACAGGTCCGTTGTTGCGCGTCTGGACAGTTTCGGGGAGCGTTTCGAGATCCTCGTTGACCCGAACCAGGCCGCACTCGTCAGGCAGGGACAGGCAGTTGATATCGAGGACGTGGTTGCGGCCCTCAATGTCTTTGGCAATGCCTCGAAGGCTACCCGCGCTTCCGATGAAGCGCTGATGAAAGTCTTCCACACCACCGACTTTGCCACGGTAGCAAAGCGGATCATCGAGAAAGGCGAGATCCACCTCACGGCCGAGCAGCGCAAGCACATGGTTGAGGAGAAACGGCGCCAGGTGGTGACGTTCATTGCAAGGAACGCGATCAATCCGCAGACCGGCCACCCCCATCCCCCGACACGGATCGAGATGGCCATGGAAGAGGCCCGCGTGAACATCGATCCCTTCAAGCATGTCGATGAGCAGGTGAAGGAGGTTGTAAAAGCCCTCCGCCCGATCCTCCCGATCCGGTTCGAGGAACTCCGCCTCGCCATCAAGATCCCCGGTGATTATGCTGCAAAGGCCTATGGTGATATTGCAGCAGCCTCGACGATGGAGAAGGACGAGTGGCTCAAGGACGGCTCATGGGTCTGCGTTGTCCGGATCCCCGCCGGCATCCAGGTGGAGTTCTATGACCTCATCAACAAGCTCACCAAAGGCGACGGGCAGGTCAAGATTCTCAATCAAGTATATTAGTTCAGAGGACAAATAAGAGAAGACAAATTTGGGGTCACCCATCATGGCAAAATCATCAACTCATAAGGCAAAGGGAAAAGTCACCGGCAGTGCAGGACGTTTCGGCTGCCGGTACGGACGTTTTGTGCGCAAGCGAGTGTGTGATATCGAGAAGATCTCCGGGGCGCTCCACCGCTGCCCCAAGTGCGACATGGAATCGGTTGCACGCAAGGGAACCGGTATCTGGGAATGCCGCAAGTGCGGATACAAGTTCGCCGGCGGCACGTACCAGCCGGTTACGCCGACGATGAAGATCGCGCAGCGCGCGATTGACCGCACGACTGAGCAGATCAGGAAATAAGCGGGATCTTTACAATGGCAAGCACATACAAATGCGCACGGTGCAAACAGAAGGTTGAGATCGACGTCAATGTGCGGTGTCCCTACTGCGGCCACCGGATTCTCTTCAAAGAGCGCGGCGCGGCGATCAAGGAACTGAAAGCCCGCTAACCCCGTGCACTGCCAACCGGGTTTTCCCGGAAATACACATATTTTCTTTTGTTAGTTTTTTACAGGAGGGTACCCTATGCCGCGCCATGAAGCTGTCTTCCGGTTCACAACGCCGATTGCAGAGCAAATTCTCCGGTCGCTTGAGCCCGAGCTTGCCGATGAGGTGAATCCCCGGTCCCGGATCTCCTGCCGGCTGGAGGGCAGGGACACGCTTGTCCTTACCGTGGATGCTGATGACACGCCCTCGCTCCGGGCAGCCCTCAATATGTACCTGCGACTCGTGAATGTTGCCGACGAGATGCAGCAGCTGGGATCCGGCGCAGGGCCTGCGGAGAATTCCCGCCCGCGGGAATAACCCTTTTTATCGATGGCAACTGATAGTGGTACAGGAGTTTTTTATGAACAACATTTCACCCAAGATGCAGAACCAGCTTGCCATGCTCCAGCAGATCCAGCAGCAGCTCCAGACCATCCTCCAGCAGAAGGCCCAGTACGAGATGGCTGTCCGCGAAGCCAAGAGGGCAGAAGAAGAGATCAGCGAATCTGCCGAGGATGCAGTCATGTACATGACTGTCGGAACGGTCATGATGCAGAAGAAAAAAGAGGTTGTGAAAGCGAAACTGACCGAGAAGGTCGAGACCCTCGAACTCCGGATCAAGTCCCTTGAGAAGCAGGAGAAGATGCTCCAGGGCAAGTTCGAGCAGATGCAGGCCCAGCTCAAGGCTGCAATCGAGGGCAAGGGCGCCCCGTCTGCAGCATAATCTTTTTTCAACATTCCCCAAAACCCGAAACGCTCATCGTATCCCGGGTTCCAGTTCTGGTATGGATGCGCTGGCAGATTTCCTGACGATCGATCCTGCCCACCGGCTCCTGGTCATCAAGACTGCCGCGGATCACGCTTCCCGCGCCCACAAGGGGCAGCTGCGCAAAGACCGGAGAACCCCGTATATCACCCACCCGGCCCGGGTGGCCGGGCTTGTCGGGACCTTCAACGGGTCGCACGTGGCCATCATCGCTGCCTGGCTCCACGATGTGTACGAGGACTGTTCCCCGGACTGGATCCTGAGAACCGACAAACTCGTTGATTCCCTCCCGCTCCCGGTCGGGGAACGGCAGGATATCGCTGCAATCGTCCGTGCCCTGACAAAGAAGAATACGATTCGCGGGAAATCAGCACGGCTCTCCGACAGCCTTGACCGGATTCTCGATGCTCCCCCGGAAGCGACGCTCGTCAAGCTCTGCGATCGGATTGACAATCTTCTCGATTCAGCCGACCGGAACGGCGGTTTCACGAAGCGCTACCTTGTCTCGACTGACGAGGTGATCAATACCCTTTCCGTGCGGGCTTCTCTCTACGGGTACGATACCGCTCTGGATATTCTCATGCAGATCCGGAACTCGAATCTGAAGAAACTCTGAATGATGTATTCCGGGTTCCTGCTTTAATTCGTTTATCTGGCTCGCCTGCTTTGTCACATGCAGGGATTATATTTCACCACATCTCCGGTCATTGCGTCGACATAGATCTCTCCGCCGCGATGATCTAAAATTCCGATACCGGAATCCATGAACTGTAACTGCAAATCAACTGTCCAGACTACCCGGTTGTGGTCATCCGGCATCACCATCAGATGCGCAGATGTTTCAGTACTGGTTATATTACCGATCTTTGATCGTTCGATCACGTATCTGGTAGCGGTCTCTATTGCCTGATCTTTTCCAATCCTTGCCGTTTGTTCGATCTTTGGGGCGGTCTTGTCCCGGGCATAGTAGGATAGGACTGTACCTTCCGTATTAACGGATACGTGGACCGTGTTGCCAGTGTTGATGTTGTTGTCTTGTTCACTCCATGTGAATGCGTACTCAATACCTGCATCTCCATGGTCTAGCACTTTTGATTCTGTTGGCTCCATTATCCGGGAATTGAAGTTTATATAATGGCGTTCAGCAAATTTTCTTGCAACAATCTCCGCCCGGTCCAGACTCAGGTTGGTACTTTTCGTCATCGGAACAGAGAAAAAACTGGCACCAATTACTGATCCTGTGTCAGAGTCAACGGTAAATCGCTCCCCGTTGACCCGGTATGTATCGTATGGTTCTCCGAGAACGTTCTTGTTACTTTTTTCAAATACTACGACGGCATCCGGATCCCCGATGAACTGGCGGACGGACTCTGTTGGATCAACTGTTTTTTTTGCTGCAAATGTTCCAAACGCTGCAGCATATGCAATACAACCTCCAATTGCAAGTATCACAACTATTCCAATGATAAGATTGACTCGTTTTTTCATTCAGCAGCACCGGCACACGGAAGATTAGGTCCAATAAAATAAGGCTTATAAATATTTTATTATTATGATAAATATGCAGATCTGGTTATACTCAGGAAAATGTACGGAAAAAGAAGAAACCGGGGATGGTTATGCCCGGTTGACCAGGTTGATGGCATTGACGAGCGCCTCGACCGAGGAGAGGACGATATCATCGCCGCTCCCGCTCGCATCGAAGATCTTCCCGTACTCGTTCTCAACTGCGATCGTCACATGGCACATGGCATCCGATCCGCCCGAGATAGCCTCGATGGAAAACTCCTTGAGCTGGAGTTTTGCAGGAGTAATGCCAAGGATCGCTTTCAACGCTGCATCGACAGGACCGTTCCCGACGGCTGAGAAGACATGCTCCTTCCCGTTCACGATCGCCCGGACGCTGGCCGTCGGGATCGCGTGGTTGCCGGTCATGATGGCAATGTCCTGGAGATCGAGCGCCTTGTGATTGAGCTCGATGCCCATAACGGACTCGGCAATCTCGTACAGGTCCGCGTCGGTGACCCTCTTGCCCTTGTTTGCAACGGCCTTCACTTTCTCGACAATCGCATCCAGCTGGGTGCCTTCTGGGTTGATGTGGACATCCTTAAGCATCTGCTGCACCGCGTGCCTCCCCACGTGTTTTCCCAGGGTGAGCCTGCGCCGGTGCCCGACCATCTCGGGGGTCATGATGCCCGGCTCGAACGTGGCAGAGTTCTGGAGCACGCCATGCGAATGGATGCCGCTCTCGTGCGAGAAGACATTCTCGCCAACCACCGGCTGGGTGGGCGGGATGCCGAGGCCGGAGAACCGGGAGATCAGGCGGGAGGTCTCGACCAGCCGTTCTTTGGTGATCCCGGTCTTTATCCGGTACATCGACTCCATGATCATCACGGTCTGGGCAAGGTCGGCATTGCCGGCCCGCTCCCCGAGACCATTGACGGTCACCTGTACCTGCGAGGCTCCGGCTTCGACCGCGGCTATCGTGTTTGCAACCGCGAGGCCGAAGTCATTGTGGCAGTGGACATCGATGGGGCACTTCACTTCCCGGTTGATACGGGCAATGAGCGTCTTCATCGCGGACGGCGAGATGACTCCCACCGTGTCCGGCACGTTGATGATCGTTGCCCCGGCATCGGCAGCGGTCCGGAATACTTCGATTAAGTAATCCCAGTCCGTCCGCGTTGCATCCATTGCGGAGAACATGCAGAGATCGGAGCGCTTCCGGATATAGCCGATGATGTCGGCTGTTATCTCGAGCACCTCCTTTCTCGACTTGTTGATCGTGTTCTCCCGCTGGATATCCGATGTCGGGATGAAGACGTGTACCATGTCGACATTGCAGTCAAGGCAGGTGTCCACATCGGCTTTCACGGAGCGGGCGAGGCCGCAGATCACAGAGTCAAGGCCGAGTTTTTTGATAGCGCTTACCGTCTCTTTCTCGGCTTTTGAAGATGCAGGGAAACCTGCCTCTATGGCGTGTACGCCGATTGCGGAGAGCTGGCGGGCAATTTCAATCTTCTGTTCAAATGTAAATGCAATACCAGGGGTCTGTTCTCCGTCACGTAATGTCGTGTCAAAAACAGTTACTTCTTCACGAGCACAGCTATCGGTGAAGAAGACGATCCCCCGCAACATCCTTGCGAGCAGTCATACAAACAAATTGGGTATGCGAATTATTTAAAGAATCGCTGCACCACATCCAAAAAAACGGCCGTTTTTGGGGTAAAACCCGGATCTCTTACGATACGTTTAATAGGAAACTTGCCATACATTAGTAGCGCAGTGCCCCGCCTTAACTCAGCCTGGTAGAGTGCGCGGCTGTAGTATGGTTTACCGTTTGAGGTAACTGCGCGGCTACCGCGATGTCCCCGGTTCGAATCTGGGAGGCGGGATTACTGTAAAAATGCCCAGGTAGTGTAGTGGCCTATCATGATTGCCTGTCACGCAATCGACTCGGATTCGAATTCCGACCTGGGCGTATACTTACGTTTTTAGGAATTTTTCAGCCGGTTAACCCGATTGTTCTTCTCCCGCTGTGTGCGTTTGTCCGGCTGCTCTCCATTGCTGTTCGTTTTCCCGCACTATCCGGAGTATTGCGTCAGTGTCTCTGTCTTTCTTACCCTGTCTGACAGGGAACCGCCCTTCCTGTAACGCTGGTTGAGTGGAATTCGTTTGACGGGAACCAAAAAAATCTCTCAACGCGGGAGAATCAGGCCTTTGGTTGCGGATTGCCCTGTGCTACTCTGGCAATAGCACTGTTCGGTTCAACGGAACCAGAAAGAGAAAAAGGATTTTCAGCAGGATGCTGTCGGCTGAATGAGGAGACGGCCCCTTGAGGTGAGCCGGAGAACGATCTCGCTGCTCGATTTCCCTCCGTCGAGATAACGCTTGGAGAGGAGAACCCGGACTGCGGACCTGACACTGCTCTCGCTGTGGGCGGACTGCAGCGTGTGAACTACATGACCTATGTGGCAGCCCTGCTTGTCAGCAACTGTCTTGAGGATGTCGATGTGGGTTGAGGAAGGCACAAAGACTTCGGGAGTTTCGTAGGTGATTTTTTCCATAATTTGTCCTGGTGACCGGAAAAAGACAGATGATTTTGGATTCTGTTGAACGAATCACCATGGTATTATATGGCGTATGAGATGAAGTAACCATGCCTCATATACAGGGAACTTTTGACAGGATCTTTCCGTAATGCCTGTTTTTTCAGGTCGTAACCGGAAATGTAAAACCGGGTAATAAAAAATTTCCCGGGTTATAGTACCTGGACCCCGTAGATCCCGCCTGCAATCCACCAGGTATCGTCAACGGCCTTTCCGTACATCAGTTTCGGGATCGATTCTGTCCCCCCGGCCTCCGTGTCCGGGAACATGGCCCGGGTAAAACCTGTTCCGCTCTTTATCGCATTGATATTGACAATCGTGGGTTTTGCACCATAGGGATCGGAGTAGTTCATCCAGTTCTTCCCAATGCCCTGCCTGAAGTACGGGTCGGCAAGGATCGTGCCGTTGAAATCCTCGGCCCAGACAAAGAGATCTCCTGAGACAAACTGCCCTTGTGGGTTGTTGATCTCGGCAATGGCCTTCTCCTTCCCGTTTGTTCTGGCATAGGCAACAGCCCGGTCGACAAGGTCGTACAATTCCGTGCGGGTATGGTTCCGGACCCCGATTCCCGTCAGGTTGCCCTGCCGGAGCTGTTCGTATTCGGGCACAATGATACCCGAGAAGACCCAGTACGTTGAATCAACGGGTTCGGCATAATCGAGCTTGGGGGCATAGTACGTCCGGTTATCTTTTGTCACTGCCGCAACGGTATAGGAGAACCCCCCGCCCTGCTTTGAGAGGTCCCGCATCTCCCGGATCGTGGTTACGCCATCGGGGTCATGGTAGTTGATCAGGTTGATATGGTTGTTCGCGGTCTCGGGCGTTATGGAATTTGCAAGCACCGTACCATTGTAATCAACAGCAATGAGCGTCAGTTCCCCGTCTGCAAACTTCCCTTTGGGATCATTGAATGCAAGAAGGGCTTTCTCTTTGCCGTTCTCTTTTGCATAGAGAACTGCATCTTTTACGAACTGCGTCAGATCTGACGTTGTGTAGGCCCGGGTTTTCGGGCCGATGCCGGTTGACGGGTAGATCATGCCGGATCCGGTATAGGCCCCTGCACCAACATAGTACGTGCCGTCCACATCGGCAGCAACCGAGAGCTTGGCTTTCATCTGCCGGTTGTCTTCGGGGCTCGGGTAATCATAGCTGACGTACCCGATCCCGTAACCGGCCGTCTCTTCAAGGTTCTTTACCAGGAAAACGCCGTACCGGTCGGTCATGTTCCGGATATTGGTCCCGACCAGCTCGTGCTCGAAGGGTTCGGCGAGCGCAGTGCCATTGTAGTCTTCGGCAAAGATATAGATCCCGTTTTTAACGAACGAACCGTTCGGGTCGTTGAACTCTGCAATGGCTCTCTCTTTGCCGTTCATCCTGGCATACTCCCGGGCGTTCTTTACCATGACCGTGAGATCGTCGGGAGTTGTTTTGCTTCCCGGGATTATTGTTGCCGCGGGGGCCGGTGTCACGGTGCCGGGTGTCATGCTTTTATCTCCGGTTCCGGTGCAGCCGGCCGAAAACGCGGATGCTGCAAGAACGAGGATGATGATGATGACAAAATATCGTCCCATGGACGAAAGGTCTCGGCCAGACTATAAAATGGTTCTTTTCTGCGCCCGTTGACTGCCCTGCATGAGATTCTTCCGGTTCCGGTACACCAGTCCGTACGGGGTTTGTTGCCTCCCGGTAACGGCGGGGCATTTTATGGAAACTGATGCGGATCGTTAAATACTAACCGGATGAACGTTCTCTCCATGCCGGATGCAATCATCACCCAGATCAGAGGAATCCTGGTATCCCCGGTTGAAACCTTCCGGAACTCGCGGGATAAAACAGCGGAATCGGTCTTCTCCTACTTTCTGGTCCTCCTTGTCATCGACGCTCTCCTGACTTCGATAATAACCGCTCTCGGGGTCGGGGCAATGGCCGTGCTCCTCCGGTATATTCCTGCATACAGCAGTCTTCTCCCGGTGCTTGTCTTTGCCATTGTCCTTGTCGGGGGTATGGCCTGGGCACTCCTGATCAGTGCATGGATCCATCTCTGGGTGTATCTTGCGGGAGGCCGCAAGGGGATCTTCATGACCATAAAAGCGGTCCTCTACGGCATGACGCCGGCCCTGCTCTTTGGCTGGATACCGGTCATCGGGTTCTTCTTCACCCTCTGGACGCTGGTTCTTGAGATCCTCGGTATCCGCGAGCTCCAGGAACTGGGTACGGGTAAAACAATCCTTGTCATGATCATTGCGATTGTTATTCCCATGATCCTGGTGGCCCTTGCGGCAGCCTGGTTCTTCCTCTCCTCCGTTGCCACGATAACGCCGGTTACCGCCCCCATGGGGCCGTAATTTTTTCACCTGTTCTTCCCGTTATCCTTGACCAACCGCCATTTTGCTGGTTACCCGACCCGGTATCCCCGTTCTTCCAGGTACCGGCAGAGCCACTGCTCGGCCGCTGTGTCGTCTTTGGGACGGAGCCGTTCAGCCTCCTCCCATATTCCCCGCAGGACCGGATCGTCAGAATGGAGGGCAAGCGTTCCGGTAACGTTCCCAAGGATGTTTCCGGAGGAATCCGAGACCCGCATCACGATGCACCGGTAGAATTTGCACTGTGCCGGGCTGTCGCGGTGGATCGTGCAGCGCACAAGGTTCCCGTCCGGCCGGAGGAACCGGCAGGCAGAAGGATGCTTCTCCGGAAACGAGTGATCGGAAAAGATCGCCCTCTTGTCTTCGTCCACCTCTGCGGTAAATGCAGTTCCTGTCGAGACCGATTCGCATTCGAACGAGAACGGCCCGGTCTGGCGTTCGATCACGATATAGTCCCCAAGATGCATGCAGCAGATCCCGCACTGGCGGCAGTTGAACGTCACGGCTGGTACTCCAGAATGTTCTCCCGTGCTCTCCGGAACGGGATGAACGGTTGCTTATCCCTAATCTATTCCTGTCTGCACTCTAAAATGGTGGCATTTGGATCCGACCCGGCTCCCGGCACCCCAACGTGAGCTGGCGGAAACATCTTTTCCTGAACTTTTTCCTGAACGGTATGGGAACGTGGGTTTTTTTAAATCCCTTTCTTCCGGCAGTCAGCGAATTCTGTCTGCAGCCCGGATCGCAAGGGCCTTCAAGGTCTCGTAATCCGTTGCCGTGCCGCCCATGGTGATCTGTTCGCAGATATTGTTTTTGATAAACAGTACCGAGTATACCGCGCTGTTCCGGGGGGAATCCGGTTCAAGTATCCGGACGGCGATACTCTTGTCGCCAATTTTGGGAAAGGCGATCTCGTACCTTTTTGTGCCATTGCTCTCTTCGAGCAGGGCATCTTTCTCGATGCTGTAGACCCTGCCGATACTGTCCGCAGTGTATATCCCGATGACCTGCCGGATCGCGGTGATATCATTGCTCTGCCGGTTTATCCGGAAATAGACAACCCGGTAACCCTGTATCCATCCCAGGTCGCGGGTGAGCTGGTTCGTCTCGCCATAGGCCATCACGGACCGGTCTTTTATCGTATAATCGGTCGGGAGATCGTCCCCGCCAAGTGCCATATCTGCAAGCGGGACCATCGTTACCGGTATTACCGGTGTGGGAGCTGCCGATACCTGCGCGGCATAGGCCGGGGGCGCTCCGAACACTGAGGAAAGGCAACCCGGCACAAGTGCCGTTCCTGCGAGAAGCGTGCAGAGAACCACGGTTGCAGGAAACCCTTGTATCATATCGTACTGCATGGTGAACGGGATTTATATTATGAGCGGATGGTACAGGTTATGCCATCCCGGCAAAAGCACTATCATCTTCCCCGCAAGATTTCTGCACTGGTGAATGATTATGGCAAGAAACAGCATTGCAATGCTTGACCGGGACCACCATATCCACCTTGTCCCGGCCGACCGGATCCTGATGATGAGCATAGAACATTCGGCCATCAGGAAGATCGAGAACGGGCATTTCGAGATCGAGTGTTTCCTCAAGTTGTCGGTGGAAGGGTTCCCCCATCCCCTCGAGGATGCGATCCGGTTCACCTTTGCATCCGTAAACGTTCCCGGCGCCCAGCTGATGACCGAACTCACGTTTGTCCAGAACCACATCATCAAGCAGATCTTCGATAAGGGGCTCTCCGGCGAATTGTGCGCCTGCGAGCCGGATGATCCCCAGGCCCGGGAATGCGGGATCACGGTGTCATCCGAGATCAAGAACCGGATGGCCGGATCAAAACAGGTTCGTGAAGTGCTGGCCCGCTGTGGTGCCCTTCCGGACAGCCTGACCTTCCTGAAGTAGTTCCCAGGTACCGGCCCAAATCTGCCGGGTAAGTCGGATTTTTTTTCAATCCGGCCGGAATCTGGGAATATTTTTTAATAAATATCTTTTTGTGGGGAGAGTGACAACCTGTACGTAACAGGTATATACGGGGTATTATATGGGCGACCCAGATTTCCGCAGTAATGAAAAAGTCCTTCTCCGTTCCGACGGGGTCAATGTCAAATCGGTTCCGTTCGAAGCTACCCTGACCGACCGGCGCATCGTGCTTGTCGACCGGGCGAGAAACGTACTCCCTCAGAAGGATATCCACCTGTCTGCCATCCGGCAGATAGCAACCGGAGAGAATGCGATCCGCGACCCGACGCTTACGGTATATGTTGCAGCGAACAATAACGAGACCCGGCAGATGGTCCTCACGTTCTCCCGCGATTCCGGGGGAAACCGCGCAAAGGAGCGCGATGAATGGAAAAAATTCCTTGAATATTATATCCCCCGTGCGCCCCCCGCACCTGTACCCCCGGCCCCGGAACCGGCTGCCTCATACCGGAACGATGCAGCAATCCCTCCCCAGAAACGGTTTACCGATACCGTCCCCGCCCGGATGCCTGCCCGGGAAACACCTCCGACCGCACCGGCGGCCCCGGAGAGTTTTTTCTGCAACCGGTGCGGCAACCGGGTGAGCAAGGATTCTGCATTCTGCAACAAATGCGGTTCCCCGATAGTTCCTCCGGCTCCGTCTCCCTACGTGGCCCCGGCACCGGCAGGTGCCTATACGCCGGCTCCCCTGCCCCGTACACCTGCTCACGGGGCCCGGGTGCCGGAAGAAGCACCACCTGCCGTGGATGCGATCCGTATCTCAGACACCCCCGTCCGTCCTCCCGTGCGCATGGCTGATACCCGGAACCAGGGCATTCCCGCTCCCCGGAGACCTGCGGAACCCGAACCTTCAAAGAAACCAAAAAAACAGGGATTCATCCCATCTCTGTTCTCGTCGAAATCGCGTTCAGCCTCAAAGAGAAACGACTCCCTTGCCCCTGCCGAACCGGCGCCTGAGAAACCCCGTCGGCGCGGCGGTTCCGGGACTGCAAAAAAAGTGATCCTTTCAGCCGTGGTCCTGGTCATCATCATTGCCGTGATCGCGGCAGGTGCCGTGTTTGTCTACCCTATGATCTCAAGCGGCGGACTGTTAACGCTCCCCTCCGGAGAATCGTCCTCCGGCGGAAGTTCATCATCGGGATCGGTCACTCCCACAACAACCCCGCAGGGCCAGACAACCCCGTCCGTCCAGACTTCCTGGACGCCCATTGCCGTTGAAACCACTGCAGCCGTGATCCCCTCTGCCGGTGTGCAGGTTCATATCAGCTATCTTGGCGGTTTCAAAGGCTCCTATGGCCTGCCGTCCGCCCTGCAATCGATCCAGGCTTCCGGCGACCGGGTCTACCTGGTCGAGAATGCCACCGGAACGGTCCAGGCAGTTATCGAGAAGAGGGACAGTTCGACCAAGCACGATCTCCTTGTCGAGATCTACAAGGATGGAAAACTGCTCACGAAAGGGTCCACGAATGCTGCCTATGGCAAAGTGACCCTGGAAGTGGATACGAAGACCGGTGTAGCAAAGACCCCGATCACCAGTGCATCCGTTGGAACGGTTGCGACAACAGCGGCAGCAGCTGCCCAGAAAACAACCGCTCCCGCAGCGAACACCACCGCCAAGGCATCCTGAGTTTAAGGATCGACCACTTTCTTTTTCATCAGCCTTTCATAAACTGTTCTCATAACTATGAGACAAAACCCGGAATTTCCGCTGAACACCCCGTTCAGGCCCGCAGCAGCGCTGAAGACAACCCTGACGGTATACATTCTCCTGTTTATCCTCCTGATGCTCTGCTTTACGTTGTTTCCCCTCCTGCTTGCCGGTGAATGGGCACCCAATCTGGTCCTGCTCTGCGTCATCCTGCTTGTCATCATCATTGCAGTCTGCCTGGCCTGGGTGCATCTCTACTACAAGAGCATGTGGTACGAGTTGCGGGAGGACGAGATGAGCTGGAAGCGCGGCGTCTGGTTCAGGACAACGGGGATTGTACCCTACAACCGGATCACCAACCTGGACATCCGGCAGGGACCCCTGATGCGCCTGCTCGGCATTCATACCATCGCTATCCAGACCGCAGGATATTCCGGCCAGACCACATCGGAGATCAAGATCGAGGGTGTTGAAAAAGCCGAAGAGCTCCGCGAGTTCATCCGCTCCCTTGTCCGGCATACAGCAGGCACGGGTGATGGTACCGGTACGGTAGATCGCGTGAACATCACAACCGATGAAAAAATTCTTTCTGAACTGACCCGGATCCGGATCCTGCTCGAAGAGCAGAAAAAATAAATTTTATTTCTCTTTTATCTCGGCTGTGTTCTGGCCCGGTTTCTTTCCTTTGTAATAGCGGTAAATGCCGTACCCTATGCCGCCGATGATGATGAGCGGGATGATGGTGAAGAGAAAGACGATGATCGCGTCGATCATGCCAAAGAATCCGGCAATGCCCTCGTTGAGTGTGGCGATGAAGTTATGGCCGCTGTCGCCGCCCACCGGTTCCGGCTCCTGGAGGTTCACCGTTATCGTCGACATATCGATCCTGCTGTTGAGGTACTTCAGTTTTCCTTCGAGCCGGTTGAGTTCTGTCTGGACGCGATCGATCTGTTCCTGGACCTTGATGATATCCTCCACCTTGGTACTCTGCTTCATGATCGCATTGTACTGGGCGAGCTGGTTCTCGTAGGAGGTCTTCTGGGCCTGGAGGTCTACATACTCCTCGGTCACATCCTCGCCCTGCGTGGATGCGGATTTGACGGTTCCGAGCGCTTTGACCCCGATGAGGGTGTTCTCGAACTCGGCCTGCGGTACGCGCAGGACCACATTGCCGCTTAAGCTGTCTTTGTAGTTCTTCTGGACATTTGTTGAGGTGATGTAGCCGCCTTTCTGTGCAGCAATAGCTTTCAGACTTTCGATCGTGCCCGTCACGTCTTTTACTTCCAGCGAGAGATACGCGGTCTTGATGATCTTGGTGTCGGTTGCTGCGGAATCCGACCCGCTCCCGCTTCTGGCAGCAGTCGGAACCGCCATGGGTGCAATGCTTGATCCCGTATATCCCAGGTGCGTGTCCTGGGATACTTTGCCGTAATTCTCGCTTGTAACTACAATCCCCTTAACGGATGCACTGTTGCTGGTGGAAGCGGCAGGGACTCCCATGCAGCCCGTGGCCAGGAGTGCAATCATCACCAGTGCCAGGAGTGCGATGACCTTGTATTTCATACACAATGCATTATTTAGGGAAATATAAAAATCAAGCGTAAACTGCGAAGAATTTGGCAGTTATTCAGCAATCAGGGATTAATTTGGTGATCGGCCCGGGTATGTAACCTGCAGGTTCCAGGATCTAACCGGGGGAATATCATGAATATAAGTACGCTTCTGCAGACGATATGCACAGGATTCCCGGAAATCGCCGGGCATCTTACCATAACCGCGGCACGCGGGGATCCCAGAGAAAAATCCGCATTGCCCCCAGGTTACCACTCTGCATCAGGGAGATCACGATCATGCACGCTGGTCCAGTTCAGGAATTCACCGCATTGCACGAGAGTATGGCAGAACCGGGACAACCGGCCGTATGCATGCCGCCGGCAGATTTCCGTACGGACGAATCGGGCAGCTGGAAAATGGATTGCGGATCTTCTGTTCAGGCAACTGAACTGTTCATGCTTCAGGATCTCCTGCTACGGGCAGTCCGGCTGAATGCATCCCTGCGATCACAGGGTGTGGACACCACACACGCAGATGAACTGGTCCTCGATGCAGCCCGCTTATCGGAAGAACCGGGGGCTCAGCCATCCGGTAAGACCATGTGGAGGAATGATCCGGATAGCGCCCTGCTGGGAACGAACATCTCCCAACTCCGGCATGCGTACCGAAGAATCCTCGTCAGGGAGGATCTGACTCCTGCCATTGCAAAGGAAGTGCTTACAATGGCCCAGCAGCTGGATAAGATCGCCGGCAGTCTGGGGTATTACTGAACACTCCCCCAAAGATTCCGCAAAATCCCATGGTCAGATCCCTTATATAAGAAAACAAAAGATAGTTCATGGAGATACTATGACCGAGATCAATATTCCTGAAAAACCAGATAAAGCAGAAGAGATGGAGAAGCTGGGGCTTGAAGGGCTTGTCCAGAATCTCATGGACAGCACCGATCCCAAAGTACGGCAGTATGCTGCATACCTGCTCGGGAAAGCCAGAAACCCCCGGGCTATCCAGCCGCTTGTCGCGGCCCTTGGCGATTTTGACAAATCCGTCCGGGAACAGGCAACGCTCGCCCTTTCTGCCATTGGCCAGGCAGCTATCGAACCTCTTTCTGCTGCAATGAAAGAGCCCAAGTGGGAGACCCGTTACCGCGCTGCCGAGGCTCTTGGCAGGATTGCTGACGAGAAAGCGGTCAAGCCTCTCATCCAGGGACTCAAGGATAACCGCGACCATGTGCGGTACATGGCAGCAAAAGGCCTGCGCGAAGTAGGGGACTCCGATGCTATTGAACCGATGATCATCCTCCTAAAAGACGAGAACCGGTATGTCAGGATGATGGCAGTCCGGGCGCTCGGGGCGATTGGCGGGGACAAGGCAGGCGCAGCTCTCCGCGCTGCACAGGAAAACGAACCTGATGAAAAAGTCAGGGAAGCTATTATCGAAGCATTGCAATAATTCACCGATTCTCCCTTTTTACCGGTACTGGCCGTGAAACCGGAGGAATATTGCCTCCTGAATTTCAAATAACAAGCGTTTTTACCTCCCTGAACTGATATCAGATGTAAAGTATATGATACGTGGGAAATAAAGAACAGGATTACGTACATTGTTTGCAGGACTGACGGCAAAAATACCATTCATCCCGGATGGCATTTTAAAGACCGCAGATTCCATAATCCCCCGCACGATCTGTTCTGCAGTATTTCTCAAGAGTATCTTATTCCGGAAACCTCATGATTCAGAAGGATAGTCCCGTAACGGAAAGCCGGTCTCTCTTCCACTATATCCTCTTATTCATGATAATTCCCGTCATCTGCATCGGGGTGCTCCTTACTGCAAATGACTATTTTGTTACGAAAAACAATTTCGAGAACGAAGCCCATCATCTTCAGTTCCAGACCGAACAGAACATAATGGAAGCCCTTCACCTTACCGATACGGCGTCAAATATCCTTGATAACAGCATCAACGACCAGATGCAGAAAGGACTCGTTGCCGTCAAAGGCGAGTACGAGCGATCCGGCCGCAATCCGGCAGGAATGGATCTGACCGCTCTCCGGGCTAGCATGGGAGAAGGCTATGATATCTATGTTATCGATGAATCCGGCGTGATTGTTGCAACCACCTACCCGCCGGAACTCGGCCAGGATTTCAAACAGATCCCGTATTTCTTTGAATATCTCACCAACATCCGCAATTCCGAAGGTTTTTTCCCGGATCGCGTTGTGCATGAACTCCTCGGGTCCGGCCAGTACCGGAAGTTCGCGTACATGCCAACGCCGGATCATAAATATGTACTTGAACTGGGCCTTGCCGGGCCGTCCTTCGATTCGATGAATGCAAAACTGGAAGCCCATAAGAATATCAAAAACATCGTGTTTTCCAATCCCTATGTTGAGGATTACCGGGTCTTCAATACCCTCGGGCGCTATGTGAGCAATGGCAGCCGGCCTGAACCGGAAATCCGGGGATACCTCAACGAGACGATAAGCCTGCGTTCAACTTATGAAGTCTCCGAATCCGGCTCCCCCCGGACCGTACGGTACCTGTTCATCGATCTCAAGGATGCAACCTACGGCTCGGATCCCAGCAGGATCGTTGAAATCACGTATAACACGGGCCTTATGCAGCAATCTCTCAACAACCTCCTCCTCTCCCACCTGCTCATCTCCTTATCGGTGATCCTTCTGGGATGTGTTCTTGCAGTCCTTGTGTCGCGGAGACTTATCCAACCGGTCAAAGGTATCGTGAGCGATGTTGAAAAAATTGCAGCCGGGGATCTGGATCACCGGATCGGGAGCCCGCAGATCCAGGAGTTCCGCGTTCTTGAGAAGAGTATCAACACGATGGTGGATTCATTAAAAGGCGCATTTTTGAAAGTGAAAGATGACGAGATCTTCAAGCAGGAGATGATCGATCAGCTGCCGATTGCCGTCTTCATGAAGAATGTTGACGATGGCAGGTACGTGTACTGGAACAGGGCAAGCGAGACCCTGTTCGGGCGCAAGGCTGCTGACGTGATCGGGAAGACCGATCGCGACCTCTTCCCCAAGGTAATGGTTGCCCAGATTGAGAGAGAAGATTGCGAAGCCCGCCTCAACCGTATTGCCATGAATACCAAGACCGTTGCCCTGGAAGGACAGGGCGACCGGATCCTCCATATGATCATTGTGCCCATCTTCAGCTCAACCAGGACCGAGCGGTACATGCTGGGCATTGCTGAAGACTTAACCGAACAGGCCCTTCACCTCAAGACCGATCTGCTCTTCAGCATCACCCGTCACGATATCCTCGACAATCTTTCGGTTATCATGGAATCCCTTGAACGGGCGCAGCTCATGACCACTCCTGAAGCAATGCAGGCATTTTTCGACAAGACCCTCCTCTCCGTGGAATCGATCCGCAACCAGATCTCGTTCATGCGCAGCATGCAGGACCGTGGAATAACGTCCCCGAAATGGCAGTCGGTCCAGCAGTCCTTCTACAACGCGGTCGAGCAACTTCCAAACAGTGATGTGGAGATCAAAGCAGATCTGGACGATCTGGAAATCTTTGCCGATCCCTTCCTGCCCCGGATCTTCTTCACCCTGCTCCTGAACTCCTTCAACTACGGGGGCAAGCGCCTCTCCCGGATCCATCTGCATGCAGCAATGGACGGGGAGAACCTCGCGCTGGTGTACGAGGATGACGGGCCGGGTATACCGCTGACGGATAAGGCAAAGATCTTCCTCTTCGAGGAATCCCCGAAGACCTGGCAGGGCCTCTTCCTCATCCAGGAGCTCCTCTCCTTCACCGGTATCTCAATCACTGAATCCGGTGCTCCCGAAACCGGCGTGCGGTTTGTCCTGCTGGTTCCTGCAGGCAAATTCCGGTACCGCGGCTGACCTCAGCTGAGCAGTTTCACTCGCTCTGGTGTTTCGTGCATTCCGGGCATTTCGTAGTGACTGTTGATACCGGGACGCCCGCGTCTTACACGTGGAACGCCGGGCTCGTGCACCAGAAAACCCCTAAATAGTCATCTTACTAACATTACGTAAGGATGAGCGAAGCTGCTGAGGTTGCCCGACTGCTTGACATTCTCGGGAACCGGAACCGGAGACGGATTATCGAGTTGCTGAGGCAGAAGCCCTGCTTTGTTACCGAGATATCCGAGACTCTCATGCTCTCACCCAAGGCGGTTATCGACCATCTCCAGATGATGGAGAGGGAGACTATCCTTGCCTGCCAGATGGATGAACGGCGCAGGAAATACTACTATCTCGCAAACGATATCCTCATCGACGTCAGTCTCAAGGAGATCCGGATCATCAGTTCCGCAGAGGAAGAGGACGATGAGAAGAACGAGCGGCTGAAAACTTCCGTCTCCCTGCTTGGCCGGATGATCCGCTCTCACGACCAGATCCTTTCAAACCTCGAACAGATCAACCACGATATCGAGATGAGGATAAACGATATTGCCCATAACCATAAGGATTTATTCAAAAGCGAACGAGAGATTACCGTAATCATTGCCCTCTCTCACGAGTCCCTGACCCTGCCCGAACTGGAGCAGGCAACCACGCTTCCTGAGAAAGACCTCATGGAGATCCTGAAGCGGTGCGAGCGGTCGGGGATTGTAGCCCGGGAGGATGAGCGGTACATGCTCCGAGGTGTCCATGCAGAATAACCCGAACGGCCCTTACGATGAAATATTCAGCAACCTTGCAAAGATTGTTGAAGATCTTGTCCGGAATATGCCTGAAAACAGGCAGGCGCGTATCGTCGGATATACCATCATCACCCGCCACCCCTCCGATGACCCGGAGTTTGCCGGGAACGGAAGCCTGGGAGATGACGGGGAGATCCCGTACGAGGTTGTAGAAGCCGGAGACCAGGTATTCATCACGGCATCTCTCCCGGCAGATTCAGAGACCGCAGCATTTGCGGATATCGAGACAAACTGTGTCAGGATCTGCGTGGATGACCGGGTTACCACCATCATGCTGGACAACCCGGTGGACCGGATCCACAGCTATTATCGGGTCCACCGCGGGGTCATGGATATTTCCTTGAAAAAGCAGCCCCTTCCCGTGCAGTAACGGGATCCCGTTTTTTATCTTTTTCGTCTCTCCCGTCAGCACCCCGGCATCCCGTATTCATTATCCGACACCGTACGCGTTCTGGATGTCTGCAGAACGGCTAGCCCAGTTTCCAGATAGCCGTGTCATACCCGTTGAACGCGATCCGGACATAGGCTTTGTCCAGGGTCAGCGATGACGGGACTTCGTAGATGATGTACCCGTCGATGGCATTGCTCTTCCCCGGGTACAGGTACGCAGTCTGGGTACTGTGCGAGTAGCCGAAATCCTCCACGTATTCCGAACCGAAGAGTTTCGGAAGATATTGTATCTCTTTTACCTCTATTGCGGTTGCCTTGATGTTCCTGCTCCGGTCCGGGAGATAATGGACAGGATCCATGGAGTACCAGTCCCCGTCATAATAGACCCTGATGTTATTCGATGTCGGCGGCCAGACCCGCGTTGTCCCGTTGTTGAAGACATTGACAAAGACCGCCAGGTATTTGTTTCCCGCTTTTGGTTTCTGGGGATAGTATCTGTTGTCTATATCACTGTGCCACTGGTAGGTGTCGTTCATCCAGACGCGGTACACCGTGCCTTCGCTGGCAAGTTCACCGGATCCAAAGGGAAATGATTCTTTGAGTTTGAGGGCACCGGGAAACTGTTCCGGGACCGGTGTGGGAATGGTGGTTACCGGTTCAGGTGTTGGCGTTACCGGGACCGTGGCCGTCACCGTAGGTACTGCCGGTTCTGTTTTCTGCAGGAGTGATCCGGGAGATGCCGCTGGCAGAACGAATACTGCGAGAACTGCCACGATAACCAGAATCGCAATAATACCGGCAAGTATGAGAACACGGCTCTTCTTCGAAGGGGGTGGAGATGGCTGATCCGGTACCGGGAACCGATCCGCGGGAGTAGTTTCCTCTCCGCTCTCCGGTATGTCCGGCAGGCCGGCCGGTGCTCCGCACTCAGTGCAGAACTTCATTTCCTCCGATAACTCAGCACCGCATGCTGTGCAGAACCGATTTCCCATATCCCCTCATCATCCCTGCAGGTTTTGTAAAAAAAAAGCACTAGCCCGGATCATCAGTCCGTTTTCATGCCCTGGCCGGCAGATCCGCCGGTGTCCAGTCCGATATCGCTTTCTTCTCATCTCCCATCTCATGGAACTGGCGGAGCGAGACGGTGATGTCCCGTGTGAAGGCAAAATAGCCGATCTGCGTGTTGCGGCAGAGGTTCATTGCCATATCCATGAGACCCCGGGGATCCGGCCGGGCTTCCCCGAGCCAGATATGGAAGATGTTCCCCCCGTCCACAATCGGGAAGAAGACATGTTCGATCTCCATCCTTTTTGTCAGCGGGATGTCTGCACCCGGCGCAACATGGGTGCCGTTCGTGTAATAGATCGGAAGATCGCGGCTCTTGCCGAGCTTGAGGAGGCCGACTTCGACATCCCCCTTGATGACCTTCTTTGCATGCTCGTGGTAACGCCGGTCGAGCAGATCGGCGACCGCGAAGCGCTGCCCGGTGGTTTCGGCCGGTGTGCGGGCGAGGGCAATTGTCATATTGTATTTTTTGCTCAGCTCCCGTCCATAGAGTTCCATCTCGGTCATTGCCCGGATGGCGAGCCGGAATGCCTCCCTTGACTCGTGGAGCTGCCTGCCGGTATGATGCTGGACCATCTCGTTGACACCGACTACGCCTATCGTGTAGACCAGTCCTTCGAGATCGACCGCTATTGCACCCCGCTCCCCGGTATTGGGATCCTTGGGGCGCTGCATGGCAAACGGCATGCGGCTGTTGGCCCGGATATGGTCCATCCACCGGCGCTTGATCTTGAAGATCTCGACTGCCACATCCATGAGTTTTTTCAGTTCCGCAAAGAGGCGGGCATCATCGCCTTCCGCATTGTAAGCAGCCCGCGGGCAGTTGACGGAAACCACCTGCCAGGACCCCATCGAGAAATGCTTCCCTCCCTGGAAGATGAGTTTCTTGTCGAAATCCGAGTCTTCGTCGGCAACGGCCGAGAACTGGTAAGCGCAGCACTGGTAACAGGAGATGCCCTTCCCCGCTCCCCGGTAAGCGGGAAGCTGGTTGTCGTAATACGGGGTGCCGAATTTCGAGGCCAGTTCGAACGTCATCAGGTAGAGTTCCCTGAACGTGGGAAGGTCGGGGTTTTTCTTGTTGAACTCTTCGCGCTCGTTCATGAAATCCGGCTCGATCGAGATCTCGGGTTTCGGGAAATTGAAGGGCTTGCCCCAGTAGTCCCCTTCGAGCATCACTTCCATGAGCGCCTTGAAGAGGAGACGCACCTCGCGCTCGAACTCGCCATAGGTCTTCAGCGGCGCCGATGGCGATTTACCATCCCAGACTTTGCCTTTGTACACGCAGGGTTTGTCCTGCCAGAGGGAGGGAACGCCGGGTGAGAGCTGGATCGATGAGAAGACGAGCTGGCCGCCCCGGGCAACCATCATCTGCGTCATCTCGTACACGAACATCTGGACCATCTGCTTGATCTCGTCGTACGGCATCCCTTCCATGAACGGGGCAAGGAACGTGAGGAAGTTGTAATATCCCTGTCCCCCGGCAAAGTTGGTCTGGGCCGACCCGAGCGCCTTTACCGCGTGGAGGATCGCTACCTCTGCCCGTTTGGCCGGGCCGGCAACCGAGGCCTTTGTGCCGTTCCCGTCCGGCATCAGGCCGTAATAGAAGAAGTAACGCAGGTCCCAGTCCTGGCAGAACGGGCGCGTGCCGAAATATTCCAGATCATGGATGTGCATCTCGCCCGAAAGATGGTGATCCGCGAGATCCGGCGGGAGCTGGAGCAGGTACTGTTCTTTTGAGATCTTGTCGGCCTTCTTCTTGTGCGAGGTCTCGGCATTCTCCTGCAGGTTGGCGTTGTCATGGGCTTCAAAACCCCTGCCCACATCGATGAGATGTGCATCGTAGACCGGGGTACCGACCCGGGTTGAGACATTCCGGTACTGGACCATCCCCTTCTCGAGAAGGGTGATATTCACAATCTCGCGGATGAGGGGGCCGGAGAGCGACTTGAGCCCCATGTTTTTGATCCGGTTCTCCACCTCAAGGGCAATCTCCTGGGCAGTGGTCTCGCTGGCGCCCTCGTACCCGTAAAAAGTTTCAACGAGTTTTGTCTCTTCAACAATCTGCCGGACAATGCGGTTGCGATCCCAGTCAATGATATGTCCGTCGGTTGAGCGGACGTACGGGAGTGCCGGGACTGCCAGTCCCTCAAAAGTCAGCTGTTTTGTTTCCGGCCGGCGCGACATTACTCACCCGAGAGGAGTTTTTTTATCCGCGCTCCGTCAAGGTTGCCGGAGGGAAAAAGATCCTCCGATGTGTAGAAATCCGAGTCTTTCTGGAGCACCGGGGCTTCGTTGACAAAGACCCCGTTGAGCCTGAGCTCGGTGAGGGATTCCGCGGTGGAGAGGTCGCGTTCAATGTACGTGCAGCCTTCCTGTTTTAAAAAACCCTTGAGTGTGTCGCAATGCGGGCAAAATTCAAGCGTATAAACGATCAGTTCCGGATTCTTCGGCACAAAAACACCCTCACTCTGTATTCTATCCAATAGGCATTCCGTGAATAAAAAAATCTTGGTTCGTGTTGCAAAGGGTAATGGATCGTGGAGCGATTATCATTAGTAGGTGAATGGAACAATAGTACCGTAATGGTCAGGGCATTTATTGCACTGGAATTGTCCGAAGAGATCCGTACCGGCCTTGCCGGAGCCCAGGATATTCTCCGCGGCTCTTCGGCACGGCTTACCTTTGTGGAACCGGATCTGATTCACGTTACGGCAAAGTTCCTTGGCGAAGTGGAGGAACGCCGCCTGCCCGGGATTAAGGAAGCCCTGCGAAACATCCCGTTCGAGCCGTTTTTAGTAACTGCCGGTGAAGTCACGGTGAATAACCGGAACCGCCCCCATACGATCTGGAGTTCGGTAAACGATTCAGGAAACGGCCAGCAGCTCCTCCATGCTATCGATGCAGCGCTCGGCCCCCTGGGAATTGAGCCCGAAACCCGCAGGTTCACGCCCCATGCAACCATCGCCCGCGTCAAATCGTTCGATCCGTCACTTTTTCCCTTCCTGAAGAGGCTTGAGGGGAAGTCGTACGGGAGCTGCACGGTCGCCGGCCTCCGGCTGAAGAAGAGCACGCTTTTCCCGAAAGGACCCGTTTATGAGGATCTGCTGGAGGTGAAATGGTGACCCGTCTCCCCCTGGAAGAGGAGGTTCTTGTCAAGATTCGCCCGAGTGCAGAAGAGCGGGAGGAGATCTGCACCCTTGGAAAAAAACTGCTTGCTGCCATTGCAGAAAGTGGTAAGGCACAGGGCATGATTGTCGGGTCCATTGCACGCCACACGTGGGTGCGGGGGGACCGCGACCTTGATGTGTTCATGCTCTTCGACCCATCGCTGCCCCGGGAGACGCTGGAAGCCGAAGGTCTTTCTCTTGCCCGCAGCATTGCCGCCGGTTTCACGGACAGCTACCATGAGAAGTACGCCGAGCACCCCTACATCAACGCAACTATTGACGGCGTCGACGTGGATCTCGTTCCCTGTTACAATGTTGTGAGTGCGGAAAAGATCCAGAGCGCTGTCGACCGGACGCCATTTCATACGCGGTACATCACGGACAAGATCAACGGACTCATTGACGATGTTCTTCTCCTCAAGCGGTTTGCAAAAGCCGGGGGGATCTATGGCTCGGACCAGATGACCGAAGGGTTCTCCGGTTATCTCTGCGAACTGCTCGTGCTCTATTATGGCTGCTTTACCGGCCTGCTGAATGCCGCGTCGGAGTGGCGCCCCAGAACCATAATCGATCCGGAAAACCATGCAGCAAAAACCTTTGATGAACCCCTTGTGGTAATTGATCCTGTAGACCCCCGCCGCAATGTGGCAGCCGCGGTATCTATCGATCGCATGGCTGAGTTTGTGGAGCTTGCACGGGGCTACCTTGAATCGCCCTCCTTGGCCTTCTTCAGTATTCCGGCTTACCGTGCTGTATCCCGGGAGGAACTCGGAGCACTTCTGCAGGCCCGCGAAACGCACCTGTTCGCGATCACGTTTCCCACACCCCCGTATATCGAGGAGATTGTAGTGCCCCAGCTCAAGCGAAGCACGGCAGCGATCTGCGAAGACCTGGAACGGAACGGTTTCTCGGTCCACCATGCACATTACATGATGAATCCCGACCGCTGCATGCTCCTCTTCGAGCTGCTCGTTGCCCGGCTTCCGAAGATCCGCATGCACATCGGCCCTCCGCTCTGGAACCGGGTGAATGCCAATAAATTCCGGGAAAAACACCTCGATTCTCTTCTACCCGGCCCCTATGTCCGCGAGGCCCGGTACGAGATGGAAGTGCCCCGGGAGTTCACCCTGGCACGCGATCTACTTGCCTCTGATGCACTCCTGCAGGTGAGTCTTGGCAGGCATGTCCGCCAGTCCCTTGCAAACGGGTGGCAGCTCTTTGAGGGAGAAGATTGCTGGCAGATGGAATTTGCAGAATTCATCGGGGACTTCTTCTCCCGGTGTTCTCCTCTCGTCCGGATCCGGCAGAAGAAGTGAGAGCCCGGGCTTTGAATCATTTATTGGCGGATTCTTTGACCGGTGCTCGCCGCTGGTGAGGATGGGGAAGGGGGGCAGGTGAACCAAAATAGAGTTTGCATCTATCATTTTCTATTGAGTCAAATTTCGAATTGCTTGTACTATACTTTCAGTATTCCATCCTACCACATCATTTGCATAATTCTTTAACGAAGAAGTTCTTTCAGCCCCACGCGGCACTATTGCAAGGATTGGTTTAGAATAATTACGAGCAATTTCAATTTCTTTTTTGATTGATCCACTATATGAGGCGTAGGTTCCAACAATAAGAATTACGATTGAAGCATATTTGATTTGAGATTCTAACTGAATCCAGACATCCTTATTCGATCCTTCAATAGGATCATTCTCAGGGATTGAATAATCAAGGAAATCAAAGTAACCTCTATTTTTTAGTAAATTGATAAGATTTTCATAATCAGTTTTATACTCCCATGAATGGCTAATGAAAATTTTTGGTTGTCTCATAAAATTATTTTGGGGTCGTTTATTAATATATTTTTAGATATTAGTTTATATGTAAAAAAAAGATAATTTAAGAATAATCAATATACATTGTTAGCCCCAGTTAATAATGAATTAATTAACGAGCTGAAATTCATGCACATGCGAAAAGCTCTTGTTGTCGGTATCGATTACTATGAAAATATTCAGCCCTTAAATGGATGCGTCAATGATGCTAAATCCATTAAAGAAGTCCTTGAAAGAAATGGTGATGGTACAAAAAATTTTGAAGTTAAGTGTTTAGTATCTACAACAAAACACGATCCGGTTACAAAACGAAATTTAAAAGATGACATTACGGATTTGTTTAAAGACAACAACGATGAAGTAGCTCTTTTTTATTTTTCAGGTCACGGGCATCTAGAGGCAACAGGGGGATACCTTGTAACTTCAGATGCAAAAGATGGAGATGATGGATTCTCAATGAGTGAATTATTAACACTCGCAAACAATTCCCGATCAAAAAACAAAATTATTATTCTCGATTGTTGTCATTCTGGCCAAGCAGGAAATTCGACAGATATCAGTAGTGCCGCTACATTGTATGAAGGTACCACAATATTAACCGCGTCAGGATCTAATCAATATTCTATCGAAGAAAATGGTTCTGGAGTCTTCACAACATTATTCGTTGATGCAATGAATGGTGCTGCTGCAAATTTAGTTGGAGAGATTACCCCTGGCAGTGTATATGCACATATTGATCAGTCTCTTGGGCCTTGGGATCAAAGACCTGTTTTTAAGACCAACATAAAAAGCTTTATTTCCCTGAGAAAAGTAGAACCGCCAATCACATACCACGAATTAAAACAGATAACTGAATTATTTCCGACCTGTGATGAAGAATTTGCACTTGACCCTGAATTCGAACCTGAGAGTAAAAAACCTGTTAAGGAGAAGACCGCAAAATTTTCAGTTTTACAAAAATACAATAGAATTAATTTAGTCGTTCCCGTTGGTGAAGAGCATATGTATTTTGCTGCAATGAATTCAAAATCCTGCAGATTAACGAAATTGGGGAAACATTATTGGAAATTAGTTAAGAATGAAAAGATATAATAGATTATTTTTAAATTAGGTTTTTTTGTCTAATTCTTCTTGTATTTTTTCAAGATCCCATGGAATAACTTTGTCTTTGTGTTCAACCATCGATTTGGGAACTTTGTGATTTTCATCTTTATAAATTCTCATTCCGATTACTGGGACACCTAATTCATGGGCTTTATTAATCTCCCACTCCACGGCTTCCCTTTCATGAGTATGTTCACCGATTGCGACGATAATAATATCACTTTTTTTAATTCTTTCAGTACATTGTCTTTTCCATTCTTCATCAAAAGGCTCTTTCACAGAACGATCATCAAATTCTAGTTGTTCAGAATTTTTTGCCTGATGACGGAGAAGATTGACTTGTGCTTCATCATCTATATGAAAACTAATGAATACCTTGGGTTTTTTTGTTGAATAATCCTTTATTGATTTTTGAGGTTTAGTGTCAGATCGCTCAACCGGGATATTTCGCTTATCTGCAAAGACTTTTCGGTTTAATCGAAGACCTCCCCCCATTTAATTCACCTCAGTTTGATTCTTTTCTTCAAACGAACGAACCAAAATTTTTTCATTGATGTTTACATGCTCTGTTCCAAACAAGTTACAATAATATGACAAATCTTTCAGAGTGATTCTTGAATCCTCTACTTGATCCACATCATTTTTAATTCTCCGAAGTATGTTCATGATGTCTTTTCTAGTTATTTTTTGACGCATGGTTGGATCAATATTTTCATTAAAAATTTTTTTCCCAAAATAAGCATTTACAAAATGACTTTGAGTAATATACCCATCTGCAAAATTGAACAATTGTAACGATGACATTGAACCGACACCGTAAACAAGAAACACCGGAACTTTTTGTCGTATAACCTGTGCAAAATAAATTGCGCGATCTGTAACCCACGCAGGCCCCCTTCTTAAATAGTCACTTGCATGAAATGTAAACTGAGTTACTCCCAAGTCTAACAAAGCATGCGTATGATCTCCATTTTGCTGGCAAGTACATCCTTTAACTAAACCAATAGGTGAATATTCCGGGCATAGGCGAATCAGTCGTTCAGATTCGTGAATCATTCGATTTATCTCTCTTGATGAACGTGCATATTCTCCAAGATAGGTTTCACCATCCGGAGTAATATAATAATCAGGGCTTAGTGTTTCAATCATCCTTGCATAATCCTCTGGTAAAAAATTCGATAAAGTATAATCAGGCATTATCGATGACAAAATAACAGTACCCGGATACCCAATAAAATTGTGAATTCCACCAGATTTAGAGATTTGATCAAAAATCTTGTTTGTCCTTTTACCATTCTTTGATAGCAAATGTTGAGCTTTTATAACAATACCTTGACAGTCTACATCTAACCACGGGGAATGTGTGTCTGGCTCATCCAACTTTATTATAGGGTATAGTGTTTTTTCCTGTGAGATCGCTGAGAGTAAAAAAGGTGATTCTTGTGTTTTATTTTTTGTATGATTATTGTGTTTAAAATTTTTTGACATTGTTGGAAGTAATAGTTTGAATGTTTTGCTATATGGCAGATATATATCTATTGTTAATAATATATTCTTGGGCAGGGTGAAAGTGATTATTGGTGCTAATTTATATCGAAATTGTATTATCTCATCCTGCATTTCTATAGATTCCTATCAATTAAAATGCTTTATATGGTAATCTGAATTCAAAACGATTGATTGTTTTGTAATCAAACTGATAACAATCGTTTTGCGATTTTCTCCCATCCTCGCTCTGTTCGGAGTCACTCGGCCACCACATCGGGGCCCTCGCTGGGTAACGGCCCATACGGATATATCGTACAGGTAAGTGAGTAGCGCAAAAGTCGGCAGACCTTTTGCGCGTTGGCCTCACAAATTTTATTTTTGTTTTTAAATCCGGAAAAAACCCGATAATAATTTCCGAAAAAAAGTTCACAAAAGATCTCAAAGTCCAACCGCCCCCATCCTCTCAAAATATATACATCCATTAAAATATCAAAAAGTACATCAAAAGAGGAGTTGCTCCAAATCTCAGAAAAAAAACTACCCCAGGAGGTTCCCGGATGTCCCGCGGCCGGTTCCCGGTAAAGGCCCTCGAAGCCGCGATGGATATTGCGGTGAAGCGGGGGCTTGTCCGGATGTATGAACGCGGGCCGGGCAGCATCGCCACGTTTGCGATCGTTCGCCCGGGGCGGCTTGCCGAAGTCCGGATCAAGCGGTTGCGGAGAATTGGCTGCACGAAAGAGGATCTCGATCGCGATGCGGCATATGAGATTGGGGGCCTGAAGATGTACCCGTCCTGCCCGGAGATCTCCCGCGAACTCTGGGGAGTATCGCAGGATTATTTCATCCGGTTCTTCCGGATCCTGGACAACGGGGTCATCGAACTCGGGAGCGATGGAGAACCGTTGCCGGCCGGTAACGTGGTACGACCCGACCAGGTCCCGGGGCCGGTGAGGTACCTCCGGCGCCGGAGGAGGGAGCTGACCGGGAAGGCAAAGATGCGGAAGCCCGGCCCACTGGAGGAGATACCTTCGACTAAGGAGATCCTCCTCACGAAAGGGGTGCAGTCTCCGACGGAGATAGATCCTCATGGAGTACCCCCGCCCCCAGAACAACCTCTTCTTTAAATCGGGCGTATTTCTCCAATCGGGGGCTAATTTGACCTCATTTGTTCCGACTAATTTTTCATGTGAACCGCGAAATTGACGTATTCGACCGGATCACCTGACATAAACTTTCAAAAACGCCCGGTTTTTCCTCCGATTTGAGTAGATTTACGACGGAGGCTAAAATTGCGCTAACAGGCCCCTAACAGATCGCAAAAGTCGGCTGTGATCGGGCTGCAGGTGGTGTATTCCGGCCCCCGGATCGATGGATCCGGGGCCCGCGGGTCGATGATGCAGACTCGGATTCAGCTGATAATTCCGGAGAATTTCCATGAGTGTAAATCCCCCCCGCTGGTGCGGGAGTCGGCCGGGGGGGTCACGCTCCTTATCACGAGTAAGAGAAAAAGAATAATCCGGAAAAACCGGATTCCCGCAGAGCAAAAAAAAGATTACTTCTTTGAGTTCTTCTTGATCTTTGCCGATGCAAGTTTCTCGATTGCCTTTGTATCCGGCTCGCCCGCAAGAGCGAGCTTCTTGTTCTGCACCGCACTGTCGACAAACCCCTTGCCGGTATCGGTACGGATGATGAGCGTGGTTGAGCCGGCCGGGCTGCCGATTGCGCCGGCCGAGACGTCCGCCAATACGGAGGTGAGATCCGTGCAGTAATGGCAGCCTTTCCGGATGCAGGTCTCCAGCTCCGCGAGCGGGACTACCTGCGTACTGCCATCGGTCTTCAGGATCTCCAGTTTTCCCTTCACGTCCAGCTTGCGGATCTCGTGGGGCTCCAGTTTGTAATGCGACCGGAGTTTTCCGTCAACGAGTGCCTTGTAATCGAAGGTCTCGGTGCAGAAGAGACCCAGGACCAACCGGATCGATTTTGCGTACGGCTTCAGGAGATCATGGTCGCTCTCCCGCATCCGGGCCATGGCCTGGACTACGCAGGGGACCCCGATGACCGCGATCCTCCGGAACTTGCGCTCGATAACCGCTTCCTTGAGGGCAGCGAGGAGTGGCACCCACCAGCTGTACCGGCTGCCGGCCTGCTGCACGAGCACATCGGACTTCGTGATGATGACCGAAGAAGGCTGCATGGTCCAGCGGTCTTCGGTAACGGTAACGACAGCATCGATGAGGCCCTCGTCGAGCGCATTTGCGAGGATTGCCGTGACCGCCCCGCCGCTCTGCCGGTGGGGGATCTCGAACGTGGCTTTGGCAGAGACGAGTTCGAGATACTTCCCGAGCGTCTCGGCAGGCTGGTCGCCGATGCGGGGGCAGACCGCATAACACGCCCCGCAGAGCACCCCGTCCGTTGCCTGCTTGCAGTACCCGTTGCTCTTCGGGCTTGTCACCATCTCTCCCTCTTCAAACGAGATGGCATCGGCCGGGCAGACGGCCACACAGGCACCGCAGCCCGAGCATCTGCCGGTATCCCAGACTTCGGCTTTCAAATCCAGATAACTTTTTTGTGCCATTGCTCTCACTCCAGGGTATATTTGCTTGCAAACGGCCGTGCGCTGATTGCCGCAATCCGCGTATAGTCGGCTGCCACCAGGGGGCCCGCATCGATCCCGAACGTTTTTGCGAAATCCTCGATGATCGGGCGGATCATCGCTCTCTCGTCTTCGGTGACCGGTGCCTGCTTCGTCCCGTTCCCGAGACAGAGCTTGTCAACCGGGCCCCGCACAAAGATCTCGCCGCCGTGGATCCCGCTTCCCACGCCCTGTTCCGAGATCGGCTTCGTGTCTCCCAGGCCGAGCACAATGACCAGGCCGCCTGCCATGGATTCGCCCAGGAATGCCCGGGCGCTGCCGCCGACGACAAGGATGGGGCGTTTCTCCATGTACTTCTTCATGTGGATGCCGCCCCGGTACCCGATGTTGTCCCGGACATAGACCCTGCCGCCCCGCATGCTGTGGGCTACGGCATCGCCGGCACTGCCATGGATTATTACTTTGCCCTTGTCCATGGTGTTGCCGGGAGCATGATCCGCATTGCCGTTGACGATGATGGTCGGACCGCTCATGAACATCCCGAGATCCCCACCCGGCACGCCGTTTACGGTTATCGTGACATCGTCGCCCCGGAGACCGTCCCCGATAAATCTCTGTCCAAGGACATTGTTGAGGACAATCTCTTTTGTCCCTTCGTCTACGGCCTTCCTGATCTGCTGGTTCAGCGGCGTATAATGGATGTCTTTTGCATCGATCGTGAGCGTCTTCATCATCAGGCCCCCACGGTCTTCACATCAAGGACATTCAGGATGCCCTCGTCCAGCATGTAGCCCCTGAGCCGGTCGCGGTTGCCCCGCAGGCTCTCGATGCTGTTGATACCCGCTGCTCCCATCAGTTCGGCAAGTTCCAGGGTCCAGCCATGGATCAGGTTCTCGACCTGCACCGCGTTGGTCTCGGGATCGAGCCGCTTTGTCAGTTCGGGTTTCTGGGTGGCGATGCCCCAGGCGCACGTGCCCCGGTTGCAGGTTCCGCAGACCCGGCAGCCCATGGCAACGAGCGCCGACGTACCGATGTAGACGGCATCGGCCCCGAGACAGATGATCTTTGCCACATCTGCACTCTGCCGGATACCGCCGCTTGCAATCACGGAGACTTCGTTCCGGATCCCCTGCTGGCGCAGCTTTGCATCAACGCTCGCGATGGCCGCTTCTATCGGGATGCCGACATGGTCGCGGAAGACCACGGGTGCCGAGCCGGTTCCTCCCCGGAATCCGTCGACGACAACGGCGTCTGCCCCCGAGCGGGCTATCCCCGCGGCAATGGCAGCGGAGTTGTGGACGGCTGCGATCTTGACAAAGACCGGCTTCTTCCATTCGGTTGCTTCCTTGAGCCCGTGGACCAGCTGCTTGAGATCCTCGATGCTGTAGATATCATGGTGGGGAGCCGGGCTGATCGCATCGCTGCCCTCCGGGATCATGCGGGTGCAGGCGACATCGGCACAGACTTTCTCGCCCGGCAGGTGGCCCCCGATACCCGGTTTTGCGCCCTGGCCGATCTTGATCTCGATTGCGGCGCCTCGTTCGAGATAATCGATGTCAACGCCGAACCTTCCCGAGGCTACCTGGACTATCATATTCTTCTGGTACGGGTAGAGCGACTGGTGAAGCCCGCCCTCCCCCGTGCCCATGAACGTGCCGAGCCGGTGGACGGCTCTCGCCATGGCCTGCTGGGCCGGCAGGCTGATCGCCCCGTAACTCATGTGCCCGATCATGATCGGGGTCTCGATCTGGAGGTTGGGCGAGAGTTTTGTTAAGAGCTCGACATCGTTACCGGGCTGCTCCCTGAGGGAGAGGGACGACGGCTTCTTGCCGATATAGGTGCGCAGCTCCATGGGTTCCCGCAGGGGGTCGATGCTCGGGTTGGTTACCTGGCAGGCATCGAGAACGAGGCGGTCGAAGATGATCGGCCAGGGAAGGGCATTGCCCATACCCCCGGAGATGATCTTGCCGGTCTTTGCCTGGTTGAAGACAGCTTCCCGGATCTCGCGGGTCCAGACCGGGTGGCTCCGGTAATCGCCCGGCTTCTCTTCGATCTCGATCGCATCCCTCGGGCAGAACGCGAGACACCGGTGGCAGGCAACGCAGTTGCGCGAATTGATCCGGATCCTGCCCGCCTCCCTGCGGTACACACCATACGAACAGTTCTCGATGCAGCGGCCGCAGTCCATGCACCGGTCGGGATCGATCGTGACCCGGAACTTCAAAGGCGTGCTCCCGATGCTCATGAGTACACCCTCCCGATGACCGGTTCGCCGGCCTTGGGCATCGTGATGTTGCCGACATCCGGATCGATTCTCCGGATTGCCGCTTCCTCGCTTGAGATGAAGAGGCGATCGCCGCTTTCGCCCGAGACGAGTGGGCGGAGCTTGATCCGGTCCGTGAAGCCGACCAGCGAGTTCTCGTTTGCCACGCAGATGGCAAAGGGGCCGTTCATGAGGGCGGGGCCGTAGGTCAGGCGTATTGCCCGGTTCAGTTCCTGCTCCTTTGGCGGCATCCGGTCGATCTCGTCCCAGAACGGGGGAGCGAGTGCCCGGACTGCCATCTTCTCGGAGAGCCCGTGCTTTCTGACGAGCAGGTCGACAAGGTATGCAACGACTTCCGTGTCGGTGTACATCGTGCACTTGTACCCGTAGCTCTCGATGTAGCGCCTGTTGGTGCCGTAGGACGTGATCTCCCCGTTGTGCACAACGCTCCAGTTTAAGAGGTTGAACGGGTGGGCCCCGCCCCACCAGCCGGAAGTGTTGGTCGGGTACCGGTTGTGGGCAAGCCAGAGGTAGCCTTTATAATCCTGGATCCGGTAGAAGTTCGCAACATCCTCCGGCCAGCCAGCGGCCTTGAAGACCCCGAGATTTTTTCCTGACGAGAATATGAGGGCGCCGTTTCTCTCGCTGTTGACCTTCATCACGAGGTGGGTGACGATATCTTCATCGGGTGTGGTACTCTTGGGCATCAGGCTGCGGTCGGGCCGGAAGAAATAACGCCAGGGTGTGTGGACTTTCCGTATATTGGGCTGCTCATAGGTCTTGATCTGTTCATCGTGAACGATCGTTCCCCATTTCTCCAGCAGGTTATCGAGCGGGGTCTTGTTCTCCCTAATATTGTCGAAAAAGACGTGAAGGGCATAGTAGTCCTTGTAATCAGGATAAATTCCGTACGCGACGTACCCGGCGCCCTCCCCGCTCCCGCGTTCGTCCATGGAGGCAAGTGCCTCTTTTATCTTGGAGCCATCCATGCACCGGCGGCTCCGGTCAATTACACCAATTATACCACACATATTATCACAGAGAACGTTGATCCATTAGAGTAAGCATTTCTTGAAATTGAATGTGAGCATTCGCTCAATAATGTAAGTAAAATAAATATAAATACGATTGGGTGGAATCTTTCTTCCATTATGTCAGCAGACGTAACGAAGATGCTCAAGAAAATTGAGGCGGACGGGGTAAAATTCATCCGCCTTCAGTTCACGGATATCCAGGGGATGCCGAAAAACGTCTCGATCCCTGCCATCCAGGCTGAGAAAGCGCTCACCGAAGGGATCTGGTTTGACGGTTCTTCCATTGAAGGATTTGCCAGAATCGAAGAATCCGATATGATCCTCAAGCCCGACCCGGCAACCTATGCCGTTCTTCCCTGGAGACCCCAGGAAGGAAAGGTGGCCCGGTTCATCTGCGATGTCCAGACGTACGGCAACAAGCCTTTCGAGGGCGACCCCCGTTACATCCTGCGCAAGACCATGGCTGAAGCAGCCAAGGCAGGCTATACATTCAATACCGGTCCCGAACTGGAGTTCTTCCTTTTCAAGATGTACGATGGCGTACCCACCACCGAGTTCGAGGACCATGGCGCATACTTTGACCTTGCCCCCACCGACTCAGCGGAAGATGTCCGGCGCGATGTCGTTCTTGCGCTGAGCGAGATGGGCTTTGAGATCGAAGCCTCCCACCACGAAGTTGCTGACAGCCAGCACGAGATCGACTTCAAATACGGCGATGCCCTGACAACCGCAGACCGGGTCATCACGTTTAAGTTCGCAACCAAGTCCATTGCCCTCCAGTACGGACTCCATGCCTCGTTCATGGCCAAGCCGATTGCCGGCATCAACGGCAGCGGCATGCACACCCACGGCTCGCTCTCCAAGAACGGCAAGAATGCCTTCTTCGATGCGAACGCGGAACTGCAGCTCTCCGACACCTGTCTCTACTATATCGGCGGTCTCCTCAAGCACGCAAAGGCCATCACGCGTGTGGCAAACCCGACCATCAACTCCTACAAGCGCCTGGTCCCCGGCTATGAAGCCCCCTGTTACCTTGCCTGGAGTGCAGCCAACCGCTCGGCCCTTGTCCGCGTTCCCGCAGCCCGCGGCAACAGCACCCGTGCCGAGTTCCGCAGCCCCGACCCGATGTGCAACCCGTATCTCACCTTCGCCTGCATGCTCGCAGCCGGTATGGACGGCATCAAGAACAAGATCATGCCGCCGGAGTCGACCAACACCAACATCTACCACCTCAATGCAAAAGACCGCAAGAGGTTAAAGGTCGAGATGCTCCCGGCGAGCTTAGCAGAAGCCAATGCAGCGCTCCTGAAAGACGAAGTGATCTGCAATACCCTTGGCGAGCATGTGGTGACCAACCTCACCCGCATTGCCGAGATGGAAACCGATGCCTTCCGGCTCGCGGTCCACCCGTGGGAACTGGAAAGGTACCTGGCAACCTACTAATCAAAAAATTTTTTAGAATTTTCGGCGATGTTTGGACTTGTAATCCCGTAACGGTCGGCCGATCGTTCTGTTAATCCTCTCAAGCCCGGGCTATGGCTCAATGGTGAGTGAACACGGAGTGTCACTCAGGATCAATCTGGGATTTGATCTGGCCGGATGAAACAGAACCTCTGCAGATTCTCAAATACGGTGATTACAATGGCGATGGATACTGGTGTAACCTGCTGGCTTCTTGTATCAGCACTGCTTGTCATGCTGATGACTCCCGGTGTCGGCCTTTTTTATGGCGGACTTGTTCGAAAGAAGAACTTCATCTCGATGATTGCGCTCTCGTTTGTGAGCCTGGCGCTTGCGAGCATCCATTGGATCCTGATAGGGTACTCGCTTGCATTCGGGCCGGATGTCGGAGGGTTCATCGGGAACCTGGATTATCTCGGGCTATCCGGGGTGAGTGCAAGTGCCGGTACGGGAACCTATCCCCCGCTCGTCTTCATGGCGTTCCAGCTCTTCTTTGCTGCTGTGACCGTGACGATTGTCACGTCCGCAGTTGCTGAGCGGATCAAACTCTCGTCCTATATCGTCTTCTCGCTTGTCTGGCTTACGGTAGTGTATTGTCCTCTTGCACACTGGGCCTGGGGGGGCGGCTGGGCGCAGCAGATGGGGCTCATCGATTTTGCCGGGGGAACGGTTGTTGAGATCTGTTCAGGGTTTGCAGCTCTTGCGCTCGCTCTTGTCATCGGGCGCCGGGCCGGCTTCGGGGAACATGCCCTTGAGCCCCATAATATCCCGATAGCGCTCCTGGGTGCCGCGCTCCTCTGGTTTGGCTGGTTCGGGTTCAATGCGGGCAGTGCTCTTGCCGTGAACAGCAGTGCTGCAATCGCCTTTGTCAACACCAACACTGCCGCTGCGGCCGGTACCCTTGCCTGGATGGTTGCGAGCTGGTACCGTGGCAAGCCCAGTTCACTGGGGATGGTGAGCGGTGCTATTGCCGGGATGGTGGCGATCACGCCGGCCGCCGGTTTTGTCACGCCGCTTGTTGCCGTCCTTATCGGGGCGGTTGCCGGTGTGCTCTGCTATTACATGATGCTTGTACGGATCTCCAAAAAGCTGGACGAGAGTCTCGATGCCTGGGCAATCCATGGCATGGGCGGGCTCTGGGGAACGCTTGCAACCGGCATCTTTGCAGCAGCAGCTATCGGGGGATTCACCGGTCTTCTGGAAGGAAATTCCTCGCAGTTCCTCTACAATGCCGTGGGGGCATTTGCAGCTCTTGCGTATGCGTTTGTCGTCACCTGGATCATCGGCATCGCGATCGATCGGACGATCGGCCTGCGCGTAACCGCGGATGAAGAGTACGTGGGTCTTGATATCTGCCAGCACGGGGAACGGGCCTAGAGAAGTCTTATCCCGTATCTCTTTTTCGTCCTGTAATCGTCAGTGATGTACTCTGCCGGAATTTCCGGTTTTTTTGTCATGTTCCCTTTTCTGTTCCAGCGCTGTTTTGCGGTTTTCTTATCCGTTGAATTGCCAAATTAGAAATATTTTTAAGTGTAGGAATACAATTTCCTTCCTACAATTATACCAACCCTATGATTACACAAAACAGAGCAGAACAGGAGTAAGAAGCCTCTGACCTGGTATCCCCCGGTTCCCCGGACTTGAAATCCGGCATGGGCGTTCTGGTTAGGATTTACTCCTTCTCCGGTCTGGAGAATGATTAAGAGCAGAAACAACAATGCAAAACTGGTTACAGGTGAATTGAATGGCTATAGATTCTGGAGCAACAGCATGGATCCTTGCCTCAACGGCGCTTGTCATGATCATGACGCCGGCGGTGGGATTCTTCTATGGGGGGCTCGTACGCAGGAAAAATCTGATCTCCATGATCACCCTGTCGTTCGTCGCCTTTGCACTGGTAAGCATCCAGTGGGTAGTGATCGGGTACTCGCTTGCGTTCGGCAGCGATCCGTCGAGTTCTCTCAACGGGTTCATCGGCAACCTGCAGTACCTTGGACTGAACAATGTGGGGATGGACCCCGGGCCGTACAGTCCGGCAATTCCGGGCTTGCTGTACATGGTTTTCCAGCTGGTCTTTGCAACGGTGACCATGGCGATCGTAACATCCGGTATCGCTGAGCGTGTCAAGTTCAGTGCGTATCTCGTGTTCGCACTCATCTGGACAACGATCGTGTACGATCCGCTGGCCCACTGGGTATGGGGCGGCGGCTGGGCTGCACAGTTCGGCGCGCTTGATTTCGCCGGCGGTACCGTGGTCCACATCAGTTCAGGGTTTGCTGCGCTCGCGCTCGCGCTTGTCATCGGGAAACGGGTCGGCTTTGGGAAATATTCCATGGAACCGAACAATATCCCGTTAACGATTCTCGGGGCTGCGCTCCTCTGGTTCGGCTGGTTCGGGTTCAATGCCGGCAGTGCGGTTGCAGCAAACGGTCTTGCGGCAAGCGCATTTGTCACCACCAACACCGCAGCAGCGGCCGGTGCAATGGCCTGGCTAATCGTCAGCTGGCTTAACGGCAAACCCAGTTCGCTCGGATTCGTGAGCGGGGCTGTGGCAGGGCTTGTTGCCATAACGCCTGCAGCCGGGTACGTGACCCCGATGGCCGCAATCCTTATAGGTGCGGTTGGCGGTATATTCTGCTACGGCATTATGCTCTGGCGCATCCGGAAAGGTCTTGACGAGAGCCTCGATGCCTGGGCAATCCACGGCATGGGGGGTCTCTGGGGTGCGCTCGCAACCGGTATCTTTGCCGTGGCAGCGGTCAACGGTGCATCCGGCCTTCTTGAAGGAAATGTGCACCAGTTCGTTGCCAATGCAGCAGGTGCCTTTGCAGCGGTCATCTACGCGTTTGTCGTGACCTATATCCTCGCAGTGGTCATAGACAAGACGATTGGCCTGCGTGTCACAGAAGAGGAAGAGTATGTCGGTCTTGATATCTCGCAGCACGGGGAACGCTGCTGAAGTGGGAGGCGATGAAGATGAAACTGGTAAAAGCAGTCATCAAACCGGAACGATTCGAGTTTGTTAAAAAGGCACTGGAGGACAAAGGGTTCAACGGGATGACCATAACCGAAGTCAACGGTCGCGGGGAACAGAAGGGGATCTCCCTTGAGTACCGCGGCGGTCTTATGACGGTCGACCTCCTCCCCAAGATCCAGATCGAGATTGTTGTGAGGGATAGCGATGTTGACTCCCTCATCAGCACCCTTTCTGAATCGGCACGAACCGGCAAGATCGGGGATGGCAAGATCTTTGTTATCCCGGTGGAGAAGGCGATCCGGATCCGCACCGGTGAAACCGAAGTATAAATCTCTTTTTTTTATTTCCGCGGCCGTTCGCTGATGGAAAAGGCGTCCAGCACTTCGAGCGTTATCCGGGCCCCGAGCGTGGGCTGGATGGTCTCAAGCCAGAGGAAGAATCCCACCTTGGGGGGGGTCGGGCGCTCGAATTTGAAATGCCCGTCTTTCATCTGGATGAGCTTGTGGTATTCCTTCTTCTGCCGCGATCGCAGGTAGATGATCAGTTCATAGCCCGGGAGGTCGGTAGCAACAATCGCCTTTGAATACAGTTTCGGGAACTCCTCAAACGTGATCTTTCTCCCCTTTACGGTAATCCCGTACGTGTCGCAGACGGCTTTTATTGCCGGGGGGAAGAGCCCCCCGTACAGGACTTTTTTTACCAGTTGTCCGGTCGTGTCGGTAATCTCCGGGCAGATCCGGCCCGGTTTGTTTGCTATCTCCGTGAAGATCCTGTTTTTGACCTCGTCATGGTAACGCTTGTAATCGAACGGGTGCTTCATCGGGATATCGGTTGCCCGGATCAGCTTGGGATGGTTCTCGGGCAGGTTGTAGATGATGCGGGGGCGGTAATGCTTGACCAGCGATTTGATCTCCTCGCAGGAACTGGTGTGGATGATCGCGTTGGTCTTGTCCTTTGCAAGCCGCTTGACAACGGAATAATTCGAGAGATCGAATGACGAGACGAGCAAAAACGGGGTGATCTTCTGCCCGTAGAGGTACCCGAGCAGTTTTTTCTTGTACGCGATCTCCACTTCGAACTCCTTGAGATCGGAGGGCGAGGTGACGACTTCGGCAAAAGCCACGTGATTGTCGCGGTCCACGAGCATCATGTCGAATTCAGCAAGATCCTGGCCGTTCCCCCGTACCGTGATGTCGCCGTATTTTGAATAGAACAGGCCGTTCTGGCCGATCCGGACATCCCCGCGATTCTGGGGGGCGTCGGCCCCTTTCATTGCCAGGTATTTTATGGCATCGGTCTTTTTTGAGATGTCCAGGAACATCTCGTACACGATTGCCTCGAACCACCGGCCTTCAGCAGTCCGCATCGGTTCGATATCCGGGGAAAATAATTTTTTCCGCTCGATCTTGTTCATGTGCCGCGTGGCATTGATAGCGATTGCCGCTGTCGGTTTGAAGTGCCTGAAATTGGAATTGAGCCACGGGATCATGATAGCAGTAAAGAATCTCTGCCGTAATAGTAGATAACAATCTTCCCTGATTCCTTGAAAATCCGCAGTGCTCTCAGATCTCAGGAAAAATCCCCTTAATAGAAAACTATATATTTTAAAGAAAGAAATTGCCTTCGTACCTCAGATCTGTTCACCAGTACAGGTTTGGGATCAGGGAATGGGGAGGGAACAATGCCTACTGCAAAAAAGATCGGCGGCATCGAACCCCTGCCACGGTATATCATGCCGGATGCATCGGTTCCTGCGTATGATGAGATTATGGAGCAGCTCCAGGAATATCACCGTTCGCTCATCGGATCGTCCTACTTCTATGTCCGGACTGAGAATGACAGGATAAGCCTGTGCCGGATCGTGCCCGGTGCGGGAAAACTATTCTTCCACGAAGTTGTTGATCATGAAAAACACGGGATATCCGAAGATGACCTGGAAGAGGCCGTCTCGCAGGGCGAGGGATCATTCACCACGCCGGGATATTACCCTGTGTCAGCACATATCGAGACGAAGCTAAGGGTGCTGCTGGATTATCCGTGAAATTTTTTATTGAATATTTTTTTTACGATTTTTTGTTGGGGGCGGGCCGGATAAAACCACTGTGCCGTGAGTTTTTAACATAAAGATTCAAATCATCAACTCCGCCCGACCCCCGGTTCCGTAGGTTTACCGATATGAAGTGAAACTCATTATCGCTTTTTTGACCTGTGGGGGGTGAACCTCGTTTTTCCGAAAAACCGTACTATTGTCTAGGATTGCCCAACCGGGGGTTATACGCTAAGAATAACCGGAGAATGTATATCCGTTCCAGCAGAGGTTCGGGACATGGGGCGTATTTCTGGTTTCGGGGGCATATGCCAAGGAAACGTGATTACGGATGAGGGGTTTCAATAGTCTGCCTCTTGTCATGTGAGTCTGGATAGAAAGGAGATCCTTTAAATTAGGTACAAGCAGAATATCGCTGAAGTTTTTCCATCAGGAGTTCTGATAGAAACAATCTATCTTTTGTTAAATTAGTGTAATCAATTCGAATATATTGGGTTTAAAAAAAATATACCGGGGTCTCCCCCGGCAAGCAGACGTAATTGATCGGATACGAACGTTCAGTCGAGCAGCTGGCCCATGGCCTCGTCGTACCGGGCGGACATGACATACTCGATGCCCGATACACCGGCTGCCTCTTCGGTCAGTGCCATCAGGTCGTCGCGGGTGATGGTCGAGAGCCGGAAGTTCCTGCTGCCTGCCATGAGCTGCTGGAGTCCGGTGCGGAACTTGGATGCATAGGTGTAGACACCGACTGCGCCCATGGGGATCTCCTTCATCTTGGAGCCGTACTTCTCCTTGAGCTCTTCGTAGCAGACAAAGATCTCGTTGATATTGTTGCCGTACTTCGAGACGGACTTGGGCAGGTCGCCTTCCTTTACCCACTTCTCGATGTTCTTGCCCACAAATCCGGGGATCATGAGGCCGCGGCCCATGCAGACCGCCTTGAAGTACGGGCTGCCCATGGCAAGCGCCTTGAAGACGCCGGGTTCATCGGAGAACCCGCCGGCCATGGCGAGGTCGGGGACACGGTAGCCCTTCTTCTCGAGTTTCTGGGCAAATTCATAGGTGAGCGCCTGTAGGTAGAACGTCGGGATACCCCACTCGTTCATCATCGGCCAGGGGCTCATGCCGGTACCGCCTGGTGCACCGTCAATGGTCAGGAGGTCGATCTTGGCTTCCGAGCAGTAGCGCAGCGCCATTGCGAGCTCGACCATGGAGTACGCGCCGGTCTTTAAGGTTACGCGCTTGAAACCGATGTCGCGGAGCCGGTCGATCTCTTCGAGGAAACCCTCCTTGGTTACAAAGCCAAGCCGGGAGTGGCGCTCGAATTCCTTGATGGCCCCTGCCTTGAATGCCGCCTGATTCTCTTTGACGGTCGGGTCGGGGAGGACGATGTAGCCGCGTTTCTTGAGCTCGATTGCGCGCTCGAGAGTCTTGACCTTGATCTCGCCGCCAATGCATTTCGCGCCCTGTCCCCACTTGAGCTCGATGGTGTCGAGATTGTGCTTGCTTGCAACGTACTCGGCAACGCCAAGCCGGGTGTCCTCGACGTTCATCTGGACGAGGATCTCACCGTACTTGTTGTGGAATTTCTTGTACAGGCTGATCCGGCGGTCCATCTCGGGCGACTCCTTGACTTTTTTCTTGGCGTCAAGTTTCAGGCCGGGGTCGATACCGCAGACGTTCTCACCGCAGACAAGGGTGATGCCTGAGATTGCTGCACCGACAGCGAAGTGCTCCCAGTTTGCCCGTGCTATTTCGGTTGAACCGAGTGCACCGGTAAAGATCGGGACTTTCATTGCGACTTTCTTGCTCCAGCCGTATTCGGTCTCGGTGTCAACGGAGGAGAAAACCGCTGAGTCCGGTCCGATTTCGGTTCCTTCGGGAAGACCTTTTGCTCCCTCTGCATATCCCTGGATATTGAGGTGGGAGTAATCGATCGGGTAGTTCTTGTCCGCGCCTGCGGTGATCTCGCCGAACGGGCCGGGGTACAGGACTTCCCTGCCGCGGAATGAGGCTAACCAGATCTCACAGCTGCCCTTGCATCCGTCAAGGCAGCGGGTACAGATACCTGAACACGGGGCAACATTACGTGAGCGGTTGACCGTTCCCGTTGCCTCGTTCGCATTTGGCTGTCTAAGATTCATGAATACACTTCCTCTTGAAATTGCTGTAAAATTCCTTGGTGAAAACACAAAGGATATGTTTGAGCGAATTACTGATCTCAAACAATTTTGTTTAAAATCTATTCGCTAATAAGCGCTTGCTTTCCACCCCCTTATAAGTCTTTTGAAATTTTTTGATGGTGGAATAGAACTTCCATCCAATTTTTTCTGAAAAATGAACAAAAAAATCAAAAATCTGAAAAAAGGAACTATGCGAATTAAAAATCAGATTGTTATGAGATCGTACATCCGCGACCCCATCCCGATCTCTTCTGCATATTCCAGCTGCCGGCAGCCGTCCGTCTGCGGGTGGACGCCTTTGAACTTGTCCTCCCCTTTGTGATGGTGGGCGGTCAGATCCGAGTCCTCATATCCCTGCTGCCGGTTCACGAGATCGAAACTTGCTGCATCGATGGCAACCGGGTCCGTCGATGCAAGGATGCCGATATCCGGAACGATCGGTGCGTCACTGAACGGGAAACAGTCGCAGTCCGGCGTGATCCGGATCAGGAAGTTCATGTATCCGACTTTCTTCTCTTTTCCCAGTACCGCCCCGTAGGCATATTCGACCATCCGCTCCATGAACTGCGGGATCTCGGTCTCCCAGTCGATATCGATGGCGTTCTCCGGGCATGCGTGCATGCACTCGAAGCATCCGATGCAGAGATCCTGTGCAATTACTGACTTTTTCTTTTTCACGGTTATCGCTTTGTCCGGGCAGACTTTCATGCAGGCTGCACAACCCGTGCACCTCTCGGGGATCGTGAACGGCCGGGCATTGTGCTGGGCCCGCTTCCCCTCCGGGGGAGCACACCCCATGGCAAGGTTCTTGATAGCCCCGCCAAAGCCTGATACGATATGGCCCTTGAAATGACTGAGCACGATCAGGCTGTCGGCGGCTGCAATATCCCCGGCGATCGAGACTTCGCTGAAATGTTTTTTCCCGATTGTGACCTTCCGGATATTTTTCCCGTTGAGCCCGTCGGCGATGATCACCGGTGCGCCTGCAACCGCATAGTCGAATCCGTGAAGAATTGCAGTGCCTATGTGCTCGACCGCATTCGACCGGCCGCCAAGGTACAGCGTGTTCGTATCCGTCAAAAACGGCAGGGCTTTGCATTCCCTTACTTTCTCCACCACCTGCCGGACATAGACCGGGCTGATGAACCCGTCGCTTCCCATCTCGCCGAAATGGAGCTTGATCGCTGTTTTCTCCTTGGGTCCGACAAGTTCAGAAAAACCGGCGCGATCGAACAGCCGCTGCACTTTGGCTGTTGTCGATTCCTTCTCTGAATGCGCTCGTATGGAAGCAAAATAGACCGGGCTTTTCATGGATGCATCTCTCCTCTGACAGGAGTATTCTCGCCCGGAGTAGTAGAATTGATCGGTCTTTTTTGACCTGCCCGGTGGAATCAGCGTTACATGCTTCCCGTCCGGCAGGCGGAGGGATGAAAAACCAAAAAAACCTGAGAGAAAAAAAGAGAAGGAATTATTCCCGCTTGCCGAGATGGTGATCGAGGTAGAAGAGGTGGCCGGGAACATCGCCGACAATTTTTATCTGGTTTAAGATATCGAGCGCCTGTTCCTCTTCTTCGACCTGCTCTTTGACAAACCACTGGAGCATCTCGAACGTGGCATGATCTTTCTCCTTGATCGCGAGATCAACAAGTGCGTTTATCATCCCGGTCACTTTCTGCTCATGGGAATAGACTTCCTCAAAGACTTTTCCGGCGGAAGTCCACTTGGCTCTCGGGGCTTCGATATCCCCGAGCGTGACCTTGCCGCCCCGGGCAAGGATGAAATCGTAGATCTTCTCGGCATGTGCCCGCTCTTCCTTTGCCTGGACCCGCAACCATTTTGCAAACCCCTTCATGCTGGTGGTCTCACAATAGGCGGACATAGCAAGGTACAGGTACGCCGAGTAATACTCGCGGTTGACCTGTTTGTTTAACGCTTCTTCCATGGTTTTGGAAATCATACCAGTTACTCCCTGATGAACGTTCATTGGTTTTCCTTTTTATAATGCTTTCGTATGGCGGCAATTCATCCGCAGCTGCGGTTTTACAAAAAGGAAAAAAAGGAAAAAAAGGAAAAAAGGGAAAAAAGGGAAAAAATGAAAAATGAAAAAAAAGGGAAATGAAAAAAGGCCGGGGTATTATTTTCTCATCCGTTTCTGTTCGGCTTCCATATCGAGGATAATTTCCAGTTCAAGGGATCTGCCGTAGGCAACCTGGGCTTCATCGCTTCTTCCCAGTTCGTCGAGACAGACCCCCTTGATATACCAGGCTGTTGCATCATTGCCGTTCAGGGTCGATGCCCGGGTGCTGGCGTTCAGGGCAGCCTCGTACATCTCCAGCTGAAAGAGAGCAAGCGCTTTTTTCGACCAGGCCTCCTCATAGTTCTGGTCAAGAGAGATCGCTTTTTCGCAATCGGCGAGGCCCTCCCTGTACCTGCCGGTCTCGATGAATACCGATCCCCTCTGGCACCAGGCCTCGGCATAGCGTGCATCGATGCTCAGGGCTTTCTCGTAGTAGGCAATTGCCTCCTTGAACTTCGTCCTCTTGGCAAAGGTTTTTCCTTTCTTCACAAGCTCGACTGCTTCTTTCAGCGGCATAGTCCGACCCCCGGTATGTCAGGACACTCTGTCATCATGAACCCTCCCATGCGTCGGATATAAGATCGCCGAAGATCCTCTTGAGCGCTTTCTTCTCGTAATCGGTCTTTTCCTCATGTGCCCTGAGGAGATGTTTTGGCTCTTCCCAGACGAACCAGTCCCGCATGGTCATATAGGACAGGAGGCTGTCGGTTAACAGGACGCCGACTTTGTAGAGATCATAGTAATAATCCAGGGTCGGGGGGTCGTTCCATTTGACCGGCCCGAGTGGTTTTTCAAGAATCTCCAGCATGTTGTCGCCAAACACCTTGGACTGGTACCAGGCCGTGTGGGTCCACCGGGTGGTGAGCATCTCTTTCACTTCGAGATGGTTGAATTTTTTCATCTGGGGAATGTTCAGGACCGGCATGAGTTCGTCCGCCGGCAGGGTTTTTGCAAGGAACATGTCGCGGGCATAGAACATGGCTTTGTTCAGGACGAAATACCGCCTTGGAACAATGCTCTCCTGCTCCATCATCTCGTCCATATCGTTCTTGCTCTCTTTCATCACGTGGTAGAGTTGGGTTTTCCTTATCTTCGGCATCCGGTTGTACACGCTGGCGTTCGTGATCGCGCTCCAGGGAATATCATTGACATCCTCATTGAAATGGGAGAAGAGGATGAAGAGCATCTGGATCAGTTTCTGGACCGGGAGCTTGTTCTCTTTCTTGGCCTCGTCCTTGAGAGCATCGATATAGATCTGGCGCATGCCTTTGTACACCGATTCTTCGGTATAGGAACAGACCAGGTACCGGGCTTTTTTTGCAGCAGCGCCTTTGATGAGCAGGTTTGTGCAGTGTTTTGCAATGATGAAATCCTTGAGGAGACCCACGTATTGTGCCGGGAAGATGATCACGTTCCTTTCGATGTCATACGTATAGATGTCGACCAGCGTCCCCCCCGGCTCTGCCTCGGGCTGGCGGAGAAGGGAGATCTCCGTATCCAGGGTCTCCTCTGTATGGTGGAGAAATCTGCGTATGGGTTTTGACAAAGGCATTTCTGTTCTCATCGATAGGTCTCCGGGGTCCTGCTGCTCCGCTTACAGGGAGATGGTATATCCTCACTTGGCGGCAAATCCACTTAAATTATCCTGATGGATCCCTGGTGGATAAAAAAAATTATTTCTTCTTCTGGTGGTCCGTGATCGCATGGAACCACCCGGTGATGGTGTTTGGTTTCTTCTTCCGGAAAACGCCCTGGTTCACGTACCGGATGTCCTCGATGGAAAAGAACGCCTGGGGGTTTGTGGCCTCGATATGGGCGGTGATTGCCGGAACATCCGTCCGGTTCACGAGCGTTATTATCATCTTGACATCCCCCCGCGAACCCGTGGCATCCAGGCTCGTTATCCCGTAATTTTCCGATTGCAGGAAGGAGATGATCTCGTCCGTGGAATCGTTTTTGGTAATGATCCGCATAATGACCATGCCGATCGACAGTTTCTCTTCGATAACGAGCCCGATGTAGGTTCCCATGGCAAAACCGAAGGCATAGGCAAAGAAGTTGGCGATGTTGGAGAGATCGCTCATCACCACTTCCATGGCAAGCAGCCAGATCACGATCTCGAAGAACGCGATGAACGGGGCGAGGTACTTGATCCCCTTGGAGATGTAGATGACCCGGATGGTCTCCATGCTCACATCGCCGATGCGGGCAAGGAAGATCAGGAGCGGGAGAATGACCCAGGAATAAATTTCCGGACTTATGATGAAAAATCCCATGATCCCGCCTTGTCCCGGATTCAGGACTGGTTAGCTGGAAAAAGGTTGCTGCCTGTTCCTATATGAAGATTATCCGATAAAACGGTGAAATGAGATGATTCTGTCCAGATAACCCACAACGCGCGGAGAACCGGGGTTTTTTGTCAGATATATTTCTTGGGATCCGCATCGAATTTCTTTTTGCAGCCGGGAGCACAGAAATAGTATTTCCTGCCCTGGTATTCGCTTGTGAATTTCGCGGTCTTCTCGTCAACCGTCATCTTACAGATGGGATCGATTGCCATATCCTGCCTCAGATATCTGCTTTTTCTTTACATCAGGTATATACTTTTTCAAGAGAAGCGAGAGGGAGACGACCGTAACGGAGCTTGCAGCCATTGCCAGGGCAGCGAGTTCGGGCCTGAACGTGATCCCGAAGGCCGGGTAGAGCACGCCGGCCGCAACCGGGATGAGTGCGGCATTGTACGCAAAGGCCCAGAAGATGTTCGTCCTGATCCGCCCCATCACTTTTTTTGCAAGCTGGAGGGCCGCCACGGCATCGAGGAGATCGTCCCGGATGAGAACGATATCCCCGCTCTCGATTGCAACGTCCGTGCCGCTGCCAATGGCAATACCCACGTCCGCTTTTGCAAGCGCGGGGGCATCGTTGATCCCGTCCCCTACAAATGCCACCACCTTTCCGGCCTGCTGGAGCGCTGATACTTCCTTTTCCTTATCTGCGGGAAGCACCCCCGCAATCACCCGGCGGATATTCAGATCCGCTGCAACGGCTTCTGCCGTGCGCTCATTATCCCCGGTGATCATGATGATTTCCAGGCCCATCTCTTCCAGCCGGGCAACCGCCTTCCTGCTGGAGTCCTTGATCGTGTCGGCAACGGCAATGATGCCGGCCGGCTGGTTGCCGGTAGCAACCAGGATAGTTGTCTTTCCCTTCTCTTCGAGATCCACCAGGTGCTTTTCGAGATCCGGGGCAATCGGGATCCCCCTGTCAGCGAGCAGGGACCGGTTCCCCACGAGCACCTGCTCGCCAAGGTATGTGGCAGTAACGCCCTTTCCGGAGATCGTGTCCATGTGAGTGACGGGTCCGAACGGGATATTGAGGGACCGGGCTTTCCGGACAACCGCCTGGGCAAGAGGATGCTCTGAGTCTTTCTCAACACTTGCAGCAATGGAGAGCAGGGTCTCTTCGGATATGCCGAGGGGGATGATGTCGGTGACATCCGGTTTTCCTTTCGTGAGCGTCCCGGTCTTATCAAAGATGATGGTTGTTATGTGTTCTGCAGCTTCAAGCGATTCGCCGTTCCGGATGAGGATGCCGAGCTCGGCCCCCCTCCCGAGGCCGACCGTAATTGCTGTCGGGGTTGCAAGCCCGAGGGCACAGGGACAGGCCACAACAAGGATGGAGATGAGGGCCGATAATGCAAAGATGAGTGTTGCATGGAAGACGAAGAACCAGAGAACAAATGTTCCCGCTGCTATCAGGAGCACTGCCGGAATAAAATACGATACGGCGATATCGGCAATCCGCTGTACCGGGGGTTTTGTTCCCTGCGCCTCCTCGACCATGCGGATGATCTGGGCAAGCATGGTATCCCTGCCGACCTTGGTTGCCTGGACGGTGAGCACGCTGTTGGCATTCAGGGTTCCCCCCACCACCCGGTCCCCGCTTTTCCTGAGAACCGGTATGGGCTCGCCGGTGATCATGGATTCGTCGATGTAACTCTCCCCGGCCGTCACCATCCCGTCCACCGGGACCTTGGCCCCGGGCTTCACGATGACCAGGTCCCCTGCAATCACTTCTTCCAGAGCCACATCGGTCTCGGTCCCGTCACGGAGTACCGTTGCGCTCTTTACCTGGAGACCTGCGAGTTTTTTGATGGCATCCGAGGTTCTTCCTTTTGCCCGGGCTTCGAGGAACCTGCCCAGCATAAGGAACGCGGCCAGCATGATCGCCGTGTCATAGAACATGAATTCATGGGTGAGGACGATCCCGAACGTCCCAAGCACGCTGGCTGCGTACGCCACGCCGGTTCCCATGGCATACATGACATCCATCGAGAGGGTCCGGTGACGGAGCGCCGTGAACGCGGCGCGGAAGATGGGATAGGCCACATACACAAAAACCGGCGTGGCGATGATGAACATCAGGTAGGCAAGAGCCTGCATTGAGATCGGGAGCGGCACGTACATCGCCAGCATGAGCGGGATACTGACGGCAAACCCGATGACGAACCGGGTGAACTTGTCATGGAGATCCGCGTCCCGCGCTTTCTGTTCCGCTTCCACGCTCACCTCGCCGGCAATCCCCAGGAACTGGTATCCGGCATCTTCGATTGCTCTCTTGAAATCCGGAATATCAGAAAGGGAAGGATTGTAGGTCACGTACGCGTTTTCCGTTCCAAGATTGACCCTGACCCCGGTAACCCCGGGGAGTTCTTTCAGGGCGTTTTCGATCGTCTCAACGCAGGTTGCGCACATCATGCCGCCGACCCGGATGGTGACTTCCCGGTTGATGACCGTGTATCCGGCATCGTTGACGGCTTTTTCAAGTGTTCCCAGAGTTATTTTCTCCGGAAGGTACTCCACATGAGCGGTATCTGTCCCGAAGTTCACTCTGGCAGTGACCACTTCCGGGATCTGCGATAATGACTCCTCGATAGTTGCAGCGCAGGTTGCACAATGCATCCCCGATATTTTGATTTCGGCTTTCTTTGTCTCCGGCTCCGGCATGGCGTGATCCCCTCATCGGGCCTGTTCTTTCCCGATGGAAATCTTCTGCTCTTTGCTTATTACTCTATTGAAGTTACCATACCGATCCGCCGGGCAATCCCTCTTTGGCCCCGTTGTTCACCCGGAAAAAGGATGATTTGTCCGATTCGCCGTGTTACTGCTCAACGGCAATGGCGGACCCCATACAGAAAGCGTTTAAAAGACTGCGGCATACGCATCTGTATCCAGAATTCCAGGATGAGACCCGTGAAGACCCGATCCCTTTCTCTTGCAGTGCTTGTCTGTCTTCTCCTGCTCACGATCGGGTATGGTTCGGCAGCAGTCACCTTCTCATCCAGCACTCCCCAGATCATTGCAAAGGGAAACGATCTCACCCTGAAAGGCACCGGTGCAACAAACGGAACGGTTGCCCTGTGGATTGTTGGCAGGGATTATATCGATCGTATCGTTCTTATTCCTGACATAAAAGGCAATTATATCCATACCATCAGTTCCGAAGACACCCGCCAGTTCACGAGCGGGCAGTACTCGTTCGTTATCCAGGATTCCGGTCCCAACGGGAAACTGGATGTTGAATACCGGGTTGCAGACAATGGCGATATCATCCTCCAGAGCCAGGGAAAGACCTTTGCCGATATCGGTGCCCGCGAGAATATCAAGGCGAACCTGGCTCCGCTCATCAGCGCATTTTCTGCAACAGCGACAAATCCCCCGACCGATGATATTTTCACGTCGCATTACTTCTTTGTGGAAGATCCCTCCATAGGATTCGATCACACTTCCGCATCGGGCGAGGGGCAGCTGCCGGACGTTACCGCAGGAAACCCGGTTATCCTGGGCGGCCCCACCAACCTCGCCCCCCATGAGATGCTACATGCCGAGATCCGGGATCGCAGCAGCGGGGCAATTGCTGCATCTGCCGATTTCTCCGTTCAGCCCGGCCCGACCGTGAACCGCTGGAGCTGGACGCTTGATGCCCCGGGCCTGCCGCCCGGTTCCTACGAGGCCCGGATCTGGCGGCCCAATGCCTATGTGAACTGTTCGGGATTGTCATTTTTCACGGTTGTATCCCCGGTTACGGCAACAACCGCCCCGGGTAACAGTACAGCCGCAACATACCCGTGGTCGCAGGATCCCAATCTCCCGTTTTTGATCCTGTTCGGCCTCGCCCTTGTCATTGCCTGTATCCTGTACGCATTAAAAAACCGCTGAAAAAATATTCTCCTGTTTTAATGAATTGCAGGACGATCGATCCGGGTTTTCCGGGTCCCGGTTTTTGCGGGTTAGTGCCCGCACAGGAAAATTTTGCAGAAAAAGGTTCTGGGAATCCGGAGACTATCTTCTCCGGAACCGGTTTTCCGGAATATCCAGGAGGGTGTACTCCCGCAGGAGGGCTTCCTTGTATTCCGGCATCTTTTTTGACGGGATGTAGTTGAACTGGGAAACCCGTTTTACGATCTCATCCGCGATCGCATCATCGCTCGTCAGGTGCAGGTTTGCAACCTCCTGCAGGATCCAGTCGAGCCGGTCGATACCGGTCTCTTTTCCTTCGATTGGGATCTTCTTGATCTTGATCTGGTCCGGGGGAATTCCCCCGCAGATGGAACAGTAGTATCCGTCCGTCTCATTTCCGCCCACTAGTCTCACTCCTTGATCATGACAAGTGTCATCTTGAACCGGGTTATTGCCGAGAGTGCATGGGGAGCATGTGCCGGGAAGATGATGGTCTCTCCCGCTTTCATCCGGGAGGTTTTTCCGGCCACCCAGACCTCGCACTCCCCGTCAAGGATCGTGACAACCGCATCGAAGGGTGCGGTGTGCTCCGATAATCCTTCGTTCTCGTCAAACGAGAAGACCGTGATGCTGCCGCTTGTGCGGTTGACGATCATCCGGCTTGCAACGGTGCCGTCCGCGTAATCCACGAGATCGCCCAGATTCAGGACTTTTCCCTTGAGCTCGTCGCGCTTTTTGTCAGGCTTGTCCGTATGCTCCAGCTGGAATTCTGCCATTCCATTCACTCCCGGATCATCGTGAGCGTCATCTTGAACCGCTCCCGGGCCTGCACTGCGTGCGGCTTGTTCGCCGGCAGGATGATCATCTCCCCGGCTTTGACCGTGAACGGGGCGCCTGCTATCGTGACGTCCGCTTCCCCGTCGGTAACGGTCAGGATTGCATCATAGGGTGCGGAATGTTCCGACAACCCTTCCCCGGCATCGAATGCAAACAGGGTGATGGTACCTGCAGGTTTGAACACGATCATCCGGCTTGCAACGGTGCCGTCCTGGTACTGGACAAGATCGTTGACCGCGAGGACTTTTGCCACGAGATCTTCGCGTTTTTTCTCTGCGGTTGTCTTTTTTTCGGGTTCTGCCATGCCATCTCCTCTCTGGTGGGTACGTGCGGGGGGATATTATTGGTATCCCCGTTTCTCATCCCGCTTATGCAGCGGGAACCATGCGGGCGATGTCTGCCTCGACCGTGCTGTTCTTCTTTACCTGGAAATTGTTGACAAGCACATCGAGTACGCCGGGCGATACGAACGCCGGGAGTTTGGGCCCGAGGGTGATGTCCTTAACGCCAAGGTTCAGGAGCGCCAGGAGGACGAGTGCCGCTTTCTGCTCGTACCAGGCAATGTTGTAGGATACGGGCAGCTCGTTGATCCCGACCCCGAAGGCTTTCGCGAGCGCCTGGGCGATCACGACCAGCGAGTAGCAGTCATTGCACTGGCCGGCATCGATGACCCGGGGGATCCCGCCGATCGTTCCCAGGTCGAGGCCGTTGTACCGGTACTTTGCGCAGCCCGCGGTGAGGATGACCGTGTTCTTCGGGAGCGCTCTTGCAAACTGCGTGTAGTAATCCCGCTCGCTCTGCCGGCCATCGCAACCGGCCATGACCACGAACCGCCTTATGCTGCCTGATTTGACTGCATCGATAACGGTTCCCGCAATCCTGAGAACTGCTCCATGGGCGCAGCCGGTGATGAGATTGCGGCCCGGGGCCTGCAGGTCCTGCGGGGGCTGGCACTTCTTTGCATGGGAAATGATGGCCGAGAAATCTTTCTTCCCGTCCTTTCCTGCAACGATATGTTTGACGCCGGGGAATCCTGCGGGGCCCGTTGTATAGATCCGGTCCTTGTAGGAGTCTTTCGGGGGCACGATGCAGTTGGTGGTCACGAGCACCGGGCCGTTGAACTTCTCGAACTCTTCTTTCTGGTGCCACCACGAACTCCCATAGTTGCCGACCAGGTGGGAATACTTCTTGAGGGCCGGGTAGGCATTGGCCGGCAGCATCTCGCCATGAGTGTAGATATCGATGCCGCTGTCCTTTGTCTGCTCCAGCAGCTGCTGGAGATCTTTCAGGTCATGGCCGGTGATCAGGATGCCGGGTCTCGTGCCAACCGAAGTCTTCACGCTCGTGATCTCCGGGTTGCCATAGGTTGTTGTGTTGGCCGCGTCAAGCAGGGCAAGCGTGGTCACTCCGACCCCGCCGCATTCGAGCACGAGTGCGGTCATATCTCCCGCGGAGAGATCGTGGAGGGTGGAGGCAAGCCCCTTCTGCATGAACTTTTCAACGGTGGTATCGGTGTGCCCGAGCACGGCTGCGTGGTGGTAGTACGCAGCAACGCCCTTGAGCCCGAAGAGCAGGAGGGCCCGGAGGGAATGGACGTCGTCGTTCCTGCTCGCTGCTTCCGCGATCTGCGCTGCCTTTATTGCAATGTCTGCATCGCTCTTTGGGGTCCAGGTGCAGGCATCGGGCTCGGCAGCCCCGCTCTTCGGGAGTGCATCCCGCAGGGCAATTGCCTGCGTGATGAGTGCCCGGAGCCGGGCATCGTCAAAGTTGGTGTTGGTCAGGGTGGCAAACAGGGCCTCGGCAATGAACAGCCCGGCATCCTTGTCTGCCTTTCCGGTCTTCTCTGCGGCAATGTTGCGCTCAGAGATTCCCTTGCAGATGTAGATGAGCACATCCATCAGGCCGGCGGTCTCGTCTTCCTTGCCGCACACGCCTTTTACGGTACATCCGGTTCCTCTTGCGGTTTCCTCGCACTGGTAACAGAACATCTTCAGACTCCTTCGTATGTTTTTACTACAAAGTTTCTTTTGTATACCAGGGTTAAATAGGAAAGAGTTTCAGAAACTATACCATGGACGAAGCCTGCACGGTCAACATGACCGTGAAGTACCTGACGAAAAAGTGGACCCTCCTGATCATCCTCGAACTCTACAAGGGCCCGGCTCACACGCGCCGTTTTTCGGAGCTGAAGGATTCTTTAGCTGATATTACGCAGAAGATTTTATCGGAGCGGTTGAAGGAGCTTGAGGAAGAGGGGATTGTTACCCGGCGGGTTGATGCCACAACGTTTCCGGTTAAGAGTGAGTACACGTTGACGAAGAGCGGGCTGGAGCTGGTGGATGTGATCCGGGGGATCAAGCACTGGGCGCTGAAGTGGAAGATTGATAATATTCCGTGCGGCGGGCAGGATTGTAGTAAGTGTGTGCTGTAGGGTACCGGGTTTTTTTGTCTGGGACCGGTTTTCATTATAAGATTTTTTATTAAGAAGAGTGGGATGGAGTGTGGATGAACGAATTGTTGGGTTTGATTGTGATTCAATTACAAAAAATTCAAGAGATTCGCTTTTTATTTGATTATAAGTTTGTTTGTTTCTGAAATTGTAGAATTAGATATGAAGATAACAAAGATAGCAGAAACCGTGTATAATCATCGTGAAGATAGCAAAGATAACAAAGATAGCAGAAACTGTGTATAATCATCATGAAGATAGCAAAGATAACAAAGATAGCGGAAACCGTGTATAATCATCATGAAGATAGCAAAGATAACAAAGATAGCAGAAACCGTGTATAATCATCATGAAGATAGCAAAGATAACAAAGATAGCAAAATAAAGTAAAAGATGGCAAGGATAAACAAAAATAAAAATACCGGGACCAATCGCTTAAAATGACAATGAAAACTTGTGCGATCTGTGGAAAGTCCGTTCAGAGAGGTACTGGGACGCATTTCGCTGGCAGGTTGGTACATTTGAAATGCGTACCTATGGCGGAAACAATGTGGTTCAAAATGGGAAAAAAGAGAAAATAAAAAAATATAATCTTCCTTGAGGACTGAATGATTAAGAACCCCTATAATCCAACAGGCCCTGCGGATCCGAGATATTATGCAGACCGGGACGAGTTACTCTCATTATTCAGAGATAATGTTAAAGCGGTTACGGTAACGAAAGGAGTAACCAAACCCATCAATCTTGCAGTTGTTGGTCAATGGGGGATGGGAAAATCCTCGACACTCTACAAATTCAAAGATATTCTTGAGAAAGAAACCGACGGCGCAAGAATATTCTCATCGTATGTCTCCCTTACACCTTCACATTGTAAAAATGCTGATGCTTTTTTTGCATGTATCCTTGAGACGGTATTCCGGGATTATGAGTCTACTGTCCCGTTACCAAGCAAGCTCATCCAGTTCATAAAAGATGAATCGATTCGTCTCAACAAGTGGAAATTAAAAAGGATGAGTGTATCACTACCTGAGTTCGAACGTGTTGAAGAGGATTTGAATGCTGTAAATTTTAAAAATACATTGTTGCAGTTCTGGATAAAACTGAAAGAGAGCAAGTTCGACATGGTCGTGATTATGCTTGATGATATCCAGTATGTGCTTGGCCAGGATAATGGTGAAATCCTCTACGATCTCCGAACCGACATGCAATCGCTTTCCATGAAGGGGGCGCTTTTCACGTTCGTAATCTGCACTCCCGAAAGTTTGTTTCCCCAAATGCGCACGGTTGCGGAACCATTCACCCGTCTCTTCACGCGATTCGAACTGAAGCCATTTGATCTCGACGGGACGACAGAACAGATTCAGAAACCGCTGGAAGTCGAAAAAATCCCGCTTAAACTATCCAAATCGGTGATAAAAGAAATCCACGATATCACCAGAGGCCATCCGTATTTCATCTCTCTCGCGATGAAACATTTTATCGATAAAATCCCGGAGGGTACCGGGTCCGCGAACAAATTCGTCACCTTCTGTCCCGATATCATGGATTATTTTGCCGAAGTCAAGTTTACTGCTGATTTTGAAAAGGCAACGGAAACCGAGAAGGAAATCCTCTTAAAAATTGTCACGCTGGGGGAGCCGGAATTCTCCCCGAAAGAGATTGGGGGCCGGTCGAAAACAACCTACGTGGAACGGCTCGTTACAAAGGGGTTGATCACAAAGATCGACCGCGGGAAATATACGTTGTACACGCCGTTGTTTGCAGAATATTTACGCATGAAGGCGGCTGGTGCTGCGAAATAATTATTCAATAAATCCGGCAGCCCTGTGGTGCATTCACGTACACTAAGCTCCTGAGGGAGAGCGCTGACGTTGTTTCATGGTAGTTGCCCATCGCCAGTCCGAACCTCAGTTGCGTTGTCCAAGGGCCGGTCTTTTGCCGGGGTTGCGGTGATGGTGTCGAAGCTCGCGTTGGCTTGGTTGAACGCTTTCTTGCAGAGGTTCGTGATGTCGCCCTTTGTGTAGTTTGCTTTTACCGGCTCCTTTGGGTCGGGCGACGGGGGCTTGTGAGGCTGCCATGCGGTGTTTCTGATTTCTATTCCTGCGGGGAAGTACTGGATCGTGAGGTACAGGAGGGCCGGGCGTTTGGATAATTGTACGTGGGAATGGTGTGATCAATTATATAAATGAGTTTCGGCAGAATCCGTCGCCTTAGTTAATGAGTTAATATTTTTCGTTTTTGGTTTATGTTTAAGAAAAAATAACAATTCGTTCGACAAATATGACGTCATGAAACATTTTACTTCGATCAATGATATTCCCGTTTTCTATGGTGATGATTTTCTCTTTTATCACGGAAGAAATATGGCATTTGCTTCAAAAGTTTTAATTTGCCCAAAATGTTTGAGGAAGAAAATATTCATAAAAGATTTTAAAGAAGATACATTTCGCTACGATTCACAGCATGATCCTTATTATGAGTTTGGGGGTGAATTAGAAGTGGCAACGGAAATGGATTTCCATAATCATATCGCAAAATGTAAATCGCCATTCCCGAAAAAGGGTGTGAAAATTGCTAACTCGGATTTATTAAAAAATATTGCTCTTAATCTAAATTCGATTAGTAGTATGGAAACTGGTTATAATAAAATGAGCATCCAGGAGTCTACATTTTTTTATGCGGTTGATGGATTAGCAGTATCATACATTACTTTTGATCCTCAATTTGTGAAGGAGGATCCATCAAGTTGGATATTAAAAGACATTTACACAATCCTAAAGCATCGAAAGAAGGGGTACTCATCAAAACTTTTTGAGTATGCTATAAAAAAATTGAACTTGGATCTTCAGAATCTTTGGATAAGTTTTCCGATCAGTGGCCTCGGAAAACATATTGTTTTAAAATACGCTCAAAATAAAATTATGGCTGTTGCCCCTGTTTATCCTGGCACGTACGATGTCAATGATTTGAAAGAAAATTGGGAAGACATCATGAAATTATATTAAGAAGGATCATTATCATCAGATCCACCATATTTTTATAATCACATATTCAAATCTGACGTAAATGAGCAATTCACTCATAAATTCTCTTAAAAATAAAATCGGGGCTTTTTTAATAAAAGATAATATTGATATCGAAATGTATGCTGAAATTCCTCTATTGATTATTGCAGGACCAACTATCGGAATTGATATTCATAAAAAAAATGAAATCGGTAAGTTAACTCCTGAAGAGGAAGAAGGACTTAAAATATTAGCGCGAACGATAGGAAAATCACTTGAGGAACTAACGAACTCAATTGAAGCAGTGTTAAGAAGTAATTCACGAGATGACATTCAGAAACTTTTTGATAAAATTGAAAAACTTGAACAAAACTCTGATGATATACACCGTGAATTTTCAAGGATTCGCAATTTGTTAAATCCGACAATTTTAATCTCTCCCAAAGAATTTGAATTAAGAACTGAGAATAGAAGTTTGCTTAAAAGTTCGTTTTTAACATTCGTTGGACGAAATCCTGAATTAAGTGTTCTCCGTGAATTTTTAAATGACGAAAGAAAATCTTTTTGTTTGATTCATGGAAAAGGCGGATCTGGAAAAACAAGGCTTGCCTTAGAATTTGCCAAAGAAACTACTGTTCATGATAAAAAATGGGATGTATTTTTTCTGGACCGTTTCAAATCGTTTACCAATATCAATATCGAAAAAAATACTTTAGTCATTCTTGATGAAACGTCTCGATATCAATATAAGCCGAGTCTTTATTCTTATATAGCAAATTTTCGTCGTAAAGGTATTTTGCTTAAGCTAGTTCTAATCGATAGATCAATTTTCAAATCAACTCTATCTGCAGAATTAAAAGAGTTTGATGTAGATTTTACTGAAATCCGTGTAGCGAATGCTGATATAAAAACCGCTATAATCCAAAATTTTGAAATTCCTGAATATAATGCAGGTTTAATTGAAAGATCATGTGCTGAAAATTTTATTTTTGCTGAGATTATAGTCACATATTTTAGGGATACTGGAGAGATCGATCTTCAGAATGCAGTAGAATACCGAATATCCAAATATGTAAAAGATCTCAATTTAAAAAATGACGGAAAATATGATGTTGCGTCCATAAACAAAATTTTGCAATTTTTATCTATCGTTCATGAGCTAGATCCTGAAAATGATAAGGAACTGTTAAAACAGTTTGAAAAAACAAATAAACGAACCTATGATACTTTAAAGGAATTATTGCTTGAATCGGATAACGATGAATATATTGAATCTGATTTGATAGTTTTCTCTGAACGAGGAACATTTAGTATTATTTTCGATCCGCTTTCTGATTATTTCGTCTACAGATTTTTGAAAGAAAATAATCAAAGGCAAGAACAATTCAAGAAAAAAATTGTTGAACTACTTAAATATAAACCCTACTTCATAACTCAAAATTTTTTAAATTTTTCTGACGGCGAGAAATGGTTTTTAATAGATGACAATGATTTAATTTTCATTCGAGAAATAATTTCTACAATTTGGGATTATCTAAATTCCAATCCAGGAATCTCTCCAGAATATTTTGAGGCGATAAGAAATTTGTCGGCTTACAATTTGGCAATTGATCCTTCATTGAATTCGAAAGCAAATTATTTGATTTGGGAGAAATCTTATGAACAGATCGTTAGCCTGAATCAATCGACATACATTGAAACTACTGCAGAATATGCGAGATGTCTCTTTAATGCGGCTTATTGGAAAAAGGATGAAAAGGAACTCTATGATGTCCAACAAAAAATTAAGCAATTAGCCGAAACTGCAAAATCTGAAGTGATAATAGAAATCTACGCAAAATATTTGGTCAATTGTTTTGTTTGGATCAAACAAATATGCAGAAAAGAAGTGAACTCTAATTTTTCTTCCGAAATTCTAAAACTTCATAATGAAAATCTGGATTCTGAGACAATTACAATTGAATATGTAAAATTTTTAGCGAACAGACTAAGATTTAATCAATGTAATGTCAATTGGGATAAAATTAACGAGGAAATTGAGGAAATAGAAGTTGCCTATGAAAAATTTAATGACGAACCCATCCGGATTTTGTTTTCAAATTATCTTAGTCGTGTTTCTTACCTATTAAGTCCATCAAAAAGTTCGAAAGATATTGAAGAAATTCATGAAAAAATTCAGAATTTCTTTTATGATTCTGCCGAATCAAAATTTATTGGGGAATATCTGGCAGAATCTTTCTTTAATTTATCATATCATTATACTTTTAACAAGAAATGGGATTTACAAACAAATGCGATTCTGAAAATATGCGAATTGTTTGAAAATCATTATGAAATAAATCAAATGTCGCCTACATTCAGTATTGGATTTCAAGACTTGTTTAAATTTTTACAAAAAGAAAGAAATCCTACTCGAATTTGTACGATCCTCCATCAAATTAAAGAAATTGCAGGATACCGAAAATATTCATCATTTATTTCGGTCTTATACTTGAATTGCATTTTCAACGCGTTAATTTTGTTCACTAAGAAAAAACAAAGTGGATATCAAAAGAAAATCATGAGGGAGTTGGGTAATTTATATCCTTTTATTGAAGATAATCAAGAACTCGTTCAGGTTTATGCCGTCGCTTTACATCAAACATTTGTTTACTATAACAAAAATAAAATCCGATGGAATGAAAAAGGAGAGATCCTCATAAATATGAAAAAAGCAGCGAATCGATACCCCGATTCAGCGGAGATCTCTGGTTGTTATATCGATAGTCTGTTTAATATGTTTTTTTCGAAAGGAAGAACTGATCTACCTCACCAATATTTTTATGATTTGTACCAAATTCGAAATTTAATCCCAATTGAAGTTGAAAATCGAGAAAAAATGATTATGGAAATTGAAGAATACAATGATAGATATCAGAAAATTTGTTAAATTTCATCCTTCAAACTCCATCGCACCACTCACCCCCCGTAATCAGCTCATCACAGTAGATGCCAGCCTACGGGCCGTCGTTTCATTGTACCCCGCAAATTTGTTACAATGTTATCATTCAAACACTATAGGATATTGAATTGAATTAAATAATGTAATATGACGCTAGAGAATATTGACCGTTACCGTTCCAGAACTATCATCCAACCCGCAACAAGGATTCCCAAAACCAGAACACACCCTGGCATCCCGGTACCGGTTTAGATCACAGGATTCATAATCCCCCGCCAATCATCCGTCCCGTCGCATCCTGCGTGAGCAGGGTCATTTGGTGGATTGCGATGGCATTCAGTTTTACCAGCCGTTCGGGCTGGGGTATATCTTCGCCAATGAAATGTGCGTTGAGACCTGCCTGTTTTCTAATCCCATCGAATTCGATGGGATTAAATTCCGGATAACCGCATCCCTGCGGCGCCGATCCGCGGCAAATTCCTCGTATGAGATCCCGCTCGTATCTTCCTCGATATTGCCGATCGCTTCGAGAATATCGTCCAGGTACTGGAGGACCGTCCTATGCATACACGACTTCTCCAAGTATGTATGGTTTCAGCCGCTTCTTGATGGCCCCGTTCATGACGAGGTCGACCTTGCGTCCGTAGAGATCTTCGAGATAGAATTTGCAGTCCATGTAATTGTCGAACGTCTCCTCTCCCTTGCGGAACGTCACGAGGACATCCACATCGCTCTCCGGCCGCTCCTCTCCGCGAACGAATGAGCCGAAGATACCGATCTTCGCAACACCGAATCTCTTTTTGAGTTCCGGTTCGTGCTGCCGGAGGAGAGCGAGAGCGTCCATAGCGTTTCCTTATGAGTGAGGTTGGTGTGTCCTCATATTAAATATTCGTCGATATGTTGTACCGGCGTGTCTGGGGTCCGGTTGTTTGCCAGGGGTTGTGCAATGGCGCTGAAGCTCGCGTTAGCCGACCGGAATATTTTTCGGAGAGGTTTGTGATGTCGCCCTTTGTGTGGTGGGTTTTGACCGCTCATATGGGTGGGGCTTTCATGTGCCGGGAGACCGGGCGTCGTCATCCCAATCCATTGTTTTGGCGTCAGGGTGAAGCTGTCCGAGACCGGCCAGTGTTCTAAACCTGTCGAATTGGACGGGATTAAAATCCGGGTTGTTGAGCTGCTCCCAGATGCCGAGGAACTCGACCGTGCTAGCGGTTCCGGAGCCAGCTCCGGATAATATCGTCAGTGTTCTTTTGCATTCCTGTACCGTGCGATATCGGTGATGCAGATATAATCCTCATCATTCTCAACAACCACTCCCACTTCCCGGTCGAGCACATTGATCTTCGCCATGGCAAACCTCACCGGCAACCCGAAGTTTCCGGCAAATGTCGGTGAACCGGATTCTTCCCGGATTGGTTATGAAGGTACGGCGTGAACGGTGTGAAAATGTCATCGGAGTGGATGAATAAAAACAGAATCATGTCTGCGGATTTTTCCGGTTCTTTTTTTGTCACGCTTGTTCTCTCAAACCTCCTGCAATAAAAAATTCATAAACCTGAGAACACTCTCTCGCGTTTTAAAATTTTTTTCCCAAAAAAATTTTCCTAAAAAAAATTCCAAAAACTTTTCCGGAAAAAATATTTTTCCAAAAATTTTTCAGAAAACGTTTCCAAAAAAAATTCCAAAAAATTTCCGGGCCCGACCGCAACAAACCCGGCACCAAAAATTCCCCATCTCAACGCCGTAAAAACCCCCCCGGAACCCCCGTTTTCCCGTTCCACACCATCCCCAATCCGGGCCCCATACGGGCTCCGTTGTACCACTTTTCCGGAACGGGGGCCAATATGCGCCCGGATGGGGATCCGCCGACCCCCTGTTTAGTACGATCCACCTGGAAGATTTTCACAAACAGGGGGGCCGGATGATAGTCTACGACGGAGAATCCCGTAAACCGTCGGAGATTGCGTCTTCTCCAGATGTGATTTTACGACGGAGAATGCGATCCCCCGCCAAAACAGCCACATGCACCGGTTCACAGGACAGGTCGCGGGACTTGCTGAAACCTGCGGAGGCCCCGTTTCGGCCCCCCCGAATACTGCTAAATACTGCCTTACGTCTCCGACGTTAAAATAGGAACTACTCCGGAATTATTGCCTCTGGATCGGGAAAACAGGGGAAACGGAGCCCGTATGTCCCGGATTTGGGAGGTACTCTGAAAGCCCTCAGTTCATGGGCATCTGGCACTGCTGCCATTCGACGGACCGGGGTACCCGGGATGTCCTGACAGCCCGAACCCGGAATAACAGGTAACAAAATAATACCGTCCCTGGTACGCGAAGACTGTCGGGGATTTTTAAGAGGGAGATGTACATTCTGCAAATGACATATTCCTGCATGACAGATTCCAGAACGCGGGGAACCGGTTGTGACAATCGGTGAAGTCGCCTGCGGTTCGTGCACCATCATACCAGGTCTTTGTTACGGGTGTGTCGTTCATCCATTTCCAATATTCCGGAAAATCCCGGAGTTCCTCATCGGTTACCGGCACAATTCGTGTACCGGCAGCTCGCGTCGCATCATATTCCATAACAATACAGTGTAATGCCGATGAGAGGGTTGTATTGGCAGTCGGGACCGCTACAATCACGGTAAGATTGAACCGGGGATCTCCCTCACGTTCATCACTCAGGATACGTCTTCCGGAAATGACGGATGTCCCGTACCCGACCGGTTTTTTTAAATCAGCGTAATTGAAAATTATCAACGTGATTAAAAAAACATCATTCATAAAAAAATTTCACTCCATTTAAAATAAATATGTATCTCACAATATTTTCTCTATTAGAATGTCGTCGATTATGAAAAATAAAACACTCCCCGTCATTTTTGTCGGGTTGCTCTTCGTACTGATCCTTGTTTCAGCGTGTACAGATACATCCCAGCCAGCTGTATCACCAACTCCCGGGAAGACTACGGGAGTGTCGGAAGTACCGGTGACTGCGGTAACCTCCGGGATTCCCGGTGCATCCGTTACAACGAAAATTCCTGTGACTACGAATACTCCGGGGACTCCCTCCTGTCCGTCCGGTCAGACCCGCTGCGATGGATCCTGTATCGATACGCAGAGCAACAGTCAGCACTGCGGGACATGCGGGAATGCATGTAATACCAGTGAACCCTGTTCGGAGGGCAAGTGCCTGTCATGGACAGGATCCTGGGTCGAGAAGTCGTCTGGGACGAAATTCGAGATGACACAGACTGGGACATCGGTAAATGGCACCGACGATTATCATCAGGAAATATTATTCGGTTCAACAAGCGGGAATCCTCCGACACTTACTGGTACCTGGGTGTCACATGGTAAACGTTCTAACCCCTGTACATTCGATATGGCCCCGGATGGGAAATCGTTCTCGGGCGGGTTGCTCGGATATAATGTCCTCACCTTTATCCGGTAACAGGATGGACTTTTTTTCGGGTAACCCTCGCATAATATTTTTTTAATCAGCGTAATTGAAAATTATCAACGGGATTAAAAAACATCACTCACAATAAAAAAACGGCCATCATTTAAAATATATTATAATATTTTCAATGATCTTTCCCGTATAACCGGTGTCAATCGTGGAACCCTGAAATATCATCTCGTAATCCTGAAACTCAATAAAAAAATTTCTACTCTGAATACAGGGGGTTCTGACAGGTATTTTGAAAATAACGGATACTATAACGATTTTGAAAGGAAATTATACCGACATTTGCGCGAAGAAACCTCAAGGATGATCCTTGAACTTGTTTTTGAGAAACCCGATATCTCACAGAAGGAAATTGCAGAGGGGGTCGGAATATCTGTTCCCTCAGTTTCGTGGCACATGGCTACGTTCAATCGAGAAGGAATTGTGATTGCACGAAAGGTCGGGAGGCAGGTGCTATACCGGCTCAGTAAAACTGCGGATCCAGTATTACGGAAGTACCGTGAGAAATCGGTTATGTGAGTCTGGCGATCACCGGTTCGCTTACCTCCAATCCATCAGCGATCCTGTACAAAATTTTTTCAAATTTTTTCGATAAAGAAAAAAATCCTGGAAAACTTTTCCATACATTTTCCAGGCCGGCACAACAAACCCGGCACCGGAATCCCGCTCTCCAACGCCGTAAAAACCACTCCCCGGAACCCCCGTTTTCCCGTTCCACTCCATCCCCAATCCGGGCCCTATACGGGCTCCGTTGTACCACTTTTCCAAAACAGAGCCCGATACGTGCCCGGATGGGGATCCGCCGACCCCCTGTTTAGTACGATCCACCTGGAGGTTTTTCACAAACAGGGGGTCCGGATGATAATCTACGACGGAGATGGAGGTTTTACGTCGGAGATCATCCCTGCGAAATACCCCCGGGATGATACCGTCTCCCCAACCCGATTCTCCGACGGAGAACTATGTCGGAAGCCCCCCTGTGCCCGGTCCGGAGTGCGTAATGGGGGAAAATTGGATGTAAATTCATTTTAATTCGCCCTTAAAATGCCCGGATCTGGAAAAATCCCCCGGAGGTTAAAAGTGCGCAAACAGGCGCAATTGGGGGGCCGATCTCCTTCCCGGCGGGCTATGCTGCGGGAAAATGAAAAGAACCCCTGTTTTGGCAGGGGGTCTCACGTCGGAGAGTGGGTATTCTCCGTCGTAACTGGGTGAAATTTCCGGCGGTTCGGGGACGGGGAACCTGACCCGTAACGAATCCGAATCACCGGTCCATCTTCCTGCCATCAGCCATCCCCCAGATTCCCGCTCTTGCGACCCGGCCTGCGTATCAAATCAAAGAGGGTCCGACTCCCGATCGAAATTTTTTCAAGACTCCCTTTCCCTCAGCAAAAAAATTCAGCGAGCCCGTCCAGAATTTTTTAAAATTTTTCCCGGACTCCTACAGAATTTTTTCCCAATTTTTTCCACAAAAAATCCCAAAAATATTTTTTAAAACGTTTCAGAAAAATTTTCCAAAGAAAATTTTCCTTTCTCACATGCCAATAGCCGATTTACCGCCGTTTTTTATCCCCTGATGATCAGGGGGCCGGATATGGAAAGACGATTTCGAACCGGGTTCCCTCTCTCCGGTCAAGGTTGATACATCCATTGATCTGCTGTACCAATGTGACAACCAGTTCCATCTCGATCGAATCCGGATTGTCGATGTCGAAGGTTTCCGGAAGCATATCCCCGTTGTCCGCAATGCTCAGGACAATCTCGTCTGCATTCCCATGGATGTTCACATCAACCCGCCCGCTTCGATCTTCAGGGAATGCCTGTCTGAACGCACGGGCAACCAGCAGGTTGAACAGCAGCCCGATCGGGATAGCGGTATCGATATCGACCCAGATATCATCGGCCCGGAATTCTGTTTTCACCCGGGCAGGATCAAGGTTGTACGAACTGTACAGGTCTCCGTTCAGTTTCTGAAGATACGTGGGAAGGGGGATATGGTTGATGTCATCCGACTGCGTCAGGATCTCGTAAATCCGGGCAAGTGCCATTATCTGTTGTTTTTCTTCCCTTAGCAGTTCCCGGCAGGCCGGGTCAATAAGGGGATGTGCCTGGAGATCGATCAGGCTTGAGATAAAATGCAGGTTGCTCCTGATCCGGTAGTTTATCTCTTTTATGAGGGTCTCCTTCTCTTTGAGCGAGCGTTCGATCTGGGCCGTTGACTCCCGGATAGCCGTTACGTCCCGGCCGACCAGCTGGTATTCAACGATCTCTCCTTTTGGATTACAGATGGCTCTTGCAACCCACTGCATCCACCGTATCTCATGTTCAGGAGTAACAAGCCGGTTTTCGAAGGTGGTGATGGGGTTGTCGCACGAGAGTTGTAAGACTTCCCTGACCGAATATTCCTGATCCGCATCCACAATAAATGAACGGAGTTTCTTGTCCAGCAGAGCCTCTCTGCCTCTCCTGAAAAACCGGAGGCATTCCTGATTTACGAACGTGATCGTCTCATCGTGCCGGATCCTGCAGACCAGTTCAGTCTGATCTTCAACAATCGCCCGGTACATGGCTTCGCTTTTTTCAAGAGCCTGCTGGGACCGGATCTGTCCTGTTATGTTTTCGAGAATTACCGTAAGCGCAGCCGTACCATCCTCAAAAACAGTCGGGATCAGTTTTCCCCTGAGGAAGAGATCCTGGTTTTCATTCTGCCATGTGATCTCTGTTATCGTTGAAATTCCCTTCAGCGCATCCGTAAGGCTTGCAACGATTTTCGCATCTGAAAAAAAGGGGATTGAGGATCCCTGGATGGAATTGCCCATCAGGGTTTCCCGCGATGTTCCGGCGAGTGTGAGAAAATTGTCGTTGGCCCGGACCACGGCAAGATTTGCATCGAGAATCACAATAGCATCCGTTGAAAAATCAAGCATTGCTCTGAGGGGCACCCGTTGGGAGAGGTAATACACCTTTGCAGCGGCATGGGTTTTCATCTCCACTTCCCCTGCCACGAGCAGCATATTCACGTACTTCGAGACTGAATTCCGGTTCAGATTGAGTTCCCGGGATATATCCGTGATACTCATTCCCCGCGGATTCTTCCGCAGCATTTCCTTGATAGTGATGAGTTCTTCATTTTCACACAACATAACTGCAACCGGGCCCTATTTTCAGATTTGTGTAATCGTTTTCACTCTACCTATTTATGCCATACACCTGATTGCGTGCAGATCTGGAATGCAAATAAGGAATTCATAAATATAATGCCATCCAGATTTGCCTATCAGAATTGCATATCAAATATGCAATGCAAATCAAGTGTTCATCAGGAATATTGTGAAACTGGAGAAATACCCGGAATTCCTTCGGGGCACATCCCTCCTGTAATGAATCCCCGGACTCCTCCAAAGACGCCTCTTCGGCCAATACAAGAGATGAAATTATGACAGAAAACAGAACTGGAAATGAAAAACAACTACAGCAGGAACTGAAGAAAGCCGAGATCATGTTCAATGAAAACCCCGTGTCCATTGTATTGTACGATCTCGATCTGAAAATCACCAATTGCAATCCGGCTTTTATCAGCCTGACCGGCTACAGCAGGGACCGGCTTCTTGCCATGAAGGTCAAGGATTTCACAGTTGTCAGGATCGATGGGGAGGGGTCAACTGAGGCAAGGAGATCCCGGAAGAGAGTCTCCGGGAAGATGACGGTGGACTTCCCCTCAGGAAGGAAGATCATCAGCACCCACACGCTCCCGCTCCCGGATGAAACGGGCGAGATTGCCGGGTTCATGGGTGTTTATATCGATATCACGGAGACCGAACAAAAAGCCCAGGAGATCGAAGCCTACAAACAAAAAACCGAGATCATGATTGAGGAGAGTCCCTGCGCGATTCTTGTTGAAAACGCAAAGATGGACATTCTCGCTACGAACAAAACATTCTGCAGACTGACCGGATATCCCAAAGAAAAAGTCCTCCGGATGAATGTACGCGATTTTAAGGTGATCAAACGGGAGGGTGGATCAGCTTCCGATGCCTTCAGGGACAAGCGGGTGGTGCATTCATCCATGACGATCGATGCCCCGGCAGGCATACGGATTCTGGATATCGAGTATATTCCGATTCTTGGAGAGAACCGTCAGGTTGACGAAGTATTCGCGATTATGATCGATCTCACGGAAATCAAACAAAAAATCCAGGAAATTGAAACATTCAAACAAAAAACCGAGCTCATGATCGAGGAGAACCCGTGTGCAATCCTCGTATATGATGATAAACTGAATTTTACCTCGACCAACAAGGCATTCTGCAGACTGACCGGGTACTCAAGGGAAGATATACTCCGGATGAATATCCGGGATATCAAAGTTACGAGCCGGAATGGTGAATCCGCAAGGGATGCGATCGAGAAAAGGCGTGTTACGCATGGCCGTATCACGGTTGAAAATCCTGCCGGAACATCGATTCTGGATACCTATTACATTCCTGTTATCGATGGAACCGGTAAAGTGTACGAAATTTATTCAGTAATGATAGATCTCACGAGAGAACACCGGGTCCAGGATTACATGGAGCACGAGATAAGCGAGATGTCCACGCGATATGAAAAGATTGCAAACGGGGATCTGACTATCCGGTACGATCTTACAAAACCGGATGAACAGACCCAGGATGTCTACAACCAGATCTCAAAGCTTCACCTCGCGGTCCGTGCCATTCTCAACAACCTCAGGACCAATATCCATGATGTCAATGAAGGGATGGAGGAACTCGTCTCAACAAGCGGGGAAGCAGCCAGGAATCTTGAGGTAGCAACGAGCACTACCGGTGCGGCTGCAGTACAGCTGGGCAGGGTGAGCAAAAACACCGACAAGGTGAGCGACAACATCGAGCAGGTCTTAAAGGCAATGGAGGACATGTCTGCCGCAATTGAGGAAGTGACCTCCAATATGGAGGCGGCATCCCACCTTGCAAAGGAGACCAACGAGCTTTCCAAGAAAGGTGAGGAGAAAGCGGGGAAGGCCGGGGAGAGCATGGGCAGGATAACCGAGTCCTCCCAGAATGTACAGACGATCGTCAACGACATCTCCAAACAGATGAACGAGATCATCAAGATCGTCGGGTTGATCCGCGACCTTGCCAACCAGACCAACCTCCTTGCGCTCAATGCGGCAATCGAGGCTGCCCGGGCCGGCGATGCAGGCCGTGGTTTTGCCGTTGTAGCGGCAGAAGTAAAATCGCTTGCCCAGGAATCGCGGAATTCCGCTGAGAATATTGAAGAGATGATTGCGGGGCTCCGGACAAAATCGCTGGAAGCAACCACGGCAATGGATGAGTCGGCAAAGGCGGTCAAAGTGGGGACCGAGGTGATTGCCGAGACCCTCACCTCATTCAAAGAGATTGTGACCGCGGTAGAGAAGATTACCCATACCAGCGAAGAAGTGGCGAGCGCTGCCGGTGAGCAGGCTGCCACGGTCGAGGAGATCACGGCAAGTGTCCATGAGGTTGCGCAGCTCATGACAGAAACTGCAAAGGAGGCAGGGGATGTCATGACCGGGGCGCATCAGGTATCGGTCATGATCGGCGACATAGGGAAAGTTGTTGATGGTGTAAACCGGATAGCTGCCGAGTCCCTTGCCGCGAACAAAAAATTCAAAGTTGCCTGATGGTGCGGACAATGGCAGCAGCACAAAAGGGTATAAACGCAGCTGATGAGGAAGTTGCCCGTCCCGGCAATGTCCAGGTTGTGGAATTTGTCCTTGGAGACGAACATTTTGCCATCGATCTTTTCGATGTGAAGGAGGTAGTGGAGTACACCCGTATAACAAAAATTCCCAACACTCCCTCCTATGTCAAAGGTATCATCGATCTCCGGGGAGAGATTACAACAATCATCGATCTCAAACTCAACATGAACATAACCGAGAAAGAGGAGATATCCGATGAGAACCGGAGAATAATTGTCCTGGATGACACCATCATGCGCTCCAAGATCGGGATCATGGTTGATGATGTCTCCTCGGTTTCAACGTTCAGCCCAGCCCAGGTCGAGAAAACAACGGCCGCAGTGAACAGCGATGACACGAATATCCTCGGAATCATACGTAAGAAGAGCCGGGTCCGCGACAAGGAATACACAGAATTAATTATCTGGATCGATATCCGGCAGATCCTGAATACAACTGATATTGCAAATCTGGCGTAGACCTGGTGAAACGGTGCATCATGACCAGTCATTCATTGTTATCAGAACCCTATCTCCCGAATAATCTATTATCCGCAACCGGGACGGGCGGTAACAAACCTGCCCAAATCTCTGTCCTGTATGTCGATGATGAACCGGAATTCCTGGCCCTCTGCAAGATTTTTCTCGAACGTTCGGGGAATTTTGTTGTGGATACCGCGATTTCGCCGACCATAGCGTTAAAGATGATCCGGTCTTCGGACTATGATGTGATAGTATCGGATTACCAGATGCCTGAAATGAACGGCATTGAGTTTTTTGCAGAAGTAGCAAAGACCCACGGGCATTTGCCCTTTGTTCTTTTCACCGGTAGAGACAGGACAGAAGTAACTTCCCCGTTGTCAGATGTCCTTGTGGATTTTTACCTCCAGAAGAGTGTACATGCCCGCGATATGTTTGTTGCATTGGGTCTGGTAATCAGGAAAGCAGCTGAAAAAAAACAGGTGATGAAATGACAAGAGAGACGAATCGTAACACAGGTAACAGTACAAGTTCCGTGAGCAGTCCGGTTTACCGGGACGGACTCCGGGCACAGATTGAACTTCTTGATGAGATCTCGCTGAAACTTGACGAGTATTTTATGCTGACACGGTTCAGAGAAAACGATAACGATCGCCGCTGATGCGTGACGTTATGGGTATGAACTGAGGAAAAATTGCTGGCCCGGGGGGAAAAGAGAACCTGATGGTCCCCCTCTTCATCTTACACCGCCGGGCCGGCTCTTTGTCCGGTCTGACAACGGCAATACTAAACCTCCTCAGAGCAATGTACGTCTCAATGGGATCCTTGATTGTCACCGGGTTCAATGGCGGTTTCGTACAGGCCACAGCGGGTATCCCGGATGGGACGAACGAACTTTTTCCGTATCGCAGTATCCATCCCGCTGACCCCCATGAAGGGTATCCGTGCCCTGAGTTTGGACTCCGCAAGAGTAAAAATGCGACCTGAACTGGTAATGGATGGGATCTTCTTCTGAGAATAAAACCCGTTTCCCGATTCGAACAGACTCCTGTATTTCCATGATTAAACGCTGTAGTGCATTTCTGAAGCGGGCCGGAAGGTCCCCACGCGGGCAGGCAATTCTCGTGGCGGCACTTGTTTTTGCCATACTTTTATTTCCCCTCTGGTGGATGGGAACCGGCTGGCTTTCCAGCCGGTTTATTGCCGATGAGAAAATCTCTGCCCAGCAATATCTTGTCACCGTCAAGGACAATTGCGAAAAAGCGCTTCGCCAGGATTATAACATCCCCGCCCGGCTCTCAAGTTCCATGATGATGAATTCAACGCTATTGGATTCACAAGAGGATTTTGTTACCTATTCCAGGCAATTTTCCTATGCAACGGAAGTCCGGCATATCTTACTCAAACCAAAGGGGAATGATGCATACGAATATTCACCCCCTGCAGATGCTGCGACTCCCCAGACACAACATGAGACTGCCAATATAATGAGACTGATCTATATCGGCGGGAATTACTGGGGATATGCCCTGATCACGATTGACCTTCCCCATCTTTTACAAAATGCCGATCCCCTGTCCGGAAAATCCGGTCTCGGTTTTATTGTCATGGACCAGAATGGACAGGTACTTACCGGCGATCCCGCGGTGCTGGATCAGGACCCGGTTTTTGCGGATCTCATTATTCCCCCGGATCGTACGTGGAAGATGGGTGCAGTTGTTTATGGAGGATGGGAGTCTGCGCTGGAACCCAGACTCACCCGGCTGCGGTATCTGGGCTTTTTGATTATCGTGCTTATCACCCTCCTTATCGGTCTTATAACATATCGCCACGTATCTATGGGCAATCAGATTAGGGAGCGGGAAGCGTCTTTGCTGGAATCAAACGCTCACCTTCGGCGGGAAATTGAGGCGCATAGGGAAGCAGAAAAAGCCCTTAAAATAAGTAAAAAGAAATATTTCACCCTCTTCAACAGCGCCAATGATGCGGTTGTTCTCTGCGCACGAGAGGAAGATCCCCTCTGCTATCCGGTGATCGAGGTCAATGATGGTACGAGCCGTATCCTGGGATATCCACGGGACTATCTCCTCTCTTGTAATCTCTTTGATAATGTCCTGCCCGGTTCCCGGGAGCGCATACCCCGGATATTCGAAGAGATAGACCGGAACCATCATGCAACATTTGAAATGGATTATCTGGCCCGTGACGGAAGAACCCTCCCTCTTGAGATGAACAGCCACCTCTTTACCCTTGAGGGAAATACCGTTCTTCTGACCGTGGCAAGGGATGTATCCGCACGAAAGAAAACTGAAGACGACCTCCGCCAGTCGGTTGCGGAAAAGGATGTACTGCTAAAAGAGGTTCATCACCGGGTGAAGAACAATCTCCAGGTGATCTCGAGCCTGATCGATCTCCAGGCCGGCGCTATGAATGATCCTGATGCACAGAATCATTTCCGCGAATGCCAGGATCGGATCCGGTCCATAGCGCTTGTGCACGAGAACCTGTACCAGTCCAAGAGTTTTTCCACGATCAAGGCAGAGGATTATATAAAGATGCTTGTTGATCGGCTTGTCCAGTCCTGCAGCGCGTTACCGGAAATTAACGTCTGTTACGACATTGACGATATCGATATAGACCTGGATACCGCCATTCCCTGCGGGCTGATAATCAACGAACTGGTGACGAATGCTCTCAAACATGCCTTCACCGGCAGGGACCGGGGGATTATCCGGATCTGCCTGGAACAGATGCCGGATGATATACTCACCCTGGTTGTCGAAGATGATGGCAAAGGTTTTCCGGAATCGGTTAATTTCCAGGATACCGAGTCCTTCGGCCTCCAGATCGTGACAGCTCTCTCGTGCCAGCTGGATGGATGTCTGTCCATGACGGGCGGGAACGGGACCCGGATAACCATCCGGTTCTCAAAAATACGCGGAAAAACAGGGGTCTGAAATCATGACGAACATTTCCCTTTTGATTGTAGAAGATGAAGCGATCGTGGCAAAATGGATACAGAAATATCTTGTCTCTTTCGGGTATACGGTAATCGGCTCCGTTGCAACCGGCGCTGAAGCGCTCGAACTGGCTGCAAGTCACCACCCGGACATCATTCTGCTGGATATCCGGCTCAAAGGTCCCATGGATGGGATCGAAGTTGCCCGTACTGTCCGCGACCGTCTGGGAATTCCCGTCATATTCGTAACGGCATTTGCCGATAATGACACGATCGAGCGTGCGAAGGAGACGGGTCCTTACGGGTATCTCATCAAACCCTTCGATGGGAAATCCCTCTTTTCTGTTGTGGAGTCAGCCCGGTTGCGTATCGGGCGGGAAAGAAAAGATGTGGATGATCTGACCTCTGGTTGATCCTTCTCCCGTATAATTCTAAAAAGGTTTTCATGATATTTTTTCATTTTAACAGATCAATTAAAAAGATTAACCCCTCTCTCATTTTGTGAATTACTTTTTCTTCTTTCGGGTTTTTGGATTTTGATCTTTTTTCTGTTCTTTCGATCGAAGATATATTTCATGCAGGATCATCATGATAACGGCGACAATCGCAACGAACCAGATATTCAATGGGAGGTACCCGATGAGTGGGATGGTAAACAGGGCTTTTCCTATGATCCATTCGTCCTTAACAGGTTCCGGAATACCGATCTTTGAAAAGCTGTAGAATTGATCGGGCTCCGGGTTGTTATCGCCCCATGTCATGTAGCCGGAATGAATTGCGGTATAATTTACCCTGAGCATTTTTCCTTTAACTTCAGAGACCGGCCCGGCATCCACGTATTGAATTGCCCGATGAATTATCGGCGTAGCATTAGTCATTCCATTTGGCTTGTAGATAATCACATCCCCATATTCATCGAATTTTGTGTAGTTGGAAACAAATCCGTCCTGCCAGGTCTGGAACGAACCAAACCTGTCTTTCTGGACAACAAGAACAAGATCCCCGATTTGCATATGGGGATCCATGCTTTTTGATTCGATTGCCACAACTGCAGGCCACGTCCCGCAAATCAGGAAAAGAACCAGCGCGATTCCGCCGACAACCACTCCGACCCAGAGGAGATCCTTTGTGAGAGATACCGCCCAATGATCACTTTTCCGGAAAGAGGCAACCATTCCAGAAAGATTCAGGCTCTTGTTTTCTTTTGCCATTTCTGCTCCCGTTTTTTAGTAGTTGTCCGGATCCGAACGCTTTCATATCTCAATACATTCTGGCAATCCGGTTTGCTTTTGCCTCTCGAAGATTCTTGTTGGATTTTTTTTGATATCACTGAAGATGTAACCGGGACATTTCTCAAGGGTCATTCATACTGGCGTTATAATTGTGATAATTTTATTTTTCATTCTTTTTAATAATGAAGTTATCAGGCTTTTAATCATTGTCGGGGCTGATAGGCTTCCTCAATTTTTTTCTCCCATGCTTTTCTCAAAATGACCCGAACAATACACTACGATCGCGATTCGACTCTCATTCTTTTCAAAGAAGATCCGATCCACGTAGTTTTTTTAGGATCCAACGATACCCGGTTGATCTGGGCCGGGCAGAGCTTTTTGGGATCAGGTTCTCTTTGATCGCGTCCGTATGTATGCGGTAGTTGATCTTTGCAAGGTTACGCCGGATATCCCACCCCGGTTGTTTCGTGTTCCTCAACCTTGTGTCGCTGGAATTCCTTGATGAGGCAGAGTTTGAACTCCACCGATATCCAGGAAGCGAATTCAAACGCGATATCCTTGTGAGATAGGTACCGCCGAACCACCCGGGTTTTGCCTTGATGCCCCGGGCGTTCGTTTTCTCAATCCATTGTCGGGCGGTCAGAATGAAACTGCCCTAGGCCTGCCAGTTTTCTAAACCCGTCGAATTGGACGGGATTAAAAACCGGGTTGTTGAGCTGTTCCAATATCCCCAGAATTTTCTGGTGTTCCGGTTATGGAGAATCTCCGGAGAGGTCGGGATCCGAAGATCCCCCAGTCGTAAAGCCTCCCCGTAGTCTGATCTGGAGTAACTTTCGCGATCTATTAGGGGTCTATTAGTGCAATTTAGGGCTGCCGTCGTAAAATGTCCTTAAACGGAGGATAAAATGAGCTTTTCTGGAGTTTATGTCAGGTTATATGGTCGAATAAGTCAGTTTATTGTTTTCCGGAAAAAACCTGCCGGAACAACAGAGTTCAAAATGACCTCCGATTGCCCTGAATCACCCGATTTGGAAAAAAGGGTCTTTCAAAAAGGGACATCCCCGGGGGTTCAATCTCCGTCGGAGACTGACCCTCCCCCATGAAGATGTCCAAAACGAAATTTCCCCTACTCCCTCCGTACCTTCTGGATCTCCTTTCCGAGTTTCGCGATTCCTTTCCAGCGTTTTCTCTCGGAACGGACAAGTCCGATCTCCGCTTTGTCCTGCTCGAACGCAAGTTCCCTCACGAGCCGGTGGAAATTTTCCAGCCGGGCTGCGGAAAGTTTCCCGTCCTTCACGGCCTCCTGCACGGCACAGCCCGGCTCCTGCTCGTGACGGCAGTCCGAGAACCTGCAGCCCGCTGCCAGATCCCGGATATCGGAAAACGTGTCGCCAATGCCGGCCGAAGCGGTCCCGATGCCCACTTCGCGGATCCCGGGATTATCGATCATGAGCGCACCCCCTTCCAGGACAAAGAGCTGGCGCACGGTCGTTGTATGCCGGCCTTTCCCGTCATCCTCGCGGATACCCGAGGTTTTCTGCGTCTCCTGGCCGAGGAGCCGGTTGATCAGGGTGGACTTGCCGACACCCGATGAACCGATAAGCACGATGGTTCTGCCTGGTTCGAGATACGGGTCGAGCAGGCCGATCCCCTCGCCGCTCATGGCACTGACAGGAATGACCGGAATGCCGGTGGAGACCGGAATAATTTTTCCGGTCAGTGAGGCGGGATCTTCCGCAAGATCGGATTTGTTGATGACGATCACCGGCCGGGCCCCGGATGCGTGGACGATCGCGAGATACCGTTCGATCCGGCGTGCGTTCAGCTCAGGGCCGGCAGCGGTCACAATAAAGACCGTGTCTATGTTTGCTGCAATGACCTGGTCCGTTCCTTCCCGCCCGGCTGCTCCCCGCGTGAACACCGTCTTTTGCGGAAGGATTGCAACGATTGTTATGGATCCGGCTTCCGGCTGGCAAAGCAGCACGACAAAATCCCCCACGGCCGGAAACCGTCCGAGTTTTTTTAAGGCTCCGGAGATCCCGGCAATGACCGGTCCGCTCTCGGTAAAAACTTCCCAGACCGTCTTCTGCCGGCACGCAACGCGACCGGGAATGTACGGGTGTGAAAATTTTCTGAATGCTTCCTTGTGTTCTTCTGTCCAGCCGAGCTGTTCCAGGGTATACGGATGCGCTTCTTTGCATCCGGAAATGGGTGGGTTCATAAAAAAAACCTGAACGTTTGTGATGAGAGGTATTTTTTTGCAGACCAAGTGCTTTGTGGTCACGCCCTCCTGATGCAGTGCAGGGTTTATTATGAGGCACGTCCGCTCATGTCATTGAGGTACAGCAGCTGTGACCTAGACATACACGACTTCCTGCAGGATGGAATCGCGGATGAGCGGCTTGAGCGCTGCTTCCGTCACGAGATCAACGTTTCTTTTGAAAATATCTTCAAGATAGTATTTTGTTCCCATGAAATTGTCGAACGTCTTCTTTCCATCAAGGAACGTAACGAGAATGTCGACATCACTCTCCGGCCGCTCCTCTCCGCGAGCGAATGATCCGAAGATTCCAATCTTCGCTACGCTGAACCGGAGTTTTAATTCCGGTTCATGCTTGCGGAGGAGCGAGAGTGCATCCATGGTATTCCTGTCCATGAGTGATTGGTGTGTTCTTAGTATTAACCCATTGACCACTCTGGAATGCCCCGCATTTTACTATCAAAAATATCCCGGTACCTTGTGAGAGAGAAGCAGATATACCAGAGATGCAATATATCAGGTACGATAAGGAGCACTCATGCCAGTTACCGTTGAAGGAAAAATGGTTGACGGGCGTACGATCGTACTTGACCGTCCGCTGGCAAACGGCCAGGACGAGATACTCGTACGGCTGAAGAAGAAAACCGGGCGGACGAAAATTGTTGTCCCGGAACAATTTGTCATGCAGATCGCAGAGACCGATATTGAAGAGTTCTATCAATGAAGATCTCTGACCTGCGGGACTGTTCTGTTTTTATCGATACCAATATCCTGCTCTATGCATTCACCACAACCCGCTTCACACCTGCCTGCGAATATCTGCTCGAAAATGTTCGGACTGGCAGAGTGAAGGGACATGTCAACAGTACGGTCATCGATGAATTTTTTCATAAGATCCTTCTCATGCAGGTATATGCCGGAAAAGGATTGCAGCCAACTGAGGCAGTAGTTTTCCTGAAACAAAATCCGGACCGGCTTTCTGATTTCACCCTGCCATTCGATGCGACTCATGAGGTGCTTCACGATTATGGGATTGTTGTCCTTGATACCGCCCCCATTATCGATGAAACCCTGGAGTTTTCACGGAAGTATGGTCTTCTCTTTTCGGATGCGCTCCATGCCGCAAGCTGCATGCACTACGCGCTTGATTATCTCGTAACTAATGATCGTGATTTTTCCCGGGTTGACTGCGTTTCCGTGATAAGGCCATAACACCGCGCCCCTTCGCGCATCCCAAATTGGACTGTTCCTGAGATCCCCTTTACCCCACCGCCGCCAGCCATCCCCAGTACACCAGCACCTGCAGCACCGTGAGCGGGAGCCCGACTTTCATGAATTCAAAAAATGTCAGGGTTGCTCCCTGCTTCTCCGCGTTCTGGATGATGATCACGTTGCTTGCAGCCCCGAGGATCGTGAGGTTGCCGGCAATCGTGCTCCCGGCGGCAAGCGCCATGAGCTCGGCTGTTGTTCCTCCGGCCTGCAGAACAAGCGGCTGGAAGAGTGCAACGAACGGGACATTGGAGATGAACTGGCTGATGACGATGCTGGTGCCGAGCAGGGCCGGGATGGAAGAGAGCATCCCCCCGCTCACCATGGACTGGAAGATGCCGGTCTCCCAGACACTTGCCATCAGGACGAACATGGCTGCAAAGAAGACAAGCGTGCACCAGTCGATGGCTTTGATGATTCTAAACCGTTTCTCCGAGAAGACCAGAACCGGCAGGGCGGCACCAATCGCGATGAGCGGCAGGGTCACGAGCATGGACCCGGTGAAGAACGAAGCAAGGATATTAGCAAGCGCGAGCAGCAGGACGATACCCAGCGATACTTTGGCAAGCAGGGCCAACCGGGGATCCGAGGCCGGGGCCGGTTCTTTTTCATACTCCCGGGGCAGGAACTCTTCGCGGTAAAACCAGCGCAGCACTGCATACGCGATACCGAGACAGATGAGCGTTGGTATCGCAAGGTAGATCGCGAACGTGACAAAGGGCGAGACCATGCCGGAGTTGATGGCAACAAGCAGGTTCTGCGGGTTGCCGATCGGGCTCATCACGCTGCCGGTGGTGATCGCGAAAGCCAGCGCGAGCAGGAGCAGTTTTTTGGAGATGTGGCGGCCCGCTGCCAGGGCCAGGACCAGCGGGGTCCCGATGACGGCGAGCGTATCGTTCATCAGGAGCGCCGAGAGAATACCCATGCCGAAGAGGATGCCCAGGACAACCTGATCCGGATTGTGTGCCCGGGCAAAGAACCGGTGGGCAAGACCGGAGAGGTACCCGCTCGACACGAGCGCCTCACCGACAACGAACATGCCGAAGAGGAAGAGCAGTACATCAATATCAATTGCGTGAAGCGCGTCAGGCAGTGCGATCTGCCCGGTGATGAGGACCGCAACGGCTCCGCCAAGCATGATCTGCCAGATCTTCAGCTTGAACCTGCCCACCTGACGTATTGCGATCAGGATGAATACCAATGCCAGGATGACGACTGCGAGGTACGTATTTTTAGTATTCAGCATACCGGGAGATGAGGATTGGGTTCTCCCCCATCCCGTGAATCAGGAGTGATCCGATTCCCGTGAGGCAGACCGTTACCATAACTCTCAAATATTCAGCCGGTGGAATTGTTCATATGAAGAGAATATTCCTGTATATCGCAGCAGCACTCATCATAGCAGTACTCTTTTCCGCGGGATGTACTTCCCCGGCAGCGCCCGCACCGGCTCCAACCACGGTCGCGACACCGGTTGTTACGGAAGCGACTGAAGAACCGACCGTTGTTGCAACAACTGCACCCGTTGTTGTAAAAACCACCAGCTCCCTGGTGCCCCAGCCTACGGATGTCGTGCCCGAGATCCAGCAGGTGACCGTAAGTATCGAGAAGGCCGGAACCTACTCCACAACGATCATGACCTCCCTCAATGGCGGAAAAGGACTCATGTCCGTATCCAAAATGGATGTCAAGGTAACCCACCCGGACGGGTCCGTTGTCACGGGCAGCATTGACAAGCCCCGCATGGGATCCATTGTGGAGCTCGAAGGCACGAAGGGAAGCGACCGGGCCGAAGTGACCCTGACGATGACCTCCGGCAATGTGTACAAGGTCATCGACCAGCTTGTACCCTACAAGACCCGGAGTTAACCGGGAATAATCCCCGTCTTTTTTTACAAAAAAAATTACCAAAAAAAGAATGCCGCTTTTCCGGCATTGACAGCCCCTGCCCGAATCGCCCGACCGTTATTCCGTATGCCGGACTTTCCAGTGCAGGAGAATCCCCATATCCATCCGGTGGACTTCGATGAGATCGAGGCGGCAGAATTCCGTCTCCTTTACCACTCCTGGCCCGTCTGCAAGGGTCGGGGCATCCTTACCCCCGATGACGATATTGCCGATATAGGTATAGATCTCATCCACGAGCCCGGCTGAGATCAGGCCGGCGATGAGCGTTCCGCCTCCTTCCACCATCAGGCGCCGGATTCCCATGGCACCCAGCTGTTCCATGAGTTGTCTGAGATCAACCTCAGTCTCCCCGCTTTCCAGGATCGCTGCATAGGGTTTCAGTTCAGCTACCCGTTTTTCATCGGCCTGCTTCGAGACCGCTATCACCCGTTTCCCCGGGCCTTTGTTCAGGATTGATGCCGTAGCGGGAGTCCTTGCCCTGCTGTCAACAACAATCCGGACCGGGTGCTCATCCGTACCCCGGTCCGTCCTGAACCTGCGGCATTCCTCCGATTTTACCGTGAGCGATGGATCGTCGGCAAGTACGGTGCCGATCCCCACCATGACTGCATCGCACCCGGCCTTGAGCCGGTCAACCCGGGCAAAATCCTGGGTACCGGAGATCTTTACCTGCCGGCGTTCACGGGTCGAGATCTTTCCATCGGCGCTCATCGCTGCGTTGATTACCACATACGGCCGCATCCGGTACCCGGGTTACCCTCCCTGTTATATCAAATCACTGATCTGCAGGTTTTTCACAATCCTGTTTTTTTTGGCATATCCCTCTGGCAGACCCGGTGGTTTTTATAGTCAGTCTCCTAATACAATGAATATCGTATGAGCGGTACAGCGATATCCGGTGCAACCTTCCGCGGACTTGATCTGCGGATCTCCCACACAGATCTGACCCGTTTTTTTGTCATCTTTTCCCTTTCCGTCTGCTGTATAATCGTCACCGCGGTCTCGTTCTCCCGGTCCTGGGGTTTCATCAGCTACCCGCTCTTCTTTATGCCGATAATCTATGCCGTCTATTTCTACCCGAAGAAGGGGATCTATGTCGCGGCAGTCTGCGGCATTGCATTCCAGGCCATAGGCTATCTCTTCAATTATCCCGATTACCTGGTGCTTGCAGGGCTGACAACCGAATCGGTCTTTCTGGTCCTTGTTGCCGTGGCAGTTGCCTATATTATCGACAGGATCCGGTCCGGGGAGGTCAGGTACCGCTCGGTCTTCGAGCACTCCCAGCTGGGAATTGTGCTCTTCAGCAGAAAGGATCTCTCCGTGATCCAGTCCAATTCCCGGTTCCTGGACATGCTCCATTACGATGCCTGTGAGATCCAGTCCCGCGATCTCTCCGGCATGCTTCATAATCCCCGGGAGAAGGAGCGGTTCCTTGAACGGATCCAGAAGGAGGAAACCTCCGAGGACTTAGAGACCCGGTTCTCCACAAAGGAAGGGGATGCCTGCTGGGTGAACCTCTCCTGGAGCGCCATCGATGAGGATACGTTCACCTGCACGGCCATCAACATCAATGGCCGGAAGCTTGCCGAGAAAGCCAACAACGACAATATGATGAAATACCGGCAGCTGACCGAGTACTCCCCCATCTGCATCGTCATTGTCCAGGAGGGGAAGATCCGGTTCTCCAATCCTGCCTTCGCTGCCTTCTCCGGCTTCAAATCCCCCGAGATTGCGGGAACGGATATCCTGCAGCTGATAGATCCCGGCGATCGCGAGCGCTTCCCGGAGTTCATAAAAGCCATAGGAAAGAATCAGCAGAGTCCGGACAAGGCCCGGTTCCTTTTCCTGACAAAAGACAACGAGAAGCGGATCGGCTCCCTCTCCACGATACCGGTGATGCATAGAGGAAAGCCCGCTACCATGATCAATATCGAGGACCTGTCCGAGAAGCAGCGGCTGGAAGAGAAGATCCGGCTGGACAATGAACGCAGGCGGGGGATCATCATCACGGTTGCCCACGAGATGCGGACCCCCCTCCAGCCGATCCTCGGCTACCTGAACCTCCTGATCTCGGACCCCGCCGGTTTCGGCATCACGGACGAGACAAAGAAGATCCTTGAACGCTGCCTGGCAAGCGTTGACCGGGAGCGGCAGATCATCAACCAGATGCTGGAACTCTCGGTGCTGGAGAGCGGGAAACTGGATCTCAAGTATTCGGATTTCAATATTGCAGACCTGGTTAAGACCGTCCTGGATACCAGCGGATATATGGCAAAAGCAGAGATCGCTCTGGATATTCCCGATAATCTCGTCCTGCACGGGGACAAGGACCGACTGCACGGCGTCATCGACTCGATCCTTGCAAATGCGGTGAACTATTCCAAACCGCCGCGAAAGATCCGCGTTTATTATAAGGCCGCGAAAGATAAATCAGAGCATATAATTGCGATTGAGGACAATGGGGTAGGTATCCCGAAGAACGCTCTCGCATCCATCTTTGAGCCGTTCCAGCTCGCCGATGCAGCAAAGCTCTCTCGCAAATACGATCGCATCGGCCTGTCGCTCTCGATAGCGAAAAAAGTAATTGAAATGCACGGTGGGGATATACTCGTGGAAAGTACAGAAAACGCCGGCAGTACCTTTGCCATTCACCTGCCCATGGAGGCACCTCATGACGCATAAGATCATGCTTGTGGAGGATGACCAGCCTATCCTCGAACTCATGGAGATCCTGCTGCTCCGGTTAGGTTACGAAGCGGTCCTGGTACCGGATGTACTCGAAGCACTGGAACAGATCAGGAAAAACCCGCCGGATCTCCTCCTGCTGGATATCATGATGACTCCCATGAACGGGTGGGAGGTCCTTGATAAGATTCGTGAGGAATACAACAACAAGGATCTTCCGGTCCTCCTGTTTACGGCATCTCCCTCCGTTGACGAGAAACTCGCCCTCTTTAAAGATCCAAAACTCGGGGTGCTCCAGAAGCCCGTGACGCTTGCGGAACTCAAAGTCGGGATTGAAAAATTTATAAAAAAAGTTCCTGAACGGGTTTAGCGGGCCGGAGTCATTCCTCTTCGGCTGCAGCCGGTGCTTCCGATCCCTGTAATTTCCGGGAGATCGCGGCACCCGTCCTGTCGATATCTGTTTTCAGATCCCCGATCTCTTTTTGGATCTCGGCTTTGTGGAGTTCTTCTCCGGTCCTGCGGCTCTCTTTAATGATACTGTCTGGAATCTCCATTCAAGCGATCTCTCCGTAGTCACCTTATTGTTACCCCCGCGGGAATAATATCTTTTTACCTGCGGTTTTCCTCCCGCTCTCCTGCAGTCCGGCCGGTAAAAAATCCCGCCAGGGAAGCCCGCATGTTACTTGTAGATCAGGTGATTGATCTCTTTTTTCTCCCGGGGCTTTGCCGTACCGAAGAGAATCGTGAGGATGCCGGCAAGTATTGCAAAGATGCCAACGAACGTGACGAGCACGAACTCGTCAACGATCTTGGGGGCAGCAAGGATCAGGATGCCGGCAAGGAGGGTGAGAATCCCGGTTGCGGCCTTGAAACTGCGCTCTGCATCACTGCCGGAACCAAAGACAAAAATGAGATCGCCTGCGCCGGCCACAATTGCCCAGATCCCGAGGATGAGCAGCGCCGAGACTGCCAGGATCCGCGGTGCGACAAGGATTGCAATCCCGATACAGATCCCGATCGCACCGGCAAATATGAGCAGCAGGCCCTGCATATGGTTCTCTTTCTGCAGGCCGATACCGGTCATGACCAGGCTTGCCGACATGATTACTGCGTAGATCGCAAAGATATATTCGATGAAATAAAATGCCAGCACCGGAAAGAGAAGGGCAACGATGCCAAGAACAATCGCGGCAATCCCCGCAATTATGCTCATCTTTCCTTTCGGAATATCCCATGTGCTCACGGTATACCTGCCTCTATCCACTGATGGATGATGACCCTATTTATCGGTTGCGAAAACCCCCGGAAGGCCTTTCATGTGACAATGCCGGGTGCACGATCCGGCCTTATATCCCCGGGCATTATGCGCAGGAGCTCGGCGACCTCCAGATAGTAGGCGGCAAAGCCCCTGAACCTGCCCCAGCGTTCGGAAAAGATCCGCGCCTCATCCGGTGATACTTTTAATCCCCCCCGGTAAAACCGGGAGATGAATCTCCGAACGGCGATATCATCGGCCGGGAATGCATCCGGGCGGTGAAGGCCCCGGAGGACGGCGAGTTCGGCAGTCCACCTCCCGATTCCCCGGATTTTATCGAGTTCGCTGATGATGGTTTCCGTATCGGTGCCGGGATCGGATCTGTAACTCTCCAGGTCGAGCGTCCCGTCCAGGATCTGGCGGGACAAGCCCCTGATGTACTCGCCCTTGCGACGGGTGAGCCCGCAGGCACGGAAGACCGGATCCGAAACTTCTGCAAGAATTTCCGGTGTCGGGTAGCAGTACATGAGTACGCCTTCGGATTCAAGGGGAGTTCCAACCGCTTTGATGAGCCGGTTCTCGATGCCCCTCGATACGCCAAGGGAGATCTGCTGTTCTATTACGGAATCCACGAGCGCCTCGAAGACGGTGGCGGTTGCCGGGCACCTGAGCCCTTCGAGCCTCCGGGTGAGCCCGGCCATGGTCTCATCGCCTGCCATTGCTGCATAAAACAGGGCCGGGTCATCCTCTGTGCTGAACAAGGTGGCAACCGTGCGCCGGATGGCCTCCTTCAGATCCCTCCGGATCGGCTGGTCTGCATGGCAGGTTACGCGGATCTTCGGCCGGCTGGTTGTGCCTATGGAGCAGATCTCAATTAAGGCCGGTATCCCGTTCACCGCCAGCGCCTGCCGGAAGCTGCCATCACGGAAGGTGCGGATCTGCGGATCCCCGGAAGCGAAGATCGCGGCAGTGAGATCGAGATTGAACGGCGGGACGGGGTCCATCGTGAAGCTGATCATGGGGCAAATACGCTCTCTCGGGATCTGTTTTTTAAAAAAATTCCTGCTATCCGCTCTTGCCCGCAAACAGCGGCAGGAGTTCCCGGGCGGTCTGGTCGGTTATGAACGTGATGATAACTTCTCCTGCAGCCAGTCTCCGGTCGTCAGGGATGGTGGTCGTGGTCTTTCCTTTGCTCCGGATCCCGACCTCCAGGATGCCAAACCGGGACCCGAGATCCAGCTCGGCAAGGGTTTTTCCCTCAGCTTCCGATCCGGGCTCGACAAGGAACGAGTGCACATGCCGGTCCTGGTACATGAGATTGGGATCTTCCAGTTCTGCTTCGCCGTTGGCACTCTTCGAGAACATGGTCGTTCCAAGGGTTTTTACCCGCCGGATGATGTAGCCGATCTCTTCTTCGGGAATCTCGTATCGTTTGAGGGCACGGGAGAAGATCTCCAGCGATGCCTCGAACTCTTCGGAGATGATCTCGTCGGCACCCAGGTCCAGCAGGTACCGGGCCTGCCGGACATGTCGTGTCCGGGCAAGGATGTGGATGTCGGGTGCAAGCTTCCGGGCGGTATGGATGATCCTCGGGATGGCTTCTTCCTCCGAGACCACGATGACCAGCGTCCGGGCCCGGTGGATGCCGGCATGCTCCAGCACCTCCTCCTGCACCGCGTCCCCGAACATGAAATGGGGGCGGAACGTGGAACGCTCCTTCTGGATTATCTCCGGGTTCAGCTCGATGACCATGTAGGGGATCCCGGCGACAGCTGCTGCCCGGGCAACGCTTTTGCCGGTAATTCCGTAACCGGCAATGATGATGTGATCGGAAAGCTCCCGTTCCGGTTCTTCCGCGGGCTCTTCTCTGCCTCGTGCGATCCGGCGCGGTGCGATCCGGTAGATCAGGTCGACAACCCGGGGAGAGGCGTTCATGGCAAACGGAGTCAGGGCCATCGTGATGATAGCCCCGGCAAGGAAGATCTGGTAGACCTTCTCCGGTATGAGCGCGGTATCGAGCCCGTTCTTGGCAAGCACGAACGAGAACTCCCCGATCTGGCAGAGTGCAAGGCTGCAGAAGACGCAGACCCGCATGGGCATCCCGAGAACCTTTGCCGCGAGAGCTCCTGTCAGGATCTTCACCCCGATGATGATGAGCACCATCATGGCAACGTAATAGAAATCGACAAAGACGGTCTGCGTGTTGAGGAGCATCCCTATCGATAAGAAAAAGATGGCTGCAAAGACGTCCCTGAACGGGATGATATGGCCCAGCGCATCGATGTTGTATTCGGACTCCCCGATGATGAGGCCCGCGATGAAGGCTCCAAGCGTGAACGAGAGCCCGGCCTCGCTTGTCAGCCATGCAACAAGGATGCAGGTGCCGGCAAGGGTGACGAGGAAGAGCTCCCGGTTCTTCTCCTTTGCAACCCGGAAGAGGAACGCCGGGATGATCCACCGGGCCATGACAATGATGACAAGGATGATGAGCGCGACTTTTCCTACCTGGAGCGGGAGCGCATTCATGTCGGGCCCCCCGCTTCCCACGAGCAGGGGCGTGATGAGCATCATGGGGATGATGGCAAGATCCTGGAAGATGAGGATCCCAAGCAGGGTCCGGCCCGGGAGGGTATCCACCTCGCCTTTCTCCTGGAGGATCTTCATGACAATGGCCGTGCTTGAGAGGGAGACGATGAACCCGAAGATCAGGGCCTCGTTAAAAGGCATGCCGAAATAACTGGAGATGAGCGTGATCGCAACAATGGTGGCAAGGACCTGGACGGTACCTCCGATGATCACTGTGCGCCAGGAACGCATGAGTTTCTGGAACGAGAACTCAAGACCGATGGTGAAGAGGAGGAGCACAATTCCTATGCTGCCGAAGGTGTCGATAGCATCCTGGTTGGTGATGAGCTGCAGGCCATAGGGCCCGACAAGCATGCCGATGACAAGAAAACTGACAATACTCGGGAGTCTGAGGCGCTGGCCGATATACAAAAGAGCTATTGCAAGCAGCAGGATACTTACACTCGCGATCAAAAGGTCCATACAAAAAACCTCCGGCTGGTGGGGGCCGATACAAAGACAACGATAGGATTGATTTTATACTTTATGCGGCGGGAACCTGTCTGCCCCGTTATTGAAGAGCGCCCTCAATTCCCCCGGGTGTTTTAGGTGCGGCCGAACTCCCTGCGCAGGAAAAATACAGATGTTTCAAGCGTAAAACAACAAAAGAAGTGCCCCAGGCCTGATTTGAACAGGCGACAACTAGATCTTCAGTCTAGCGCTCTCCCAAGCTGAGCTACTAGGGCAGGACTATAGTGTTGTCACTTTTGACTAATAAATGATCTGTTCCGGCCTGCCCTTTTTGCTCCCGCTCTTTTTTTATACGCGGGAATGACAGTATTAACCAATGGCGCTCCCGAACGAAGGTGCCGGGGAATCCGGACTTGCTCAGGCGGTAAAAAGCCGCACGGCGCACGTGGTTCACTTGACCCACAATGATCTCGATGCCGTGGGAGCGGACGCAATCCACCGGATGAAGTTCGGGAACGACGGGGTGTTCACTATCTGGAGTTCCGTTGGGAAATTCTCCGAACTCTTCAGCCTTGTTGCAGCCTGCGAAGGCAAAGGCGATCTCCTCTCCATCTCCGATCTCGGGTATCACCGCGACACGGAAACTACCGCAAGGAAAGCAAAAAAGAACGGCTGGATCATCGAGTGGCGGGATCATCACCGCTGGCGGGACGAGGAAGTGCAGAAGATCGAGAGCGAAGTCTCCCTGCTCCATATCGATACTTCCGTGTGCGCAACCGGGATCGTTGCCCGGGATCTTGCACCGGAGAACCCGGTGGCGGGCGAAGTTGCCCGGGTTGTCTGCGATTACGATCTCTGGAAGCATGCCGACCCGCGCTCTGCTGTGCTCGGGCAGGTGCTCCAGCGCAAGAAGAACCGCGACCATGTCCGCGACTGCCTCTTGCGGGGAGAATTCAGCGACGAACAGATCGACCGGGAATACCGGGAGATCAAAGCCGAGATGGAGGAGATGATGCAGCGGAGCCTGAAGCACGCCACCTTCCTTGGCACCAAATATCGGATCGCGTTTGCCCCGCTCTACGGGTACCCGAGCGAGACCGCCCATTTCATTCGGGACGAGAAGAAGACGGATATCGAAGTGATCATAGGAAAAGACGGGAAGTTCTCGGTGCGCTCCGTGCCGCAGATCAGCCACATCATAGCCCGCGAGTTCGGCGGGGGCGGCCACCCGAACGCGGCCGGGGGATCGTTCCGTTTTACGGTCATCGAGCGGTTCACCTGGTGGCTCTTCAAGAAGAGCCGGCATTTCGATGAGTTCGTCCAGGTTGCCGAGAAGAACTGATCCCTGCGGTTTTTTTACCGGTCTCTTTTTACCTATCTCTTTCTATGAAACACGAAGCATATAATCTTGGACTTGTAATCTAGATACCGATACACTATGAAACGGGTTTATCTTATCATCGGATGCCTGTGCCTTCTGGCGTTTTCTGTCATGCCCGCCCAGGCATTCACCGCAAAGACGCTGAACGTTGCGCTCGCCCCGAATGGCGATGCGCAGATCACCATGCAGTACGATCTCAATTTCCTCGAGCAGAGCGCGGTCTTCTTCCGGATGGCCGACCCTGCAACCGAGCTCAAGAAAGCCTTTGACAGCAACACCAACCGGCAGGTCACCGTCAACAGCGTGACGAGTTCATCGGCCGATTTCATTGTTCCCTCCTATGCCCAGGTTATTCAGGGCAATGGTACAACAACCATGACCTCCCCGGAGATCTCGTTTGCAAGGGCACAGGAAGTTCTGAAAAAGTACTGGTTTGCCCCGCTCATATCGGCTAACTTCGCCCCGCAGGTGACAACCATCACCTTCCCGGACGGGTACCAGGAGACGTTTGCCAACTCCCTCACCATGCCCTCCATCACCCACACGATGAACGTGTAACGGGCAGGATAATTCTTTTTTACCTGCATCAGAAACCCGGATCGTGCCGCGGGCAGGGCCGGTTTTGTCCCGGGATCTTCGAATTTCATATACTACTTATACAACCCCGATCCACATTTCCGTTAACAACGGAAACGTGATGCCATGTACATGTCCGATAAGCGTATCATTCTCCTCTCGCTTGCTCTTGCAGGTCTTTTAGTATTTCCTGTGTCCGCCGTCCTTCCCGGTGGCGGGACCGCCCTTGTCTTCCAGTGCGATTCGTTATCCTCCACGGCCTGCACGGCCAACGGGGCGCAGGTCTCGGTTGATGGTTCCGTGAAGGGAACGATCGCGGACGGTATCCTTGAAATTCCCTATGAATCCGGGTATTCTTCGTACGTGATCACAAAAGCCGGCTATTATGACAAATCCGGCACGATTCCGGAACCGGCCCCCGGCTCGACTTCAGACATTACCGTAACCGTCTCTCTTACCGAGAAACCCACGGGGACCGGCAAGGGATGGCTCAAGGTCCATGCCAATGTTGCAGACGCCTCAGTTGCTTTCAACGGCAACTCTCAGGGAACGATGAGCGGCACAACCGAGAAATCCTTTGAAGTCACCCTCACGGGAACCCCGTACACAACGTTTTCCGTCAGCAGGAACGGGTACGTGACCTACGAAGGCGCGATCGCCCGGATGCCTTCCGATGGAGAGACCGTCGACCTGTACGCCACCCTCAACCCGGTGACGACAGCAGCCACCACCGTCCCGACAACGTCATCCGCCCCAATCGGCGGGGATGTGGGCTGGATTGCCGTGCACGAGAGCGTTGATGGTGCCTCCGTCTATTTCGACTCCACGTACAAAGGCGCAATCTCCGGGGGAATTCTTACGGTCCCGGTCTACACCACGGGCACACCCTTTACCACTTACCGGATAGAGAAGAGCGGGTATGTGACCGTTTCCGGGTCCCTGCCGGCTGCCCCGGCCAAGGGACAGACCGTTGGGGTCTGGGCAGCAACGCTTGTTCCCGTATCGGGTCCGACCGTTGTACCCACAACCGTTGTGGCCCCGGACGGGAGCGGACAGGGCTTCATCGTTATCCACTGCAGTGTTGAAGGGGCAAAAGTCCTGCTGGGCGGGAACTCCGTTGGTTTCACCCACAACGGTGTCCTGAAGATCCCGGTCTCCGTTACCGGCACACCGTTCTCCGAGTTTACCGTAAGCAAGGACGGGTACGCAACGACAACCGGGACGATTCCCCGGCAGCCCGCCGTCGGTGAAACGGTCGATGTCTATGTAACGATGAATCCCGAAGCACCGACCCCGGCCCCCACAACCCGGTCGCCCGTCTCCCTGCCGGTGATTGTTGCCGGTATTTTTGGCGCAGCGCTCATCGTTGCCTGCCGCAGGAACTGATTGCAGGGAAACCCGCTCTTTTTCTTATGATTTGATCTAATGGTCCGGGCCACGTTTCCGCCGGACCGGATAACTGTACGGCAGCGAACGACCAAAATTTCCCGCACAAGAACCGTTCCCCGGTGTTTTCCGGATTATGTTAACTTCGGCCATCCAACCAATTTTTAACCCGGGGTCATCAACACCGATCTCCATGAAGAGAATCTATCTCGCGGTGATCGGGCTTCTTCTCATGGCATGCGCCGTGATGCCCGCATCGGCGTTCACCATGAAATCCCTTACCATGACCCTTGCAGAAAACGGCGATGCCCGGGTGGAGATGACGTACGATCTCTCGCTTGTCGAGCAGACCGCGGTCTTCTTCCGTATAGCCGATCCGGCAGCCCAGCTGAAGTCTGCGTTCGATGCCGGGGGGTTCCAGCAGGTGACCGTCCAGGATGCCTCCAGTTCCTCGGCCCACATGACCATCCCGTTCCTTGCCACGATCACCCAGACCGGAGGGAAGAACCCGTCCCTGACCACGCCCTCGCTCTCGTTCGAACATGCCCAGGCCGTGCTCAACTCCTACTGGTTCGCCCCGCTGGTGTCGCCGGATTTCTCCCCGGGGGTAACGACCATCGCGTTCCCCGACGGCTACAAGGCCATCTACTACGACCAGATCACCATCCCGTCCGTGACCCACCAGTTGTCGAAATAACGGATAATTTTCTTTTTCACTGTCGAAATTCTCTATTTACTATGATGGGGGCTGTTGCCCCCATACCCCCAGTTAAGAGTAATGCCGCCGCCCCGAAGGGCGCCCCGCGGCGGCTTTTAATGAGTGGATCCCCCCGGATTGCATAATTTCCCAAACCTGGTAATATGTCGTCATTCAATATGGGGTGCCCCCGTGACGGGGCGAAGTTCTGGGAACGTCAATAATTTTAAGACCATTTTACCAGAGCATCTTTTTTCAATTGGGATCTGTTCCCGCCGGCCGGCCAAAAAAATCAGCGCAAACAGAACGCTGCCGCAACCAGGTCTTTCCAGTACTCAGCATTGTCCGTAGTGCAGTATCCCCCGCAGGCAACCTGATCCGGGTCGAGGTGCGCCAATGCCATGTCGATGGATTTGGGATCCGGGTCGATGATGAAGATCTTCTGGATGGTATATTCATCCGAAAGTTCGAAGAGGCGCTCCAGGCAGTCTTTGCCAACCGCAACCTGCCGCTGGTGCTCGAGCAGGGCTGCAAGGCTTTTTTTGTCTGCCTCCTGCTGGAAGAAGAAGACATTCTGCCGGGAGAGTGCTATAAGTTCTGCTTTTTCCACAGAATCGCAGAGAAGGACGTGACCGGCAACCCCGGTGTCCCGCATGGTCCGCATCAGGGTGCGGTACATTCCCGTGAGGGCGTCGCTCCACTCGGCCTCGTCGTCGTAGTATGCATCGGCAATCCCGAGAATATGGGGTGCGGGAATAGCGCACCAGGCCCCTTTTTTCTGCACCACGATACCGGCTGCATCCTCGATCACGTCGGGAGTATCCAGGTAGAGTTCGCCAACTGCCCGGCAGCCCTCAATGCCGGCAATACTCTTGCGGATCCGGTCCGCGTAGAATTTCCCGCCGGCACAGGGTGCCTGGATCCCGGCATCTGCCTGGGGGGCAAGCGAGCGATCGAGCCGGAAGGTTGTGATATCCGCCATACGGCCCCGGTGTTCTTTTATCCATGCTGCCAGTGCGGCTACATCCGGCACTCCGGGTTCCGCACCGAAGGCCCTCGTTGCCAGATTCAGCCGTTTTACCATGTAGAGATCTTATTACTCATAAACATCTAAAAAGTACTGATGAATCCACAGCCGCTGCTCGTCACCTGCGGGCTGCCGTACACAAACGGCCCCTGCCATTTAGGTCATCTGCGAACGTACGTCCCTGCCGACGCTTACGTCCGCTACATGCGGCGGGCAGGCGAAGAAGTTCTCTTCGTCTGCGGCTCGGACAACCACGGGACCCCGATCGTGGTCTCGGCAGAGGAAGCCGGTATCTCCCCCCGGGCGCTCTCGGAGCGCTACCACAAGCATTTCGACGAGACGTTCAGACGCATGGGCGTCATGTTCGACCGGTTCGGTATGACCGACGACCCGGCAACCCACCAACGGGCCCGGGCCATTGTTGCCGAACTCGAGAAGAACGGCTACATCTACAAACAGATCGTCCACCAGGCCTACTGCACGAAGTGCAAACGGTTCCTGCCCGACCGGTACGTGGAAGGGATCTGTCCCCACTGCGGCAAGCCCGCCCGGGGCGACGAGTGCGACCAGGGGTGCGGCAAGCACCTTGAGCCGGGCGAGATCAAGGACCCGGTCTGCAAGGTCTGCGGCACGAAAGCCGAGTTCCGAAACCAGGAACATTATTTCTTCAAACTGTCAGAGTTCAAGGACTTCCTCCTGCCATACCTCGAACAGGTCCGGGGCACGACCAATGCAAAGAACTATGCGATCGGCTGGATCAAGGACGAGCTCCACGACTGGTGCATCACCCGGACGCTCGAATGGGGCGTCAAGTTCCCGGGCCGCGACGACCTCGTGGTCTATGTCTGGGTGGATGCCCCGATCGGCTACATCGCGTTCACCGAGGAGTGGGCCAAAGCGAACAACAAAGACTGGAAGCGCTACTGGTGCGGCGAGAACCGGGTCACCCATTTCATCGGCGGCGACATCATCTACCACCACTCGATCTTCTGGCCGGCCCTCCTCAAAGGTGCCGGATACGGCGTTCCCCATGCAATCGTTGCAAGCGGGATGGTCAAAGTCGACGACCACAAGTTCTCCAAGTCCCGGGGCTACGTTGTCTGGACCAACGACGACTATCTCGACAAAGGCCTCTCCTCCGACTACCTTCGGTATTACCTGCTCGCGTACACGAGCCATACCAAGGAACTGAACTTCTCGTGGAAGGTCTTCTCCGAGCGGATCAACAACGAGGTGGTCAACATCCTTGGCAACTTCGTGTACCGCACGCTCTTCTTTGCCCAGAAGGAGTTTGCGGGCATCCCGCCGGGCCCGGTGGATCCCGCGATCATGGACGAGATCGCAAAGACCATAAAAAATGTCGACTCCCTGATGCGGGACTACGAGTTCAAGGGGGCAGTCGACGCGATCATGGCGCTCGCCGCGTTCGGCAACACCTACATCCAGACCAATGCTCCCTGGAAACTGATCAAGACCGACCGGGCTGCAGCTGCCCAGGTGATCAAGAACAGTGTCCAGATCGTAAAAGCCCTCGCCCTTCTCATCCAGCCGGCCATGCCCGATGCAGCCGAACGGTGCTGGACGATGCTCGGGTTCACGGACCGGGCGGCGGATCACCCGGTGAGCGATGCCCTGCACCCGGTTCCCGAGATCTGCATCAGTGCACCGGCCCCGCTCTTTGCGAAAATGGAAGACGACCAGGTAAAAGAGCTCGATGCCCTGCTCCAGAAACGCGTATCCGAGGCGAACAAAAAGATGGAAAAGACACCCGCATTATCAATAGAGGAATTTGCAAAAGTTGAGATGAAGACCGGCATTGTCCGGGCCGCCGAAGCTATCCCGAAGTCGAGCAAGCTCTTAAAATTACAGGTGGACCTCGGAGGGGAGACCCGCCAGATCGTGAGCGGGATCGCCCAGTTCTACAAGCCGGACGAGCTCGTGGGCCAGAACGTGGTAGTCCTGACCAACCTTGCCCCGGCCAAGATCTTCGGGGTCGAGAGCAACGGCATGATCCTTGCAGCCGGGGATGCGGCCTCACTCTTAACGCCCTTAAAACCGGTGGAGCCGGGAACAAAAATCCGGTAATTTTTTTAAAAAAATCAGGACTGTTCCGATATTCCTGCCTTTTTGCCTTTTTGAACAACTGCTTCCCGGCAGGCCGTTTCAGCCGAAGAACCGCTCTTCCGCATCTCAATCTTTTCCTGGATGTACTGCGAAAAATAGCCTTTGTACCGCTCCTGCAGTTCGGGAATCTTCCAGTCATCTTCGGTTATTGTCTTCCGGCAGAGCGGAGAGTTGCAGGCGCAGTTCATCGTAAAGACCATATCGCTTCCCACCGATTTCGAAACCGTCATGCCATAATCGAAAGTGATCTCCTCACCGGCCGCGATGTCGCGCATGGCCACAAGAAAGATCTGGCCCGAGAATCCGCTGTTGGGGTCGCAGCTGTGATTGAAAAAATCCGTATCTTCCGGAACGGTACCGGCGGGCCCCAGGACAAACCGCTCTTCGATCTGCATGGTATAACTCTGCAGGGCTTCGGGAATCCGGTACATGTCATCGATTGCCATGACCCTGCCACCGAATATTGCCAGCCTCTCCCCTTTTCTGATATCGGCATTGGTAAATATCCCGCAGCCGTCTTTATCGGAACATCGTTTCTCAAGATGAGGATTCATCCAGCTGTTTATATTCATGCGATCTCCCTTGCGGTTGAAAGTGTTGGGGGTCATTCGTTTTCATCATTGCGGGCCGGAAGCCCTTTTTGGATACATTCCGGGATCATTGCCTTTCGATCGTTCTGCCGTCCCGGTGCGGGAAAGAATCGATCCCCCATGGAATTATCTTAAAAAATGTAAGAAACGCGATCCGGCTTGTTGTGCCGGGACGCAGGTCCCGGCTGATCTTTCTGGTGAAGAAATGCTCGTTCCTGCTGGTCTGTGATTCAGATATGGGGCTTACGGGCCGCACGGCGGGCGTGTCGCAGGAGGCTTGGTGCGGGACGCCGTTTTCTGTGCAGCTCTCTTGTATGTGCATGGATGCAGTCTGATGTCATGGGGGAATCTCCGGCCGCGGTCCTGCCCGTGTGCAGGCGGGCAAGTCTGCGGCCTGTAATTTTTCCTCCATTACCGGGGATCCTGCGGGACAACCTGCCGGGGAAAGCGATCCGGCCAACTGTCCTTTTCTGTGGATCTCCGGGTGGGGAAAACGAGTGCATGGGAGGTTTTTTATTTCCACACACTCTGATCAGGAATCTGCTGTTGCCCCACTTATATTGCTAAAATAGTCCGGGTGCGTTGGTTGTACTTCGCGGTTCAATGAACGAACCGCGATCGCAAATCCGGAATTGCTGCACCTGCCGGAATATCCGATTGAGAAAACATCGGCCGGTCCTTATTCATCGGCCTGCCGGCTGGTGCAGTATCCCTGCCCGCATTTTTCATAGAACTGCTGGTGGCAGTCTTCGGCAGGCCAGAATCTTGCTGCCGGCACGATCTCGGTCACCACCGGCCTATCCCCGTACGTTCCCGACCGCTGCACGCGATCCCGGGATGCGAGGGCCGCTTCTTTCTGGCCGGGATCATGGTAGTAGATTGCGGACCGGTACTGGGGGCCTGAATAATCTCCCTGCTCTTCCTGGTTTGTCGGATCGTGGATCTCCCAGAAGAGATCGAGCAACTGATCGTAGGTGACAACCGCCGGATCGAAGATGATATCCACGGCTTCCGCATGGCCGGTTCTTCCTGTGCTCACCAGTTCGTAGCTGGGATCCGCAAGCTGGCCTCCGGTATACCCGACCGCTGTTGCCACGATCCCGTCAAGACTCCTTACTGCAGCTTCAGCGTCCCAGAAACACCCGGCGGCAAACGTGGCTCTCCGGTACCGGTCAGTTTCATCCATGCGTACTCTCTTGGGCCCGGCCATTTTTGGGTGTTGCGATCCCGTATGGCTCCTGGAACCCCCTGGGGCAACCGGCATCTTTTTACTCCCGCACATTCCAGGTTCTCATGGCTATGGTGGCGGAGGATTGTAAGGGCGAGCTGACCGACGCAGCCAAGAACTGGCTGGCGATTGACGGCCTCTGGTTCCAGGCAGTCGAGCAGGCCTATGGCATGGACCGGGCAGTGGCAATGGACTGCGCGGTCTGGCAGCAGTTTGCAACAATTGAAGCCCGGCGGATAAAGGAACGCCTCAATCTCCCTGAAAAGGGCGGGCTCGAAGCCCTGGAGATCGCATTTGAGAACCGGCTCTTCACCCGGGTCAATGAGTACGGGATCTCACGCCCGGATCCAAAGACCCTGGTTGTTACCACAAAGACCTGCCGGGTCCAGGCTGCGCGGGAACGGAAAGGGATGCCGCTCTTTCCCTGCAGGGCCGTAGGGCTGGTGGAATTTCCGGTCTTTGCCCGGACTATCGATGCCCGGGTGGTTGCCGAATGCCTGTCATGCCCCCCGGAATCGCTGCCCGGAACCCCGTACTGTTCATGGAAATTCACCCTTGCGGATCCGGATAAAGAATAAACGGCAATATCCCCGGACAAGGGATCCACGAACAAGCTCCTCTCAAAATAAAACGGGAGATTCTTAAGTCTCCTGCAAACATCCGGTCCAGCCAGTTACCGGACCAGTCCTGCCATCTGTTTTGCCGTGAGCAGCCAGTGCAGTTCGCCGGACGGCCGGCTGGCATATGAGAAATTGCGTATCCGGGCAAGCCCGCCTTTGGTCATGACGATGCCCGCGTCCTCGCCGCCGGTGATGATCCTGGCGATGAGCATCGAAAGAAGAGGCTCGTGGCCCACGAGCAGGATCCGGTGGTCTTCCGGAGAACGGCTGATCTCCCGGCAGACGGTGTCCGGGTTCCCGCCCGGGACAAGGCTGTTCCAGGTGACGAGTTTGTCCGGCTCCCCCAGCGTTTCGGCAACGATTGCAGCGGTCTCCTGCGCCCGGGCAAGCGGGCTTGCCGCTATCAGATCGAAGAGATAGTCCTGCGATGCGATCCACCGGGCCGCTCCTAGGATATCGGCCTGCCCGCTTTTTGTGAGCCTGCGCTCAGCATCGGTCATCCCCTTGCCGGCAGTCTCGGCTTTCCCGTGACGGAGAATGAAAAGATCCACACGATGACTGATCGCTGCAGGGGAATAAATCTTGCGAAAAAAATTATTCAAAGAGCCGGTAATTGGGCGCTTCGTCGGTGATCATGATATTGTGCGGGTGGCTCTCGGTCATGCCGGCATTCGTGATCCGGACAAACCGGGCCTTGGTATGCATCTCGGGAATGGTTTTTGAGCCGGTATATCCCATAGCGGACTTGAGGCCGCCGACCAGCTGGTAGATTACCTCGCTCACGTGGCCGACATACGGGGTGACTCCTTCAACGCCCTCGGGCACGAACTTGGTGCTGCCGATTCCCTTCTTCTGGAAATACCGGTCGCTGGACTCGCCGCTGTTCATGACCCCGAGGGATCCCATGCCCCGGTACTGCTTGTAGCGCCGGCCTTTCATGCTGATCACTTTGCCGGGCGACTCGTCGGTCCCGGCAAACATGCTGCCCATCATGACCGTGTCGGCACCGGCTGCGAGGGCTTTTGCCACATCCCCGCTGAACCGGATTCCCCCGTCCGATACGATCGGCACATCGGCAGCCTGCGCAACATCCGCTACCTGGGCAACGGCGGTTATCTGCGGGACGCCGGTCCCGGCAACGATACGGGTCGTGCAGATGGAGCCCGGGCCGATACCCACTTTTATGCCGTCAACGCCCGCGTCGAGGAGGGCAAGAGCCGCTTCCTTTGTTGCAATATTGCCGGCCACCACTTCTGCCTTGACGCTGCCTTTGATGTCCTTGATGGCCGCAACGCACCGCATGTTATGCCCGTGTGCGGTATCCACGACAAGGACATCCACGCCGTTCTGGTCGAGCAGTTCGGCCCGGGCAAAATCAAACGGCCCGACCGCAGCTGCCACCCGGAGGTTTCCCCTGGCATCCCGGCAGGCCAGCGGGTACTGGCGCTTCTCCAGGATGTCCTGCATGGTGATGATCCCGATGAGTTTGCCATGCTTGTCGACAACCGGCAGGCGCTCGACCTTGTTCGTGTACATGATCTCAAGCGCCTTCTCGGCCGTGATGTCCTCGTCGGCCACGATGGGCTTCTTCGTCATGATCGCGGTGATCTTCTCGTCTCCCCGCTTCTGGACAATGGCCCGGACATCCCGCCGGCTGACAATCCCGATGATCTTGCCCTTGTCGATGACCGGGACGCCCCCGATGCTGTACTGGTGCATGATGCGCTCGGCATCGGAAACGGTGGCCGTACTCTCCACGTACAGGACTTCGCGCTCGATGAGTTCCTCTGCCTGTTTGACGAACGTGACTTCCTGCAGGGACCGCTCGGCAGGCATGTTCCGGTGGATAACGCCTATCCCGCCCTCACGGGCAAGGGTAATTGCCATGGTCGCTTCCGTGACCGTATCCATTGCTGCGGAAACGAGCGGAATGTTCACATTGATCTTCTTCGTGAACCGGGAGCGGACATCCGCTTCGGAAGGTTCGATCCACGATGCCTGCGGTTCGAGCAGCACATCGTCAAACGTTAATGAGAGGGGAACATCCAGTTTTTTGGTGTACATGATTCACCTGATGAGGGAGAGTGCGGTCTTGATCAAGTCTTCACGGACAACCGCATTGCGATCTCCGCCGCAGACCATGCCCCGGACACCGATGATGTCCGGGTCTATCCGTTTCAGTGCATCGATATCTTCGAACTTCAGTGCACCGGCAAGGGCGGTCCCGAGGCCGAGTTTCCTGTTCTTCTCGGTAAACGTCCGGAGCATTGCCTCGTCCATGAAAGCAAACGTGCTCTGGCGGTCTTTTATGCCGGTGTCCACCATGGCAAAATCAGCCCCGCATTCCGCTGCAATGGGGGCCATATCGAACGGGGAGATGGAATGCATCCGCTCATAGTCGGAGTAGGCAGCGATCACGACATATTTTTCCGGGAATTCGTCTTTAACTGCCTTCACTACGGCATCGATGACATCGTTTGCCTGTTCCTGCCCCTCGAATGCAAGGCCGATCTTGATATAGTCAGCACCGGCACAGGCCGCCCCGTAGGCAGCCAAAGAAGCTCCGCCGGGTTTGTAATCGAAGTCGCCAATAGCCGCGCTCACCGGCTTTTGTGCAAACGCTTTGATCTCGCGGATCACCCAGGGAAAGTTGGCGCCCAGGGATCCTTCGGATGGCTTTTTCACATCGATTATGTCAGCGGCGGTGGAATGTCGGGCTTCAGATATAGAGCTTGGGCTGACCAACAATTGCATAAAAATTAATGATCCGTTACCCGGGGAGCAGTAGATCGAAAGATCTCTTTCAAAATACGAGCCGGGTAACTAGATACATCCTCCTTTCCTACTTGTATGATTGTGAGGGAATAAGGTTTTTCCTTCTGTATTTTTATTAAAAAAATACTGGTTTGTTTAAAAAAACCGGCAACCGGTTGTTCTATGGCCGCTGGGGAAGTCAGAGAATCCTTGTGGAGGACAAGAGCACCTTGTCTTCCTGGGAATGCGATCCATAGAGAAAGCACTCTACCGGGTCGCTGTTACCGGGACATTTACCGGTCTTCCGGTCCCGGCAGTCATTGCAGGTCGGAATCCGGTTCTCCCCCAGGTCGCCAAAATATTCACTCCACATGAGCTTGTTGATCTCACCGGCTTCGAGCAGCGTTTTCAGGGTGTTTATATTGTAGGCCATAGCCCCTCGTTTTTAATCGTGCATTAATATTTAAATTCTGATTAATATGAGCTGAATTTCTCCCGTTATATTTTTATGTATTTTGATCCGTCCTGGTGCACACCCCTGCAGCGGGATTGCGGGTGGAAGAGAACAGATAAAATGCATGAATGAGCATATTCCGGTATCATATGCAGGCCGAAGGCAGGCAGATACCCTCAGAAACGTCCGGTACTTTGCCTGGTTTCCCGTTTGCGTTCTGATGCCGGTAATTGAGAAGTGAGGGGATTTGCATTCCGATGGATCTGATTCTTGCCATGGATCTGAGGCAGAACCTGGTAGTTCACGGCAAGTCCGGGCATCGCGAGACGTACAAACCGCTGGACTGGGGCTGTTCGCCAACCGCAGAACCGGCCGGGTTTGTCCGGGCCATCCAACCGAAGTTCATCTACATCGCGGATCTCGACCGGATCGAAGGCACCGGATCGCACGATGCGATGGTAGCGGAATGCGCCGGCCTGGTGAACACCTGTTATGTTGATCGCGGGTGCCGCTCTCCCGAGGATATGCTCCGTGGCGACCATATCGTCAACATTGTCGGCACGGAGACCGGGGGATCCCGGCTCTCCGAATACCACGGGGGGTATATCAGCCTGGATATCAAAGACGGAAAGGTCATCCCCTCCGGCAGCAGCCCGGAGGCCATGCTCCGCCAGGCAGCGTCCTGGGATTTTGAAGGGTGCATCATCCTCAACATCGCGGCGGTCGGGACACGGGACGGCCTGGATCCCGGGCTCCTGGAAAACCTGCGGTCAGCGTACCCGGGCCGGCTGCTCTATGGCGGCGGGGTGGCAACGGTCACCGACCTGGAGCTGCTCAGAGCGGCCGGGTTTGACGGTGCGATCATTGCAACGGCACTCCATTACGGTGCCGTGCCGGTGGAATGGATCCGGAGGGGAACTGTTTGTTAATCACGCTCGAAGGCATTGACGGGAGCGGCAAGAGCACGCTCCATGAAACCCTCAAAGGACTGCTTGCCGATCTCGATCCCCTCTTTACGCGGGAACCGGGCGCAACCTGGGTGGGGGACCAGGTGCGCCGTGCGATAAAAGAGCAGATCGATCCCATCACGGAGGCAACGCTCTTTGTCGCGGACCATGCAGCCCACCTGGCAAAAGTGGTCCGCCCGGCCCTTGCAAAAGGACGGCTTGTCATCTCCGACCGGTACAGCGACAGCAGGTTTGCGTACCAGGCCGTTACCCTGCAGGGCATCGTGCCGGAGCCGGAGAGATGGCTGCGGGCCATGCACAATGGCTGGACGATCGTTCCCGACAGAACATTCCTCTGCGTGCTTCCCGTTAACGATGCCCTGACCCGGCTCAAGCCGGACAGCCAGCGGGAGCATTTCGAGCGCCGGGATGTGCTTGACGCGGTCCAGAACAATTATCTCCGGTTCGCCCGGGCCGAGCCCTCGCGCTTTGTGGTTGTCGATGCAATGCTTCCTTCGGAGACGGTTGCGGGGTTTGTCGCAGAGGCGATCCGGGTGATGGTTAGGGAAGGCGGGATGAATGGAAGGAAGAAGGGAATGTAATATTCAATAATACGCAAGAAATGAAGGAATTTGAGATCTCTTAATGTCTATTTAATTGGAGTTTTTCCAGCCTCTGCTAATTTTATATTCAATGTCTCTTTCTTTTTAGCGATTAATGAAGGCTGGACAAAATAATAATCAAAAAGACCTTCAATAACATCAAGACACCATTCAGCTTCACCAGGTTCGACAGACAGAATTTCTCCAGAACTCTCACTCTTCATTGGATGTGCTGCAAAATTCCCTATAATCCTAATAGCATCTAAGGATTGCGATAGATGAGATGGTAAATTTCCGGTATCAAGTATTTCTTGAATTTCCTTAGAAAGATTTTTTGGACTAACATTTGCACAATGCCGTAAAATATTTTGTAAGCATCTACGACTTAGCGCAGCTGATGCTTTTGGACTATCATTCAGAATGAGAGAAGCCTCATTAAAATCTTCAGCATACTCTAATGGAACTTCTTTTGGACAAGGAGCTCTGCTATTTTCACGAGGATGGATTATTTTTTCTGTTGTGGGTCCGAGCTGATGTTCATTATAAAATAATACTAAATTCATTTTACCGCATTCAGGGCATATTCTCTGTTCGAGTCCCCAGTAGCCTGATGAATCCTTAGTAAGCGGGATGCGAGTTGATGATTGTTTAAGATTGAATCCTACCGAACAGAACGGACAAAGCATAATTTGGTAATCATTAATAAAAAGGATTAAATTTTCTATTTAGTTCCAATTCTTTTGGAATATGAAAAATTCATCTCTCACTACCCTTCTGTGAAATAATGATCAATTAAAAAACCTTGATGTTGCAGAAGGATACTCTCCACAATATGTGTTCAGAATTTAGTTTTTGGTTTCTCACCTCTCATCTATGTAGACTGTTCCGCGATGCTTAGTCTGGGCCCCTTGTGGCAAGTGACTTTTTTTGCTGATTGACGTTTTTCCATTACTGGCATTTGCCCGCTCCAGCAGATTGATTTTCTTTCCTTGTCAATGGAAACGGAGGGGGGTATCCCCCCATCCCAAAAATCAGGGGCGGGGGGGTCCGATCATTTTAAAAAAATAATGGTGGGGGGGTTACCCGGGGACCCCCCTTCTCAAAAATGGTATTGCCCGTGTATTGCACACCAGATCGTATACCCGGTTCCGCAGGTTTCCGGCGTGATCAGTTCGCATGCGGGCTACCCGATCCTGATCAGGGGGGGTCCCCCGGGCCCTGAGGGGGGAGGGGGTCACCCACATACCACCCCCCTGTGCGGGTGGGGAGGTACGGTGGGTTTTGAAAAATGAGGGAGGGGGGGTTGGCGGGAGACCCCCCCATGAGTACTGATTTAATTGCTTCGGAAAACCGGAAATATCACTCAATGCGATGCCACCCCCTCCCTGCTTCGCAGGGAGTCGGCGCGACGCCTCGCCGGGTCGCGCCTGGGCAGATTACCTGTATGGGGATTTCTCTGGTAATTGATCTGCCACGGTGTCGCTCATTCTGAAGTATGGGTGAAGTTTAATTCACGTTTGTTAAAAAACCGGGAACGGGTTGCACGGAAAACCAGAACATCCGGCATGACCTCTAAAAACTAAAATCGCCAGATTTATGATGTAAATAATCCAGAACGCAACCACACATGTCCCGCGTGGAACCAGACACACCAATAACGAACGATGAGGACCCGGACAAAAATAAACGGGGAAATACTTTCAGAACGGTCTTGTCCCTCTTTGCTGTTATTGCCATAATTGCCGGTCTGTTTATATCGCAATTTGCAGGACCAACTTATTTTATCGTTGGAGTATGCCTGCTGGGTGCAGGGGGCATCATCTTTTTGTACCTGACCTTTTACACAAATAACTGATTAAAAGAAAAACTGGAAATTTTTTACTGCCTGGCAACTGTCGCGATGACATCGCCAATCGTGAGAACATTCTCTGGCATGGCGGTCTCGACACTGCTCATCAGGATCGTCTTCGGCGGGTTTGCAAGCTCGCCGGGGGAGAGCGCTTTCGCCGCGTTCGCTGTACTTCCGGATATCGGCTGCAGTCTGGACAAGCCGGCTGCCATCCCTTCGTGCCGTCTCGTCTTCGCAGGTGAATATGAAATAGCAAAACGGCCCGATAACCGGGTTAACGGGTTTTAGCTAAAAAAAATCCGGGGCTTTAATTACTGTGCCGGAAGAGCCATCTGCGACTTTTTCAGATTTGTTACATCGTCAATAGCAACAAGAACGAATCTCGCGTTGTCGATCGAGACCGGCTCGGCATTCACTCTGAGCCAGCACAGACAGAGCTTCCCGTCGATCCTGAGGGTAAGTTCAATCATCGCATCCCGGATATTGCACCCGGTTGCAATCACCTGTTCCAATCCCTTCCGGAGCGGACACGACGGGCACATCGTTGCATAACCGCATCCCCGTGCGTCCTCCTCACTATTGATGCACCCCAGTCCTCCCCCTCCCCGTTTCCCGATCACGTCCGCCGGTTCCCGCAAAACCATCCCCGCAAGGGACCGGCTTGCATGGGTGATGACCGTATCCTCGTCCAGGAGCAGGACCCCCACCGGAAGGGCTGAAAAGATCTTGTTGAGGTTATCGACCGATCGTTCCGCATTCTTTCTTAAGATTGCCTGGAGGGTTTTGTGCCCGAGATCTGCATACTGGGCCGAAGGCTCCCCTCCTTTCTGGACATAGAAATCTGCCCCATTATTGAGGGCCTCGATCACGATCTCCTCCCTTCCTTTCCCGGTGTAAATAATGACCGGGATATCCCCGTACTGTTTCCGGATCTCAATTAAGAACTGGATGCCGTTCATCCCCGGCATCTGGTAATCGGTGATGATCGCATCATAGGTCGGAATCGTGGATGATTCCAGCATCTTTTTTGCCGAATTGCTGGTATCAACCCGGAAATTTCCCCCCTCTTCGAGAAAGATCTTGGTGATATCCAGAATATCCGGTTCGTCATCAACATACAGGATGGAATACATGAAGCGTACCTGCAGAATTCTCATTATCATTGAACCCGCCGGACTATGAGGATTTCGTACTGATGCCGTCCTGGAACCTCCCTCGTCAGCTCGAACCGTTCATGCGGGGTTAGATGGCGGGCCATCAGTAGGGCGTGATTCATGTACCCTTCTGGCATTTCCAGCAGTGTTGCCGAAAGAAGTCTATTAAACCTTCACATGAATAGAGATCAGTATCCTACACCACCTACCGGGAAAGTGAGTTCATATGGGAAAAGTATTGGTTATTGACGATTCCTCGTTCCAGCGGAAAATTATTTCCGGCGTATTAACCCAGAACGGGCATACGGTTATCCTGAAGGAGAATGGCAAAGAAGGACTTGAGCAGGTACTGCAGGAAAAGCCCGACCTGATCTTCACCGATCTGCTGATGCCGGAGTATGACGGGTTCTGGCTGCTGGAACAGCTGAAGTCCCACGACCTGTCTATCCCGGTCATTGTCCTCACCTCTGACATCCAGAAGACTACCGAGGAGCGGTGCCGGGGCCTCGGGGCTGTAACAATTCTCAACAAGCCCGTGAACAAGGAGCAGGTGGTCTCTGCGGTCCAGACAATTCTCGGGAAGCCGTGATTCCCGTGATGATCGATAACGACTCCCGTGATGCCATTACCGAGATGATCAATATCGGGGTGGGACGGGCTGCCGGCATCCTCAATGAGATCACGGGCTCGAACATCAAACTCCGGGTTCCCAATCTTCACATCATCCGGTTTGGCGATCTTCCGGGTGCTCATCTCAATCTTATGGGAAACGAGCGGCTCTCGACCGTCATGCAGGAGTTCCATGGTAATTTTTCCGGAACCACCTCGCTTGCCTTTTCCTCGGAGAGCGCAGCCTCGCTTGTACAGTTGCTCTCCGGCGAGACCGGGCCGGCACCGGATATGGATGCCGTTTCGGTCGAGACATTGAAAGAAGTGGGAAATATCATCATCAACGCGGTGATGGGCTCGATCTCGAATGTTCTTGCAGAAAACCTCGTCTTTACCCTGCCGGAATATTGTGAAGGGAACATGAATGAGATCGCCTCCGGCCGCCACGCCATCAAACCCGACGACTGGATCATCCTTGCACAGACCCAGTTCATGATCGAGTCCATGAGTATCGAAGGCATGATCCTGCTGGTGCTGGAAGTCGGTTCGCTCGACAGGCTTGTCCAGAGTATCCAAAAGCACCATTCATGAGGTGAAAGGGATGAGCGGGACTGAAATCAACCGGGAATGTCTTTTCCTCTATGATCATCTCCACATTGGCATCCTTGTTGTACGAAAGGATCACACCATCTGTTTCTGGAACCGGTGCCTGGAGGAATGGACCGGGATAAAAAGAGACGATGTCAAAGGTGCCAGCCTCTTCTCCCGCTTCCCGCAGCTCGATACCCCTTCGATCCGTGCAAGGTTTCCCGCGGTGTTTGAACAGGGGCCCCCGGTCTTCCTCTCCTCACGGTTCCATCCCAACCTCATCCCGTCGCCCCTGCCCGACGGTTCCTTGCGTGTCCAGAAAGGATCCATCCTGCCGTTTCGGCTGGAAGAGGAGACCTTTGCCATGCTTGTTATCGAAGATGTGACCGATCAGGTGCACCAGGTTACCGAGTACCGCAGAATGCGGGACATAGCGCGGCAGGAACTCTCTGAGAGGATGAATGCGCAGATCGCTCTCCGGATTGCCAATGCGAAGCTCAGTCTCTTCTCGGATATTACTCTCCAGGACATCCGTAGTCAGGTGGTAGCTGCCCGGGGATTTGATCATTTACTCCGGATGAACCTGTCCTCAATCGAGAAGAGCAGGACGTATTCTGAGAAGATCGACGGGCAGCTGGCCCTTATCGAGAAATATGTGACAATGATGCTTGAGTTTGTCCAGCTGGGTGCAGCAGTTCCCACGTGGCAGCTTCTGGACCCGATCCTCCGGAAAGCAAAACTGGATGCCCAGCTTCAAAACCTTGAGATCGGCTCAGGGGTAGAGAATCTTGAGATCTTTGCGCCCCCTCTTCTTGATCGTATCGCAATAAACCTGCTGGAGAATGCACAGCAGCACGGGGAAAATCCAGAGGTTCTGGTAAAAATCTCGTTCCGGGAAGAGCCTGAATATGGCGTTCTCCTGTTTGAGGATAACGGAGCAGGTGTGAAGCCGGAAGACAAGATCGCCATCTTCAAACCCGGCTTCGGGACAAAGGTCAAGCTCAGCCTTTACCATACCCGGGAGATTCTTGCCATTACCGGCATCACCATCGATGAGACCGGCATGTTTGGAACGGGTGCCAGGTTTGAGATGCGTCTCCCGAAGGACACCTACCGTTATGTGCATACCTGATGCGGAGTCAGCTCCAGGTTCTCCCGTTTTATGCCTGCGTGCCCCGGTACATTTTCATTATTCGCTTCCCCCCATGAGTATTCCATGAAATGGACCGGATCGCTGGTGACCTGTGAAGATAGTCAGGATACCGTACCCACAGCTGAAATCATCGAACCCCCCAGTCAATAAACGGTTACCGGACTGGATCACTCAGGGAGAACCTCGTACCCTGTACCCGGATGTGATCGCCCAATAATTTAGAGAAATGCAGCAATAACCGGCGATCTCTTTTGGGGATGGAGAATAGTTGGCAGGGGTTGCCGATACCAGGGCGCAGTTATTGATAACATACCGTTTTCAAAGAAGATGTGTCGTTACGAGACGTTGATCTGAAAAGTGTGGTGCCCCGGCCGGGCATTTTCTTCTCACGATTTTTACCATCGATTCGGTAAAAAAATGCTACTGTTTGCTTTACTGCTTTGCAACCGTCACAATGACATCGCCAATCGTGAGAACATCCACTTTTGCGCCCTCTTCCATGTAGGAATATTTGGGCGTGAAGACGTTCTCGGGCATGGCTGTCTCGACGCCACCCAGCATAATCGTCTTCGGCGGGTTAGCGAGCTCTGCCGGTGAGAGCGCTTTCACCGCGTCCATGAACGCCTGCCCCTCCTTCTTGAAAGTCTTGCCGACAATCGAGCGGTTGAACTCGATATCGGTGATGGCCCGGTCGAGCTTGGCAACATCGGTACGCCAGTGGACATCCGCGTTGAGCGTACGGCCGGTATCGCCTTCGTCATTGACGGTGTGCGGGGCATAGATGGTGACTTTCCCGAGCGGGGCATTGAGGGCAAGGCCGGCGTCGTGCTTGTACTTCCGGACTTCGGCTACGACCTGCACGAGCAGGTTGCCTTCCCTTCGTGCCGTCTCGTCTTCGTACGTGAACGAGACCCAGGGCTGCTTATGGACGCTCTCGCCTTTCAGGTACGAGTAGCATTCCTCGGCAAAGTACGGGGTGAACGGGGCGAGGAGCCGGCAGAGGGCATCGAACGCGGTGTGGAGCACCAGGCAGGCGCTTCTCCGGGAATTGTCCTGCTGGTAGAGCCGGCCTTTGACGAGTTCGATGTAGTTGTCGGCAAGAACATCCCACGCGAACTCGCGGATGGCCTTGAGCGCGACATCGAACTGGTAATCCTCCATCGCATTGCTGACCTGCCCGACCGTGTCCGAGAGCCGGACCAGGAGCCAGCGGTCGGCAAGCGCCGTGACCGGTTCGTTCTCGTCAAACCCGCCTTTCTCAAGCTGCATCAGCGCGAACTTCGTTATGTTCCACATCTTGGTCTGGAACCGGGAGGCCGCGACCACGTCGTTCCAGTTGAACATGATGTCGGAGCCGGTTGCCGCTCCCATGGCGCCCCACTGCCGGAGGGCATCGGCGCCGTACTTGACCAGGATCTCCTCGGGAACAATGATGTTGCCCCGGCTCTTGCTCATCTTGAAGCCGTCCTCGCCGAGCACCATGCCGTTGACCAGGATCTCGTTCCAGGGTTTGGATCCGGTGAGCGCAACCGAGCGCAGGATGGTGTAGAAAGCCCATGTCCGGATGATGTCGTGGCCCTGCGGTCGGATCTGGGCCGGGAAGAACGGGGGCATGCCGGTGCCGTTCCAGCCGGTCACGTTGAGCACGGAGATGGACGAGTCCATCCAGGTGTCGAGCACGTCTTCTTCTCCGGTAAATGCCGTGTTGCCGCACTTGGGGCAGGGGTGCTTGGGTTTCGTCAGCGTCGGGTCGACCGGAAGATCCTTCTCATCGGGGAAAACCATCTCGCCGCACTTGGTACAGAACCAGACTGGGATCGGCGTTGCAAAGATCCGCTGCCGGGATATGCACCAGTCCCACTCCATCTGCTCGACCCAGTTCTCCATTCGGCGGAGCATGTGCTCGGGGTACCACTCGATCTGGTGGGCTGCTTTCTGGATCTCGTCGGGCTTGATCTTGACAAACCACTGCCGCTCGGAAAGGATCTCGATCGGCGTCTTGCAGCGCCAGCAGGTGCCGACCCGCTGGGCCAGTTTCTCCTGCCGGTGGAGGATCTTCTTCTCCTGCATGTCGGCAAGAATGGCTGCCCGGCACTCGGTGGTGTTGAGTCCCTTGTACTTGCCGGCAATGTCGGTCATCCGGCCCTTGCGGTCGATGGCCTTCCGGAGCGCGAGATTATGCTGTTTCCACCAGTGGACATCCTGCTTGTCGCCGAACGTACAGATCATGACCGCGCCCGAGCCGAACGCCGGGTCAACCGCCTCGTCCTGGACAACCGGGACATCGTGGCCGAAGAGCGGCACTTTCATGGACTTGCCTTTCAGCCTGTGGTACCGCTCGTCGCCGGGGTGCACGGCTACGGCCACGCAGGCCGCGAGAAGCTCGGGCCTCGTTGTTGCGATCTCCACGCCGTCAAAATCGAAATAATTGAGCTGCGTCTCGCGGTCCTCGTACGAGACCTCGGCAAACGCGATTGCCGTTTCGCACCGGGTACAGTAATTAACCGGGTGCTCACTCTGGTAGATGTACCCCGACTTCTGCATGCGCAGGAATGACAGCTGGGTCTTGCTGTAGTACTGCGGCATCATCGTGATGTACTCGTTACTCCAGTCGGTCGAGAACGCCATCTTCCGGAGGGTCAGGCGCATGGCCTCGATGTTCTTGATGGTGAGGTCGCGGCACATCTTCCGGAACTCTTCCCGGGATACATCGTTCTTCGTGATGTGGTTGAGCTCTTCCACCTTGACCTCGGTCGGGAGCCCGTGGCAGTCCCAGCCCTGGGGGAACATCACGTTGAACCCTTTCATGCGCTTGTACCGGGCAAAGAAGTCGATATAACACCAGTTCAGTGCGTTGCCGATATGGAAATTTCCCGTCGGGTACGGCGGGGGCGTATCGATCACGAACTGCGGCTTTTTCGAGTTTTTGTCAAAAAAGTGATCCTCATCGCGCCAGATTCCCCTCCAGCGCTCCTCCACTTCAGCGAAATCATAGTTCTTCGGCAGTTGATCTGATGGCACCATTCGGGAGAAGGTTGGTTTTTTGATAAAATATAGTGATCGTATCGGCATCCCGTTCTTTGGGATTCTGCAATGCTGGTGTCCCGCCGCAACCCTGTGGGGGAGATAAAACTCTTTTTGCTTGAAAACAAATGACTGATTAATGCAGCGGCAGCGGGGACTCGGGTACGCATCGGCACTGGTGGGTGGCTCGATCCTCCTTGGTCCCTATGTCCAGCCCCCGTGGCTGATGGCGCTCATCATCATCCTCTTCTCGCTCATCCTCTGGCGGTTCTTCGATACCAAATACATCAGCTATACGTTCTGCATCCTTGCGGCGCTCTATGGTATCGGTCTTCTCCCCTTCTTTGTCGTGGCTACAACCTTTGCTATGCTGGCCCTGGGGGAGCTGGTCTTCCAGCGGAGCGCCGACGATCTCAATACCTACCTCTATTATGTCATCTCAACTGCCTGGGCCGGCGTGCTTGTCATGACGTACCTCCACGTGGATGCGCTCTTAACCATCATCTTCGGTATCATCTCTGCCGTGCTTCTCAAGGTGATCCTGCTCAAGTACGAGGACTCGCTGATGATAGAAGGCGTGGGGATCGCCATGACCATGTGGCTGATCCAGGAGCTCAATTACGAGGCCAACCTCCAGATGGTGGTGGCGGCCGTCATTGTCGGGTTCACGTTCGGGTATTTTGCATTCCGGTCGAAGACCGCCGACCTCTCCGGCCTCTTCTCGGCGGCTCTTGTCGGGATCATCCTTCTTGTCTTTGCCGACACGCGCTGGTTCTTGATCATGCTCGTCTTCTTCATCCTCGGCTCTGCCGCAACCAAGTACAAGTTCGAGTACAAGAAGCGGATCGGCGTGGAGCAGGGCCAGAGCGGGGCCCGGGGCTACAAGAACGTGTTTGCCAACGGCATCGTTGCCGCAGCGGCAGCGGTTCTCTTCGGGGTCTTCCAGCAGCCGGTCTTCATCGTCATGTACGTGGGCTGCGTGGCAACCGCCGCTGCCGATACCCTGGCAAGCGAGATCGGTGTCACGGGAGGGATCCCGTACCTTATCACGACCCTGAAGAAAGTCCCCATCGGCACGAACGGCGGCGTGACGCTGGTTGGCGAGAGCGTTGCCCTGCTTGGAGGTTTCCTCGTCTCCCTTGCGGCCCTTCTCCTCGGGGTCATCACGCCCTGGATGCTTGTCATCTGCACGATTGCCGGGTTCGTCGGCACCAACATCGACAGCCTTGTCGGGGCTACGCTCGAGAACAAGGGATTTCTCGGCAATGCCGGTACCAACCTCCTTGCAACGATCGGCGGCGGCCTCTTTGCCCTGGCAGTCTACCTGCTCGTCCCGCTCTGAACAATCCCTGAACTATCAGGGAATGGGAATGGTTCTGGATTTTTTGGAATGCGGCTCTTTTTCCGGCCCGTGTGTTCGGTCCGTGTGACGAGGATTTCTCCCGGGTTTACCGGTCATGAAGAGATAAAATGAAAAAAAGATCGGGAATTTTGTTTTTCTAATATTTGTACCAGCGGCCCTTGCTGTCATATTCCCCGGTAACCTGCTGTTCGATGGGGATGGTACCGCTTGCCAGTTTTCTGAAAACACAGGCCTTGTAACTGAAGAGGATCGGGACGAGCACGAGACCCGCGATGAAGAGAACTGCAGCAGTAATTCCCATGCTGTCCTTTCCAAGAATGGCAAGCATCTGGTCCGGTGTTATGGCCTGGATCTGGGCTTCGGTATACTTGGTGAGCGGCTCGAGTTTGTCGTACAGGAAGGCTTCCCAGACCATCATGAGGGGGAAGAGGATGCAGAATATGACAAGAGCGCTCATCACGCAATACACGATCACGTCGCCAAACCGGGATGTCACGAGCTGGATGCTTCTCTTGATTGCATCGAAGACCGGCCGGTCCTCGAAGATGGCTGCCGTGTCGAAGAAGAACGTGAAGAACAGGACCGGGATCAGGACCCCGAACATGACTCCGCCTATCAGTGCGGGCTCTGAGGACAAGCCCGCAAGGGAGAGCGTTGCAACCAGGAGGAAGAAGATGAGCAGGATTGCAAAGATGACCACGAGGAGCGGGAGGAGCATCCGGAAATAGTACTTCAGACCGTTCCGTAACAAATCGGCAGGGCCGGATGTGTTCTCTTTTATGGAGGCGAGCAGGCCGGCTATGAAGAGGACCAGGATGAGGCCGGCAAGGACGAGCAGCCGGCTGGCAAAGAATGTGCCGCTGGTCATCACGAGAATCCAGAGGATGGCAGCAGAAGCGCCGGCAGCGATCCCGGGTATCCAGAGGGCCGGGGACCGGATAAGCAGCCGGAGCGCTTCTTTCAACTGTTCAACTGCCATTGTTACCGGACCCTGGGCATGGCCACAATCTCGCGCACCTGGAGGTCAAAGAAATTTGCCGTGTGCGCAGGCCGGATCACGCAGACCGTATCGGCACCGGTTGCGGTTCCCCCGACTGCGATAACTTCCTCTTCGACACCGATTGCACCGGTGTCGGCTGCTATCAGCACGCACTCCACGGCCACCTTGAGACCAACGGCCACAACTCTCCGGAGCGCTTCGGCGATAGCTTCCGTGCGGGAACCCCCGCCGACTTTGGGAGAGCGCGAGAGTGCGCGTTCAAGACCCGAGAGGGCATGGGTGCCGGTGACGATCGTTACTCCTTCTGCCCGCAGTCTCCTCGCAATCTCATCGGAAAACTCCCAGACGCCCGGTTTCGTGAAGCCGACAACATGGGTCACGACAACCAGCCGGAGACCCGATCCCTTCATGGCTGCAAAAAAAACCTCAGCGGACTTTCCGGAGCTGCTGGCGAGAACAATGGTCTTCAGGCCGAGTTCCTTTGCCCGCTCTATGGAGAACCGGGCAGCATCGGCAGTATTCTCCCCGCCCGGTTTATCGAAATAATAACACTTTTTCGCAACGAACGTCATAAGTACCTTTTAATAAGCCGGGATGAAAAACTTTGTCAGATTTTGTCCGGGCGAATGTTCCGGATTCTATTATCAGATTTGAGGAATACCCCTATGATCACCCTTGCCCTTGCAGGAAAACCCAACTGCGGTAAATCTACCTTTTTCAAGGCAGCAACCATGGCCAATGCCGAGATCGCCAACTACCCGTTCACGACCATCAACCCCAACTTCGGGGTAGCCTATGTCCGCACGAAATGTGCCTGCGCCGGCCTGCCGGTCAAGTGCACGCACTGCACGGACGGCAACCGCTTTGTTGCAGTGAACCTCATCGATGTGGCCGGGCTTGTTCCCGATGCGCACAAGGGCAAGGGCCTGGGCAACCAGTTCCTCGACAACCTCCGGCAGGCCAACGCGATCCTGCACGTCATCGATGCGAGTGGCGGGACGGACAGCGAGGGGAACCCCGTCGGGGTCGGCAACCATGATCCCGAGGTGGATGTCACGTTCCTCCTCTTCGAGATGACCATGTGGGTCCACGGGATCCTGGACAAGCACTGGTCCCGGATCAGCCGCCAGTCGCAGGGCAAGGGTGCCGTGATCGAGCAGGGGATCGCCGATACCTTCGTTGGCCTGGGCATAACTCTGGAAGACGTGCGCGACGTGGCTTTGAAACTGAAGCTCGATCTCGTGCATGCCAGCGTCGAGGACCTTGTCCCGCTCTGCGCCGAGATGGTGAAGATCTCAAAGCCGATGCTTGTTGTAGGGAACAAGTTCGATGAAGCGCCCGAGTCCCTGCGCACGAAACTCGCTGCCCAGAAGGTCGCGTTTGCAAGCGCAGCATCCGAGCTCGCGCTCCGCAATGCGGCAGCAGCCCATATCATCCAGTACCTGCCGGGCGACGAGCAGTTCAAAATTGCAAACGAAGCCTCCCTGTCAGCCCCCCAGAAAGCCGGGCTTGCCAGGATTGCGGGTGTCATGAAAGAGTGCAAGGGCACCGGTGTCCAGCAGGCCATCAACCGGGCGGTCTTCGAGCTCCTGGACATGATCGTGGTCTACCCGGTGGAGGACGAGAACCACTACTGCAACAAGCAGGGCGATGTTCTGCCGGACGCGTTCCTGATGCGGAAGGGTTCCACGCCCCACGATCTCGCCTACCAGGTGCACACGGAGATTGGCAAGGGATTCCTGTACGCGGTTGATGCCCGCACCAAGATGCGGATCAAGGAGACCCATGTGCTCAAGGATGGCGACATCATCAAGATTGTCAGCGCTGCCAAGTAAGATCCATTTTTTTTGTTTTTCAGTCCGTGAGTTATTCCGGTCAGCTCAATCTCCTGCATACTGCGGGATGAAACACGGAACCTATATGGTAGCAGACTCTAACGTTTGAACCATGCAGAGATCCCTGGTTGCGGCCCTGCTCCTGGCCGCAGCCTGCATTGCCGCACTCTTCGCTGCCGGCTGTACCTCCTCTTCTGCGCCTGCGGTTCCCTCTGTGCCCGAAATGACGGCAGTCCCCCCGACTACTCAGGTCCTTCAGCAAACGATCGCGACACCGGTAGCAACAGCACCGGTCACGACCTCACCCGTTGCGATCATTGTCGTGACAACCACCGCTACCGCATCGGACCCGATCCTCCACCGCTGGGTGCGCATCGTGCGGGGCACGACCCCGCAGTCAGGGTACGAGTACAAGTTCTATCCGGAAGGCACGGTGGTGTACCGTGCGGGACCCGCGAAGATGGTCTCGGGGAACATCCTGATCCAGGAACCGTACACGACCGATACATCCGGGACCTGGAGCAAGATCGGGGATAACCGGTACCTGGTCAAGATTTACCCGGCCGGTCTCTCGGGGGCCCAGGTGGTCAGCGAGTACACGCTGGTTCCGGATTATGTGGACCCCGCATATCCCGGGGTGACCATCCGGGCCCATATCGAGAGCAAGGCCGAGACCGATGCGATCAACAAGGGGATTTCCCGTCACACGGACGAGATGTATTATCCCGAGCAGGCAAAGATCGATTGATCTTTTTCCGGTTCGATCAAAATCCGGGCCATTTTACCAACCGCGATAACGGTTCGAGTACCTGATAAAATTCCAGAGTGATTGGGATCAGTTGAGCGGTCCGGGGACAGGTATGTTTCCTTCCAGGAGATTACCGCAACAATTATTTCGCTTTGATACGGAAAAGGGAACACATGGACCTGAATATTCTCTGGCTGGTACCTATCGCTTACTCCATCCATATTATCGAGGAAAGCCCGCGGTTTGTCCCCTGGGCGATACGGTATTTTTCGGCTCCCAAAACATTCGGGCAGTTCATTCTGGGAAACGTCATGTTCATGGCATATGTTATCATTGCCGTGTTCCTTGCAACAACATACCCTTCTGAATGGACACTTGTGTTGGGTTTATCCACTGCCGCCTGGATATTTTCAAATTTTACCATCCATGCATTCTTCACGCTCACATCCGGAGAATATTCCCCGGGTGTCGTGACCGCTGGCGCCATCTATGTTCCGGTTGCCCTGTATATTTTTGCCAGTTTCCTGCAGGCCAACCTGCTCTCCGGTGTTGATATTGTCATATCGGTTTTCCTGGGCGCTTTTATTTTCATGTACATTCCCGTGGCGATCCAGATGTGGCGGGGGAAGTGGAGAAACCGTTCGGGAAGTGCTGTATAATAATGGCTGGGTGCGGCGGGTTGCCGGCGGAGTCTGACAATTGTCATGCTCTTGTCAGACAATTCCCCCGCCCCATTGCCGCTCTTTTCGAAAAAGAGCCGTTCTCCTTCCATTTTTTTATGCCAAACGGGCACTTTTCCCACAAAGTTTATAACCCGATACAGTGAACAGGAGATTTACCGAGAAGACGAATAAACGGTAGGAGGTGGATTCATGGGTGGAGAGATATACCAGGCACAGGTGATTCGGAATTTCTTTGACTGCATCACCGGGACGGACCGGAACCTGACCCGGATTTACATGTGTGTCATGAGCCTTGCCAAACTCCGCATGGAGCCTCCCGAGAAGATGGCGGCACTGGTGGACCAGTTACGCAAAAGCAAGATCCAGAAGGAACTGTCGGTCGACATCCTCGACTACATGTGCGATGCGGCAAACCAGCTTGAACTCGAGCAGGTGCAGACTGCGTTCGGTGTCAAGGATATCAAATCGGTTGCACAGGACTTTACCGGGATCAGTATGGACAGTCTGTAAATTTATTTTTCCGCAAAAGTCATTTTAGTATTCCGGGTGTCAATAACTGGATGGATACGGTCATATTCCCCGGCAATCCATTTTTTGAAAATTAATTCGGTTTATTAATAAACAACTCAAGATAATTTTCATTAAGATGCGAAAAACTCTCCTTTTTATTTTTTTTATTTTTCTTTGTCCCCTTGTGAGTGCTGACGGCATGATGGGGGTTTACGATCATGATACCTGGACTCTCCTGCCGGAGAGCCAGCAACTGGCAGCTATCCATTATGATGACAATAAAGAGAATCTGTTGCTTTCTATTACCCCAGATAAAGAAATGAACGGTGACAAAGCCGTATGGATCTATCCCATCCCATCAAAACCGGAAAATGCAACCCTTGATATGATGGACGAATTTCCCTATTTTCATGGTTTTGATGCTGATTATGGGTATAAAAACTCCATAATGTCAGTTTCCGGCTGGATGATTGGATATGCGACAGCTCCTGCAGGTTTGATGTACGGATATCCGTTGTACCAGGTTCTCATGCTGCGTTCAGGGCCATCAACCCTGGGAATGGGGAGCGGGGTATCTGATGAACAGTCCGTCACGGTTTATCAGACAGTTGAACGGTATGGGGTAACAACGGAATTAGTCACCGCAAAAGATGTCGGATCGCTTTCACACCATCTCTTATCAAAAGGGATGATAATTCCGGATTCCTCAATAAACACATTTGATGATTATATCGGCAAGGACTACTCATTTGTCGTAACTTACATCAGTAACGTGTCTGAGTATAATGCGCATTCAGGAAAATCTTCGAACAATGTTATCAGTAGTTTTGTCAGTTTCCCGACAAAACATATCTATTTCCCCCTCAAGCCTACCCGTGTCTATGGCGGGCGACAGATACCGGTCACTATCTATGTTACCGGTATGGTCACTCCTGAATTGTATGATCGTATCCAACCGGCAACTGAAGTCCAGTATTATTATGGTAATGTTGGTATTTTTGATGACAATCAGCGATCATTATTTTTCAATGGGTATCGGGAAAAAGAATCCAATTCAACTGAAGAAAAATATCGTTCAATGTCTGCAATGTTTGCTATTTCAGAATACACAAAAATCAGGATCAACTCCCCATCGAATGCCTTTACCGATGATTTATGGATAAATGATGTTCCCCCGACTCCCGATCCTCTTAAAAGTTTTCTTCAGCCATATCTTGTCTTCCTAGGAATTATTATCTACATCCTTTTTTCCATGTTTGCATGTCTTGCTGCGGGAATGATTTGGTTCCGGAATGATCCTTTCCCAAAAAAGAAGCTTCTGCTGCATGGACTCTGGAACTGCCTGACCATGGTGGGGTTTTTGGTTGCATCAAAAAAGGTATTTAAAAAAGAGAATGGTAAGAAGTTATTTCCTTTTGTGCTGTTGTTTTACCTGATATTTGCCAGTCTGATTTCTGTATCTGTCGTCATTTTATTACCCTCTCTCGTTAAGTACATTATATATGCCTGGGGACTGGCAATTGTCGGCCCACTGATTTTTGCGATCTATCCTTCCCATATCATGATTTCGTATGACTACTTCTTCCTTGGAATAATGCCAATCATCGTTGGGTTTATCCACATCGTGTTTCTTTGTCTGATCGGATGGTCACTTTATAATTGGCTTGATGGTGAAAACAAAACAATCTTTCCCAGGAAAGATGGTCAAGGTATTGAATCAAAGATATTTTGGCTTTTGATTATTTGCTTCCTGATTCTTGTGATTTACATTCTTTTTCTCGTGTTGACATTCATGTATCAAGGAAGGGTGTTCGACTGTATCCAACCGGTATTGATAATTACTTTCATTTTCATTGGAATATTCATTATCAATATTGTTCTTGTGTGTTTGTTAAGATGGGTATGGAATATAATAAGCAACGCGGAAAGCCAACCCGTTTGAGAATGGAATTCGTTCGAGGTGTTTTAGGTGTGAGTCATCGCACCAGTGGAATAGAGCGGGTTGGTTCTTTCAATCCAACTCCGGAAAAAATTTTAAGAATTTTCTCAAAGTGCTGTTACTGTTATTTCCTATCGCATTACGATGCCTGCCGCCGCCCCGAAGGGCGCCCCGCGGCGGCTCAATTGCCGGATAATCTAAACGCCCGGATTTTTTCTTCAGATTCCGATCCCGGTAAGTGCGTAGCGCAAAACCCGCCGAGGCGTTTTGCGCGTGTGACATCGCTCTGATTGATGATGGCAAACCCGGATTTTCAATCAAAGCTTGCTGAAAAAATTTCAATCAAGGTCCGGTTGAAAAATTAAAATCAAAGTCCGGTTGATCCGGATCAGATTTTCAATCGCGATCATGATCGCGATGAAAATTTCAAAATCAAAGCTTGCTCGAAAATTTTCAACCAAAGTCTGCTTGAAAAATTTCAATCAAGGTTCGATGGTGAAAAGTTAACTACATCTGAATAAATCCAAGCGCAGTGTCTCAGACGGTAGCATGTTCGTGGATGCTGTTTTTCAACCAGGGTCTGCTTGAAAATTTTCAATCAAAGCTTGCTGAAAAAATTTCAATCAAGGTCCGGTTGAAAAATAAAAATCGAAGTCCGGTTGATCCGGATCAATTTTTCAATCGCGATCGTGATCGCGATGAAAAATTTAAAATCAAGGTTTGATGAAAAAATTTCAATCAAAGTCTGCTTGAAAATTTTTAATCAAGGTTCGATGATGAAAAGTTAACTACCTCTGAATAATTCTAAACAGGGACTCTCTGACGGTAGCATGTTCGTGGATGCTGTTTTTCAACCAGGGTCTGCTTGAAAAATTTCAATCGCGATCCGGTTGAAAAATTAAAATCAAAGTCCGGTTGATCCGGATCAGTTTTTCAATCGCGATCATGATCGCGATGAAAATTTTAAAATCAAAGCTTGCTCGAAAATTTTCAATCAATGTGTGCCTGAAAAATTTCAATCAAGGTTTGATGATGAAAAGTTAATCACATTTGAATAAACTTAGACCGGGAATCTATTGCAGTTGCAGGAACTTGGATTCTATATTTCTCAATCGGGATCCGGTTGATTTCGATCGCTACGGGTAACACCGGGAAAATACCAGCATCGTTTATCAGAGATCGTGAGCAAAACTTCTCCACCAGGTTGTCGTATCATGGACTTCTCCGTACTCACCCAGCTCAATGTGCTCCTGCAGCTCATGTGCGTGATAATCGTGGCAGCATACCTTCTGACCCGGAGCCGGATCTTCCCGGAGATCCTTGACGGCCGGGCCACATTCACCACCCAGATAATACTCGTCATCTTCTTTGGCGCCCTCTCCGTGTACGGCACGATCAGCGGCATCGAGTTCATGGGCTCGGTCGTGAATGTCCGCGACCTCGGCCCCATGCTCGCCGGCCTGCTTGCCGGCCCGTGGGTCGGCATTGGCGCGGGACTGATAGGCGCTGCCTACCGGCTCAGCATGGGCGGCATCACCGTCTATTCCTGCTCGGTCACCGCAGTTTTCGCCGGGCTCTTCGGCGGCCTCATCTGGCTGCACTGCAAAAAGAAATTCGCCGGCTGGAAGATCGCGGTGGCCTTTGCCATCCTCATGGAGATCTTCCATATGATCTTAACGCTCCTCATCGCCCGGCCGTTCGATGACGCGCTCGCGATAGTCGAGCGGGTATACATCCCCATGATCCTTGCAAACGCGATCGGCATGTTCGTCTTTGCCTACATTGTCCGGAACTTCCAGAACGAGCAGAAGGTCCAGGCTGAACGCGATGCCCTGATCCGGGAAAAGAAACAATAAGAACCGGGGACCGTCCTTTTTTTCTTAAAAAATAAAATTATTCAAGCCCCAGGGCTTTTTTGTAATCGCTCAGTATCCGGACTATCATCTTCCGGTGCTCTTCGAGCGCCTCTTCATCATCGGGCGATGTGATGAGCGCCACAACATAGACAAGGATGAGGGCGTTGTCGAGGTCGAGCGTTGCCGGGTCCTCGTTCTTGTCATTCCGGAGGACAACCGGGACCAGTGCCCGCTCGGCCTCGGTGAACGTAACGGACGGGTCCGGCTCCACCTGCGAATTGTTCCGGCTCTCGGCATTGGCACGGAGGATGGAGAGCGCTTTTTTCAGGCTCGCGTTCGGGGCACTGTCCGGGATGAGCGACAGGGCATGCGTGCATTCCTTGACCGCATTCTCGTACAGGCCGAACTTGAAGGCCAGGAATGACGATGCAATCTCGTGCGCCGTTTTCCCGGGAAAGCGGGGGAAGGCGGCTCTCGTACGTTCTATATAGTCATCAAGAAATTTTTCCATGAAGGTACCTCCGTTCGGTTCTTGTTTTTCGGCCGGTGTGACAGCAACGACGCTTAACTGGTTTCTCCAGTACGTTTGCCGGGGTTTCACATCAACATATGCCCGGGGACATTCCCATGCATTGAACTTTTTGCATCCTAAGTATATATGAGAAAGAAGATCAAATAATTCCGATACCGCTATGGGTGCCATAATCTTTTCAGATGTGCACGCAGATGCAGAAGCTCTCGGCGCACTGGCTTCATGCATTAAGGATCCATCATTCTCTGTCGCGTTTGGTCCGGCCGAGCTTCTCGTGAACCTTGGCGATCTCCTGCACCGCGGCAGCAGGCCCCAGGAGACCCTGGAGAAGATCCATACTCTCTCGCAGGAATACCGGCTCGTCTCCGTTCTCGGGAACCATGACCATGCGTTCCTTCACGGGATTCTCGTAAGCGGCAGCGATGCTGCAAGCACGTACCGCCACGAACAGCTGCGGGACTCGCCGCTCCTCTCCATCTTCAATACCATGCCCATGGACTGGCCCGACCGGGACATGCTCTTTGTCCATGGCGGTCCGCTGGAGCTCGGGGAACAGACCCTCCGGCTGAAATGCTGGCAGCGCCTCTCCCATGAATCCGGCGATTTCTTTACCGGGTACCATTACACGGCTGCGATGGCGTTCGAAGCCCTGGAGAAGCGCGGGCTTACCCATCTGTGCTGCGGCCACCAGCACGAGAATATCTGCTGCAGGAAGACGGAGAACGGGATAGTCCAGCACAATCTCGATTTCCAGCCGCTCGTTCTTGAGAAGAACAAAAAAGTGCACCTGGAAGTTGCCCGGGTTCCCCTGGATGTCCCGACCATCCTCCGGGTCGGGGGCTGTCACGGGTACGCCCCCGAGTTTGCCTATACGGATTACAAAACATTCTCTTTTATCCGGATCATATCCCCGTGCTGACCCGGATACCTGCGGGCTCTGTCCCGCTTTGGGCAGGAGCTGCTGCCTGTTTTGAAACCTGGTTCAGGCGCCGGTTATCCGGATCTTCATGCCAGGGCCGGCAATGATCTCTGCTTTTCTTGCAAGACCCTCGCGGAGAACCGGGATCTGTTCTTCGGTCTTCTTCCGCCACTCCGCAAGTTCGTTCTTGTTCTCCCTCTCTTTTACAAGCATCGCCTGCTGCTGGGTCTTCTCGCGTTCGAGCGATCTCATGCGGCTGACGAACGGGTGCAGTGCCAGGCTCTCTTCCGCTGCCCTGCAGGACTCCTCAAGCTTTCTTACGGTGTTGCCGGCAGCACAGATGTCTCTGCAGAATGCCGCGGTATCGGAGAAGACCGCCCGTTCCTCTTTGTTCTTCAGGGGTATCTCCATGGCTTCTATCATCCGCTCGGCAACCGGGCAGGCCCGGCTTAACGTTTCCGAAAGATCTGTCTCCGGCGGGATCGTGTGATCGGAGAGAAGTTCCATCACCCGGCGGAGCGCATCGGTCTCGGGCTTGTTGTGCTGCTTCTGCGAGATCTTCTCGGCCTTCCGGAAGACATGGGATGCAGTCATCGAGAGTGCGGCATAGTGCCGGATCGCATCATCGCGGGAGCTTTCAAGTTCCTGGAGGGCGGATTTCTGCTCTTCAACCTCCCGGTTCCCGGCATCTTCCTTGAGCCCGGCAAGTTCCTTGTCTATGGCCTCGATCCGGGCAGAAAGATCAGAGATCCTTCTGTCCGTTCTCGTATCCTTGTCAACCGACCGGGCAAGATCCTCGTTCATGGCAACGAGGGATGCATGGAGGGACCGGACTGCACTGCTCACAGCCCGCGCGTTCCGGTACGTGGATAAGGCCTGGGTGAGCGCATTGATCTCGCGGCCCATGGTATCGATGCCGGTCTTTACGGTCTTCATCTCTTCAGGAAATACCATCTGGAGATACCGGCCCTGGCCCCGCATGCTGTTTATGCAGCCTTTGACACATTCCACTGCGGCAAGGTAGAACTCTTCGCGGTCATCCGGCAGTTCCTTTGCAAGGGACGAATTCATGGCCTTAACAAAAAGGGGCAGGGAATTTTTGGCAATGCTCTTTATCTTCGGGTGGAGGACCGGGTCGTCCTCTGCATCGGCAATGTTGTTCACCATGAGCTGGAGCTGGGCAGCGGCATTCCTGATATTCCGGACCGGCTCCTCGGTTGCGGAATTGAGGATCTCCAGGGATTTCTTCTCGTATTCATCAAGCCATGCCGGGATTATGTCAAATGCGATATCCCGCATCTCCGGCTCTTTCTTTCCCATGATATTTTTTAAAAAATCGAACATGTAATTTCCCTGTCCCTAGTCCTCGCGCACGATCTGGCGCAACCGGTTTACTCCATCGATCTCTTTGATGACCTGGACAACAGCGGGCGGGACCAGGTCCTCCCAGGGCTCTCCACTGATCATCCGGTTGCGGATCTCGGTTCCGCTCAGGATCTCCCGCTCGTACATGGCCGGGGACTGGACTTTGACGCCGGCCTCCCGGAAGAGCTGCAATACCAGCGGGTTTGAGGAATAGCAGATATCGAATGGCGGGGCCATTGCCCGGACATGGGATACCCAGAGGGCATTGCGCTGGAGATCTTCTATCGGGATCACATAGAACGGGCAGTCGAAGGATTTGAGCGAGCGCGTGATCATCAGGATCCGCTCGCCGGCCGTGAACGGGTTGTCCGGGTGGTGGGAGAGCTGCGCGCTGCCGACCCCGATGATGATCTCGTCCACTTTTCCTGCAATATGTTCGAGCACCGACTGGTGCCCGTTGTGGTAGGGCTGGAACCTCCCGATATAGAACCCGCGTCTCTTGTTCATGATCCCCTCATAGTTGCGATCCTTGCTGCAAAAGCCCCGGCCGTGAACCCGGCATCGATGTTGACAACGGCCACGACCGAACAGGACTGGAGCATGCTTGCAAGAGCTGCCTGCCCCTGGCCCATGTACCCGTAGCCCACGCTGACCGGAACGCCGATGACCGGCTTGTCGACAAGGCCGGCAACGACTGCTGGCAGCGTTCCCTCCCTTCCCGCGCAGACGATGATGGCGTGGGCGGCAAGGAGCGGTTTGAGCGCCGGGAAGAGCCGGTGGATGCCGGCAGCCCCGACATCGTAGGCGATCCGGACTTCGCAGCCCATCTCTTCGGCTATGATCCGGGCCTCTTCGGCCACCCGGATATCGGAAGTCCCGGCCGTGATGATCCCGACAATCCCGCCGGTCTGCGCCGGGGCCGGTGCGCTGCCAAGGATGAGGACCCGGCCGGATTCCCGGTGCTCGACCGGTATGTCCGCATCAGCGGCTCTGGTCTGGACCATCAGAGCCTGCTCGGCACTCACCCGGGTCACCACACAACGTCCTGCGGACTTCGCAAGCCGTATCGCGATCTCGGCAAGATGGCCCGGGTCCTTTCCTTCGGCAAGCACGAACTCCGGCATCCCGCACCGGACATTGCGCCCCAGGTCGAGGCAGGCAAAATCCCCTACCCGCTCCAGCCGGAGGCCTTCGATGGCTTCGGCTGCAGCTTCTGCGCTCAATTCCCCGTTCTTGTACTGGTCTAGCAGATCCTGCAATGCCCGGTTTGCTGGCATGGTTGTAATAATACAGATATGGACCGGCGTATAATAAGATAGTTCATTGAAATGTCGTATCTCGTCTTTGTCGCCATATTCGGCGCGGCTGCAACCATCTTCCTCTGGCTGCGCGATGCCCGGATTTTCTTCCGGACCGGCCTCCCTGGCTACCGGAAAGCTGCGTACTGGGGCGTCCTCTACGGGGCCCTTGCCGGTCTCGGTCTCCAGATCACCTGGCATGCGCCCGATTACGAGATCCTGGGCCTCGGCCTGATCCTCGCCGGCATCTACCTGATCACCAACCAGAAGAAGGAGAAGATCTGGACAAATGAAGGAACCTTTCAGCGGTTCCTCGGCAGCGTGCCGATAAAAAAGTCGAACAAGAGATAACGGGATACAGCACAACAGGATTAAGGGATTTTTCACCATGCTCCAGAAACCACGGGGAACACGGGACTTTTTACCGGATGAGATGGAAGCGCGCCGCGCTGTGGAGTGGCGCCTGCGGGAAGTTGCGCGCCGGTGGGGTTACCGCGAGGTCTGCACGCCGGAGTTCGAGGATCTCGAACTCTTCACCATGCGCTCGGGCGAAGGGATCATCGACGAGATGTACGTCTTCGAGGACAAGGGCGGGAGAAAGCTCGCGCTCCGGCCCGAGATCACGGCAGCCGTTATCCGGATGTACGTCAACGAGGCAAAAGTGGCCCCCAAGCCCCTGCGCTGGTGCTACTATGCCGACTGCTTCCGGTACGAGAGGCCCCAGAAAGGCCGGTACCGCCAGTTCTGGCAGTTCGGGGTGGAACTGATAGGCGCGGACACGGCCGCTGCCGATGCCGAGACGATCATGCTCGCATCCGAGATGCTGAACGCAACCGGCGTCCGGTACGAGCTCAAAGTCGGGCACCTTTCGCTCATGAGAAATCTTGTCCGGGACCTTGAACCCGTAATGCAGCGCAAGGTGCGGGCTCACCTGGACAAGAAGGATTTCGACGGCCTGAACGCAACGCTCGAATCCCTGAACAAGACCGAGCTTGCCTCCTCCTTAACCGCGCTCGTTGCAACGCGAAACCTTGCCGAGGCATTCGAGATCGCGGGAACGATCCCCGAGAAGGAGCGCATTGAGCAGACCGTGAGCTCGCTCGATGCAGCCGGTGTCAAGTATTCCCTGAACTTCGGCATTGCCCGGGGGCTCGATTATTACACCGGCATCGTATTCGAGGGATTTGCTGACAACCTCGGGGCCGAGAACCAGATCCTGGGCGGCGGGGCGTACTGCCTTTCCCAGCTCTTCGGCGGCGACGATGTGGCCTCCTGCGGGTTTGCGGTCGGGTTCGACCGGGTGATGGTCTCCCTTGGCGAGACTGCGCAGAAACAGAAAGACACCGTGGTCGGTCTTGTCTGCACGAACGAAGGCCGGGCCCGGGCCCTTGTTGTTGGCCGGGCTTTCCGCGAGGCCGGGATCCGGACCGAGATGGATCTCATGGAGCGGGGTCTCGGCGCCCAGCTGGCCCATGCTGCCAAGTCTGCAAATTTCGCAGTCGTTGTCGGGAAGCGGGAAGCCGAGACGGGAGACGTGACCCTGAAAAACCTCGAAACCGGGGAGCAGAAGACGGTCGGACTCGAAGCAGCCATTGCCGAGGTGCGTGCCCATGGTGCTCGCTGAGGAGCTGGCAAAACAGCAGCGCAGCATCAGTGTAGCCGAATTTTTCGAGAAGAACAAGCACCTGCTCGGCTTTGACTCGCCCACGCGCGGGGTCATCACCACGATCAAGGAGGCGGTCGACAATGCGCTCGATGCCTGCGAGGAAGCGCAGGTCCTCCCGGACATTTTTATCAGCATAAAAAAGACCGGCACCGACGTCTTCCGGATCATTGTCGAGGACAATGGCCCGGGCATCGTGCCGGCCCAGATTCCCTTTGTTTTCGGCAAACTCCTGTATGGTTCCCGGTTCCACCAGATCCGGCAGACCCGGGGCCAGCAGGGTATCGGCATCTCGGCAGCGGTGCTCTATGCGCAGCTGACAAGTGGACTCCCGACAGTCGTCATCTCCCGGACCGGTCACAAGGAGCAGGCACACCGGTTCGAGATCCAGATCAGGATCGAGACAAACGAGCCCGACATTCTCAAAAGCGAGGAGATTGAATGGGACCGGATCCACGGCACCCGCGTCCAGATCGAGTTCAAGAGCACGATGGCGGCGCGGAAGAAGCTCATCGAGTACCTCCGCTATACTTCTGTCGTCAACCCCCATGCCCGGTTCCGGGTGGAGCTGGACGACGAGGCGTTCACTTTTGAGCGGGTGAGCCAGGAAATTATTGCCTGCCCGGTCGCCATCCAGCCCCATCCCCACGGGATCGAGTTCGGGCAGCTCAAGCGGATGGCCGCAGCAAGCAATGAGAAGTTACTCGACTTCATGGTCAACGGGTTCAGCCGGGTGGGCAAGAAGTCCGCTCAGGATATGTGCGACCGGGCCGGCCTCAAGGGCACGGTGAAGGCGAATGGTCTCGATTCAGACCAGCTCAAGAACCTCCTTGCTGCCATGCAGGCAATAGCCGTTCCTGCCCCTCCCTCATCCCAGTGTCTCTCCCCGATTGGCGAGGAACTGATCCGGCGCGGTCTTGACAAGGAGTTCCAGATGGATTTTGTCGCAGCCCGCACCCGGCCGAGTTCCGTCTTCTCGGGCCACTCGTTCATGGTCGAGGCGGCGATCGGCTACGGGGGAAAACTCCCTTCGGAGGGTAACGCTATCATCCTCCGGTTCGCAAACCGCGTCCCGCTCATGTACCAGCAGGGCGCCTGTGCGATCACGGAATGCATCTCGCGCGTGAACTGGAAGTCCTACAATATCTCGCAACAGGGGCTCCCGACCGGCCCGATACTGATCCTTGTCCACGTGGCCTCGACCAACGTCCCGTTCACGAGCGAGAGCAAGGACGCGATAGCAAGCATTCCTGAGATAGAAAAAGAGATCGTGCTCGCGCTCCAGGATCTCGGCCGCGATCTCAAGCTCTTCGTCTCCCGCAGGGACAAGGGCAAACTTGCCGAGGACCGGGCCCGGGCGGTCTGTGCCATCATCCCGGAGATTGCAGAGAAGGTCTCCGAGATCGTAGAAAAACCCCTGGTCGACACCTCGCCCATTGAAGGAAAGCTGATGAGGAAACTCATTGTCAAGAAAGCCACCCGGGACGGGAAGGTGACGATCGAGCTTGCCAACTACAGCGGGTTCGATGGCGAGATAACGGTCTACGATATCTCGGCGGACAATGCAGCCGACGCAGTCCCGAAAACGGATTTCGTGAGCGAGATGGACGGGCAGTTCACGAAAGTCTGGAAGATCACTGTCCCCCCAAAAGAGGTCTCGCGCATCATCTACACCGGTAAAGGCGGGGGCATTCTTGAAATACGGGGCATAGACGACAACAAGAAGATGGTGGTGGATCTGGATGTCTAGGGAAGAACTGGAAAAGAAGGCGATGGTCTCGCTCCTGAAGATCGCCAGTGCATGGTACGACCAGATGAAGTCCGGCGAGATCCCCTCCATCTCCCTGCCCTCGCGGACGAAATACAATATCGAATACGATGATTCGAGCGAGGTCTGGAAGTACGGCGACAAGGAGAGTATGCGGACTGCGGCGTCAGCGAAGAGCGCCACCCATCTCCTGAAGATGGCTTACGTCATCGGGTTCATCAAGCAGCAGCTGAGAGAGAACCGCTCGTCAACGCTGAGAGAAATGTACTATATCTCGGAGGGCTGGAAGCGGGCGAAGTTCGGGGCGCAGGATGAGAGCAACTTCTTAATCGAGGACCTCGAGATCCTCTCGGACGTGCCGCGCGAGGGCTTCCACCTCCATCCCGAGGAGAACGGGGCCTCCATCTACGGGCCTATGCGGATCCGGGAGGAGACCCGGCGCGGGATGAAGACCCTGCACTGCCAGGACGATGTCGGGCAGGCGGGATATACGATCCCGAACAATGTCGAGAATATCGAGTTCGTGGATCACGATGCCAAGTTCGTCATCGCGATTGAAACTGGTGGTATGTACGACCGGCTGATCGAGAACGGGTTTGACGAGGAGCACAACGCGATCCTCGTCCATCTCAAAGGCCAGCCGGCGCGTTCCACCCGAAGGATGCTCAACCGGATGAGCACAACCTGGAACCTCCCGATCCTGGTCTTCACGGATGGCGACCCGTGGTCTTACCGTATCTATGGATCGGTGGCTTACGGGGCTATCAAGAGCGCCCACATGTCCGAGCTGCTCGCAACTCCCCGGGCCCAGTTCCTCGGCCTGCAGCCCAGCGATATCCGGGATTACAACCTGCCCTCCGACACGCTGACCGATAAGGATGTCGAGGCCCTGAAATCCGAACTGACGGATCCCCGGTTTGCCACGGATTACTGGAGAAAACAGATCAACCTGCAGATCGAGATGAACCTAAAGTCGGAACAGCAGGCGTTTGCGGCCCGGGGGCTGGATTTCGTTACGAAGAAGTATCTGCCGGCGCGGCTCTCCGAGATGGGGATAATCTGAACATTTCAGAATCTGTTTTTTATCACTATCTCCGCTATACAAAAACCCACAAAGTTTTCATAGCCCTGTAACCCATGGTGAGGTGAACAATGAGACTCTGTTTTCTGGCGGATATACGCTCTATTCATACCAAACGATGGATAGAATTTTTTGCTCCATCACATGAAATTCACTTAATCACCTTAAATTTCACCCCGTCTGAAATGGGAAATGTTTCAACCGAGGATTATACAAATCTTGGTGTAAGGATCCATATTCTCCCAAAATCATTCCCCTCGATTCTCTTCAACTCCCTGCGGGTGAAAAAACTCATCAGAACAATCCAACCGGATCTTCTTCACGCCCATTTCGTCACCCATTACGGGTATTGGGGTGCACGAAGTGGCTTTCACCCCTTTGTAGTATCCGGCTGGGGCGATGATGTACTCATCCACCCCAAAAAGACCGTGCTTTCATACCTTGTCAGTCTCGCACTTCGATCTGCAGACCGGATTACCTGTGATGGGGAAAATTCGTTTGAAGCCATACAAAAACTAGGTATTCCCCGGGAAAAAATACTGCTCATCACCCATGGAGTTGATACGAAAAAATTTTCACCGGGTCTCCGTAATCCGGCACTTTTTTTGAATATATTCAAAAATTCCTGGCCGGTGGTGACCTGCATACGGGGGTTCAATCCGATTTACGATCCTGAAACGATCATCCGGGCAATTCCCCATGTACTTAAGGATGCCCCGGAAGTCAATTTCCTGATTGGGGGGAAAGGGTATGAAGAAGAGAGGATGCGGGCCCTGTCTGACAAACTCGGCATAGGGCAATTTATTCAGTTCTGTGGCTGGATACCTCATGAGAATCTTCCCCCATACCTGGCATCCTCTGATATATACGTATCAGCATCTCTTTCCGATGGAGGTGTTGCAGTCAGTTCCTTTGAAGCTATGGCAAGCGGGCTTCCCGTAGTTGTTACTGATATTGGAGATAACCGGTTATGGATTAAAGATAATGAAAATGGCTTCATCGTACCTGTCAGGCAACCCGAACTATTAGCAGAAAGGATTGTTCGTCTTGTGCGCAATCCCGATCTACGGAAGGCCTGCGGGCAGGTAAACCGGGGTCTTGTTGAAGAAAAACAGGATTACTATAAAGAAATGGAAAAAGTACATGTATTATACACAGATCTGGTGAAGAGGTAAAGGATGAAAATTTTAATTACCGGTGGAGCAGGTTTTGTTGGATCGCACCTGTGCGAGAAATATACCAAAAATGGTGATACGGTCTTATGTCTTGATAATTTCATGAACGGGAATCTGATGAATATCCGGCACCTGCTCAATCACCGGAATTTCAAATTAATTCAGGGTGATATCCAGGATTATGATCTGCTGGAGAAGCTCATGCGGGATGTCGATGCGGTCTTCCACCTTGCTGCCCAGATTCATGTTGACCGTTCAATAATAGAACCAAAACTCACGTACGATATCAACGTCCTCGGAACCCAGAACATCCTCGAGGTTGCACGCATGTACGATGTTGAAAAAATTGTTCATGCTTCAACAAGCGAGGTGTATGGCTCTGCTGAATATGCACCTATGGATGAGAAGCACCCGCTAAACGCTCCCCATCCCTATGGTGCCAGCAAGATTGCCGCTGACCGGATGTGTTATGCCTATATCGAGACATATGGGATGAACATCTGCATCATGCGCCCGTTCAACCTTTACGGGCCCCGGCAAAAAGACTCCGGATATGGTGGAGCCATCTCGATCTTTACCAAACGCGTCCTCTCCAATATGCCGCCAATCATCTATGGCAGCGGGGAACAGACACGTGATTATACATATGTCGAAGATATCGTTCGGGCATACGATCTCATCCTGGCACATTCCAAGCCAATACGTGAACCGGTAAATTTTGGAACCGGTGTAGATGTAAAAATCAATGATCTTGCAACAAAGATCATAAAACTCTGCGGTAAGGATATGAAGCCTGTTCATGTAGATGGACGGCCCGGAGAAGTTGACCGGCTGATTGCTGATATCACAAAAGCGAAAAAACTCGGCTGGAAACCGAAGTTTTCCCTGGACATGGGTCTGGAAAAATTTGTTGACTGGTACCAGAATTACAAATTCGAGGAATGGGCAAAACCCCGGTAATTTCCGTTTTCCTGTACACTCATCGAGGGTATGACTGGAACGTGCCGGTAAAAAGATTAATAAAACGTGGTGATTCTCTAAATGAAGATTGTTTTCGTTCAACCCAATGTAGGTTTTAAGGGGGGCCATACCTGGGAAGCGCTCGGTGTCGGCTACATGGTATCCTATCTGAAAAACCATTTCAAAGGCCAGCTTGATCTTTCATTCTATTCAGCATTTTACGACAGCGATGAAGTGATCGTCAACAATACGCAGGATGCCGATATTGTCGCGTTCTCCTGTACAAGCCCCCAGTATCGCCATGGACTCCGGCTTGCACGGCAGATAAAAACGGATAAGAATATCATTGTTTTCGGGGGTGTACACGCATCTGCCCTTCCGGATGATGTATTGAAAGAGCCTTGTGTTGACCTCGTTGTCAAAGGCGAAGGGGAGCAGTCCGTTCTATCGATTGTCAACTCACTTTCCCGGAAAGAAAAACTCCCAAAAAAGATAGTCACGTCAGATTTTATTGAAGATATCAATACGATTCCGTTCCCGGACCGGGTTACGATAAAAAATGAACGCAATATCCAGCAGGCGTATGCTGACAACCATAAACGAATCACTTCGGTCCTGAGCAGCCGGGGCTGCCCCTTCCGGTGCAGTTACTGTTGCAGCCCGGTTGTCTGGCAACGAAAAACCCGTTTCCGCTCCCCGGAGAATATCCTGGATGAGATTGAGGAACTCGTGCGGGATCTCCGGATCGACTTCCTCAAGTTTGCCGACGATACTTTCACGGTCAACAAAAAAAGAGTCCTGGAATTCTGCAGCCAGAAGAACGAACGGGGAATCGACATCCCCTTCGGGGCCAATGCCCATATCAATACCATTGATGAGGAAATGTTGAAGGTATTATCCGAGAGCAACTGTCAGGAACTCTGGTATGGTGTAGAGAGCGGGTCCCCGAAGATCCTCGCCGACATGCACAAGAATACAAAAATTGATAATATCAAAAATGTTTTCCGCCTGACCCACGAGTACGGTATGAAAACCCGTGCCTATTTCCTCATCGGGATGCCCAACGAGACGATCGAGGATATCCATCTGACGGAAAAACTCTGTGACGAGATTGAGCCCGATGTTGTCGGTTTCACGCTCCTTGCCCCCTACCCGACGAACGAGTACTTTGATTATGCCACCATGAAGGACTGGGACTGGTCCACGTTCGATGAGTATACCAATGACTGGGTGCATACAACCACCCTTTCGAACGAGCGCCTGAAAGTCGAGCAGCGGCGGCTCATCGAGAAATACCAGAACCATATCACGTTCAAGCAGAAGGGAAAGACTTCATGAATGTTCCACTGTTCAAGATCTTCTGGGATGACGAGGATGTCCGGTCCGTCACCGCGGCAATCCAGAAAGGTGCATACTGGGCGATTGGCCCGATGATCGATGAGTTCGAAAAGCGGATAGCAGAATATATCGGCCAGAAATATTGTGTGACATTCAATTCCGGCACATCTGCCCTGCATGCCCTCCTCCTTTCCTGCGGTATTTCTCCCGGCGATGAAATTATCGTCCCTTCATTCACGTTCATCTCCACGGCAAATTCTGCACTCTTTGTCAAGGCAAAACCTGTCTTTGCCGATATCGAGCGGACAACGTTCGGCCTCGACCCCGCCTCCGTTGAGGAAAAGATAACAAAGAAAACAAAGGCGATCATCCCTGTCCACTATGGAGGATGTCCCTGCAGGATCCAGGAGCTCCGCGAGATCGCCGATGATCACAACCTCCTCCTCATTGAGGACGCTGCCGAATCCATGGGTGCAATGCTTGGCGGGAAGATGGTGGGAACGTTTGGCGATGCCTCCATGTTCAGCTTCTGCCAGAACAAGATCATCGCAACCGGCGAAGGCGGGGCGATCACTACAGACTCCGCAGAGATCTTTGAGAAACTCAAACTGATGCGCTCGCACGGGCGTGAGGACTGTGCCAATTACTTTGCTACGTCCGATTACCTGGAATACGTCTCCCTTGGCTACAATTTCAGGATGTCGGAGATCACCGCAGCCTTGGGTGTTGCGCAGATAAAGAAGATCGACCGGCTCATCTCCATGCGGCAGAAGAACGCCCGGCACTATGCTGCAAGACTCAAGCATGTGCCATACATCCGGGTGCCTGAATTTCCCCCGGAGTACTCCAGCGTGTACCAGCTCTACACGGTCCTCATCAACGGGGGCCGGGCACAGCGCGACGGACTCATCGCACAGCTCGGGCAGAATCATGTGTCGTCGAAGGTGTACTTCTACCCGGTTCACCTGACCCGATTCTATCGGGAAACATTCGGCTGTTCACCAGGTATGCTGCCGGTAACGGAGGAGGTCTCGGATTCCGCAATAACCCTGCCGATGTATCCCTCCCTGACAACCGAAGAGATGGATTATGTGGCCGGTGTCCTGGCCCGGTGCACCCTTTAACGATTTTTATGCAGGTCTCTGCCATAATTCCGACGAAGAACCGGTATTCCGATCTGGTCGCCTGTGTCCGATCGCTTCTCTTCCAGACGATGAAGCCGGACGAGATAATTGTAGTCGACGCGAGCGATACTGGCGGACTGGAAGAGGTACTCGATACAACGTTTGGGAAGAATCCGGTGATACGGTACATCCACTCACGGCCAGGACTGACACTCCAGAGGAATATCGGAGTTCAGGCTGCGGGGGGGGACATTCTCCTCTTCTTCGATGACGATGTGGTTCTTGAGAAGAACTTTGTTGCGGAGATCTCCCGGGTTTTCGAGAGCGATACCGGGAAGTTAATCGGCGGCGTGTACGGGAATATCGTTCCTTCCTTTGAATCTGGCGAAGAGAAGAAGTGCGGTGGGGGAAAGTCTTCCCTGCTTCTTTTCGCATATTCCCTGTTCGCTTCCGTATTCTTTCTCTCGAAAGTCAGGAAAGACGGGAAGTTCCAGCCGACCGGTTTTCCAACCTACCCTTACGGATCCGATGTTGTCACGACCGTCGAGTGTGTTCCCGGAGGACTGACCGGGTACCGCAGGGAGGTTTTCCAGGAATTTTCCTTTGACGAAAACCTCACGGGCTACGGGTACATGGAGGACGACGATTTCTCGTACCGGGTTTCCCGGAAATATAAAAACGTCTACACCCCGCACGCCCGGGTGATCCACAACGAGTCGCCTGCAGCGCGGGACCGGCGCTACGAGAGCCGGAAGATGATGATTCTGAATTATTATTACCTTTTCAAGAAGAATATCCCGCAGGATTTTTTCCACCGGGCGGTTTTCTGGTGGTCGGTCCTGGGCCTTGCCCTCAATGAGATTGTTACTTTAAATTTTGCCGGGTTGAAAGGCCTGGTGGCAGGTCTTGTACAGAGAGGAAAGCCGTTTCAATAACGATTCTGCGGGGATTAGGGTAAAAATCCCTTCCCACCTTCCATCATCTAATAACCCTCTTTTTTATACGAGACTAGGAAATATTTAGCCGCGTTGCGGAAAACTCGGAATAACATAAGCACACCCGATATCTGAATCAAAAGGAAGTAACCGAATTTCCTTACTTTTTCTATCAGTGTCCTGGATTTTACCAATGACAACGTACAGGTAGCGATCCCGGAAAAAAAAGATGCATTAACAGTAGTCATCTGGTCGGATCGTAAAAAACCTGCTGATAACAGGTTTTTAATATCCTGATATAACTCAAAGTTGAGTTCATCTCTGTAATCTGCACTTTTCTCTCCAAGATCTATCAAAAAGCGAAGACGGACTTTTATAACATCTATATACCCGATGGGATTTTTGAACAGATATGCATGTGTTTCAGAATAGTCCCCCATACGATAATTGATCCAGGCGTCTTTTACAAAACCGATCGAATATTTTTGAGAGATCTTCAGCCATTGGTAATAATCCCCAGCATATGGGTATTCGAGAGAAAATTTTCCAATTTCGATATATACATGTCTCCGAACCATGACTGACGGACAGGTGATAGATATTTTCTGGGTGAGGATCTGCCTGAGTCCCTCGGGAGCGGTAAAAACGAGATCTCCGGTATGGCTGTAGGTCTCCTTGCAGTCTTCTGCCGATATGAACCTGGCAGAGGTAAACGTGAGGGAAACCTCAGGGTGTAATTCAAAAAAATGAACGCAGGTTTCTGTGAATGAAGGATCTATGTAATCATCGGAATGTAGGATATGAATGAGATCTCCCTTGGCATGATCGATACAGCGGTTGAAATTTCCAAAAATTCCAAGATTTTCCTCATTTCGGAAAAATTTCAACCGCGGATCGGAAATCTTCTGGAGTATTTCTGATGTATTGTCTGTAGAAGCATTATCAACGACAAGTATCTCGATGTTTGGATATGTTTGAGCAAGAGCGCTGTTTATTGCGACGCCCACCATTTCAGCACGGTTGTATGTCGGGATGCAAATTGAAACAAGAGGCAATTTATTCAAGGCCATTTTTACTCACCCTGGTTTTCTGATCATTTCAACTGGATTAACGTTTATTGTGATCTTTCAATCGATTTCGGGATATTTCGACGGTATAATGCATTTTGCTGTTAAACTTGAAAATATACTTGATTGTCCCATAATTCTGAATCGGTATGGTCAATAAAATGATGCTATTTTTTTTTAACGATTCTTACTGGCCTTGTTGATTTTCTTATTGCATAAAAAATTTTGATTTTAGTGATTATTACCTGCCAATTCCCATGCTCCCGGAATGAAGGTCTCGATTATTAAATCATTCGTGTCGGATCCCCCAGTCATATCCAATGCTGGGATCGAATGCGTCATAACGTTCTACTTCGTTGGGATCATGAGGGATTGAAGAACAGTTTGCCACGATCGCCTTTTCATTTCCAATTGATTTGAAACCATAGGTTAACAATGGGGGAATTCTTACAAGAACATAATTGTCCTCTCCCATGAAAATCTCCTGGAATTCTTTATATGTCCTTGATTCTTTTCTTCCATCATAGAGAACAAGTTTGATATTTCCTACGATGACCGCGTAATTCATCTCCATTTTCCTGTGCATGTGCCAGGCTTTGATGATGTTTGGAAAAATTACGGAAAAATAAATCTCACCAAACTGGGTGAAATGGGGATCCGTAGACTTCAGCATATGCCGGACCATACCCCGCTCATCCATTATTGTCTTTAATGGAATTATCTGCACTCCGTCTAACATTGTTCACACTCCATATATTCAATAATCTGTTGTCTGGTAATGGAACCTGCGTTCCCCCCCAGTTTAATGGTTTTATACCAGTTTGCAGTCTGTTCAACGGTTTTCTTAAAGTTCCATTTTGAATACCATCCGAGATCATTATGTGCCCTGTCACAGTTGAGGTGAAGAAGGCCTGCTTCATTGGGATCTGTATCTTTTTTTGTTATCTGTATGTCTCCTCCACCCCATACATCGATCAGGACATCAGCTAACTCTTTAACGGTGTGCATTCCCCCGTGATCAGGTCCGAAGTTGTATGATTCTCCAAATGATTTCGGTTTTTCATAAAGTCGGGATGCCAAGAGGAGATATCCCGATAATGGCTCAAGTACGTGTTGCCAGGGTCTGGTTGCCAGTGGATTTCTCAACCTAATGGTTTCATGGTTCTGGAGCGCACGGATACAATCTGGTACAATACGATCCTCAGACCAGTCCCCACCCCCGATAACATTTCCTGCGCGAACACTCGCAGCACCTAAATGAGGGATGTGGTTGAAGAACGATTCTTTATATGCTGAAAAAACCATCTCTGCTGCGGCTTTCGATGCACTATACGGGTCTTCCCCCCCCAGTTCATCATTCTCCCGATATCCCCAGCACCATTCTTTGTTTTTATAACATTTGTCAGATGTAATCGCAATCAGGGCTTTTACTGACGGTGTAATCCGTACCGCTTCAAAGATATTGACCGATCCGCCAATATTGGTATCAAAAGTGAGCTTTGGATCAATGTAGGATTTTCTGACAAGTGGTTGGGCTGCGAGATGGAAAACAAATTCGGGTTGTACCGTATTGAAAAAATCCTGAACCTGTGAGAAATCCCGAGTATCCCCGTCATGATGCTGAATCAGTTCTTTAAGACCTAATGCATTGTAATGATCATAATCCCGAGCAGGCGGCAGGGAAAATCCATACACCTCCGCCCCAAGAAGATAGAGCCAGTAAGCCAACCACGATCCTTTGAAACCGGTATCCCCGGTTATTAACACCTTTTTGCTGGAAAAAACCTTATATGCAGGTGTTACCAGATTTTCCATTTCGGATGATTCCTCCACATCTCGTTCATTTCAACATAATCTTTGTAAGTATCCATTGCATGCCAGAACCCATCATGAATATAATACCCTAATTTACCATCTTTTGCGACTGCAGCCAAGGTATCTTCAAACATAACATCGGATGCAGGATCAATATAATTAAAAATTTCTTGTTCAAGGACCATGAATCCTACACTTATGTATTCGTCCATAAGGGGTTTTTCACTGAATTTCTCTACCAAATCACCTTTCAGTGTTACAATGCCATATTTTGAGTATGCTTTTGTTAGTGTTATTGTTGCAATAACACCCTCCCGTTTGCGGAGTTCTTCATGATGCCGAAGTAGTTTTGCAATGTCAATATCAGCTACACCATCTCCATACGTTGCCATGAACGTATCGGACTGTATGAACTCTTTACAGAGATAGAGTCTTTTTGCGGTTTTTGATTCGAGTCCTGTCTGGATGAATGAGATCTTCCAGGGTTCAATCGGACGGGGCTGAACAATATCCTGCAAATCGATGGAAAAATTTTGCTGCAATGCATGACGGTTTAAAAAATAATCAACTATCATCTCTCCTTTATATCCTAATGTAAGAACAAATCTCTGATGATTAAATGCTGAATAAATTTTCATTATATGCCAGAGAATGGGGTATTCACCCAGTTCAATCAGGGGTTTCGGCATTTCATGAGTTTTCTCACTTAGTCGTGTGCCCCGCCCGCCACAAAAGATTACAATATCTGTGACTTTTTGTTGGCCACTCATCATGATATGTTTGGTGACAAATCTATAAAATCATGCATGCCCGTCCAATCGGGATGAAAATTTATTGATTGTAGTGTCCCGCAGGATTTTTATTTATACAAATGATTAATTATCTCCGATAAATAGTTTCAGCGGGAAAGAACGTGGTATTTTTAGTTCCTCCAGATGAAATCATGATAAATCTTTATCAGTTCCGTTCCTACACTATTGTGGTATATCAAATGAGGTATAAACCGAAAATTGCTGTCACCATCCGATCATTTGACAAACGCGGTCCAGCATTCGAAAAATTGCAAAAAAAATTTACTATTTCTTTTATGAACAAAACCGGAGAACGTCTCGATGAGACCTCTCTTTCCGATATTCTGAAAGATGCAGAAGGAGTAATTGCCGGTACAGAACCGTTTACTCAGGATGTTTTACGATCTGCACGCCATCTCAGGGTTATTTCCCGTGTGGGTGTCGGTCTTGATTCTATTGATCTGGATGAAGCAGCCCGCCAGAGAATCAGCGTTTTTAATACCCCGGATGCACCTTCCCGCTCTGTGGCAGAGCATACAATTGCGCTGCTATTTTCTGCCTTCAAAAAGATCCCTCAATACAACAGCCGGATTCGCAAAGGCGATTTTTCGACAGAGAGCGGATCTTTGATAGCCGGTAAAACAATCGGGGTCGTTGGTATTGGCAGGATTGGCATTCAGGTTGCCGGACTCGCATCAGCGCTCGGTTGTAATGTCCTGTATTACGACCCTTTCATCACCCGGACTGTGCCTGATAACTGGGTTCGTGCCACGACTTTGACAGAATTACTGGCCTCTGCAGACGTCGTAACGCTCCATGCATCTCCCCAGCAGGGAAGAAAGTATATCCTTGACGAAGAGAATATCTGTACTTGTAAAACGGGAGTTGTCATCCTCAATACCGCCCGGGGAAGCCTGATTGAAGAAAATGCACTGGTAAAGGCCCTCGATCGTGGTCTTGTTGCTTCCGCGGGGCTTGATGTATTTCCCTATGAACCATATACAGGAAAATTACTTGGTTATGATCAGGTGATCGTGACTCCGCACGTGGCATCGAATACACGCGAAGCCAGGATGGAGATGGAGATGGAAGCGGTGAATAATTTAATCACGGGTTTAAATGAGGAACACCCATGAAAGCTCTTGTAACGGGTGGATCCGGATTTTTAGGGCATTATCTTGTAAAAGAACTGATAAAAAACAGGATAGATACCGTTTGTTTTGACAAGTATCCCTCCCTGCAGGCTTCAATGGTGCACAATTCGGAGGGAAAAATCCGTGTTGTCCAGGGAGATATCCGTGATAAACAGGCACTGTTATCCGCCATGGAAGGCTGTGAAATGGTCTTTCACACAGCAGCGATTGCCGATATCGACCAGGCAAGAAAACTTCCCATCTCCACCATGGAAGTGAATGTGGTTGGTACCGCAACCTGCCTCGAATGCGCAAAGGAACTGGGGGTAAAGCGGTTCATGTTTGCAAGTACGGTCTATACTGCCGGCTCGTGGGGCTCGTTTTACCGGGTCTCCAAGCAGACCGGAGAATCGTTGTGCAAAACCTTCCATGAAGAATATGGCCTGAATTATACCATCCTCAAGTACGGGAGCCTGTACGGGAAAGAGGCAAACCACTGGAATTTTATTTACCGGGTCTGCAAAGAACTCCTGACAAAAGGAGAATACACCTACATCAGTTCTCCCGAGTCTGTACGGGAATACATCCACATCCAGGATGCGGCCCGGGAAACAATACGGATTGCACAGAATCCTGAATTTGAGAATCATATCGTCCTCATCTCCGGCCACCAGAGGATGAAAGTCCAGGAATTTTTCGGCATGCTGCAGGAGATCATCGGGAAAAAGTGTATTATCCATTATACCCCGGAAGAAGAGCACAGGCACTACATCCAGACCCCGTATAAATTTGAATCTGAGATCCCGCTGAGGATCAACCTGTCAACGTATGTTGATATCAGCGAGGGGATTCTTGACTGTCTCAATGAGGTGCATAAAGAACTCCAGAATGAAACGGGCCCGGGAAAAAACTAGATTTGCCTCATTCCTTTTATTGATGGGAGAATTTCAATGAAGTGCTATTTATGCCAGAATAATGAGTTCGATGTTATATCCGATAAAATGCGATATGATTGCCAAAAAAAAGTTATCCGGTGCAAAAAATGCGGTCTTATCTCTTTGGATTCACCTATGACTCCTGAGGAGGAACGCCTTTTTTACGAGAAAGAATACGGGGAAATTTTCAGTAAGGAAAAAGGCACAACGCCGGAAAAATTATTTCAATCGCGGACACCTGACGCCCAGATGTACCTTGAATGGGTTAAACCATTTATTACGAAGGACGACAACTGCCTTGAGATTGGATGTGCATCGGGATATTTCTTAAACCAGCTGAAATCGAATGTTAAAAACGTAGCCGGGATGGAAGCGCACCTGCTCCTTCACAAATACTGCGAGGATCTGGGTTTCTCCATGATCCGTTCGGTTGATGGATGCCAGGATGCCGAATTTGACCGGGTTTTTATGTTCTTCCTTCTCGAGCATCTCGGTGATCCCGTTTCATTCCTGTCCGGGATCCGGCGTATACTGCGGAAAAACGGCACACTCTTCATTGTTGTTCCCAATGCAGACGATGCCCTGCTCAGTCTCTACGACATTCCCGAATTCCGGAATTTCTACTTTACTCCTGCACACCAGTATTACTACTCTGAGAAAACGCTATCAGTACTGCTTGCGATGTGTGGTTTTTCAATCAGTAAAATTATACCGAAACAGCGCTATGATCTCTCGAACCACATGCATTGGATGCAATTCCGTAAGCCCGGCGGGTTTGGGAAATACAATCATATCTTTTCAGAAAAATTGCGAAACGAATATGCAGAAAATCTTAAGGATAATTTCCTGTGCGATACACTGCTTGCAGTTGTAACAAAATAAGGTTCAGGTATCACCATGTCCTCTAAAAAACGGGCGGCTATCATTGGGTTCGGGGGAATGGGTCAGCGCCATTTCCAGGCATATACAAAAACGGACGCTGAAGTAGTTGCGATAGCAGATCTCTATCATGAGAAGATCCCAGAGATCATTCCTGGTTTTTCCCGGGATCATATTTACAAAACCTACGACGACCTGCTCAAAAACGAGGAGATCGATATCCTAAGTGTTGTGACAAATGGTCCCACCCATGCCGGAATAACGATCGCTGCCTCTGAAGCCGGGGTAAAAAATATCCTGTGTGAAAAGCCCTTGGCAACAAACCTGTCCGATGCACAGCGTACCATTGATGTATGTAAATCAAACGGTACTCGCCTTGCGGTTAACCATATCCGACGTTGGAGCCCGGATTATACCACACTCAAACAGATCATAGCCTCGGGATGTATCGGTGAAATCCGGCACATGTATTTCAGCTGCGGATCAACAGGGCTGGGCAACTTCGCGGTCCACTTCTTTGATACTGCCCGGTACCTGACGGATAGTGAACCCGCGTGGGTTGTCGGGTTTCTTGACAAAACCGGGACGAAAAATCCCCGGGGTGAACAATTCACGGATCCCGGGGGCTATGGGATAATCCGGATGGCAAACGGGGTCAGGTTCTATGTCGATACTTCTGAGGATACGGGAGTACAATATTCATTCCAGATCGTGGGGACATATGGACGGATCATCATTGATGAGCTGAACAGTTCCTGGCAGATCCGTGCACGGTCAAAAAGCAACAAAGAGATCCCGCTGACCCGGTATGGAACGGATATGGACATTGTGCCGTTCACCTGCAAAGAGAAATTTGATATTGTAACCCTTACAAGCCGGGCGTTACAGGAACTGCTATCAGGAGAACCCCTCAGCAGTACCGGGCTGGATGGAAAAAAGTCCCTGGAAATGGTTATCGGATGCCATGTTTCGGATGAACAGGACAATGCAAAAGTGCCATTCCCCCTTGCACCTGAGTTTTATGGAAAGGTCGTCAGTATAGCATGAAAAGTGGAGGAGGAACAACGTGAAGAAACATATCCTTATTACCGGCGGGGCAGGGTTTATCGGCTCACACCTGGCGAAACGATGTCTTCATGCCGGGTATGATGTCACAATTGTCGATAACCTCTCCACCGGGGAACCGGCAAATATCCCCCAAGGGGTGAACTTCATTGATGCAGACATTTCCAGCCCAGAATGGCTGGACCCCCTCAAGCAAAAACCCGTTCATGCGGTACTTCACCTCGCAGCCCAGTCTTCTGGGGAGGTCTCTGATGAGCACCCGGACCTGGATCTGAAGGTGAATACGCTTGGAACCCTCCTGCTGTTAAAGTGGTGCCTGGAAAACCATGTGAACCATTTCCTGTATGCAAGTTCCATGGCGGTATATGGAAATGTTGAACACAATCCGGTTCATGAGGACGTATACTGCTATCCGTTATCCTTCTACGGCATTTCCAAGTATACCAGTGAACAATACATCCGGCATTTTTCCAAGAAAGGCCTCAACACGACCTGTTTTCGTATGTTCAGTGTTTACGGACCAGGGCAAAACATGAAAAATATGAAGCAGGGAATGGTCAGTATCTTCCTTGCCTATCTTATGAATAATGAACCGGTTCATGTGAAAGGATCAAAAGAACGGTTCCGGGATTTTATTTACATTGATGATGTAGTCGATGCATGGCTGCTGGCCCTGGATAACCCAAAAGCATTCGGTAAGACGTATAATCTTGCCACGGGAAGAAAAACTCTTGTTGGTACCCTTGTTGACGAAGAAATTCTGGCATTCGGTCTTAACAGGAAAACCTATCCTGTTAAGTATGAAGGAAATACACCTGCAGATCAATTCGGACTCTATGCGGATATTTCCCGCATCAGAAAAGACCTTAACTGGGAACCTCAGATTTCCTTACCGGAAGGACTCAAGAAAATGGTATCGTGGCTGAAACAAACCACACAGTCTCATAGTACGAAACAAGGATCTGATACAAAATGATTGCAGCACTTCTGTTGGGCAGAGAGGGGAGCGTGGGGTTTCCCGGTAAGAACACCTATCCGGTCCTGGGAAAACCTCTCATGGCATACCCCCTGATGGCGGCAAAAAATGCAAAGTATGTCGATAAAGTGTACGTATCAACCGATTCACCTACCATTAAAAAAATCGGCAAAGATCATGGGGCAGAAATTATTGACCGGCCCCCCGAATTGTGTACGTCTGCGGCATTGGGGGAGCATGCGTATGTCCACGGGTACAACGTTATCAGGGATCTTAACAATTCAGATGTTGAACTCATGGTATTGTTATTCTGTAATGCTGCAACAATCCTGCCAGAAACGATCGACAAGGGCATTGAAGTTCTCCGAAAAAACCCGGAATATGACTCCGCAGTTACCGTCTCGAAGTATAACATGTGGAGCCCGTTGCGGGCACGAAAGATTGGTAAGGACGGCCTGCTCCACCCGTTTGTTCCGTTTGAAACCTTTGGCAACCCGAAGACTCTCAACTGCGACCGCGATTCTCAGGGGGATGTCTGGTTTGCTGACATGAGCGTCTCGATTGTCCGTCCAAAATGCCTTGAACATCTGGAAGACGGTCTCCTGCCCCAGAAATGGATGGGCCAGAATATTTACCCACTGCCCCAGTGGGGGGGATGCGATGTTGATTACGAATGGCAGATCCCCCAGGTAGAGTTCTGGTTGAAAAAGCATCTTGAAATGTAACGGAGTTCCTGATGTTCGAAGATCTGAAGGGGAAGAATGTCCTGGTCACCGGCGCAAGTTCCGGTATTGGTGAATGTACGGTACAGTTATTCTCCAGGTATGGATCCCGGGTCGGGATCCACTATCACTCAAATAAGATCTCGGCAGAAAACATTTCCCGGACGATCCGCAGCAGGGGTAACGATGCCTTCACCCTTGAGGCGAACCTCATGGACCCGGAAGAGGCATCAGCCCTGATTCACACGTTTATAGATTCTGCCGGCGGAATTGACATTCTGGTCAATAATGCTGGAGGGCCGGTTGGAAACCAGGATTTTTTGGAGATGGATGTATCCTCGTGGAACCAGACTCTGGCCCTCAACCTTGTCTCCCCGTTTTTCCTTGCGCGGGAAGCTTTCTCTTTCATGAAGAGCCATGGCGGGGGAAAGATCATAAACATAAGTTCAATCTCGGCAAAATACGGGGGCTCTTCCAAGTCGATCCACTATGGGGCTGCAAAAAGTGGACTTGAGGCGGTTACAAAAACGCTGGCCCGCGAAGGTGCCCCGCACCATATTCTTGTTAATGCAATCAGACCCGGTGTAATCGATACACCGGCTCACCAGAAGATGGGAAGAAAAAACCTCGATGACCGGATTAAACATATCCCGCTTCAGCAGGCGGGAAAACCCCGCGACATCGCGCAATTATGTGTGTTTCTGGGATCCTCCTGCGGGGATTACATCACGGGCCAGGTATACGATGTCGCCGGGGGAGATTGATTTTTCCCGGGTCGGGTGCATTCATGTACAATACAATAATCCTGGATTTTGATGGCGTGATCCTAGAATCGGTCTCTGTGAAAACAGATGCATTCCGGGAGTTATTCTCGTTCACACCGGAACATGTTGAGACGATTGTTGAGTTCCATAAAAAAAATGGCGGGATGTCGCGGTTTGACAAGTTCCGGTATATTTACCGGGAATTTTTACACGAGGAACTTATGGATACAGAGATGCAGGCACTCTCCGGCAGGTTTTCCCGGCTTGTCTTTGATAAGGTTATTTCTGCCCCGTTCGTCCCCGGTGCGGAGGAATTTCTCAACCGGTATTCCGGGGAAAAAAACCTGTACGTGGTCTCCGCCACCCCGCAGGAGGAGCTTGAGGATATCATTCAACAGCGCGGGATTCGTCATTTTTTTAAAAAAATATACGGATCTCCCCAGAAAAAAGCGGATCACATCAGGACTATCCTCTCGGATGAGGCGACAGGTCCGGAATCAGTGGTTTTCATCGGGGACGCGGTCAATGACTGGAAAGCTGCCCGCGAGGCGGGGATCCCGTTTATCGCCCGCCTCACACAGGAATCACGCGGGGATTTTCTTGATCTGCCGGGAATTGACGGGAAAATTACCGATCTCTTCGGCCTGATCGACTATGTTGGAGGAATGGAATGTTCCAGAAATTATCGTACCCCCTGACAACGAAATCGCCGCTGTATCCGTCGACTTCCCCGGTCACTATCAGACCAGTACGATCCCTCCAGAACGGGGACAGTGCAAATACGTCTGAAATTTCACTATCCAGCCACTCTGGCACCCATATCGATGTGCCGCTGCATTTTTGTCCGAGTGGTCCATCCGTTGAGGATCTGCTCAAAGATGAGAACAAATATTTTCCGTCTTATTGTCTTGAAATCCCGAAAGAAGGCAATGCATGTATTTCCCCGGAGGATTTTTTATCATTCAACATCCGGTTTTCCGATGCTACTGTGATATTGATAAAAACCGGGTGGTCCCGGCATCGCAAAAGTGACCCGGAGTTATATACCCGACAAAATCCCTGGGTACATGAAGCAGTACCGGAATTTCTCCGAAAAAATTTTCCCCACCTTCAGATATTTGGTATTGATACGATATCCATCTCGAATCATCAGTACCGGGAACATGGACGGGCATGTCACCGGTCATTTTTATGTGAAGATCCCCCAATCCTTCTGATAGAGGATATGGATTTGTTAATGCTCAATACGGTTAACAATCCTTTTAAGATGCGGATTATCCCTTGGCTCATGGATACAATAGATGGCGTGCCGGTAATGGTCTGGGCAGAATGGTAACCCAGATATCTTCAGATTTTTTAAAAAAAAGAATGGCATTAGGTAGTACGGACAAAAATATGATTATAAACTGTTTTGTACATACCTGTATCAAAAATTGCTGCATGCTTCTTTGCCTGCAACCTGAATCCGGATTGAATGATTTCATCAATAATGTCGTTATATCCGGGTTCACTGGTGTCCAGTTCGATTAACATGGACCTAACCCTTTTATCAGATAATGTTTTTTTGGCTCCCCGAATTATCCGACCTTCGATTCCATCAACATCTATTTTGATGTGCGTTGGTGGATTCAGATGATAGTACCCAAGAAAATCGTCCAGAGAAAAAGCGATCATACCCTGTCTGAATTTTACTTTCCATGCATCTCCCATGAACGATAAATCGCCGGAATCCTTGCTGAATGTATTGATAGCGCCTCCAATCTGCGTTGATGGCATGTGAAGGAAGCCCACCTGGGATGATTCATCAAAGGCAATGCAAAACGCCTGGATTTTGTCATCCATCTGGTTAATTTCGATATTTTTCTGCAGCAGGAAATAATTGGCAGCGGCGGGTTCGAATGCGATCACGTTGATATTCTTTTTTCCAGCATATAATGAATAACACCCGATATTTGCACCGATATCGAAAAGAGACTCATTATCTTTGAATGATTCTATCCATTCAATGGTTTCAGGTTCTTTTGATAGTAATGTCTGACCCCGCCATAGCGGCAGTTCTCCCAAACAAAAAAAATGAATTTTTCCCTGTGGTGTATCCTGAGTAAATATTGGTGGTAGTTCTTCCGCCAATTTGGATAATGCCAGCATTTTATTTTTTTCCCCTCTAATTGAGAGACAAACGCCAATAAATTTCTTAAAAAAATTATACAATGTCATTTAATTGTCACAATCTCCGGTTTTACTAATTAACCTTCAAAAATTTAAAAATTCTTACAATCTCTCTTAAGCCCCTGATAGATTGAAATACAGAAAGATATCGTGTTAACTAATATAATTAGTCTCCAACAAATTTCTCAATACACTCAGATCCGATAGGCTGTAATGCTTCTTTGACTACCTGTGCTGCTCTCTCTTCCCATATCTGGCGTTGATCGATTGACATCTGAACAATTTCCAATACTACCTTTTTTAGATCCTGTTGTGTTGTTGCAGTCCACCGGACCGCCGGAGCAATGTCCAGTTTATCAATGTTTAAAAAATTTTCCAGATGAACACATACTGGAGGCACCTTAAATTGCAGTGCTTCGTAACAGACTGAAGTATAGGTATAAAATAGAATATCTGCAGATGCAAGTAATGTCCGGATCGGTTGATCGGTAAAGGTAATATTTGCGTGCTCAATCACCTTGCCAAGTGATTCTTTCAAATCCTCAACATTAATGAGGGGATGACATTTAATCCGGATGTTATAATGCATGTCCCCCGCAAAAGCAGTTGAAATTTTTGTGATCATATCAACCGAATCTCCATGACTAATTGCGGAGGCGACTAACAAGGTTAGTTTCATATCCCCAGTTTTTTTGGTGATCTTTTTCTGTTCTAATATGGCTTTATCCCACAGATATGCATGACGAAGTGCGCAACCCACGCGGATATGATCCCGTGGATATCCCCCCCCAACCAATATATCCCGATAAAGTGGTCCGTTTGTGATGAGAAGATCCGGGAAAGGACGTATATTATGTTCTGTTTTTGAGGGGAACATTGAGAGCATCATTTTTGAGAAGGTCACATTGTCATAGGCCACAATTTTTGTTTCAGGCATGGACTGTTGAATAGCCGTGATTAATGCGCTCTCCCAGCTCTGACCTTCGCAGGTATACACGATTCTTTCAGGGATCAAGCCCGCTGTCGCCATATTCTGAATACTTTTTGTTAAAAGAATGTTTGATGCAAATGTCTGGTGCGTTTCAATGAGGTTTTCCTGTATCAAATATTTCATCGGGATATCAAGAAAGTGAATATTTTCATCAATATTTGGAACGAAGTCTGATGCCTGTTTTTGACTGTTTTTCAGATCCTGTTTGTCAATAAACTGTTCAAGAAAAAGAAATTTTTCCCCTGTTAAGGTTAACTTCATTATCGCATCTGCATAACAAATTGTTGGCAGGACCCTGGGTATGAATAAAATATTGTACCCCCTTTCTCTAAGATTATCGGCTAAATATGCAAAATGGGGATCCCGGTATTTACCCTCATGGGTAAAGTTACGATCATCAACATAGGTAAAAAAAAGGATGGTTTTTGCAGATACAGTAAATTTTTGGGGAGGGAAAATTTGCATCTCTTTTAGTACTTGGTGCCGATAGAGGGGATGTTCTTCAAGATAACTGGAATATTGTGGAGAAAAAAACCTTATACAATCGATCGGAGGTAACGATTTTCCTATTTTGAAGATATTCTTCCGAATTGGATCAATTATTCGATCGTTAATTGTCGCAGATTGTGAGTGTGATACCCGCTCTATTTTTTTTTCTTTGGATTGAGCAAAAATAATTAATTCTTTCGCTAATGCAGGTGAAGAACAGATGATTAAAATTGTTTCCTCGTAGTTAGTTGCAATAATATCTTTTCCAACCGCAAAAAAACAGATGCGTAAATACAAGTGACTGTAAGGGTCTTTTGCAGGAATTTCTGATGCCCACCACATGAGAGTATCATTTTTTTGAGATTCCCCCCCGATCCAGTCGATATACAATTGCCTGAATTTCGATGCATAGTCATCTAACTCTTTACTGATCGAAATCCGGGAATTTTTCATTTTATGCTCAACGAAAACTCTCCAGGTTGAATCCTCACCCAGGTATACCCATTTTTGGATATGATACCAAGTAAAAATAAATTCGAGTTTTTGAGGAGAAATTTGATCCTGAAGCGCAATATAAATCATACAATTATCTCCATAATTAATTGAAATAACCAAAAATATCTGTTTGGTGTTGTTGGCAATCGTGTTTCATGTGATTATTAATTGGTATAATCGTTTGTTCTATTCGGATTAATTTTTTAGCGGGATATGTGAATATTGTTTCTTATTTTATACGTGGTAGCTGTTACAAAAAAAGTAAAAAACCTGTATTTCATCCTATTTTACTACTTTGGTTTTACGATACACAATATTGACTTGTATCCTGTAAGTAAATTATCATTATGAATTTATATCGAAAATCTCATGACGCTTCCATTGCCCAAAGTACAGGAATACATTCTCTTATAACCAAAATTTGGGTTTTATGCAAATTCTGTTAAGTGGATTATATTTTTGATAGAACTGGAAAAGCGTACCTATATGACAAAAAATTGCTTTGGACCAATTATATATTTGGCAGTGTGATACCCATTGTATCCAGATTGATTCAACAGTTAGTCCTGAAATATGAAAATGCTGATTAGAGACAATTTTTCCAGTTTTACTAAATATAATTCTAATCAGTTTTTATTGAGGATATTTGATAATGTTGAATTTTTAGAAAAGGTGTCCCTGACAAAGCCAAAAACTCAATAATAATCAATGGTTATGATATTCCATGAATGTTCTTCTTATCAATGTCCCTTCCCGTAAAGGAATTGGTGGTAAATGCCTGCCAATGGGATTATTATATGTTGGTGGCATTTTGGAACGAGCCGGCCATATTGCAAAAATTATAGATCCTTATATCAAGGACACGGAATTAATTGAATTTGACCGGAAAAATTTTTCTGATATCGATGAAATAATCGATCAATTTCATCCGGAAATTATTGGGTTTGGGGGAATTGGGTCATCTTATGGGCGCACAAAAATACTATCCGAATATCTCTATAAAAAATATCCCGGTATTTTCCAGATCGCCGGGGGCCCCCTCTCATCTGTATCTGAATTGTTATTAATGAAAACACGAATAACCCTTGTTTTTCATGGAGAAACGGAAATAACATTTCCTTTGTTCTTGGAAAAATTCGGAAAAAACCAGGATTGGAAAGAAATTCCCGGGATCTCCTTTCTTGATGGTGATCGTACGATACGAAATGCACCCGCCCCCCAGATTGAAAATCTGGATGAAATCCCCCTTCCTGCGTATCATCTTATCCGGGTTGAAGATTACTTTGGCTCAATTACCGGATTACTTAATGCATATCCAGATGACTATGGGAAAAATTTTGATACTGAATTCGTCTCCAGAAAAATCCAGGCAGGCGGAGATTTGTTCATCATAACTACCTCTCGCGGATGTACTCACCGGTGCAGTTTTTGTTATCGTCACATGAAAGGATATCGTCAGCACAGTGTGCCCTATGTGATCAACCATATCAGATTCCTTCAATCGCAGTACGGTATCCATGGATTCGAATTTGGTGATGAACTGTTTAATTCGAAAAAAGAGTGGGTTCTTGATTTTTGTCAGGCACTTGCGGATGAAAAGCTTGACATTTATTATCGTATTCTTGGAAACCGCGTCGACAGAATGGACCGTGAGATTCTTCAGCGACTCAAGGATACCGGCTGTATTTATGCAACCTATGGTCAGGAATCAGGATCCGACACAATATTACGAGAATATAAAAAAGGGGTAACTGCAGAAAAGAATACTGAGATTACACGTTTGACGAAAGAGATTGGTCTGATCAGTCCGATCCAGATTGTGATTGGATCCCCCGGGGAAACTCAACGAACAATAAATGAAACAATTCAGTTTTTAAAGGATAATGATGCAGGAAATCCATCAATCAATTATCTCATCCCTTTCCCGGAAACCCCCATCTGGAAATATGTTATTGAGAATCGATTAGTCACGGATATTGAGAACTATTTGGACGTCGTGGCAGAGCTGGGTGGAGCAGCACCCGTGATAAATCTCACGCATGTTCCCGACCGAGTTTGGCGGAGTTGGTACTCTCAGATTCTCCTGGAAGTCAAGCTGCATGGTTATCTTCGAGATGGAAAAAAATTCCATTACATAATATTTTATCCGATTATAAAAATTATTAATCTGGTCAATCCGTTTATACCCAGGGTTTTCATCAAATCCCTGAAAAAGTTATCCTCTGAAGGTTAGGGTATAAAACGATCTGGGTACTCCAGATTCATGCAGATGGCAAAAACTACGCTCTTCCGAATCTCCTTTTTTGATATATGAGTATTTACACCCGTGCCTCATTATTCACAGAATTACTACTTATCTTTTATTTGAGAGCAAATGGATCCGGAAATGGTGATTCGCCCTCAAAAAAAAAGAATTTAATTGCTTTCCATCATATTCCCGTCACTGATATTGTTCAGTATGGGAATCAGCCGATCTTCAATAGATCCGTTTATTGAGGCTATTCCGTATTGTTCAAAAAATTCGGTGTTGTTGATATCCGGATTTTGATCGAGCGGGATATTATTAAGGTAGTTATCGATCAGCATTCCCAGCTCTTCGGTAGTCTGTGCATAATAAACACGTTTCTTTAGAAGTCTTATTGCATCATCATTGAGTGTAATAATCTTCATAAGAACAAAAATAACTTTGTGCATAGCAATGGATTGCAATAATACGGTGCTTGGAAAATCGATTATCACAATTTCTGACTGTTGCAAGAGTTCGATAAATGTATACTCGTTTTTTATTATCCGGACATTCTGAAATGATCTACTTGTAAGGTAATCAGAAAATAATACTTTTGAATCATCACTTTGATGAATTTTAACTACGGTGTTACGTTGGGAATTGCCCAGAATCCGAATGATATCTTTTTGAACTGACCAAAGTTGGTTGTCATGCACAGGGTATGGATAACTTATATAAAAAAAATTATTAAAATAACCGGTAGTAACGTATAAAATTGAATATTTGTATTTTTTTGGCAAATTCCTTTTAAATAACTGCTGAAGCTGAAAGGAACCCACCGGGATGTCTTTAATGGATGTTTTGTTCAGGGGATCGTGCAGCATCGCGTTGAGCACACCATTTCCCCAGTTCAGATGAATATCGGTGTTCTGGTATTCCGTATAGAATAGTATAGGCGCAGAATGATGACCATATGCTCCATGTTGCCACGAAATTACAGGAATGTGATGATACTGAAAAATCCTGGCTATTATATGTTCCTCAACTCTGGTTTTTGGCGGAGAAACGAACGCCAAGGGTTTTTTTAATGATATTTCCTGTTCAACAGAAGTCACAATACCCGGAATCAGGCAAATCTGCTTTTCAAGGAGCGAGAGAATCGTGGAGTAATACAGGTCCGAATAATCAATTGAATCCACGATACAATACTGTTTCAGTTCACTTTTCAATACTAGGAATAGCGAATTCAGGCCATCGGATCTTTTTTGTTTCGGTTCGGATCTTTGATCCATGTGATGGAAATAATACCCGTGCTCCCACAATGGATAGAGAATACTGGACCAATCGTAGCTGAACCCCAAATCGATAATACATTTTTTCTTGCGGACTCCGATATTCATTTTGGAAAAAAACTGTACTGCCCGCGTTATGATTCTCTGGCTTCTTGCCAATTTTATCCAGTCTGTGATCCGTATTATGTGCGCTCGTATACCAGATCCCAAACAGATCTTTTGGTAAACGGTGTTTGTTTTATTCTTCTCACTTTTATTGGTTATTAAGGAAAAAATCGCAGTTTTACACGACCATCCCTGATGTTTGAGAATAATCGAATAATAATTTAATGAAGGTGGGATCTCAGCGGGATTCTGAACTACCTCCCGTCGGTCAAATTCCGGATTGGAGAAAGAAATTATAAGATCAGGCTTATTTATTGTAATCAATTTTTGAAGTATCCGGGTTTTCATTGTGAGATTATCCAACTGGAATTTTAATGCAAAAAAATTATAGCGTGTAAGTTGAAAAGAAAATTTTTCTATCCATGGATCGGTTTTCAAGAGAATTGTATCAAAAAGTGAGCAGATTTTTTCAAGTTTTTGATAATTTTCCATTCCCAGAGTATAGATTTCCTGTGAATCGAAGTATCGATCAACCCGTTGTATCGGTATACCCCGGTTCTTAAATTCTCCCTCAGCATAAGGAGATGTTACAACGGGGATATATACGGATGAGGATGTTGTATACAGGTTGCAACAGAAGTCAGCATCCTGTCGTGTAGCTATCAGAATGATGACTTTTTTTTTAAAAAATTCCCGGTATTTTCTCACAATCTCTGCTGCAGACCAAAGAGGCTTCCCTTCCTGTGGCAGATGTTCAATAAAACTTTTCATTCTCGCAAAATCGTCTTCAGTATCAATATCCAGTTTAATATCCGGTCCGATTATCTCGTAAGGTGCTTCAAGAGTCCTGATGGAATATTTGTCGGAATTCCGGGTAATATACAGCGTGACATGCTCCCGGTCTTCTGGTGTCAGTTCGGTTTCCTGCAGAGAGTATAATAGCTGAGCATTAACGACTTCGGCCCCGATTCCATCCGGGTAATTGTTATCCCTTGCCGGAATATGATTAAACGAATAATCACACCCCTCAGAAATGTGGTGTCTGACAATCCTGTCAATCTCTCCAGGATCGATAAGTGGATTGTCCGCACAGATTCTGACAATGACATCTGCTTGGGCAATTTTTCCCGCTTCAACAAAGCGAGACAATACGTCCGTCTCTGATCCACGAAAAAACTCCACATGTGATTCGTTTGCGAGGTCACAGAGTTCATCATTTTCAGGGTTTATTGATGTAGCAAGAATTACAACGTCCAGTGTTTCCGCTGCTTTCACCCGCTCAAGGACATACCATAGCAATGGTTTGCCGGCAATCTGCATCAATGATTTCCCAGGGAGTCGTTTGGATCCCATTCTTGCCTGAATGATTGCGACAACTTTCATTGGAGATATCCTTAACCGGTATATATGAATGGATATTTTGGTTATCTGCCTTATAGCAGATATATCTAAAGCCTGATTGATTTGGACTTCTTCTATTGAAAAATATCTGGACCGATTTCACCTGTATCATTTTTTTATCTGATGAACAACCATATCCCACTGAATCACCGTATCTTCGGGAATATCGTGATTTGCGGAAGAACCGATAATTTTATTAATAAATTTTGGCTCGATACCCGTTCCTGGCCGCTTGATGCTCACCATCTTTTTTGTAATCCGTGTTCCTTTTTTTATCGGAACTTCTGAGACAATACTCCTCCTGGCCCATTTCCGGGATTTTAATTCCGATTTCACGGGTTTTTTAAATCTGCTGCCAAGGGACTGCCTCACGATTCGGATAGTTTCGGAAATTTCTTTTAGATCTTGGTAATCCATGGATATTTCATGATCGTAACCGGGATTGTTCTTATTAAATGTGTAATGTTTTTCAATAACCGTTGCACCAAGCGCGACAGCGGCACTTATCACCGGAACACTATTTGGCATAATTGTATGATCCGAGTAGCCTATCGGATAGTCTGGAAATGCTTCTTTGATTTCAAGCATCATTGCAAGGTTTACGTCCTTGATTTTTGTAGGATAATTTGTGATGCAGTGGAGGAGCGAGATATTATGGTTACCCTCGGATTCCGCAGCTGAAACGGCGAACTGGATCTCATCAAGGGTGGATGCACCAGTTGAGATGATCATCGGCTTACCTGTTTTTGCGATATATTTTATCAGTGGGATGTGAGTAATATCCATTGAACTGATCTTATACAGGGGAACGTCAATAGCTTCAAGCAGATCGACCGATGATTCATCCGAAGGCGTTGAAAAGAAGCAGATACCGGCTTTTTCCGCATATGCCTTCAATTCAAGGTAATCTTCAAATTCAAGACGCGGTGTTTGTTCGAATTCATCATATTGCGTCTCTCCCGGGCACCCTTTTATATCCCAGAATTTCGGGGCATCCCGCGTAACCAGTTTATCAGGGATAAATGTCTGGAATTTGATAGCATCTGCGCCATTCCGGGATGCCATCGTAATCATTTCTTTTGCTCGTTCGATATCGCCTTCAAAATTGCATCCGGCTTCCGCGATGAGAAATACTCCCCTGTTGTTATTGGGGAAATTTCCTGCGTTTGTTGTTGTTTTCATATCTGTCATCTTCCTATCAGTCATGCGATCTGTAATCGGGCTGACCTGCCATGAGGATTCCCTTGCTGCTTTTGCCGCAGTTGAAAAGAAGATCAATCACGGACATATTCGGTTCAAACGTCCCATACAACTGTGGATACTCCGGGTGCTGGTATTCATGGAATAGAACCTCAATACCAGCCTCCTGCCATTGTGGCAGGTTGAGGTAGTTACGGCCATCTGGGCCTGAGAGGTACTCATCGGCACCTACGTTCTGACAAAGGTTCAGAATATATTCATTCTTTTTACCCGTCACATCAAGTTCGGAAGCTAGAATAATACGGGTTGGGATATCAAGCGATTGTAAAAGATACGTGAGGGTCTTCTTGATCACATCATTGAGATAAACCCAACGCGTGGAGTACATTTCATCAAAGAAGCCTGCATATTCTTTGAAATATGGGGCTTTTGCATAGGAGACGGAGATGCTTTTCCAGTGCTGGTGTTCCCATGGAATTTTCCCATCGGTCTCTACATCCCGAATGAGCTGATCGGATTTACCATGGCTGATTACCGGGACTGTAAGCCACGTCCATCCCTGCGGGGTCCGGATCTTATTCCGGTTGATAAAATAATTCTTAGAATACTGGACGTTATCGAGGAGAATGAAGAGATCGCTTCTCGCGATCCGGTCAAACAACCCGCACCATGGCAGGTACATCGGCTGATGGATACCAACCCTCACAGCAGAACCTCCAGTCCTTCAGCAACGGTATCCACATCTTCTCGGGTGATAAAAGCATGGATAGGGAGACAGATCTGTTGCCGGAGAATCCGTTCACTTATCGGGAAGTCCCCCTCCTTGTAGTGGAATAATTTCTGGTAGAGAGGCTGCAGGTGACAAGGCGGCCAGTAGAGAGATTCGAGTTCAACATGATACTTCTTGGCGAACTGTTCTTTGAAAATCGCCCCAGGCACATCCGGATGGAGCTGAACCGGGAATTTGTAATATGCCGGTGAGGAAAATTCAGAAATGGGAAAGATGGAAATTCTGCGGATTGCCTGGATTTTATCTGTATACCATGATGCAATTTCCCTCCGTTTTGTGAGCTGGTAATTAATGTCCTGTAGCTGGTGAAGTCCGATGGCTGCCCGGATCTCGTCCATGAACCAGTCGTTCCCCATGTTAACGATCTCGCTTGTACCTTTCGGGCTGCTGCCATGAACTCTCAGGCTGCGGGCAAAGGCGTCGAGTTCCTCATCATCCGTAGTGATCATACCCCCCGCACCGGTGGTCATGACTTTTGTAGGATAAAACGAGAAGCAGCCGGCATTTCCAAATGACCCGGCTCTTTTGCCGTTCAGCTCAGCCCCGGAAGCATGCGCACAATCCTCTATAAGGAACAGGTTGTGCTCCTGACAAAGTCCGCGAATCTTATCGATATCCTCACAGACAATCCCTGCGATATGGACAACGATCACACCTCTGGTTTTTTTGGTGATCTTTCGTTGGATCTCATCGATATCGATATTGTAACTGTCGTCGCGGCAATCGGCAAGGATGGCGTTTCCTCCAGCAAACAGGACCGCATTGCCCGTGGCGATGAAGGTATTGGCGGGGATAATGACTTCCCCCTCTTGTATGCCGTAGAATCGAAGAACGATCTCAAGGGCCGTAGTACAGGAATTCACTGAAATGGCATATTTCGATCCGATATACCGGGCAAAGGATGTCTCGAATGAACGTGTCATCTCTCCATTCATTAGTCTTCCGGATTCCAGAACTGCCGCGATATCCTCAAGAATCGCCTCCTTATTCCGGAAATAAGGTCGTGCTACCTGGATCATTAGGCCCCCATAATATCCTTGATATAGTTTTCAACTGCTTCCTCAAATGGTTTGAGTATCAGATCGGGAAATACCGTATGAAGTTTCTTCACCGAGACAAAACGTTTCACGGTTCCGGCAGGATCCGGATGTTCTGAAATGAGGGAGATATCCCTGCAATATTTTTTCCGGAAGTGTTCTTGGACGAGTTGTCCAATGGAACGTATACTTCGCGGTATGCCGCTACCCACGTTTATGATCCCATTCGGAACGGAACGGGTTTCAACTGCAGCCCGGATCACAGCACAGGCATCGGATATCTCGATGAGGTCGATTTCCTGAAAACCTCCGTGTTCCAGCCGAATACTCTCCCCTCTGCTTGCAGAACGAATAAAATAGTATACAACTTCTTCGGGACGGATACCGCTGCCCGTTCCAAAGATATTCGCGAACCGCAGGATCTGGTAATCGATGCCCGAGGACTGGATCTCCAGCTCCGATACAGCTTTGGACAGCCCGTACATCTCTGATGGAGCAACTGTCATATGCTCTTCAAAGGGTGCGCTCCTATTCTCACCATAGACCCAGTATGTGGATGCAAAGACTATTTTTGGGATGTTCCGCTTCTTTGCCATTTCCAGCAGATGGTGGGTACCGTTAATATTTGTCGCAATCGCCTCATATGGTTGGGCAATGCAGGCAGAATTCCCCTTGATGCCGGCAAGATGGATGATTGTGTCCGTATCTTCGGGAATCGTGATATCAGAGGGTCCCGATCGAAGATTACCGGAGATCCACTCTGCATGTTCGGGCAAAGGGAATGTGGGCCGGGTTCTTCCAAAACAGTAGATCTTCCAGTTTTCCGGTGCATGCAACAGGAACGAACTCCCAAGGTATCCCGTTGAACCGGTCAAAAAGACATTCACCATATCCTGTTAACCTCTTGAAAAATTCTCTTGCATCCATCGCCATCAACGAGCTTTTTCATCTCTCTGCTCAATGCAGATCTACCGGGTCGGTTCTTCAATAATACGCTCACGGTATCAGCAATCTTCTGTTCATCCAGTGAAATACCAATCCCCATGTTAATCGCAGCGCCCCGTTGTTCAAATGCGTCAGCAACAACATTATGTCTCTCGTGGTGACAAATGACGATGGATGGTATACCGAAAATTGCCAGTTCGTATAGCGTGTTTCCGGCAGCTGTGATGGCTATATCGCTCTCTTCCATAACCTCAAGCATCCGTTTATGAGAAACACCCCATTCGAACACACACTGGTTCTTCAGGTTTTTCTGTACAGCCTGAAGTTCTTTACGGTGCTGCTCGGTTATTGCATCACCCATAATGATATGGATAATCTGGTTAAGTTGGAGCAGCTCAAGGGACCGGATAATCTTGAGTGTCAATCCGTACGGGTCACTACCGCCCTGGTTGACAAAAATGGTCCTGCAGTTTTCCGGTATCTCCCGCGGACGGGACCATACAGTCTTGAATTGCTCGGACAATGGCATGAATGCAGGACCAATACAGTATCGGATTTTATCCTGGGCGAATCTTGAATAAAATGTCGGGTCCTGCGTAATACTGAAATTAATTACGAGATCTCCTGGAATTTCCCGAGGGATCTCGTCATCAAGTATCACCGCAGTGTGGCTGGCCAGTGATCGTATACCCGAATAGTAATCTTTTGACCGGTTAAGCAGATCGCAGATGAGGATATCGGGTTTATTCTCCCCAAACAACTCTTCCATCCTGCTTAATTCATCCTTCTCGTTGTCCCATAATCCAAGGATCCTTACCGGAATGTCCAGAGGGGCAACAATCTCCTTCAGCGGAGGGAAATCGTTGGAAATAAACTCAACCGTGACTTTGGATTCTCTGCGGAAATACTCCGTGAGGGCGATACATTCCATAAGGTGTCCCATCCCGATTCGGTTGCCCGCGTCGACACGGAAGCAGATGGTCTTCATTCTTCAATCCCATTTTTCCCTTATAAGAATGAACGCTTCGGCAGCAGAAAAGCCGATCTCGATCCCGCGCCGTTGTGCGGTAATAAAAAGAGCCTTTTCCGAGCGCGGGTGGGGATATGCACGCTTTTCCGTCCCGTAACAACCCATTGCCTGAAGTTTGATATCCAAACTCGACTCAATGTTAACGTAATAATTGGGAATGAATGAGTATTCCGGAAATGGCGGGGCTTGTTCCGTGGATGAAGGAACTTCGTAACTGAGCACTTTTTTAATGTCCTTGTTGGCTGCCGGACGGAGAGCGACCATCGCAGCCTGGAATACGGCCCGGTGATCCTGGTTGTTATCTCCGCGATGAGGAATGTACACTATATCTGGATTGACCTTTGCAACATACGCTTCAAGCGGGATGATAATATCCTGGAGACATGCATCAAGACGCTCATCATGCAGGTTAAGAAAAACTGCATCTTTGTAACCCAGTACCTCATGGGCAGCCTGTGCGGATTTCATCTCATTCCGGTTCTTTTCAGGATCATACCGGTGATTGTAAACCCGATGGGCAACAAAACAGACAGAGACCTCGTCCTTTTCCGCAACATGACGGGAGATTGTGCCGCCAACACCAAGTACCTCATCGTCCATGTGGGGTGCAATGACGAGTACTCTCATATTCTCTCCTTCGGTCGGGCATCCAACCCCTCAAGATCCAGCTCCTGACCTTTATACAACCCAATCTGGATATCCTTATTCCCTATCTGGAGCGTGGTATTATACATTTCACCAATATCATGACACTCCTGACAGACTGCGTGTTCCCTGAATTTTCTCGCCCGGATTTGGGTTCGTAGCTGTTCAAACTTATTCCCATGCCAGATCTCGTAAATTGTCTGGGTTTTTACGTCACCAAGTGGATTGAGATTGTCATAATCACAGATACAGTTCGGGACGATCCCATCCCACCCAATTACAATCCTCCTCCAGGGTTCGTAGCAGGTGTAGGAAGGATCCCGGGGGAATGGATTATTGTCTGCCCGGGCCTGATCGGCAATAACGTACACCTTGTCACCAATGGTTTCCCAGAGTGCGAAGTATTTTGACGGATTGTTCTTTATTGCAGCATAGATTGTCTGGATCCGGATGAGCGGTTTTTTCCGATGGACATCATCTCGGTATTTTTTCAGCATGGTTACTTTCTTTAAGATACCCTCTGATGTTTCCGGCCACCGAATTCGATCATAGGTCTCACCTATTCCGTCAACAGAAATACTGATCCAGTCAAGACCTGCATCCACCAGACCCTCTGCCAAAGCCTGAGTAAGACGCTCCCCGTTTGACAGGAACGCAACATCACGGATACCCCGCTCTTTTGCATATGTCACCATCTGGATTATCTTTGGGTGCAGCAAAGGCTCCCCCCGCCACGAAAGTTTGACTGAATAGACCCCCCTGTTTACGCTTTCATCAATAATCTTTTTATACAGGTCGAAGTCCATCATTCCGTACCGCAGATCTGTTGGCATCTGTTTTCGGCGGCACATGGGGCACCGCATCTGGCAGCTAACCGCAACTTCGATATCAATATGGGTCGGAAAATCAACAACATGATAATATTTCGGTGCAATATTCCACTTGAACCGGTCGACAGTGTGACTGATGAGGTGGCCCCGTTTGATCTCGTACAACCAGGATTTTATCTTTCCGGATACCCGGTTGTAATCCCGTTCCCGGTTTGATTGGGAAATGTTCATAACTTTCATATCTCCTTCATATTCAATTCATCTTGGAGCATTATCGTCTCGGTATTCCTAATAATCAATTTGTCTTATTAAGATTATTAATCTCCATTAATAATGTATGATAGGTTTCATCATCGCGTTCTGCTTTTTTAATCTTGCCTTCCCGTTTAGGGTAGAATTGCGGGCTGACATCGATTATTTTTTAGTCATCAAACGGGATACTTCCTTTAAGAACGATGATTTAACTTGCTAATCTGCAATAACTTAATAAGTCACTATCTGAAAAATAACTCGGCCTCGTGTTTTTTGCAAGGATTCACAAGGGGATATTTAGGGGGACTATTTCTTAGCTGAAATGTGCAGCCTAAAAAAACTTCTATCCCCTAGAATCATTCATAATTAATCAAGGATGTTTCAGGCAATATTATTGATTTGTTTATACCACGAGATATATTTCCTTACCCCGTCCTCAAAGGTGGTCTTTGCCTCCCAGTTGAGTTCCTTCTTTGCCTTTGCGCTGGAGACTTTCTTTCCCCCAAAATCACCCGGGCGTGACGGTACATACCTTATTCCGACGTTCCCTACAAGTTTCTGGACGGTCTCTGCAACTTCCTTGACCGTGATGGGGCGCTGGCCGTCGATATTGTATATTTTGTTCTCCGCAGCTTTCTGGAGTGCAGCGACATTCCCTTCAGCTAGATCTTCCACATAGATGAACTGCCGGAACTGGCTACCGTCACCTGCAAGTGTGAGCTCCTCTCCCTTGAAGGCCTTGTCAACAAAGATCGGGACAATCGCACCCGAACGTGCACGAGGACCGTACGGGATACCATAACGTAGGATTGTATATTTTATTCCATACAGGTCGCTGTAATTCTGGCAATAATATTCGGAGACCAGTTTCGTTGTTGAGTAAAGGTGGGCTGGAGTGCGAATTGGTGTGTTCTCGTCTACTTCCAACGTGTCGGTAGTCTGGTACACCCAGTCAGTGCTGCCATAAATTACCCTTTCCACTTCCATCTTTCGGGCTGCCTCAAGTACATTGATCGTGCCGGATGTGTTGACCCGTTCTGAGTAATGGGGGTGCTCGAATACATCCTTGACATCGGCAATCGCAGCGAGATGGTAGACGACATCAACATCTTTCATGGCCCGTTCCAGTTCGTCAAGGTTGAGGATGCTGCCATAAAAATGTTTGATTGAGCTCCAATATCGGGGCTGAATAAAGTCAAAAATCAGTACATCTTCACCTTTTGCAAGGAGCTTGTCGACAAGGTGCGAACCAATAAACCCTGATCCGCCCGTAACCATTACCGTCATTTTAACACCGTCTTTAATGAATCAACAACATACATCGCCTGTTCATCGGTCATTGTAGCGAAGACCGGCAAACAAATGTGTCGGCTGCAGAGATCCTCAGCAACTGGGAGTTCTCCACCTTTGAAACCAAGCATATCTTTGAATATCGGTTGTAAATGGCAGGGTAACTCATAGACCTCCCCGCTCAGATTCACGCTGTACTTTTCCTTGAGTTCTTTTTTCAGTACAGCTCGGTCTATTCCTTTCTTGAGGATTGCACAATATTTGTAATAATTTGATATATTCCCTGCGGGACATTTCACCGTTGTGAGTCCCTTGATTCCTGTCAGTTCTTTATCATAGATTTTCGCAACTTCACGGCGTCTCTGAATGAATTCTTCCAGCCGTGCGAACTGTGCAAGTCCAATGATGGCATGGATCTCGCTCATCCGCCAGTTGTAACCCATCTCTGTATGAACGTTCCCGAAAAATCCTGCTTTGCCCTGGTCTCGGAATACAAGTGCACGTTCATAGGTTTTCTTGTCGTCTGTGACAATCATCCCCCCCTCCCCGCTGGTCATGACCTTAGTAGGATAGAATGAGAACGAACCGGCATCACCAAAGGATCCGGCTTTCTTTCCATTCAAAGTACTTCCATGTGCATGGGCTGCGTCCTCAAGAAGGAATAAATTATGATCATCACAGATTTTGCGAACCTCCCTGATTTCCGGAGTGACAAGACCTCCTATATGGACTGCTATCACACCTTTGGTATTCTTCGTTATTTTTTCCTGCAGAGAGACTGGGTCGATGCACAGGTTTTCTGTAATATCGGCAAACTCGACATTTCCTCCTGCGTGGATGACAGAAGCTGGTGTTGCAAAAAAGGTATTTGTTGGGACGATTACGGATTTATCTTTCACATCAAAAACCCGAAGCGGAATCTCTAATGATGATGTTCCACTATTAACGGCAACTGCATATTGAACCCCACAATATGTTGCAAATTTTTCTTCAAACTCTTTCCCATATTTGCCTAATGTTAATTGTCCGGATTCTAGCGCACCATCGATATTTTGTAATATTTTCTTCCGATCTTGTTCTGGAAAATATATTTTTGCTGCCGGAATGTTCATCATAAATATCAGTTATGCATATGAAGATAAAGGCATTTATTTTTTGGGCCTTATTTGGGTTATAAGGAATCCACTCCAAACGTTTTGTCAACGGATTCGATCCTTCACGTTCGATTGCGTACTCAATTGGTTTATGAAGATGAACTATCCTGATGAGAAACGATCACAGATATTGCCAGCGATTCATCCAGAATCCTATTAATCATTGCCCCTCTTTTATTCCTCGTGAACTGGTGGGATAGAAACCGGTTTTTAAAATCTCAATTGCAGTCGATACTTATCGATTGGTTATCATAGGTCTGATAATTTCCCCGCACTAATCCATAATATCCTTGCATTTTGGTAAACATTGGTGAAACAATGCTACAAAGTTGGATATTCAGACCATAACCATGGATATTGGATCCTACATTTCGCAGATCACCAGGACGAAATATTAATTACCAAAAGCTTGTCCCATAACGTTGCGGATATTCGGAGCATGATCCTCCCGATTCACAATGAACTGTTAATTTTGGGAATTTACAGAGACGATGATCGTTTTGCTGATCAGCTCAAAGTATATGTTGGATATAACTCTGTGTCTTGTAATGAGTATCACGTTATTTTAATTATCAGAGCATTAGTAAACATTATTGAATACGTAAATTTCGTCCTATTTCCATTCATGCGTAACATGAAATACCCCGGAATTTCCTTTTTTTGGATTATAACCTGACTTATACGGATCGCATTCATTGATATAAAAAGAATATGCATTCTCCAGACGATCAATGCATTCGATCCCATGAATATTGAGTCCGCATTTTATCAGATATTCTCCTGTGTATAACCGGGGGGGACTAATGTTACATTCAATCATATTGATACCCGGTTTCAGAAAAACATCTTTCTTTTGCATAAGTGAGGAATCAAACATACAAAAATTTTGTATCTCATCAGAAATATAAAATGTCGCAGAACATCTCACTTCTGAGTAAGACTCTACTTTCATTTGTATTGTCAGCGGTTTTAATGGATCAATTATTTCAGGATTCTTTTTATTTTCGGAAATTATCGTAATATCAATAATTTTTGCGCGAAGTGAACAATATTTTTCCCGCTTTCGTTCTGCAAGAGGAATTTTTTTCCCAGTATCTTCATTATTGGCGTTAAGGTAATAATCAACTGCGTCATCTGTGTTGCCATCAAACTGGACTTTTCCTGTATGAATGACAATTGTTCGGTTACATAAGGCCTTGACAGCAGTCAGATTATGGCTTACAAAAATAACGGTTCGTCCCTCTCTCCCAACATCCCCCATTTTGCCTAGGCATTTCTTTTGGAAACTTGCATCACCTACAGCAAGAACTTCATCAACTAGTAATATTTCAGGCTCAAGATGTGCAGCAACAGCGAAAGCCAGCCGGACATACATGCCGCTCGAGTATCGCTTCACTGGCGTATCAATAAATTGTTCAATTTCTGAAAATTTTACTATCTCTTCGAACTTATTATCAATTTCCTGCCTTTTCATGCCGAGAATAGACCCAGATAAATAAATATTCTCCCGACCGGTTAATTCTGGGTGAAACCCGGTTCCCACTTCAAGAAGTGCGCCGATACGTCCATATAGTTCGACATATCCTTTTGTTGGGTGCGTGATACGGGATAAAATTTTCAGTAATGTACTTTTCCCTGCGCCATTTTTTCCAATTATTCCAATAACTTCTCCCTTTCCAATATCAAATGACACATCATCCAATGCCCAAAATCCCTCGCGTGATGGGGTATGATGCATTTTCTTAAATGGAGATTTCAATGAATTGACAATCGCATCTCGAAATGTGTGATATTGCTCCTGCGAACCGCCGATCTGATATTGTTTGGCAAGATGGCTGACGCGAATTGCTGGGATTTTGTCGGTCATTTTTTTAACACCATTCATTATTGTTCGAATCACACAATATCCGCGTAATACTGCTCCATCCGTCGGAAATAAAACATTCCGGAAACAAGTAGAACAACAACCATTGCTATTGAAACAAGGATAATCGAACCGGGGATATCCGTACCCAGCAATGCCCAGCGGAAACCTTCGATCACACCCACCATCGGGTTCAAGCCGTATAGGTAACGGATGGATTCTGGTATCATACTAGCCGGATAGACAACTGGCGATGCATACATCCAGATCTGGATAAGGAACGGGACTGTATACTGAAAGTCCCGGTATCGGACATTTAATGCAGAGAGCCAGAGCCCGACACCAAGCGATGTGGCTAGTGCGAGGATGATAAATAGCGGGAGGAATACGACATTCAACGTAGGGACAAATCCATAATACGCCATCATAATTATCAGGATTACCATTGAAACAATGAAGTCAACGAGTGGTGACAGGATCCCAGAAATTGGCATGATCAGTCGTGGGAAGTACACCTTAGTCATAATGTTTGAGTTTATCACCATGCTCGTTGTTGAGCGGGTGAGGCCTTCAGAGAACAGCATCCATGGAAGAAGTGCAGCAAAGGAAAAAAGCGGGTAGGGTACCCCATCCGATGGGATCTGTGCAAACCCTCCAAAAATAATTGTGAAGATCACCATCATGAAGAGAGGTTGGATGATTGCCCACGCAAACCCGAGAGCAGTCTGTTTGTAACGGATTTTGATATCCCGCATTGTAAACGAAGTCAGAAGTTCCCGGTAATTCCAGATTTCATGGAGATCAACCGGCACCCATTTGCGGGGTGGACGGATAATAAGTGTTGGAGATATGGGAATCTGGACCTGTTCGATATCAGTCATAAAATGTAATTACTGATTTTGTTTTTGGATTACTTATATCTGGTGAGTAGGTAGACTACTGCCTTATCAACACTCAAAATCATTTTATATAAAAATAATAAATTGAACGGTCTAGATAATCGTTTTATATAATCTCAATGAATTAAAAGGATCAAAAAGATAAATTGAAGCCTCAGCCGTGATTTGAACACGGGACCTGCTGATTACAAGTCAGCCGCTCTGCCAACTAAGCCACTGAGGCGCCATATACAATAGAATTTTTATGATAAAAAATGTGGTGTTGAGGGGAGACTAATCTTTTTGAATATATCCAATTTTCTCGATAACTCAGGATCCATATTTTTTACATACGGTCAAAAACCCTAAAAAGGCTCTCCCTTGACACGGGGGAACGCCATTATCCCGAGCTCAAATTTAACCCGGATTATCAGAATCCCTGGTGGGGGTACATTTTTTGAACCCTGTTGTCCACAAGGTAATAAATGTCTTCAATAATCCCCCTTTTTGCCAAAAAACCTGATATTCTGGTAATTATATTTTCCCTTTAGCGGGGTTCTGATATGCCCCTTTTCAGCTATCTGATTCAGATAGATCCTGATAAAACTGCCCGTGTATACAATTTATGACCCGGTTTTTTCCTCCGAGATTCACGTTTTCCTTCCAATTATCGGATAATCGATCTGCCGAGTACTCCCGTTTTCATGTCCCTATACCCATTTTCGGTTCTTTTTCAGTAAACATACAATTGAATTCAAATATTCCTCCTCTGATAAAAACCGGGTAAAATCCACATGTCAAATATCCATTGCAATATCTTATACGCTCCAAAAAAAACCTACTAATAGCAATGTCACAGCTGACCGTGGATATCGGAGGGAGCCCGGGCATCAACTGCCGCGGTTTCTGTGAATACTGTTACTTCAGGCATGTTAATGGGGTTCAGCCATTAGGGTGCCGGTATTGTCTTCCGTTCAAGAAAGGGTGCGATTACTGTACTCGTGGAATCCGTGAGGAATATGCCGGGTTCAAGGACCTGAAAACCATTGCCGATGAGACGCTCGCAAACCTCCAGTCCCGGACGGGGGATCTTGACCGGATCACGATCAGCGGTGGTGGCGACCCGAGCTGCTATCCGCGGTTTACCGAACTGATCGAACTTCTCGGAACCATGGAAGCCCCCCTGCATATCGGGTACACCAGTGGAAAGGGCTGGGATGATCCTGCCGTCGCAGATCTGCTGATCGATCAGGGTCTTGCGGAAATCTCTTTTACAGTTTTTGCATCGGATCCTCTTCTCCGTAAAAGATACATGCACGATCCCACGCCGGAAGCGTCCCTGAAGATTCTTGAGCGGCTGTGCGGGTCGGTTGATGTTTACGCGGCGGCAGTTATCCTGCCTGGGATCAATGATGGCGTGGTCCTTGAGAAAACCTGTTCATGGCTTGACGAACGCGGGGCCAAAGGCATAATCCTGATGCGGTTTGCTAATGCCCGGGAGCAGGGTCTCATTCTCGGGAATGGTCCCATCATAAAAGATCAGCCCGTTCAGTCTGTGACTTCGTTTAAAAACCTTATAACGAATTTACAGGGGAAATATTCCATGAAGATTTCCGGTACCCCCCTCTGGGATCCGGATATCGGATCCCCATTTGCGATCCTGAATGAACCGGGTCTGCTGAAAAAGCTTCCCCGGGTTGAGCGCCATGCTTCTGTCGTCAGTGGCAGTGTTGCTGCACCGTTTATTGAACAGGTACTCCAAATGTGCGGCTCAACAGACCCGGTTATTGCCGTGAACAAGGAGATTGCCTGCCTGATCACGGGAGAAGATCTTCTTGAGCTGGATATCAAGGCGATGCGGGATACCATCATCATTCCCGGCCGGGCATTTGTTCATGATGCCGAACTGGAGGATATGGTTTCGCGGGATGGAATTCATCGCACTGCAGTTCGCGGCCCGGAGATGCTGACTGCGGATGCGGAAACCAGCATGGGGATGACCCGCGATGAAGTCCTGACTATGGAACTGGATGGTTTTGCAGAACTAATCCGAACGATAAACCGGTTCGGACAACGGTAAAAAAAAATAGAAATCAGATTAATGCGGCAGTGATTCCGCCGATACCCGACTGGATGATCAGTGCCACAGCAATGATGACGCCAGCCATTTCAAGGGCAACTGCAACATTTCCTTTCTTGAGCTCTTCGAACTCATCGATTCCCTTGGTAAGTTTGTCGAGGATGTTGAGTGCAAGGTAGATTGCACCGACTGCAAGAAGGATACCGAGAATAAGCTGGATGAATGCAACGCAGATTGCGATGAGACCATCGGCTGAGGTCAGGCCGAGTGCGGTTGCTTTGCTGATACCAACAGAGATCCCTGAAACCCCGGACTGGACAATCAATGCAATTGCAATGAAAATTGCTGCAACGACAACCCCGAAGGCAACGTTGCCCTTTGCAAGTTCTTTCTGTTCGTCAATCTTTCCGGTTACTTTTCCGAATACGGAGAATCCGATATACAGTGCAACCACTGCAAAAACGATTGCAATGATTAACTGTATAATTCCTACTGCTGCATTTACAAGAAGCATTTTTCACCTACAATTCAGGATCAGTGTTGGATCATACCGCACTTAAATTTTTTTAAGAAACCCGGAAAATACCAACAAACTGTTTGCCAAAATGGATTTTGGGCGCATAAACCCGAGGATGTGTCCGGAAACAAATAGAATACCGCATGCAGAAAATTGGATGCTGCGGGAGGGTTACGATCCCCCGATCTCCAGATGTCTCAAAGCCTGAACGATCAAACGCGTTCGATTGAACCCTATGAGTCTGGCGCCCTAACCAGCTAGGCCACCGCAGCACAAAAGTGCATAATAGAAACGCCGTAAAAATAGTTAAAGGTTCTCATACGGCGTTAATCCAGAGGGATTACTTTTTTTGCTGCTGCAGGTACTGGTTGACCGCAACGGTTATCGCCGCCACTTTTTTCCCCGGGTCGAACGATCCGGCAAGGGTAAGCATCCGTGTTTCCTCATCGCGTTTGTACCGTTCGAGAGTACTCAGGATATGTTCTTCCTGGAGGAAGTGCGTGTGAGTGTTCCCCTCGATGTACTGTGGGTTGTTCATGATGGCATAATGCAGCGGCAGGGTTGTTTTTATCCCCATGATGATATATTCCGAGATTGCGCGCCTCATCCTCCGGATAGCCTCCCCGCGGGTACTGTCCCATGCGCAGAGTTTTGCTATCATGGAGTCGTAATTGGGAGGAATCGTGTATCCCATGTGGATGCCGCTGTCCACCCGTATGCCAGGGCCCCCGGGCGAGCGGTACCGGATAATTTTACCGGGGTCGGCGGCAAAATTATTCTGGGGATCTTCAGCATTGATCCTGCATTCGATCGCGTGGCCCCGGATAGAGAGATTCTCCTGCTCAAAGGGAAGACTCTCCCCAGCGGAGATCGCGATCTGCTGTTTGACGAGGTCTACTCCGGTAATTATCTCGGTAATTGTATGCTCAACCTGAAGGCGGGTGTTCATCTCCATGAAATAATAATTTCCCTGGCTGTACAGGAACTCGACTGAACCGGCATTACTGTAATGCGATGCTTCTGCAACTTTGAGGGCTGATGCCGACATCCGTTCCCGCAATGCATCGGTCATAATCGGAGACGGCGCTTCTTCCACGAGTTTCTGGTGACGCCGCTGGATGGAGCATTCCCGGTCATACAGGTGTACGGCATTGCCGTGTTCATCCGCAAGAACCTGGAATTCAATATGGCGGGGTTTTACTAAGTATTTTTCAATAAAAACCGTGGCATCCCCAAATGCAGACTTGGCAATGCGCATGCTTGCTGTGATCGCCTCTTCGAGCGCGTTCTCGTCATTGACAATCTGCATGCCAATGCCTCCGCCACCGGCACTGGCTTTGACGATGACCGGGTAACCAATCTGATCGGCAACTTTTTTCGCATCGTCAATATTGTTGATGCCGCCATCAGTGCCCGGAAGAACAGGGACCCCGGCATCTTTCATCATCTGTTTGCTGCCGATCTTGGATCCCATTGCCCGGATGGTCTTCCACTGGGGCCCGATAAATTTTACGTCTTCTTCCTGGCAGCGTTTGGCAAACCGGTAGTTTTCCGCAAGGAACCCATATCCGGGATGGACTGCTTCAGCCCCGCTTTTCCGGGCAATATCGAGGATGCGGTCCATATTGAGATAACTCTTGGAGGGATGGGCTTCCCCGACATGAAATGCTTCGTCTGCATATCTGACGTGGAGGGCATTTTTGTCCGCATCGGAAAAGATAGCTACTGTTTCTATGCCCAGTTCGCGGCACGCCCTCATCACCCGGATTGCAATCTCGCCCCGGTTTGCAATCAGGAGTTTTTCAAAAAATTTCATTGAATCACCAGCAGGACATCGCCGTTCTGGACGACATCGCCGGCATCGACAAAGATCTCGGTAACTTTGCCGTCACCCGGGCTGTGGATGGGATTTTCCATCTTCATTGCTTCAAGAACCACCAGGGTGTCTCCTTTCCTGACGGTGGCTCCCCGGTTTACCAGCACCTGGAGAACCATTCCCTGCATGTTGCTCTTAATCCCCCCGGCAATATCCCCGCGGGGGGCCTTCTGCGGAGCGGATGAGACCGCCGATACGGCAACCTGGCTTCCCCCAACGGAGACGATCCTTACGGAGAACACTTCTCCGTCTACTTCCACTTCCATCTGGCCGGGAATATCTCCCAGGGGTTTGGCAGCAGCCTGCTTCTTGGGGATCTCTTCCAGAACCCTTTCTCCTTTGAGGAATGAGGGGGCGATTGCCGGGTACAGGATGTACGTGAGGACATCTTCCTCTTTTTTGACGAGGCCGGCTGCAACTGCTTCTTTTTTCATCTTTTCATAAGCGGGTTCGAGCAGGTCGGCAGGCCGGACCGTGACAACGTTTTCGTCCCCTATTATGATATGACGGATCTCGTCGCTGACCGGTGCAGGGGATTTCCCGTACAGACCCCGGACATAATCTTTAACTTCCTTTGTGACGTTGCGGTAGCGCTCGCCATTCACGAGCACATTCAGGACCGCCTGTGTCCCGACAATCTGGCTCGTTGGCGTAACGAGGGGTGGGTATCCGAGATCTTTTCTGACCCGCGGGATCTCCGCAAGGACATCGTCCCACCGGTTCAGGGCATCCTGTTCCTGCAACTGGGAGACTGTATTGGAGATCATGCCCCCCGGGAGCTGGTAGATGAGCACATCGCTGTCAACCCGCTCTGAGATGGGGCTCACCAGTCCGGCATATTTCTCACGGATCTGCATACAGACATTTCGTACTTCCCGGAGTTTGATCAGGTCAATTCCTGTCTCACGAGGTGTCCCTATGAGGGATGCAACAATGCTCTCCGTTGGTGGCTGGGATGTGCCCATGGCGAAGGGGGACATAGCGGTATCAAGGATATCCACACCTGCCTCGATAGCAGTCTGGTAACTCATGGGAGCAATTCCGCTCGTGGAATGGCTGTGCAGGCAGACTTTCACGTCAACCGCATCCTTGATCCCGGTGATGAGTTCCCTTGCAGATTCGGGCATAATCAGTCCTGCCATATCTTTGATGCAGATCGAATCCGCGTCAAGGGCATAGAGCTCTTTTGCCATCTCGATGAAAGACCGGGTGCTGTGAACCGGGCTCGTGGTGTAGGATATCGTGCCCTGCAGATGTGCTCCGACAGACTTGACCTGTTCCATGGATCGCTTCATATTCCTGATATCATTCAGGGCATCGAAGATACGGAAAATGTCGACACCGTTCCTGTGCGATGCAGAAATGAATTTATCAACAACATCATCAGGATAGTGACGGTATCCGACAAGGTTCTGGCCGCGGAGTAGCATCTGGATGGGGGTATGTTTCAGCTCAGCTTTGAGTGCCCGGAGACGATCCCAAGGATCGTCATTCAAGAACCGTATGCAGGTATCAAAGGTAGCGCCGCCCCAGGCTTCAACCGAAAAGAAACCACACTGATCGATTTCCCGTGCGAGAGGGATCATATCTTCAGTTCGTAACCGCGTTGCGATAAGCGACTGATGGGCATCCCGGAGTGTTGTATCAGTAATCAGAACTTTATGAGGAGCGGCAGTGCGCATAATGGAAACCTCGGGGCTTCCGTAGAATCATAATAAGCCTCTCAAAGCTTCATCGGTAAAGTATAAAAAATTCACTAACGGGAACGAATGCGATCACAAAAAGGCAGACAATGCTGACTCCGGCAATAATGTCCCGAGTAGTTGTCACAAATCGCGGGCAGAATGTTCCCTGACCGTTAAATCCCCGTACTGCAAGGAGCTCTGTTGTATCCTCAGCCCGGATAAGCGCCCAGTTGACGAGGATGATTCCGGATGGAATTACATTTTTTGGTCCCCACGCGATCCCTTTGAGTTTTTCTGCTATACGGATGCGCTCGATGTCAGCGAGAAGAAGTTCGAAGGATTGTATGCCCATCTCCGCTATCAAACCCATCTCAAAACCGATCCTGTTTCCAAAAAGCCACACACAGAGACTGAGTAGTTCTCCCGGTTGCTGTTCATAAAGAATCCACATGCCGATGAGTACGATGACGCTCATTCTTACAAAGTACGAGACTCCGCCGCTGTTTGTTATCTCGAGGATAAAACTGAAGAATGCAATCAGAATAAATGCAGGATATGTGGTGCGAATCCCTTTCAGTATTGAATAACGCGGGGTAACAATCAACCACCACAACAGTACAAGCAGCGCACCGGAAATGCTGATAAATGCGATGACTGAAAGAACTGCTGCAGATCCGATCCGGATTCTCACATCCTGCATGCCGCCTCCAGAAGATCTTCAGGAGCAATGTTGTGCGGTGTCCTGCCGGATTCAACGAGTTTTTTTATCAGCGGGGGTGCGTGTTTCCATTGTTGTATCGCATCCGGGGTCTTTCCAATACAGAAAAGGTGACCCTCGTGAATCTCCCAGATGTAATCGATGCGGGGAAAAAACGATTGTTCGTGCGTCAGTATGATTGTTATTCCATGAGGCTTCTCAGAGAGAATCCGGCAATATCTCTCTTTCTCGCAACAGTCAAGGGAGCTGAATGGTTCATCGAGGATAAGGAGATCGTACTCTTTTTCAAGAAGACACGTCAACAGGAGCCGTTTCAGTTCTCCCCGGCTGAGCGTTAGCGGATCGCTGTCCGGGGTCCGGGTAATATGTGCCAATGACAGGATCCGCGATGGATCAAGACCCCATGAACGGCACTCATCCGCAAGAGTATTTCCGGTTATATGGTAATCGGGGAACTGGAATGAGATCATCTGCGACAAGAGTCCCTCTTTGACGATCGAACCTGATATTGGGGAAAAAAACCCGGCAAGCATCAGAGCAAGTGTTGTCTTACCGCAGCCGACTTCACCGGTGATGAGGTGAACTCCTTCGCGGAAATCCCCGTTTGCGGAAAGAGCCCAGTTGCTCCGGGTTGCCTGTACACTATTTAAGGCAATTTTCATTGCGCTATCCTCCAGGAGAATGGATAAAACGGGGTATCCTTCAGATATGAAAAGACGAGTTCCGGTGTTCCTGTAAATGTAATCCTCCCTTCATTGATGAATATTACATAATCGCTAAGAGCAGCAGTCTCCATCTGCTGGGTGCACCGGATCACATGGCGTACATTGCTCCTCCGTATAATCGTCTCGATCTCGCTGACTTTTTTTACATCCAGATGGGAATCGTACTCGTCCAGGACAAGGAGGCCCGGCTTGTGAACCAGTGCTGCTACAAGGGCAACCAGGACTTTTTCCCCTCCTGAGAGTTCACGCATCATCCGTTCTCTCATATACCGGATGCCCATCAGTTCCATCTGGTCTGTGATCCGCCCCTCAACTTCAGCACACGGAATATTCCGGAACCGAAGGGCTGAGGCAATCTCATCGGACACGGAGTTGAAAAGAATATTTCTATCGGGAAATTCATTTACCCAGCCGGTTTCAGTTTTTCTGGGTGAGATACCATCGATTTGGATGATCCCGCCCTCTGGAAGATATATCCCGGCGCACAATTTCAGCAGGGTTGTCTTCCCGCTTCCATTTGTTCCGATAACCGCGGTAATCCCTTCGGGTATGACAAGGGAATCAATGGAGAGGTTTTTGCACTGAACGCGATCGAATGTTATCATGAGAACCGTTCTGCAATCAGGTATGCTGCCGATGCCTTGATGGCATCTCCGATGACGAATGGCAGGACACCCGTAGTGAATGCCAAAATGAAGCTGAGCCCGAGTGAATACATCAGCCACGCGATCCCGCAGATGTAGATTATGGCTGTTGCTGCCGCAAGCCCCCCGAATCGGACCAATCGGGAATGACGTTCATATGCCAGTCCCGCGATTGTGGCCGCGAACAGGAACCCGACAATGTACCCGCCGGTCGGACCCAGCAGGATACCGAGACCTGCCATGCCGTTATGGAATACCGGAAATCCCAAAATGCCCATGCTGATGTAAATACAAACCGGTATTACTGCATACCGCCGCATCACTGCCCCGGAGAGGAGGATGAACAGTGTCTGGAGGGTGAAAGGAACCGGAAAACACGGGATCGATATCCAGCCGCCGAGCGTAATCAGCCCGAGAAAAACCGCGGAATATGCAATGATCCGGGATCTCTGCAAGTCGCCAAACATCGTAAACCTTAAAAAAAAGGATGGTTGACGATAAAATGATATCGCCGCTACTGGTGATAACAGTCGCCGGCAATAACACGTTCGAGTTTGCCATTCGGTTTTTTAATTATCAGAGCACCGTATTCATCAATATCCACGGCTTCTCCCTCAAATGTATTGCGGAGCGTCCGAATCTGCACCTGGTTTTCAAGCGTGCATGACATACTTTTCCACTCCTGGATTATTGTGTTGTATTCCCCGCTTTCAATCAGGAAGAGCCGGCTTTCGAATTCCTTGAGGATCCGAGCCAGGAACGGTGCTCTGTCAACATCATGGCCTAATTCTGCCTGTATTGATGTGATATCATTCTTGGTTACCTGGGAAAAGTTGCTGACTGGCACATTGACATCCACGCCAAGACTGAGGAGGCAGTAGTGGACGGTATCTGCTTCAGCATCCAGTTCCAGCAGGAGACCTGCAACTTTCTTGTTCCCGATAAAAATATCATTCGGCCACTTTATCAATGCGCCCAGATCAAACTCTTTACGAATTGCACGGGCAACGGCAATGGATCCTGCCATGGTGATCATGAAAATGTGATCCAGAGGGATATGGGGCTTGAGAATTATTGTAATCCAGATCCCTCCCCTGGGTGAGACCCAGGCCCTGCCCATGCGGCCTACTCCACCTGTCTGTTCTTCAGCAATTATCACGGTTCCATGGATCTTCTCGACATTTCCTTCAGAACAGAGTTGTTTTCCAATGGCGATTGTCGAAGGTGTGCTATCGAGATATCGTATCTTTTTCCCGATAACCTGTGTTTTCAGTTTTTTATGAATCTCATACGGCAACAGATTATGACTGGAGCGGGTCAGCATGTATCCTGCTTTCTGGGATGATGAGATGTCATATCCCATTATCCGAAGTTCGTTGATCTGTTTCCAGACTGCGGACCTCGTTATACCCAGTTCGTTACTGATCGTCTCTCCGGAAATCGGCCCGTTGTTGCGCTCGAGAATTTCAAGGACCTTGAAAGCAGAATCTGCCAAGAAAATCACCGTTTGGAATCAATTTTTTCTGAAGGAAGCGGGCAGGGATCCTTCCCGCAAACCTGCTTGAGGATAGCGGTCTGGTGCTCCATAAGTGTGGCAAGGTCAAAAATCCCCGTTATGTCAACGATCCCGATAGCCCCTATCGCATTCCCATCACAATCCCTGAACGGAGTCACCGTTACCGGGACACCTTTGTACGGCCCGCTTGAGGGAGTTGTCTGGATCAACTGGTTCTTCTCAATTGCTTCAAGGAGCACCGGGCCGTTATACTGGCGATCTATCACTCTTCCGTCCTCGACCCTTATTCCGGCATGCTCGCGGGATTTGGCCGTGACGGGGAGATGATGGATCAGGTCATGGACTGCAAGGACGATCGGCTCAAGATCGCCTGCCTCTGCACTGCAGGACATGGTGTAACGGTGCATTGGGATACCTCATAGTCTGGTCATTTTCTATCTAGAAGAAGATTGCGTCTTTACAAACCCCTCCGGAATATCTGTTCATCATAAGCAGATTCCGGGCTTTCTGTCTCCGGGATCAGAACAGCGTTGGGAGCCCGGACTGACAGAAATTCTTTAAAAATGCCCGCGACGGGTACTCATGCACGGATGTAATAACAATGTTCCCCTTGCCAATCTTCCTCTCAATAATGACATCGGCATTTTCTGCCCGGCCGACACATTCTGCATCATGTGCCGGGAAAACGCCATCGCATTCAATATGCGCGGCATCATAATCCTCGATGAGGGTACCGGCCACTCTTCCCGGAACGCAGGAAATGTTCCGGGGTCTGACTTCATGAACATATGTAACCGGGAATGACAGCCAGTCATATGTATCTGGCTTGTCTGTTGCAGCCCCGAACACCAACAGATGTCCCCCGTTTTCAATGAATTTTTGGATCCTAGGCGAGGATGCCCGGAGTGCCGGAAGGAGATTTGAGTAGTGGGGGTTTGCAAATCCCGTGGGTATGATAATGCAATTAAATGTCCCCCTGAAAAATGGGGCTGCAAGCATATGGGGTGTGATCAGATCACAGGATAAGCCGCAATCTTCGATATACCGGTTGAAATGCTGTTTTGTCTCCCAAACAAATCCTACCCGGCAACTCATCCTTTTATCACACCGATGGGGGTAAGACGGGCAACAAGGCGGGATATGCCCAGATCGTGGACCACCCTGACAACTTCTTCACTTGGTTTGTAGACATCCGGGGCCTCGTCAGCGATCGCGTTCTCGTTTGGGGCTCTGACGATAATTCCTTTTTTGAGCAGGAGATCCGTCACTTCCTTCCCGCTCATCCTCTTTTTCGCCTGGGTCCGGCTCATTACCCTTCCGGCACCGTGACATGTGCTGCCAAATGTCCGTTCCATAGCAGTATCCGTACCGCACAAGACAAAGGATGAAGTTCCCATGCTCCCCGGAATGATCACAGGCTGCCCGATACTGGAGAGATCTGCCGGAAGATCTTCGGTGCCGGGGCCGAATGCCCGGGTAGCTCCTTTGCGGTGGACGCATACGGTCATCCGTTTCCCATCGACAACATGGTCTTCGATCTTTGCAACATTATGTGCTACATCGTATACGAGTTCCATCTCCTCATAATCAATGCTGAACATTTTTGCAAGAATCTGCCGGGTTGTATAGGTTATTATCTGGCGGTTTGCCCAGGCGTAATTTGCTGCGGCCGCCATAGCTCCGAAGTAAGCTTTCCCTTCCGGGGATGCTAGCGGGGCACAGGCCAGTTGCCGGTCGGGAAGGGCGATCTGGTACCTTTTCGTTGCAGCCTCGAGTGTTTTCAGGTGATCGGTGCAGGTCTGGTGACCAAGACCCCTCGAGCCACAATGGATCATACAGCAGACCTGGCCGGTGCTGATGCCGAATGCTTTTGCCACTTCGGGATTGTAAATCTCAGAAACGACCTGAATTTCCAGAAAATGGTTGCCCGAGCCAAGAGTACCACCCTGGGGAACTCCGCGCTGCTTTGCTTTTTCAGATACTGCTCCGGTATCTGCCTCCTTCATGCAACCCTGTTCCTCGCACCGGACCAGATCTCGCTTAGTACCGTATCCTGCCTCGACAGCCCACCGTGCGCCCTTGTTCATCATTCCATCCAGGGATTGTGCGGATATTTTCAGGGAACTTTTTGCCCCGACTCCGGTAGGGACTGCCCGGTATAGTTCATTAATCAGGTCACGACGTCCTGTCACGTCCTTGAAGGCCAGGGGGGTTGTCAGCAAACGGACCCCACAGTTTATATCAAACCCTACGCCCCCCGGTGAGATTACCCCTTCGTTGAGCGAGAATGCAGCAACTCCGCCAATCGGGAACCCGTACCCCCAGTGAATATCGGGCATTGCCAGGGAATTTTTAACTATTCCCGGCATTGTTGCAACATTTGCAATCTGGTGGATCGCGCCCTCCTCGAGAATTTTTCCCAAGGATTCTGAGAGGAAAAATTTCCCGGGAACTCGCATACCGGGGATAAATCCAATGGGGACTTCCCATTCCAGAGGTCCGTTTTGTCTGACTCCTTCAATCATGGCAGGTCTCAATTTTTATACATCAAATAGGATGTCCAGGATATAACCCTTCTCGTCTTGCCAGATCGAAAGCCCCGAGTAAGAAATCCCTTTTACTTCGGTTCCTTCCAAATGGCGTGCAGCATCAAATGGCTCCCCGTAAAGGATCGCAGTGAGATCTGTGCCGAGGATAGTGATATCCGCACGACAAAACACCATGCCCTCCACTTCTGATATGAAAAGGACTTCCGAAAGAAAATCTGCGAGGAGCGATTCACGGTCCGTTGAATGAATCTCTACAACCCGCTTCTGTTCGCCGGAACGGTTCTTTCCGAAGACTACTTGCATAAGGGCATTAAATGCTTCAGAAAAAAGTAATTCGGGGGTTTCTGCACGTGCGCGGATTTTCACATCGGCCGTATGCGGAATCTCTTCGTAGCTCATCCGTACTCGTGCCCGTTTATCTCTGGATCATCGAAAAATGGGATCATATCCATCCGGATGCTGTGGAGAAACCTTGCCTGGTGGATGGAAACATATACCATGTGATTTCCGGCCTGTATCAGGAGATCCGTTTTCTTGGGTGGTTTTACCTGGACCGGGAGTAAAATGGGTCCCCCGCAGGAAGTACAGATACGGAAATCGCAGTCTCTTTTATTGATATATTCAACAACTTCCGGAACAATCGTGACATCGCTTATAGCCGCGCTGTCATGCGGATTGGTATACATGATGCTGTTAGTATAGGCAGCCGGCTCTAAAAACCGTTATGGATCGGGGGTTTATTAGTTATGCACCAACGATCCGTATGACAATATCACAATATTTCTCTTTGAGTTCGTAGGAATTTTGCCCATCCTCATTCCGTATCGCCCTAAGTATACCGATACGGGAAGCAATTATTCCAACCATCGACGCAATTGCATGGAATGTAACGGAGAACTGTTTCTGGAGTGCGGTTACGAGTTCGGCAATAGTGATTGATTTGGATCGGAGAAAGAGCCTGAGCACCTCGCGTCGTATGCCGGTCTTGTCCTTGGACAGGTATGACCGGAGCCGGCCCTCAATTATCCGCTTGATCTCTGATGGAGATCTCATACATTTATTGTCAAAGGTCGCAGTATATATATTTTTTGATTTTGTGCAATATTCAATTCCTGATTGTAAAACGAGCCGATTTTTGAAGAGACTTTTTTTTTCTGCGCAAAATTGCTTTGTTCTCAAAAAAGGATCCATAGAATTGACGGATTCTCTTCATATCTGGTAACTATTTAATCGTAGTGAGCAGATGATTAAGTCATGGGATTGATCAATTACAATATCGAGAAATATTCACCAAAACAGCTGGTGATACTTCCCTTCGTACTTTTGGTAATCTCTCTTGTAATAATCGGTTTTAATGTGGCGACCACGGGCATGCCCGTAACCCCCGGCATGGAGTTTGCCGGAGGGTATTCCTATTCGGTTACAACCACCCAGACAGATGACCAGATCCATGCTGTCTTTTCCGATTATCCGCTGGTGAGTATCAAGGATGGTATAAATGGAAAACTGCTGCAGTTTGGCCCGATGGATCAGGCAAAGCTCGACAGCCTTCAGGGCGTAGTGGAAAAGAATTATCCTGTACATGAAGCCATGGCATCGATAGATCCGACATTTGGGAAGAGCAACCAGTCGATGGCAGTCATAGCACTGATCATCTCATTTATTGGCATGTCGATTGTTGTTTTCGTCTCGTTCAGGACTTTCATTCCTTCCTGCGCTGTAGTCCTGTCGGCATTTGCCGATATGGCCATGACTGCAGCGGCAATGAGTCTCCTTGGCCTGACTCTCACTCTGGGTACGACTGCAGCACTTCTGATGCTCATCGGTTATTCTGTCGACAGCGATATCCTGCTGACAACAAGGGTACTGAAACGACAGGGCAAACTGAATGAGAAACTGAGCGGGGCATTCCACACCGGTATCATTATGACCTCCACAACGTTTGCAGCGGCTACCGCCATGTTTATTGTATCGTGGCTTGGTGGTGTCGAGATAATGTGGGAGATCTCCGCAGTCCTTCTCATCGGCCTTGCGGCCGATATCCTGAATACCTGGCTCACCAATGCCGGCATTCTCAAATGGTACGTCCAGAAGGCAGGTGGCAAATGAACGCAAAGGAAATCAAAAAGATTGTTTCGGACTGGAGAGTTGCAGCTCTCCTGATCCTTGTTGTACTATCGGTCATTGCTATCTACCCGCATTTCGATGATAAGGGAAATTTTACAACAAACCTCCAGTACGGCCTTGACCTCCAGAATGGTGCCTGGCTCCAGATGGAATTTCAGGCAGAGGTAGTCGGGTTTACTACTACTGAACCTATCAATGATTTCACGGCCAACCTTTCCAAGAAACTGGACACTGAAGTGCTCCTGGTAGAAACCACCGATCCGACCCATCTTGAGATACGGAAATATTATTCACGCGCTCAACTGGAGACGATCTTTGAAAGCGAAGGTGGAAAACTCACATCCTATCAGCAGGGTGTTTCAAAAAATACCGGTGAACTCGTAAAGAAGATCCTTGAAAACAAACTCAATTCCCTTGGTACAAAGGATACAAAGATCAATATCCTCAGTGGCATGGGCAATGTTGCACAGTACGTCCGGGTTGAAATGGCCGGCGTGGACATGAACCAGGCAAAGGATCTCGTCGGGAAGCAGGGCAAATTTGAAATCCGGATCCAGACCGTTGGAAACCAGAGTGAACATGTCCTGTATGGTGATGCGATTTCCAGTGTCGGCAATCCTGAAAAAGATCTCCAGAGAAGTGGTGTATGGGGTGTTCCATTCACACTCAATGAAGCGGGTGCAACTGCACTCCAGCAGGCTGCAATCAAGTACGGTCTCACGAAAAATCCCGAGGATCACTACCTCCTGATGATTCTTGATAACAAAACGGTCTTTAACGCCCCGATGGTTGCGGATGCTGCAGCGAAACTTCAGACCACTCCCAACCGACAGTGGTCTGCTACTACCGGAGCCGGAGCCGCGGGCGAGACCGCTGCACAGACGCTCGATATCCACCTTCGTGCCGGTGCACTACCGGTAGAAACGAAGATTGTCGGAAGTGGCTCTGTTCCGGCTGAACAGGGCGCAAAGAACATGACGGTTGCGATCATTGCCGGGATTCTTGCCCTCATAACAGTTGGCTTTGTTATTTATTACCGGTATCGTGAACCAAGTATTGTTCTCCCGATGGTACTGATCAATGCCTCAGAGGTTCTCATCCTCCTCGGGTTCATCAGTGCGATCAAATTCCAGATCGATCTGCCGACACTCGCCGGCCTGATAGCCGTGGTGGGTACCGGTATCGATCAGATGGTCGTTATTACCGATGAGATCCTGCACGAAGGCCGAGTTCCCTCCCCCACGCTGTATCTCAAGAGGCTTGGTCGTGCCCTGATGATCATCATCATCGCAGCGGCAACGGTAATCATTGCCATGGTGCCCCTGATGCTGATGCCCCTTACCACACTCCAGGGATTTGCCCTGATCACCATCCTTGGTGTTCTGGTGGGTGTGATTGTCACCCGGCCCGCATATGGTAAGATCATCATGGAGATTCTCTCCAAGTAGTAATACCATAGATTTATCTTTTTTTTAATCGACTACTTTACCGGGTATATCAATGAGCAAACCGGTTTTACTTGACTTTTTCGCCACATGGTGTGGGCCCTGCAGATTACAGACACCTATCCTTGAGGAACTGGAGAAAAAAATGGGGGATTCGATCGAAATCCGGAAGGTCGATGTTGACCAGCACATGGACCTTGCTGAAAAGTATGGGATCCGTGTTGTCCCGACCCTGATCATTGAGAAGGATGGGAAGATCATCCAGTCCATGGAGGGTGTCACGGATGCTGCAACCTTAGAGAAAATCCTCAAACCGGTGTTGGGATAAATGAAGATTGGTATTGTCGGGGGTACGGGAGATATCGGCGAAGGGATCGCAATGCGCCTCTCACCGGTATTTGACGTTGTTGTGGGGTCACGGGAGAAAGAGAAGGCTGAAGCGACCTGCACTCTTGGCAAAGATACCCTCAAAAAACGGGGATTGGACTGTTCATTGACCGGTGTCTCCAACCAGGAGGCGATCGATGCGGCGGAAGTAATAATTCTGGCCATCCCCTTCAAACACCTCGTGGGTACTCTTGAGACCCTGCACGGGTTTGAAAATAAGATTGTGATCAGTCCTGTAAACCCCATGGAAAAACATGACTTCTTCACCTGCGTCCCTCCACAGGAAGGCTCCGCTGCCCTTCTCATCAAGAAAATGATCTCTCCTGAAGCAAAGATCTGTACCGCTTTCAATGCCATCGCCGCCAACCGGTGGAAAGCGCTCGATGAGGAACTCACCTATTCGGTCCCGGTCTGTGGTGACGATGCCGGGGCAAAACACACGGTAATGGATATTGTTAACCAGATCTCTCATCTGACCGCCTTCGATGCAGGTCCTCTGGCTGCATCGGGGATGGTCGAGTCACTGACCCCGCTCCTTCTCAACATCGCACGGTACAATAAAATCCGGGATGTCGGGATCCAGTTCCGTTGAGAACCGGTAAGTATGCCGGGGACTGAGCGACAGAGTTGATGAGCGGAATCCGGCTAATCCCCCGTGGTTCCTGCGGACGTTGCCCTCGTTGAAGCCGTGGGGTATGACAGAACAGACCGGAAAATCATCGAAACCCTTTGAAAGAAGAGATGGTGTGTGGCATGTATTCAGCAGAATTTGAGCGGATTGGAAAGCGGCTTTTTGCCGAACACCTTGTCGGGGGGAATTTCGGAAATATCAGTGTCCGGGCCGATGACGGATTCCTGATCAAGCGGACCGGCGCATATCTCGACGTTGCCGGAGAACCGGTTTTTGTTCCTTTTGTCGGCGAAGCTCCCCGGGAAGCTTCCAGCGAATACAGGGTTCACCGCGAGGTATATAAAAAAACGTCTTATCATGCAATCGTCCACGCTCACCCCCCGACGGCGATTGCAGCTTCGCTCATGCTTGACCGGATAGTTCCTGAAGACAGTGAAGGCCAGATGCTCTGTCCTGTCATTCCTGTTGTAACCGGTGCTCCCGGCTCGCAGGAGATTGCGGATAATGTGGCCGCGGCTCTTATCCATTCCAGACTGGTCATGGTACGCGGGCATGGGAGTTTTACAGCAGGCAAAACCCTGGATGAAGCCTATCTCTATACTTCCTTGGTCGAACACTCGTGCAGGGTAATTGCGCAAAAAAAAGGCTTCAGTTGATTCAGTCTTTTTGTTTTTCTGCTCTGGAGAAATCATTCCGAACTGCAAAACGCTCCCGAGCTGGCGTAACATCTATGAGGTGGGGTCGGGCGGTGCACATCCATTGCCAGCACACCGGTATAATCCGGGTAAGCCCCCTCGGAAATCTTCTCCGGGATTGGTTGGTTACAAGCCACAACATATCAATGTACCCGCATGACCCCCCCGAGGCCCCTCCCGTGTCTTAGCCGGTTTCATGCAGTTTTCGGGGTGATTGAGAGATAGTTCCGGTTTTGTATCTGAGGGGGTCGCATGGGTACAAAATTGTGTAGGGCGAGAGATGCTAATCGAAAAAGGGTTTTCTACAGACAGTTTTTTTCTTTTCCTATCCGTATCTTTCAGATCCGTTGTCAACATTATTGCAGGTTAGAAAAATTACTTGGGTGGTTTTGGCGGCTGTTGTAACTGAATCTCCCGTATGATCTCGCGGTGGAAGACCAGCAGCATGTCGCTGATCATGCCGAACATGAAAATCTCAATACCCACAACAATGAGGAGAACCGTAAGAATTGTCAGAGGTATGTGCTCAACATGATTGAGCCATTCGAGCAGGACGTACACACCTACCAGCATTCCCAGAAGTGTTGTAAACAACCCCATCATGCCAAAATAGAACATGGGATTGTTTACCCTGGCAAGCCGGTAGATCGTGCTTACGATCTTAATGCCGTCATGGAACGGGGAGAGTTTTGTTGCAGTACCCGGGCGTCGAAGATACCGGATCGGTACAACCATGACCCGTTGGCCATTCCGGACCGACTCGACGGAGATCTCAGTCTCGATCTCGAATCCTTTTTCCGTGAGATGCATCTGGTGGATGGCGAGTTTCGTGAAGGCTCTGTATCCCGAGAGAATGTCATGCAGATCCCTGCTGTGTGCCACCTTGAAAAGCAGGTTCAGCATGTGATTCCCGAAGAGATTTAACCGGGAGAACGATCCCTCTTCGGCATTGATGAGGCGGTCGCCAATTACCTGATCAAATCCCAAAAATAACGGGGTGAGCATCTTCTCGGCATCTTTGGCAGAATAGGTTCCATCCCCGTCAAGCATCAGGATGTACTGCTCCTCGATTACTTCAAATGCTTCAATTATCGCATTTCCTTTACCTTTTCCGGACTGGGTTCGGACATTTGCCCCGGCCTCCCGGGCGTTTTTTACCGTGTTATCCGTGCTTTTCCCGTCAATAACAAGGATATGATTATATCCCAGACTTTTGAACTCCCGGACAACGCCCCCAATTGTCGGTCCCTCGTTCAGGGTGGGAATTAAAATACATACCTCGTCTTTGTTGAATTTCATTGGTATAGTATTTTTAATCGGTTGTCATAAGTGCTTCTATGCATATTCCCAAGAAAGGGCTGCGGGCATTGGGCATTGCAGAAAGCTATACCGGCCGTACCCGCTCGAATCTTGCAGGAATAGTAATGCGAAAGGATCTCAGAATCGACGGTTTTTCGTTCGGACAGGCAACCGTTGGGGGTATGGATGGAACGGATGTTGTTCTTCAGATGGTTCGGGACCTTGACCGGTCCGATCTCAATATTATCCTTCTTTCCGGCTGTGCTATCGCATGGTTCAATATTCTCGATCCGGCTCGTATTCTGGAAATGACCGGGATACCGGTTATCTGTGTTACCTATGAGGAGTCAGCAGGTCTCCTTGATGACATACGATATCATTTTCCCGGTGATGAGCAACGGATAGCTGCATACCTGCGGTTGGGGGAACGGAATCCGGTTGAACTGACGTGCGGAAATGTATGTTTTATCCGATCATGGGGGATCGATAACGATGATGCGGCCCGGTTATGCAGAGATTTTACTCTGGAGGGAAAAATACCAGAACCCCTTCGTGTCGCGCGTCTTTGTGCCCGTCATCTGCCCTCCTGATTACTGAGACTTCCCATTGCCCGGAAAGAAGCATTCTTATGAATTAACCTGATATTAAATGTGTAAATTACCCGAATTGCGGAGTTGAAGGCACCATGTCACAAGTTGTAAATATGTCCCGTTGGGTCTGTCTCGAATGTCATTACATCTATGATCCGGTAAAAGGCGATCCCAAAAATGGAATTCCGGCCGGGACCCCCTGGGAAGACGTCCCGGATACCTGGCGCTGCCCTGAGTGCAAAATCCTTAAAGTGAAAAAGGGTGTTTTCAAGCGCCTTGATGATTAACTATTTTTTCCATCTCACGCTTTTACCGTATGGCTTGAGATCACGTTTTTCATTGTATTGTCATATACTTCGAATGTCACCAGATCCCCTGGTTGAAAGGTCCTGTCTTCGTAATCGATTGCGATCTTTGCATTGGCATACCATGTATCCCCTTTTGCCCCACTCATATACTGGACGTTATAATGATGGGAATGGGCAATGAAATCCCCCCCGTTCAGTGTTGAAATATCGCAATCCAGCAGTATCCCGTTTCTGTACGTTTTGGCAGAGAGCGATTCGCTCTTATAATCTCTGGTTGCAGTATTCTTGATGACCATATAACTGTCCAGATTATTTCTCCCATTCTCGTCGACATGCCGTATTTTTGTTATTTTAAAAATTGCCGGTATACTCTGATCCTTCTCCAGATTGATGGCCGGCATCTGGCATAAGAGAAGAACAAGTATTGCAAGCATAACGGTAATAGCAAGTAACAAAATGATTCCCAGTACTACGGATGCAGCCGAATCAGAATGCGGATGGGGTCTCACGAGTTTATATTTTATTTAAACATTTATATTTTTTATTAATTAGTTGTTTTAATTTATTTTATAATGCATATTTCATATGATCTCTCCTTAAATTCCCGGCTACATTTCACCTTCTGGTATAAATACGACGTGGACATACTAATTTAAAAGGAATCTGGATCTCCAGGGAATACATCGTATGGCATCAGTCCCCCCCGTATCGGATACATTGCATACCCGTAAGACTGCAAGGGATCTGTATCTGGAAGGGACGGCTCTCGGGAGGGAGGGACATCATGAAGAAGCACTCACTTCTTTTTCGCTGGCTCTTGCCCTGGATCCAAATCTTCCCCTGGCCTGGGTGGGCAGGGGATTTGCTCTGGGAAAACTCGGCAGGTTTGAAGAAGAGATCGCCTGCTGCGACAAAGCCCTTGAACTCGATCCGCATTGCATAGAAGCCTGGAACACCCGGGGTTTTGCCTGCGGGATGCTCGACCGGTTTGAAGACAAGGTTGAATGCTGCCGTAAGGCGCTTCAGCTCGATCCTGAAAATGCAACAGCCTGGAACAATAAAGGCGTAGCGCTGGGGATGCTTGGAAGATACGAAGCCGAGATTCGCTGTACCGAGCGCGCACTCAAGATCCGTCCCCGCTATCTTTCCGCCTGGGTGAACAAGGGATATGCGTACGGCAAACTGAAGAAATATGAGGATGAGATCGCCTGTTATGATCGCGCCCTCAAGATTTTCCCATTCTACCAGTCTGCTCTTGCAAAAAAGGGAGCCGCATTGATAAATCTGAAACGCTATGAAGAGGCTCACGATCTGCTGGAACGGGCTGTCGCCATCTCTCCGGACGATGCAAAATCCCTGTACCGGGACGGGCTTGCCCTGAGCATGCTCGGCAGACATGCGGATGCCGTGAGCGTTCTTGAAAAATCCCTTGCCCTGGATTCGAACAATGCGGATGCCTGGGTTGTCATGAGTAATTCGTGTTTCATGCTGGGAAGACTCGAAGAATCGGCGCGGGCGTTTGACAAAGCGTATTACATTGACGCAAAGGATGTCCGGATTCATATTGTCAACGGTATGTCTCTTTTCAAGTCAGGAAAATTCGATGATGCGCTCCGCTGCTTTTCCGATATATTTGGCATTCTTCTCAGGTGATAACCGACATCAGTCAGCGTATCCCTTCCTTTTTTATTCCTATTTCACGTACAGAATGGTATGGATGTTGAGGAGTTTGTCCGAAGGAGACTTGCAAACGGTGAAGAAGATTATGCGATACAAAAGAGCCTCACCGATCACATCATCCGGATAAAAAAGGCAAATTCCTCCTATGCATCATCGTTTGCACAGGCCGTTATCCAGGAAGTGAAGAACTGCCGGGGATTGTCCGGGGATTTTTTCACATATGAACCCGCCGGTGTCAAAATGGGAGAATTCGGCGTTGGCTCCCGGGGGAAAGGCGACTTTTTTGCACACCGGCAGATTGCCCGTATTATCGGCAAGACTTCGGCCTCTGTTGGTGTAGATGAGATGGATGATGCAGGTGTGGTATCTGCCGGCGGAAAGTACACCGTTTGTACCGTGGATGGTATGCACTCGCGACTCTCGGACTTCCCGTATCTTGCAGGATTCCATGTAACCCGCGCAACGCTCCGGGACACGTACGTGATGGGTGCGAAACCCGTTATGCTCTTTTCAGATATCCACGTGGCTGATGACGGGGACGTTGCGAAAATTTTTGATTATACTGCCGGCATAACGACGGTAGGCGAGGCCATGAACGTTCCTCTGGTGACCGGATCCACCCTGCGGATCGGGGGGGACATGGTGCTTGGCAGCCGTCTCACGGGATGCGTGGGAGCTGTTGGAGTTGCCGATCACCTGACCGCCCGAAAATCAACAGCCCCCGGTGATGTATTCCTTATGACCGAAGGTGCCGGAGGGGGAACCATTGCAACTGCAGCAATTTACTCGGGATTCCCTGAAGTTGTTGAACAGACCATCAACCTCAATTTCCTCACTGCCTGCGAGACCCTCATGAAGAGCGATGTCTTCTATCAAATCCATGCCATGACCGATGTGACCAACGGCGGGCTCCGGGGAGATGCCTTTGAGATGGCTGAAACAGCAGGGTGCCGGATCGTGATCGATGAACCGGCAACCGCGGATCTTGTGGAACCCCATGTCCGTGAGATGCTTGAGAAACTCCAGATCGATTACCTTGGTGTATCTCTCGATGCCCTGCTCATTGTTGCCCCCTCAGACAGAGCGGAAGAGATATGCCGGGTCATTAAAACTGCCGGTGTGAATATCAAAAAGATCGGGTATGCCGAGGCAGGGAAACCGGAATCGGTTCTTATGGTGGATGGCAAAGAGCAGGATTTTGCCCCGAGGTTCCGGGAATCTGCGTATACCCCGGTGAAAAAAGTGGCAGATACCGAGGTCCGGAATTTCGATGAGATGAAAGAGAATGTGCTGCGGGCTTCTGAAGCAGCGATTCAGAAAAAACAACGCGTACTCGCAGACTTAATGAAGAAACAAAAAATCAGTGGCAGTTAGTCTGCCGGTTTTTGTGCGCTGACAAAAATATTGTAAGCCAGCTGGGGGATGCGCTTCTCGACAAAAGGCTCCACCTTTTTTGCCAGCTGGAAGACCGGATCGATCATATCGATATGGGCAAAAGAACACCATTTTGTGGAGACCTCGCAGAATCCGGCATTTTCAAACAGATTGTTCATCTCGTTCTCGTCAAAATAATGCTCCCCGAAATTTTTCATCAGGATATGGTTGATGTTCATTTTTTCACTGATATAGTAGAGTGCCGGTATCCCTTTGGTGATAAGTTTTTTCCCAAGCGTGCAGATGGCAACGGATCCCCCCGGCTGCAGTACCCTGTAGACTTCGCTTAACATCTTCTGCGGATCTTTTACATAACTGAACACGAGAAGGCTTGAGACGGCATCAAACGAATTGTCGCAGAAAGGGAGGGTATCTCCTGATGCAAGGGTGAATTCGGTGCAGGTACAGCGCTTTCTTGCCTGGATCAGCATCTTCCTGCTGATATCAAGACCTACTGCACTACCACCGTTTTGTGTATATTTCTCGATAAAAAGGCCGGTCCCGCACCCGATATCCAGGAGTTTTCCCTTTTTTGGCAGGGCATGGATCATATAATTGCTGATATGGTTGTGATAGTTCCTTCCCCGGTATTGATCATAATAGTCATCGTACGTATCAGCAACGGTATCGTAATGCTCCTGGATCTTGTCCTGTTTTACGGAACTCACGGGAATTGCTCCTGTATGCCGGTTGTAAAGGCAGATACCTGAATGAACTCGTTATTTGCATGCAGCGTGCGGTATTCCGCATCGGCAAGGCTGATGACAAGTTCTGGCAGGTTGTATTCCCGCTTTATTGTATTCCGGATCTCACTATAGACTTCGGCACCCGAAAGACCGTAATCAATCATGAGCGACTCAAGCCTACGGATTGCACCTTTTGCATCTCCGGCCTTGAGGGTGGCAATCGCAGAATCTGCAATGGTTGCAGTCTCGGTCTGGGCGATCAAAAAGAGATCGCTGCAGCGTCCGGTCTGGAGTGCTACCTGGTAGAGCAAAATCGCCCTGCGAAGATCTCCCTTCGCCGTTTCAGCAATCAGTTCCATCTCATCATCGGAACAGGGGTGAAGGTCCGGTGACTGAAGATCCTTGATTGAACGAAGCTTCCGGAGTACAAGATCCTGACTGAGCGGGGCAAAGAACAGCGGGAGGCAGCGGGAGGTAATTGCAGGTATGAGTGCGCTCTGGTTCGTTGTTGTGAAAATGAACCGGCACGTACTGCTGGTACGCTCCATGATCCTCCTCAGTGCCTGCTGGGCGTCCCTGCTCAGGGTATGGGCATCCTCAAAAACCATGAGTTTGAATTCGGCATCAAGGGGACGCATGGAGGCGTACCATTTGATGACATATTTGAAATTGGTGATGAGTGACTGGCTCTTCTGGTACAGGTGAGAGAACCGGTCATCCTGTTCGAGGAATGCTTTTCCCTGCAAAAAAACATCCGCGGTCGGAAAGACCGAAGTATTCTGCTCCCAGTCCTCCCCATAGATCGCTTTTGCGAAACATTCGGTGGCCACACTTTTGCCGGTTCCATGGGGACCGGTAAGAATCAGGTGTGGCACCGTCTTGGCTGCAGCAAACCGGGAAAGATGCTGCAGAACCTGATCCTGGCCCATTATCTGATCCAGGGATTCCGGTCGGAACTGTTCAGTCCAGAGCATGGGTGAGCCTCACGGTCATTTCACGTATTGCTTCAGACAAAAGATAATGATTGTTCAGGGAACCGATAATGGCGGGGCAGTCCTCGCGTGCAAGGCTGTGGCAGGCATGGGAAATTTCTGGAAGTGCTCGCGTAAGTTCGTCAACAATCGTGAGGGTTGCTTTTCGGGCCGTTCGTGAAAGGGGATTGAGATCGATTGCGATTACGGTCTTTCCCATGCTGACCAGTGCCTCGCAGCGATCCCCGTCTTCGAGCGGTACGAGAATGACATCTGCGGCATACATTCCCTCGCGCCGGCACCATGCCCGGTCATGATCGAGAGGGAGGAGACGTTCGGCAACCCCCGTGGAGACCTCGGCACCTGCCGATCGCAGGAGGTCTTCTATCTGCTGCACCCGTTCTTCGGTCCGGTGAAAGAGGTTAACTTCCACACGCGCACCGCAGGCTTTCTGGAGTGCAGCAATCTCGGTTGCTGCAAGAGCTGCCGTGTTGCCGTTTACTGATATCACCGGGTGGCGGGCCGAGAGGAGCAATGCGGCAGCGGTCTTTTCGGCAAGCCGGGCACTGTCAGTCGTTCTCTCCCCGATAAGATAGTCAAATGCTTCACCTCTCCCGTGAGCCGTGAGGCCTTCCCAGGAAACAATACCGGTTTTTGCACAACCCGCAAGCCGCTCGCGGGTGACGAGCGAACGATAGCGGGGATGACTGGACGGAATCATGAAGTCTCACCTGTTATTCTTGCACCGGTCTTAGCCATACGGAACTTGTATACATGCCCAAAATGCCTCAGGATCTCTTCTGCTCCTTCACCGCAGGCAAAAACGCCATCTCCCAGCATGGTCATACTCGCGGGAATTCCCTCTTCGCTGCATCTGGCTAATACCCTTCTCGATTCAGCGGTCATAAGTCCGCTCTCGCTTGCAAACCGGCAGGAGAGAGTAAAAAAATCCGTAAAATCCCTGGGATGCGATTTGGGAAATGCGGCGGAAACCCGCTCCATCTGATCCGGTGATCCCAGAACTGAAGGGGTATGGATGGGGCCAAAAGAGACTGCATACAAAGGATCAACGAGATCAAATATCCTCTCGATATCTGCATCAATACCCGGGCCTTTCCGGACAACCCGCCCTCCTCCCTGGCAGGCAGAGACATCGCCAAGCCCGGTCCGATGAATGACTTCTGCCTCATGGGCCAGGAGTGCAATGTCGTGTTCCCTGAGGTTGAGCTCAAAAAGCCGGTTTACTGCAGTGAGCGTCGAGAGCAGTGCGGCTGCCGACAAGCCAAAACCAGCACCTATCGGGAGGTTGCATTCCGTAACAACTTCAGCTTTCACCCCCAGACACCCGAGTACATATGACAGCGGCGGGGATTCTGTCAGAGTCACCGGTGCTTTATGTGTCGGGGAATGCTGCCGGATGCGGACCGTTGTTATCTCTGATGGAGTGACCGTGGATGTAACTCCCTCGCTGATTACAATGCCCGCCCCGATACTACCTGTGGTTACGGGGTCAGCTCCTGCTATGCGTTTGAAATAACCGGATATGTGTCCCGGGCAAAAGGCAGTAACGGAAATCTGGGTCATAGGATGGAACAAAGATACCGGATAGATTGGATGGTTTTCTATAAAGAATCCTCATGCCGACTGGATGTGATCGCGAATCAGTGTCTCCCAGATCGCAGCCGCGATCTCCTCTTTTGTTCCACGGCAGGGCCTGCTGCCCCGGGAGCTGAGCTGATCATACTCTCCATGGGGACTTCCCATGGTTTCCGGGGGGTTCATGAGAACGAGGGAGACTCCTTTTTCTATCAGGGCTTGTGCCTTCTTCTCCGGTTCCCGGTCCAGTTTGAAGGCAACTACAAGGGGTGAATACTGTGCAATCACCTCATCGATGAGTTTCGGGAGGGGGGTAAGCTGTATCGTGGCCGGCTTTCCGCTGGGGATCTTGGCCTTCTGTTTTTCCGGGGCAAAGTCCGAGATCGCTGCAGCGCTGATGTAGATGTCTGTGCCCTTCTGCTCTTTGAGCGTGGAAAGAACCGCTGCATGCATATCTGAAGCAGTCTCAACTTTCAGGTTAGTGACACAGGGAAGGGAATCGTTATGGACAATTGTTACATCGGCACCCAGCCGGAATGCCTGTAATGCGAGAGCCCTGCCCATCTGCCCGCTCGATCGCGTGGTCAGCACCCGGACATCATCGACCGGTTCCCGGCAGGGTCCGCTTGTTATGAGGACCCTTTTGCCTGCAAGTGCTGTTCCAAGAACCGCTCTCTCGCACCTGAGAATAATCTCTTCAGTATCGGCAATTTTCGCTTTGCCTTCCTCAATCCGTGGCTCGATGATGCCGATTCCCCAGGTTTTGAGTTTCCGGATATTTTCTTTGAGTGCCGGGTGGCGGTACATGCTGTGGTGCATGGCGGGGACAATGATTACCGGTTTTCCGCTTCCAAGAGCCGTCGTGGCAAATGTCGTAACCGGTGTATCGTCGATACCACAGGCAATTTTGCTGATGGTATTTGCTGTACAGGGTGCGATGAGCAGGAGATCCGCGCTGCCTCCGTCCCCACAGAACGTCACATGCTCTACGCGCCCGGACAGCCTTGTGATGGTATCCCTGCCGCTTGCATACGTCAGGGCGTCTGCGGAGATTATCTCCCCGGCAGCAGTACTCATAACCGCCTGGACAACAGCCCCGCGCCGGCGTAATGCGTGAATAAGTTTCACGGTTTCGACAGCCGCAATGCTGCCCGTTACCGCAACTACAATCTCTTTTCCGGCAAGAGTCTGGAGGTTTGTCATCCGATAGTCACATCCTGCACAACATGCCATGTGTGCGGCCGGTACTTCTTGACTTTATGTACATTGATGGTTGCAGAAAAACCTGCTCCCTCAATTATTGACTGTATCTCCTCTTCAACAGGGCCGATGCTGTGGAGATGGATGACACTACCCGGTTTTATGTGCGTCATAATATCGGGAAGCATATCGATCGCATCGAAATGACCCATGACAAGCCGGTCATATGTTCCTTCAAGAAGACTGCGGCAGTCCCCGAGCGATGGCTGAACCCGGCCGGATAGTTTGTTCATGAGAATATTTCTCTCCAGGTAACCAAACGAGACCGGGTTTATCTCCATTGCATGGACAAACGCCCCCGCCCCGGCCATGGGAATCGTGAAGTAGCCGATCCCGGCAAACATATCTGCCACCCTTTGGTTTGGCCCGCTCTTTTGGATCAGGGATGCCATCCGCATCTTCTCTTCGCGGTTTCCCTGCGAAAACATCACCTGTGAGGGATCCAGAACATAGGTAAACCCGCTTTCCCTGTGGGTTACCTCTCCCCCCTCCCCCCAGACAAGGCGGGTTTTCGGGAGTCTCATGGCATCGTTTAATGCTTCTATCCAGACGATTCCCCGTGGGTTCCGGAATTCTGCGATCTTTTCAATTTCAGCCGGTTCCGGCTGGTTTCCGTGAACAATCGCGATATCGCCTACCATGTAATACCCGCGTCCATGGTAGCGGGACCGTTCGGGAACCTCTTTATCGAACGGTTCACCGTCTTTTACCGGCACCCATGCTATCCCGTCTTCGATATACGGCCGCCTTGTATGATCTACCCAGTCGGCATCGTTTATCGCGTCAAGACCCTGTACCGGTACCTGTCTGACCCGCATCCGTTACCTGACTATAACGAGATTATCGCCATCCCGCAGAACTGCCACGTGATCGCCCGCCTTGACTTCCAGCCAGCCGGGCTTCCGGTACTCGCGTGTCTGGCAGGATACCGGATCCATGATACCGATTGTTGTGCTCTCTGCAAATGCCACGAGAGCGGATTCGGCACTCCGCGCATTTCCAAGAATGCGTTCGATATCGTCTTCCCGGATTGAGCGGGAGGATCCTTCGGCGAGATCGAATGTCCTGACATGGTGGGATTCGATGCGCTCTATCTCGTAATACCGGTTTTTCACTGCCACAACATCATATTTCTGGAACCGGGGAAGCCGGACCGAATAGGTTATCCGGAAGAGCTGGCGGCCGTTCTTCTCTCCAACCAGTTTGGGATGCGTGGAGTACCTGCCACCCAGCTGGGCAATGATACCCTGGGAGATCTTGGCCCCGATGTGCTGCGACCCGACGATGATATCGACCCCGTCCCGGGTCTCGTTCATATCGGAGATGAAAGAGAGACGTTCTCCTCCAGCCTGCAGGGAATCTTCTATCTGCTGGGCAATGGATGTTGACATCTGGCGTTCATACGTGCTCGGGAGCCGGCCTTCAGCCCGGACCTGGATGACCCCTTCATAGTAACTTCCGCTGATCCGGTTACACCGGTCGCATTGTTCCTTGTGCCAGAGAATCTCGACCGAACAGGTGCCTTCCACCTCTTGTTTGTAGAAGGTACCATGGAGCGTGAGCATTGCACGGGACCGGTTGACCGTGAGATCTTCGATCCTCACTTCCATGGTTGGTTTCTTGACATCCTTGTGGAAGTGGACAGCAGACATCGCGAGTTCCGGTGCTATCTCGGAACGCTCCCGGTTGGAATCTGTCCAGGTATTCACCTGCTTTATTGCGCCACAACTGGGGCACTGGGTATTCTGTACACGATGATCGCAGGTGAACCACGGGGTGCTGCCGATCCTGCAGTCTGTACAGAGACCCGGATTTTGCGTGGGCTTGCCGCATTTCGGACAGAAATTATCCTTGATTGTCGTTGTCATAGCTGGAAGATCTGTGCATGGGGAACAGTCCCAATCATAATACAGCCGGAGCGGGTGATAAGTCCCATCTCTATGGCAAGGCTCACGGAGCGCTCACCCATGAGATTGATGTTCGCAGCCTTGTTTAATGCATCCCTGACTTCGTTTTCAGTTGACGGGCAGTTGCCGTAGAAGGATTCGGTGATGACCACGGTCATGTTATCATGCCGGATCGTGGTGTTGATAAGCTCGCGATCACACACCGCCACGACATCTGCCGTTCCCGGTGAATGATGTACCTTCAGAAACATTGATCACACTTTGGCGGGGATGGAGAAAAAGGTGAGCCGGTAAAATCAGGTTATCTGTACCGGAACCCCATACACTTTTTCAACGGTCTCGCCATGGATAAAAAAACAGTCTTCTTCCGTGATCTTGCCCTGCGCGAGGAGCTGGTTTGTGTATCTTGGCACGGATTTCGGGCCTATCACCGCGCCGGGACGCGAGTTCTCATCCATGTAATCGCTCTCCATGGTGAACGGGCGGTGTTCCCGGACCAGCTGCGCGAGTGATTCATGCTTTGCGATGAGCGACGGGTGGAGCGGAGTGTCCGGGGACCCGTAATGTTTCACAACACGTTCGATCGGGATACCGGCCCGGCTGGCCATATCCACGATATCGGCACACGGCCCCGTCTCCGCGTGGATCTGGAGTGCGCATCCGCATTCCGAAGCAAGTTCAAGCGCATGCATAAGGACCCGGTTCGAAGCAGCAAGGATATCGGGGGTCACATCATAATGAGGCCTCCCGCTCTTGAGCGCAACGGCTTTTCCCTCCCGGACGTAACCTGCGGCACAGTCAAGTCCGCCTTTCATGACCTCCACGGCTGTATCAAGGGTCATCCGCTCCGCGAGTCGGGAGATCTCGGCCGGGTGAACGCCAAGAATTGTATAAACGACAACCCCGGTTTCTGCAACCATGCCCGCCACCCGGAGGGTTTCGTCAAAAACCTGCGAATACTCCGGACCTGAACTCGGGTGGACTGACAATGACCAGGAGGGTTTTGATACGAGGAACATGTGAGTTCCCCCGGCCCGGAAAAAATCCTTTGCCGCTTCTATTCCCCTCCCGTTGACCGGATCGATATGGATATGATCGTCAGTTACGGGGTACTTTGGGGATTTCATGGCACTCCACAACCTGCATGAGCGGGTAATTGCCGGACGGGCAGAGACGGGCGCGGCAATAGGAAAAATTGACCCTCGTTATGATCTCCACATCGAACATGAGGCCGGCGAGTTCGCTGTACCCGAAGGTGTTCTCGGTCATCAGGTCCCGGTTCAGCCGGACCGCAATCTCTTCAACAAATGGCTGGAGAATGACCGCCTTCTCGATTGCGGTCTCAACACTGGCAGCCGATTGCCTTGAGATCGGTGTTCCAACCCACTGGTGGTACAGGGCGCCCAGTTTTATTCCTGCTTCAAAGATGGCGGTTTCCTTGTCGGTCAGCATAGTTATATCCTCTTCAGATCAGTTGAATCATGCCGGATTTCGGCTCCATGGCTTCCCCGTGCCGGAGCAGCATGTCGATGCCTTCCCTGACTTTATCCCTCGGAAAACCTTTCGAACTCACGGCATCGATAACCTGATCGATCCCGGCACGCCGTCCTTCACCGCCGATATCCCGGATCGCATCCTTGATCACCCGGACGATATCCCGTTTTTCTTTGGAGATGCCGGTAACCACCTTATCGATATCGAAGGTCCCGGTCTTGGCATCGTACGCAATCTGGCGCAGGCACGCATCCACAATATGGATTACCCGATCTGCATCGCTCAGTTCAATCGAACTGGAAAGACGGATCCGGGCACTGGCTTCCGCCAGTCTCACCAGCGCTTCGAGTTGCCGGGCAGTGACCGGCACCGGTTTGTTGGGTTCGGCAATGCCCCTGAGTTTGAGGTAGTAGTTCACCAGGGCTTCCTTTGCCTCGGCCGATATTATCGGGAAGCACGAACGTTTGGCATAGGCGACATATTTGCGGAAGAGTGCCGGGTCGATATCCGGCATCACGGGTTTGAGCTGCTGTGCAATGTATTCGTCGGTCACCCCTTCGATGGGGGTTTTCCTGTGCTGCGCGATCAGTTCCCCGGTACTGTGGGCTTTGAGTATGTGTTCTGCAATGGCCAGATCCCGTTTCTGATCCGGCTGGTCGGTCATAATGAAGATGAGATCGAACCGGGAGAGGAGCGACGGGGGCATGTTGATCTGGTCTGAGATATCCCCGAACATATCGAACCTGCCGTACTTCGGGTTTGCAGCCCCGAGCAGCGCACACCGGGACTTGAGCGTTGCCGTGATCCCGGCCTTTGCCACGCTGATCGACTGCTGTTCCATTGCTTCGTGGAGGGCGGACCGGTCCCCTTTCTCCATCTTATCCATCTCGTCGACTGCCGCGACACCCATATCGGCAAGGACGAGCGCTCCTGCTTCCAGTGTCCAGCGCCCTTCCCCGAATTCATCCTTGACAGCGGTTGCCGTGAGACCCGCCGCAGTGGAAGACTGGCCGCTTGTATAGATTGCCCGGGGAGAGAGCTTTACGACATACCTCAGCAACTGACTTTTGGCAATACCCGGATCCCCTATGAGGAGGACATGGATGTCACCCCGGAGCCGGCTCCCGTCGGGCATCTCTTTTGCAATGCCCCCGAAGAGCTGCAGGGCGATTGCCTGCTTGACATCTTCGCCCCCGTAAATGGTCGGTGCAATGGAATGGGTGATCATCCGGTAGATCATGGGATCCTTGCTGAGGCGCTGGATCTCGTCCTCGGCCTTCTCATCAATCTCGACTTCCTCGAACTCTTTCTCAGCTACCTCGATGGAATTGCATTCGAGAAATATGTCAAAGACCGTGCTTTTCTCTCCCTTGATGACCCGCTGCATGGACCGGAGGATGCCGTTGATGATGATCCGGTCCCCCGGTGACACGGTACCCGAGAGATCGTCAGTGACGTCTACGTCGAGTGTCTGGGGCTGCTCGCCGCCACGCAGGCCCTCAGGAGACTCCTGGATCCTCAGTTTCTGCGAGTCGACAAATTTCGAGCGCTTGGGCAGCAGTTCGATCTTCTTGAAAGTACATCCGTCCGTGGCACATCCGTCCGGCTCAACAAACTTGCCGTATTTCTGTTCCTTCTTGGTGAAGTGGCCGGCCGGGCAGCGGAAGACTGCTTCGACAATACGGGGCCGGACTTCTGTTGTTTTGCGCAAGATCCCTTCGACCGAGACAAACGTGTTGATGTCCTCAGACCGGATGGCCCGGATAGCCGTCTTTTTGGGAAGGTTGGTGAACCGGATGTTGATCCCTTTGGGCTCCTTGCCATCCTTTATCCTGATGAGCTGGTCGGTCTTGATTGCCTCCAGGACATCCTCGATAACCTTGCCCGGGTTCTCCAGGAGTTCGTCGGCCAGCGCAATACCGGCTTTCCCGAACCTTTCTATCTCCCGGTAATCGATGAGAAGGGATCGTTTGTGCGGGTACTCCCGCGAGATCTCACCCAGTTGCTTTTTATATTTCTGTTTAAGCAGCCGGCTCCAGTCGGCTGTTTTGTCTGCCACAGGGAGATCGGGAGATTGTTCCATTGTCCTGCCTCACCGCATCCTCTGGGCAGAAAGGATGAAACGTGCAATGAGGGCTTCCATCTGGATATCGCTGCTGGCCCCTTCCGACAGCCGGAAATCCGCTTCGCCCAGATGATCGATCAGCTGGACTTTGAGCCCGCGGTCGAGATCCTTTTTGATGAGGGCCCGGTAACACTGGTTAATCAATTCATTGGGGGCAATACCCCGTTCGTGAAGGAGCTGGGCCAGAAGATATTCTGCACCTTCGAAGTCGCCTTTTAATGAAAGGCCGATAAGTTCATCGATCTCGTCCGGGCGAGCGGAGGAGGTGATAGCATAGATCACCTTCTCGTCGATTGCGGCACTGATGATAGCAGCCCCCTGGACGGCGTTTATGGCCTTACGCATATCCCCCTGGGCAATATACACGATAGCGTCCATGGCGCTTTCCGAGATGGTCAGTTTTTCACGGCTGGCGATCCGGCGCACCTCCTCTTTTACTGCCTCCGGGGCGAGGGGTTTGAACCGGTAAATTGCACACCGGCTCTGGATCGGATCGATAATCTTCGAGGAATAATTGCAGGACAGGATAAACCGGCAGGTCTGGGCATAGCTCTCCATGGTCCGGCGCAGGGCCGCCTGTGCATCGGTGGTGAGGGCATCGGCCTCGTCCAGGAACAGGATCTTGAACGCTGCTCCACCATCCGGCATGGTCCGGGCAAATTCCTTGATCTGGTTCCGCACCACATCGATTCCCCGTTCATCGGAGGCATTGAGTTCGCGGAAATTTCTCTGCCATGAATCCTTGAAAAATTCTTTTGCCAGGGTTACTGCAGCGGTGGTTTTCCCGACACCGGCATTTCCTGTAAAGAGCAGGTGGGGGAGATTTCCGCTTTTCACATAGGATGACAACCGTTCAACAATCTCATCCTGTCCAACGATATCGGCAAGCCTGGACGGGCGGTATTTTTCAATCCATATCGTGTGGCTTTCATCCATGGCATTCCTCTCCAAAGCAGTATCCAATTCTCTTATTTATTCTGTTGGTGAACGGTGTGAATGATCACAGCATCAGAAAGAGGCAAAAATGGTATGCTCTTCGTGATGGATGTCATAATGTTTATCACGTGGGCTTTGAAATTACTTTTCATGCAAATCCCATATATTCTAACCGTTTTTATCGTGTTGTTCTTCCTCATTTCACCTGTCTCGGCAAACCTGAACAAGATCTCTGCCAACAGTCCTGTTTTTATCGGTGAAAATGACCTCGACATCTCTGTTGCATTGAACGGCTGCCATACGATTGCGTGGTGGAAAAACGGGACCGATATCAATACTGCTACACCTGATAAAAGCACCCAGATTTATCCCATCAATACGGCAAACCAGATCATTTACCATTATAACATCACCCGGGATTTTTTTGGCGGCTCAACGGGTACCTGGTATTGTGCTGATCAGAAACCGTACTATTCCATATTCACCGTAGAGGAGCCCCAGGTTGATATCAAAGTCTGGGATCTCGATCACGACACGGATGTAACCGGTAAAACCATTCCCCTTGGAACCAACATCACGTACCGTATCGACACCAATCTCTACAAGGTGTTTGTACTGAAAAACCGTCCTGACCGAAATATTGACGATTCACCGTTCACGGTCAAACTGATAAATCCCCAGGGAATAGCGATACCGAGTATCTATACCGGCACCATGGGAAAGCCCAATACGCAGATTATTGCTTTTAATAATAAACCGTACGTAACCGAATCTCCCTACTACTGGAGGGATGGCGCCGAATGGGATCACCGGGCCCGCGACCTGCAGGGAACCACACTCTATCCCGACGGGACCTACTCGTTTGTTCTGAACCAGAACCTCAACCATATGCAGGACAGTTATGCATCCGCTGTGGCAGATAAGGAAGGTAAAACAACCAAAACGGCACTCGTTGCCTTTGAAAAGGAAGCGTTTGTTGCAACCGTGACCGAACCCGCAACTGCGGTACAGACCACGGCGACTTCTGTTGCAACCCAGATTCCGACTGCATTACCCTCGGAACCGGTAATCTCTCCTGTTGCCACATCCTCGCCTGTACCGAAAAAGACCACCTATTCTCCCCTTCCAGAATGGATTGGTATTGCCGGTCTTGTCATTGCGGGGATTTTCCTCATCAGGAAAAATGCCTGATTTCATTTCTTTTCTCACTTCTTTTTAATAGAACTGCGGTGTACACTAGTGGGATGAGCATATGACGAAATCAAAACTGTACCTGGTTGCCGGAATCGTTATTGCGATCCTGGTCATTGCTGCCGCACTCCTCGTGGTCTTACCTGCGCTGTCTCCCGACCCTTCGGTGAAATTCCAGCAGGCTGGCTCGCTCTATACAAAGAGTGTGGATCTTGCGGGTGAAGGAAAATACGCAGACGCGCTCAAAGCATCCGATGATGCACTGGCCCTCAATGTGTCGCAGCTGGTTCCTGTCATCCAGTCCAACCGGGCCGGCATCCTGGTCATGCTTGGCAGGAACGAGGATGCGATAACCGCCGCAGATGCGGCTCTTTCCTCGCACGACAACCTGACAACAACGTTTTCGATAGCATATTTCAACAAAGCCAATGCCCTGAAGAATCTCGGCCGGACCGATGAAGCAAAGGCTGCTTATGCCAAGGCGCATGAACTGGATTCATCGCTTGTTTCCCCCATCTGATCCTTTTTTCCTATTGCCGTGTTCTTCCATTGTCACTCTTTTGTTGTTCAGTTTTTTCGGAATTGTTTTTTATTTGCAGGAATTTTCCAAGTCTGCTGAAACTTTTTCAATCAAGGTCCGGTTAAAAAATAAAAATCAAAGTCCGGTTGAAAATTTCAAATCAAGGTTCGATTGATCCGGCTCAGATTTTCAATCGCGATCCTGATCGCGATGAAAATTTTGAAATCGAACCTTGACTGAAAATAAAAAATCAAAGTCTGCCTGAAATTTTTCAATCAAGGTTTGATGATTAAAAGTTAAGTACCTGTACATGAAAGGAAAACCACTGTTCACGACGAAAGTCCGGTTACCGATACTGTTTTTCAATCAAGGTGCGGTTGAAATTTTTTCATCAAGGTCCGGTTAAAAAATAAAAATCAAAGTCCGGTTGAAAATTTCAAATCAAGGTTCGATTGATCCGGCTCAGGTTTTCAATCGCGATCCTGATCGCGATGAAAATTTTGAAATCGAACCTTGACTGAAAATAAAAAATCAAACTCCGGTTGAAATTTTTCAACCAAGGTTTGATGATCAAAAGTTAAGTACCTGTACATGAAAGGAAAATAACCGTTCACGACGAAAGTCAGGTTACCGGTACGGTTTTTCAATCAAGGTGCGGTTGAAATTTTTTCATCAAGGTCCGGTTAAAAAATAAAAATCAAAGTCCGGTTGAAAATTTCAAATCAAGGTTTGATTGATCCGGCTCAGGTTTTCAATCGCGATCCTGATCGCGATGAAAATTTTGAAATCAAAGTCCGGTTGAGAAATTTCAACCAGGGTCTGTTCAGAAAATTTTGGCCGGGTCCTTTTGCATAAAATCAATGCGCGGATGAAGAATACCCATCAGCGAAATGAACCCGATTCCATATGAGCCGCACCAGGATCGTAAGAATTTCAGAATCTGTTTTTGGGAGGGTTTGCGAGCCTCTTTCATCCCCGCCGGTTATATGCCGGCACCCCTTGGCAGGTGATTGAATCTGCGGGGGAGTCCATCCGGGTGAAGCGCCGTTCTTATCGCATCACCCGTCAGATTTCGGATATTTTCTGGTTGGCACTGACTATATCTTGAATACCGCTGCCGGGTACATTATTATAGGATTATGGAAGGGGCAGTCCGCGTATTTGCAGGTGAGTTTGGCCGATCCACGCTCTCGGTTCCCGGGGAGGATGACGGGAGCAGCGCATTTGTCGTAACCCCCACAGGAGCGTACTGCCGGCAGATGTTCATTGCCGGAGCCCTGACGGAACTGGAGGCGAGCGGGGACTTCTTAAAAGGGCGGGTTGCAGATCCCACCGGTGGCTTTGACCTGGTGATCGGCGGGAAAAACACCGAGATCGTCACACTCTTCCAAAAAATTCCTTTACCCTCGTTTGTTTCGGTCCTGGGCAAAGCCCAGCTCTATCGAAGGAATGGTACCTCTGTCCTTTCGGTACGCCCGGAGCACGTTGCTGTTATCGATCGTATTGTGCGGGACCGGTGGGTTCTTGCAACCGCTGCGGCAACGATGAAGCGTCTGGACAATCTGATGCGTGCGATACATGGCGGAGATTCGGATCCCCGTGTTTCTGCAGCAGTGCGCCATTATCATCTGTGCGAGCGGGACCTCGATGAACTGGCCGCGATGGTGGAGAACGCAGTAGGGAGTGTACGGCCTCCCGAAACCGTTGAGACCGAAAAATTGGATGTGAACAGTCTTGTGCTCGATCTTCTCGCAGCATCCAAAGATCCCCGCGGGGTTGCGGTCCAGGATATTCTCGATACACTTGCCGGCAAAGGGATCCTGCAGCAGGATATCCTCTCGGCAATTGAATCCCTCATTGTTGAAGATGAATGCTATCAGCCCCAGAAGGGTTTTATCCGCAGGCTATGAGAATTGAGTTTCTCCGGGACGGCCCGGCACTGGTGATTGAAGGAGAGCATCGCCGGCTTGTTGTCGCGGACACCCACTTTGGCATCGAGGCCGATCTCGCCTCCCACGGCCTGCACTTCCGGAGCCGGAGTGCAGCCCGGCTTGAACGTCTCCTGAAGACCATCGATCTGGCAGATCCTGAAGAGCTTGTTCTTCTCGGGGATATCAAGCACAGCATCCCTACCCTGACCCGCCAGGAATATGATGAATTGCCTTCAATTCTTACCGCGCTCCGGGACCGGATTCCCCTCCGGGTCTTTCCGGGCAACCATGATATCGGCATTGAGCGATTCTTAATGGAAGGCGAGATCATGCCCCGGGATGGGGCTGTCATTGACGGGGTTGCGTACCTGCACGGGCACATGTATCCTTCGCCCGGGCTGGGGGGGCGTCTGATCGTTGTCGGCCACCACCACCCCCTCCTCTCGATACGGGATGAAGTGGGGTGCGCGCTCCAGGCTCCTGCATATATCCGGGCCGGTCTCGATGCGGGAAAACTGGGTCTGAAACCTTTCCCGGAGACCGGCTCTGTTACCCGGGCCCTGTTCGTTCCTGCCTTCAACGAGATTGCGGGTTATGATATCCTCCAGATTGCAAAGAACCCGTTCTCCCCTATCTCGCGGTGCATGATTCACGATGAGACTGAGATCATCCTAGCCGACGGGACCTATATCGGCTCCTTAAAATCGATCCAGACCGATGAAGACGCTTGAAATTCTTGACCCGAGAGTCCGGTCCTGCATCAAAAAACGCGGTTTTACCAGCCTGTCCGATGCCCAGAAGCAGGCAATACCTCTCCTGGCTCAGGGGAACCATCTTGTCCTGATTGCTCCTACGGGAACCGGGAAGACCGAGAGCGCGATGTTTCCTGTGTTCAACGGGCTTCTCTCTCTCCCGGCCGGTGGCGGGTTCAAAGCCCTGTATATCACTCCCCTGCGATCCCTGAACCGGGATATCCTCTCCCGCATGCAGTGGTGGTGTGGGGAACTCGGCCTCTCGGTCGGGGTCCGTCACGGGGATACCCCTCTTGCCGAACGCAGGAAACAGGCAGTGTCTCCCCCCGATCTTTTGATCACGACGCCGGAGACCGTGCAGGCACTCTTCATGGGAAAACGTCTCCGCACCCATCTCAAGAATATCCGGTATGTGATCATCGACGAGATCCACGAGCTCGCGGGAAGCAAGCGCGGTGCCCAGCTGGCAGTTGCGCTCGAACGACTGCATGTGTATGCCGGGGAATTCCAGCGCATCGGTCTCTCTGCAACGGTAGGCAACCCGGAAGATATAGCCCGTTTTCTCTGCGGCAGTCGCCCATTCTCCATTGTCCAGGTGCCGGTTGCCAAACAACTCGACATATCGGTAAAATACGTTGGGGACGATTTTGATCACCAGGCAGAGATCCTGAAAAAAGCCCTCAAACGCGAGGGCTCCACCCTTGTTTTTGTCAATACCCGGGTGACGGCAGAAGCGCTGGGTCATGCGCTCTATGAACACGGGAATGTAGAAGTCCACCACGGCTCGCTCTCGAAAGAGGTGAGGATAGATGCCGAAGAGCGGTTCAAGCGGGGAGAGATCAGAACTCTCATCTGTACCTCTTCGATGGAACTCGGTATCGATATCGGGAGGGTCGATCACGTCATCCAGTTCGGGTCGCCGCGTGAAGTTGCCCGGCTGGTGCAACGGGTAGGCCGGGCCGGTCACCAGCTGAACACGATCTCGAAGGGCACGATCTTTGCAACCAGCTTCGATGACCTGCTGGAATCCCTCGTCATAGCGAAAAAAGCTAAGGCTGGCGAGATCGAGAATGTCACCCCCCAGCGCCAGGCTGCCGATGTTCTTGCAAACCAGGTGGCCGCCATTGCGGTGGAATACGGCGAGATCGAACAATCCCGGATCCTTGAGATTGTGGAACGGACCGATCTCTTTCCTGATTGTGCCGCGCTCCTGGACGAGGTCTGCCGCCAGATGGAGGAGCACCGGCTGATCCGGATTGACGGGAGCAGGATCATAACTACTGCCAGGGCGCGGCGGTACCTTTCCGGGAACCTCTCAATGATCCACGATGAACGGAAAGTGCCTATCTTCGATATGGTTACAAGAAGGACCGTGGGAACTCTCGATGAATCGTTTGTGGTCGGGTGGGTACATACGGGAGCGGTTTTCATAACCAAGGGGCAGCTCTGGCGGGTACTCGAGATCGCGGATGGCCGGCTGGTTGTTGAACCTGCCCGCAAAGTCCAGGGAGAGCTGCCTTCGTGGGAAGGCGAACAGATTCCGGTCCCGTTCCCGGTAGCGCAGGAAGTAGGCCGGATGCGGAGAACCCGGGGCATTGCGGAATATACGGACGATCCTCAGAACACCTTGTTTGCCACAAAATTCCTCACCGAGATGGACAAGAACCGGTCCCTGGTTCCGACCGACCAGCTCATCACGCTGGAGAACACGGACGATGGCGTTGTCTGCAATGTCTGTGCCGGCCATAAAGCCAATGAAGCGTTCGGCCGGGTCATCTCCATCCTCATATCAGCCCGGTACGGGACCACGGTCGGCCTCGAACTGGATGCCTACCGCATGCTCCTGCGCCTCCCCTCCGCCATCAGGGCTGCCGATGTCCGGGATCTCCTCTCGGATCTCGATCCCGCCCATATGCCCGGCGTCCTCCGGCTGGCGCTGAAAAGGACGGCTCTTTTCAAGTGGAAGCTGGTACAGATAGCCAAGAAATTCGGTGCAATCGATCCCGATGCGGATTACGAGAAGATCAGTATCCAGCGCCTGCTGGAGTTTTTCGATAATACAGTTGTGCAGAAGGAAGCGTACCGGGAATTGCTCCTGGAATACATGGACATATCGGCAGCCGCACTGCTCGTGGAACAGATTCGCGGGGGGCATATCCGGGTCGCCCTTGGCCCGCACTCACTGATCGGAGCCGGGGGACTCCTGTCATCCCGCGATCAGATCCCCCCGCCAACCGCGGATCAGGCCGTGCTTGCCACCCTGAAGCGGAGGCTCGACCAGGACGATGTCCTGCTCTGCTGCATGAACTGTAAAAACTACAAGAGCCGGACCGTGGTATCCCGGGTACCGGATCACCCCCAGTGCCCCAAATGCGGTGCACGACTGATTGCGGCCCTCAAACCGTACGAGGAGGAGCAGTATGCGATCGTGCAGAAAGCCAAGAAAACCTCCGAAGAGCGTGTTGTCGAACAGCGGCTCATGAAAAATGCAAACATCGTCCTGTCGAGCGGGAAAAAAGCGGTCATCGCCCTTTCGGCCCGGGGCGTAGGCCCGGAGATCGCTTCACGGATCCTTGCCACTCTTGCCGAAGACGATGCGTTCTACCGGGAGATCCTCAAGGCCGAGAGAAATTTCATCCAGACCCACCGGTACTGGTCATAAACGAAAAAAAGAATATTTTGTCACTTACATTATGCTCTCGAGCTTCTGCTCGAGGAAGTCCAGGCCTTTCTTGATATCTTCAAGATTCTTGCCGCCGGTTAAGATGATCTTGCCGCTTGAGAACAGGAGTGCAACGATCTTGGGGTCCTTGATCCGGTAAACAAGGCCGGGGAACTGTTCGGGTTCGTACTCGATGTTCTCGAGGTTGAGGGTGATGACGACCTTGTTGAGGTTGATGTACTTCCCGATATCGTACGAACAGACAATATTGGTGATCGCAACCCGGGGCTCGTCGAATGTATCGACACCGGCCTCTTTTAAGGATTTGATGATTATGCCGAGTCCGTCGTTTAACGCTTTCTTGTCCCGGATTCCTGTCAGCACGACTTTGCCGGACGAGAAGATCAGGGATGCAATTTTCGGATTCTCAATCCGGTAGACTGCGCCCGGGAACCGTTTCGTATTGAGTTCGCAGCTTTTGATCTTGCCGGATACCATTGCAAGATCAATGGAATCGGCGATGACTCCTGATGCTACGATGTTCTCAATTTTTAATGAAGCGTACTTTTTATCAGCCATCCACTATACTATGCAGTCCTCTCAATCATAATACTAATGCACAATCTTTATGTCCACATCCATAACTCCGTTTCCGACGATAATCTACTATAAAGGTATCGGCCGGAAACCGATCACGCGCTTTTTTGGAATCCCCAGCGGCTCCTGATGAAAAGACAGATTGAAGTGGGCCGGCACAAAACATTGTTCCTGATTGCATGAAGAAGAGCGGGAGCAGCACCAACAGTTACGAGAAGATGTGCGAATCATTCGCAATCGATGTCCCTGAGTATTACAACTTCGGGTTCGATGTGATCGATGCCTGGGCGAAAAAAGACCGCAACAAACTTGCGATGATCTGGGTAAACCAGCAGGGAGAGGAGAAGAAATACAGTTTCCTGGATCTTAAAAATCTCTCCAACCAGGCGGCAAACGTACTCCTGAAATACGGGATAAACAAAGGGGATCGTGTTCTGGTGATGCTCCCCCGCATCCCCGAATGGTGGATCTTTGCAATAGCGCTCATCAAGCTGGGTGCAGTATTCGCACCCTGTCCCACCATGCTCACCTCCCGCGACATCAAGTACCGGATCAACAAGGGAAAGTTCCGGATGGTTATTACGGATCTGGAGAATGCCCAGAAAGTGGAGGAGATCTGCAATGAATGCCCTACCCTGACCTGCCGGTTCCTGGTGGATGGCGACCGGAAAGGCTGGGCAAACTGGCCTTATGAACTCCTCTACCCGGCACCGGTCTCGCATCATGCCGTAAGTATTCCCGATGGCCAGAAGACCAAAAGCACGGATCCGATGCTGATCTATTTCACGTCCGGGACCACGGGGGAGCCCAAGATGGTCCTCCACGATCACAGCTACCCGCTTGGCCATATCATAACAGCCCGGCTCTGGCAGGATCTCAGGCATAACGACCTCCACTTCACGGTCTCCGATACCGGGTGGGCGAAATGCGCATGGGGAAAGATCTTCGGCCAGTGGATCGAAGGTGCCTGCATCTTTGTCTGCAACTTCACCGGCAAGTTCCAGGCAACCGAAGTGCTCCCGCTGCTGGACAAGTACCAGATTACCACCTTCTGCTGTCCTCCGACCATCTACCGGATGCTCATTCTTGCCGACCTGGACCGGTTCGATCTCTCGTCGCTGCGTCACTGCTGCAGTGCGGGCGAGCCCCTGAATCCCGAAGTCATCCGTGTCTGGAAAGAGGGCACCGGCCTGACCATCCACGAGGGGTATGGCCAGAGCGAGACTGTCTGCTGCGTTGCCCAGTTCCCGTGCATCGAACCACGCCCGGGCTCCATGGGAAAACCATCCCCCGGCTGGACGGTGGAGATCCATGATGATGATGGAAAACCTGTGCCCGTCGGGGAAGAAGGCCGGCTGGCAATCCGGTGCGATCCCCGCCCCCCGGGACTCATTGTTGAGTATGTCGACAATCCCGAGGAGAATAAAAAATCGTTTGTCAACGGCTGGTATTATACCGGGGACAAGGTCCGCTCCGATGACGACGGATACTTCTGGTTCGTGGGACGCGATGACGATGTTATCAAAAGCTCGGGGTACCGGATCGGCCCGTTCGAGGTCGAGAGCGCCCTGATCGAACACCCGGCCGTCCAGGAAGCGGCGGTGGTTGGATCCCCGGACCGGATCCGCGGCCTGATCGTCAAGGCGTTTGTCGTGCTCAACAGCGGAACCGAACCATCCGAGTCCCTGGTCCGGGAACTCAAAAATTATGTCAAGAGAACCACTGCCCCCTACAAGTATCCCCGCGAGATTGAGTTTGTCCGGGATCTGCCCAAAACAATTTCCGGCAAGATAAAGAGAAACGAACTCCGGGCCGCTGAGATCAAAAAATACCAGGATAAGAACTAATCCCTTTTTGGTTCACTTCTTTTTTACAATATCCTGCGCAAAAAGCCCGGGCATCTGTTACCCACTATCATATGGTTGGGTGTTGGTGTATCAAAGAATCGAAAAGCGTAATAAGTGCACCACCAAATGAATCTATATGGTGCGATATTCCATCACGATGGACGATAACCTCACGCAGTCTATCGATAAATCCTGCGAGAAGAGAAAAATATCCCGTTCGGACTGGATCTCGGAGGCGTGCTCCACCCAGATGAGTGCCCATGCGGGAAGCCCGATCATCGGCTCATCCACCCTTCCGTCTGCCGGTCCCGTCTTAAGCCCGGATCATCATAACATTCCCGACTATGACGAGATGTACAGGAATTTTAACATCGATGTTCCCGAATATTTCAATTTCGGGTTCGATATCATCGATGCCTGGGCCCACAAGGACCGGAACAAACTTGCAATGATCTGGGTGAACCAGGAAGGTGTGGAGAAGAAGTTCACGTTCTGGGACTTAATGCGCCTCTCGAACCAGATTGTGAACATGCTCATCAAGTACGGCGTCAACAAAGGCGACCGCGTCCTGATCATGCTCCCCCGCGTTCCGGAATGGTGGACATTTACTCTCGGGCTCATCAAGCGTGGTGCAGTTTACTGTCCCGCCCCCACCATGCTCACGCAGAAAGACCTCAAATACCGGATAAACCTTGCCGATATCAAGATGGTCATCACCATGCAGGAGCATGCTGACAAGATCGATGAGATTGCAAAGGAGTGCCCGTCGCTCACCTGCAGGATGCTCATCGATGGAAAGCGGCCCGGCTGGATCAGTTACCCGGTTGAGCTGGATTACCCGGCTCCCGTATCGGCAAAGCTGGTCAACCTGCCCGGCATGAAAAAGACCAAGAGCACAGATCCGCTGGTCATCTTCTTCACCTCGGGAACAACCGGAGAACCCAAGATGGTGGTGCACGAACAGAGCTACCCGCTGGGTCACATCGTCACCGCCCGGTTCTGGCATGACCTGCGCATGAACGATCTGCATTTCACCCTCTCCGACACCGGGTGGGCCAAGAGTGCCTGGGGCAAGTTCTACGGCCAGTGGATTGAAGGATCCGCCATCTTCGTGTACGATATCCGCAGCAAGTTCAATGCAACCGAGATCCTCCCTCTCATTGAGAAGTACGGGGTTACCACGTTCTGCTGCCCGCCGACAATCTACCGGATGCTCATCCTTGCCGATCTCGACAAATTCGATTTCACCGAACTGCGCCACTGCGTGAGTGCCGGAGAACCACTCAATCCGGAAGTGATCAAGGCCTGGAAGGATGCAACGGGTCTCACCATCTACGAAGGGTACGGCCAGACCGAGACCGTGCTCTGTATCGGGACCTTCCCCGGCATGCAGCCTAAGTTCGGGTCCATGGGGAGACCCTCCCCCGGCTGGAAGATCGAGCTTCACGATGATCATGGCAAACCGGTCGGGCTTCATGAAGAAGGCCGGATCGCGATCAGCACAAAACCCCGGCCGGTCGGGATGTTCCGCGAGTACCTCAACAACGAAGATGAGAACAAAAAATCGTTTATCGGCGACTGGTATTACACCGGGGATAAAGCCTACAAGGACGAGGACGGCTATCTCTGGTTCATTGGCCGGGATGACGACGTGATCAAGGCATCCGGCTACCGGATCGGCCCGTTCGAGGTCGAGAGCGCCTTGATCGAACACCCTGCCGTGCAGGAAGCCGCAGTCGTGGGATCCCCCGATGATATCCGCGGCCTGATCGTCAAAGCGTTCATCATCTTAAAACCTGATGTCAAGCCCTCAGAAAGTCTCGTCCGCGAGATCCAGACCCATGTCAAGAACGTGACCGCCCCCTACAAGTATCCCCGGGCCATCGAGTTTGTCGACTCCCTTCCCAAGACCATCTCCGGCAAGATCCGGAGAAACGAGCTCCGCGAGCGGGAGATGAAGAAGTATACAAGCGAGAGCAACAACATCAGGAAGTCCTGATAGTCTCTCATATTTACCCTACCTTTATTAAATCCAAAACGTAATCTATACAGGCGCGAGGGAAACCGGGCCAGGATCGCTGGCACGGGTTCCCGCAATATGTCCTGTCCGGGCATCGTGTGTGCGCATCAGCAGCCCCCGGGAGGGTAGCCAAGCCAGGTCAACGGCGCCAGGTTCAGGGCCTGGTCTCGCAGGAGTTCTTGGGTTCGAATCCCATCCCTCCCATCCTTTTTGCAGAATCACCGTTTCATGAAATCCTTGATGTATCCAGAACGCTGACATACTGTTCCAGCAAAGAACCATGAACAGCCATCTTTTCCGGTACGGGCCAACCGAGATAAACCACTTAAAAAAACGCGACAAAAAACTCGGGCTTGCCATAGACCGGATTGGCATGATCGAGCGCACGGTTACACCGGACCCGTTTGCCGCTCTCGCAGCCAGCATCGTTGCCCAACAGATCTCGGCAAAGGCTGCCGATACGGTCTGGAACCGGATGCAGGAGCGGTTCGGGACGATCAACCCGGAAACGCTTGCATCGGCGTCCACGGAAGAGATCCGGCAGTGCGGCATGTCACAAAAGAAGGCCGGTTATATCCAGGGTATCGGAACCGCGGTAATGCAGGGCGATCTGGATTTTTCCCGTTTCGGGGAATTATCTGACAGCGAGATAATTGCTCGTCTGACTGCGCTGCACGGGGTCGGGACCTGGACTGCCGAGATGCTGCTCATATTCTCGCTGGAGCGGCCCGATGTCGTGAGCTGGAACGATCTCGCTATCCGCCGGGGGATGATGAACCTGTACGGGCTTGAGACCCTCAGCAGGGAGCAGTTCGATCGATATCGGAAACGCTATTCCCCGTACGGTTCCGTTGCATCGCTCTATCTCTGGGCGATATCGCATGAGTAAACCCGCAATCCTGTCGACACGCATCCTTTGCAGTGACCATCTTCAGCGCCGGTTTCCCCGAGTTCCCGCCATAACCTAAAGTGTTTTCTTGTTTCCGGTAAAATACAAAACCGTTCTGATACCTGACATCCACGGGAGACTGTGAATTGGCCCTTGAACTGCTCACCGATATACTCATCGTCTTTGCCATAGCGCTCGTTGTCGGGATGATCTTCAACCGGATAAAAGTCCCGCCGCTGGTTGCATTCATCCTGACCGGGGTAATTGTGGGACCGTACGGGCTTTCCATCATCAAAGGTCAGGAACAGGTAACGAGCCTCGCCGAGATTGGTATCATCCTTCTTCTCTTTACCATCGGCCTTGAATTTTCGTTCAAGGACCTCTGGAAAATCCGGCTCATCGCGGTCGTGGGAGGCGCACTCCAGGTCGGGCTCTCGTTTGTATTTTTCTGTGGCCTTGCATTCCTTATCGGCCTCCCGACAAACGAAGCCATTCTCATGGGATTCCTCTTCTCGCTCTCAAGCACGGCAATCGTGCTCAAGATCCTGCACCAGAGCGGGGAGATGGACTCTCCCCATGGCAGCATCGCGCTCGGCATCCTGATCTTCCAGGATCTTGTCGCCATCCCCATGATGATGGTGATACCCTTCCTTGCAAGCATCCCGCTGCTGGACCCGACCCCGCTTCTCTCCGGGGAGGCGCTCGTCGCCCTTGTTTTCAAGGACATCATCGTTGTCCTTGTTCTCATTGCGTGCGCCAAATGGATCATCCCGCGGGTCATGCATGAGATTGCCCGGACCCGCAACCAGGAACTCTTCCTGCTTGTGGTCATCCTCACCTGTTTTGGCGTTGCATGGATGGTCTCATCCACCGGCCTCTCGCTTGCAATCGGGGCACTCCTTGCAGGACTGATCATATCTGGATCCGAATACAGCCACCAGGCAACAAGCATCATTCTGCCCTTCCGGGACATCTTCACCAGTTTCTTCTTCATCTCGGTCGGCATGCTCGTGGATGTCCGGTTCTTTATTGACAACTTCTGGTTCATCCTTTTCTTGATTGTCATAGCAATTGTAGCCAAAGCCCTGCTCGCAACAGCAGCTCCTCTTGCCCTTGGTTACCCGCTCCGGACCGCTGCCATGACCGGTCTTGCGCTTGCCCAGGTCGGGGAGTTCTCGTTCATCCTTGCCCAGAGCGGATACCTGGCCGGCATCCTGCCGTTTTCAGCGTACCAGACGTTCCTTGTCGTAGCTCTTGTCACAATGGCAGTCACCCCTTTTATCATCGGGATCGGCCAGCCCGTTACCGGCCGGCTCTGCAGGATACCGGCCCTGTCCCGGGTCTCGGAAGGAACGTGCGGCATTGATGACGAGCGGTCCCGGGTCAAGAAAAAGGACCATCTTGTCATCATCGGGTATGGCGTCACCGGCCGGAACCTCTCCCTGACGGCAAGGGGTGCCGGGATAGAATACAGCATCATCGAACTCAATCCCGACCTGGTAAAGGAGGCACGGAAAAACGGGGAACCGGTGGTCTTTGGCGATGCAACAAGCGAAGGCGTGCTCCGTCATGCCGGTCTGCCGGATGCCCGTATTGCAGTCATTGCCATCAATGATCCGGTTGCAACCCGGAAGATCACGAGCCTGTGCCGCGGCCTGAAATCCTCGCTCACGATCATAGTCCGGACCCGGTATGTCAGCGAAGTTAAGGCCTTGCGGGAGATCGGCGCCAATGAGGTTGTTGCAGAAGAGTTTGAGACCTCGGTCGAGATATTCACCATTGTCTTAAACAAGTTCTTTGTCCCCCGCAGCAGGATAGACAAGTTCATCACGGATATACGGGCCGACGGGTACCAGATGCTGCGCACCCGGAGGATTCCGGACGGAACCCTGCCGGATCTGGTCCAGCATATTCCGAATATCTCTATCGTGGCATTCGCGGTTGAGGCCGGATCCCCTCTTGTCGGGAGAACATTCGGCGAGCTCAACCTGAGAAAACAGCATAACCTCCTCGTCCTTGCAATCCGGAGGGACGGGAACACCTTGACCGGCCTCGGTGGCGAATCGATGCTTGAGGCCGGGGACGTGGCAATCGTTTACGGCTCACCTGAAGATATCACGAGCGGTGCCCGCCTCTTCGAAGGATCGTGATACCTGCCTGGATGCGGAAGTCATTCCCCCGTGCGCCCGTTGTACCGGATGGATTGAACTCATTATCAGATCTTTTTCGACACATCCCCTTTCATGACATATTTCACGGTCAGGAAGATCACAACGGCAACAATCACGAAATCGATGATTGCACCTGCGAAATCGCCGGCAAGGAACTTGATCGGGCCGACCTGAAATACCGCCTCGCGCCAGTTACCTCCAGGGGTGAGGACAGCTACGATCGGCATGATGACATCGGTCACCGTGGAGTTGACCAGTTTTGTCGCAGCCGCACCGATCACGAAGGCAACCGCAAGCCCGATGACCTGGTACTTCTGGAGGAACTCCATAAACTCCTGGTTGAAACCTCTGGCCCCCTTGCCAATCGCCATCACGCCGCCGCCAATCGCTTTTTCTGCTTCTTTGAGATCCTTTTCAGCCATCGAATTTCACCTGTGCAAATCCCGGTGTGGACCGGCATCCTGCACATGCGTGAATTGTTGAGAAATCCTATATCAGTGTTTGTGTTGCCGGGACTGCAGACAATGCAGCCATATGAAAAAAGTGGAGTACGGTTCAGACCAGCGGTTCCGGCTGCCTGTCCCCAAGCGCCGGGAGTTTTGTCGGTTTGACAAGAAGCGGCTCGTCGGAACAGCGGATCTTCCCGATGATGAGCTCCTTTCCCGCCCGGGTGAGGGCAAAGATCGGGATGGCAATGCCGGCCTGCACCAGGGCCTTTTTCCCGGCAATCTCGCGGATGGTTTTTGATGCGCAGCTGGTGACGAGATCCGATGCTGCGACCAGCATCTCCGCTTCCCCTGCGGAGAGCCCGGTAACATGGACCCCGAAGATGAGCGTCTCCGGGTGTATCCTGCGGATCGCTGCTGCGTTCTCCGGCAGGGCAACCGTAACAGCAATCTTCCGGAACCCTTTCTCAGCGGCAAGGGCAACTCCGGCCAGCTGGTCGAGCGAGGCGTTCTCCCGGTCCAGGACAAACCCGCCATGGGCTTCGATCCGGTCCATCACGGATGGATACGGGGAGGTTGAAACAAGGCCGGACATCCGGCCCCCGATGCCCTGGACAAGAGCCGGTGTTGTGACAACAACGGTCCCGGCCCCGTCACAGGCCAGGACCACGGCATCGATAAGCCCGGCAGCAAGGCCGAAACTGAGGATCTCGGATGCGCCGAACCCAACGAATTCCCGGTTGTCCAGGACTTCCCTGTCCGGCGTGCACATGCCAAACGCCTTGATCCGGTGCTCGATATTGGCTTTCACGGACTCGGATTTGATATCCGGAATCGGGTACGCAAACCTTTTTGCAAGCGGGCAGTCGCGGATCTGTGCTTCACCCACTTCGGTCACCACGCCGTTGCGGACAATTATCCTGCATCTGCCGACCGCTTCGATAACGTGTTCGTCTTTTCCCGTAGCTCTGGTCATACTATCCCCTGTTTCCGGATCTCTTTTGTTTCACGTGAGTATCTGTTTATTGGTCGGGATTGAGGAGAACACCGGCTGCCCCGGCATCGGATCCTGCCGGCTGTTCTCCGGCCACCCCGCGCCCGGTGGGTATTATGGATGAAACCGGGAGCCTGCGTACGTCATAAATCTCCAAACACATATGTCCGACCCTGCCGATAATTCTGTATGAGTACCGTATCAAGGCTCTGGGAGATCGACTGTGCCCGGGGCATCGCGATCCTCATGATGATCGTCTTCCACACGGTATTCGACCTCAGTTTTTTCGGGATAGCTGCGGTCAATGTTGCAACCGGGTTCTGGCGGTACTTTGCCTATTCCACCGCAACGCTCTTCCTTGTCATTGTCGGGATATCCCTTGTGGTATCGCATGCAAGGGCCGGACAGACGCTCTCCGGCCTCCCGCTTGCAAAGAAATTCGTGTTCCGCGGGGCGGGTATTTTTGCGCTCGGCCTCCTTGTCACGCTTGCAACGTACCTGTACCTGCATGAAGGTTTCGTGATCTTCGGCATCCTGCACCTGATAGGCGTTGCAGTGATGCTCTCCCCCCTCTTCTTCCGGTTCGGGAAAGGAAATATCCTGATCGGGCTTGCGATCATCCTTGCAGGATTCTGTATTGCCGGGATCCAGGGGCCGGCATATCTCATCCCGCTCGGCCTCACTCCGCCATCATTTTCAAGTGTGGATTACACGCCGCTTTTGCCGTGGCTGGGGGTTGTACTGGTCGGCATGGGAGCAGGAGAATTCCTGTACCGGGGCGGGGTCCGCCGGTTTGGTATCCGAACCCTGCCGGATCTGTTCGTGATCCCGGTCTCGTTCCTTGGCCGTCACTCGCTCGTGATCTACCTGGTGCACCAGCCCGTCATCATCCTTCTCCTGGGAGCGGTAACCGGGGTTCCGGTTCTCTGATATCCGGAAACCGGATACTGCCATATCTCCTCTGGCGGAGCGGGTGCGAGGTACGTTTCAGAATAGCCGTGCAAGGTGGAGTGTACCGGTTCATTCCCGTACGCAAAGATCCCCCCGGATCAGCCCATCATTAGATACGCGATGAGCGCCAATATATGCACAACCAATAACGGTTTTGTTGTAGGATCAGTTCCCTTCTGACTAGCCCTGTCGGGCAGTTCACTCCTCCTCTCGCAAAAAACCCTTTTTGTAGGAAAATTCCCGGGCAAGAGAGACACCTGTCCGAATGCACCGGGACCTGAAAAAAATGGATAATTCACATGAAAGAACAAAGTAAAAAACCAGAAGTCAACGGGACCCGGGCCGGCTATATCATCCGGTTCACCTGCCCGTCCTGTTCATCCGAAAATATCATTGTCAGCCGCTCGCCCCGGGATCATTTCAAGGAGCGGCGGGATGCGAGCTGCAGCAGCTGCCGGAAGCGGTCATCCGTATTCACTCCCGACGCAATGCCCCGGCGGCATTCGCAGCCCATCTCAACCACGGGGATCGGAACCCGGTCCTGAGACCCCGGTCCGATTCTGGAAAGTATTTCTAGATGATCGTCCAAGAGATCTATTCAATCTGATTCAGGCGACACTGATGACAGGAGTAAAAGGCCATTTTGAACAGGGACGATGGGTGGAGGACAAAGAACTTATTCCCGCTCCCACCGTGACCCCGACCCCTATCGATGCACGGATCAACAGCGCAACAACCGCGATTCTGGATGCCATGGACGATATCGCGAACGTTACCCGGGACCTGGTGACGAGCGAAGAAGGCAAGAAGTATATCGAGAAGACGGTTGCGGATTCTACAACCCAGGTCCAGAAATCGATCCAGGATCTTCTGGCCCGGGCAAAATCTGATCTCGAACGGTCCATGAAATCGCTGAAATAAGCCGAAAAACCGGGGCCCGGCGGCCCCCGGCCACCGGTGCGGTCCTGCCGCCACCCGGTTATCCACTTCTGCCCGGAAATTTCCCCTGCAGAATACCCCGGAACATTACATAACCACGCTTTTTTATCCTGCCGTCCTATATCAGGACATGGATACGACCTCCCCGGGTACGAAACAGGCCGGTTTTACCCTCCTGACCATCTCCATATCCCTTGCCGTCTTCATGTCCTCGCTTGACGGCACAATCGTGAATATTGCCCTGCCCACCATCTCGACCGATTTCAACCTCTCGTCGAGTACCGTGAGCTGGGTTGCAACCATCTACCTGCTGGTGCTCGCCGGCTGCGTCCTCATCTTCGGCAAACTCGCCGACCGTGTCGGGTTCAAGAAGATCTTTCTTACAGGATTTCTCATCTTCACGCTCGGGTCGTTCTCGTGTGCCGTTCTGCCGGATCTCCTGAATTCCTTTGGCGCGCTCGTCGGCTCGCGTGTCTTCCAGGCAATCGGCGGCGCCATGATAACCGCGATTGCACCGGCGATGGTCACCGCGTTCATCCCCATGTCGCAGAAAGGAAAGGCCATGGGGGTCATCATGACGGCAGCAGCACTCGGGACGGCGATCGGGCCTACGATCGGCGGAGTGCTCACCCAGTATCTCTCCTGGCACTGGATCTTCTTCATCAACGTGCCGGTAGGAATCATCGCTGTCCTGCTGGGTGCAAAAGTCATTCCCCTGAATAAACCGGTTAGAGAACAGTCGGGTTTCGACAAGGCCGGCGCATTGCTGATCTTTGTCGGGCTTGCGGCCCTGCTCTTTGCAGTTTCTGAAGGCATATCGCTTGGCTGGACTTCCCCGGTCATCCTCGGCGCCCTCGCGCTTGCCGTCATCACGCTCGGTTACTTTGTCTGGCACGAACTCAGGGTGGCTGACCCCCTCCTCGAGCTCCGCCTCTTCAAGAACAAGAATTTCTTCATGACCAACCTCATCATGGCGCTTGTCTTCTTCAGCTTTGCCGGTATCAACTACCTGCTCCCGTTCTATCTCCAGTACGTGAAGGGGTACGGGGTCTCGGATTCCGGCCTGATCCTCACGGCTCTGTCGGTTGCCATGATGGTAGCCGGGGTTCTCGCCGGTATGCTATACAACCGGATTGGTGGCAGGAAGCTCTGTATTGCCGCGGGCATCCTGCTCGTGATTGGATATTTCATGATGACGCTCCTCCGGGTAAATACCCCGTCCGGCTTTGTAACCCTCACCCTGCTCGTGATCGGGTTCAGCCTGGGCCTGATGGTCACACCGGCCTCGAACATGATCATGAATTCTGTCGGGAAGCAGTACCAGGGGATGGTCTCCAGCCTCACGAGCCTGGAGCGGTTCGCACCGCTCACCCTGGGCATCGCCTTTGCCAACCTCGTCTTCATGCAGGGTATCGCAGTCATTGCCGGGCATCGCGGGATCACCGAATCGGCACCGGCAAAGATCCAGATGGAACTGATGACGGCCGGGTTCGATCTCGCCTTCTTTGCCTCGCTTGTTGTCGCGGTCGTCATCCTCATCCTTGCGATCCTCGCAAAGCAGGAAGTGCACCCGGACTACCAGTCCGGTAATGACAAGGATGTATCGATGGGGCTGCTCTGAACAGATTTTTATATTTTTTAAAAGAGGGAATCTAATCGTTTTTTGCCCTGGTCCTAACGGTGCCGTCAGCGCCGACTATCTTTCCGGGCCAGGTAATCCCGAGGTATCGCGGGTCGTCGTGCGCCGGAACCAGGGTAACCTGCCGTATGATCTGTGTCCCACCCTGCAGGATACGCCCATGGGTTAGGAGAATCCCGATCACTAAATATCCCGATGCGAGACAAACGTTCAGGGGCAGGACTGTATCAGCAGAGGAGTTCCTGGAGATACGAAGCGTTCCGTTCCCGGATCCGATTGAAGCCTCTGCATTCCGGAAGATCCAAAAAAGATTAAATGTACCGGTTTTTCCGCAGCCAGTCGGTCTGCGGTTTGAGATACCGGAAGATAATATCGCATTTCTCGTCCTGGAAACTCCAGGGGACGACAAGGACCGTGTCGCCTTCGCGGATCCAGGCCCGTTTTTTCATCTTTCCCTTGATCCGGCCCATGCGGGTGATCCCGTCCATGCACTGGACGCGGATGTGATTTGCGCCAAGCATCAACTCGGCAAGAGCGAACTGTTCCCTGTTCCATTTTTTCGGCAGTCGTACCCGGGCAACAGGGCTGCCATCGGGGTTTACTGCATTCGGATCTGACGCTGCATCATTTCTTTTGTGAAAACTCATTCAACCAACTACGCAATTGAGGATTCAATGGTGGCTGACATGTTGAAGCTATGGTACGAGGTATGGTTTATGAGACATTGTCCGGGCCGGCAGGCCCGCTCCGTTCACCCGGTCTTATTGCCCTGTGCTCTCTGTGGCACCGGGGAGATTTTTCCTATCCTGACCGGCTGCTCCTCCGCCTCTTCTTTTGCCTCCTTTGCGGCCGGGATATAGAAGGCGTTCCGTTCCAGCTTGTTCCGGTCCATCGATGGATACCGCTTCATTGCTGCGGAGAGATTCGTAAACACCTCAAGGGCATTGTTTCCGGTCCGGTTCCTGCTCATGATCGTTCTGAGTTCATCCCGTGAAAAAACGGAATCTATGGCATCGAGATCTTTTGCATTGATATCGCAGAGGCCGAAGATGGAGAAGATGAGGGGCAGGCCCCGGCGGTCATACACCCGGGAGAGCAGATGTTTGCCCGCCCTCCTGATGAGTATTGGTCTCACTTTCTTGTCGCAGGCCTCGATAAGCAGCTGGATCCCCGTGATGCCTTTATACTCAACGCCGGCGAGATCCTCCAGATCCGCTATCATGATGAGAGCAGCCCTCTCCATCTTCCCGCCGCTTGTTATCACGTCAATGACGAATGCGCCTCCGCTTGCGCAGTCCGCTTTGATGAATTCCCGCAGCATGTTCTCATGGTCGTCCCTGAACCTGCAGCCCTCCTGCTGCATCTCGTCCATCAGCTCCTCGGGAGAGAGGAATATTGAGGCGAACAGTCTTCCCCATGCATCCGAGAGCAGGCTGTACGGTGAGGGTTTCACACCGGTCTTCAGGCAGGTCTCGAAGAGGCCGAACAGTTCTGCGGATCCACATCTCTCTATCTTTGATACGTGGGCGTGGGGCAGGGGCGTCCGGAGCATCTTCATTGTCAGGAGGAATAGATTTTTCTTGTATATGATGATTGCTACCTGCATCTCTGTTAATGGAGGCGGTTTTGCGTTTTTTGGCAGGATTGCTGAAAAAATCCTTCGGGGGTCTCAAAACCCCCATACGGTCCTCTTTTCAGACTGGCTTACGCCCGGAGAACCTCCCTGTGGGATGGCCTAAATATGGTGACATGCCCCTGGCCTGACCCGCCTGGATCCGTCAAACTCATCTGCAGTTCAGGCTCTTTTTGCATCCAGCATCTCAAGGGCAAAACAGATGTCGGCAACCAGGTCTTCCAGCAAATGGGTTTCTTCGTCATTGAAAAAATCCTTCTCCCCGGAGTAAAACCGTACTGCTCCCAGCATTTTTTTATCACAGTGCAGGGGAATGCTTGCGGAAGAACGGTAGCCCCGTTTTGCGGCTTCATCGCGGCAGTGAGCCATCCGTGGATCGGAATCAATATCATTGCTGATTATTGTCCGGCCTTCCCGGATGGCGGTTCCGGTCAGCCCCATACTGCAGGGTATGTTGTCGACGCTGATCGAGAGCGTATTCAGGTATCCGTCAACGTACCCGCAGGCAGCAACGGGGTTGACCGTCCGGGTCTTCATGTCGATCATCCCGATCCAGGCCATGAGGAATTTTCCTTCTTCAACGGCAATCCTGCAGGTTTCGTTGAGAAGGGCTTCCCGGTTGCGGATCCGGACAACGGCACGGTTGGTGCTGGACAACACGGCATTCAGCCGGTTCAGGTGAAGGATCGTGTCGTGGGTACGTTTCCTTTCTACCGCCCGCTCGATGTTATGTTTCAGCTCGGCAAACTGGGACTTTGGATCTCCACCTTTCTGGAGGTAATGATCCGCCCCGTTGTTCAGCGCCTCGATCACGATCTCCTCCCTTCCTTTCCCGGTAAAAATGATGAACGGGAGATGCGGGTATTGCTCCCTCACGGCTTTGAGGAACTGGATCCCGTCCATTTCCGGCATCTGGTAATCGGAGATAACCGCATCGTAGTTGTTTGTCTGGATCTTTTCCAGAGCTTCTGCTGTCGACGAGAGAATCTCGACCTGGAAGGCACCCGACTGCTCAAGAAAAAGTTTTCCCACATCAAGGAGCAGCGGGTCATCATCAACGTACAAGACCGAAAGCATAGGGTATCATTCCAAGAGAGCGGGATACATCAATTCATATCTCGGTCTGTGGTTACCGGCAAAACCACGATCCGGAATCCGATCAATTCCCCCGCCAGGCAGCAAGCCGCCCGGGGATATGCCTGCCGGTGCGTAAGCCGTGTGGTCCCCGTCCTGCAGGATTCGATTGTTCATACCCGGAACCTCTGGTTTGCCCCAAGAGCTGACAGGGCAATACTATTGACCTGCTCAACCATGCGGGATATGTCGCCGACAGCATCAGATAATTTTCCGGTGGATGATGCAGATTCTTCGGCTTCGGAGGCCGTTGCCCGTATCAGTTCTGTAATCTCGTTTACGCTTCCGGTAATCCTGCTCGTGGTTGAAGCCTGATCCCCGGTGGCCGCTGCTACTTCTTTTGCGCTCGATGCGACTTTTTCTATATCGGCAGCAATCCGGGTGAATGAATGCAGGGTCTCGGAGACTGCGGATGAGCCCCGCTGAACCACGGTCTGGGTCTCCCTCATTGCATAAGCAGCGTTAGCTGCTTCTCCTTTGAGGTTCTCAATCATCCCCTCGATCTGCTCTGCGGACCGTTTTGATTCCTGGGCAAGGTTTTTGACTTCGGCGGCAACCACCGCAAACCCGCGCCCGGCATCACCGGCCCGGGCAGCTTCGATCGCTGCATTCAGGGCCAGGAGGTTTGTCTGGTTTGCGATGTCCCGGATGAGTTCGACAATTTTTGAGATGTCTGCCATTTTGTGATCGATTGTCAAGACAATCCCGGATGTCTTCTGGGTAGACTGGGCGATCTCCTCCATGTTCTGTTCTGCACCCCCGGCCAGGCGTGCCCCTTCCCTGGAGAGTTCGGTTGCCTGCCGTGAGAGGGACGAGACCTGTTCCATGCTGGCTGTGATCTCCTCGACCGATGCACTGAGATCTCCTACCTCGTGGAGGATCTGTTCGATGCCGTTCGAGACTTTCCCGGCATTGGTGCTGACCAGCTGAGAATTCCGTGCAATGCTCCCGATTCCTCCTGAAGCCACCTGGATGCTCCGGACCGTTGTACCGGCAGAGGATGTCAGGGTTTCCATCTCCGTGTTCACTCTTTGGATATTTTTACGGAGGCTGTCGATGATTCCCTGGACTGCATCCCGCATCTTGATGAGCTGGTCATGGGTGGCCCGGGTGTGTTCGTTTGGCGGGTTCAGATCGTACCGGAGCGTGAGGTCGCCTTCTCCCATCCTTGCATACACTGCCGAAAGACCTGCCACTTCCTGCTCCATGTAGTGCCGGACTTCCATGATCTCATGGTACCGCGTATCGAGTTCCTGTTCGCTTACCTTCCGGTCCAGATAGGTCTTGAGCATCTCGGCCAGTGAATTGATCAGGTTCCGTTCCTCTGCCAGGAACGGCCCTTCAGCCTCGGATGGTTTCTCCTCGAGATAGACGATATCCAGGATTCCGCGTTTTCCTCCTTTTACGAGAAATTCAGCGGACTGTTTCCACTCGGTATTCACAAAGTTTGGCGTTGTTACCACGATATCCCCAAACAGTATCCGTGCTGCACAGACCTCGGGGTACTGCCACCCGGGGGGGATGAGCTGGACTATCTTGTCGAGGATCTGCTCCCATTTTTTTGAATCGTCCTGGATCAGTTTTGCGGTGGCATAGAAGAGCGTCTGTTCCTTGACACGTTCGCCATAATCATGGAGCAGTTTTTCCTGCTCGTGGTACCGGGTATCGAGTTCCTGCTCGCTTATCTTCCGGTCCAGGTAGGTCTTGAGCATCTCAGCCAGAGAATTGATCAGGTTCCGTTCTTCAGCCAGGAACGGCCCTTCCGCTTCGAACGGTTTTTCCACAAGATAGACGATATCCAGAATTCCGCGTTTTTTGCCTTTTACGAGAAATTCAGCTGACTGTTTCCACCGGGTATCGACATAATTCGGCGTGGTCACCACGATATCCTCAAACTGAATCCGTGCGGCACAGACCTCGGGGTACTGCCACCCGGGGGGGATGAGCTGGACTATCGTGTCGAGGATCTGCTCCCATTTTTTTGAATCGTCCTGGATCAACTTTGCGGTAGCATAGAAGAGTGTCTGCTCTTTTACGCGCTCGCCATAATCATGGAGCAGTTTTTCCTGCTCATGGTATTTTTTCTGCAGGTCCCGCTCGCTTATTTTCCGGTCCAGGTAAGTCTTGAGCATCTCAGCCAGAGAATTGATCAGGTTCCGCTCCTCTGCCAGGAACGGCCCTTCTGCTTCGAATGGTTTTTCAGCCAGGTACACGACTTCGATGATCCCCCGGCTCCCGTCCCGTGTGATGAATTCTGCCTGTTGTTTCCAGGGAACGTTCCGGTACCCGGATGACCGAACATCAATTTCCGGAAACGTGATGCGGGCTTCGCAGATCTCGGGATACTGCCACCCGGGCGGTATGAGCCGGACAATCTTCTGGAGGATTGCAGACGGAGTATCCGAGTCGTCCTGGATCAGTTTTGCGGTAGCATAGAAGAGTGTCTGCTCTTTGACCCGTTCGCCATAATCGTGCTGCAGTTTTGCATGGGCTCCTGCCTGAGCTTCTGCATTCCTCACTTCAGGGGTAACATCCCGAAGTACCAGGAGCAATCCGCATGGAGAGCCGGGGGTTTTCGGAAACGGGATACCCTGCTCTTCCAGGATATATGTTCCTGTGCGGAAGCGCAGCGAGATCCTGGCAAAGCTGCACTGCATCTCTCCAATCGCTGACTCCAGCCGGTCCCCGGTCCTGGAAACGAACGGGAGATCCGTGTACTTCATCCGGAAGACTGAGTCACTGTCAATTCCGCTCATCCGGGCAAATGCAGCATTTGCGCGAACTATGCGTAACTCTTCGTCAACGATCAGCGTAGGCCGGGAGTTTTTTTCACAGATATCATCGAGCTGGCCCGGATTCTGTGACTGATTCAGGAACGGTCCTGTATCGCGTTTTTCCATGTTTTATCACGACGGTAATGGTTGCAGGATAACGTTGCCTGCATGCGTTTTCATGTGCCGCTCCCAAGGCTGCGCAAGGGCGTAGAACGGCCGAAATTTCTGGTTTTGGTGGAAGTAAACTTCTACCTTTTTATTAATAAATGCTGCGTTTTTAATCCGGGTCGAAATATTGGAATTTTTATAATTTAAACAATAATTTTACGCTGAATTGAACTGCGGGGGGGTTCGATCCACGGATGGGTGTTGCCCGGTTATTTCCTGATGTTTTTTCTGAACCGGGAGAGGCCCGCGAACCCCAGGAAAAACCCGGGACATACCCTCCCGCCATACCGGTTCTTCGTCGGAGATCTTTCCCCCATGCAGGGTCCTGCTGCACAATACCAGCACTAATTCGCAAAAAACCAGCACTGTTTCCCCCAGATTTGCCTTTTTTCACGTCGGAGATGAACAGCCGCATTTAGCCGCTTTTGGATGGGCGATCGTTTTTTGGATCAACCCTGTGTAGCGGAAAACGAAATGAAGGCCTGTTTTGGGGGTCTCCAAAACCCCATAGCCGGTTCTCCGGGCGATCAGGAGTCCGGATAAATATCCGATCGCCCATCAAAAAGGCAATAAAAAGACATTTTTTTGGGCCTGAATTGTCCTTCATATCGGGAAAAAACGATGATTTAAGCATATTTTTAAAACCGTGTCCTGTAATTCGCCAAAAAACGCGACCCTCCCAAAAACCCGTTTTTAATTCGGGCTCCGATTGGCAATCCGGGCGTTTTAATGGGGAATTTATTCTATGCTCTGCGGGGTCGTGGGAAGTGGTGCTAGCCCGGGTCGGGGGAATGCGTGTGCAGTTACTCCCGTTTTGTGACAAAATATCCGCGAACGGCTTCTTCCTGACAGGGTAGTTTCTTTCTCCGATACCCACTCCCAGAGAAGTGCCGGGCATTTGCATGGAAGAACCGGCTCGCTACCCGAATCCGGGGAGGGGGGTGAGGGGGTACCCCCCTCGCCCGGATCAGAGCGGGTGGGGGGTCCACCCCCCCACGTACTGACGAAAATCCCGCAACCAACTCATTTCTGGGAAGCCCTCATGCCTCACCATGACCGGTGAAGATTCCACGCGAAGCGCCGGGCATTTGCATTGAAGAACCGGCTCGTTACCCGAATCTGGGAAGGGGGGGTGAGGGGGTACCCCCCTCGACCTCATTTTTGAAAAGGGGGTGACCCCCCCTCACCCGGATCAAAGCGGGTGGGGGGCAGGGGGGGTTGTGAGTGCGGGCTGGGACCGCTGGTGCGGCTGATTGTTGTGAAGTAAGGGGGTACCCCATCCCCCATTCCCTTTTTCTCTCCCAACAACCAATCCTCCGGTGATACCCCCATGATCCGGTACAGCCTCCCCAGCATACTGATAATCCTCCTCCTCACCGCAGGCTGCACAACTCCCCTCACCCCGGCCAATGCAACAACGAACACAACAGCCGGCACCCTCCAGGCTCCCCCGCAGTCTTCTGCTCTGTACAAGATCACGGTTGCCCAGCCTGACGCTTACTCGCGGTTCATCCGCATGGATACCGATGTCTACAATATCGGAGAGGTTGTCGAGTTTGTGGTCGTCAACAGCGGCACTTCGGACCTGAAGAGCCAAAATGACAATCCCGGGTTCTCGGTGATCTTCCAGACCGGCAGCGGCACCTGGGCAACGAAGATGGGAAATGAGAAACCCGCAGTCACCAACGCGAGCCGGCTCCGGCCCGGCGAATCCTCGAAAGTGTACCGTTTCCTCTCTGAAGGATGGGAAGCCGGACGGTACCGGATCGTCTCCGATTACGGTGTTGAGCGTGATTTCCTGATCCGGGCAAGCCCGTCCCCGACCCTCGTGCCATCCCCGGCCTGCCCGCCTGCCGCGAATGTCAGCTCCTGGATCACGATCGATACCATCCCGGATCACACCGCAAACGAGCAGTTCGTGATCGGCGGCACTACGAATATCGCTGCCGGTAAGGAACTGCGGTACCAGGTCTTTGCTCCCGGCACCGGCAATACGGTTGTCCCGCTCGGGGAGCCGGTTGCCCTCACGGTGACCGAAGGCTCCTGCGGGAACAACACCTGGTCGGTGAACGTGATGCTCCCCGAACCCAGCCTGTATCTGATCGGGATCACGGACGAGACTCAGAAAACATCTGCCATACGTCGTTTCATGATCCTTCAGCCGGCCCACTCAGGTACCGGCACGAACCCGGCCCCTGCGGACCCGGTCCCCATCGGCACACCGCTACCGTCAACCCCCCGGGCACTGCCATGAACCTCCGCATCTTCACCCTCCAGCTCGAACCGGTGAACCCGATAGCGTTCTCCATCGAGAGTCTCCGCTCCTTCTTCAACAAGGAGTTGCTGGCATACATCGCGCTCAGGAATGACCGCGAAGGATTCATCCACCGGTATCCCGCGGTCCAGTGCAAGCTGGTGAAGACGCAGCTCATGGCAGTCGGGATAGCTCAGGGAGCAGATTTCCTGCAACGGCTCGGAGATGGCCCGGCCATTGCAACCGGTCCGGACACCTGCAGGGTCACCGGCCGGGACCCGGCAGTGAGAAAAGAGCCGTTCGGGATCGCGGCCGAACCTGAAACTTACGAGTTCCAGACCGCATGGCTTGCGCTCAACCAGCAGAACGCCAAGAAGTTCTACGATCTCAAGGGCAAACCCGAACGGGATGCCTTCATGCAGAAAATTCTCCTCTCCCACCTTGCCACCCTTGCAAAATCGCTGGACTGTCCTCTTGCTTCCCCGATAACCTGCGAAACGAAAGTCCGGTTCAAACGGGAGCGGATCGACCGGGAGAACGTTATCGTCTTTTACGGCAAGTTCAGGACCAATCTTGCCATTCCGGACTACCTTGGGATCGGCCAGTCCCTCTCGCAGGGCTATGGCACGGTCCGCAGGCTGGAGCCGGAGATCCAGCTTGCCGGGACCGGGTCCGCTGATTAATTGACGGTCTGCAGGGCCCGCCAGCTTTTTCCCCCGTCCCATAATACCTATGATCATCCCATGATCACGCTCCGCGAACTCAAGGACGATGACATTGCAATCATCAAGGCGTGGCCCCCGTACCCGGCGGACTGCACGGAGCTCGACTATGCGCTCCGGAACGGTGGCTGGCTCGATGAGTACGCAGGAAAAGCGGGAACCGAGATCCTCGTTGCCATGGATGGCAAATCCATCGCAGGCTTCTCGGTGCTCGAGCGGGAGCCGGGCCGGCGGGCCGAGTTCCGGATCGCGGTCCACCCGGAGAAACTCGGGCAGGGCTTCGGGAAGACGATTGCGCTCCTCACCCTTGCCCGCGGTTTCTCCGATCCCGGCATTGATGTGATCCGGCTCATTGTCCGGAAGAGCAATCCCCGGGCGCAGCACCTGTACAGCTTCCTGAAGTTCAGGAGTACCGGGGAATGCACCGAGCAAGTCCAGGGAAGGAGGGTGGAATTCTACACAATGGAGATAGACCGGGCAACGTTCCGGGAGGCGAAGAGATCATGAAGCAGGCATTACTGGTAATCGATGTCCAGAACGAGTATTTCACCGGGAAACTCCCGGTCACGTACCCCGAGGGAAGTTTTGAGAATATCCAAAAAGCCATGGACTGGGCGCACACGTCCCGTGTGCCGATCGCGATGATCCAGCACGCGAATCTTGCCCCGGAATCCCCGGCCTTCCGGAAAGGATCGGCGGGGTGGGAACTCCACGATGAGATCAAGCGCCGGCACGCTGATATCCTGATCGAGAAGACCCTGCCCGGGAGCTTCACCGGCACCGGCCTTGAGAAATGGCTTGAAGACCTGGACATCGATACGGTCACGATCGCCGGCTACATGACGCAGATGTGCTGCGACACCACTGCCCGGCAGGCTTTCCACCATGGATATGCCGTGAACTTCCTCTCCGATGCCACCGGCACTCTTGCAATCAGCAATGCTGCCGGCAGCATCAGCGCTGCCGATCTCCACAAGGCAGTCCTCATCACCCAGCAGATGCGGTTCTCGCGGGTCATCAGGACCGACGAATGGATCATGGGGCTCTGAATGTTCGGGCAGCTATGCTCCACTCATCTTTTCCTGCACTCCGACCCGGCCGGCAACCAATAAACCCTCCCGCACCCAAAAGATTGTATCAATGTACTGGGCTCTTCTTGCGGGAATCGGTGCATGCACCAATGCTGCGTACTACTTGGTGAACCGGCAGTTTCTCCGGCGGATCGATCCTGATATTCTTGCCGCGTCCGGTTTCCTCTTCGGGGCGGTCTTCCTGCTCGGTCTGTCTGCGGTAAAAGGGATCCCACAGACCGGCCCGCTCTTCCTGCCGGCCATCTGCATGACTGCAGGCATCAATATTCTTGCAACCCTCCTCACGTTCCGTGCGCTCACCTCCACCGACATCTCGCTTGCCGTGCCGATGATCTCGTTCACGCCCATCTTCCTGATCGGGACGTCAGCCATCATCCTCCACGAGTTCCCGTCGGCTGTCGGGATTGCGGGGATAGTCATTGTCGTTGCCGGTTCCTATATCCTGAATACTTCGGAGGAGCACACCCGCCTTGCCGACCCGTTCCGCTCCATGGCAGCCCACCCGGGGGTCCTTTCCATGCTCGCGGTCTCGTTCCTGTACGCGGTTGCAGTCAATTTCGACAAGATGGGCGTCCAGAACTCGGATCCCGTCTTCGGCGCCGGTGTCACCATGCTGCTCATCGGCGTTGCGTTTGTCCCGATCGCCCTTTACCGCCGGCGCAGGAACCGGAGCCGGATTGCCCAGATCCTGTCCGGCAAACCTGCCTCCCGGCCCATCGTGGTCTTCCCCTTCCGGAGGAGAGAGGCAGCGGTTGCAGGAATCCTTGTCGGGTTCCTGATAACCCTGGAGGCAGTAACGATCAATTCAGCGTACACGGAGCAGATTGCCCCGTACGTTATTGCGATCAAGCGGATGAGCATCCTCCTCATCGTGCTATACGGGACGCTTGTTTTCCATGAGAAAGAGCTGGTGCGCCGCCTGGCCGGTGCAGGGATCATGGTCTTTGGGGCGGCCTTGATCCTGGTTTTCCCGTAACGCTGCCTATCCGGGGCCCGGTTTCTGGCCCGGCCCTGTGTTGCGGGATAAGAGGTATTTTTCCAGGAACTGCTGCACTTCCGGTGGCAGGGCATAGCGCATCTGTTTTCCGTCCCGGGTCACCGCAAGGAGCCCGTCGTCGGACAATCGCCCCGTGTGCCACGAGACGGTTGGACCGCTGACTTTCAGGTGCTTCATGAGATCGCTCCGGGTGATGGCAGGATAGTCCATGATGCATTCGAAGATCTCCCGCTCCCGCACGTTGCGCAGGCTGCGCAGGACTTTCTGCTCGGTAACGGAATACCGGCCGGAGTTCTCGAAATACCGAACATCCCCCCGGGTACTGAAGGCGGTAATCTTGTCCGTGAATTTCAGCACCGCTAGGTGGTACTGGAGTGTCGAGCGTTTCTGGCCGGTGATCCGCAGGATCTCATTGAAGAAGATCCCCGGGTTCTGGACGATCGTATCGTAGATCTGCCGGCGGGTTGCGGAATCCAGGACGCTTGCTGAAGCGATCTTCCGGTACCCGAGATATGAAAAGAGCTTGAGAAAGAAGAAGAACTCGATGGGGCAGGCGATGAGCGGACAGAGGCTGAGGGCTACCGATATGAGCATGACCCTCGGGGGCAGCTCCCAGAACGAGACCTGGACGGTTTCAACCGGTTCGGCATTCCGGATATCTTCTTCCGTTGCGGGGGTGACGACATACCCGTTGTCGATGAGGCCCGACCATGGCGAGAGGAGCATGGCTGCAAGAATGACGGCAAGCGTGATCAGGATCGCATAATGGTCGTCATCCATGGATCGCGTGGGAAGTCCTATTCAATATGTTTTATGATTTTCATCGCATAAATCGGCGCGGGCATGCCGGATTCTTTTCATGGTCAGCATTTCTGTGCGCTCCCGAGTCCCATCTGTGCAGGTTCCTCCGTCTGTATATTTGTTCTGTACGGAAAATCCCGGCGGAACAAGTAGAGGAACGTACTAGAAACGATATATAAAAGGGGTTGGATATTTTTCACAAGAAGAAGGTGCATTCATGCAACAATATCAAAAACCGATTATTTTAATCCTGGTTGTGCTCGCATTGCTTGTCGCGGCTGCCGCCGCGGCCGGTGCAGCATCGGTTGATTCCCCGCTTGGCAGTGCCGATACCCTGGTTGTCAGTACCGGTTCCACCGTTCAGCATGTAACTGATATACAGGTTGCGGCAGTGGAAAGCGAGCCTGCGGCTAATTACACCCGGCTTGAGATCCTGCCATCCTACCTGAATTTTGTTGCCGAGCCGGGCGAGAAGAAGGAGATGACGGTGACCGTGCGGAACCGGGATGCCCGGACTGTCCATGTCCAGCCAAAAATCCGCCTGCAGCCTTATGGCGGGCCATATATTGCCGAGAGCTCCTGGATCTCGGTCTCCCCTTCGAGCGCCGATATTCCTGCCGGAGAGAGCGTGAAATTCACCTTTGCGGTCCTGGTCCCGTCCGACACCCTCCGGGGAATGTACTCTTCGACTGCCACGTTCACGGACGAAACCTATCCCACCCCGTATCCCCAGCCGGTCCCGAATTATATCCACACGCTCTCGCTCATGATCAATGTCGCATCCACTCCGGTAATCCAGATCTCGGATCCCTCCATCAGCGACCAGCTGGAGGCTGGCAGTGAATATACGTACACCCTTGACGTGAAGAACCGGGGAAAATCCCCGCTTGCCCTGAATGCGAAGATGGGGGATGACGGCTACCCGAACTACGGGCCGTACGGGCCGCAGGAACCCCCGCTGACAGCGAAAGATTTCACCATCAATGCTCCCTTGAGTATTCCTCCGGGACAGAATGGGACGGTGACTGTGAGGGTGAACGTGCCGCAGAATGCGAGCGGGTACTTCAACGGCAATCTCGATCTCGGTATCGATGACCCGTCCATACGCTTTGAAGAGAGCCGGATCAATCTCAATTTCCAGGTCTGGAAGCAGCCCGCTGGTGGTTTTACAAAAAAGTTTACTGTCAGGGAGGAAGGACCCCTCGCTGTCGAGCTGACCTCCGCCTACCCGATGATGAACCCGGTCAGTACTGATGGCCTGTCCCGCACCATGGTCCGCCAGGAACCCTCGTTCTCTGTAACCCTGACCGGGCCTTCGGGTAAACAGAACCTGGTGCTGACCGAGAAAGTGATCAGGGGATCCGTGAACCTGGGATCCGATCCATATCTCGGCAATGGTGACCGCCCGGGAACGTACCAGGAGAATGGCAACCAGTACCTCTTCACCTATTCCTCCCGGGTAAGCCCCGGCCAGTGGACGCTCTCGGTGATGCCGAGAAACACGCAATCGTTTGAGTATAAGATTACGCTCGGCGGGAAAGAGATCTCCCCCGCAGTTTCGCTCTTCACCGTTCCCTCGTTTCTGGTGGCGAATGTAACCGGAAGATGATTCCCCCATTATATCCTGGTACGATGACCTACCGCACCCTTCATAACCTTCAGAAGAACCACGGGCTTACCGGAGGAGAGAGGTTTGTGGAACCGGGAGCGGGGCGGGTGACGTGTCCATGAATTCCCGCGAATGGATCCATGTGGGCGCAGGGATAATTCTTGCCGTATTTCTCTCCGGCTGCCTGATTTTCGGGGCCGGGATGCTCGGGATCCCGGGCCATGTCTGGATTCCTGCCGCGGAATCGCTGTCCGGCCAGGGAGAGCAGATGCCCTCCCGTCTGCCGGCACTTGAGCTCAACACGTCCCTGCCCTCCTCTCCCCGGGTTGTTCCGGCATATCTCGTTTCAGATGTGAAGAAGGTCTCAGTGCGATCTGATAAAACCCATGAGACCAAGAGACACACCCCGTCCGCTGGGGAAGCGCCCCGCATTGCCGCACATGCTCTTGCATCTTATGGCGGGCTCCCCTCCGATGCGGTTCTCCAGGAATCACGGCAGGTCTTTTCAAAAAACTATAATGCCAGTACCGGTTCCTTTGATGAACAGGCTCCTCTGTATACGCGTGTGCTGTACCGCAAACTGGCAGGCGGCCTGCCGGTCATGGGCACGGGAATCGAGGTCCGGCTTGGCGAGAACGGCGAACTCCTGGAACTGTCAAAGGAGTGGTGTACGCTCGAACCTGCTGGAGAGACACCGATCATTACCGCAGAAGAAGCCCTGGAGAAACTGAAGCGGCAGGACCTGATCAAGAAGATCCAGTGCTGCATCGGGGGGTACACGATCACGGGTGTACAGCTGGGATATCACGTGGAAACGTACCTTCCCGATGCTTCAGCCCGGCCGGTATCGCCCGGTATATGCACGCCAGCCTGGATCTTCTACGGGATAAAACCGGGAACCGGTGAAGATCCGTTCCCGTTCATGGTCAATGCAACGAGGGATGAACCGTGAGATTTTCCCTTTTTTCCGTACTTGCCTTGCTTTTCCTTATTGGGATAAGCTGTACCACACCCGGGTGTGTGGATAACCAGATCCCCGGCGGCAAACCTGTTGATCTGGGAAGCACGTATCTCGATCATGCCGGCAACATACGGGATTACGTGTCCGAATACACGTCTACTTCGGACGGGACCGTACAGCTCGACTGGAAGGAACCGGGGTTATACCGGATGGAATACAAGGGATCCCCCTCGGTGTCACCGGGTATCATCACGGTGAACCGGACCGCTGCCGTATGGTACGATGCCCGGTCCAAAAGCCTTCATGTTGAACCTGATAACCGGTCTCCCCGCGAACATGATTACCAGGCAATGGTCCGGAAGATCATCGGGGACGGGCAGTACACGATCATCGGCGGAGATATGCCGGACGGCCACACACTCTACGAAATCGAGGTCATCACCGAACCCTGGTCTATGAACTACACGACGTATGTCAGCTCGAAAGTCCAGGCCTGGATCGATCCTGAAGCCGGTCTTGCCTGGAACATCACCACGTATTACCCGGCCGATACCGTGAATAACCGGATCCGGTATTCCCGGATTGATGTCAATACCGGTATTACGGATGATCACTTCGCGTTCACCCCGCCGGAAGGATCTGCAGTCCAGTGCGGGTATCTGTCAGGACCCGCGGATGCGGAAAATTTCAATTCAACTATTCTTCCCTCTGCCCTCGAACCCGGCTGCCTCCGCTGCACGGATGCCCTGCTGACCCGGCCGGTCGGGGGGTTCAGCGGCGACCGGCTACTCATATCACTCTATGATTACCAGGCCTTTGGCCAGACCCTTAAGGTGGATCCCCATCGTTCAATCAATTATACTTTCTATGCCCGGGCAATGCAGCCCGGAAAAGTCCGGTACACGATCTCCCGGGTTGCGGGTCTCTACAAAACAGAACCCGAACCCATGCCCGAAAATATCACCGTCCAGGCGGAACCCGGTGAATTCCTCGCAGAGCCGGGCCATACTTACACCTCAACGGTTACTGCCCATGTAAAACCGGGAACCGCTCTCCATGAAAATTTCTGGATCCATATCCATGCTGACGTGGATGGCGTACCGGATGCGATCACGGATGACTGGGTCCGGCTGGCGATAGATGACGGATCGCTGATGAGCGGCATGGGGCTCTATCATTTTTACCAGGGCGGCGGCGGGTACTGCCAGAAAGTGCTCGTGATCCGGCAGGGTGACGATGGCCATCTCCTGTTTGCAATCCGGAACAGCGAACTCGATACAGGCAATGTGACGCTGCAGCTCGTCACCAGCCCGTGTATTGTTGATCACGGGCCGCTCCGGCCGGATGAGAGACCCGCGTGGCCTGCAGGAATCCATGCAACCATCAGTCCCGACCGGTTCACCGGCAGGAGTTTTGCCACGTATCTTTCCGATATATCGTTCTCTCTTGATCCCACCGTTCAGCCGGGAGATTATTGTTTCAGTGCTGTCCTCCGGACCCCGACCGGGGGTGGCGATTATGCCCCGTTTACGCTCCGGGTTGTACCGGGAGGGTCAGGATGATGGGGATGGGATCATGAGAGACAGACACGGGAGCAGCGGCAGTATACTCTGGCTTCGCAGGATTGGAAAAAAATGGTGATATCGTGAATGGTCCTGGTATTAAATGGGGAAACCGTGCCCTCATTACGGTCTGTATTGTCATCATTGTTCTCGGACTTGGATTTCTTGTCTCGGGAATATGGAGTGGATGTGCAATGGGAATCTGCAGCTCCGATCACGGGGTTGCGAACATGTTTTTTATCCCCGCCGGTATCTGGACCGGCTTCTCTTCCGGCACCTGCGCCAATGATGATATCCTGATGACCTACACCAGTACCTCCACCCCGTCCTATGCCGATAGTTTTCTGTACCTGTTCGGTGAAAGAGAGCCAGCCAAGGGCCCGGACTTACCGCCGCTGACCGATTATCCCCTGCGGAGGGAAGTTGCTGACCCGCTCATAGCACGGGCACATGTCAATGCCACCGAAAAAACCATCATCGGGCTCTATGAATTTCCGGACTCACTGCTCCTCCTCATCAACGATGACACGATCCTGACCGAAGTGCTTGGGACCGGTGATGGTGTCCGGATGTATCCCCTCAAATCCCGGATGGTGGGGAGTCGGCACACCGTATCGAACGAGACCGGGTATCACCATCACCCGGTATATAACTCTTCAACGCAAGACGATGTCACGATCCATCGCATCGACCTCGTACTCCCGGGACCGGGGAATGCGACCGTACCCCTGTATATCGTGAAAAAGACCCGGGCCGATACGGTTTTTTATCCGGATGGAGCGGAGATCTTCACGGTCTCGACAACCGGGACATTCTATGTGCTGTACGGGCAGCGGGTGGACCGCGTTCTCTATGAGTCTGCCATCTCCCATGATCCCGGATGGCAGGTCTGCTCGCAAAAGATTGGAATGTCCAATAACGGCCAGACCGGGGAACTGCGGCATACGGTCAGGTTTGCACGATCTTCGCAGAGGATACTGCAGGCGCACCTGATCATAACTGGCCCTTCAATCCAGGTGTACGAAGGATCGGGAGGCAGCATGAGCGAATGGAACTCCCGCGACAGTACCGGGTGCAACTGCTGACAGGAGTGGAGAAGAACCATGAAGTCCTGGATTTGTTTTGGTATGGTCGTGTTGCAGGCCGGGATGATCGCAATTCCTGGCGCAAATGCCGATGACCGGACATTTGAGCCGGTGATCGCGTACAGCCTGACCGGATGGCCGCTTAAAAATCCCGTGAATATTTTCGGGGCCGGAAAACTTGCTCTATTCCGGCCGGGCGGTTTAACGGGGATGTTTGCGTGACTTCGTTCATCGACATACCCCTGATTGGGCCCATGTCTGGCTTTTTTATCGTTTTCCTTATTCCGCCGCTCCTTGTCGGGGGATATGCCCTGCTCCTGTTTACTGCAACCAACCGGATTTCCGCCGTTCTAATCGTTATCATTCTTGTTGCCGGGTGCACGGGCTTTGCAGGAATGCAAAATCCTGATGCTGGCCGGAACAATACCGGTCCGGGATTCACTGGAGCTCCAGCCACTTCCCTCATTCAGACTCCCCAGTTCCCGGATGTGGTTGTAACGGATCTGACTTCCGGTATTTCCCGGAGTTCCCCCACTTTCGTGACGAACCGGACTATGTCCCGGCTCACCAACTTCGCGCCCGGTGAGATTGCCGACCCGCAACAGATCGCCCGGATAGCCCTTACGGATCCTTCCGCCCGGAGGATGGCCGATGCCGGGGGTGAGCTTGCGGGTGTCCGCATGGCGATCAAAAGGAGTGCCCGCGCAAATTCGAATGACGGGGGCGTTTTCCCGGCTTTGTTGATCCGGTACAACGGGCTTGAAGTGGATTTCATGGTAGACCCGGTCCTGCAAAAGACCGTTGGAAGGACAGTACAGGTTCCAAACGGTGCGATGATCCTTGAAAAGGGGAACCGGACCGAGATTGAGTATAATGGCAGCGTCCTTTTCACATTTGAACCGATGGAGGCAGTTTCATGAAGAACGCTACGTCAATCCTCTTCCTCATTCTTATTCTCTGTGTGTCTGTTCTCACGGCAGCATGTACCGGTCCGGCTGATCCATCCGGTAATACCGGTAAAACCGGTGCCCCGGCAATTCTGCAGCAAAGTTCCCTTCCGGTATTACCGGGACCCTCGTATTCGATACATCCTCATACGGTCCCGGTTGAAACCGCATACAATGAGACGGTCGCGACGTTTTGGAGTTTTGCTATCGCCGGTCCCTATAACACCGATCCCAACTGGACCGCTGCACACGTTGACCCGGATCCGGTTGTCATAGCAGAGACCAACGGCAGCCCGGAGTATTATGAATTCTCTCTGAAGAAGGATGATCGGGTTGTTGGATATTTCTGGACTGCGGCAAACAGGATTCTCGGGCACGCTATCTTCCGGATCTACCCCTCGGCCCCGGCCTACAATCATTCGGCGATAGCGCAGGATGCCGTATCGGTCGTGCGGGCCCGGAATGCTGACGATACGGTCCTGTCGGTTACGCCCGGGTTATACGGCGGCAGCTACCCGCTCCTCTGCTCCATACTTACCGTGAGGAACACGAGCACGGGACAGACCGAACGGATCGTTGTCGATGCGTTCACCCATGCGATCGTTCCCGATCACTACTCTGAAGAGAGCGCCAGGCAGGGATATGCCTGGTCTTACTTCGATATCATTCCAGAAAGCGAGTGGCCGGCCCGCATCGAGCAATGGAGGCTCGCGGATACAAACGCCACAGCGGTCATCGACTATGCCATGACCCGGGGGATCGACCCCCGGCTTCCGCTGTCGGAGAAGAATGTCAGCATTATCCGGGGTTTTTACGGTCCGGACCTGCCGGATCCCCAGCCTGTGCCAGGGGCTTTCCGGGAGATTACCCCGGAAAGCCCGGTCACTGACGGCATGATTGAACAGAATGACGTGCCGGTTGAAACTGCCCGCATATCAGCGCTCGTGTACCTCTGGCGGGCCCAGCTGGACCGGCCGGATATTAACGGCTGGCCGTCGTGGCGGAACGCGAGCCTGAACATGACCTCGTATACCGTGATCGAAGATATCAGCGGAAGATCATACCAGTATCTCTTTTTTGTTGAACACGGGGGAAAGCCGGCCGGGGAAATTGTTGTCGGGGCGAACAAAGCGCTCGGCGGGAGATACGGTGGGACCGGGCGGGGCGATTACGATATTCCCAATGCAACCCGGGCTGCACGGAACGCACTCGATCATGATTTCCCGGGTTACCATACCATCTATGAACGGCCGGTGTCTGCCGTCGGGGAAAGCCCCGGTGTGTGGGTATTTCTGCTTGCGGAGGGGAACCGCTCTCCCCGCATGGTCCGTATCGCCGTCAATGTCCAAAGTTTTGAGACCCTGGTTGAAAATGAATCGATTGCCGAAGATCCGACTCGGTTCCCCTCGGCATTCACGAAAATTACCCGGCAGGATCTTCCCGATGCATTGGATCTGTGGGAACGGGAGAATGCAGAAGACAGGAATTTTCTGGCGTTTGCACAATCGCAGGGAATCTCCGGGGAGCACCCGCTGACCGAGAAAGAGATAATCTCGCTTGGCACGCATCTCTTCAGATCCGATCCGCAATACCGGCGGCAGGGTGAGCTGTACAATCCCCTGTCAGGGCAGGGTGCCGGTCCCGCTCTTGGTGCGGAGACCCGGCGATGGCATGACGAGTCAGAGTGGTTCAGCGCCATCCTTGTCGATGCATCGCTCGGCAGGGCCGGAATTGAGAGGATTGTTCAGGATCATACCCTGCCCGGAAATTATACACTCGACATCCACTCCCGAGGTTCGATGGGATCGGATTATTACCTCGATGTGCCGGAACCTGACTATGACCAAATATTCTCCAGACTCCGTGATGATGGCAGCGCATGGATTGTCGAACCGATCTCTCCAATGGCGGAATATGTTCAGGGAACAAAAAAGAGGAATGGTTCGATTCTTCTCCCGGTTGCCGTCAGCTATCCCGTGGAAGCCAATACCCGGCGTCTCATCTCATCCGGGCTTCCCCTGAAAACCATGAGAGAAGTCTATATCCAGTATGATTATCCGAACCTGCCCAAGAAGGCAGACCGGGAACGGGTGCTTCGTGAACTAGCCGCTGACGACCGGGTATTGTTTGCCCTGAAGGAGTATCCCGGATGACTGCGAGGAACCCCGGCCGGGTTACCCTTCTGGTATTGCCCGCCCTCATTCTCGCACTTCTGGTAATTCCCGTCCTGATGGCCGGGGCCGGGATCTCTGGTGCGGCAAATGTCCCCGGATCTGGTCGTTTCTGTTTTGGATCACCCGCTCTTCCCTTCTGTTCCGATCAACACGCCCGCGATGTGTCTGCTTCCAATATTGCCCGGTGGATGCAGGAACATGCGGGACAGGAAGTCACTGCCGGAGAATATCTGGATATCACCAACCCCGGTTACCTGGCCTCCCGGCCGCAGGAGGTCCGGGATGCGTATCACCGGATGAAGATCCGGGTACCGGATTTCAGCAACCCGGACCCGGGGAACACTGCTCGGTCACCTGGTGGACCGCAGTTTGGAGAACGAAGTGTTGCCATTGCAGTTTTTGGTTACCGGGAGGTACCGGGTGACAGCCAGGAGATGTTCCTGCAGAATTATACCGTTCAGTGCATCCTGAACGAGTCAATGATCGCCAGGTCAAACCGGTTGGCTGGCCGGGAGATCCCGGTCGGGACGTATCTTGAAACGGTCTGCCCGGACTTTTTTTTGGGCCTGACCGAATCCCGAAAAGAGGTATTGAAGAACCAGTCCCTTATGGTATCAGAAATTCCCGGTCGCGGGAATGTATCATCATTTGTCCCGCCACGGTCTCTATCGATCAGCCGGATGGAACCAGTCCCGGGATGGGTGAGCCTGCATATCCCGGAAGAAGGTTTCCTGAATTTTAACGCGAATCGGACCTGGGATGGGTCATAAAACCCTGAGTCTGGTTCAGTGAGTGGTTTGTCATGCAACAGAAACGTATCATTCTTCTCGTGATTTTCGGAGCGCTCCTTGCGCTCTTTGGGATCATCACCATGCAGTACCTGCTTGTACTGGTTGTCCTTGCCGGTGTTGTCCTTATCCTCATGGCAATGGATGTCAAAAAATGGGTTGAAGGGCTTGTCGACAAAATTGCGGCCGGTAATCGTTCCGGGTCGTCAGATACTTCCGATATCCGCGAATCGATCCAATCAATACGGGCCGAGACGGCCAGCATCAGGGAACGGCTGGATCTGCTGGAAGCGAAAAAAAAGAGATCCTGCGATACTATCCCGCCACGGATCCCGCCCCGCACATAGGTTCCGGAAACCGGCCTTCGTCCAAGAGGTTCCGGTTACCGGCGGTTCAATTCCTCGTCCCGGACAAACAGCGGCACGTCCCGGAACCCGCGAGCATCGAAGACGCCCCGGTCCGTGATGCGGAGTGCCGGAATCACCGTCAGGGCCAGAAACGAGAGGTACATAAACGGATCTTCAATCCCGCCCATACGGCCGGTGGCCTCGTTCAGCTGCCCGAGCCGCCGGGCAACCTCCTCATAGGGGAGCGTTGACATCAGCCCGGCACAGTTGAGAGGGAGCACGGTTGTTGACGGCCCGGCAACTGCGGCCATGGCACCTCCTGCTGCTACCACCGCTTTGATGGCAGCGCAGATCTCCGCATCGCTCGTGCCGGCTGCAACAATATTATGGGCATCGTGCGAGATGCTGCACGCAATTGCGCCCTGCCGGAACCCAAAGCCGTGTACAAGGCCGAGACCCTGCATCTTCTTGCCGTACCGGTTACAGACCACGACTTTGAGGATGTCGCGGCTGAAATCCGGCATATACGGATCCGCAATTTCGTACTGCAGCGAATCAGTCAGGATCTGGTGCGGGACAAGGCCGATTACCCGTGCCGTCCCGCGTCCCATGATCCGGATGTCCTCTGGTTCTGGCGGGGTACAGTGCATCAGGTCTGGGAGGGGGGCGGGGGTGGTTGGCTGGCCCGGGGAAACCGGCCGCCCGGACCGGTAAACCTCCGCTACCCGGAATGTGATGGGCTCATCGATGATACAGAAATCCGCACGTCTTCCCGGGGCCAGTGCCCCCCGGTCAGCGAGCCCGAACCGCTCGGCAGCCGAGAGCGTTGCCATCCGGATCGCGAGTTCCGGTGAAAGCCCGCACCCGATAGCCTTCCGGATACAGCGGTCGATGTGCCCGTCCCGCAGCAGCAGGTCGGCGTGGCAGTCGTCCGTTGCAAAACAGCAGCGGGAGACCGTTACGGGAGTGACGACCGGTACGAGTTCGGCTATATTGTGCTCGGTTGAGCCTTCGCGGATATAGATATACATCCCCTTCCCGAGTTTCTCTTCGGCCTCGGCCCGGTTCGTGCATTCATGATCACTGTCCGGGCCGGCAAGGATGTAGGCGTTGAGGTCCCTGCCGGTGAGGAGCGGGGCATGGCCGTCCCGGATCCTGAAGAGACCAAGTTTCTTTCCTATCTCCTCGTCACCGCCAAGCACCCCCGGGAAATTCATCATCTCGCCCAGGCCGGTTACACCCTGCCGCCGTGCGAACCGGGAGAGTGCAGATGCATCCAGCACGGCACCCCCCGCATCGAGCGGAGTTGCCGGAACACAGGAAGGAAGCATGTACTGGATATCAATGGCAGCCCCTTCACGTTCGGCCAGCATGAACTCAAGTCCTTCGGAACCGGCAACATTGGCAATCTCGTGCGGGTCGGCAATGACCGTGGTCGTGCCATGCAGTGCAACAAGGCGGGCGTACTCTTTCGGGGCGAGAAGCGAGCTCTCGATATGGACATGGGCGTCGATGAGTCCCGGGACAATGTACTGTCCCTCAAGATCCCGCTCCTCCTTTCCCTGGTATTCGCCTATCCCCAGGATCCTGCCATCAGCGACAGCAAGGGATCCCTTGTCCCACGTGCAGGTAAAGGCATTGAATATCCGGGCATTGTGCAGAACCAGATCCGCCGGGACGAGCCCCCGGGCTGCATCAAGAATATCTTTTGAGAACGGGGACATGTTTCACACCCTGATATCCCGGATCACGGCGGTCCTGCGGGTACCGTTGTCTATAACGTATACATATAGTTTGTATTCCCCGGGTCCGATCTGCCCCGGGACGATAACCCTGTTCTCTCCCTGGACAAGGCTGACCGGTGTTTCAAATACTGCGGATTCCACCTGCTGGAAGTCGGCTATCCGGAAGACAGTCACCTGGATATATGCATCAGCCTCTTTCGGGCTGGTGACGGCAATGGAAAAATTTCCATCCTTGTAAGCAACATCTCCCACGCTTGTCGAGATGCATCCGGCCAGAACAATTCCCACAACCGTCAGGACGACAACCAGAATACCCTGGGAAACGCGGGCAGACATAGTTCAGATCTCATTCTCTCCACGCATAAACGTTCCGGGATTTTCCCGTTCCTTATCTGATAAAATTCTCACTGCCAAGATTTTATTTTAATAGATGCATATAAAAAAACCATTTATTTGTGCCATATCCTGATTGTCAAAAGGGAGCAATTTATCGGTTTTTGGAAAAAAATGGTTAGGTTTTCATCATCAAAACGTCCGGTAATCCCCGATAATTGTACCCATGTAAAAGCAAAATTAGTTATATCTTCAGTTAACAAAAATTCAATCAGGTGATATCATAACGATCATTACTTTTTCCCATCACAAAGGCGGAACCGGCAAAACTACCTCCTGTCTGAACATTGCCGGGTTCTGTGCCCGCGGAGGAAAAAAAGTACTGGTCGTGGACTGCGATCCCCAGGCAAATGCCACAACGGGCCTCGGTGTCACTCTTTCAGATTCCGACCGGAATATGTACGACGTCTTTCTGAGCGGGATCGAGGATTTTCCAGAAACCCGTGTTGTCGATATCATCAAGCGGACGGAGTCGGGAATCTATCTGGCCCCTTCCCACCTGGACCTTGTGGGGGCGGATCCCTATTTATACCGCATACCCGACCGGGCTGGCATCCTGAAAGAAGCCCTCTCCCGGGTCAGGGAATCGTATGACATTATCCTCATTGATACGCCCCCGAGCATGGGCCAGCTGGTCATCAACGGGCTCTATGCAGCAGATCATATCATTGTCACCCTTGATTCAGGAACCTTTGCCCTGGACGGTATCGGGACCATGAATACGATCTTCGGGGATATCAGGGAAGGTCTGGGAAAAGAGATTCATCCGGATATGGCGATTGTCACCCGCTGGGGTGAAGGCGTCCCCCCGACGAACGTGGAAGAGGAGCCTGTCGGGCAGAACGACATCATGTCGCGTATTTGGAATCTTTTTTACAAAAAACCCGAACCCACACCTGCAGAGCAGGAAGCAAAGAAAGAACGGGCAGCTGAACATGACCGCCTGGAGGCAATGCTCGGCGAGATTCGTAAACGTTTCCCCAGCGTATACACGGTTCCGTTCTCTCCTGCCGTATACGAATCCCAGAAACGCGGCCTTCCCTTATCTCACAGTGCTCCCGACAGCAGTGCAGGTCAGGCTTACAAAACCATAACGGATGACGTGATGAAATGGATCTGAAAGAGATTGAAGGAATTCTTGCCCAGGCAAATAATGGTATTTTTTCCGCCCGGATTGATGAGAACACGGTTGAGCTCCCGCTGAGGTCCATTGCCCGGCAGGTGAACCGTGCAATTGACCTGCTGGCGGATGCAGCTGACACCAAACGCAAATCCGATACCATGATCCGGGATAACCCGCTGGCAATTGCCGTGCTCCGGAAAGACAAGAGCCGGATTGATATCAACAAGCAGTACGAGGTTGCCTGGCGGGGTACCCGCGAGGAGCTGATGAAGAAGAAGCTGTACGACTTCGACATCACCGTGCTCTCAGGCGAACATTTCTATGCCTGTTTCGAGACAAAAAAACTTGCCGTGACCGAGGCACTGGTCAAATTCCCTGACGGGGTAAAAAGATATCTCACCCTCTACGCGATCCCCATGCTCGACAACAATAACGAGATCGAGGGGGCCTTCTATGTCTGGGTGGATTACACCGAGCTCCATGAGAAGATGGATGCCGTCAGGAAGATGGAGTATCGCGTTGACCGAATGATCCAGGACAACCCACTGGCAATTGCCGTGCTACGGAAGGACAAGAGCCGGATCTCCATCAACAAACAATACGAGATTGCGTGGAGAGGTACCCGCGAGGAGCTGATGAGGAAGAAGCTGTACGACTTCGACATCACCGTGCTCTCCGGCGAAGATTTCTATGCCTGCTTCACGACAAAAAAACTTGCGGTGACCGAGGCACTGGTCAAATTCCCTGACGGGGAAAAGAAATATCTGACGCTTAATGCGATCCCGATTCTCGATGATGCCGGTGAGATCGATGGTGCGTTTTATGTCTGGGTCGATTACACGGATGCCCACAAGAAGATAGATGAGATCAAAAAAGTGGAGTACCGCGTTGACCGGATGATCCAGGACAACCCGCTGGCAATTGCCGTGCTACGGAAGGACAAGAGCCGGATCTCCATTAATAAGCAGTACGAGATTGCGTGGCGGGGTACCCGCGAGGAGCTGATGAAGAAGAAGCTGTACGACTTCGACATCACCGTGCTCTCCGGCGAAGATTTCTATGCCTGCTTCACGACAAAAAAACTTGCGGTGACCGAGGCACTGGTCAAGTTCCCTGACGGGGAGAAGAGATACTTAACGCTCAACGCGATCCCGATTCTCGATGAAGCCGGTGAGATCGATGGAGCCTTCTATGTCTGGGTGGACTACACCGAGGCTCACAGGAAAGTCGATGAGATCCAGCAGCTCATGGATAATTCCCAGAAACAGGCCGATCTCCTTTCGCGGAGCACCGTTGAACTCGGCAAGGCAGTAAACTCCATGGCCCAGGGCGACCTGAGGATGAAAGCCGATATCCTGGAGGGAGATCCCCTGGCAGCCCTCAAGACCGATTTCAATAAAGCTCTGGAATCGGTCAGGAACGTAATCGGCGAACTCGGAAATGCTGTTCACCGGCTCGAGCTCACAACGGCAGATACCAGCAAGAGCACGATCGAGATCTCCAAATCCACTGAACAGGTAGCCGTCTCCACCCAGAAGTCTGCGGATGGTACCAAGAAGCAGCTTGACGAGATCGAGAAAGTCAGCAAAGAAGTCTCGGACCTGTCCGCATCCATCGAGGAAATTGCAAGCACATCCCATACCCTCATGGACCATGCCCAGAAAGCGGCAACGGAAGGAAATAATGCCGCGGCACTGGGCAAGATCGCAACCGGCAAGATGCAGATGGTGGAAAAGATAGCAGGCGAGAGCGTAACAGAGATCACTGCCCTCAACGACCGAATGAAAGAGATCTCCAATATCGTCAAGATGATAGCCGACATCTCAAGCCAGACCAACCTCCTTGCCCTCAATGCCGCGATAGAAGCTGCCCGAGCCGGCGAACATGGCCGCGGTTTTGCAGTCGTGGCCGGAGAAGTGCGCAACCTTGCCGGGGAATCCAAGACTGCAACAAACCAGATCGGGGAACTGATAAGTTCCATCCAGGAAAACACCAACAAGACCTCGGCCGCCATCAGGAGTTCCTATAACGAAATCCAGGCCGGCATCGAGAGCGTGAACAAGACTATCGAAGGTCTCAACCGGATCACCGCAGAATCCAACATTGTTGCAACCGGTGTGACCGAGATTACAAAAGCAACCGAAGACCAGGCACAGGCCACTACCCGCGTGATGAGCGGTGTGGAAAAAACTCAAGGGATCACCCGAGAGAACCAGGAACGGATGGAGGACATGGCTGCCCTTGCCGAGGAGACGAGTGCTTCCACCGAAGAGATTGCCAGTGCATCGGCCGAACTTGCAGAGATGGCAGAACGTTTAAAGAAGATGATGGAACAATTCAAACTGAAGTGAACTATGGCATCCACGATTGACGTTGTAGAATTCGAGCTGGGCGGGGAGCGCTATGCTCTTGATATCCAGCTTGTCCGGGAGATTGTCGAGATGATGCAGATCACCCCGATTCCCCGTGCACCGCCGTTTATTTCCGGCGTGATAAATCTCCGAGGGGAGATCACGAACATCATGAACCTCAACACACTCCTCGGACTTGCGAACCAGCAGATCCGGGATAACCAGAAGATCATCGTTCTTGTCCCGGAGGCTGCCGGCGGCAGCAATGTCGGGATCATCGTTGACGACGTGAGCAGTGTCCTGCAGGTTCAGGAAGACGATATCGATCATATCGGGGAAGGATTTGCCTCAGAGTTCTCTTCGTTTGTAAAAGGTATCATCAAGATAAAAGCGGATGAATCGCAGAACAAGGAGACAAAAGAGAAGAACCTGATCATCTGGATCGATATGCAGAAAGTCCTGAAGGACGCTGCAGAATAGGATACAAACGATATGCAAAAAAACCGGAAATCAGCAGCTAAGACAGGCAGGGAATATTCATGACCGAACGACCGGGACGAAAAGCATTGTTCACCGGGGCGGGTGCCCCGGCAGCACAGAGCCATTCAGATGAGATTGCAGCACATGTCAAACAGCTCAATGATGAGATTGCATCATCACTCTCGCGTGCAGTTGCCGGTTCCAGTACCGACCTGCTCGAACCTTCGAGGTTCGGGGCTGAATACGCGACCCTGATCGCTGCCGTGAATACCGCATTATCCCGGCTTAAAACCCCTCAGCCGCCGCTCGTTCCCGCCCCCGTTGTTCCGGCAAGCGCTACAACCAGTGCGGACGGATCCCAGGATGCCATTATTCAGGAACTCCGTCACCGCCTGGACCTTATGGTTGAACGCAACCCGGTTCCCATGCTGCTGACCACCCCGGCCTTCTCCATCCTAGGGGCAAACCCCGCCTTCTGCCAGATGAGTGGGATCCGGGAGGAAGATCTGGAGAAGTCGAATCTTACGAGTTTCAGGATCCTCAGCCAGAGCGGGGAAGGGGCCAAAGTTGCCCTTCAGGAACGCCGCCGCTCGTTCGGCATGGTGACCCTTGAACTGCCATCCGGGATACGGACCCTTGAGCAGTACTGCATACCGGTTATTGCCAGCGATGGCACGATAACCACGCTGCTCTTTGTGTATAATGACAGGACGGATCAACAGAAGAAGAACGAGGAGATCGAGCAGCTCAAGCAGCGGTCAGAGACCATAGTCCAGCAGAACCCGATGCCGATCATCCTTGTCGACAAGACGTTCCATATCCGTGTCGTGAATGAGGCCTACGTCAGTCTTACCGGAATACCCCGGCAGGAGCTGCTCAAGCGAACCCTCCATGATTTCCGGATCCTTGATCAGAGCGGGGAGGGGCTCAAGCAGGTGATCGGTGAGAAACGCCGCTCTCACGGGGAAGTTACGGTCGAGTTCCCGTCCGGCACAAAACGCCTGCATCAGTTCGGCATCCCCATTGCGGATTCCCACGGCGAAATCGGGAGTATCCTGATCGTCTATAATGATGTGACCGATGAACGGCGCAAGATGGAAGAGATAAAACTCCTGCACCAGACCGCGGAGACCATAGTCCAGCAGAACCCGATTCCCCTGCTGATGGCCAATTCCCAGTTTGTTGTGACCGATGCCAACGAAGCGTACCTGAAGATGAGCGGCATCTCCCGCGCCCGTATTATCGGTATGAGCCTCAAGGAGATCCGGATCCTGGAGCAGAAAGGCGATGGGGCCCGGGTTGCTCTCGACACAAAACGGCGTGCGTTCGGGGAAGTCACGGTCGAACTCCCCAGCGGCACCCATATCCTCGAGCAGTATGTTGTTCCGGTCCTTGGTGGCGACAAATCGATTGCCCATCTCCTGTTTGTCTACAATGAAGTGACCGAGCAGCGCAAAAGCCAGCTCGATCTCCAGAAGAAGATGGAGGAAGTTGCTGCACTCCGGCAGCGCTCGGATGTTATCATCAAACAGAACCCGATGCCTATCATGCTCATGAACCCGGCCTTCAAGATTGTGATGGTCAATGATGCCTATACTGCCCTGACCGGTATTGAGAAGGACCGGCTTGTCGGTATGAATGCACGGGATTTCAGGATAACCAGCCAGACCGGTGATGGGCTCAAGAAAGTCCTGACGGACAAGAAACGGAGTTTCGGGGAGATCACAATCGAGTTCCCGTCCGGTACCCGCATTCTCGAGCAGTACGGGATCCCGATGCTGGATGCCAAGGGCGAACTCTCGACCATCCTCTGCGTTTATAACAACGTGACCACCCAGCGCGGGCAGGAGAAGCGCATCAAGGAGATGATGGACGAGGCACGGGCGAATGCCGAGCTTCTCACCGCAAGTGCTGCCGAACTCCAGGCAGCAATGGCCAAGATTGCCGCAGGGGATCTCACGTACCGCCTCAGCATCGATGAAGCAGATCCCCTTGTCAAGCTCAAGGTGGATTACAATTCTGCAGGCGATGCGATACAGGGCGTTCTTGCAACCCTTTCCCAGGCAGTAATACGGCTCGATACTACCATCAATGACACCATCAAGAGCACCGAGGAGATAGCAAAGGCTACCGAGCAGGTCGCCATCCAGAGCCAGAAAGCAACGGATAATGCAAAGAGCCAGCTCTCCGGTGTCCAGAAGATCTCCAACGACATATCCGAGATCTCTGCGTCCATCGAACAGATTGCGAGCACATCCCACGATGTCATGACCCATGCGGAGAAAGCTTCCAAGGAAGGGGTGCAGGCAGCCGAGATCGGGAACACTGCAACAAACAAGATGCAGATCGTGGAGAAGATCTCCAAGCAGAGCGTTGATGACATCACAGCCCTCAACGACCAGATGCGCCAGATCTCCAAGATTGTCAACCTGATAACCGACATTGCCAACCAGACGAATCTTTTAGCGCTCAATGCCGCCATCGAGGCGGCCCGGGCCGGGGAGCACGGACGCGGCTTTGCGGTCGTAGCCGGTGAAGTGAAGAACCTGGCAGGTGAATCCAAGAAAGCGAGCGGCCAGATAGAGACCTTGATCAAGGCGATCCAGGCAAAGAGCGAGCAGACCTCGATGTCCATGAAGAATTCGTTCGAGGAGATCAAGGCAGGCATCGACAGTGTCAATAAGACGGTCGAATCCCTCAACCTGATCATATCGGAAGCAAACATAGTTTCCCTGGGTGTGAATGAGATCACCAAGGCAACCGAGGACCAGGCCCAGGCAACGAACCAGCTGATGTCGGGTATTGAGTCCTTCAGCAACCTGACAAGGGACAACCAGCAGCGGATGGAGGATATGGCAGCCCTTGCCGAGGAATCCAGTGCCTCCACGGAAGAGATAGCAAGTGCGTCGGCGGAATTATCAACCATGGCCGAGAGCTGCAAGAACGTGATCGGCGGGTTCCGCATCAAGTGATGGAAGTTATGAGCAGGATCCCTCTTTTATACGCTGTGCACGTGCGGGAAACTATATACTTTTCCTGCCAATGAGGATACATAGACAGGACCGGGAGATTGGATGGACGATTTTGAACTGCTGAAACGGTTTATTGAACAGACCCTGAAGATCCAGTGCGGGAACTATAAGGAGGATTACATCAAGCGCCGCCTCCTTTCCCGTATGCGATCGACCAACACCACAACCTATGGCGATTATCTCCAGTATCTGAAGGCAAATACCCCCGAGCTTGAGGTTCTGCGAAAAGCACTCACCATCAATGTAACGGAGTTCTTCCGCGACAATGACGTGTATGATGCGCTCAAAAAGGAAGTCCTGCCCGATATCTTCAATTCACGGAAACGGATACGGATCTGGTGTGCCGGCTGTTCGACCGGGGAAGAGCCGTACTCTATTGCCATGATCCTGCACGAGATGATGTTGCAGAATCCGGAGATCTCGGGTCAGATCTATGCAACCGATATCGACAAGATTGTTCTTGCCAAGGCCCAGGAGGGCATCTACAATGCCAAGGCGATGGTAAAGCTCTCGGAGTCCCAGACCCTTCGTCATTTCACCAAACTGCCGGACGGCAACTACCAGGTCAAACCGCACCTCAAGGAACTGATACGTTTCCGCCCCCATGACCTGATGGGCGGGACCCCGATTGCCCGGTGGCTTGACCTGATCACCTGCCGCAACGTGACCATCTATTTCACGGAAAAACAGAAAGACGATCTTGCCCGCCTGTTTCACGGGGCCCTTGTCTCTGACGGGTATTATATCATGGGAAAGACCGAGTACCTGGGCAGACAGGTCGAGAGCCTCTTCGTCCCCAAAAACTCATCGCTCAAAATCTTCATCAAAAAAGAGTGATCTCCGCGAGACCCGGAGATCAGCGCTTCCCTTCCCCGTCTTTTTTTGTTTCATCCTCTGCTTTTCCCCTTTCGAAACCTTCGGTAAGCTTCCGCTGCAATTCCTGGCGTGCAGCGTGAACCTTGACCTGGTTCAGGACTGTCATGAAATTGACCCCGATGATGACGAGAACCAGAAGCAGGCTCACCCAGAGCATGACTCCCTGGGACGAGAGAAATGCTGCCCAGAGCAGTACGACAAAGGACAGAAGATAAAAGAGAATCCATGTCCTCAGGCTTGGGAGCTCCATACTCAACGTTATTCCCCTCACGCTTAATAAAATATCGTCGGACTGGTCCGGTATTCCTGTGCTATCGTCCCGGCTCTTGTACCAACTTCCGGACTTCTGGAACTGGGATCCCGTTATTGGGGCGTGATATCGTCACGTTTTATTACAAATGCTTCCATTATTATGTGTGGAAAAAGGGGATATCCTCACGGTCATTGGCGGACTGGTGCTGGTCGTCATCATAGCGCTCATCGCAAACCCGCAATACCTGTCCTCCTTATCTCCCTCAACCCAGCCGGGAATTCCTGTTATTACCCCGATACCAGGGATGACTCCCCGGGAAACCCTGATCCCGATTGTCCTTGTCACGCCTTCGCCGATTCCCACCCCGACTCCCATCCTTCCGGACGCCCCCCAGTACCGGATTTTTTACACGGACAATCCGTTCCTCTATCCCCGGTACAAGATGCCTGATAACATGGAGACATTCGGGGCAACGGAGATAATCGCCCGCAACTCAAACCTGGTGCCTTTTGCCTATGTCGAGGATATTCGGGGCGGGGTTACCCAGAAGTTCTCGGTCCCGTATCCTCTCTGGGCTATCAATATAACGGTCAATGCTACCCGGAATCCCCAGTACGGTAATTTCCGCATGGTTCTCTGTTATGCCAGCAACGGTACCGTGATCGATGGGGCCGAGGTCCTGAACCGGGGCTCGATGCTCCGCGTCATCCAGACCTCGAATACCGATCTCTACATGATAATTACAACCCAGTATATCGACTGGTACCGGATTGACCTGGAAGCCCCAAGAGATTATTACAATCAGTACCGGCCGCGCTAACGGGCTTGTCGGAAACCGGATGGATGCGGCCTTTCCTTGACCGGTTTTTTACAATTTTTCTATGGTTATCCGCACACGGTCTCCCGCTTTAAGAGCGTGACCTTTGGGGATGTCGACATTGAACCAGAGAGCGCCCGGGTCGTCCTGGGTGGCATCCTGCGACATCAGGCAATCCTTCTGACTGTTGATGTCTGCAACAAATTCAATAGCCGATTCAAACTCGAGAACTTTGGTCATGATATGTAAAAGAAAGATTATGGATTATTAAATGGCACGTGGAGTAACCATCCAGGTCGTGCTGTTCGAATAGCTCCAGCGGATAATATCAAGTTCTTTGCAGATATCTGCAAGGATTGCCATGTTTGTCCCTACTTCTTTGGGAGACAGCCCAAGGTCTTTTGCAATATATTTTGATTTGAAGTAGTGTTTGCCTTTGGTGATGCCTGAGTTGAGGTACAGGACAATCTTGTGCTGGGTCTCGTTATACTTATCACGAAGATTTTTTGTTGTTGACATGGTGTGCCTCAGCGTTAAAAATTCATATGAACCAATTCATATTTATAGGTATCTGTTTTTCGCGACAATTTTCCTGTCTTTTTTTTTGTACCGGGCAATAATTTTGACCAGAAAGCATTTATCAGCCCTGCTCGCTGGATGTTTATTTCCGGAATCCTTTCAGATCGCCCAGGGAGGAATCTCATCCGGAAAACAGGCCTTGTTTTTCAAAAAAATGAGATCAGGCGGTTCTCTGGATCTGTGCATCCGCGATTTTTGCAATCAGCGCTTCAAGCACCACATCGCGCATACCTTCCACGAATTTTATGCTGCCGACCACAAGGTGCCCGCCCCCGCTGATTCCGCCGCCGGGAATCTCGTTTCTGAGTTCCCGCACCATCTTGGGGATGTTCATCAGCACGCCGCGTGAGCGCAGCACGGCAAAGTCCGGGCCAAAGCCAATCGTGACAACCGGCTTTCCGGCATTCTGCCTGCAGAGCCGGTCATGCACCTCACCACTCGTCTTGCCGGGCGGGGGGAAGGTGAACTTGTGGGCATGGATCTCCACATCGAGAAGGAAGAGGTTGGCCTCGTTTTTGAGCACCCTCGGGACAACATGGGGCATGGAAGCGCTCATCTGGTCCTCGATCATGGTGTTTGCGCCATCAACAAGGAGTGCAACCAGTTTTTTGTGGCGTTCAGTGTTGCCGGTGATGTTGAGGATATCTTTTACGATCTCCCGGCCGTCATTGAACCGGAGCCAGAACTGTTCGTAGTCGAGAGCAAGGGCGATGTCCTTGCAGGCATCCTCGGAGTACTGGTCGCGGACAAGGGCAAGGAAGAGCGCCCGCTCGGGGGCCTCGCTCCGGTCCCCGACACCGGCAACCGCCGGCAGGTGCCGGATCAGCGGCTCGACTTTCGGGTTGATGAGCCGGGCCACTTCGGTCCCGAGCATCCCAGCCGTGATCCCGAAATCCCCGCCAACATGGTACGGGTTGACATGGGCCTGGAGGTACTTGTCGATGGTAGCGTCCGGGTGGTGGTGATCGACCACGATGAAGGGGATGTCGTAAACGCTTGCGATCTTGTAGGAGGGTTCGTCTTCCTCAGTCGACCCATTGTCAGTCAGGATCACGAGCGGGATCTTCTGCCCGTACCGCACATTGTCCTTGAGCGAGAAATCAAGATCCCGGGTGATATCCTCAATCTCGTAGAACGGGGCTTTTGACGGTGCCCGCTTGAAGAGGAAGTACTCGGCATCGAAATCCCCGCCCGATTCGCGGATCAGGGAGACTACGGCCTGCTCGATGGCTACCGCCGAGCAGATGCCGTCAGCATCGGCATGGTGGCGCAGGATGATCGGCTGGTTCGTGAAGATCGCTTTTCTTATGAGCTTTGCAACCTTCCTCATTTCCGGGCGAAGCCGTTCCAGGACTTCGCTTTCAACCAGAAGGGGGATATCTTCCGGCTCTGCCCGGGCATCCAGGGCTTTCTCGATCCGAACCCTGACGGCACCGGCGTCCTCATCGGTAAGGACGGTCAGGGCATCGACCTCGATCTGGAGCTGCCCGTTGCGCATCATGACTTCGCCGATGATCTTGACAATGTTCCCGAGTTCGGCCTGGGGGTATGCCCGGACACCGGCTTCCACGAATGCGGCAGCGTTCTGGCTGCCGGTTTCGTCAACAATCGTGAAGATGGTGGGGCCGCTGGTCTGCTTGACCTGGGCTATCTCGCCTTCAACTGCAACGGTCTTGCCTACTTTGCCCGAGAGATCACTGATCCTCACGGTCGTTGATTTGCGCTCCACGTTCTGGACCTGGTACACCTGGATCTGGACTTCTTCGAGATCGATGTTGCCGTTTGGGCGAATCTGCCGGACCCGGACAAGGACCGAATCCTTCTCCTTGTGTTCGCTTTTCATGTTGCTCTTGTGGACAAGTCCTTTGATCCGGTCGTTTATCTGGACAAACATGCCGAAGGTTGCAAACCCCTGGACTTTTCCCTGGTACGTATTGCCTTCTTCGATATCCGCGAGATCGCAGCCGGCCCCGAGCCGGTATACGAGTACATCATCTGTTTTGGTATCTTGCATCTTTCTCTCACCACACACAGGCGTCTTTGGCATATTGTTGCGATATGGTATTGCATCGTCAACGCTACGCGGTTTTGGATTATATCCCTATGATCATGAATGGGTGTTGTGAGGTTTAATTTACTTGTTATCGAGCAGCGGCAGTGCCAAAAAAGATCAGTCCCTGAACGGGACTTCGACCATGTCGAGGTCATTTGGCACGAGGATCGGCCCGGTAAATGTTTTCCGTGCATCATTAACGTGTGCCTGGCAGTCCGTGTAACGCGAGCTCGTGTGGACGAGGACAAGCGTCCGTGCATTCAGGGCCGTTGCGGCCTCCCCGGCCTGGGCAGCCGTGGCATGGTAGAATTCTTTTGCCCGGGCAGTCTCGGCCTCATCATAGGTTGCATCGTGGATCAGGAGATCGGCATCGTGGGCAATGTCCCTGATGGCATGGTGTATGGCCCGGGTATCTCCCGTATACACGATCTTCCTGCCGGGTCTTGTCACCCCCATCACCTGCTCTGGCCGTATCTCGGCTGCCGTGTCCCCACAACCAACCTTCACGGTCTCACCCCGCTGGAGTTTTCCGAAGAGCGGACCTGCAGGCACCCCGAGTTCAATGGCCCGCTCCCGGTTGAATCTCCCGGGCCGGGGGTCTTCCTCCAGCACATAACCAAGCGCAGGAAGCCCGTGGCTGACGCCAAAAGCGGTGACCGTATAGCCATCAAATCTCGCCCAGGATCCATGTCCCAGCGCAACGGATTCCATCGGGAACTTCAGGTTGAACCGGGCCACCTGGCGCAGGATTGCAACAAATTCGTGCACCCATTCCGGGCCATAGATCGTCAGAGGTTCGGTCCTGCCGTTGAACGACATGGTCTGGACGAGGCCGAAAACACCCAGGAAATGATCGGCATGCCAGTGGGAGACGAAGATGGCATTAATGGTAAAACCGCACCGGGATCGCATCATCTGCTGCTGGGCCCCTTCCCCGCAATCGAAGAGAATGGTATCCGAACCCCTCCGGATCATGATGCAGGGCGGGTTGCGGGTAGGTGTCGGCAGGGCACCGGCCGTCCCGAGGAAGTAAACGTGCAGCGTTTCCCCACTCACACAAAACACTCCCGGAATACGGCAAGACTCCGCTTTGCCTCGGGGATGGATCTCCCTTCGATAACAACGATACCGGAATAATGTGCTGCAATGGCTTTTCCCACGCTCTTCCACGGGATGGTCCCGTCGCCAAGCGTCAGGTGTTCATCGGAGACACCGTGGTTGTCGTGGATATGGATATGGTTTGCTTTTTTCACATAGGGCAGGAACTCGTTCACTTTCCCGACCGTGTTGGCATGGCCGAAATCAAAGGTCATACCGATACCTTCGATCCCGTCAGTCATCCCCATGAGCTCCTCGGGAAACCGGCAGAGGAATTCCTTGATCCCGATCATGTTCTCCAGGCAGGCAAGGACACCATGCTCCCTGGCGCATCGCCCGATCTGCCGGAGGGCCTCTTTCTGCAGGTTCCAGATCTTCTCCGGCATCAGTTTGCCCACCGGGGACATGTACCCGGGATGGATCGTGACCCGGTCCGTGAGTTCCGATGCATGCTCGATGCAGGTGCAGATCTGGCGGACAGACTCCCGCCAGATGGGATCGTTGAGGGTTGCGAGATTCAGATCCCCATAGGGGGCGTGGACCGTGACCCCGAGATTCGTGCTCCCGATCGCGTCCCGGATCCGCTGCATGCAGACCGGATCGTCAAGCCGGTATTTGCCGTCCGCAACGATCTCCCATCCAGCGTACCCGGCGTCCGGGATTCCGGATACCCATGAGATATCGTCCCAGACTTTCGATGAGGATGAGAAGTACGGCTTCAGGGTCATTCTTCCTTCTCCAGGTTTGCAAGCAGGGTCCTGACTGCAAGTGAGAACTCTTCCAGGCTCCCCTCATTTGCCAGCGAGATATCCGCCAGTTTCAGGGCTTTTCCGAGGCCCCAGCCCAGTTCGCGTTGGTCCCGGTTCCGGAGGGAATCCGCGGATGTGAAGTCATCCGACCGTGCCCGGGCAGCGATCCGGGCAAGCCGGGTATCGAAGGAGGAGTCGATGCTGATGAGGGTAAAACCGGGGAACTGGTTCCGGAACAGGAGAACTTCGGTATCGCCCCGGATTCCATCGACAAGAACGAGCGGGGCCGTCCGGGCCTGTATCTCGGGAATGCAGAGCCGGGCTATGGCATCCATCCCGCCCTCGGCCCGGAGCCGGTTTGCCGTCATCCCGAAATTTGCATCGGTCGGTTCAAGGCCGGCAGCCGTTACCGCGTTACGGATCATGTCTCCCATGACAATGACCGGGATGCCCATGCCGGCAGCTATTCTTGAAAATTCTCCTTTCCCGCTTGCGGGAAGCCCTACAACCCCGATAACCTTCATGAACCATCTCCGCCTTTATACTGGATTTCCCCTACTTCCCGCGTTCGTATCCGGACTTTCCTTCCTAGTTTGTCGGCAATCTGTTTAATTTCATCCAAGGTTACAGGATGATATCGCTCCTGGAGGTTTCTTTTCTTTTCCCGGTATTCGCCTTCAGTTATATTGGATGGGATGTCTCTTAACCTTAGTATCTTGTGTTCACCCTGCTGGAGCACGAGGGGGATTCTTTCAATGAGGGATGAGATTTCTTCTATATACTGCTCGTTTTCACTGAATACGGTAATTACCACTTCGAATTCCTTTAAGATATCCTGCGCATAGGCATTTTTGCAGATCTTAAAGGATTTCCGGACATTCCGTTCGTAATTTTCGAAAGGGAATTTCTTCATATCCTCCTCACCGGAGTAACCTTCAAAGCGTGATTTGAAGTCGAGGGCCACCTTGTCGACGAGTTTCTGTTCAAGCAAGCCGGCGAGCGTTCCGGGAAAAAAGCCATTGGTCTGGATGCCGACAGATAGGTTCAGTTCTTTTGCATACCGGGCCAGTTCAAGTAAGGCCTCCTTCTGCAGCGTGGGCTCGCCGCCCGAGAAAACCACCCCGCTGACGTACGGGGATGAGGATCTGATAAGTTCTTTTATTTCAGAGAGTTCCCGAGAGTCTTCCCCGTTGAGTATCCCTTCATTCTGACAATAGGAACACCGTATCGGGCACCCCCGGAAAAAGACCGTGCATACGGCCCTGCCCCTCCAGTCAATGGTTGAGAGCGGGACAAACCCTCCGAAATTCAGCTGGATAGGATCACCGTGCCGGAGTATTTATTGCCATTTTTATATGAGTGTATTGCGTTGCAGTTCAACCCCTGCGGGTTGGGAACATTAACAGAATACAATCTGGATCAGTAGGCTGTTGTAACACATACAAAAAAGTGCGTGGCAAAAAAGGAGATCAGAATTTGAAATGACGGTTGACTATCTTGATTGCGCAGTAGTCCCCGCACATGGTGCATCCGTCGGTGTCCGCAGGCATGCGTTCGTCACGGATGGCTTTTGCCCGGGCAGGGTTCATGGCAACAGCGAACTGTCGGTCCCAGTCGAGATCGCGGCGGGCATGTCCCATCTCGAGGTCGAGGTCCCGGGTCTTCTTGAGCTTGATCATGTCGCCGACATGGGCTGCGATGCGGGAACTCATGACACCTTCGTACACTTCTTCCGGTGTCGGGAGAGCGAGGTGCTCGGCGGGAGTGACGTAGCAGATGAAGTCTGCGCCAAGCGAGGACGATATTGCGGCACCGATGGCAGCCACGCGGTCGTCATAGCCGGGGGCGATATCGGTAACGATGGGGCCAAGCATATAGAACGGCTTGTTGTTGGTGACGCGCTTCATGAGCGTGACATTGGCTGCGATCTCGTCGATCGGGACATGGCCGGGTCCTTCGACAATGACCGGGACATTCTCGTTGTGCGCCTTGTCAGCCAGTTCTGCATTGATAAGGAGTTCCTGGACTGCCGCCCGGTCAGTGGCATCGTGGATGGCACCGGCCCGCATGCCGTTGCCCATGGAGAGGGTGACTTCGTGCTCTTTCATGATCTCAAGAAGGTAATCGAACTCGCGGTAGAGCGGGTTCTCCTTCTCATTGTGGAGCATCCAGGCAGTCATGAACGCGCCGCCCCGGGATACGAGCCCGCCGTGCCGGCCCTGGTTTTTTAAACGCTTGACGGTCTCGAAGTTGATGCCGGTGTGGATGGCCATGAAGTTGGTGCCGAGTTTTGCCTGCTCGGCCGTGATCCGGAAGAGGTCGTCCTCTTTCATGTGGACAACAGCGCCATCCTTTACCGCAGCCTCGATGAAAGCCTGGTACAGGGGCACGCAGCCTACTGAAAGGCTGGTGTTTGCAATGACCTGCTTGCGGATCTCGACAAAGTCGCCGCCGGTGGAGAGTTCCATCAAGGTGTCCGCTCCTGCCCGCTCAGCCTGCTTTGCCTTCTCGACCTCTTCGGGAATATTGACGATATCGGTGGAAGTCCCGATGGATGCGTTCACCTTGGTGCGCAGCCCCTCGCCGATACCGCAGATCTTCACTTTGCGGTAGGGGGAGGTCGGGATTACGATGTGGCCGCCGGCAACCCCGCGCCGGACAAAGTCCTCGGTAACTCCTTCCTGTTTTGCAACCAGTTTCATCTCTTCTGTGACGATGCCCCTTTTCGCATCTGCTACGATACTCATGCCACTATGATTGCCGTAAAGACCAGATAAATGCTCGGTTTTACAATTCTGGAGTAAATCTGGCTTGTTCTCTGAACAAGTAAAGTTGATTTGGAATAAGACAGATTTTTTTGTGTTGGGAGTCTTTCTGGAGAGAATCCCTCCTTTTCCCCAAGCCCGGGCGGGATACCGGTTGGCCCAACTCACAGAACATTTATATAGATTTGAACGCTAACTTATGGTAAACCTTGATGATACGAGGTGTTTTACGATGACAGAAAAAGAGTATTTCGAAGTTACGGTAAAGGAAGCAGCGCACGATGACGCCGGGCGGGGTATTGCCCGGGTCAGCGTTGAGGTGATGAAGAAACTCGGCCTGGTTTCCGGTGATGTGATCGAGATCCAGGGCAAGAAGAAAGCCGCAGCCATAGTCTGGCCGGGGTTTGCGCAGGATACCGGGTACGCGGTCCTCCGGATTGACGGGAACATCCGTGGCAATGCCGGGACCGGTATTGATGAGAAAGTCAAGATCCGGAAATCCGAAGCCGAGTACGCCAAGAAGGTTGTTATCCAGCCCACCCAGCCGATCCGTCTCGTGGGGGGTGAACAGTATCTTGCACGGGTGCTCCGCGGACGGTCAGTCATAGAGGGCCAGACGGTCCGCGTGGATGTGATCGGGAACGCGATCACGCTTGTGATTGCAAAAGTAACTCCCAAGGGTATTGCCATTGTCACGGATTCGACCGAGATAGAGCTCAAGGAAGAGCCCTACAAGCCGGAAGACGGTCAGAGGGAAGTCTCCGATATCCATTACGAGGATATCGGCGGACTCGGGCGCGAACTCCAGCTCGTCCGCGAGATGATCGAGCTCCCGCTCCGCCACCCGGAGATCTTCGAACGGCTCGGCATCCAGCCCCCCAAGGGCGTACTGCTCTACGGACCTCCAGGTACTGGTAAGACTCTGATTGCAAAAGCCGTTGCAAATGAAGTGGACGCCCACTTCATCACGCTCTCCGGCCCGGAGATCATGAGCAAGTATTACGGTGAGAGCGAGAAAGGGCTCCGCGAGAAGTTCGAGGAAGCGGAACAGAACGCTCCTGCGATCATCTTCATCGATGAGATCGATGCAATCGCTCCCAAGCGGGAAGAGACCAAGGGGGAGGTTGAGCGGCGTGTGGTTGCCCAGCTGCTGGCCCTGATGGACGGCCTGAAAGGCCGGGGCCAGGTCATTGTCATTGCGGCAACCAACCTGCCCGACTCCATTGACCCGGCACTCCGGCGCGGTGGCCGGTTCGACCGGGAGATCGAGATCGGCATACCTGACAAGAAAGGCCGGATGGAGATCTTTCAGGTTCACTCCCGGGGTGTCCCGCTCGCAGACGATGTGAAGATCGAGGATTACGCCAACTCAACCCATGGGTTTGTCGGGGCGGACATCGCGCTCCTTGTCAAGGAAGCGGCCATGCATGCCCTCCGCAAGGTGATCCCGCAGATCAAGATTGACGAGGATATCCCCAACGAAGTGCTCGACCAGCTGAGAGTGACCAACGAGGACTTTGCCGAGGCGCGGAAACATGTCGAACCCTCAGCAATGCGGGAAGTGCTCGTGGAAGTGCCGGACATCACCTGGAAGCAGGTCGGCGGCCTTGAGGATGTGAAGCAGGAGCTCAAAGAGGCGGTTGAATGGCCGCTCAAGTTCCCCGATGTCTTCGAGCGCCTCAAGACCAAGCCCCCGAAGGGAATCCTGATGTTCGGTCCGCCAGGCACCGGTAAGACCCTGCTTGCAAAAGCGGTGGCAAACGAGAGCGAATGCAATTTCATCGCGGTCAAGGGACCCGAGCTCCTCTCCAAATGGGTAGGGGAGTCAGAGAAAGGCGTGCGCGAGATCTTCAGAAAGGCCCGGCAGGCCTCCCCGTCGATCATATTCTTCGACGAGATCGATGCGCTGGTGCCCAAGCGCGGATCCTACCAGGGCAGTTCGCATGTCACCGAGAGCGTGGTCTCCCAGATCCTCACTGAACTGGACGGGATGGAGGAGCTCAAGGATGTAACCATCCTTGCTGCCACCAACCGCCCGGATATGCTGGACGATGCCCTGCTCCGGCCGGGCCGGCTCGAGCGGCACATCTATGTTCCCGCACCGGATGAGGAGAGCCGGAAGAAGATCTTCGAAGTGTACCTTGGTGGTGAGACCGGCAATATCCTTGCAAAGGATGTGGACATCGATTCGCTGGTGAAGCAGACCGAAGGCTACGTGGGCGCGGACATTGAGGCGCTTGCCCGCGAGGCGAAGATGGCAGCCATGAGGGAGTTCATCGTTCAGATGGGCACCCGGACCGAACAGGAACGCATCGATGCCATCAAGAACGTGATGCTGACAAAAGCGCACTTCGATACCGCGCTGACCCGGGTCCGGGGATCCCTTGACCGGGACGCAATCGAAGCCTCCGAGCGCCAGTCCTGGGCCATGCTCTACAACCAGGATCAGCGGGAGACGCTCGAGAAGGCGGTGCGGATCCTCAGAAGTTCCGGCCTGAAGCCGGAGAAAGAGAACGATGAGGCAGTTGCCGAGCTCCGCAAAGCCACCTACCAGAGAAAGAAGGACTTTGCCCGGATTGCGGAGCTTGCAGAATCGATTGAGAATAAAACCGGAATGTAAGAAGAAGGTGAAAAAAATGTACGAAGATCCCCAGGACATGTTCCAGGAGATGGATGAGATGTTTACCCGGCTCTTCGCCCGCATGAACCGGGGAGGTGCCTTTGGCGAACCGCAGATGTTCGGCTACCATATTGTCATAAACGGCGGGGACCGAGACGGGCAGGTGACAGAGGAACCCCTCGTTCCCGCACGGGCAGGATCTGAACCGGTTGCGGAAGTCCACCGCTTGGGCGATGAAGTGAAAGTGGTAGTCGAGCTTCCCGGTGCTGCGGCAGAATCTCTCCGGTTGGATGCCCGGGAGGGGCAGCTCGTCATCAGTGCGGAAGGATGCGGGAATTCCTACCACACAGCTGCTGATCTGCCTCCCGTTGATGCGGCATCGATGCAGTCCACGTTCAAAAACGGGGTGCTTGAAGTGACCTTCAGCGCCCTTCCCGGAAGCCAGGAAACAACCGGCGCCGGGGAAAACTAATCTCTTTTTACAAAAACCGTATCAGTACCGGTTATGGACAATCATACCGGTTATCTCGAAGGCATTCTCGATATCCTGGAAATTCGGGATATTGTTGTCTTTCAAGATCCGGAAGGCAGGCCTCATGCTGTCGCCACCGGCCATGCAGCCGACAATCATCTTTTTTGTCTGCTTTGAGAACCTGACCACTTCCTGTGCAAGCAGCACGGGATCCGCAAGGGCTGACGGGACGATGATGATGAAGATGATGTCCCAGTCCCGCTGGTTCTGAATGAGAATATCAAAAACCCGTGCAAACCGCTCAGCATTCGCGTCGCCCAGGATGTCCATCGGGTTGTCATGGTTCCAGCTCGCCGGCAGGACTGCATTAAGCTGCTCACGCATTGCCGGCGTGAGTTCTATGAGTTCGATACCATAGCGCTCCGCATAATCCGAGGCAAGGACCCCGAACCCGCCGGCACTGGTGATCGCGATCGCTCTTTTTCCTTTCGGGTAGCCTTCGGATGCGAGAAGTTCCCCCACATGAAACGCCTGCTGCGTGGATCTGACCGTGATCATGCCTGCCTGCTGGAATGCTGCGAGATACACATCGTGGCTTCCTGCAAGGGATCCCGTGTGGGATGCAGCTGCTCTTTTCCCTTTCTTCGATGAGCCGGATTTGATAACGATGACCGGTTTTTTCGGGGTCACCTTCGAGACCACTTCCATGAACCTCAGGCCATCCCGGACTTCTTCGATATACAGGATGATCGCCCGCGTGTGGTCGTCCTGTGCAACGAGGTTGATATATTCTTCGAAACCGAGATCGAGCTGATTCCCGACACTGATGACCGCAGAAAAGCCGATATCTTCTGGTAGGCTCCAGTCCACGAGCGTGGTGATGACCGCGCCGCTCTGGGAAATGAATGCAAGCCGGCCGGGTTTTGGGGATATGGGATCAAAGGTGGTATTGATTCCCCGGTACGGGAACATGACGCCCAGGCAGTTTGGCCCTATGATGCGTATCCCGAATTTCCGGGCAATAGTAAGCACCTGCTCTTCCAGTGCCCGTCCTGCATCTCCTGCTTCCCGGAACCCTGATGAGATAATGACAAGGAGCGGGATTTTGCACCGGCCGGCCTCCTCAACCACTGCCGGTACGCCCGGGGCCGGAATGGTGATGACCGCGATATCCACCTGGCCGTCGATTGCAGTGAGGGAAGGAAATGCTGGTTTTCCCAAAATCTCGCGCCTGCCCGGGTTTACGGGAGCCAGTCTTCCCGGAAACGAAAGAAGGTTTTTGCATACCGCATACCCGACTTTGTTCGGGTCAGCCGATGCTCCTACTACTGCGATGGTCTTTGCATCGAAAAGTCCCGGGGGTATCTCCTCGTGCTCCCGCGAGACCGCTTTTTTCTCCTCTGTATCGATGATGAACCGGGCATCCACGGCACATCCCCCGTGCTCGTAGAGGACAAACGGGTTGATATCGAACTCTACAAGATGCTTGTTCTGGTAAAAATAGGAACTGATCTTCATAAGGGTGGCAATCAGGGCTCTCTCATCCCGGGGCGGTTCATCGCGGTACCCGTGGATCAGCTTGTATCCCCACAGCTCCTGGATCATCTCCCTTACTGCATGCTCGTCCAGGGGGAGGATCCGGAACGAGACGTCTTTTACCAGGTCAACGAATTTGCCCCCGATGCCGAAGAGGAGGACTTCCCCGAACGACGGATCGGTTTTGCCTCCGATGATGAGTTCGAGCCCCGGGTCCATCTGCTGTTCAACAATGATCCCGTCCACTTGTGAACCCGGGCTATGGGTGTTCACATTCGAGAGGATCTTTTCAAAGGAGAGTTTGACGCCGTCTGCATTCTTAATCGAGGTTATGACCCCGCCAACATCGCTCTTGTGACTTATTGCCGGTGAGACTACCTTGAGAACCACGGGGTACCCGATCCTGTCCGCAGCAGCAACGGCCTCATCAGCAGTCCGGGCTATGGTATACGCGGGCGAGGGAATCCCGATCGATCGTAACAGTTCATAACCTTCCGATTCATCTATCCGATGCAGTGTCATTATCCGAACCCGGCACCCGTTTCCGGTTGATTGGTATTAATCCCCATAGACTATAAGAGTCTTTTTGCGGCAAACGATCTCCAAAATGTTGTGGTTATGGATTCTTCGGGATTCATCGTCCCCGGCTGGATAATTCCCGGTTCTCATTTTTTTTAGAAGATATTCTGCCAAATATTGCGATACTATTATTATATCAGGGGATATGGCATTATGCGAGGCACCGGCCCTTGCCGGGAGATGGATGTGCCGGCAACCTACGAGGTTATCCGGTCTTCGGAGTTACCAACATGAAGAAGTGGGTATATGCCTTCAGCGAAGGCGATGGAAAGGACAAGAAACTGCTCGGCGGCAAAGGTGCAAACCTCTGCGAGATGACCCGGATCGGTCTCAATGTCCCCCCCGGTTTTGTCATAACAACCGAGGCATGTCTTGCGTACCTCGAGAGTCCGGATCGCGTGCTGCCCCCGGGACTTCTTGAACAGGTAAAACACGAGTTGTCCGAACTGGAGAAGAAGAGCGGCAGGGTCTTTGGCGGGCGCGAGAATCCGCTGCTTGTCTCGGTCCGGTCAGGATCTGCAATGTCCATGCCGGGAATGATGGACACGATCCTGAATCTCGGTCTCAATGAGGAGACTCTTGAAGGTCTCATCAGGCAGACCGGGGACAAGCGGTTCAGTTACGATGCCTACCGGCGTTTCATCCAGCTCTTCGGCAAGATCGCCCTTGGTGTGCCGGAAGAGGAATTCGACCTGGTGTTTGAGAATGCCAAACAGAATGCCGGCGTGAAGAACGATGTGGACCTGTCTGCCAATGATCTTAAGGAAGTCTCCAAGCGGTTCCTTGAGGTTGTGAACAAGAACACCCGGAAACCCTTCCCCTCGGACCCGAGAGAGCAGCTGGAGATTGCCATAAAGGCCGTGTTTGGCTCCTGGGGCGGTAAACGGGCCGTCGACTACCGCAGGGAATTCAAGATCACTCCCGAGATGGCAAACGGCACTGCGGTCAATGTCATGGCAATGGTCTTTGGGAACATGGGTGAGGATTCGGCAACCGGTGTCGGCTTCACCCGCGATCCCGCAACCGGGGAAAACGTCCTCTTTGGCGAGTACCTGGTGAATGCCCAGGGAGAAGATGTCGTGGCCGGGATCCGGACCCCGAAGCCCGTTGCCGCCATGGCCCAGGAGATGCCGATAATACACCGTGAACTTCTGGAACTGCGCAGGAAACTCGAGACTCATTACAAGGAAGTACAGGATTTTGAGTTCACCATCGAGAAAGGAACGCTGTACTGCCTCCAGACCCGGAACGGGAAGATGAATGTCACGGCGCTCGTCCGCACCTCGGTCGATATGGTCGAGGAAGGGCTTCTCGACAGGAAGGCGGCGCTGCTCCGGGTCCCCCCCGAGATGCTTGACCAGATGCTCTTTCCCCGCCTGGATCCCAAGGTTACCAAAAAGCCGATAGCAACCGGGCTTCCTGCCTCCCCGGGGGTGGCAGTGGGGATTGCGGTTTTCGATGCAGACCGGGCAGAGAAACTGGGCCGGACCGGACAGCGGGTTATCCTGGTCCGGGAAGAGACCAAGCCCGAGGATATCCACGGTTTCTTTGCCGCCCAGGGAATCCTGACCAGCCGGGGGGGAAAGACATCCCATGCAGCAGTTGTGGCCCGGGGAATGGGAAAGCCGTGTGTTTCGGGGGCTGAAGGAATCGTTGTCAATGTTCATACGCGCCAGGCCCGGGTCGGGGAACTGGATTTCGGGGAAGGCGCGCTCATCACGATAGACGGCACCACCGGGGCTGTTTATCTGGGGGAAGTCCCGATGATCGAGGCCGAGTTCTCCAGCCATCTCGCCACGCTTCTTTCCTGGGCCGACGAGACAGCGCACCTGCAGGTCATGGCGAATGCCGATTCCCCCGAGGATGCCGGGCGGGCACTCACGTTTGGTGCAATGGGGATCGGTCTCTGCCGCACCGAGCGGATGTTCAATGGCACGGATCGCCTCCCCATCATGGTGGATATGATTATTGCCGAAACAAAGGAAGACCGGGAGGAGGCTCTCGATAAGCTGCTCCCCTTCCAGCGCGAGGATTTCAAGGCAATGTTCCGGATTATGGCATCCCGGCCGGTCACGATTCGCCTTCTCGATCCGCCGATCCATGAGTTCCTTCCGGCCGAACACCAGCTGGAGGAGGAGCTTGCAACCCTGCATGACCTGCGGGAGATCCTCCGAGGCCTGCATATCCTTGCCGATTCCGTAAAATACCTCAAACCCTCCGATGGCATCCCACCCCGGGTGGAAAAATTCACCGACCCGCAGCTGGTCGAGGATGTTATCCGGAAAAAAGAAGCCATGCTCCTGAAAGGAAGAGCCCTGCATGAAGTGAACCCGATGCTGGGCCACCGGGGCGTGCGCCTGGGTCTCACCTTCCCCGAGATTTACCGGATGCAGATCCGTGCCATCCTGGAAGCAGCAGCAGAATGCCAGAAAGAGGGCACAGCGGTCTCTGCCGAGATTATGGTGCCGCAGGTCTGCACGGTCCAGGAGCTCAAGCGGGTAAAAGTCTGGGTTGACGAGATCCGGGCAGATGTGGAAAAAGCCTTTGGAATGAAACTTAATATCAAATTCGGCTCCATGCTGGAGGTGGTAAGAGCCTGCCTCCGGGCTGACAACCTGGCGGAGGAAGCCGAGTTCTTCTCGTTTGGGACCAATGACCTCACCCAGGCCACCTTCTCGTTCTCCCGCGAAGATGCCGAGAACAAGTTCCTGCCCCTGTACAACCAGACCGGCATCCTCCTTGACAACCCGTTCGAGGTGCTCGATGTCAAAGGGGTGGGCCGGATCATGGATCAGGCCGTTACATGGGCCCGTCAGAGCCGGCCCGGCATGAAGATCGGGATCTGCGGGGAGCATGGCGGCCACCCGGCTTCGATCCGGTTCTGCCACTCCATCGGGCTGTCCTATGTCTCCTGTTCCGCCCCCCGGGTGCCCATTGCCCGGCTGGCAGCAGCCCAGGCTGTGCTTCTCGAGAGCCGGACCCGGGTTGACAAGGCAGCCTGAATTCTTTTTTTCAGGAGATCTCTATAACCTACCGGAACAATGCCCGAATCCCCATATCGCCTGCGCTGGCATACCCTACATTGGTTTTTTTGAGATCCGGGGAACCCGGTGAAGTAGCATCCATGGTTCTTTGGCAGATCGTTCTTTTCCGGTCCCGGAACGGAATGTGTGGGGGGTCTGTGGTGAAAATTTATTATCCGGCTCGTGCCCCCGGTTGCCAGCTCTCTCTCGGAAATTTTTATTTTTTCAGCATCCCGGCCATGGTCTTTACATTTTTTTTCACCACAGACCCCCCAACGGGGCAGTCTGTTTTGGAAGAAAAATTCGCAGTTTTATGACACACTGTCCAGGGGCACTCCCCCATTTTTGCCCTGGGGGGTCCGTGGGGAAAAAAATACCGGGTCACCGTGCCGCATGGCAGATTGATGGGGTGGGAAGGGGCTTTGAGTTTTTAAAAAAGAGAGATCGGGGATCGGTGCCGGATGTTTTTACAATAACGGGATATCAGTCTCTCCCGTATACCTGCGTGAGATCGAGCAGCCGGTCGGTAAGCTCGCCGGTCAGGCAATCCGCGGGCATCCTCCAGCGCCAGTTCCCGGTATCTGTCCCGGGAGTATTCACCCGGGATCCCGCTCCAAGGCCAAGCAGGTCCTGCATGGGAATGATCACCGTCCCTGCAACCGAACACATGGCCTGGCGGATAAAGATGTCCGGCAGTTCTTCTGCAGGAAAGTCCCTTCCCAGGTAGCGGAACAGCCGCTTTCGATCCTCACCGGTTGCGAAATCCTCAAACCATCCCTTCACCGGAGGATTGTCATGGGTTCCCGTGTACAGGAAGAGTTCATGGGTCAGGTTGTGGGGTGCATGGGGATTATGTGCCGTCTCGTCCGTGAAGGCGAACTGGAGCACTCTCATACCGGGAAGCCCGTATTTTCTCATGATCTCGTGAACATCGGGAGTGATCACGCCAAGGTCCTCGGCAATTGCAGGAAACTGGAAGAAGGTCTCTTTCATTGCTTTCAGGAACCGGTCGGCCGGGGCTCTGACCCATCGCCCCCCGGTTGCATCGGCTGCGCCTGCCGGGATCTCCCAGTATGCCACGAGTCCCCGGAAGTGATCGATCCGCACCAGATCGAACAAGGAAAAATTCTGCCTGAACCGGTAGATCCACCAGGAAAAACCGGTTCTCTCGTGCTCCTGCCAGCGGTACAGCGGATTCTTCCACACTTGACCGGTCGTGCTGAAATAGTCCGGGGGAACCCCGGCAACCGATGCCGGCCTCCCGTTTGCATCCAGCCGGAACAGTTCCGGGTGCGTCCAGACATCGGCACTATCGGCATTTACATAGAGGGGCAGGTCCCCGATTATGGCGATCCGCTTCTCCCGGGAATAGTTATGCAGCGTTCTCCATTGCCGGAAGAACATATACTGGAGATACTTCTCTCTCTCGATCTCCTCCCTGAGCTGCTTTTTTGTGCTGTCAAAGGGCTTCCCCTCCCGGCTCCTGATAGCATCCGGCCATCGGCTCCAGTTCACGGTGCCGTAAAAACCGGCAAGTGAGATAAACACGGCATAGTCTTCCAGCCACCAGGACTGCTCGCGGCAGAATGCATGGTAATGGGGATCGGCCTGCATGGTATGGGCGTACTGTTCGTAGGACCGGGAGAACAAGGTCCGCTTATACTGGATCACCGACTCGTAATCGATCCGGTCCGGTGGAAATGCCGGCACGTCTCCCAGATCTGCGGGATCCAGGAATCCTTCCTGCACCATCAGCTCCGGGCTGATCAGGTTTGTGTTGCCGGCAAATGCGGATGACGACATATACGGCGAATTGTCACTGTCCTTCGCGGTCGGGTTCAGCGGGAGTATCTGCCAGTATTTCTGGCCGGATTCCGACAGGAAATCCACAAACCGGTATGCCGCCGATCCCAGGTCCCCGATCCCGTACCTCGAGGGAAGCGAGAAGACCGGAAGAAGAATGCCGCTCCCCCGGCCGGTCATAATCCTGCTCCTTTCCTCCGGAAAGAAGAACGATTCTCCGGCCCGGCCTTGGAGGGACCGGCCTTACGGTAATTCCCCGGCATCAGATACATTTCACCCCGAGCCACCTGCCCAGTTCAGAAAACCGCGAGATCCACAGGACTGCCCGGTCATCGCCCTTCTCCGCCCTGCGCTGCATGAACGAGAGTTGTTTTTTGCCGCAATAAAAATAATCATTCTGGGATTCCCAGAGATCGTACCTGAGGGAGAGCGGGGAAAGGATCCTGAAGATGTCACAGATCTCCTGCATGGCAGCAACATCATCCGGTGCGCTCGTGAGTTTTTTTGTGAGGGATGCAACCAGGTTTGAAGCGGTAAAATCCAGGGTGTTTTTATCTGCTGAGAACTCCCCCCGGATCATCTCGCTGACCAGGTGCTGGATCTTCTGGCGGCTGATCTCCTTGTCCAGGAGTGCCATTTTCAAGTCTTTGTTGAGGATGTACCAGACCGGATCTTCAATCACCCGGGGGACCGGGATCCGCATCTCCCGCATTGCATGGATGAGCGTAATCTGATCCCGGTAGATCTGCCTGAACGAGGACTCCAGGTCTTCAAGCGTGGAATCCATAAGAAAGAACATGGTCTCCCGCTGTTCGTCCTTGAAGAGATGCCAGAGCGAGTAGATATCTGTCCCGAACTCCTTCTCCATGAGGTTTACGAGGAAAGGAATATCCCCCTGTTGTATGGCGGCTTTGAAATGATCTTTCAAACCGGCAAAGGACGCGTCACCGGAAAAGGTGCGGATACCTCCAATGAACTCATAGGTGCCGAGGTGAATTACACTGTATTCGAGTTTGTTCTCTTCACCGGTGATCTCCGAACGGAGTTCCAGCGTCCCGATGACCAGCCTTGTCTTCCCGGATTCCGCTATCTCGTGCGATTCAGCCAGTTTGGTATAGCGCCGGATGGGAACGGACTCCAAATCTTTAACCAGGAGCGAGAGGGCGTAATTGAAGAGGATCCGCTTCTGGTCGATGATAGTTCTCCCGATATAATTCCGGTAGATGGCAGCACCGTTTCCATGCCTGGATACATTGCTCTCTGCTTCCAGCAGGTACGACATGAAGAGCGGCTGAAGATCGGTTCCCGATATCTCCTGTGCGAGCTGCATCGCCCTGCAGGCGTACTGCATCACCTGGACCGATTCTATGCCGGAGATGTCGTCAAAGAACCAGCCGCAGGAAGTGTACATGAGCATGGCATGCCGCTGCATCTCAAGAAGCCTGAGCACCAGGATCCTCTCCTCCCCGGTAAGAGCCCGCGCGGCATGCCGGAGAAGGAACTGCTCCCGGGCTTCCGGGGATCGGTCCAGGATGACGGTAATATAGTTGTCCCGGGCGGTCCAGGGATCCCGCACAAGCCCGGCCATCCGGGATTCATAGAGGGGGATGAGTTCATCCCGGAGCCGGTCCATGGCTTCCCGCAACCCCCGTCTCCATCTCTGATTCCAGGTGGGGGGGGTTATGTCAGCGGATTTTTGTGCCTCTCCTGAACGGGATGGGTTCCGGGGATGATAATCATCTTCCCGGAGGGTTGTTCCCCGCGTTCTGCACCCGCAGTCGCTCCTCCACCGTTCGATGCCATGGGGGCAGCTCCAGGAGGTGTTCTCCCGTATCTCCACTTCGTACACCGGCGGGTGGGCAGCCAGATATTCCCCAAAGATGGTGATGGTTGCTGTCTGCTTCTGCTGGATGGAATACAGCGCATAGGCGAGTGCCATGTCGGCAAATCGGTGGTGATGGCCATAGGTCTCGCCGTCAGAGACAACGCTGATGAGACCGGATTCTTCCATGTAACCCTGGAAGGACCCGACAATCCGGTCGGCAAATGCTTCCCCGTTCTCAAGGAGCGATCCGAAAGCCAGTTCCTGCCCGATCTTCTCTTCCATGAAAAAGATCGCAATCGACTTTCCCTCCCGGAGCCTGCAGATGTACGGCCTTGAACAGTCAACTGTATCTTTCTGTATGTCGGTCCAGCGGTTTTCAGTCTGCTTTTTTACCCTCAATGCCTGCGAGGGCGTGAGTATGGTGTATTTGATCCCCTGCTCAGCCAGCAGCTCCAGCGTTTCGAGATCAACTGCGGTTTCCGGAAGCCACATCCCCTCGGGAAACCTCCTGAACCGGAAGATGAAATCCTGGATTCCCCAGATGATCTGGGTGCGCTTGTCCCGGGTTGTGGCAAGGGGCAGGATGATATGGTTGTACCCTTGTGCAATCGCGGAACCATGCCCGGAGAAATGCTTCATGCTCTCCTTGTCCGCGTCAAGGATGGCAGAATAGACCTGCGGATTGTTCAGTTCCAGCCAGGCAAGAAGGGTAGGGCCGAAATTGAAACTGATTGTCTGGTAGTTGTTGACGATATCAATGATTGTCGTGCTGGCATCGAGAATGCGGGAGGCGGCATTGGGAGCATAGCATTCCGCAGTGATGCGGGCGTTCCAGTCGTGGTACGGGTAGGCCGAATCTTCCACCTCCACCACTTCCGTCCAGGGATTCTCACGCGGCGGCTGGTAAAAATGACCGTGAATACAGATATAGCGACCCATCCACTCCTCACCCCGTCGGTACTTCCCGTTCTCCTTACCGCAGATTCTCTCGTGCAGTCCTTCCGGCAAATGCCCCTGTTTTATCGAGCCGCTGGATCATACGGGAACAGTTGCTTTCTGTATTCGGCGGCTCTTTTCAGGGCAGGATCATAGCCAAGCCGGACGTACTCTTTGAGCATGCGGCGGGCAGAGAACCGGGGGGCCGTGCACCGGATGGCCTCTTTCATCATCTTCACCCACATATGCGGGATCCCGTCATCCGACTGCATATAATACAGCGGCACCACTTCGCGTTCCAGCACCCCGTACAACTGCTCGGCATCTTCCCGATCATGGTTCTTCCGGGTATCTGTCTCCCCGAACGCCCACCCGTTCTTACCGGAATAGGCCTCGGGCCACCATCCATCCAGAACGCTCATGTGCAGGACGCCGTTCAGGGACGCTTTCATGCCGCTTGTCCCACAGGCCTCAAGCGGGGGGAGAGGATTGTTAAGCCAGACATCCACGCCGTGGACAAGGTACTGCGCCATCTGTTCCCCGTAATCCTCGACAAAGGCGATCCTTCCCCCCAGATCCCGCTGGAGGGCATACTTGTAGATCTTCTGGATGATGCGCTTTCCCTCCTCGTCGGCAGGATGCGCCTTCCCCGCAAAGATGATCTGGACCGGCTTCCAGGGATTGTTTATGATCTTTTTCAACCGCTCTATATCCTGGAATATAAGATCGGCCCGTTTGTATGTGGAGAACCGGCGGGCAAACCCGATGGTGAGGGCTGAGGGATCGAGCAGGGCTCCTCCCGAGAGAACGTTCAGGGGATCGGTATTCTCCCCCACCCATTTCCGCCGCTTGTGCTCCCGGATCCTGTTGACCAGTTTTCTTTTGAGCTGGACATGGACCGACCAGAGTTCTTCATCGGGGATCTCCTGGATCAGCTCCCAGAGCAGGTTTTTGTCATGCTCCGCGAGCCACTGCGGGCAGGCAGGCGAGAAGTACTTGTTGAGCAGCAGCTGCATCTTGGGATCCAGCCAGGTGGGGACATGGACCCCGTTTGTTATGTGTCGGATCGGGACCTTCTCTTCGGCAAGCTCCGGCCAGAGGGGTCTCCACATGGAACGGGCCACCTCCCCGTGCCGTCTGCTCACGCCATTCTTGAATGCGCTCATCCTCAGGGCAAACGCCGTCATATTGAAGAGGTCTTTTGAGCCGGCGGGGGAATTTCCCAGGGACAAAAAAGTCTCCCGGCTGATGCCGAGCAGGGTGTAATAGTTTTTGAAATACTTGTCCATGAGTCCATGGGGAAAGGCATCGTGCCCGGCCGGGACCGGCGTGTGGGTCGTGAAGATGGTTGTTTCACGCACTCTTCTTGAGGCTTCTTCAAAACTCATCTTGTCAAGGACGTTCTCCCGGATCCTCTCGAATATGGTGAATGCCGGGTGCCCCTCATTCAGGTGAACGATGGAGGGCCGCACGCCAAGTACATCCAGGATATAGCTCCCCCCGATGCCAAGCACGATCTCCTGCTTGAGTCGCTGTTCGTTGTCCCCGGTGTAGAGCCGGTACGAGATGGACCGGTTGGCCGGGTCATTCTGGGGGATATCGGTATCCATCAGAAAGAGCGGGATCGTGCCGACATCGACTTTCCAGACCGCAACATAGATCGGGGGATCGATGAAGGGAATCCGGACCACCAGCTGTTCATCGTGGTTGTAGAGCACTCTCTGGATGGGGGCGGCATCGCGGTCCAGTATCTCCTTGATATCCAGCTGCCAGCCGTCAGGCCCGATGTGCTGGTGGAGATATCCCTCCGAGTACATGAATCCGACAGCTACGAGCGGCAGGCCGAGATCGCTGGATTCCTTGAGATGATCCCCGGCAAGAAATCCCAGTCCCCCGGCATACAGGGGCAATGAGTGCTGCAGCCCGTATTCAGCGGAGAAGTACGCGATATTGAGATCGTGATCACCGGAAAAATTCTCTGAAAACCAGCTGTGGTTCTTGATCATCTCGTGCTGGTATCGGGACATCACGAGATCGTAGTGCCTCAGGTAGACCGGATTCTTTGAGGCTGCAAGGAGCGTCTCTTCATCCAGGGCACGGAGCATCTTCACCGGATTGTGGATGCTCTCAATCCATGCCTGGGGATTGAGCCGCTTGAATACCATTTTCACTTCCGGATTCCAGCTCCACCAGAGATTGTACGCGAGATCGATGAGTCCTGATATCCGCTCGGGAACCTGCGGGAACATTTTCCTGATCTTGTCCGGTGCCACGGTATTCCTCAGTAGTTGTGTAGTAGTTCCAGCACCTTCTTAATGGTATGGGAAACAGGAACGTCCCTGAAGGGGTGACTGTTACAAGGAGGGTCCGGCGGGGGATCGTTCCGTGTCAAGAGTTTCTTGTGCAGATCGATACTATTCTGCGGGAAAAATCCGGATTGTGCATGATCCCCTGTCCTGGCAAACGGTATTTTCCCGGGATATCTTCCCGGAACGAGATCCTTCTCTTTTTTGTATTCGCTTTTGAAAATTGAAGATACCTTTATATGTCAGATATTATGTTAAGTATCTGTGCTGGGCACAGGGACATCCCCTCCAAAAGACCATGCCGCGGCGTACCTGATTTCACACCTGCAGAACAATAATCCCGAATCCTTGATCCCGTACTTCCGTTCCAGTGGTAAAAACAGTCTGTCCCCGCGGCCTGTCTGGGAGATACTACCATGCCACCTATTTGTTTTGGATTCGAAGTCCACCAGCCCTACCGGCTCAACCGGATGTTCTCACCGCAACCGAATGTGAAAAAAAAGGATCTCTTCGATCACTATTTTGACGGCCTCAACAAGGAGATTCTCTTACGCGTTGCCGAGAAGTGCTACAACCCGGCAACCCGGATCATCCTCGAGAAGCTTGACGAAGGTTTTTCCTGTGCCTTCTCGCTGTCCGGCGTTGTCATCGAGCAGTTCGACAAGTGGAGTCCCGAGACGCTCTCTCTCTTTGAAGACATTGCCCGCCATAGAAACACCGAACTCATCGGGCAGACCTATTACCACAGCATTGCAAGCTGTTTTCCGGATAAATCCGAGTTCTGCGAGCAGGTGAAGATGCATTCCGACCTGATGTACGAGCAGTTCCGGGTCCGCCCGGTGGTTTTCGAGAATACGGAATTTACTTTCAACAATGAAGTTGCCGCAACGATCCGGGAGATGGACTTTTCCGGCATCTTTACCGAGGGGGTGGACCGGGTACTCGGGTGGAGGAGCCCGGATTACGTGTACCAGTGCCAGAACATCCCGGTCCTTTTGAGGAATACCAAGCTTTCCGATGATATCGCATTCCGGTTTGCCAACCGCAGCTGGGACATGTACCCGCTGACTGCCGATACGTATGCCCACTGGATTGCATCATCCTCGGGGGATATCATCAACGTATTCCTGGACTTCGAGACCTTTGGCGAACACTTCTGGAAGGAGACCGGCATATTTGATTTCCTCAGTGCTCTCCCGGGCGAGCTGACCGAACGCGGGGTCGAGACCCTGCTGCCATCGCAGGTGCTTGCACGCAAGACCCCGGTGGACGAGATCGATGTCAGGGAAACCATCTCCTGGGCGGATATCGAGAAGGATACGTCAGCCTGGATGGGGAACGACCGGCAGAAGACGGCATTCCACGCAATCCAGGCCGCCCGGCCATATGCTGTCGACAAGCCGATCTGGCGTCATCTCCAGACAAGCGATCATTTCTACTACATGGCTTCCAAGTACGGCACCTGCGGGGAAGTGCACACCTACTTCAGCCACCACGATGCTGAGGATGCCTTCAAGACCTACATGAAGGTTCTCGCTGATTACGAGACCCGGAGCCTCCGGGTGATGAAGAACCGGCGGTCGGCCAAGACCCTGCGGACCCTGTCGCCCGAGCAGGCCTTCCATTTCGCCGGGCCGACCGGTTTTATCGGCCACACAGCCTACAACCTGGACCAGTTCGAGGAACTGCTCTTTATTGTGCCGAACGATTCGATCCGGTACCATATCGAACGGGGTGATTTCGTGAACTGGATAAACGACGTGCTTGAGGATTCCTTCCTCGCCGAAACTATTGCAGGTTTAAAAGAGCGCCATGAACTGACGAAAGCTGTAAAAGAGCGGAGGGAACTGTTATGGAGTCATTTAAGGTAGCCTTCTTCTGCTGGGAATCGATGTATGCCGAGAGGGTCGGCGGCCTTGCCAATGCGGCTACGAATCTCGCTGAGACGCTCGTGAAGCAGAACCATGAAGTGCATTTCTTCACCCGTGGAAGTATCTCCGACCAGGAAGTCAATGGTGTGCATTACCACTACTGCCGGCCGTCGGGAAAAAATATTGTTGAATATTGCGACAACATGAGCCTTGGGATGGTGGACCAGTTCCGCCATCAGGATCTTGGATCCCCCTTCGATATCCTCCATTTCCACGACTGGCACCCGATCCAGGCCCTCCATCACTTAAAGGACCGGAATACCATCCTTACATTCCATTCCACGGAGTTCGGGAGGAACGGGAACCAGGCCGGGGACTGGTGGGAGTATAAGGAGATCTCAGGAAAAGAGTGGTATGGAGGTCTTATCGCAAAACGGGTGGCTGCCGTCTCTTCCACCCTCAAGCGGGAAGTGATGCAGCTGTATAATGTTCCCGACGACAAGTGCGATGTAATCCCAAATGGGGTGGTGCCCCGGCAGTACCGGACCGAGATCGATCCGGGCGAGGTGAAAAGAGCTTACGGGATTCATCCCTATGCCCCGCTGATCCTCTTTGTAGGACGGCTTGTATTCCAGAAAGGGCCGGATCTCTTTATCGAGGCAATCCGTCAGGTCTGCCAGTACCGCTGGGATGCGAAGGTTGTAGTTGCCGGTGACGGCGGGATGATGCAGTATCTCCGCGAGCGGGCCCGGGACCTGCCGGTGAATTTTGTCGGCTATATCCCGGATTCTGAATATATCCGCCTCTTGAATGCTGCAGATGTAGTGGTGATCCCCAGCCGGAATGAACCCTTCGGTCTTGTACTCCTGGAAGCCTGGAGCGCGGAAAAAGGAGTTGTAGCCTGCAATGTCGGGGGCCTGGGGGAGAACATCGATGCCTTTGTGAACGGGATCAAGACCGACCCCACTGCGGAATCGCTTGCCTGGGGCATCAACACCATGATCAATGAACCCTGGAATGCGGGAGCGCTCGGGATGCGGGGACGGAAGAAAGTGGATCGCATGTTCCTCTGGGGGCCCATAGTCCAGCGGCTGACCGACACCTATGGCCGGGTATCGGTATGAGCGGTGTGCCTGACGTGCCGGGGCCGGATCTCCGTTCATTTTTCCCTGTCCCGGACCGGGCAGTACGGCACGACCGGGAGGTCCAATGTCCGGGTTGGCCGGCGTCTTTCGTATTTTCCGTTGTTTCCGGACGGGGAGTTCCGGTTGCCGGAAACATCCTGGAATCAAGGATCTCCTGACCAAGAATCGCAGATTAGGGCCCCCGTGTGAACATGCCGGTTGTGAATTTCAAGGACACTATTGCCGCGTCCCCGTATATCTTCACCATAGGTGTTGCCGGTGACAGCGGGTCGGGAAAGACTTCCTTCACACGGGGTATACGGAGTATCTTCGGGAACGACCTGGTCTCGACCATCACGCTTGACGACTATCACCGCCTCGACCGGGCCGGTCGAGCAAATGCCGGCCTGACCGCTCTTGATCCGAGAGCAAATCGCATAGATCAGCTGGAGCATGATCTCATCCAGCTCAAACGCGGCGTTCCGGTAGAAAAACCCGTGTACAACCATGCAACCGGGACATTCGATCCTCCGGTTGTCTTCAGGCCGAAGAAGATCCTCATCCTCGAAGGGCTGCATACCCTGTACACCCCCATGCTCCGGAAATACCTGGATTTTTCCCTGTTTGTCGATCCGGTAAAGCAGGTGAAGTATGACTGGAAGATCCGCCGTGACATGAAAAAACGCGGGTACACCCGGGATCAGGTTATTGGCGAGATATCCCAGCGCGAACCGGATTATCTGAAGTATATCGACCCGCAAAAGGAGTATGCCGATGCGGTGATCGGCATAGACTACTCCCGGTACGGCCAAAACCTGGGTGAAGAGCGCAATGTGTACCGGATAACCCTTGTGCAGAACCGGATGAGACATACGATAGAGAACATCGATCTCTCATTGGATCTGTACTCCATCCTCTCGCTCTCCGAGCGGAATTTTGCCCTCCTCTTCGAGACGAGCGTTCATGAAGGGGAGCGTATGGGTCATCTCATCATCGATGGGGAACTCAGCGAGCACGTGGTCAAGAAACTGGAACGGAGCATTGAGCGACAGACCCGGGTCCGCCCGATCTCCCTGTTCAAGAACCGGCGCTATGTGACGGCCGGGGATCTTGCGCAGCTGATCCTGTGCTGGCGGATCATCCACCGTCGGATTTTCATGGAGACGAGCCGGTGATCTGCATGAGCGGAGTATACTGAACCCGGGTGAGAGGAATGAACATATACCTTGACAGGATATCATCAACAGAGGAGGAGATGCCGTGAAGACGATCGGTGTGCTGACCGGGGGAGGAGACTGTCCTGGACTCAATGCGGTGATCCGGGCGGTGGTCCGGGCTGGGATCAGGTACGATTACGAGACGCTCGGGATACGGAACGGGTGGCAGGGTCTCATCGAGGGGGACGTTGAACCGCTGACGGATTTCTCGGTATCCGGCATCCTTCCCAAAGGGGGAACGATCCTTGGTACCTCGCGGACCAATCCCCTCGCAAACAAGGCAGATTTCCAGAAGATCCAACAAAACCTGAAAAAGTACGGGATTCATGCCCTGGTGGTCATCGGGGGCGACGGGACCCTTTCTGCTGCCAGGGATGCGGCAAAGGAGGGCGTACGTCTCGTGGGTGTCCCCAAGACCATTGATAACGATATCGGGGGAACCGATGTCACGTTCGGGTTTGACACCGCGGTCTCGATCGTTACCGAGGCGATCGACCGGCTTCATACCACGGCCGAATCCCACCACCGGGTCATTGTTGTCGAGGTGATGGGACGCAATGTCGGCTGGATTGCCTTAACAGCAGGAATAGCCGGTGGTGCCGATGCGATTCTCATCCCGGAGGTCCACTTCACCCTTGAAGAAGTCTGTGCAAAACTCCGGGCCCGGTACGAGGCAGGGAAGAAGTTCTCGATCGTGGTCATTGCCGAAGGGGCTCACCGGGAGGATATCGGCGAACATCCCGTGCCCGAGCATGCCCGGGATGAATGCGGGCACGAGAAGTTCGTTGGGGTTGGAAACCTGCTTGGTAAGGAGCTGGAGAAGTGCCTGGGAGTGGAGACCCGCGTCACAACGCTCGGGCATGTCCAGCGGGGAGGCTCGCCTACCGCCTACGACCGGGTGCTTGCCACCCGCTTCGGGGTTGCCGCCGTGGAACTGATTCGTGACGGGGAGTTCGGGAAGATGGTTGCCCTGCAGTCGAACCGCATAACTTCGATCACCCTCGAGTCTGCAGTCCGGCAGCTCAAGACGGTCGACCCTGAATTCTATGATCTTGCAATGACGGTTATCGGCGGGAAAAAATGATCGGGAGGAACCCCTTACCCGATAAAACGTTCCGGACGGACATGCGCCCGGTGAGCTGGGAGCATCCGCTTCCTGATCCCTCCATCCGTTATGCGGAAGATCTCCGGGAGGTTCTTGCGAACCCGGACTGTGAATGCACCGGTCCCATCTATGCCATGTACCGCGGGGTTACCACATCTACCGAAGACAACCGGTGGATGCAGGAGCAGAACCTTCGCTTTGATATTACCGTGATCCCGCCCCGGGAGCTCTGCGGCGAATATGTCAAGACCAAAGGCCACTACCATCCTCCGGATCCCCACGGGACCGGCTACCCGGAGCTCTACGAAGTGTTGGCCGGAGAGGCGCATTACGTGATCCAGACCCCTGACTGCTCCGATGTGGTGATGATCGCAGCCCGGGCCGGGGATGTAGTTGTGGTTCCTTCGGGATACGGGCATGTGACCATCAATCCGTCCAGAAACCGGGTACTGGAGATGGCAAATATCGTCTCGTCCCGGTTCTCCAGCGATTACCTTGGCTATGAATCCCGGCACGGGGCTGCCTACTACGAGATGTCCGATGGGAAATTTGTAAGGAACAAGGCATACTCCGGGCATACTGCCCTCAGGCTTGTAAAAGCCCGGCGGCTCGCGGATGTAGCTGATGCCTTGTCCGATCCGCTGTACAGCCTGATCCGGAAGCGGGATCCTGTGCTCGAATTCCTGAATTACCCGGAGAAGCACGAAGCACTCTTCCGCGATCTGTACCCGTAATCCTGCCGGGGAGTGCCCGGCAGGCAGTGCCCCACCGGCCCCGGCCTGCTGGATAATAATCCTGATAAGGCTCTGCATCCAAATCTAAAATCAGGTTCCCCGGGTATCTCCACTGGATGAACCGGGATTGCTGCCCCATCGGGCGGCGGAAGGCGGAACAATGCTACTCAAAGATTTTCTTGTCGAAGCAGGAACAGATGAAAACTTATCTGAACTGATCCTCTTCTTAAGTGAGCAGGCCCGGGATGTTAAACAGGGTTTTTTCTGTACCATTCCCAGGACCCCTGCTGAAGAGGTCACCCGCAACCAGTTTGGCGAAGAGCAGATGGAACTCGACAAGTATGCCGACGGGATCTTCATCAATGGGCTCCAGAAGACCCGCCTCGTGCGGTATATCGCGACCGAAGAGCAGAGCCAGATAATCGAAGTCAGAAACCCGAAAAACCAGTTCGGCGTTGTCATCGATCCCCTGGACGGCTCGTCGCTGATCGATGTCAACCTGTGCGTGGGTTCCATTATCGGTATCTATCCCGGTCATGTCCTTGAGAAGGGAGTCACCATGGTTGCCGCCCTGTATATCCTCTACGGGCCCCTGACCACGCTGACGTACACTACCGGAAAAGGCGTGCACGAATTCGTGATGAACGATTCGGGTGATTTCGTGCTGCGGCATAAGGATCTCAGGATTCCCGAGGGGAAGATCTATGCCCCGGGCGCTCTCAGGAAGGATTACTTCCCCGCCCATGCCCAGTGGATCAAGTCCCTTGAGGATGCCGGGTACAAACTCCGGTTCAGCGGCTGCTTTGTTGGGGATGTGCACCAGATCCTCCACAAGGGGGGTGTCTTCTCGTATCCAGGGTTCAAAGGAAAGGAGAAAGGGAAACTGCGCCTCCTGTACGAGGCAAACCCCATGGGTATGATCATCTACCAGGCCGGGGGTGCGATCAGCAATGGGAAGGATGATATCTTAACCATCAAGCCCGAATCGATAGGCCAGACCACCCCTATCTATGTGGGTGGCAGGAAGGAGATCGCGCTCATTGAAACCTTAATGAATAATGCGTGAACAAAGTGGAGTGATCTGTCTATGAAGAACAAGGTATATGGTCCGATTCCCGGCTCAACCATCCTGCATGGTATCTCCGGTAAGAAAGCGATCGTCATGGCTGCAAATGTCCGGATAGCCGCGGTTGCGAAGGGTATTTTCCAGGCTGCAAAGGATACCGATTCTGCAGTAATCATGGAACTGGCCCGGTCGGAATGCGATCTCAAGGGCGGGTATACCGGAATGACGCCTAAGGACTTTTCGGAGAAGATGAACGCTGCTGCACAGGCCGTGCAGTTTGATGTTTGGGCACTCCATGCCGACCACATCTCCATCAAGAAAGGGGATGCCGCGGAAGTCGAGGGGACAAAGCAGCTGATCGATGCCCAGATCCAGGCTGGCTACACCTCCTTTGCCATCGATGCCTCCCATCTCTTCAATTTCGAGGGAAAGACCGTCAGGGTGGAGCTTGAGGATAATATCCGCGTGACAACCGAACTTGCCCATTACATCAAGAGCCGGATGAACGGGAGGGAATTCGGTCTTGAGGTGGAAGTCGGTGAGATCGGCAGGAAGGATACCGGGGGTCTCATTCTCACAAAACCCGAAGAGGCGGTAGAGTATATCCGGGCGCTCAACGAAAACAATGTCTTTCCCCATGCACTCGCGATAGCAAACGGCAGCAGCCACGGTCACACCTATGATGCCCAGGGAAATGTCGTGGAACAGCTCTCCATCGATATCCCCCAGACAAAAGCCATTGCCGAGGCCCTCCGCAAAAACCACTTACAGGTGGGTATTGCCCAGCACGGTATCACCGGCACCCCCCGCGAACTGATCAACCTTCATTTCCCCAAGGGAGATATCATCAAGGGCAATGTCGGGACGTTCTGGCAGGATGTGGCGTTCAACACCTTCAAGATCTACGAACCGGCTCTTTACAAGGAGATCCAGGACTGGACCCTTGAGAAGTACCGGCCCTTGAACCCCGGGAAGAAGGATCGCCAGATCTTTGATGGGAACTGCAAGATGGCGATCAAAGAATTCTACAAACAGATCTATTCGGTTGAGGAAGCAACCGAGCAGGCCATGGTTGCGATGGCCTATGCGGAAAGCCTTCTCTTTTTCAGGGCCTTTGGGGCCTACGGGACTGCGTCGGCAGTCCGCAAGTCCCTCCAATAACCCCTCCAATATGTTTTTGTCCCGTTGGGGCGATGTTGTAGCATGCCAAAGACAACCATCTCTGTGATCAAAGCGGATGTGGGCAGTTTTCCCGGGCACTCGCGTACCCACCCGAAGTTGCTCGAGAAGGCCTCAAAGATGCTCAAGGAGGAGAAGGGCAAACTTCTCATTGATGCGTTTGTCACTCACTGCGGTGACGACCTTGAGCTGATCATGACGCATTCCCATGGCCCGGACAATAAAGATGTGCACAAACTCGCCTGGGATGTCTTCATGGAGTGCACCAAGATTGCTAAAGATATGAAGCTCTACGGGGCCGGCCAAGACCTGCTCTCCGATGCCTTCTCCGGCAATGTCCGGGGTCTCGGGCCCGGGGTTGCCGAGATGGAATTCGAGGAGCGGGGATCCGACCCGGTCCTCATCTTCATGGCCGACAAGACCGAACCCGGTGCCTGGAATTTCTTCCTGTACAAGATCTTTGCCGATCCGTTCAACACCTCCGGTCTTGTCATCGACCCCAGCATGCACGACGGGTTTGTCTTTGAAGTCCACGATGTACTGAAAAAACGCAGGATCCAGTTCAAAACTCCGGAAGAGACCTACACCCTTCTCTCCTACATCGGCGCCTGCTCAAGGTACGTGATCAAGCATGTCTGGCGAAAGGACGGCATGATTGCGGCTTCCACGAGCACGGAAAAACTGAACCTTACTGCGGGCAGGTACGTGGGGAAGGACGATCCCGTCATGATCGTGCGCGCCCAGAGCGGTCTTCCCTCGGTGGGAGAAGTCATAGAACCGTTCTGCACCCCCATCATCGTTGCCGGCTGGATGCGGGGTTCGCATCACGGCCCCTTCATGCCTGTCGGGCTCTGCGATGCCAACATGACCCGGTTCGACGGGCCTCCCCGCTGCATCTGCATGGGCTTCCAGGTAAGCAACGGGCATCTGATAGGACCGGCCGATATGTTCGACGATGTCGGGTTCGATCGCGTGAGAGCCCGCTGCAACGAGATCGCGGATGTCATCCGGGACCAGGGCCCGTTCGAACCCCACCGTTTATCGCTTGAAGAGATGGAATACACAACCCTTCCCGGCGTTGAGAAACAGTTCCGCGATCGCTGGGAAGGAATACCTGAATAATTTTTTTTACGACCGGAACTTTGGATCTGGCCTTTTATGGCATCCCGTCAGCCCCCGGGTGCGGGTAATGAGCAAACTTTAATTATCTTACATCCCAAATTAGGGCAGATGGTTAACGGAATTGTTTTGCCGATAAAAAAAGTGTTTGCGCTTGTGGATTCAAAGATATCCGTCGAGATAAAAGATGAAGGCCGCAAGCTGCAGGGGCGCCTTGTCGCGGTGGACGAATATCTCAACATCCACATGGAAGAGACAACCGAGTTTGTCGATAACCAGCGGGGCAGGAGCCTTGGCACGGTTGTGATCCGGGGTAACAATATCCTCACTATTGCACCGGTAATCTGAATTACATCGGGGTGAAACGACATGGGAGATCCGGTAGATGAAGGACTGAAACTGATTCAGTCGAAGCCTGAAGGTGTTCTTCAGAGCGAGCTCTGGAAAGAGCTGGGTGTTGACAGCCGGAAATGTTCCCGGATCGTCAAGAAACTTGAAGACAGCGGTCTCATCGAACGAATCGAGTTCAAGAAAGAGGGAATCAAGACCTACCTCCTGCGGGCAAAGCAGATGCCGGTCAATCCCTGCGATCTTCTCGCCGGTGACGAGTTGATACCCTGTATCGGCTGCGAACTTGAGTGCATTGTGGAAGAGTGCCACCCGCTCATGGACTGGATGTACCAGCTGGCAATCGTCCAGCACACGGAAGAATAATCTTTTTTCACCGTTGGGAGGATCATTTTTCATCCTCAACAACTATTTATCGCCCGGCCTTCCACCTGATAATAGTGAGTTCCACGCAATTTTCTCCGGGAGATGCCCGATGATATCAGTCCTGTTTATCGATGACAACACCGATCTTGTCATTCAGATCCGCACTTTTTTAGAAAAGACCGGGGACATGAAAGTGGAGCCTGCCCGCACCATCAAGCAGGGCATAGAGAAACTCAAAGGCCGCACGTTCGATGTCATCATCTCCTGCGAACAGACCGCCGATATAAACGGGATCGAGTTCGTTGCCGATATGAACGGGATCGAATTTTTAAAATATCTTAAGTCCCTTGGCATCACAACTCCTGTAATCCTCCTCTCCCGGCGGGGCCAGAACAAGATCGTGCTCCAGGAAGTCAACAACGCAACCGAGCTGATCCTCCCCAAAGGAGGGGATATCCGGGCCCCGCTCTTTGAGATGGTCAATCTCGTCAAACAGACCATGCTCCGGAAGAAAGCCGAGCGGGATGTGAAAGTCCAGAACGAGCAGCTGGCAACCATCCTCTCGGCAACCCCACTTGGCATATTCCAGATGCAGAACGGGATCCTCGGGTGGGTGAACCGCCCGTTCTTTACCATGCTCGGCACCGATGAGTCCGGACTTGTCGGGAAAAATTTCCGCACACTTTTCAGAACTGCCGAAGAGTACGAACAGGCCTGCAGGGAATTCCTGATCCGGCGGGATGCCGACGGACTCCTGCATGCGGATTGCAGGATTGTCAAAAAGGACGGATCGCTCCTTCCCTGCCATATCCAGGTCCAGCCGCTGGACTCCCGGGACGTAACAAAGGGCGGCACATTCGTTGTCACGGACAACTCCGAGCGGCAGAGGATGGCCGATCTGGTAAAAGAGAGCGAGGCCAAGTACCGCGAGATCCTCCAGAACTCCCAGAGCATCATCATTCGGATGGATACCCGGGGGAACATCACGTTCTTCAACCACTATGCCCTGACGTTCTTCGATTATGCAAGCGAGGATGTGCTCGGCAAGAACGTTGTCGGGACGATCGTGCCGGCCAAGAGCCGGGTCCAGCACGATCTCTCGATGATGGTCAATGACATGGGTTTCAATGCCGAGGGATATGCCGTCAACGTGAACGAGAATATCCGGAGAAACGGCGACCATGTCTGGATTGCCTGGATCAACAAGGCCATACGGGACGAACACGGACATATTATCGAGATCCTCTGCATTGGTCACGACATTACCGACCGGCGGCAGAAGGAGCGGGGGGAAGTGCGGATCAGCACGGATTCCTGGAAGGATACCGTGATCCTGGATACCGATGTGAAAGACGAAGTCTTCGATGCGGTCTTCCATATCTGCACGGAGATCTCTATCGAAGGCCGGGAAGGAAAGCCGGTCGGCACAACGTTTCTCATCGGCGATACGAAGAATGTGCTGGAGAAATCCCGCCAGATCATCTTAAACCCGTTCGAAGGCCACCGGCCCGAGCTCCGTGTGGTGACAAATACCGATCTCAAGGAGAATATCAAGGCCCTTGCCCAGCTGGACGGCGCCTTCGTCATCACCGGGGATGGCTTTGTCGAAGCAGTGGGCCGCTACATCACCGTTGACACGTCCAATGTGTCGCTTCCCCCGGGCATGGGAACCCGGCACAACTCGGTTGCCGCGATAACGCAGGTGACCAATACCGTAGGAATCGTGGTCTCGCAGAGCGGCGGCGGGATCACCGTCTTCAGGCACGGGCAGATACTCAAGAAAGTTACGCTGTGAGAACGCCAAATTCTCACCCGGCAGTCCTGAACCTGCCTGCTCCGGCACAGGAACCTTCATTCTGCTTTCCATTTTTCTCGTCGAGTCCCGGCATAATCCCCCTGCTGTTCTCCCGTTGTACTTCGATTCGACGACCGGTTCCCCATACGGGTGATATTTACCCTTTTTTAACCGGATCTCTGCCCGAAGCCTCGTCGCGCATGGTTTTTTTGGGAATTTCACGAATCTGTCTTTTTAAAATCCATCCCAATCCCCTGTTTTGAGCCGGGTTCAGAGTATTATGGGTGGTTGCATGCCAGTCTGGCCGAAAGACTGGCGGATATCACAATCTTTCCTCGGAAAAATAATCCGGATACTATTTTCCGGTGCAGATCAAGAGAGAAACAATAAAGACCGAAAACCCGAAATAGACAATTACGGACTGACCATCACATGAACCAGACCCTTAATGTACTTATTGTTGAGGACTCGCCCGACGATGCTACCCTTGTTGTCCTGGAACTCCAGAAAGGAGGACTTGTTGTTGCCCACGAGCGGGTCGAGACTGCCGAAGGAATGAAGGCTGCCCTTGCCCGCAAGTCCTGGGACGTCATTCTCTGCGATTACAATATCCCCAATTTCGGCGCCATGAAGGCGCTTGCCCTGGTCAAAGAGCTGGGCGTGAAACTCCCGTTCATTGTGCTGTCCGGGGTTGTGGGCGAGGAGACCGCAGTCAACACCATGCGGGCCGGTGCCCATGATTTCATTGTGAAAGGCCAGTACTCCCGGCTCGTCCCGGCCGTGAAACGCGAGATCGAGGAGTTCGAGAAGGAAAAGATTCAGGCAGAAAAGATAAAAAAACAGACCGAGGAAGCAAAGAAGCAGAAGCAGCTGGCTTTTACGATGATGATGCAGAACCCCCAGCCGCTCATCCTCGTGGATACCGATTACCACATAAAGATCGCCAACGATGCCTTCCTTGTCCTCTCCGGGATAACCGAAGAGAAGCTCCAGAGCATGAGCATCCGGGATTTCAAGGTGCTGGAGAAGAGCGGCCACAACCTCCGCGAGGCTCTTGAAACAAAGAAAGGGGTGACTGGGGATGTCAAAGTCGAGTTCCCGACCGGTATCCATTACCTTGAACAGCACACCATCCCGCTTCTCGACAAAGACGGGGCAATCGTAGCCCTGATGGCGGTCTACAACGACAATACCGAGAAACGCAAAGTCGAAGCAGCTAAAGCGGAATTCACGCAATACCAGAGCGACTATTTCAAAACCCTGTCGGAAGATCTCACCATGATGGCCAGGGGCGACCTGAACTTCAAGCTGATCCTGCCCTCCCCCAATGCGAATACCCAGGCAGCGCATGACCAGTTCGTTGTCATCAACAGCATGATCGCAAAAGTGAGGGATGCGCTCCAGCTCATGATCTCGGATGCCGACATGCTTGCTGCAGCAGCCGTTGCGGGAAAGCTGAACACCCGGGCCGATCCAACCCGGCACGAGGGGGATTATAGGAAGATCATTGTTGGCGTGAACAACACGCTCGATGCCGTTATCCGGCCGGTAAACGAAGCGCTCCGGATGTCGCAGGAATATGCCCGGCAGAACTTCTCCGCCCGCATGGATGACAACCTGCGGGTTGCCGGGGATTTCCTTGTATTCAAGGAAGCCCTCAACAGCATCGGCATCTCCGTTTCCGCCGCGGTCAAAGGTGTCAACACCGAGACTGCCCGTCTTTCGGTCTCTGCACAGGAAGCCCTCAACAGCCTCAACGAGGTAGCGTCGGCATCCGCCCATATCGCGTCCAATGCCCAGAAAGTCAATGAGAACGCTGACATGAGTGCCATGGGTGTCGAGCAGGTACTCAAGGCAATGGAGGACATGAATGCGGCAGTCGAGCAGGTCACCTCCAGCATGGAAGGCGTCTCCAACCAGGCCAAGCAGGCCAGCGATGCTTCAAAGACCGGAGCAGTCATTGCCGAAAATGTTGAGAACGGAATGGGGGACATTGCCAAATCCACGGGAACGGTATACGATATCGTTCACGATATCGAGACGCAGATGGCAAATATCTCCAAGATCGTGACGCTGATAAGCGATCTCGCCAACCAGACCAACCTGCTTGCCCTCAATGCAGCTATCGAGGCAGCAAGGGCCGGCGAGGCAGGCCGGGGATTTGCCGTTGTGGCAACCGAAGTCAAGTCCCTTGCGCAGGAATCCCGGGCCAGTGCTGAAAAGATCGAGGACATGATCTCCACGCTCAACAAATCCACCAGGGAAGCAGCGCTTGCCATGGACGATGCAAAGAACCAGGTGGTGAAGGGCACCCAGATGTCTGCAGAAGCGCTCGAAGCCTTCCGGAAGATCAAGATTGCCGCAGAAGGCGTGGCCAATGCAGCAGCTGAAGTGGCTGCGGCAAGCCAGGAGCAGGCCGCCACCGTCCAGGAGATTACGGCGAGCGTCCACGAGGTCAGCTCCAAGATCGAGAGCACGGCAAAAGAGGCAAGCAATGCTGCAGCGGCTGCCGAGGAAGCAACCGCTTCGGTGAGCGAAGTGAACCGGGTTGTTGAAAACGTCAACAAGATTGCAGACAACGTATCCCGTGAGATGGCAAAGTTCACCATCTGACGAGCGCGACGTGCGGGAACTGCCGCAGGGCAGACGATACCCGCCATATTCTTTACCCCTCTGTCCGCAGATGACTCCGGGCGGCCCTGAACCGAAACGGGATGCAGGAGGATGTTGCCGGGCCGGCTGCCTCTTTCACCTTCCGGGAGATATCCTATGACATATGACAGTGCACTGCTCCTCATCGACGATGATCCCGAGTTCCTGAATGTAAGTGTCCATTTTCTCAAAGAGCGCGGTTTCCGGGATATAACAACAACCCGGTCCTCAAAGGAAGCCCTCGCCCTCATCGGCACCCGGACTTTCGATGTCATTATCGCCGATTACGAGCTGCCCCCCGGGCAGAACAGCATCCATCTCTTAAAGACGCTGAAATCTCTGGGGAACGATACCCCGTTCATCATCTTCACGGGAAAGAGCCGGGAGGAGGTTGCAATCGAGGCGCTCAATAACGGTGCGGCCTATTACCTCCAGAAAGGCATTGAGATCGAGGTCCAGTACACAGAGCTCCACAACATGATCATGCAGCTTGCCGAGAAGAAACGGGCCAAGGAGCGGGTCCTGCGGCAGGAAGTTGAACTGCGGTTGAAGAATGAGGAACTCGAGTCGTTCTGCTATTCCATATCCCATGACCTGCGGGCCCCGCTCCGGGTGATCGACGGTTATTGTGCGTTTATCCTGGCTACCTCGGGAAGCACCCTGGACCCGTCAGTCCTGAACTATTTACAGGGAATCCAGGGTGCGAGTACCAGGATGAACACCATGATCGAGAGCCTGCTCAAATTCTCCCGCGCCGGGAGGCTTGCGCTCGACTGCCAGGAAGTGAACCTCTCAAAGATCGCATGGGAGATCATAGCCCCTCTCCGGGAGCATAACCCGGATCGACAGGTGACGGTGGACATTGAAGACGGGATGGTGGTACATGCGGACCGGACCCTCATTTCCATGGCTCTGCAGAACCTGATCGATAATGCCTGGAAATACACCGGAAAGACGAGCCCGGCCGAGATCTCCATCCGTATGAAAAAAGACAACGGACTCGCGATTATCACTATCCGCGACAACGGGGCCGGGTTCGATGCTGCAAATGCTGAAAATCTCTTCCACCCGTTCACCCGTTTCCATACGGAGTCCGAGTTCCCGGGCACCGGCATAGGGCTTGCCACCGTGCACCGGATCATCGAGCGTCATGGCGGGCGCATCTGGGCAGAGAGCCAGGCGGGAAACGGGGCCTTGTTCTCGTTCACCCTTCCGGTCTGCAGGAATCTGCCGGCCAGGAACCCCGACGCTGGTGAGTGCCCGCAGGGAGGCCCGGAAACGTGTGCTGCAAATAAATGATCCCGTTTTTATTATTATGGCAATGCGTCAGCCGTTCCAGCTGCGGTTCTCTTTCAGGCAGGAAGAGAGTTCAGCAAGCAGCGGGGCAATCTCCGGTTCACCGGATAATCTCCTGGTCATGAGTTCGGCAAGGGATCCGTTTTCGATCCTCTGTTTAATCACGGGCAGGTACCGGCGCTCGTCAGCGGTTGCATTCTCCCATGCCGCGGAGTACAGCTTCTCAAGCTCCGGCCTGAGTTCTTCGGTTCCCTTCCGGATTGCCTGATCAATTTGGTCGATCAGGACTCGCTCGTCTGCCTCAAGGGAGAGATCCCTGCACCGGACAAGGGATCTGACAAAGGCGCAGACAGCCATATCCGAATGGATACATTCCTGCTCATCCAGGGCTTTTATCTCCAGGCAGTTCCGGGAGAACCGGATGATGAGCCCCGAGGAGTTGACCCACTCCTCGCAGAGGATGCCCGCGTCACGCTCCCGCAATGCGGAATAGACCTCTTCCTGTGCTGTGCGATAATCGGCCACACTCCGGATCTCCCGGGGCAGGATGTTGTTGCAGATCTGCGGGATCTCCTTCTGGTTCTCCCGGTAATAGATGAGCCGGTTGTCGCAGGAGCCGGTAAGGTGCCCTTCCACCATAGGGGAGGACGCCGTGACCGCGATGAGGTACGGGAGGAGGGAGCGGATCCGGTTGTGGGTTCTTACCAGATCCCGCTCGCTATCATACGAAAGATTGATCTGGAGGGCCTGGATGTTCAGCCAGCCGTGCTGCCGGATAGTGAAGAGCCGGTCATAGACTTCGTAGTATTCGCCTTCATCATGATCCCAGACACAGGTCTCATCCAGCCTGAGCGTCGGGTGCATTCCAAGACCGAGGAGCTGGTACTGATCCGGAAAAATGTGATAGAATTTACTAATACCGCGCTGGATCCGGGTTTCCAGGTCCAGAAGATCCATGGCAGGAGCTCGCGGTACGAATTCGAGTACCGTCTTCTGGAGCTCCTTTCCAAGGTTCACATCGCCAAAGGGAATCTCGCTCTCGAACCTGCCGCAGATGGATTTGAGGATCCGGTCCGAGACCGGGAGGGGCCGGAAGCGGCTGTCGTTGATCGAGTACTCGTGCTCGGTGCCGATGGTCATGGATCAGAGGTACTGTCGCGGGATCTTCGCAACGAGCTCGGTCTCCGGCTCTTCGATTTGGCAGATGACATCCAGTTCATCCTGCGGGAGGTGTGCTACAAGGTGCGTGATGTGGGTGACTGCCGCATTGTACTGCTGCTCATAAGCCTCCGGCACATCCTTGAGAAGGCGGACAATGGGGCAGATGCTCTCGAACTTGAGGAATATCTCGATCGTATCCCCTTTCACATCGAACGTGAAAGGGCCTGCCCGGCAGGTCTCCGGTTTGATGGCATGGATCTGGCATCTCCCGTTCTTCTGCAGGGTGCATTCCCCGTTCTCCTTTGACCGGACAAAGCGGTACCCGTCTTTTCCAATACAGTGGGCAAAGTCGCCTCCTTTCAGGATGATTGCAATACGTTCGGAACTCAGCGGGGGCTGTGCGCCGTCGCAGCAGTGCCCTCCGCAGGTGTGGCAGATCTCTTCTGCCTTCAAAAGCCAGTTGTCGGTCATGGTATTCACGCGGGTAACAGGTGGGAGACGATCTGTTCGAATACCCTTGGGTAGCAGTCGTCTTCCCCGCTCTCGATGGATGGGTTGTCGTTCACTTCGATCACGTAGGCATCGCCATTGTTGTTCTTGATATCAACGCCATACAGCCCCCGGCCTATGGCATTGGCGGCATCGATCCCGAGCTGGATCACGTGCGGGGGGACTGCTTCGGGAGGCACGCTCTCGACCCCGCAGTAGACGATATGCCCGTTCACGGAAGCCTGGATCTTGAACGTGACCGAGGGGATGGTATATTTACAGATATAGAGGAGTTTCCCGTCAAGGACGCCGACCCGCCAGTCGTATTTGCTCTCGATGTACTGCTGGACCACGATCCAGTCCGAGAGCCGGTTGAACCGGTGGGCAACCCGGAAGAATTCAGCAATATTGCTGACCTTCTCGACCCGGAGCGAGAACGAGGTGGAGGGTTCCTTGAGGATGAGGGGGGTGCCGAGTTCATCGAACAGGCGGGTGACGCACTCCACGTTGAGATCCTGTCTGGACAAGAAAACCGTTTTGGGGAGCGAGACGCCCCGCCGGATCAGGTGCGAGTACATGTTGATCTTGTCCCCGCAGATCTGGATGGACTGAGGGTCGTCGATGACCGGGATATTGTAAAAACTTGCCATCCGGGCTGCCACATAGGTCACGTTCATCGGGTCGGTCCGGGCCCGGATGAAGAGGGCATCCATCTTTTTTATCTTGTTGATGTCCACGGGAAAGAGGAATTCCGCGTGGTGGCCCAGGTTCTCGGCAACGTCCCGGCACCGGATTAAGGCATTGAGCTGCTCGGAGTTCGAGAGCGTCTTGCGGTCGACAAAGATGCCAAGCCTGCTCATAGGAACTCCTGGTGGGAGATATAGGCATTCAGAAGCGCCCGCTCTTCAGCAGACATCCGCGTGTACTTTGTCGGGGAGAGTGACGAGAGCCGGAACTGGTTTTTGCTCTGCACCATCACGATTGTCACAAGCGGCATGGCAAAGAGGCTGTACACATCCCGGGCTATGGCGTTGATGGCTTCGGATCCGGTGGTGGTCCTGCCGAAGACCGAGATGCAGTGCCGGATCTCGGCATTATCGGGAAGTTTCTGGTAGCAGAACGGGTACTTGCCCTTGTTGGTGATGTGCTTGATGGCTTCCTTTGCTTTCTCGTTGTCATTCACCACAAAGTAATCGGAGGTTGTGGCAAAGTAGTTCAGGCCGTACAGGATGGAGGGGAGGGGGGCGTAACCCTGCGAGATCTCCCAGTCGCAGATCGGGATGCCGGCAAGGTCTGCCCGTTCCAGGCAGACCGGTACCACATAGGCATCGAGCACGGATCGGCTTGCAGGCCGGACCTCTTTTCCTTCCAGTTCATGCCGGAGGATGGTGTAATACGGCTCAGTTTTGTAAAAGTAACTCTCGCTGATGATATGGACCGTACCGTCCCGCCAGATGGCGACCTGCGAGTCCTTGAGAAGCGCCTGCTCTTTTTTTGCTGACAGCCGGCCGTTATGTTTCTTTGGCAGGAGACCGGCCGGTCCGGGTCCGGCCGCAGACTCGTAGTCTGCGTGGGGGACGAGCGGGACGCAGGAGAAGACAACTTCCCCATCCATCAGGTTGCAGGCCTGGGGGTATTCACCCGGTCTATTGTTCATCCGGCAATCATCCCGGAGTGCCCGCTGAGGGGATGAGTGCCCGGAGGGATTGGCCGGACCCTGAAGTGAAGCCAAAAAACCCTGGAGATCCTACCGGATACTGGTTCCGGCACTATCACAAAAGTGGAAGGGAAGACCCGATGGTTCCCTTCATCATCGTCATCATTATCCAAAGACTGGTTCATGCGGAACACTAATCCAATCATTGACGTTGGATTATCGATAACAGCTATAATCGCCTCCCCTATAATGAACCTTGCGCTTGGGAAAAAAATGAGCAGTGTGCATATACCCTCTTTCATAACGCACCCTTGGCCCAGGTGCGTTTTTGTCCTGCTGCACGTTATAATATCCGACCCATTTTATCTGCCTGACCCTCAGGAACATTGATGTGGTTATATCACCATCAGTAATCAACGATGCATATCCCAACTCCCGAAGAACTCCGCTCACGCCGTGAGACACTCGGCATGAAGCAGACCGAACTCGCAAAACGCGCAGGGATCAGCCAGTCCATGGTTGCCCGGATCGAGGCCGGCAACGTCGATCCCCGGGTCAGCACGCTCAACAAGATTATAAATGTGCTCAACAGTTCCGAACCGCGGAAGATCCGGGCAATCCAGATCATGCATACACCGGTTCTCTCCGTGCAACCGGAGGACCCGATAAGCCGGGCTGTCGATATCATCGAGAAGAACAATATCTCCCAGCTGCCGGTCATCGAGCGGGGGGTACCGGTCGGCTGCATCTCCGAATCGGTGATCGTCAAGGCCATCGAGCAGCAGCGGCTGCACAAATCCCACCAGTTCTCGGTCCGGGATTTCATGGAGACCGGTTTTCCTACCGTGCCTCCCGACATGGATGTAGAGACCGTGATCAACATCCTCCAGCAGAATCATGCCGTCCTGGTTGTGGAAGGCCGGCTCGTCCGGGGGGTCATCACCAAGCATGACCTGATCTCCCTCATTGTCTGATTTTTTCTTATTTGGGCCGGATTGAACAAATCTTTATATGGGAAAATCCCCGAGGTATCTTTGTCGTGGCCTCATGCCACGCGGAGTTTTACCATGGCAGAAGAATCAGGCGAAATCAGCAGTACGACGGTGATCGGTATCGGGATTGTCATATTTGTCGTCATTGTAGCGGTCTGGTACCTTTTCCTGAAATAAATCAGAATCTTTCCCGCTTTTTTAAAATCAGAGTTTTGAGACCAGGTCCCGGAGAACGGTTCCCGGCTCTTTGGATTTGACCACGCTTGACGCGAGCAGGACCCCGTCGGTCCCGAGATCAATGGCAATTTTCACGCATTCCCCGCTCTGGATGCCGGCCCCGGTGAGCACTTTCACGTTCGGGTTGACCGCACGGACAGCAGCAACGGATTTTTTGATAATATCCGGGTTGGCTTTCGAGACCGAGACCCCGCTCCCGATGAGTTCGGGCGGCTCGATGGCAACATAGTTCGGCCCAAGGGCCGCTGCACCTGCGCTTGTCGCCTCGTTGTTCGTGCAGACCACCGAGATGAGTTTGGCCGCTGCAAGTCCCCGGACCGAGGATTCGATATCGGCTATGGTCAGGCGCCGCTCGGAATGGTTGACGAGCGAACCGGCTGCTCCTGCAGTCCGGATAGCTTCGACCGTGATATGACCGGTGTTTGCTCCCGGCTCGCAGCCGTCAACGTGCTGGGCATAGACCGGGATGGCGAAATGGTGGGCAAGCGGATGAAGATCGATAAAGGACGGGGCAAGGCCGATCGTGACCCCGCTCTCCTGCATAACACGCTGAGCTTCGTTGGCTATCAGGTGGGCCCGGTTGCCCATGCCTTCCTTGTACGTCTTCAAGTTTACCAGAACCAGGGGTGATGTCATTTTCCGTCTCCTGTCCCGTGGAAAGGGACATGGTATGATAATTATATATCTGGCCCGGGCGGGAAGAAAATAATTGCCCCTCCTACTCTTTGAGCCCGCGGAGGAAGTGCCCGGCCGTGATCCCGCCCGCTGAGATCTGCCGGGCTTTTTCCTTGAGAGCTGCAAGCGTCGGGTCCCCGGGGGCTGATGTTCCGGAATTGGTCCGGTCAACCGCGGCCCGGTACAGGGCGGTCATCTCCTGTGTATACCGTGCAGGTTTCCCGCGAGCGTCAATTGCGATTTCATGGATCCCCGCTGCCCCGATCGCGGGAAGGTGATCGAGCAGGCAGAGTTCAGCGGAATTGCCGATCCAGGTCCGGCAGCTCCCGTCAGTCCGGACCGGGAATACCCGGCCGGTCTCATCCCGGAGTCCAAGGAAACCGGCCTGAAGTCTGCCTGCATCGCCCGTCCTCTTCGGGCAGGCATCCGGAACCAGGCGCGGGATGCAGTCGTCCGTGATCATTGCCTCGGCAGCTCCCTGGACAACAAGGGAAAAAACCGGGGCGGTTCCGGGGGCTTCTGCCTGGAGAGCGAGAGTACGGATCTCGTCAAGGGAGAGTTCGGAAGAGAGCGTGAGACTCCGGAGGAGGGCCCCCGCGGATCCTGCTGCAGCATGGTTGAAGATGTTCAGCCCGGGACCGCCAGAGAGTGCAATCCGGGGAAAAGTGCCGGACAGGAAAAGAGCTGTCCCGAAATGCTCCACCATGCATTCCTCCAGACCTTCCCTGATGAGCAGGGGCAGGTGGGGAAGCACGGCCTCCAGGTACGCGTTGCGGGTGATCCGGGGCAGTTTCCAGACAAACCGGCAGCCGGACTGCCGGCAGATCGCGAGCGCTCTTTCCAGCTGCTCCCCCGCCGTAAGCGGAGGTGAACGGGCCTGGCAGAGATGGTGCGGCATCGGGAAATCCGGTTCAAAGCATATGATCTGTGCACCGGAGTCCGCAGCCGCGCTCACCCCCTCGAGCGTATCGGTGTACACGGCAAGGCGGAGAGCTGGGTTATCCCCGTAAGCCCCGGCAGTCGCGTCACTTGCGGCCCGGTGCCGGCTGCGGAGCGCATCCCACCGTCCCCGGGCTTCTGCCACAGCTTCCGGTGCCGGCAGGGATGCCCCGATCAGTGCCTTTTCTGCTGCTGCCAGGATATCGCGTCGGACCTGGTTGATCTTCGCAACCGGTGCAAACCGGTCCCCTGCATACAAAAGGGAGATCTCCCGGATAATAAACGGGGAACCGCCGGTCTTTTGGAGCTGCTGCAGGAGCATCTCCTTTGTAAGCGGTTGCGACCGGGCCGGCTCCATATGGAGATCCGAATGGACAACGAACGGCACCGGCTCCCGGCCGGGACAAAGGATCCGTCCCGCTGCAGTGATACTGCCATCCGGCTGCACGCTGATGTCCAGGTGAAGCGGCACCGGGCGGAGCAGGTCCGGGGAAGGATCGGCTATGATCCGGTTGGCCCGGTTCTCCAGTTCCCGGGAGAAGGTGACCGAGACCCGGGTCTTTGGCAGGATCTCCCGGGACACCGCGATACGTATCCCATCCTTTTCCCGTGCAGGAACCGTGTTGAGCGAAAATCCCCATTCTTCGCCACCCGGTGTTCCGGAGAAGAGAAGACCGTCGCCGGGTGCCGGAATATAGGATCCGCTGAGCCGGACCGAGGCACTGCCGGTCTTCCGGTCATACCGGGTCACAACTCCAATTTCCAGGCCCCGGTTGTCCGGCGCATCTTGGCCCATGAGGGCATCATGGTGATCGCCCAGAAGGTAGCCCCGGGTAAATCCCCGGGAGAATGAAAGGCTAAGATCCCGCATAGCATTGCCCGGTTCCGGGGCGTGTCCTCCGGCCAGTGCGTCCAGTGCCCTGCGATAGGCCGAGACCACGACCGCAACATACTGGGGAGATTTCATCCGCCCTTCGATCTTGACGGAGGCAACCGATCCCGCGATATCGCTGAGCCTCGGATACGTGCAGAGATCCTTTGGCGAGAGGAGATAACGGTAGGGCAGGGAAATCTCCCGTACCTTCTGCGGCCTCCCGTACGCATCGGTATCACCTGCCACAAGCGCATAGGGTTTCCGGCAGGGCTGGGCGCACATGCCCCGGTTGCCGCTTCGTCCGCCGATAACGGACGAGAGGAGGCACTGGCCCGAGTAACTGTAGCAGAGCGCCCCGTGGGCGAAGACCTCGAGGCCGATCCCCAGGTCGCGGGTTGCCTCAGCTATCTGCCGGACTTCGGGAAGGGAGAGTTCACGGGCAAGGACAACGCGGCGGAACCCCAGCCCTGCAGCCCACCGGACCCCGTCCGTAGTATGGATGGTCATCTGGGTGGAGGCATGGAGAACGAGACCGGGTACTATTTCCCGGGCAAGGGCCGCAACCCCGGTATCCTGTACGAGGACAGCGTCAACGCCAATCCCGTACAGCCAGATAAGATAATCTACGACACCGGAGAGTTCCCGGTCATGGATGAGGGTGTTGACCGTGACATAGACCCGGACCCCGTATCGATGGGCGTACCGGACCGCCTCTTCGATCTCCGCATCCGAGAAGTTGGCAGCGAATTTCCGGGCCCCGAACCGTTTCCCGCTCAGGTAGATTGCGTCGGCCCCGGCTGCCACCGCTGCCCGGAACGCTTCGGGCGAACCGGCCGGAGCGAGAAGCTCGGGAATAGCAGCAGGGAATTTCACGACAAGCGGGGATTTGCGGGGAGCGGTCATGGCAGGAGCACCTTGTACAGGCCCATGGTGAGAAGTATGGTGATGATGAGGGATATGACATATCCTGCCATGGTCACGAGTAGCGCCCGGTTCTCCTGCCACCCGAGCACCCAGGAGACCGGTGCACAGGCATAGACCCCAAGAAGGATCTCGCAGGGGATGAGCGTAAGGATCCCGTACCGTTCCACCGAGGCCGAACTGTGGGAATACTTGCGGCTCTTCTCCAGGAACTGTGAAACGGGCTCGGATGTCTCGCCAAGGGTATTGAAGACATCGTACAGCCCGAGAAAGAGACCGGTCTCGGTACACATCAGGATATAGAAAACGATCCCGGGAGAGAGTCCGAGCGCAAGACCGACCGGTGCTGCCCCGTACTCGATAAGGAACCCGGCCGACATGACCGCTAGGATGGAAGCGGCAGGAACTCCCAGGAAGAGAGCCGGGACCAGCGGAAGGATCACAGCCACGAGCACGAAGCGTGCCAGTGCCCGCACGAGTTTTCTTACAACCCCTGAAATTTTCCCGGGCTCCATGATCTGGTATAGTGTTGCTGCCGCAAGGGAATAAACTGGTATCTTCCGGGAGGGTCTCTCTCATGAAATTCGTCACATGGCAAGTACGATAACGGGGGAGTTATGCCCGGTTGAACAATCTGTCTTCTGTCATGAGTTGAAATAAAAATTTCTGTGAGAGAATCTCTTTGAGAACTGCGTACTGTATCCTCCATTGTAATAACCGGTCGCTATTTTTCATTCAGTTTCTCTCAAACATTCCTTTCCATTCTTTACTCAGTAACGAGTGTGACCCCCTCTCTCCCCCAGAGGGGGAAGCAACCCAGGGGGGCTTCCCTGACCCCCCAAATGCGTTCCTGTCTCCCCAGAAATTTAACAGAACAAACAATCTTCGTCTTGGTTGATGAAACCGTACTAAGGCCGCCGCGGGGCGTCCTTCGGGGCGGCGGCAGCAATCGCTCATGGGGTATCAGCCCACATCGTATAATCATGCGAATAGATTTTTTCTTAGAAATTTTGTTTAATCCGGCAACTGGATGGTTTTCATTTTCACAAATTGGGGAATCACTATCCAAAGCAAAGAGAAAAATATAAAAAAATCAGTGATTTATCACACATTTTTTTTTAGAATGAATCTTATTTTCTGGGATTATTATTTTTGAATATGAACTGGAAATTTATCAAATTTCACTATAGGATATTTTCCGGTGACCACACCTTTTTGTGAACCGCCATCCAACACCGGGTACATGAAGATCATTGCAGCGCTCACGGACCCGGCCGATGCCGCCCTTGCACAGCAGCAGGGAGCGGATATGATCGAACTCCGGCTCGACCTGATGGAGACCGGTCCGGAAGAAGCGGTGCAGCAGTGCAGGAAACACTCGAATCTTCCTGTAATCGCAACGTTCCGCTCTGCGCAGGAGGGCGGCCGGTATTTCGGGAACGGCGATGAATGGGAGAAGAAGATCCGGTCCATTCTCCCCCTGGTGGATTACGTTGATGTCGAGCAGCAGTTCATGCGGAACGCGGCCTGCGTGAAAGAAGCCGGCAGGAAGATCATCGCCTCCCACCATGCCCCGATCATGATGCCCCTCCCGGTCCTCTTCGTGCTGGAACGGGAGCTCCGGGCGTACGGGGATATCGTGAAGATCATTGTCACGCCCCAGAACGAGAACGATATTATCGAACTCATCGCGTTCACGCACGAGATCAAGATGCCGCTCTGCACCGGTGTCATGGGGAACAGATTCCGGTTTGCCCGGGCAGTGCTGCCGCTCTTTGGCTCCGAACTGGTGTATTGCCATGTCGGGAAGACCACTGCCGAGGGACAGTACTCGGTTGAGGAGTTCCGGCAGCTGCAGAAATTGTTGAACGGGTGATGAGATCGCTCTGCGCCTTTTCCTTGAGAATGTATCCGGTTCTCGGGGCGATTACTGCATGCCGGATGCCGGTATCGTCTGTCTTCCAGGCCTCGTTTCCTCCCACTTTCCCGGGAGCAACTGACCTAAACCCATCCGGGCCCGTACGGGGCTCCGTTTGCCAATCCGGCGATCCCGTTTTCCGGCTCCAGGGGAAATGGTGTCCACGCTCACGGAGAAAACCTATTTTCGGGCGTCTTTTCCAAAAAGAGACGATTATCCCCCCACTCAAACCTGCAAAATAGCGGGCTTCTGTGTGCCCCCTTTTTTTGACGATCTACTGTAGGCCGGAATGAAAGGAAGGCCTGTTTTGGGGTACGGACCCGCTGACCGGTTCGATGAACTGGCTTGTCGGGGATAATGTAGCATCGTCAGGCGCCTACTTCATCGGCTGGATGGCATCCGGGTATGGTGGTGCCTGGGAGAGTGTCTCGTCCGGTTGCAGGAGAATATCGTTCGGCTTCCCTCTGACAATTCCCCGCCAATAATATTTCACAATCTATTTACAGCACCGCATGGAATTTTTCCTGTCCAATGATCGCAGGCACGATTACCCTCAGCAACCCGAACGGCAAGACAGCTTCACTGGCAAATGCCTTCACTGTCGTCCAGCCGGTGATCCCGGTTGACGGCTTGTTGTCGCTGCCCCGCATTATCAACGGAAACGGCCTGTACGAGGACCTGAACGGGAACGAACATCTCGATTATGCCGATGTGAATGCGTTCTGGAACAAGCATGCCTGGATAGCGTCCAACGAGCCGGTGACCGGATTCGATATCGACCAGAGCGGCAACGTTACCCGTGCCGATGCGGTGGCGTTGTTCTGGAGAGTGTTTTCGTAATCGCAGGAAAATAGTAGGATGAAAGGCCCTTCCCTCTTTTTCCTCATCACTGCAGCCGTGGCAGTAATGCTCCTGGTACCGGGAGCATCTTCGATACCGGTAACTCTGACTGACGGTCATATAGCTGCAGCCGGGGAAAATGTAACCGTTTTTCTTATCCTCGACAACGCTCCCGAGGGCCTGAGCGGATATAATGTTAACCTCACCCTGGATGATCCATTACTTGCAGAGATAACCGCTATCACGTTCCCCTCATGGGCAACAGATTTGAATGCCACTCAGACTGATCCTGCCGGCCGCAACGTGTTCGTGCGGGCGAGCGATGTAAACAATAACGTGCGGGTGGGAGCATCGCAAATTGCCCTTGCGGCTGTCACGGTCCGGGGAAATGCATCCGGAACGGTCCTGATCAACCTTTCAGGTGCAAATTTTGACAACGAGAATGGCAGTGATATTCCGGTCACCTTAAAAAACTCGGTTATTTCTGTTAATACAACACTCCAAGGACCTCGGACTTTTGATGCCGAACTTATAAGTCACTCGATACCTGCAACGATGCCACTGAACCGGACTGCTGCAATATCAATCACTGTAAACAATACCGGACTCAATCCCTGGATGCGTTCATCCTCTGAACAACAGGGAGTCTATCTTGCTGCTGTAAACGGATCTTCCGGCGATGCTGCGTTGTTCGGGTTTTCCCGGATGGATATTCCGGAAAATACTGTTATTCAGAGTAACCAGAAATATTCTTTTTCCCCTGTCCTGCAGAGTCCGAACGTGACCGGAAATTATTCTCCTGCGTTCCAGCTCCGGTCCGACAGCTCCGGTCCCTTCGGGCCTGTCATCCAGGTCCCTGTATCGGTTGTGAAAAGTGAACCGGCAATCCGGTTCTCGGCCCCGGCCGATGACAACTACTCCAACGAGACGGTCACGTTCGCGGGCTCTGTTCGCAACCCGGCCATAACCGTCCTGAGTATCCGGCAGAACTCCCTCAACCTGACCCCGGTGAACGTTGTTGGCGGGAATTTTTCAGGAACCGTTGTCCTGAACACAAACGATGTGCTGGTAGCAAGCGCATATGACGAGTACGGGTTTTTTGAAGAAGCCACCCTCCGGTTTGATGGCGACCGTCTTCCCGGGAGTTACGAGCAGTTGATCGGATTCGACCCGCAGAACCCGGATTCGGATAATTCACTTACGCCCCAAAACGAGGCCGGCAACGGTGTCCCGGATGGGTACGAGAAGCTTGACGACAGGCTGCCGGTCTTTGTGAAATACCGGCTCGGGGCCGATCCGTTCATTCCCGACACAGACGGCGACGGCTTGAGCGATGAGTTCGAACTCACCCGGCTCGGGCTTGTAACGAATGTAACCTCAGCGGATTCTGACAACGATGGTGTGAGCGATGCAAATGAGGACACGGACAGCGACACGCTTACCAACCTGGCCGAACAGATGCACGGGACGGATCCTCTTCTTGCAGACTCCGATGGCGATTCGCTCATCGATGCCGACGAGATCGGCCGGGGAACGAACCCGGTAGCAAAAGACACGGATCACGATGCGCTCGATGATGACAGCGAGATACGGCTTGGTACCAATCCTCTGGTCGCTGACAGCAATACAAACAGTATCCCAGATGGGAACGAAACCTACATCAGCACCGGCCGGTTCTTCGGCTCATCGGTCGAATTGTCAATAACCGGTATCGGCGATGCTGCGAAACGGGCATCGGTTGCGAACGTGAACTACACTCAACTGATCCCGGACACGATCCTGGTGAGCAATGTTTCTGCCATCACGTTCGGGAACGATACAACGAGTGCGGTGGTCCGGATCCATTATTTCCCGGCAAAGGTCGGCACCGCATCGAACCTGTCGATGTTTATGAAGAACGAGACCTCGGGATCGTTCGATCCGCTGCCATTCACGCTGGACTCAGCTAATGCGGTTGTTTATTCAACGGTCACTTCGTCCGGCGAGTATGCCGTGATGGACAAGGTGCTGTGGGATGCACGGTTTGGAGCCGGAGAACCGGTGGCCGCGCCGATGCTGAAATCTATGACTGCACCGGGGTCTGTATCGTATTCCAATATCCAGAGATCCGTATCTTCCGTACGCACTTCTTCCACTAACCGAACCGGACTTATTTCAGAGAATAATACATCATCATCTGATTCCAATGAAACATCTTCAAAATTTGTATTTATCCAGGCTATATCAGAGAACAATACTGCCATTAATGATCAGCCAAGCCTCGTCTACGGTACTGATTATGGACCGGGGTTTTCTGCAAATATTCCCTCGTGGGCATTATCTGAAGATATATCAAACGCGTCGTACTCCGAGATCCCGATTAATATCTCAGTAAGGCAATCATTAGCCTCAACAAGATCTTCAGCGGCATTGTATAGTGCTGACAGCGGGGGTGCGTTATATGAAACCGTTGCCAATGGGGATTTCAGTCAGGGAATGGCGGCATGGGCGCCGAGTGGCCCGGATGTGGGTTCCAATTCCGGAGTTTCCTGGGATGTCCAACCTTTCAATGGGGATTATACCTCATCGCCCCAGTCATTACAACTGTCAATTACCCGCCCGGCTTCAACACCGGTTCAGTTTGGTTACTACAAGGTTGCCCATGCTAATATCGACACGTCATATGCCAGTCAGCTTACGTTCTGGTTCCGGTGTTCTGAAGTCTATAAACACTACTCAACGAATAAATTTAAGCTGGAGGTAGGCCGCATTGACAGAAACACTCAGGAAGAAATCCGGATGTATGAATTCCCGAGCAGTTTCTCCGCAAGTGCTTACCAGAATTCCTGGACTCCGGTCACGCTTGATATCAGTAACACTGGCGGCGGGATGCAGACATTCTATTTCAAATCGTATTACACCGCATCCCAGCCGGCGCCGGCAGGCACCTATTCTTACGTAACATTCCTTATCGATGACGTAAGTGTCCAGGCAACAGAGCCTCCGGGGACCCCGACCGATGCGAGCATCCGCTTCCATGTCTATGATGCTGCAACCGGGAATCCGATCCAATCGGGAACTGTATACGTTAACCGTGCCACCGGGCCGGAATCGAAACCGCTCAAATCAAACGGCTATACAGATCCGTTTATTTTCCAGACTTATGGTGCCTATACTTTTGATGTTTATACCTATGGCAATCCACCCCTGGAGAACCAGGTATTCAATGTTGCCAAAGGCCAGACCGGTACCATTGAAGTGCCGATTGGTGCGGCGCCGCCCCAGACCGGCTCCCTGAATGTTTATTCCAATCCTACGGGTGCCGGAATTTATCTTGACGGGAATTACCTGGGCCTAAGTCCCCTGGCAATCAGTGACATTCCGCTCGGCAGCCATACGCTTAAAGCAACGAAAAGCGGGTACCAGGATCTAACCCAGACCGTCATCGTGACTTCAGGGTCTTCTGATATCCCGCTCACGCTCGTCCAGGCGAATTCTGATACAGACCAGATGCCGGATATTGTGGAAACCGGAGGGTATCATGATCCCTTTGGCAACACGGTTACATCCGACCCGACGCTCGCGGATACCGACGGCGACGGGCTGACGGATGATTTCGAAGCAGGAGGAATGGTCACAGACAAGAACGGACATACGTTCTGGAAGGTCGTGAGCAATCCCCGGATGGTGGATTCGGATGATGACGGGCTTGGGGATTACATGGAGGTCCAGCTCGGTACCGATCCACTTTACCGGGACACCGACAATGACGGGATTCCCGATGGAGCGGACGATTACCCGCTCACGCCAATCTACATTTCCAAACCAATCGAGATCGCGCAGCAGAATATCCGGGAACAGTATTATTCGAAACTGGGCCTGATCTTCGGCGAGACCGGCATCAAAGACGGCTCGATGAACTGGCTGGTCGGCGATACTGCAGCATCGTCAGGCGCCTACTTCATCGGCTGGATGGCATCCGGGTATGGTGGTGCCGGGGATGTTCGTGACACGATCGAGACCCTCTACCAGCATGACTCGATTGGGACCGGCTTGAACCTTGTTGCGCTGTACCCGGTTTTCGGTGATGGCGAGAAGACTGTCAATACCGTACGGAAGGTTGCCGGCAAGTACCCGGCAAAACTTGCCGAACTCGGCAAATACATGGTGAAGAACAAGGTCTTCGACATCATTCCCCAGGAAGCGGTACGCAAGAAGCTGATTGATCTGTACTGGAATGGTGTCGGTACCGCGCTGATTAAAGGCGATGTTACTTCCACGCACCTCCTGAAAGTTGCTGACCGGGTGGATGACCTTTCTGAAGTTGTTCATGTTACGCCACTCAGTAGCGGCGACGCTATTCCTATTCAGGAAGGTATGCATACTGCCACAGAAAAATTTGGCAGAATTCATTATGAAGGCAGGCATGTCACCGGCATATATGATGTTGGAGAACCGGGTACAACGTTATTCCCTGCAACCACACAGGTAGTCTGGAATATCGGAGGGAATTCAGTTACCTATCCTGGAAAGTCCCTGGCAACACAGGCTGAAATTAAAGCTGCGATACCTGACTGGGTTGACCGGGCGATCAAGTCAGAAGGATGGACTGAATGGCCAAAAGGTCCGAATAGTGCGAAATTAACGTTAACTCAAGCAGAAGTGGATAAATATAGCATACGGGAAATTGAAGTATCACTTAATGCAAAAACCGGAGTTGCATCTGTCTATCCGAAGAGTGGACCACAGGTTTACAAGTGGTTCAATGGCAAATGGAATGCAATGCCCTGAGGATGGTGGAGAACCGTGTTAAGAATTGAATGGGATAAGAAAGACTTGAAAGAGGTCATTAATAATTATCCCGGGAATTATACAATCCTTGATTACTGGATTCCTCTTTGGGTGTATATTGATGACATTGAAATATCCGGTTTAAAAGATATTCCCGGGGGAGATGTGACACATATCCGCTCATTTTTTCCAGAAATATTATCAGTAATAAAGATTTTTGACTGGGGTAATCTTGGCAGGATAGAGTTTTCATTCAATAGGATGAATCCTCAGGAAAATGATGTTACTGGTGGAGGATTTAAATTCGCACTCACTTATAACAATCTTGAAGATAAACTGACAGTGAGCTATACAAATAAAGGTATAACAAGATGGCAAAAAATCGAAATCCCTCTGAAAGATTATACTGAAGGCGCGCTTAAAGCAGTTAATGAAATAATCTCGGATATCGAGCAAATCGCCCCGGAAAGCAGTTCAGACGGTGAGTTAATATGGTTAAAGGTTAATTACAACACCATCCGGGGATGGTATGAGGAACGATACCATGAACCCATTGAAGAAAAATACGTTATTCCTCAACGTTTCTTTTAATTTGAAATATTATTCAGTTTTTCTTCAAATAAGCCAAAAAATACATGCTAATTTGTGAGGGCAAACATTTCCCTATCCATATATTCCTCCATGAAATTATTCGTGAAGATTTGAATTCTCAATAATATCCTAAGTAACTACAATCCTATTCATTCCCACCCCGCCCCCCTCACCATCCAGTTCTCCGACACCTCCACCAACTCCCCCACAGCATGGAACTGGACCTTCAGCGACGGCACGACATCCCTGCTCCAGAACCCCTCGCATACCTACGGAGCCGGGGGCAACTACACGGTCAGCCTGACCGCAACCAATGCCAACGGATCGAACACGACCACACGAACGGATTACATCTCGGTGCAGTCCGGCCCGGTTGTCCGCATCGCGAGCGGGAAAATCAGCACGACCGGCTGAGAGACCACGCTTGCCCTGACCCTGAGCAGTGCTTCGAAAGGACTGAGCGGGTACAATCTCAACCTGACGGTCAGCAACCCGGCCTTTGCGGAGATCGCGTGACCTTCCCTGCATGGGCATCGACCCTGAATGCGACCGGCACGCTTCCCGCGAGCCGGGATCTCATCGTCCGGGCCAGCGATGTGAACGGCGTGGTCGGGACCGGGGCTGTGGATATCCCGCTCGCCACGGTTATCGTCCGGGGGCTTAGCTCAGGTGAGACTACGCTCGCGATCACCCGGACAAATTTCGATGACGAGGATGGTTCTGATATCCCGCTCGCGGTCGTGAACGGGACGGTGGCGGTGGGGTGAGACTCACCGGGGACCGGAGAACTAACCGTGGGGTCTTCGGGTTACACGGACGATTCCATTCACATCCCGCTGAACGAGACCGGGTTCCAGCCGGACGCTGCGGTCGGGCTGATGGCCGAAATTTTATTTCCCGGTAAAATGACAATCCCGAGCGGAACCGGTTATATATCGTAAAACGGGTAGTGCCACATCACTCTGTCTTGCCTTGTGCCCGGACAAATTCCTTTGCGGCTTTCCGGAACGCGTCCAGCGTTACCCGGTTTTCCTGGAGGATTCGGTAGACCCGTCGGGTATCAAGACCGGTGTACTCGTGCACAAGGATATTCCGGAACCCGGCAAGCGTTGCCATCCCGCCCGCCAGTTCTTCCGGTATGATGTTGTGTTTTCCCAGGACATGGAATGTTTCGCGGTACGTGTCCGGCCGGCGCGGGGTCTTCATCACGGCCATGCCGGTTGCGATGTCGATGGAAGACTGAATTGCAAGGAGCATTGCGTGGCAGACCATGTACTGGATGTCTTTTTCTGCTGCGAACTTCTCAAACGGGATCTCCTGGTAGCGCTGCCATGCTTCGAGAGCTTCGTCAAGGGACTGAACCTGTGCGAGAATCCGCATGGTCAGGCCCTCGCGAGGTAGTCCCGGTCGAACAGGTCGTACATGTACTTGAGGTCCTGGTATTCTACCAGAAGGTCGGTTTCATATCCGATCCGGTCCTCCTCACTGCGGACATAAACAGGAACTCCGGTGCTTATCACTTCGTACCGGAACCAGGCCGGTTCATCGTTCATGACCCTGACATCGCATTCGTACCGGAATCCGATGGCAGTCTCGATTGCCGTGGCTGCCCGGGATGCAAAGACCGGTGCACCGGCGCTGTCAATATCCGGGCCGGTCAAAAGGGCGATGTCGATATCCCGGAAATCGGTGCGGGAAAGAAACGATCCATAGAGATATGCCGCCCGGAGCGATGGCAGATTTGCGACAGCATCGCGTATCTGCCGCAGGATCATCTCTTTATCCTCCTTCCCGCTCATAGTGAGATATGGGCAGTGGGAGATTAAAAAGATGATTTCCTGCCGGGACCGGGGCTGTGGACTCCGGTCCGGCCCGACCCCGGCGGTCCGGAATAGCCGGTTCCTGGCCAGCCTGCGCCTCAGTTTTTCCATCCGATCTTCCCCGTACCGTGATCCCTGAAATCTGCGACAACGGCCCCCTCTATTACACCCGTAACGGGACTGCACCCCGTTTTATCCCGGGATCGCCCCGCCGGCTGCGAATAATCACGTTTTTTCACAGGGTAGTTTTTTGGAGGAAATTACCGATAAATAAAAATGAGTTTTATAGAAGATCTTCAATCCGGCATCTGCCAAAACGGTTTCCTGCGGCGTTCATGGTATGGGCTGCAGTCCTGTTTTTATGGTATATTGAATACTCGTGATAGACAATTTTATCTATTTTCATCTACTATATGTATTCAGATGTACAGACTATGACCGTTCGCGACATCCTCCTTGTCCAGCAGCGTGACCTGCAGCGCACCCTGGCCGAGACCTATATCGAACGCGAGACGCCGATCGCCGGGTCGGGGACTTCCCTTGTCAAGGTGATCACAGGTCCCCGCCGGGCGGGCAAATCCTTCTTTGCCGTTCACAACCTGGGCGGCAGCCGGAGTTTCGGGTATGTCAACTTCGATGACGAACGGCTCACGGGCCTTGAGGATTACGATGAGATCCTGGCAGCGGTCGATTCAGTGTACGATAAACCCCGGGTCCTGCTGCTCGACGAGATCCAGAATCTCGAAAAATGGGAACTCTTCGTGAACCGGCTTGCCCGGCAGGGATACGAACTCGTGATCACCGGCAGCAACTCCCACCTGCTCAGCACGGAGCTTGCCACGCACCTGACCGGCCGCTACTTCCAGACACCCATCCTGCCGTTCTCGTTTGCCGAGTACCTCCGGCTGTCTTCCCATGAACTCACGACCGAAGAGAAAATATCAGCCCTTTTTTCCTATGCGCAGGGTGGCGGATACCCGGAACCGCTTGTAAAAAAATTCTCCTCCCGCGATTATCTCAGAACACTCTTTGACTCCATAGTGTACAAGGATATCGTCCGGCGTTTTCACATCCGTTCGGTGCAGGGGATAGAGGATCTCTCGCTCTATCTCATCTCCAATATTGCATCCGAGTACTCCTACGGCTCGCTTGCCCGCGTGACCCGGAACAAGAGTCCGATGACCGTGCAGAAATATCTCGGGTACCTTGAAGAAGCGTTCCTCCTTTTTTCCATTCCGCGTTTCTCGTTCAAGGTCCGGGAGCAGGTTGCCTCCAATAAAAAAATCTACTGCACGGATACCGGGTTTGTTGCGGCAAAAGCATTCCGCGTATCGGAAAACCGTGGGCGGCTGTACGAGAACCTCGTTGCCATCGCCCTCTGGAATCTGCAGCTCAATGGACGGGCATCGGTCTATTACTGGAAGAATCCCCAGGCAGAGGAAGTGGATTTTGTCGTGCACCAGCAGGGCAGCATCACTGCGCTCATCCAGGTCTGTGCCGATGTGCAGGACGAGAAGACCCTGTCCCGGGAGGTCCGTGCTCTCCTCAAAGCCTCGCGGGAACTGGGGTGCCAGAACCTTCTCATCCTCTCGGAACGTGAGGAGAAGGCCCAGGTAACTGAATGGTTTGGTATGACCGGCACGATCCGGTACGTCCCGCTCTGGAAGTGGCTGGAGAGGCCGGATATCGGGGATGCCGGTGCAGGTAACCGGTAGTTCCGGCATTTTTATTTCACAATCATCTCCACGCACACAAGGCTGACCGGCAATCCCTTATCGATTGTGAACGGGACGCTTGTTGTGGGGTGAGAAGATTTCCCGGGTGCCCGGCCCCCGTTACCGGTACGTTCCCTCCGGCAGGATCATCTCGAACCGGGCACCTTTCCCCGGGGTCCCGGTCTCCCGGATGGAGATACCGGTGATGGCAAGGATCTCCCGGGCAAGGAAGAGCCCGAGGCCGGTGTTCACCCCGTACCCGTGCTCGAAGATGAGCTCTTTCTCTTCGGCCGGAATCCCGATGCCGTTATCTTCCCACAACACCATCATCGCCCCATTGTGCGGGGTGACCGAGACTTTGATCTCGGACACATGTTTGCCATACCTGAGGGAATTGTCCAGGAGGTTCTCAAACACTTTCTCGATGATCGGATCAGCGTACGCGGAAAGGTTTTGCAGATCTGACGAGAACCGGATAGTTCCGGGAATCTCCGGCATGATCTCGTTCAGCTCGAACCAGCCCGGGGTATTGCACCCGAGATCCTTGTAGATCCTCGTGAACTCGATCTGGTGCTGGATCTTCTGGGCAATGGTATCCAGCTTGTCCATGCAGTCCCCTATCGCCGGTTCGGGATGTTTTTTCTTGGTATGCCGGAAATACGACCGCAGTATCGTCACCTGGTTCAGGATATCGTGCCGGGTCACGCTGCCCAGAAGATTGATCTTCCGGTTTGCCTGCACGAGCGCCCGTTCCGCTTTTTTCAGCTCGGTGATGTCCTGGTCCGATCCATGGACCTGGAGGATCTTTCCAGCAGCATTGCGGATCACGCACACGCGGACCATCATGTCGCGGATCTCCGCATCCCTCCGTATGACCCGGTGCTCGAACATCGCCGTGTTCGTACCGGCCGTATCCGCTACGATCTTCTTCAGATCCGTGGTGAACGAGATGCGATCATCGGGGTGGATGAACTCGCGGGAGAAGACCTCGGCCGGCATGCAACTGCCGCCTTCCTGTTCTGTCGTTGTTGCAAAGAGGGAATAGAAATGCTGATCGAACTGAAAAAGCCCGGTGGCGGCGTCATATTCCCAGCTGGCAATGTGCGCGAGATTCAGTGCATCTGCAAGGATCAGCCGGTTGTTCTCGAGAGCTTCTTCTGCCAGGTGGCGTTCGATCTCTGCGCCGGCCTTGAGAGCTATGAGTTCGATGCAGATCCTCACGATCGGTTCGGGGTGGAGCGGGCGGCGGCTCAGAACGCAGATGACCCCGATGGTGTCCCCGGCATTGTTCCGCAGGGGTGTGCCAAGGTACCCCTGGATGCCCAGGGTCTTGAGATCCTGGCTTTTTGGGAAGAGCTCGAAGGCATGCTCCGGGTACAGGCAGAACCCTTTGGCGGCAACGTTCTCGCAGGGAGTATCCTTCAGCTTGTAGGTGTGATCGCTGACCTTTTTCCCGTCAAGGCGCATGGAGATGACTTTCACACTCTCGCCGCCCGGCAGGATCCTGCCGATCATGACGCAATCGGCATCCAGCCATGCGCTGATCATCTCGCAGGTCCCGTCCAGGGATTCGAGCCCGGTCGTGTTCATGATCAGATTGAACTGGTTGGGGAGATCGGACATGAACAGGCCGGAGAGCGGGACCTCTTTGACAATGCCGGAGATGTATGACCGGCCCTCTTCTGCAACAGGCACAAGGGTTCCTGCGGCATTGACCATCCTCCGTCCTTCTGTTCCGGGGAGTTCTATCCCGAACAGGATATTGAATTCCCTGCCGGGTTCCGACAGATCCAGAAGGGCTGTCCTGATATGATCCCAGCCGGGTACGGACGCGACACCGACCCGCTGCAGGATCCTGCCATCCTGCACCCATGCCATGCCAAGAATCCGGGCCGTTTCCTCAGATATCCTGAAGGCTCCGGTCTCCCGGTCATAGTCCCAGCTGCCGGTACGGCTGATAGCTTCTGCGCGCCTCAGAACAGCGATCTCATCCGACAAATCCATGTCCGGTATATTTATCAGTCTCATTCTGCCCTCATGTTATTGCTGACACCACGTCTGTAAGGTCACTGGTCTCATAACGCCGGATGAAAATTTCGGACTGGAGGATGGATAGGAACAGGCTCTCTTAAAAACCATGGTCTGGCACCGGTGATTGTGCAGGAATTTAGCATAACGAGCGGGAACTGGTACCGGTGGCATAATTGTGGCATCTGGGAAGAAAACGGGATGCACGGGTCTGTTCTCCGGTGAGTGATGATTACTGTTTTCTCTTATGGACGATTTATTAAATCCTCCGATATGTTCCTGATCCGGTGTGACGCCGCAGGCAGGACAAAAACCATGCCGCAGTAACCTCACCGGCCCTGGTGCAGTTACCCCGGGGAACTGCACCAAAGCTGCTCATTCCCGCGACCTGTGGATTTTTCCTGACGGGTGAAGACACTGTCCCGGTGTATTTTCCTGTGCCGGACCCGTTTTCTGGGCCCGGTACATCTCCTGAAACGCAAACGAGATATACGTACGCAGTGCAAGCCTTCTCTCATGAAACATGCACTATTTATCCTGGCAGCACTTGCCATAATCCTCTGCGTGCTTGCTGCGGGCTGCACATCGAGTCCCCCGCCCGCGCCGGCTACACCCGCACCCACCCCCGAACCGACCCCGGTTCCGACCACCGTTGCAACGGTAGCAACAACCGCCCCGGGCAGCGAGCCGGTCCAGACCCTGCCTGCCGCCCAGCAGGTCAGTCTCTCCTTAACAAAAGACCGGCCCACTTCCGAGATCCACCTCCTGTACGAAGGCGGCCCCGGGAACCTTTACACGAACACCGTTGTCATGCGGGTGTACAGCTCACCAACCGAGTTCAAGGAATACACCATGAACGATGGCAAGAAACTCGCTGCCGGCATGGAGATCGTTGCTCCCGGAACCAAGGGTGCCGACCGGTGCGAAGTCTTTGTCACATCGTCCGGTGTCCGGTACAAGGTCATGGACCAGACGGTCCAGGCCATGATGTAAATTCTTTTTTATTACATTCCTGAATTCACCGTATCATCGGTTTCTTTGAAACGGGTACGTGTCCAACCGGCTTTTTGAAAAACCGGAAAAAACGATCCCGGTGCAATAAGAAGGTGAGAACAATATCCGGTCCCGGGCGATCCATGCCGCCGCTCTGGCAGGGTGACCGCGCGGCGGTTTACCGTTCCGGTTACCGTATGAAACCACATGGATGCCCTTTCGTCTTCCGGAGGATCAGTGAACTGGGGGAGGAAACGCGATCGGACGCAGCCGGCGGAGCCTGCAGACTGGATGCCCATCAGCGGTTCAGATGAATAAAAAACGGATTTGCCCAAAAAAGATCCCGGTCCGGTGAGATGCCGGGTTCCGGCCGGTTAATGCCGGTATTTTTCCTGTTCCAACACGGCATCCGCGAGCACCAGTGCAAGCATGGCCTCAGCCACCGGAAGAATCCGGGGAACAATGCAGGGATCGTGCCGGCCGCCGACCGTGATATCCACGACATTCCCGTGCATGTTGCGGGTCTTCTGGACTTTTGCAATCGACGGGGTCGGCTTGACCGCGATCCGCACGACAATCTCCTGGCCGGTTGAGATCCCGCCCAGGATTCCTCCGGCATGGTTGCTTGTAAAACCCTCCGCGGTCATCGGGTCGTTGTTCTCGCTCCCGAACCGGCCCGCAACGGCAAACCCGTCGCCGATCTCCACGCCTTTTGTGGCCCCGATGCCCATCATGGCGCCTGCAATCGCCGCATCGAGCTTGCCAAAGACCGGATCGCCAAGTCCGGCGGGGCATCCCGTTGCAATGATCTCCGCGATCCCGCCAACCGAATCCCCTACTGCTCTGGCGTTCAGGATCTCCTGCTCGATCTCGCCGTGTTCTGTTTTCCCGTGGATTTCAGCAATCCTGCCGGCAACCGCTATCCCCTTCAAGGCAAGGAACTTCAGGGCAACTGCGCCGGCAGCTACCCGGCCTACCGTCTCGCGCCCCGAGCTCCTCCCGCCGCCCCGGTGATCCCGGATCCCGTACTTCTCCTGGTACGTGAAATCGGCATGGCCCGGCCGGAAGACTTCCCGGAGGGCTTCGTAGTCGCCCGACCGCTTCTCTTCGTTTTTCACGATGAGGGCGATCGGCGTGCCAAGGGTCCGGCCTTCGAAGACGCCGGAGAGGATCTCCACCCGGTCCGCTTCCTGCCGTGGCGAGGTTAATGGGGATGTGCCCGGCTTTCTCCGGTCGAGCAGGGGCTGGATGTCCTCTTCGGCCAGGGGAAGATTTGCGGGACACCCGTCGATGACTGCCCCCACCGCCTTCCCGTGGCTCTCGCCGAATGTCGTGATACGGAAATTGGTTCCAAAGGTATTCATGAGATAAACTTCCTGATGGTTTCCCGCGGGACATCGATCCCGAACCAGAGCCAGAACTGCTCTTTTGCCTGCTCGATGAACATCTCCGTTCCCGTGATGGTCGGGCAGCCGGCAGCCCGGGCCATCTCGATCAGCGGGGTGATAGGCGGCGTGTACACGAGATCGAAGACGGTCATCTCTTTTTTGAGCTGGGCCGGCTTCAGCGGGCTCCTGACATCGGGCTCCATCCCGAGCGGGGTTGTGTTCACCACGAGATCCGGGTGCAGGTCATCGAACGTGTCCCAGGCAGCCCACCGGCAGCCGGCCCGCTCTGCAAGAGCTTTTGCATTTGCCGGTGTCCGGTTGAGGATCGTCACGTCCATGTCGAGATCCACAAGGGCATAGGCAGCTGCCGAGGCACCACCACCGGCCCCGAGCAGTACGGCTTTTGCGCCCTTGAGGGAGACGAGCGGTTTCCGGATCCCGAGCCAGTCGGTGTTGTAGCCTATTGCCGAGCCGCAGGCAAAGACCACCGTGTTCACGGCCCCGATGGATTGCGCTGCGTGTTCATCGATCTCGTCCAGGAGCGGGATGACATCCTGCTTGAACGGGATGGTGACCGAGAGCCCTTTTGCCTCGATCTCCCGGGCAGTTCTCATGATCCCGCCTATATCCGGGTTCTCGAACCAGGTGTAGTGGCAGTTGATGCGATAGAGCTCAAAGAGGCTGTTGAAGAGCCGGGGGCCCCGGCTGTGGGCGCACGGGTAGCCGGCGACACCGAGGATCCGGGTCAGGGGATCTGCCGGCGTGTCGGAGAGGAGGGATTCGAGTTTTGCCATGTTGGGCGCGGGAATCCTCCCGGTCCGGAAGAACGCGAGGGCGTCCTTTCGCTCTTTTGGCCCGCAGATGCCGTTCTTTTGGATCTGCAGGATCTTCTCTGCTGCGGCAGAGGGGGTGGTATTGCTTGTGTCAATGCAGATGTCCGACGCTGCATGGTAATTCTGCCGGCGCCGGTCCAGCATTGCGGCAATCTCTTCCTGCAGGGGCAGGTTCGTGAGCGGGGGCCGGGGTTTCCGGGCCAGCCGAACGCCTATCGTCTCCAGGTCTGCATGGAGCAGGACAAGCGTGCTGTCCCTGCGCAGGTGTTCCATGTTGTCGGGATCGGTTACAACGCCCCCGCCCGTGCTGATGATCGCGTCCGCTGCGGGCAGCGAGGCTATGACTTCCCGCTCGATCTTCCGGAACCGCTCCTCGCCATCCTCGTGGAAGATGTCGGGAATGGACCGGCCGGTCTTCTGCTCGATGAGCATATCCGTGTCGAGAAGCGGAAGATGGCAGCGTTCCGCAAGGACCTTTCCTATCTCGCTCTTGCCGGTGCCGCGGAAACCGGTGAGCACGATCCGCTTCAAAATATGACCTCTTTTACTGCATCCCAGAATCCCGGGAAGGATTTGTTCACGCATTCCTTGTCGGTGATGGTTATTCCCCCGTTCGCGAGACCGAGCACGGCAAAACTCATGGCGGTGCGGTGGTCGTTTGCCGGATCGATGGTGCCGCCATGGAGGGGTGCCGGCCGGATGGTGAGGCTGTCGTCACCCACATCGACCTTCCCGCCCAGCGATCGCAGGCGATCCGCGGTACCATTGATACGGTCGCTCTCCTTGAACTTTAAATGACTGATACCGGTTATCGTTGTCGGGCTTTGTGCCATTGCTGCCACCATGCAGAGGGTCTGGACCGTGTCGGGCGAGGTGGCCATGTTGAACGTGATGCCGGAGAGTTCGCCCGATCGCTCGACCGTGATGAAATCCTTCGCGTACGTAATCCTGCAGCCCATTGCCGCGAGCGCATCGAGGAACCGACGGTCGCCCTGGACCGAGTGCTCCGTGAGGTTCTTTACCCGGACCCGGCCCCCGCAGACCGCCGCGATGGCAAAGAAGTACGAGGCCGAGGAGTAATCCCCCTCGACCGTGTACCGCCGGGCCTTGTACCGGCCTGTCGGGCTGACCACGAACCGCTCATAGCCTTCCCGGGTCACGGCTGCCCCGAAGGTTCTCATGACATCGAGGGTTATGTCGAGGTACGAGGCCGAGGCCGGGGGTTTTGGGATCACGATCTCGACCTCGTCCTGGGCATAGGGCGCAGCCATCAGGATCGAGGAGATGAACTGGCTGCTCATGGACCCGTCGATCGTGACATTTCCTCCCCGGAGTTTCCCGCTCACGCGGATGGGCGGAAAGCCGGGATCTTTAAGGAACCCGACCGTGCCGCCAAGCGCGGGAAGCGCTTCGGCAAGCGGCCCGATGGGACGCTCCTGCATCCGGGCGCTGCCGGTCAGGACCACCGGGTGGTGGCAGAGAAGGGCAAGCGAGGTGAGGAGCCGGAGGCTGGTACCGGAGTTGTCGAGATCCAGGGTCGTGGGCTTCCGGTCCGGGATCGCCCCGCTGCAGCCGGTGATGACCAGGCGCCGGTTCTGCTCCTCGAGAATTATCCCGAGGGACCGGAGGGCACCTGCGGTAAGCTTGGTATCCTCGGCCTCCAGCGGGCGGAAGATGGTGGACTTTCCTTCGGCAAGGGCCCCGGCGATTATGGCCCGGTGCGTGTAGCTCTTGGAGGGCGGGGCTGCGAAGACCAGGTCCACGTTCTCGGTTTTTTCCGGAGTAACGTTCATTCGTTCACCTCGAATTTCCGGTAACAGCCCAGCTCTTTGATCTCCGTTATCTTCCGGAGTTCGGCAAGGGCCTCGGCAGTCCTCTCCGACCAGGCATAATCGAGGAAGAAGACATAGTTCCCGATCCCCCGCTTTGACGGCCGAGACTCGATCCGGGTCAGGTTGACATTCCGCTCTGCAAAGACATGGAGGAGATCGTGGAGCAGGCCGGCCCGGTCGGTGCTCGGGTCGATCAAAATGCTGCACTTCTCCGGCTTCTGGTCCCGGGCCGGGATGGTCGAGATCCGGACAAACCGGGTGGTATTGTTCTTGTTGTTCTCGGTGTTCCTGACAATGATCGGCATCCCGTAGATGGCTGCCGCGGAATCCGAGAGGATGGCTGCGGCATGCGGGGTCTTCCGGGCCTCGAGAGCGCTCGATGCATTGCTGCTCGTGTGGATGACCGGAACCCCCCACTTCTCGATGCATTCGCTGCACTGCTCGTGGGTCTGGGGGTGGGCATAGATGACCCGGATCCGGTGGAGCGGTTCGGGCGAGGCCAGGTTGTGGTGGATGGGCATGTACATCTCGGCCGTTATCACGAGCGGATACCGGGTCAGCCCGTCCAGGGTCTCGCCCACGCTGCCCGCCTCGGAGTTCTCCATCGGGGCGATCCCGTCCCCCTCGCCTTTTGCAACCGCGGCAAGGATCGCGTGGATGGTGGGAACGAGCCGGACAGTCTCGCCCGTCTTCTCCGCTACCCTGAGCGCAAGCTGGTGCGAGAAGGTGCCTTCGGGCCCGAGCGTTATCAGGTTCATCGGTTCACCATGCATTCGATCAGCGCATCGGTCGTCTTCTGGCCCTGTTCGCAGTACGTGCCCAGGTGGCGGCTGTTCTTCTCGAAAAATTCCCTGAAGCGCCCGGGGTCTTTTGCCTCCACGATTGCCGCAAGGTCCGCTGCCGAACTCCGGCAGGCTGCAAGAACTTCGGGGACGTACGGGTTCTGCTGCAGGATGTCGGCATAGAGCCCGGGGTCCTGCGAGAGGAGCCGGCCCACGAGCGAGAGCTCGATCTGGTACACGGGGCTCTCGAACTGTTCGGTCTTGTGGAGATCCACGCCGAGCCGGCGCACCGTGTCGGCAACGCAGAGCGTGACGAAATGGGTGAGCCCCTGGACAACGGCAACGGTCCGGTCGTGCTCTTCGGGGCTCGCGATCGTGCAGACGGCTCCCTGCTTCTCAAAGATATGGGTGAGTTCTGTCACCCGTGCCTTGTCCGCCCGGGCCGGGCAGACGATGATGGTCTGGTTCTTTATGGATTTCACGGTTGGCCCGAACATCGGGTGGAGGCCGATCACGTCCGCGTTCGATTCGAGCATCGCCTGGACCGGCTTCACTTTGAGTGACGTGAAGTCGCAGAGGAGCTGGCCCGGTCTCAGGAGCGGCGCAATTTCGCCGATGACCCGGATCGTCTCCCGGATCGGGACCGAGACGATGACGATGTCGCACTGCGCTGCTATGTCTGTCGCGGTGATGGCGGTCTTTCTTCCCGAGAGCAGGACTTCGTACCCGGCGTTCTCAAAAACCCGGGCAAAAAGCCGGCCCATCTTCCCGGTGCCGCCGATGATTCCTGCCTTCATGATCACTTCTCGCGGATCGTCTCTTTGACGGCCATGCCAAAATGCCTGCCGCCTTCGAGCGCACAGCCCATCACCTTGTCGCCGGGCGCAAGGGCCACGACCGAGATGGCGCTGCCGTCCTCTTTCACGAGCCTTATTGTCTCGGCGTTCTGGAGGATCAGGCTGACCTTTGACTTCCCGGCCGTTGCTTCAACGAGAAGGAGCGGCCTGCGCTCGATCTTGGTCCGGCCGATGATGGCGGAGTGCGCTTTGCCTTTGGCATCCGCAACCATCACTTCGCCGCCGATGGCAAGGTCCGAGAGGTACGCGGTCTTCCCGTCCGGGAGGAGGATGTAGGCATGGACCGCCCCGGCATTGACGCGGAACGGGCGGGGGGCGACATACGGGTTCTCCAGGGTCTCGGCATGGACGAGGAGCATGGCGGAGGAGGTGTTCCCCATCAGCATGCCCTCGCCGTCCGAGAGGATCGAGCAGGTGTCCACGCAGACCCGGTCGCCCATACCGACCGGCTGGATCTTTGTGACCGTGAACGGGATGAGGCCAACGGTCCCGGTTGTTGCCTTGAGGAGACCGGCAACGGATTTCACCATCGCGGGATCGTCGGTCTTGAGGAGAATGCCGTGCACGCCTTTTTCCAGAACATGGATGGCCATCTTCGCTTCCTCGAGGTTTTTGACCCGGGCTATGATCCTGTCGGACTGGGCCACCAGGTTCTCGAGCGGGATGACGGTCCAATCGCTCGTTGTCACGATCACGATCTGGTTTTTTCCGGCCGCTGCCGCTTTGTTTTCGCTCTCCTTGTCCGTGATGGTGACTTCGAGCACACCGGTGCCGGGCTTGATATCCCCGTCCGGTGCAACGGTCGTGATCCGGCCAAGACGCTTCACGTCCTCGGCCTTTTCAACCACGAGCGCATCGGCGCCGCTCTCGATGGCGGTTGTTGCAATATCCTTGTTCCAGGGGCGGATGTCCACCCAGAACTGCTTCATTCGTCGTGCTCCAGGGCTTTGGCGGGATCCACGTTGTGGTGCACCACCCGGCAGAGCGCGTGGACGAAGTTCTTCGTGTCCTTTCTCTGGAACGCGTTCCTGCCAACGCAGACCCCGGCGCCGCCGACCGAGACCGAGTCCCGGATGATCCTGAGCGATTCGAGATCGCCTGTCTTCTCGCCACCGGCAATGAAGACCGGCACCGAGCAGGCTTTGACGATCCTCCGGAAAGCCTCGGGGTCGCCCGGGTAATTGGTCTTGATCATGTCCGCGCCCAGCTCCTCGGCAACCCGGACCGCGTGGCCCACCGACTGCGGCGAGAACGGGTCGATGCCCTTGCCCCGCGGGTAGATCATGGTGAGGAGCGGCATGCCCCAGCGGGTGCAGTCGCGGGCAACCTTGGCCCCGATCTCGAGCATCTTGGACTCGTTGGGTGCCCCGAGGTTGATGTGGATCGAGACCGCGTCGGCCCCAAGAGCAATGGCTTCCTCGACCGTGCAGACCTGGACTTTGTCGTTCGGGTCCGGGTTCAACGACGTGCTGCCCGAGAGGTGGATGAAGAGGCCGATGTCCCGGCCATGCTTCCGGTGGCCGCGCTTGACGAGGCCCTTGTGGAGGATGATCGCGTTGGCGCCGCCGTTGCTGACATCCGAGATGACCTGCGTCATGTCGAGGAGGCCGTCGATCTGCCCCATCGAGAAGCCGTGATCCATCGGCACGATGACCGATCTTCCCGTGTTCCTGTCCATAATCCGTTCGATCCTGATATCCTTGCCAATCATGATTCCACCTCAGTTAAGCCCCGAGAATTTCCAGAGCCTCTTCAACGCTCCTGTTCTTGTGCACGATACACGCCGCTGCCCGGACAAACTTGTCGGGGGTCCGGTGCTGGAACGCGTTCCGCCCGATCGAGATCCCCGCAGCCCCTCCCGCCATCGCGCCTTCAATCAGTTCCAATGTTGTGCGGTCATCGGTCTTTGAACCTCCGGCAACAACCACCGGCACCGGGCAGCCCCGGGTCACTTCGCGGAAGGACTCGGGATCGCCCGTGTACACGGTCTTGACGATATCGGCCCCGAGCTCGGCTGCCACCCGGGTCGCGAGCTTGACCTGGTCGAGATCGTTGGCCTTTGCAATGTTCTTGCCCCGCGGGTACATCATCGCAAGGAGCGGCATGCCCCATTCCATGCATTCCACGGCAACGGCGCCCAGGTCCTGGAGCATCCGGGCTTCCTCTTCGGCGCCGATGTTCACGTGCATCGAGACCCCGTCGGCTCCCATCTTCAGCGCATTCTGCACCGTATTGACAAGCACCTTCGAGTTCGGGTCCGGCGCAAGTTTCGTGCTCGCGGACAGGTGCAGGATCAGGCCCACGTCCCTGCCGCCCTGCCGGTGCCCGTGGAGTGCAAGGCCCACGTGGCCGATCACCGCATTGGCCCCGCCGTCCGCCACCAGGTTGACGGACTGGCCCATGTCGATGAGCCCCGCAATCGGGCCGTCACTGACGCCGTGATCCATCGGGACGATGATCGTTTTCTTCGTATTCCGGTTCATGATTCTTTCAAGACGAATTTCCTTTCCTCTCATAGTAACAACAACACCTCCCCCTGCATTCACACAACAATCTGGTGCAAACCAAGGGGCTTAACGATACCAGTAGTAAAACCGGTAATAAAAGCTAAAGAAGCTAAAAAAGCCGAAGACGCGGGACCAGACGGTACCGTCACCAGGCGATAATTCAGAAACGGTTCTTACATTGCGGGCGGGTGCTCTAGAGATAAAGACATTCACGGGCAAAAAAACCCTCACGAATGCTGTGGCACTCTTCCTGCATACTTACTGGTTGGAGGTTTTCGTATATAAGGTTGTGTGCTAGTGTGTAGCATGGTGCGGTGTAGGTAAAATGTATTAAATGACTTTTAATTAAATGTGAAATTGAAATCTCGGATTGTACCCTGTTGCTGTTTGTCGAATTTTAACTGCTGATGCAGTATATGATAACGTTTCGCGAAAAAGTAGTTCGATTTCATAATCAGGAGTTTTCTTTTGTCGTAACTTTCCTATTCTGCTTAATTCACCATGTATTTTCGATAAATGTAGTGCAATGTCAATGACTTGCTTATTAAACGAATTGGGATATTGCGTCGCGTCATTATTTTCGATCATAAAAAATATCGCATTATAATAATGTTTATCACCCGATTGGAATTGATTTAATTTATACCATTCAGTTTTTGTGTAGTCTCCCGATTTTTGCTTTTTTGATAATAAATTTTCAAAAATTATTGATCTAATTCCAATTAGCAATTTCATATCTTTAAATTGCTTACTTTCCCAATCATGAATTATATCATCAAAATCGCTTAAATAGTCAGGATATAAACAACTTAAAATCGTGCGAATTGTTTTTTTATTTTCTGGGAAATTATCTTTTTGATATTGATCGAAAATCACTGTTGAAGGAATGTTCTTAACGTTTGCTATTATTGTGAACAGGCCATCTCTAACATTTCCTGAAGAATCGGCCATTGTGCTTCCACTAGCCGCTAATAAGGAAACAGGAGAAACAATACTCCCCAAATCAATTTGGTATTGCTCAAGGGATCCTTCTAACGTGCAATCGGATACATATTTTGTCACAAATGATTTCCAGTGTGTTTCATCAGTTTTTAATAAGAATTCTCGATTACTTTTCAGTACATCCGTTTTAATCGTAGATGCATCTGATATATCTGCAATACCCTCAGAAATGAATTTACTTTGTTCAGTGATTTCCTGAATTGTTTTTTTAATTTTGTCTGTTTTTTTGATTATTGAAGGTAAAACTCGTTGCTCATAATCAGTTAAAATTTTTTCTCTCTCTATAACTGTTGTCATTAATTCCACTTCAATTACGATTTATATAATAATTTAATATTCTTGTATTTGAGATTTTTTAATACCAATTTCAGTATCACTACCGCTGGACTTATTTGATGTGACAGTTTATTACTAAAATTTCGGGATAGACAGAAAAGTCGCGTTTGGATTAATCATATATTATGAGTTTCTTACCTTCAAATATGAAACGAATAAAAGTAAAAAATTGTCATTTTCGCGAAAAAAATAAATCAATTATCCCGATAGTAATAATAAAAAATTCAATTGCAATTACGATCCAATTTTGCAGTGTAATTACTGATAGTATTAGCAGAAATATTGTAAAAATTGTTATACATAATACAAATGATTGAATTTTCGCTCCAAATTTCTCAATTATTTTTCCTACTATCTCCTTGAAATGATTTTTAAATGTGATTATCAAACATCTTTTTAATTCTTTATTATTTTGCGTTCTAATAAAATTAGGAACACATGTTGGAAGGTTCTGACATGCAGTAAACAAGAAAATTTGGTAAAGATTTGGAAACCATTTTTTAAAAATTGTAAAAAAGAATAATACCGAAAGGGAAGACTTATTTTTTAGAGAATTGTTCCAAATATTTGCGACAAAAATTTTTTCATTTGTCGTGTAATCTTTCTCCAACTGCTTCGGAGTGATAATTAAACGTCGCATGATTGTTTTCTCTAAATCTCTTCGAAAAATTAATGAATCTTTCACACGATGAAGCAATATTACACCCAAAAAAACTACCAATGCAATAACACTAATAAATGAAATAATAATTTCAACTATTCCGGATAATTTAAATCCAAATAAAATAACAAGTCCAAAACCAAGAAAACCTGATAAAAGGAGAATACCAAATAGAATATTATTAATTATGTTGTTAAAAGCATCAAATACTTCAATTTTTTCAATTATTGTATCAATCTTCTTTATTGCATCCGAATGGGGGTTATTTTTTTTAATATCCTCTCCAAATTGTGCAGCTCTATCATACCAAAATTTGTAATCATAATTTAATAATCCAAATTCGTTTGAAGAAAATAATGGCTTTGAACACTCGTAATAAATTTCATTAAAATCTTTTTGTATTTTTAAATCTCTAACCGAATTAATTGTGTAATCTCCTAAATATTTCGAAAATTTATTTAAGCGCACAATTAATTGATCCACTTATTCATAATATATAGTTTTATTAAAAAATTTAAAAAAAATCATTACATGAATATTTGATTCTCCTTTTCCCTTATCCCCACGGAAAATCCATGTCTGCCTCTACCGATCCCCTTTACAAACAGCGACCGTCGGATCTTTCTCAGTGATTTACCGAAATATCAGTCCTCATCGGGCGATGCAACCTGTCTGGCGCTCGCTCCGCCGCGGGGCGCCCTTCGGGGCAGCTACTATCCCTCACTCCGCCAATCCCCCTTCCAGAAAAAATCCCATGCGTCACATACGTCACATTGCATGCTTTTTCCGGGATCTTTTTTCTGTACATTTTTCTCGTAAAACTTTCCGGAAAAAGGGTACATAGTGACGCAAGTGACGCAAATTCCGGGCCGATCCCCCCGACCCCCCACCCGCTTTGATCAGACTGAGGGGGGGTGACCCCGTTTTAAAAATTATGGGCGAGGGGGGGAGGGGGGTACCCCCCCGGCGACCTCATCTCCCCCATGCCCAAATACGCCCTATACGAGCTCCGTTTCCCCTCCGGTGATTTTCGGCCCTTTGTTGTGGACAGCAAATCGGGCCCGGATTTGTTTCGTGTGGAGAATTCGCAAGGATATTGCCCGGATTGCCAGAAATCGGCTGAAATGCACCTCGTACAATGGCCCTTAATGGTGGTCCGGCAGGGGGTTTTTCGGGAATTGGGCTTTCTCCATCCATGATGAGAAACGCGAACAGACCGCGAATATGAAGGTCGATTTTTCCGGGACCGGGGGGTAGATTCCTGCCGGTTCTCGGCTCTCCCTCGTAAAAAATCCGGGCCCGTATCAAGCCCGTTTGTACCTCTTTTGCCTCACCCCCCTTTTTTGCAGAGGCAATAATTCCGGAAAACGCGGTAATTCTCCCGGAACAATTCATGGTTTTCAGGTGGGAATTGGTGAGGTAATATGTAGCAACGTTACAGCGGCCTTGGGGAGGGAATGATGGACATCTGGAGGTGAGAGCGGTTGCCGGGCCCCGGATAGGAGCTTGCTGGGCAGGGTTTCCCGGAACGGGGAATAGATCCCCGGTACCTCAACTGCGTGCGGTATGCCTCATCACGGGTAGCGAGAGATCTTCCCGTCCGGTCCCGGCCGTTACTCACCGGAAAACGACTGGCCCGGCGCCCGACCGGCATTGGGCACCGACAGGTGAATCTGCTCGATCAGCCAGCGGTTCCCGGTATTTCCCAGTACCAGGGTCGTGCGCACCTTCATCACCTGCTTCCTCGCTCCCCCGGCCGCGAACGTACAGCTGCACCCGCCTGTTACCCACGCGGTCCGCCCGTTGCCGGAGATCTTCAGATCCGGAAATTCAAGCGAGATCGACGTTGCCTGGGCCAGGTCGCGCTGTACCAGCGGTGCATATTCCTGCCGGTTCCTGAAAACCTCATCCGCCCCGGCACCGTATCCGCTGATATCCGGAGAGAACAACGCCATCAGTGCCCTGTGGTCCTTTCTCTGGTACGCCGAACAATATCTGCCTATGGTTTCCCTGACCTCTGCGGTCTGTGCTGCTGTGAGAACCATAGTAGTGCTGTGTATACCGGCCAGATAACATTTTGGGCAATCCGCGGAAGGCAACGTCACAGGAGGTATTGTTTCATCATCGGTATGTGCAGGTCGGCCCCCGCCCCGGGACCCGACAATCTGCCCCTATGTCCCAGCTCTTGAAATGGGGATATCGGCCTCTGGAATTCTGCTGAATACCACTCTGGTTTTACAACGGAAAAACGGGTGAGTATGAGTGAATTACGGTCCCTGACCCGCCCGGCCGGGGGAATCCGGGCGACGGGCCCGGATGGGAGATGAGCTATTGGTAATATCCAATCAATGCCGAGTAATGACCTGGTGTCAGGACCAGAAACAAGAGTACTCTCGTAGTAAAAGAGATGTTTCGTTGACCTTTATGCGAATTCAACGAGCACGGATTTCAGCGAAGCGGTCGGTACTTTCTCCAAAACCCGGAGGATCTCGATTCCCACTAAGTTATTGTTTTCATCGTAATCGAGAATAACACCCGGTTTTACTTCTTCCGAATCATGGATGCGGGTATCGGAAAATCGCATGTAGAGTGCGTCTGCTTCTTTATCAACGGTAAGTTTCATGGCCCTGCCCTCCTGTCAAAGAAAACCGTGATCACGCGACAGGGAGTCGCTGACAGGTTGATGACTACCTTCCGGATCTTTCCTTCGGCGTCCGGAATTCTTTTCAGGAATGTTTTTCATCGTCCCCTTTCGTTTCCATGTAATCGGGGTTATTCACAGTCATCGTGATCCATTCCTCAAGGATCATCCGCTCCTGCATCATGGTCCTGGAATGGACCGTGAATATCAGGGGACTGTGCATGACATACTTTCAGCATACCATGAGATATGCATAACGGTGGTTGCAGAATAGTATTCGTCTCCGATCTCTGCACCATATCCTCTCGTTAGTATCCCACATCTCCCACCGTTACCCCTTGCCGGAAAGCGCCAATCATCTCATATTCCGGAGGCCTCCCACAACAGAAATGTGCCAAACGGCATTCGCTCTGCGGGGCGGTGTACCCGGCACGTGACACTGAAGAGGGGCACCCTATGGGGCGGCGGCCAAGCAACGGACCTCAGATAACTCGGTACCTTGGCTTGTTGAGCCACTTTTTGTTCATCACATCGTTCAGGAACTACATGATGAGTAGCTGCATTCCATGCTCGTTATCGGTAAGATAATTTAGTACGATATCTCTTAGACTCATTGCCCTGTTCTCCTTTGTTTCCAATTTACTGTTGGATACAGGGCATTTTCTCTTTTCAGTACTTCGTCTACACTACTACCATAAAACAGTGAGCGCAAAAAAGAAATATCTGGGATATTATGCATCTTTAGTTGGGAACATCCAGATCGATTTCATAGAACCTTTTCGATTCGCAAATGACCATTACTTCATTCAAAGTCTGACTGATAAATTTTTGTGGATTATCTTTATAGGCATCAATATTTTTGTAAAACGAGGCGTTTCCCCATAAAATTAGAGTCTTTGTTACATTCGGGAATGAGATAAATACATTATTTGCAAGATCCGCAAATACCAGAACATTTTGATAGTTTTCCACAAATTTCTTGATGGAAAATTTTTCCTCATTCAGGCCCGCTTGACAAAGATGAACAAATCTCTTTTCTGTTTCTGCCTTAAGACTGTTCTTAAGGTTTAAAATCATCCTTCGTCTGTCGGTCACTTCAGCTTCCCGATATTGCCTGTTAATCCGGTCAAGGAATTTCTCCGTTTTTAACGGGTACCGTGAATATATTACCGCAAGAGCTTCAACTAGGGATTCCCATATGACTGGATTCTTTTCATAGGGGGATTCCAGGGTGGATGCCGGATAAAGCGTGAAAAGGAGATCCTCAAAAAACGCAAAAGTCCGTCCAAGATATTTACTACTCTGAATTTCCTCTTCTCCTGAGTGCCGTTCATACATTTCATTTTGTATGAAAAAAGTACCGGTTGATATACAGGCAATATCAAGAATTAATTTCTGGAATAAGGGGATATTGATTGTATCACCTTCAAAAAAAACAGCATCCAGCGTCTTTTTAATTGTCTCCTCACTATCTATTCCATTATCGAATGAGAAAAGAATACCAAATGGGAAGTAATACTGATATTTGAATGTCCGGTATTCACCAGCGATTTCTTCGGAGAATTCCTGTAATTCCGATTCAAGGAAATCCCTCATAATCGGCCCAAATCTTTCATTGAATTGAGATTTGTTATTCTTTCCGTGGCACCAGGATTCCTGAACGCAATAATTCATTCCAGACATCATCCGGAATTTGATAATGGTCTTCTTTTCACGGTCGGATTCAATCTCCATTTTTTTCCGTAACCGATTAATCAGATCAAGTCCGCCTTCAAGATTATAAAACAGGTAATAATCTAGGATAAAACAGATAAAATTTGCAGCATAGTCATTCCGGGAGCCGATAATATATACTGAATCGACAATTTTTGCATTATCAATGTCTCTCCCCTCATATTCCAAGATTTGCATCAGATTCTGATAATCATGTTTATGGTCGCTAACCTCTTTGAAGATAGAGAGGAATCCCTTATTTCCGATCCCCACATTTCCACGGGATAATTTTTGATAGAGAATCGTACTTAACAGGAACGATGTAATTTTTTTATTGGATAAAACCAGATATGCAAATCTTCCGAGAGCGCTCGTCGAAGGCTTTTTGGTTTTATTTTTATACACTGCTCTAATCCATCGGAACCAGACTTCGGAAAAATTTTCAATATCCTCCTTTCTCAGATTATTCGCACAACGGGCAGAGAGCATGAAAAGACTGAAAAGAACTGCAGGGGATTTGGATTTCTTGTTTTTTTGATTCAGGGGATTCACATCAGAAATGATATCATCAACAGAGATATCATCAAGGGTATGCCTGACAAAATGGATAATTACATTCGTTTCAATATCATTGAAGTTGAGTCTTTCAAGATCCGTATGGATAAATTCAGCTGGCCTGAGGGTATCAAGAGATTTGTAGATTTCAAAGATATTTTCCACGGTATGGTCATGTATCGGGCCCGATGTACAATCATCCTGATATTTTTTTAATATCTTCCTAAGGGGAACACTGCGTTCATTTTCAAGTTCCCCGAGAAGTTCCCCAACGATATTTTTCAGATCCGAAGGGATTACTTCTAATCTCAGTCGCTCCTGGAAGTTTTCTTCGTCTCTCCTCGCACCGGTAAGTGGCATATAGTCCCTGATGAAATAGCAGGCAGCAAAAAAATCCCGGAAATTCTGATGCTCAAAACTTACAAATCCACTCTCATTTTTTAAAAGACACACAGAATCTGTCAGGTATTGAATTATTTCCCTGGAGTCTGCAGATTCATCAAGCAATTCAGCTAAATCATCCTCAGCTATCTTGAAGTGTCCGGAAGAGATCATTTCCCACGCAATCCGAGGAACAAAATCACTGATTATTCGGAGATATTTATCCTGGTCCCGTTCACTATTTCGTAGTCCTTGTTTTGTCAGACGGGATGAGGAAGACTGCTTTTCCTCAAGCAGTGGCCGGAAAATGTTGTCATACAGGACTTTGTATTGGATAAAATTCCAAAGGATATACGATTTGCATATAACGGGACTATCAATGATTGCTAATTTTTTTCGGGAACTTAATTCCCGGATATTTCCAGATGAGGTCCCGACAACCATGTCATACTGATATCCCGTAAAAAGAGTGAGGAGCATCGGGTTACTCAGGACGTCATGCATTTTTTTCCCCATCAGGAGTGTCTTTCCGGCATCAGAGCTACCCGATTCGTGAAGGCGTTTATCCAGGTACGATTCAATCTTTTCTTTGGACAATCCCTTTGCGATTACTTCCCGGAACAAACCCGTATCATCTGAAGAATAGAACTTTGTCCTGGATGTGACAAGAATTTGGATATTGTTACTGGAAAATTCCTTAAAGATAGAAAGGAATCCGCGGGATATTTCATCACTAACAATACTGATCTCATTAAATCCATCAAGTAAAAGGAGAAAAACCGGGCGGTTGTTTATCCCTGTGATTTTTTCATGCTCACGGGCAAGTTTTTCTGCTTCGTCCAATATGTCAAACTCGGGTTTACCGGTCAGGCGACCGATATCAGCAATAAAATCCTTTATGTCGTAGATATGAGTTCCGGTAATTTTCAACTTTGAGGCAGAGATCAATACAGGAATAGGTAAGAATATATTACTGCAACCGGAAGAGGTTTTTTTACAGTATCTTTGGTTTTTCTCATTGAACGTTTTCGCGATGTAGTTCAGGATGGTACTCTTGCCAATCCCCCCCTCCCCTAAAATTAAAAAATTGTCCGGGGATTTTTGAATCTCTTCCAAGAGGCTGATGGAACAGGAAGCCTCGAAAAATTCCGATAATATCGTTTGATCGATTTTCAGACTTGGATCGGGGTTGCTCGAATAAACACTCGCGGAAAATCTGAATCTGTCAACGAAATTATTGTACCGGCATGTTTCGTAATCATAATAACCATTGTATCCCAGTTCGGTTAGCATTGCAGAAACCCTATTAAACTGGGTAATCGCTGTTGAACAACTCAGGGAAAGATCGGTTTTTTTAATGTGCGTTGCTTCGTTTCTGATCTTAACGAAATCACTGTCCCTAAGCTGTTTGAGGTTTTTCAATGAGATGTTATATTTCTCTTCCACTTTTTCTATAAATGGAAACGGCGTGACACGTTTATCCTCAAAACCAAGGATTATAAAACGTTTCCCTAGGGGAAGTTTGTCGAACGATCCTCTTTCAAGAATATTGATATTATTTTTTATGATACCTCGTTCTTCATTGGAAAAATCATTGATATATTCATTAAAAAAGTCGCTTAATGCATATTCGATCACCTTCAGGAGACTTTTTATCGCATTTTCAAACTCAATTGTATTTTTATCAGCAGTTCCTTTTTCAATATTTTTCTGCGCTGATTCAAAATTATCTCGGATTATTTTATTTTCCTCTGAATCTCTGTTTTTTTCCATAATAACGTCTGCCCCCCTGTGTAAAATAAAATGAATTATCGTCCTGTGCTCATCCTGTTGCGGAGAAATCTTTTCAACTGTTTTCCAATGTTAGAGATATACACTCCCCAGAAAACGCAACAGACTGCAAATATGAATATCAGGAAAATGATTTTTTCGATAAAACCCGCCTTGCTCAGGTCTGCGAACTCAAAAAAACTGAGTGTACTTATGATAAGTGACATCGGGAAGAAAATAAACGTAATGATAGTCAGAATACTTTGGATCGACGAGGAGACGTGATTGTTAATAGCAATTATCTGGGAACTTACCTCCTGGTTTAACGTATCAAGAGTTAAAAGATCCTTCCACCTGCTATACAGCTCCAAACCGGTAGGATCACTGGTTACTTGGGAAAAGCAAGAATTGGCAGTGAACTCTACATAATCGGACTGCAGCTGGTTCAGAAAATCCCTGTCATCGATATTTGCTTTTCCCAGGTGGGTTTTCAAATTCACCATAACCCAATGCTGGTGCATAACAAGAATCCACTCAAAAAGCCAGAATCTGTTCATCCGGTCCTCATAAGTCTTGAGAAATCGGGTTTTTTTCTGTTCATCTATATGTGTGGCCCGGGTAATCGAAGCAAGCATTGTACAGTTTCTTGCAAAACCAAATACTGTCCCGGATGTAACCCTGAACAGCATCTTTTCCATTCTTGCCCGTTCATTCGATCCGTCTTTCAGGGAAACCGATTCATCAAGGAAAGAGCATCCCGAAAAGACATCATGACCGATATCGAGATTATTCATTTTGTAGCCATTATATTCTGCAAAAACAAGATACATCGGTTCCCTGAAAATTGTTTGGCGATTGTCCATGTTCAGGAACGAACGGAATGCTGGCGCACTCTGGTTTATCCTTTTTAAAATTGTTGGGATCTCATCAGTCATTATTTCATAGAAATCTGCAGTTACCAATGCAAATCCGACCCCGGATTTAAAACCAATGAAACGAATTTCCTTAATAGATCTGTTTTCAGTCCTTTTTTCACTGGTTACAGATACCTTCGCTATTTCGTATCGATTCTTGTCTTTGTTGCGGACAAGTACATAATCCGATACATCACGATTCCATATTTTTTCATACCATACTGTGCCGTCATGATTACTGCCATCCAGATTTAAAAAATCTATAACGGATTCAAAGAGATAATTATCCCTACCCTCTGAATCCAGCGAATTCCCTGGTGAGTTCTTCACCGGTTGCCAGAATCCATCTGATTTGTGGATTCCTCTGAAAGTAGCAGAGAACAAATTTCCCCATGTTTCGGAGATCTTTTTTCCTTCTTCCGTCATTAGGAATGGATAAATAACGGTGACACTGGCTCTTGTTACGTCATGTTTTGTATGATTCAATGCAATCGTTATAATCCGTGGTGTGGGTAGGAAACTTAGGCTTGACGGGGAATCCACGATTGAATAATTATGGGAACTTCCATCATACCAGGGATCATCATTTATCACCCAAGGTTCATCCTCATATCCCTTTCTGACAACCGTACGGGTTCTTTTCAATTCTGATGAATCTCCCAACAATTGTCTCTCAATTTCACATTCAGAACGTTCCAGCTGAATCGCGAGTGGTTTTAAGGAATATGGGGATTCAGGCGGGACTGATATTATTACTCGGTTAGGTTTTCCGGAGAAATTCGCAGGCTTCCAATTAACCTCCTGCCATCGGTCATCGCATTTCAAGGGTATAATCGTCAGGATAAAACCATCATTCCTGGCCCAGTACTTTGTCAGTGATGACCCTGGTGGTGAATTATAAATAAGTGCTTTTACCTCGGAAATTGTACCACTTTCTTTATTGAAGATCCTGAAATTATCAATCTTTTCGGTCAGGGTAGGGACTAACCGTTCAGCATCATATTTCTTCCGGTCTTCTTGTAAAATCAGGTATTCCTTGTTGAACTGCCCGGCGCTTGCAAGGAGGCGGAAAAGAGATTCGTCATCATTAAAAGCAACCCCTCCCTTAAAAATATCTGCGCACCGATCGAAAAGATCGAATGCCCTTGATAATATCCATTCATCGGAATTCCGGGAACTGGTTTTACCCGGATTCTCCTGAGTGGAGATGTAAAATGCATACATCAGGCTGGCGGGAACGAAAAAGAATTCGTTCCTGATATGTAGGTTACCGGAATCAACCGTTTCTGCATATCGTACCAATTGATCAGAACCTTCAGGATAGGATCCAGTTTCCAGATACCGTATTACCAGCCACGCTGCACACGAACAATCGAAATCGGGATCTCGGTGAATTACGATAGTAATACTTTGAGTGTTCCTTAAATCGTTCAAACGAGCCGGGTTTTTAAAAACCAGCATTGAAGCACATTCTTCAGGACCCTCGGGGAAATGATGATCAAAAACCAGACCTTCATTTAGTCCGCCCACATCAAGGACGACCTCATTTTTTGCATCCGAGGGATGGTAACTCCGACCCTGCGGAATGAATTTATAGTTAATTTTCATTTATCTCTCCATGGAATCTGATCGTTCAGTCATTATCTCATCAGGACGGTGATTTTAATCGAGCCAATGTCTTCTGCCATTTGATTCTATGCTAAATATAAAGTTCGTTTTTACTCCATTGATAATAAAAATGAATTGTCGAGCAACGGTTCTCACAGTTACAACGTCACTCTCCCGAACAACAACTTCCGGAAGTAAACGAGTGTTTCAGTAAGGATTTCCGCTGCTCATGAATATCGATTTTTTCACAATGGCGGGTATTAATAAAATCTCCCTAAAACATATAGCAATAGCAAAGGGCATTGCAAAAATTATTACACCCTCTTCACCCATGGCTAACTGAAATGAGCATACAGAATCTATCCATTTCTCCATCGTTTGGCATTACAAACGAGGAAAATCAGATCTTTACGATCCAGTGTAAGTTTCATTATACCGTGCCGGATCCCGGTCATCAGCACTTTTCTTTCTGTTTTGTGAGTGAAACTGGCAGGAGGATAAATCTGGATATCAATTCCGCAGAATTTTCATCCGATATGACGGGGAGTTCACAAAATCCAGAAAAACGGATTGTTTTCTCAGCCAGCGCAAATCTATCAGGTGATTTTTCAGAAAAATGCAACGACAGGACATTCGATCTTGTCCTTTTTAACGGTTCACAGGAAATTGAAAGGCAAAAAAATGCATTTAAGATCTATGATTCTATTGCAGTACTAATTCATGGATTTCTTGCGTCCCCACAGACTTACCAGCAGCTTCTTGTTCCTAAGGATAACCGGATCCTTTTTCTGATTTTTGATTATGAATATCAAAATTTTGAGACTGCTATAAAAATTCTGCCTTCCTTTAATACATTCGTTGAAATGGAGCTGACACAGAAGGGATATACCGGGCGGTTCGATATTGTCTGTCATTCCATGGGTGCACAAATATCCCGGTTATGGATGCTCAATTACCCGGAAAATAACAATACGAATGCTACAAGGGTCCGTCAATGGATCGGTGTGGCACCAGTCAATCATGGTTCCGCTGGCGCCGATGGGCACTTGGCGGATATTGTTGCCCACCTGCTGAACCGGCCAGCATTTACAGAACTAAAAACCCGCAGCACTACAACACACCTTCTGGCTTGCAATGAGAAACATGAACGGGAGAACCCCATCAGGTACCGGATAATCATTGGGTATAATGGAAAGAGAAAGCATTTTTTTTATGTGTGGTATGAGAAAAAGATAATCCCGCAGTATCTTCTCCGCCTCGTGGGTAGAATGGGCTTTCCCGAAGGTTTGCCGATCCCTATCAGTTACGACGGAAAGACCCTGGCATATAATTCGTCAGATAGAGTGTATTTTAAAACATACTATGGAGATGGGGTTGTTGCGAATTTCCACAGCTTACTATCGTTTGCATCTACAGATGCTTTTGATGGACTCAACCATAGTACGATACTCCGAGATTCGAAAGTCTGTGCACTGATCCGGAGGTACCTTATTTCAAATCCGGAATTACAACAGAACCACGATTTTGAGAAGGAAATTGAGAGAGATTATCTCTCTCATTAATGCAGAATCATTTACAATCGGTTTTAGTGAAAAACTCAATAACGGGTGATGATGTCAGTGATTTATCACATCACGCAATAATTCTTCCCTTAAAACGCGGATATATTCCCTGCGAGGAATTCATTCTATGACATTCATGAATAAAGGAATGGCAGGCATACTCATGTTTTTCGGAGCCGCCTGCTCATTCATGGGGATCATTGTTGCTGAAACTTTGTATCCCAATTATCATGCAACGCAGATGATCAGCGATTTGGGTGTTGGATCCACCGCTCTGATTTTCAATTCTTCAGTTATAATTTTTGGTATCTTACTTGTCGCTGCAGCATATCTGCTCCGAAAAGAGGGGACAGATATCTGGTTCTGCGCACTTATGGCCCTAACAGGATTTGGCCAGATTGGGGTCGGATTATTTCCGGAAACAACGGGGACTCTTCACTTTCTATCTGCAGCGATTGTTTTCTTCTTTGGCGGGATTCTTGCAATATACTCATTTCGGATATTCCCCAAACCATGGGCAGTAATCTCCGTGATACTTGGTGTTGTAACCCTTATTGCAATTGTTTTACTTGAAATGAAATTATACTGTGGCATTGGAAAGGGAGGAATCGAGCGGATTATTGCGTATCCGCTACTTTTCTGGGTTTTCGGAAGCAGTGTATTTTTCATGGCTTCGGTAAAATAGAGTTCATTAACCTTTTTAGCAAGAATACTTGAGGAGCGGTAATAATTCCGTTCCTTGTTGAAGGGATCTCGTACGAGAAAAATGTACAGAAAAAGATCCTGCCAAAGGCTGCCAAAGTGATGGGGCGGTTCACAGCAAAAATTACCTGGGATGACCCCCCCGACCCCCCACCCCCTTCGATCCGGCTGAGGGGGGGTGACCCCGTTTGAAAAATCATTGGCCCGGGGGAGGGGGGTACCCCCCCTCCGCAAATGTGAGTAAGGTGCCGGTTTTTCCCTGCGAGTGCCCGGTGCCTTGCGAGAATTATCGCCGGCAGCCGCGTGGGGGACGGGCTTATCAGAAATGAGTTGGTTTGGGGATTTTCCCAAATGCCAGGGGGGGTATACCCCCCACCCGCTTTGATCGGACTGAGGGGGGGTGACCCCGTTTTAAAAATTATGGGTGAGGGGGGGAGGGGGTACCCCCCTCCGGTCCGATCCCAAAACAGGGCTTCTTTTCATTCCCGGTATGGTTGGTCGATCCGGGAAGCAATCGCCTCCTGGAACATGGCTACATATGACCTCTCCTATCCGGCGGGAAAATCCCACAATATGCGGAAAACTCACCCGCATTTCCGGGAATTATTCCCTCTGGATGTGACCCGACAGAACTCCCGGCCACGATTCTCCGACGGTGAATGGGTGTGGCGGGAGAGTATGTCCCCGGGAACCCCTCCGGGCATGGCGGGTGAGGGGAAATCCCTCTGTTGACCTCTCGGAAATGGGTGCTCTTCTTCGAATAAGATTCCTCCCGGAAATTACCGGCGTACCCCCGCCGCGATTGACAACAGAGCGATATGCACCCCCCGGGAAATCATCAACCGGCCTGATCCCTTCCTTTTTATTCCGCATGTCACAACCATTAATCACGATGATCGATCTCCTGATTGCACGACTGAAGGGTTTTCTTCTTGATCCTGTTGAAACCTTCCGGCAGAGCCGCAACGATGACTCGCGTCTCCTCCTCATCTATTTTGGCGGACTTTTCCTGCTCAATGCAATCCTCTCAGCACTTATCGGATTATTTTTCGGGGTCGGGAATATGCTGTTGCCTGCGGAAATGTCCCTGGGTGCTGCGGCCAGGCTCACGGGTTTTTTCATTCTTATGATTTACAGTGTAATTTTTATCCTCCTCCTCACCGCATGGATTCACCTCTGGGTGTATCTTTTTGGCGGGCGCAGGGGAATTCTGCAAACATTCAAAGCGATTCTGTATGGGGATACCCCAAATCTTCTCCTCGGCTGGATACCGTTCATCGGGATCATCTTCACACTCTGGTCACTGGTACTGGGTGTACTGGGAATCCGCGAGCTCCAGGAAATCAGTACCCGTAACGCGGTCCTTGCCGTTACAATAGCCATCATCACCCTGCTCATTCCCGTCATTCTGCTGACAGCCTACTTCATGACATCGAATATGGTTTTTATTCCCGTTCCGGTTTCCCCGGGTACATAGGCTTATGACCGAATCCGTGAAGGTATATCGGAACCGGAATACATGGAAATGCATTTGCAGATCCAAATATTCGGGGACAGCGACAGGATTGTCCCCCATATCCTTATAGTACGGGAATGACCAATTCCATACAAGGAGAGACATCTTGCCCGGACTCATCGCCTCATCCAAAAAGAAAAGCCCGGTCATCCGGAAGCTGGTTGCTGCAGCACCGGCTCTTCGTACACAGTTCGGGGTGAGCAGGATCGGGATCTTCGGGTCGTTTGCTCGAGGGGAAGAGACCCGGACAAGCGATGTTGATGTTGTCGTGGATTTTGCCCAGGGGCATGCCACGCTGAAAAATTTTGTCGGTCTCGCGGAACAACTCGAAGCCCTCTTCCAGCGCAAAGTCGATCTCATTACAAGCGAAGGGATCGACAAGTACATCCGCCCCCGGGTCGAGGCCGAGGTGATCTGGGTTGAAGGATGAGACGGTCTATCTCCGGCACATTCTCGATGAAATTGCATTCCTGGAAAAGATAGCGAAAGACCGGACCCTAAAAGGATCTTATCGAAGACGATTATTTCAGCCATGCCGTCCGGAGTGCGATAGAGATCATTGGTGAAGCCGCAAACAATGTCCCGCTCTTTATAAAATCCGAATACCCGGATGTTCCCTGGAAGGAGATGGCCGCCCTCCGCAACCGGGTTATTCACGGCTATTTCCGAATCGATTATTCGATTGTCTGGAACGTGATTGTCCATGACCTTCCGGATGTTAAGCCAAAAATTGCGGCCATTCTGCAAAAAATTGACCAGAAATCCTGAGTCCCCTCGCAACGTTATCCCGTCCCAGTTGATCACTATTTTCTCGTCCCGGGGAGCCCCCCCGGGCATGGCGGGTAGGTGGTATCTCCCCTCCTGGCTGGGAGGGAGTCAAGGACCGGGCCCGTCGGCTTATTTGACTTCCCCCGGTGTTGAAATTATGCAAATACCGATACTCATCTGACAAACAGGTGTACCGATAGGGATTTGCGTGGGATTGTTGTGTTGAGTAACCTCGTAATTTTTTGGCACAGGCATTGTTTTCTGCTGCTGAATCTCCACGGTATACCAAGAGGCCGCCCCGGCAAAGGAACTTCCGGCAATCGATAAGCAGACCATGAACAGCACAAGCCGTGCAAGCGTTGATGAGGTGGATCCAGACATGAGAGACTCCGGCCCGGAAGGTATCTGTCCGGTTTTGATCTTCCATGGTATCCGGCACGGTATAAATCCTGGGAATTTTTACGGAAATTGCGGAAGTTTTACCGGGCAGCGGTCATTTGCTTCTGGATTGATGCAACCGCAGGCGTTCAACGGGGGTGTTCATTGCCCTGTGCTGGTGCGATATCCACGCGGATCTCCTCACTCTTTCTTTCCCCGGAACCACATCACATAAGGAAATCCGTGTCCGCTCCTGCCGATGCCCAGATCGAAGAGCGCCAGCCGGATTTTTCGCGAGAGGGACCGGGGCTTCGTGCTGGCAAGAATGGACTCCCGCGTGACCGGGCCGGACGGTGGGACGAATGCCCGAGGCATGTATGGACATAGCGTTTGTGAAACCATAACATTTCGTGCATTAAGGGTTGATTCCATGACCGGTATGATTCTCGAACCCGACTTTCCAGCCACCCCCCCTACGGCCCGAATCCCAAAACAGCCCTTCTTTTTTTCCGCTACCCCCGCGACCCGGCCGGGACAAATGTTCGCAGTTAAAGTATCCGGAATATAAAAAAAATATACACAAGGGAAATCTCGTGGCATTACCGGATACTGTTTCACTTATTGCCCCGTGCGGGATGAATTGCGGGATTTGCAATGCATACTTAAGAGCAAAGAAAAAATGTCCCGGTTGCCGGAAAGAGAGTGAGACAAAATCGAAATCCTGCGTAACCTGCAAAATAAAAAACTGCGAAGAACTCAGGAACAACAATCAGGAATTTTGTTTTTCCTGTGCACAATTCCCCTGTAAGAGAATAAAACATATCGATAAACGGTATCGGACAAAATACGCCATGAGTATGATTGAAAATCTTGAAAATATCAAAAATTCGGGCATACACCAATTCATCAAAACTGAAAAGGCGCGATGGACCTGCTCTGCATGCGGAGGCATTATCAATGTGCATCATGGATGCTGCCATTCCTGCGGTGCAAAAAACGATCTGAATCCTTCCCGGTCTTGTTGTGATTCATAAAACCGCCGGATTTCCGGCACCCCGGTCCGATGCAGCAGCCCACAGTCATTGCCTGGCCGGGCCGATTGCCGGAACCGGGATTTTTTGGAATTTGTGCACCCGTGGGAGATCCGCGTGGCCTGGGATTGATCCGTGATCCAACCAAAAACGAGAACCGATTAACACGGTACAGCAGAGCCGAAAACGTAACCCTCGCACATCTACCGTTGCCCCGCTCTTCGCGATTGTGTTCTGCCAGGGTAAGAATTTCATGGGTAACGTGCTCATCCACATAATCCACCCCGCAATTTGTGCAGATCGGATCCACTTCTTTTCGGGACAACCCCCGGTTATCCCCTGGTATTGATGTGGTACCTGAAAATAAACGAGTCTCTGATATGGGTTTACATGTCCGGTTTTCTCCGGGAAATGATCAGAAGCGTTCCGATTATCGCACCGAGGCAGATGACCGTTGTAAATCCGGGTGCGGGTTTTGTTGTTGGTTCCAATACGAAATCAGCAGTATTGAGATTCTGGTTGAAGGTCATCTCTTTGGTAACATTTGCATACCCGTTCTTTTCCACACTGATCTTCTGGCTGAATCCATGTGCGTTATTGATACGATACGAGCCATCGGCTTCTGATTGCACGGCAACTGTTTTTGTATCATACGTCATGAAAAACTCCGTGCGGATCGTAGCCCCATCCACAGGGTGCCCATCAGGAGTTGTAATCTTCCCGGAGATGGTTATTCGTAGAGGCAGGTCCGGCATCCCGGTTTCGACTCTGATATTCCGTGTCCGGAAAACACGGTTCCCGGCAATATCAGTAACGGTGACAACAATTCTTTCCGATCCTTTTGCTACAATGATATCACAACCAAACGGGGATCGATTACCACAGCTGGTCGATCCCTCGCTGGAACTGACAATTACTGATTGTAATGGTATCGGGCTGTTCACCTCACCAGCCACCCAGATATGGTGTGGTACGACATCCGATAGGATGTACTCATTCTCCTGGGGAGTAATGATGTAGAGAGTCAAAGCGGAATCATTGGTCGGGAACGTCGAGTTGACTCCCTCGGGTAGTGCGCTGATTCCGGGGATTATCAGCATTAATGTGATAAGAACCAGAAGTTGGCACCGGAACTCTCTTGAAAAAAATAAAAAATTATGGGGAACTGTCAAATGGATCAAGTGTTCCGTCATTGTCATGATCTCCCCATCCAATGAATCGTTTTGTTGACAGGCTTATCACGGTTTCGCCCGGATCCCGCATCACGCTGGTTGTCGAACCTGAACCACAGGACAGATGGCTGGTGTTTACGTAGAACTGCTGCATCGGATCAACTGCAAGAATACTTACTGCATTGCATGAGCTTGATCCTGCATATTCATCCAGTGCCCCGTAAAGGTGCAGAGCCTCATGTTCATAGTGGTATTGTGTTGCGAAGTGCACTGCGCTGTCTGATCCCCGCCACCAGTATGCTATCGCTGCTTTGTCAGCATATCCCTGATCGGGACCTACTGTATATGAACGATTTACATCATGCGTGGCGAACATCAGCATTACCGAATCTGCACCCTGATAACTCTTGAGAGCCCGGGCCATATCATCGGTGTTCCTGCTGTCGCTGCTCCCGTTCTTATATATCCAGGGGAAGCGGGTTGCATCATCGGGGACATCCAGACCAGCTTTTGTTATACCCGGTCTACTTCACGATCACGGTAAGATTGAACCGGGGGGCTCCCGGAGGGTTTTCATTGGGAAATATGGATAACTTTCCGTTTAGTACTGATGTCCCGGGGCTGACTGCCCGATACCTTGCTCGATAATAATCGGTTACATTCCAGAAATCGCCACCGTTTGAATAGGTGCCGGCATTTACCAGCTCGATCCCGCACCCGGAGACGGGGACGGTCCAGCGCATGGCAAGTCCCGGAGCAAACCTGAGGTTGATCTCGACAATATCCCCCTTCCCGAGCACAATAGTCCTGCCGGATGCGCTCTCGTTCAGGGAGTACCGAATTCCGGGCATCGGGTCCTGGATAGGGATGGACGTATCGACCGGAATATTTATCCGGCTTTCAGAGCTGCATTCAGATCCGGGCTTCTGCATTGAACCCGATGGGGATTCGGCAGGCGATGCCGGATGGGTTGTGGTCGTGGTAGGCGAAGATTGTATAGCAGTCGTTGTATCCGATGTCTGTGATGAGGTAGTGTCAGTTATACAACCCCCGGCACTTACCAGGATAACCAGGCAAACCAGAACCGCGAGATAGTAAGCGTTCATTTTTAATTTTTGCATCGAATTCCACGCTCCTTCATTCCTGTCTCAAAATATCCTTTTAACAATTCATTTTCACAAATCTTTGTTCATTCATTGTTGAGCATAATGGTTGCCTTATGCAATCAGTAAAAAAAATGAGAGTCAAGTCCATGCCGATGACATGTACGAACTTGTACCGTATTCATTGGAATTACTGCCTCCGACAAACCAGTAGATATTCGTGAAAATCTCATCAGTCACAGCCTGATTATACTCCCAGGCATCTGCGGGTTTTCTCCAGGAATTCAGGGTTGCATCATGGGTCCACTGATCAATAACCGGGGTTGTTGACGCAGAGAAACTGTCTGTGATCAGACTTGAGACTTGTCTGAATTCAGATGATCCACCGAATCTGGTAAATGAGGTGCTCGGGTTATCCTGATCGTCATATATATAATTCGAGGTGAAAGTCAGGTTGTTCATAAATTCAAATGCAATGTAGTACTTCCCGTTTGAGATCTGGACATGGTACCCGAATGCCCGAGGAAATGTTGCCGGATCCAATGCCATAATGCCGGGACCTTTACTCTCATAACGGTTATCCTCCAGCGGGGTCGGTGCACTGGCGTGATTGTCATAGATCGCCGGGAATAAACTTATCCTCGATTCAGGCCAGTATGAATAATGATCATAGTTAACAATTATTTCAATAGCATCCTGCTCGTAATTCAGATAATATTCCCTTTCCTGAGGTGCGTAATATCTGTCATTGTTGCCGGAGACAGACCAGGAATCCGGTGTAATCTGTCCGATACAATAATCCAGCGTATCTGCATATGTCCGGTTGAAAAATATCCACTTGTTATGTGACGTGTTGGCACCCTGAGATGTCCTCATCGGTGTTATTATTCGCGATGCAAGCGGATTTGACACAACTGGTTTCTTTTTTACCGTTACCGATACATTTGTTTTTTCTGCCAGAACGGTATCCTTGCTGGGAGTAATTGTCACAGCATTACCGTCCGGATGAACGTTCGAATCGAGTTCTGCGAGATTTTTATAATATCTGCTGAAGTACGAAGCCGGAAGCGATATCACGCCATCCCTGGATGTGGCAAGGAACCGGTCGTACATCGATCTTGGCATCCGTACCAGGACAACAACATCGTTGGGGTTGATGCCGTTTTCCACAAACCTGTTCTGTGAAGTTCTTGATTCCGTGAATTGTGAGTTCGCGTTCAGAGAGAACGCCGGAATCGTGATTATTCCTGCTTGTTTGACCTGATTGAATGAATCAAGGGTTTTTTCTGAAAAAACAATGTTAATCATTTCCGATTCTGGCAAAGGTGTTACCGGTTTTGCATCCTTAAAATACTCCGGAGGGAGATAATGCTCGGGTGCCGCATATTTCCACGTACTATTGGTCTGTCCGATTGCATTCCGTTCAGTTGCACTTACGAATGGTACCATCGTCATTGCCGCCAGCAGCAGTGCCAGCAGGACGATGCTCATTTTTGATAGACTCATTTTTTCTCCTCCTTTTTTCCATTCGCTTCGCTCGATGGCATGGGAAAACATTCATAGGATCGGAAGATAACATTCTCATGCCTACGGGCGGGAACGGGTTCAACACAAAGTTCGACGCTTGGTGAACCTGTCCTTTTCTTCTTAGGACAACCTCTGGTTATCCTCGGTGAGCACTTTGAGGTTTTGATATATACCTTTTCTGACCCAGTAGCTTACTCTTTTTCGAGGGTTCCGCTATTCCCTCCGTTGCGGGGTAATTTTCAGAATTATGGGCAGTTCTTCAAATTTCCGGTCCCCCCGCATTCCCTCTCATATTATGGTGAGGGCTATACCCGGTTTAAAAAAGTTGACGGGAGGGGGGTACCCCTCCCGCGACCTCATCTCCCCCATGCCCAGATACGCCCTATACGGGCTCCGTTTCCCCTCCGGTGATTTCCGGCTCTCTGTTGTGGACAGCAAATCGGGCCCGGATTTGTTTCGTGTGGAGAATTCGCAAGGATATTGCCCGGATTGCCTGAAATCGGCTGAAATGCACCTCATACAATGGCCCTTAATGGTGGTCCGGCAGGGGGTCTTCCGGGACCTGGGGTCTGTCAATCCGGGAGGAGAATCACGAACAGACCGCGAATATGAAGGTTTTTTTGTCCGGGGATCCCATCAGGGTCCCCTGTCCCACCCCCCGGATTTGCCTCACGGAGCAATCTGACCCGGTATTTTTCCCTGGACAACTGCGGATTGCTGCATTGAATATCCAGCCCGGAAAAAAATTGCAAAAAAATGTCAGAAAATTATGGTAAAAAAGTGGTACGGGCCTCACGGGGAAGGCACTTTTTTCTTCCTATCCATGATGCTTTTGATAATTTTATCCGGGTCTGTCTCCAGGATTTTTTTCCGGTCCTTTGTCCAGTCCCCGCTCCCGGTCTCATAGATCTGGAGGAACCGGATTGCATCATCGGGGCTCATAGCAATTCCAGGAATTTTTCGACCGTAAGATCCGCATCCTTAATGATGATCCTCAATGTCCCCCGGGCAATTTCCGGGTGGTTCGGAATCGTCAGTGGTCTCCGGACCGGATGCCTGAGGTGGATATGACTTCCTTTCTGATCATTGATTGAATACCCCAGTTTGCAAAGAGCTTTTACGACTTCCTTTCCGGAGATGATGGGGAGTTTATCCGTCATATGTCAACGGCCACGAAGGTCTCTTTGATGCCCGGGCGGTGATAGAGGGGAATGCCATCCCGGGCGAGAGCGGAAAGATGCAATTCAATGGCTTCGGCTATATTTTTCTTTGCTTCCTCCTCGGTCTTTCCCTGAGAGACACAACCCGGAAGTGCCGGTACGGTGACAACATACCAGCCATCCTCGTCCTGCTCAATCGCGATTTTGAAATCCATATCTGCCCCCGATTGTATACAGATATTATATTCCGGTATTTAAGAGGGTTTATGGCGACTCCTCATAATCTCTCTTGTTGTCGCTAAGAACCTCAACGTACCCGAATAACCGGTCGGGATCAATCTTAACCTGATGGAAACCGCAACCGTTGGCAATCAGGGTGCCGGATCGTTAGCAGCATCCGGAATGACAATCCCTGCACGGAAAAATTTGCAGGGAACCATGGTTATGTTGAATGCCCTTCCCGTTGCAGCGATGTGGCTGTATATATGGCTTGCATCCGACTGGTTGACCCGCTCATCCGGATTCAGCAGGATAACGATTGAACCCTCGTTGTTGTCCTTCCCATACCCGACAATCAACCCCTGCGGGTAAAACCATGGGCTGATATCTGCTTTGGATGCGTTGATGAATGCATCCATGAGGGCAGGGTTATCAAGAAAAACCGTCCGATCCGGATTACCCGTGTCCAGGCCGAATGATGCAAAGACCGGCTCTTCAGGAACGGATGATGGTTTCAGGGATGGCTGGAATGGGGTTGGCGACTCATAAGGCAGCGACGTATTTACCGCAATTGTCCGAACCTCATTTTGTCTCATGGTACCAGGAAAGAAAATACAAAAACCGATAATTACTCCCACAATTATTATCCCGGCTATTACGTTTTGGTTCATTTTTTCTTCACCTTTTTTAAAAAACCCGCAGGATCCCGATTCCCACGAGAATGTTGTTCTCGTCATAACCGGGAATGACTCATGGCTTTACTTCTTCCGAGTCGCAGATACGGGTATCGGAAAGCCGCATATAGAGTGCGTCTGCTTCTTTATCAACGGTAATTTTCATGGCTGGATTCTCCTAATCAGAGAAACCCGTGAAATGCGATGCTGCGGGATTCAGCGATCCATTTCATCGAATGCCTTCTGCACCCGTTCGACAAATTTCCTCGCATCTTCCAGGATGATGGCGGCTTCTTCCTTATCCATCGCTGCATCGATGTTGTAGTCCACGGTTTCCCGGCGTTCCTTTGCATGGGAGAGCGCTCTTCCATATGTCGATGTACCCTTTCTTTACCAGCTCAAGCCCGAACTGGAGCACGAGGCCCTTGTGCCCTTTCGGGTGAAGATTCCGGGCAGCAAGAAGCGCCCGCGATGCATAGATCATTGCGTAATATGAACGGCTTACCGCATCGTTGCAGTACCCGCCTGAGAAGATATTCAGCAGCGGCAAGAGTGTCAGATGCAAGGGCAAGATCGCGGTCAGGCAACCGTGATCCCCTCTTTTGTTACATTCCGCACAAACGGGGATGCCTGGGTGAACGCTTCGGCCTGCATCACCTTGACCGATAGGTACTCCCCGGTTTTTACCAGAAGATCGAATGCAAGCCCGGTCATGGCATGCCATCCTTCATTCTCGTCGCCGTTCCAGAGAACGAGGAGATCGATGTCCGAGTCGGCCCGGTCCTCCCCGCGGGCAACGGATCCAAAGAGGATAATTTTTGCTATGTGTGCCGGATACTGCTCCTGTGCACGCCGTGCAAACTGCCGGATTACCGGTTCATAGCGTTCCTGGATGGGCATAATCCTGTACATGATTCTCCCCCGGCTAACGATAAATACTTGCCCGGGTTTTACGCATCTTCGGGCAGTATCAGCCCCGTCATTTTCAGTGTCAGCCACTGCCGGCTCTCCCTCTGCCCGATTCCCGAAACAGCGCTTCTTTTCATTTCCCGATAAGTTGGTCGATCCGGCCTGGGAAACGCCCTCAAAACTCTGCCATACCTGCCTGGCCATCCCCGGCGTGAAAAGCGGAAAACCGGGGGAAACCTGGCTGCATTTTCACGAAACCTGGTTGTTGTTGTGCATCGGGTTTTCTCCCGGTGGGGAGGGCCTCCGGCAGAGAACGAATGTGATGGGAGGATATGTCCCCGGGTCCCTATCCGGGCATGGCGGGAGAGGGGAATGCAGGGTTTTTTGTATCCGGCAATTCCGAAATATGGTACAAAGACGAACTTTAAATCCTATGAATCAGCAGGAAAGGGTATGGATAAGGTAGCAGTGCTGGCCGATTCCCGGAAGGGAAATACCCTGAGGGTCGCAGCAGCGATCGCGGAAGAGCTGGGTGTGAGTGTCGGCGACGTAAAAAAACCGGTGCCGGATGCGGAGATTCTTTTCCTTGGAAGCGGCGTATATGGCAAAAATCCCGGGTTTTGGATGACCCGCCTCCTCAATTCCGGTACTTTTTCCGGCCGGAACATTGCGTTGTTTGCGACAGCGGGATCCCGGGATGGGGAGACGATGCTTGCAGAGATGGCCAACATCCTTGAAAAGAAGGGTGCGAAGATTCTCGGGAACACGGCTTTACGGGGCTGGACGACCATCGTCAGATACAGGCACCCGCACCCGGAGGATCTCGAGAGCGCCCGGAAGTGGGCCCGGGAGATTGTCGGGAAAGGATAACGCTGGCGTTTTCCCTCTCCCTTACCTGTCCCGTTTTTATAAAGCCCTGTTTCGGATATTCATGCCCCATCCCGCTCGCAGGCTTCCTGGCAGGGTCCGCTCTATCCCCGCCTTGCGCGATATTTTCCCTTACGCGGCTACGAGAGTCCCGGCCCCTTTGATACGGGAAGAAGTACCCTCCTCCGGTCCGGCCCGCAGCTATTGCCCGGGTAACGGGAACGCGGCATCCCGGATATAAACCGGGGAAAAAACCATAACCCCGGCATGGTACCTGACACGCTTTTTTTTAAAACCCGGCCATGTTCAGGTTGAGAAAACAGTGTAAACGGAGCCCGATGCGGGTCCGGGGGGCTTAAGGATGCCGGATCAGCAGCAACCGAGGTCCTGCAGGCAGGCATAGTAAGCATCCCGGCTGTTGAGTGCCACAGGATAGCATACCTGAGCGCACCATTTCGGGGGATCGCTGCAGGAATTGCTGTTGGTCGGAGCCTGCACGGCATTCTGGTGCGGGAGATCCACAGAATAATAATGCAGGCCTCCGATGATGCTTCCGGCAAGTGCCAGGAAGATCATAACGATGATGAGCCGTGCAAGCGGTGATCGTGTCTCTGGCATTTAAAAAAACCATCCCTTCTGGCCTGAAGTAACTTTTCGTTGGCGGGAATGACAAATAACGTTTATGATCGGGTTCCGGCCCGGTCTCCCCCGATGGGGGGTTGCCCCGATCTTCTCCGGAATCCCCGCCCGTTCATTACGGCACGTGCTTCTCTATCCATGCGATATAGTGATCCATCCAGTTCTGCAGGAATTTTCTGCTGGCCTCATTGAGGTTTCCGGCCTCATCGAACATACCTTCCCGGACCTGGAGATAGGCTTCCGGCTGGCGGAGCACGGAGACATCCAGGAACGAGAGAACGTTCCGCAGGTGCTGCTGGGCCATGGCAGTGCCGGCAGCTCCCGGGGAAATGCCAAGGATGCCTGCGGTTTTTCCCGCCCATACGCTCTGGCCGGCAGGCCGCGACCCGTGATCCAGGGCATTCTTGAGCACGCCGGGAATTGAACGGTTGTACTCCGGTGTCACGATCAGGATGGCGTCGGCCGACTGGATCTCCCGCTTCATCTTTCGTACGGGTTCAGCCGGGTTCTCATCGTCATCCTGGTTGTACAGGGGAAGGTCGCTTATCCCGACCCGCGTGAAGGAGAACGACGGGGGTGAGAGTTTCACAATAGCAGATGCAAGTTTTTTGTTGAATGAATCTTTCCGGAGGCTTCCGACAATGAGGGCGATCTGGTAGTTGCGCATTCTTCCACACTCTTGATAACTATCCGTGTTCACTCCCAGCTTCATATAATTCACCCTGGATATGATCTGAACTCGCATGAAATCTCCGGCCGGGGCCGGTGCGGCAAAAGGCCCCACGCCATCCCCCCGGGCCGGGAGGTACGCCCCCCGAGTTCCCTCTGGAAAATTTCAGCCGGTTTTTTTCCATCTTCCTGCTGTTTATCACCCGGCGCACTCAAGGACATCATAACGCCCCCGGGTTGGGGCAGGAGAATTTCATGACAACCGAAATACCAGCACAAACGGCCCGCAATGGTTTTGAAGCCCTTCCCGATGCCAGGAAGCGATGGTTCCTGATCCGGGCGCAGTCATTGCTGCCTGCCCCGGCAAAGGAGAGGCCGGGGCGGAACTTCAGGCCGGCCGCGTGAACCGGGTACTGCGGGGTTCCCGTACCTTCTTGTCCAGGGCTGCCCGGGCTCCGGAAACCCCCAATCCTTACATCACGTGGCCGCTTCTTCGAAAGAACACCGGACGGACGGTGTTCGTTCCGTTCCCCGGTTTTGCAGACTCCGCGTTCCCGTCTGCTGCCGGGCCCGGCTGAAACCCGGGCTGAAAAGAACCGGGCAGGTGCTGTTGCACGGGAAGCGAACAGCCAGAAGCCGGAAGAATAAGGGCAAACGGGGTCACTCCCCCGTGTTGTCCCGAATGTCTGCCATGCCCTGGCTGTTGTTGGTTTTGAATTCCCTGTGGACTCGTTCCATGAGGATGTCCGTTTCCGCGGATCGTGAGTCCAGCCGTTCCAGCACAGCGTCAATGGTGTTCAGCTGCCTGAGGATCAGCCACCGGAACGGGAAAAATCCGAGGAAGGCATATCCTTTGATGACCTGGAGCGGGTTCCGGATCCGGTCGCTGAAGTTCTCGAACTCCTGGATGTTGCTCTCCACCTGACGCCGGACATCTTCCTGAATATCTTCCACCCGTGCTCTTTTCGAGGAGATATCGCGATACCGGACAACTACCCGGGAGGTACGGTCGACCGGGTCCTTCACCGGATGGATGCTGGTCTCGAACCAGCGTTTTCCTGCCTGAACCACATTCTCAACCGGATGCCCGCTCCGGAATGCCCTGTCCACATCGCGGGACACGGCAGCGCCTGCCAGCCGGTGCAGATCCGCACTGGTGCAACCTGCCAGGATATCGCCGGGTGCGCCGAGAATTCCTTCCCCCCTCTCATTGGCAGCAATGATCCGGCGGTTCCTGTCCACCACAACGATCGCGTCCGGCAGGGCGTTGACCATTGTCCGCAGGGCCTCCTCGCGCAGACGGATCGTTTCATCGCAGCGGTGTCTGTACAGCGCCATCCCGATGGCTGCTATGAGTTCCTGTTCGCGTACGGGCTTTACAATATACCAGAACGGGAGGCTCTCCCGTGCACGATCCAGGTAATGCCCGCTTCGCGGGATCAGGTAAATGACCGGCAGGTGATGGTGCAACCGGATATTCTCTGCCGTTTCGATACCGGTCATGCGGCCGGCCAGCTCCATATCCATCAGGACCAGATCCGGCTGCAGATCCCCGATCCTGACCAGGGCCGTCTCCCCGTCGGGAATGATGCCGGCCACGGTGTAGCCCCTCCCGGTAAGGCTCTGGTTCAGGCTCCCTGCTGCGACCGCGTCGTCCTCAACAATAAGCACCGATGTCTGCGTCATGGTGCCGGGTCTCCCATGTCCCGTTGCCCGGTCATCAGTACCGGGTGAACGGGTCCGGCAACTGCCGCGATCTCCGGCGCTGCGATGCCTGCCGCTTCCTGCGTACCATGCCCGGAACCGGAGTCCGTGCCGATGAATGCCGGCAGGGTGATTCCGCACACGGGTCTGGTGATTGCGTCAGTCATCTGTTTCCTGAGTATGAGAGTCGCCCCTGCAGGAGATAATGACGGCGTTGAGTGAAAAAAAATTTTCAGGATGTCCCCCGGGAACATCCCGGGATACCTGCCCGGCTCGTAGCGATCCGGATTAACCCGTCCGTATAATCGTTCAGATCAGGACTGGATGGCATGCCACCGGAATACTTTTTTTAATAAATAACCCGGGATCAAAAGAGGAAATGCGAGGATAGCTGCCCCCCCGGAATCTGCGGTTCAACTCACCTCCGTCCGCTGGAACATTTTCCCGTTTTTTCCATCTTCCTGCTGTTTATCAGCCGGTGCACTCCGGGATATCATAACGCCCTCCGGATTGGGGCAGGAGAATTTCATGACAACCGAAGTTTCAGCACAAACGGTCCGCAATGGTTTTGAAGCCCTTCCCGATGTCAGGAAGCGATGGTTCCTGATCCGGGTGCAGCCATTGCTGCCCGCCCCGGCAAAGGAGAGACCGGCACTGAACTGCCGGCCGGTTATGAACGGGTTAACGCGGGTGAGCCGGCGTTCCGGCCCGGAGTTGCCGGAGATTCTGGGGGCTCTCCTGCTCCACGGCAATCACTACTTCTCCTTGGGTTCCCGCACCCATTGCTCGAACCCGAGCCTCAGGTGCTCGATGGTGACCTCGCTTGTACTGGTGTCGGCACTCGGGACTGCACTATACCCGGTCACCCAGCAGTTGGAAAGGTGATATGCGTACACGACATTCCCATGCTCATCGCAAACCTCGATCGTGAACGGCCGTTTGTATTCCGGGAGCAGGGAGCCTTTGCCTGTTGCCGGGCCAAAACTCCGTACCATGTTGACCCATTGCTGGAAGCCGAGATCGAATGAGACTCCCCGTTCAAGGTTGATGAAAAACGGGGTTCCCTGGCCTTCCGGTCCAAGGGCCGGGGGCGGACCGCCGCTCTCCCGCCGGCGGGTGCTCTTCAGGTCCACCGGGAGGGGCGAGACCTCCGAAAAGCCGGCAACGTACCGGCCATTCCATTTCCCAAGGAAGGGAAAATTCCTGTACCTGTCAGCTGAATCGGACATAGGATTCCACTGCATCATCCTTGCCGCACGAGATTATGATGGTATCGTTCGTTGCAAAGCCGGCCCGGCCGGGGATTCCGGCAAACCCCGGGTTTTGCCGGATTTGCCGGGATTCAGATCCCGGGAACCGGATGACATCCGGGAGCGGTTGCATTGTCGTATCGCACCCTGCCGGCAATCTGTCATGCATAGGAATACTTTTATAAATTATGTTGTTTGTAATGGCTAACTGGTAGATCATGACAGGTTTTTTCCCGGAAGTTGGGTGCATGCTATGAGCGCAGAATCAGGAAAAGTTGCAACCGGCATAACCGGCCTGGATGAGATCCTTGGTGGCGGGCTGGAGGAGAAGAAGGTATATCTTGTGGCAGGCGAGAGCGGGTCGGGAAAGACCGTCTTTGGCCTGCAGTTCATCTACGAGGGCCTGCTGAAAGGGGAGAATGCGGTGTATGTTGCCGTCAACGAGAAACCGGAAGATATCCTGGAGGATGCCCGGGCTCTGGGATGGGACCTGGACAAGTACGTGGACACAAAACGGCTCATCCTCCTGGACATGGTCCGGTACGTTGACCTGAATGCGGTCCGGAGCGTCCGCCAGATGGCCATCGATCTTGAGAAACACATCCGGGAGAACGATTCCAGACGGCTCGTCATCGACTCGGTCGATTACATGGCGCTCCGGGCCGGGGATTCCGAGAAGGACATGGTGAGCTTCGTGCGGGGGCTGGTGCTGGCTCTTGAGGAGAACCTGGGCTGTACCACGATCCTGACTGCACCGTTCAAGGCAGGGAGCTCCGGATCCGGCATCGTGGATATGGCCGAGCGCTCGGTGAGCGGGGTCTGCGTCCTTGTCCACGATGAAGAGAATGCCCGGCGCATCCTGTCCGTGCGCAAGATGAGGAAGAGCGGGGTCATGCAGCAGAAGTTCGGGTACCAGATCCAGGTGGCCAAGGGGATTGTGGTGGATAAGATCCCTCTCGGGAAACCGATGCGGGCAGCCGTTGTCGGCGAGAAGATCCGGGATTTTTCAGTGAATGTGCTCTGGGAGGGAAAGACCGGGTCGGTCTCCTCGGCGGATTTCCGCGGAAAATGGCTTGTAATCGTCTTCTACCCCGGTGATTTCACGTTCGTCTGCCCCACGGAGCTGGTCGAGCTTGCGGATAACTATGCGAAGTTCACCGATCTTGGCGCAGAGATCCTAAGCATCAGCATGGACTCGGTCCTCTCCCACCAGACCTGGGCCGCATTCTCAAAAGAGATCCAGAAGATCAATTACCCGATGGGTTCGGACCCCGAAGGAACGGTCACCCAGCTCTTCGGGGTATACACGCCGGACGGTACAACGCGGCGGTCTACTTTCATCGTGAACCCGGAAGGAGTGCTTGTTGCACAGGAGGTGCATGATGACCGGATCGGCCGGAGCACTTCCGAGATCCTGCGCAAGCTGGCTGCGGCAAAACACGTTGAAGAGAACGAGCACACCATGTGCCCTGCCAGCTGGGTGCCGGGAAAGCCGGACATCCACGTGGATACTGCATAACGCGGACGGGTACGGGGTATTGCAATGCAGGAACCACGGTACGTCAACAGGGAGAACCTGGGATCGCATTCCACGTTTGTGTTAGGATTTGCTCTCATCATCTTTGTTGCAGGCTGCGTCTATTTCGCATTCAGGGGCTCAACGCTGTTCATTCCCGGCTATGCCCCCGCTGAACGCCTGTACGGCGCCATCTTCCTGGCAACCGAACTCTTTGTTTTCATCCACACGGCAGGGTTTATCCTGAGCATTGTGCGGAGCACCCGGTCGTACAAGAAAGTGAGCGACACCTTCTTCGCCCAGTACAGCCAGGCCCCGGTCACCTGTTACATCTCGAGTTTCAATGAACCGGCCGAGATCCTGGAAGAGACAATCGCCTCGGTCCGCAACCTGGACTACCGGAACAAGGAAGTGGTCCTTCTCGACGATTCGATCGGGGAGTACGCAGAGACGGCCCGGGCCCTTGCAAAAAAGTACTCGATAGGCATCATCCAGAGAACCGACCGGACCGGCTACAAGGCCGGTGCTATCAACAATGCGCTGAAGCAGTGCTCGGGCAAGTACGTTGTCTTCTTTGATTCCGATCAGAAACCGGTTGCAAATTTCCTCAGGGATCTTGTGTACCAGATGGAATCCAATGAGAAACTTGCCCTGATCCAGACCCCCCAGTTTTACTCCAACACGGAGAACCGCATTGCGAGTGCCGCCTGGAACCGGCAGAGCGTCTTCTACGAGTACATCTGCGAAGGAAAGGATCTCAGCAACGCGATGTTCTGCTGCGGATCGAACTTCATTGCCCGGCGCGATGCGCTCCTCCAGGTCGGGGGGTTCGATGAGTCCACGGTAACGGAGGATTTCGCAACAACCCTTGAGCTCCACAAGGCCGGATGGAAGACGATGTACTACAATATCGTGTACGTTGTCGGCGTGGGGCCCGAGACCCTTGCCGCTTACTTCACCCAGCAGTACCGCTGGGCCCACGGAACGGTGGCCGTGTTCAGGAAAGTGGTTGCCTCGTTCTTCAAAAACCCGTTTGCGCTCTCGCTCTCCCAGTGGTGGGAATACTTCCTGTCAAGCACGTACTTCTTCACCGGCTGGAGCAATTTTTTCTGCATGCTCACGCCGATACTCTTTGTCGTGTTCGGGGTGCACGTCTTCTTTGGCAATCCCCTCTTTTACCTGATGGCGTTTTTGCCGTTTTTTGTCCTGAATATCCTTCTCTTCGCCTACTCAATGAAGGACCGGAGCACGCTTGTGCGGGACGTTATCATCGGGCAGTCGATCTCCCTCATCACGTTCAGCGTCTACATGGTTGCTGATGTGGCAGCCCTGCTGGGAATGAAAACCAAATTCTCGGTCACCTCCAAGGAGAAGGGAAAAGCTGCGTCCCTGCGGATCCTCTGGCCGCAGACTATCATGCTCATTGCGCTGGTCATTACCGTAATCATCGGGATCATCAAAGGCCTCTCCACGGGAGACCTGGCCCTCTGGATCAACGTGGCCTGGGCTGCCTATCTCGTCTTCTTCCTCTCGGTCTTCTTTGTGTACAACCAGGAGCCCCAAAAGACCGAGGAGCCGAAAATCGGGATCTTCCTCCCGAAAAAGGGCTCCTGATCCCGCCGGGCGGGATCTTCCGGGAAATTTTTTTGGATCGCAGCCGGGAGACCGGCCCATGGTTCCCTGGCTGGAGGTTCCTGACCCGAGCCCCCGGGAATTCGCAGCTCCTGCCATGATTAACAGTCATACATCTGCGGCCGAAAAAAATCAGATACTTTTATATTGTAAATGTCCATACATTTACATATGTTCCTTCCAACGAATGAGAAGCAGTTCGGGTTCTGGAAGATGCGGCGAAGTGGCATGTCAAATGTCTCAATTGCAAACGAGCTCGGCATAACCCGGCAGGGCGTCTCCCAGGCACTCCTTGCGATGAACGAGAAGATCGAGGCCTCGCTCCGGGAGATGGCGCAGGCAAACCGGATCCAGATCGATGGGATCGATGTGGGACGGGGCGTCCTGTTCGGGCGGTCCATCCCGTTCCAGACAAATGCCTATATCCTGGTCTCGGAGAAGCACGGCATGCAGGTCTGGTACGAGCATGACGGCGATTGCAAGACCTGCGGGGAGTTCACCCAGTGCATAGAATTCATCTGGGATTTCGCTTCAGAACTCGGGATCAGAATCGAGAAAACCGCCGACCCGACAAAAATGGCTGAAGAACTGCTTGCAAAGATCCGGGAGAGTCCGAGATGACCCGGGTTTCTGATGTTGTCGGGCACTGGCTTGGCCTGTGCCGGAAAGCACCGGCAGTACATCTGCGGACAGGTTTCGGTTTTCCCCCACAACCCGCCTTTGAAGGGCAACCGGATGGCGGCAGCAGCGGACCGGGATCGATCCGCCGGGGGATCGGATCCGCCCTCATTGGGATGAGGACCCTGAACCGGAACCGGCAGCTCCTCTGGTTTACGCTCCTTGCCGGGCTCGTGCTGGCGGGAACCGCCATCGCCCAGGGAGCACTCGCTTACATCACCTGGGCCATGCAACCGTATATCGGTGAGATCGAATGGGTTGTCCTGAACTTTATAATCGAGTTCGCAACACTGTTCTGTCTCGTGTTCCTGCTGACGGGCCTTTTCCTGAACCTCGCGTCTAAAAAAGAAGGCTCTGTCTCGTTCTTTGCGGGGCTTGCAGGGGCAAAAAAATACTTGAAACCAATCTTTGCATGGTCTTTTGTCCTGGCACTTGCCGGGATGCTGCTCTTCAGCATTTACTTTTATTCTCCCGGCTGGTTCGCGCGTACTGACCCGGTGCTCAATATCGTGGGAGCTATCTATGGACCCGTCAACGTGCTGTATGAGTTCCCCTTCAACCCGGCGCTCACCCCGTACGCCCTGTTCGACCCCTACCGCGTGGGGGAATTCCCCCTGACCTCCTGGATATATCCCTCCGGGATCCTGCAGGCCCTGACCTTTTCTGCGATCAATCTGCTCCTGTTCATCCTGACCGCGTTTGTCGTGCCCATTCTTGTCCTCGAACATAAGACCCTCCGGGAGGCTGTTGCGGGATCGTTTGCCCTGATGAAAAAGGCCTGGGCTGAGATCGCTGCCTGCGCAGTCTTCCTTTTCGTTGTTGCATGCGGTGTGTTCCTTACGTACCTGCTTGTCCAGGCTGCATCCGGGATGGCAGCACCGGACTGGATTGTCGCGATACGTCCGGAAAATTCATGGATCGTGCTTGCTCTCGTGTACGATAGCGCACTCTTCTGTTTTGCTATTGTAATGGCAACGGTTGGAGGCATTGCGATGCTGGATCTTTACCGGAATGCAGCGATCCGGGAGCGTGCCTGATGACCCGCTTCTCAATGGTTGCAGAACGCTGGCTGGGGTTATGCCCGAAGTCGCCGGGCCTGCATACAACAACGGCCATAATGCCGGGGTCCGGATTCAGCCAGCCCGTTCAGCCGGATGGGGGGGCCGGTGGATCGGGAACGATCCGCCGGGGAATCGGATCTGCCCTCTATGGGATGAGGATCCTGAACCGGAACCGGCAGCTCCTCTGGTTTGCGCTCCTTGCCGGGCTCGTGCTGGCAGGAAACATCATCGGCCAGGGATTGCTCTGCTACATCCGCTGGATCTCGTCCGACAGAATCATACCGCTTGTCCTGGACTTTGCAATCGAGTTTGCTACCCTGTTCTGCCTGGTGCTCCTTCTTGCGGGTCTTGTCCTGAGCATTGCGCCGGAAAGACGAGGCTCCGTCTCGTTTTTTGCCGGGCTTGCCGGGGCTAAACCATACCTAAAAGCACTCGTTGTCTGGTCTTTTATCCTGGCGCTTGCGGGCATGCTGTTGTACAGGTTTTTATTTTTTCCAGTCGGGTTCTTCTGGCATCTGGGTTCTTACCTGACAATCCCGCTCATCCAGTTCCCCTTTACCCTGAATCTCAACCCGAGTACCTTTGCCGAGATTCCGGGCTATGGGGGCCGTTCGATCTTGTTCTGGACATACCCGTACGGGTTCGAGAACGCCCTGACCTTCTCTCTTATCAACCTGCTCTTGTTCATCCTGACCGCATTCGTTGTGCCCTGTATTGTTCTCGGGCAGAAGACCCTCCGGGACGCGGTGGTGGGATCGTTTGCCCTGCTGAAAAAGACCTGGGCCGAGATAGCTGCCTGCGCTCTCTTCCTCGGAGTCATCGTATACGGTGTCTTCCTTACGTACCTGCTCATCCAGGCAGCGCATGGGATGGTCACCCCACCTGAGCTTATGTACGCAATTCCCACCGGGCCGTGGATTGCTCTTGGTCTCCTCTATTATCTCGTCCTGTTCGGCATTGCGTTTGTCGTGGCAACGGTCGGAGGGATCGCGGTGCTGGATCTGTACCGGTCTGCAAAGAGCCGGCAGATGCATGGATCCCCCGGGATCGAAGCATCCCCATAATTTTTTTTGGATGTATCCGGTGAATTTCCTGCACACCAGCGATGCCCGAAAAAGCCGCACCTCTTCCGGGTCCTGGAATGAGACCCGGCATACAAGTAAAAATGAGAATGATTTTATATTGTAAATATTGATACATTTACATATGATACTGAAAGACAGCATCGGCCGGTCCGGGCCGAGGATATTGATCCTGCTGATTATCCTGTCCTCTCTGGCAGTCCTGCTGATATCGCCTGCCTCTGCAGGTCCGGCAGGGAATATGAGTGAAAAACCCTTTGTGACCATTCTCGCGCCGGGATCGCAGAGTTACTATCTGGGAGAGAAAGTGAACCTGCGGGGACAGAATACCGAATCGGATTCAACGTACCTCTTTATGACCGGCCCCAACCTTCCCCCCGGTGGCGGAAATCTCACATCGCCCCTCCAGGGTGTTGTCAGCGGAAACCCGGAGAGTTTTGTTGTCGTGAAAACAAGCCCGGATAAAACCTGGGAATACTCCTTTTACACCGCCAATCTCCCGCTGGATGCCGGGACGTACACGCTGTATGCCGCGACCAGGCCTGTTGCGGAGAACCAGTTTGGCGATCTGACCACCTATGGAACGGTGGGTGTCATTCTCAAAAAACCCTTCTTAACGGCAGGGATCTCCCCGGTGTCCGTTTCCCGAGGGCAGCCATTTGCGGTCAACGGATCGGCGGAAGGAGAGCCAAGGACGGTCCAGGTATGGATTGTCGGGAACAACTTCCTGTACAATACGATGGTCTCGGTGAATCCGGATGCGTCCTATACGTATTTCGGTGATACCCAGTTATCAGAACAACTTCCCAAAGGACAATGTTATCTCATTGTCCAGCACCCGATGCAGAACACCCAGATCGATATCCTGGCAAGCGGGGACTGGGTAAAGAACCTCCAGCTCAATGAAGGAAATTCAACGGGCGGCACGAACCTCTTCAAGATCCGGGGCCCGGGAAGCCTGCAGGGCAACGATGCGGCAGAAGCACTCATTTTTGCGATCGGTGACCACACTACCGGTGTCGATGACACCTATACCGTGATCCCGTTCCAGGTCAGCGATGCAGCAAGTCCTGCGCCCCAGGCATCCGCTGCTGCCACCACTCCGGCCCGGTATCCGACCCAGCATGCCCCGCTCCAGTATGCACCGGTCGGGGCAATTGTTCTGATCCTGGGAATTTCCCTGTGGAGCCGGCGTTAACGTTACCCTTTTTTTCGTTCTGGAGAAATGTTTTTTAATCCTGTTGAAGTTCCCGGAAGAGAAAAGACCCGGTTCTTCCTATCAGGCCCTGCCGGTCCGGCCGGTTATCCGGTCCGGATGGATTGACAGAAGCCCGATCTTAAGGCACGGTCCATTGTTTTATTATTGCAGGAATCAAGAAGCCTTCATGGTGAACCAGGTATGAGCGTTTACCGGTTTGACAAAAGTTCCGCTCCATCCCAGGACCAGCGTGAGCGGTATATGATCGGGGAGATCAGCGAGAAGCATTTCGGTTTCGGAGGATCGATCGTACTGGTCGAATACCCTGAAGCGGTTTACCTCCGAAACGACCGGGACCATGTCGCGATCCTCTACACGGGGCTCAAGGACAAGCACAAGGCCATGGAAGAGGTGACGCGGCTGACTGCACGGCCCGGCGCCGGGTGACCGGAAGATCGCTGCTGAATAAACGGTGCATGTGCGTTCCTCCGATATCCCACGATAAAGGAGGCGCTCCCGCTCGCACGCCCCTTGCCGGGATCACCCTGTCAACTCCGGCTCACCGACACCGATCTTAAGAAAATTCCCGGCAGGTTCCCTCTTGGATCCTGCTGCTCGCACCTGCTGGATTTAATACCGATTCAGATAGTATAACGCAATATCGAAAGAGATATTCCATTCAACTCATATGGATCACATATGGCTGACGGCATACGGGTTCTCTATGTCGATGACGAGCCCGATTTACTTGAACTCGGAAAAGTCTTCCTGGAAGAGAACAGCGAGTTCTCTGTCGATACCGCCCAGTCCGCTCCTGCCGCGCTTGAGATCCTTGCCAAAAACCGTTACGATGCCATTGTCTCCGATTTTCAGATGCCCAAGATGGATGGTGTCGAATTCTTAAAGCGGGTCCGGGCGCAGGATACCATTATCCCCTTCATCCTTTTTACCGGCCGGGGCCGCGAGGAAGTGGTGATCGATGCCATCAACAACGGGGCCGATTCCTATATCCAGAAAGGCGGTGACCCGGAAGCCCAGTTTATCGATCTGTCGCACAGGATCCGGCAGGCGGTCCTGACCCGGAGAACGCAGATGACGCTCGCCGAGCGCGAGCAGCGCTACCATGATCTCCAGAATGCCAGCGACCTGATCCAGAGCGTTGCACCGGACGGCCATTTCCTCTTTGTCAATAAAAAATGGCTCGATACCCTTGGATACACGGAAGAGCAGCTTGCGGGCCTGACCATATTCGATATCATCCATGACGAGAGCCTTGCCCACTGCAAGGAGATATTCCAGCGGGTAATTGCCGGCGAGAATGTCGGAATCGTCGATGCAACGTTCAGGACCCGCGCGGGAGATCCCGTGTATGTCGAAGGTATGGCAAACTGCAAGATGGTTGACGGAACCTGCCAGTACACAAGGGGAATGTTCCGGGACGTGACGGACCGGAAAAAAGCCGAACTGGAAGTGCTCAAGAAGAACAAGGAGCTCTCTCATGCATTCGAAGAGCTCAGTGCAACCGAGGAGGAGCTCCGGCAAAACTACGAACTGCTGGCTCAGCAGGAACAGGCGCTGCGCGAGAGCGAGACCAAATACCGGGACCTGGCCGAACTCCTCCCCCAGATGATCTTTGAAACGGATCTGGATCTCAAAATCACCTATGCCAACCGGTATGCACTCATCCTTCTGGGATTGACCGACCAGGACATCGAGCGGGGAGTGAACACCCTCTCCCTCATCGATCCTTCAGAGCACGCGCAGATGATGGACAATGTCCGGAAATCCCTGAACCGGATCCCCTATGAACCAAAGGAGTACACTGCGCGGAGAAAAGATGGCAGCACCTTCCCGGTCATCATCTACTCTGCCCCGCTGTACCGGAAAAGAACCGTTTCCGGGTTCCGGGCTGTTGTTACCGATATATCTGCCCGGAAAAAAATGGAGGCCGGGGTTCTGGCAAGCGAGAAGAAATTCCGGACCCTTGTCGAACTCTCCCTGGATGGTATCCTGATCATCGACTTTTCGGGAAACCTGCTCTTTGCCAACCGCGCAGCAGGTCTTATCGTCGACCTTGAGGATTACGATGCAATAATCGGGAAAAGAAACGTGCTGGAGTTTGTTGCCCCCGAATCACAGGCCTCGGCAATCCAGGATTTCAACCAGGTGTCGCAGGGTAACGAGGCGTACCTTGTCCGCTATAAACTCATCACTGAAAAGAAGCGGGAGATCTGGGTCGAGTGCATCGGGAAGAAGATCACGTTTGGAGATTCATCGGCAATGCTTGTTTCCCTGCGGGATATCACCCAGCGCCGGGAGGCGGAGGAAGCCCTGCGGCAGAGCGAACAAAAATACCGGGATATCATCGAGAAGATGCAGGATGTTGTGTACCGGACCGACCGGGATGGCAAACTTACCATGTTCAGCCCCTACGGGGTAAAACTTGCCGGCTATGGCTCGGAAGCGGAGATGATCGGGCTCGATGTTGCTGCCGACACCTATGCAGACCCAAAAGAGCGCGAACGTTTCCTTGCTGCGCTGAAAGAACAGGGCTCGGTTGAAAATTACCCCCTCGTCTTAAAGACCCGCGACGGAAGTCACCGGTTTGTAACAACGAGCAGCCATTTCTATTTTGATTCCAGCGGAAATGTGCTGGGCGTGGAGGGGATCATCCACGACATCACGGAGCGCAAAAATGCCGAAGAGGCGCTCCGCGAGAGTGAGGAGAAGTTCCGCTCGCTCATCGAGACCACCCCGGACATGATCTGGGAGATCGATCTTTTGGGGATATTCCGGTACATCAGTCCCGTGGTCACCTCGGTTGTAGGATATATGCCGGAAGAACTGATCGGGAAGCGGATAACCGAACTGATCCCGGAACAGGAGCGGCCTTTCGTCATGCAGGAACTGGCGCGGTACATCTCTTCGGAAGGCCCGCTCAAACCGCTCGAAGTACATGCACGCCACAAGGACGGGCGGGATCTGATAGTTGAGATCCGGCCGTCGCGGGTAACAGGAGCTGACGGCTCGCTGCAGGGATTCCGGGGGGTTGCCCGCGACATCACCGAACAAAGGAAGGCTGAGATGAGTGTCCGGGAGAGCGAAGAGCGGTTCCGGAAGATCTTCGAGAACAGCCCGCTGGCAATGACCCTGGTCACGCCGGATTTCCGGTTTTATTCGGTCAACCCGGCCTGGATATCCATGACCGGGTATACGGAGGAGGAACTGCTTGCAATGTCGTTTAAGGACATCACGCACCCGGATGATCTTGGCCGCGACATGAACCATATGCAGGAGCTGGCGGCCGGTACTATTCCGGTATACAGTACGGAAAAACGGTACATCAGGAAAGACAGAAGCGTCCTCCGGGCTATCATCCGGGTAATCCCGGTCCGGGACGATCAGGGTTCCCTGCGCTATTTCGCGGCCCAGATCGAGGATATCACCGAGCGCATGGCTACAGCAGAGGCACTCAGGGAGAGTGAAAGGCTTCTGCGCGAGATCTTTGATAATGCAAACGATGGGCTCTTCCTGGTTGAAAGAGCCAGGGACGGTCCCGGCAGGTACCTTCTTGTGAACGATACAGCCGTCATGATGCTGGGGTATTCCAGGGAAGAGTTCCTGGCAATGTCCCCCCGGGATATCGTGCCGGAGGATTTTGCAAAGAAGATCATGCCGATTATCTTCAAACGGCTGGAACAGGACGGGTATGCTACCTTCGAGTCCATGAACCGGAAGAAAGACGGGAGTATCCTCCCTATTGAAGTGAGTATCCGCTCGTTCAGTTATAAGGGGAAGAACGTTGATCTCTCCATCATCCGCGATATCACCGAGCGCAAAAAAGCCGAAGAAGCCCTCCGCGAGAGTGAGGAAAAGTTCCGCTCGTTTGTGGAAAATGCAAACGATATCATCTATTCGATGACACCGGATGGTATCTTCACGTACATCTCCCCGCGCTGGACCGATGCGCTGGGATATGATCCCGGTGAAGTCCTGGGAAAGTCATATGAATCTTTCATACCCCCCGAAGATATTCCTGCTGCCCGTGAATTCCTGCGGAAGATTCTCAGTGGAGAGAAAAATATATCCGGGGCGGAATACCGGGTCTGCCACAAGGATGGCACATTACTGTGGCATAACACAACCTTGTCCCCGATGCAGGACTCCCACGGGAATATTGCATATCTCCTGGGCATCGCCCGCGACATCACCGAACGCAAGAGGGACCTGGAAGCCTTGCGGCAGGCCAATAAAAAGCTCAACATCCTCTCGGGGATAACCCGTCACGACATCAAGAACCAGATCCTGACCCTGGACAGTTATGTTGTCCTGCTCCGGAAAAAAATTCCCGATCCTGCCTATGAAGGCGAGTTCTCCCGCATCCGGAAGGCAAGCCGGCAGATCGCAAACATGATCCAGTTCACCAAGGAGTACGAGATGATTGGCGTACTTGCCCCGAAATGGCAGGATATCCGGCTCCTTGCGGATAACGCGGCCCGGGATACTGCACTCGGCCAGGTCATGCTCATCAACGATCTTCCCGCAGGCGTGGAGATATTTGCCGATCCGCTGATAGCCAAGGTCTTTTACAACCTGATCGACAATTCCCTGCGGCATGGTGGCGGGGTTGGGAACATCCGTTTCTCTCTTGAGGAACGGGACGGGGACCGGATTCTTGTCTGTGCCGATGACGGGAATGGCATAGCAAAGGATGATAAAGAGATGATCTTCAATCTGGGGTTCGGGAAGAATACCGGGTTTGGCCTGGCCATCTCCCGGGAGATCCTCGACATTACCGGTATCACCATACGGGAGACCGGCGAGCCGGGCAAAGGGGCCCGGTTCGAGATTATCGTACCGAATGGAGAGTACCGGCATATTCAGATGAAGACGGAATGAATTTATCCGGGAAGATCCCTGTGGAAGTACCCGATACTGCTTCAGTCATTGTTGGATTTTTGTTCTGTGAACTGGCCTGATCCTCCCGAGTTCAAATAGATATAATAAATAACGACCGGTCACAATGTGAATTTGAACAGTTCCCGGTAGAATCTGCAGAGCAAATCCTTTACCGGGCAAGAAATATCCTTCTGGTATCATCATGTCGTCCCGGCGCATCGTACTTGTTGCAATCATCCTTGTCCTGCTTCTGGGTACCCTTGTTCTGGTTTCCCTGCCCCGGCAGGCTCCCCCGTTGCCCGCGACAACCGATGACAAGCTTGCCGAAATACTCGCCCGCGGGAAGCTGATCATTGCCACGGACTCAAATTATCCTCCCAATTCGGCATTGAAACAAAATGCCAGCCGCACACCCGAAACGAGATGCGCCCGGAACGAATATACTGCCAATGAACTTACGGGCTACAATGTCGCAGTGGCAGACGAGATTGCCCGGAGGCTGGGTGTGGAACCCTGCTTTGTTACGCCTACACGGACCGAGATCATCAGCGGCAGCTGGTCCGACCGGTGGGATATCCATGTCGGGTCCCTGGCGATCACTCCGGAACGCATGAAGGTGATGTACTTCACGCAGCCCTATTATGCCGGCCCGGTGAGCCTGTTTGTGAACCGGGACAACACGGCCTATCAAAACCCCGGCGATCTCTCCGGTAAGAAAGTGGGGGTATGTGCCGGCTGTATCCTCGAGCATTACCTGGACGGCACGCTCGACCTGCCCGGCCAGAAGATCGATTTTGCCATCAAAAATGCAACCATCATCGCGTACGAGAACGAAGCCGTGGCCCTGTCCGACCTGGCCTCCGGTGACGGGGTGAAACTGGATGCAGTCCTCACCAACCAGCCCCTGGGCGAGGATGCCCAGAAAAACGGTCTTGCCATCCGGCAGCTGGGCAGTCCCGTCTTTTATGATTACGACGCAGCAGCCGTGGACCGATCGGGGGGCAGGAACCCGGCATCGTTTGTTGGGAATGTGACCGGCATCATCCGGGAGATGAACCGGGACGGCACCCTGCTCCGGTTCTCACAACAGTACTATGGGCGGGATCTTGTCACAGAAACCGCCCGGTTCAACACCAGTGCCCTCGGGCAGATCCCCGGTTAGGATAATACCATGAAGAGCACCTGGTTCTGGCGCCGGAATCTGACAGCCCGGCTTATCTGTTCGTTCCTCTTCTTCTCCCTCCTGATCGTAAGCCTTGTGGGTTGTATAGTCTACTTCCAGGCCAGCCAGTCCATAACCCGCTCGGTCTATGACCGGCTCGATGCGGTGGCTACGATAAAGGAAGACGGTCTGAACAACTGGGTTGAGGACCAGACGCAGAACGTGGTCATGGTTGCCGGGGTCCCGGGCATACGGAAGCAGTCCGGCATCCTTCTGTCATCGCCAGGTAAATCTCAGGAAAAGAACCAGGCGCATACCGAGCTTTCTGATTTCCTGCCCCAGGTGGTCTCCAGGACCATATACACGGATGAAATTGCCATCATTGACCTGAATGGTACGATTGCGGTCTCAAGCGACATGACCCACGAGGGCAAGTCGGTTGCAGGGGATACTTATTTCCTGGAAGGCCGGTCCAGGACACTTGCAACTACGGTAAATGCCACCACCCCTTATGAAAAGTCGTTCATCCTTATTGCAACCCCGTTATTCGATATGCAGGGAAAGCGCATCGGGGTTCTTGCTTCACGCATTTCCCTTGCCCATATCGATCGCATCATCCTTGAGCGCACCGGACTTGGAACGAGCGGGGAGACCTATCTTGTTGATCGATCCGGAAGGATCATCTCGGAAACCCCTCTCATGAAGACCGGGACCTCTTCGCGGGTTGTGCGATCTGAAGGGATAGATTCAGCACTCCGGGGTAAAGACGGCTCCGGCTTTTACCGGAATTATGACGGGGTGCCCGTGGTCGGGGTGTACCGCTGGGTGGATAACCACGACATGGCCCTGATTGCGGAGATGAGCCAGGATGAAGCGCTTGCCCCTGCACGGGATCTCGCCCTGACCATCTTTTATATCGGGATACTGCTTTCGGTGATCCTTGCCGCCGGGATGTACCTGCTGGCCCGCCAGATAACCCGCCCCATCCTTGCAATTGCCGATACTGCCGCCCGGGTCACGGCAGGGGATCTCAGGCAGGAAGCCCCGGTCCTGACGGAAGATGAAGTCGGCCGCCTTGCCCTGGCTTTCAACCAGATGACAAAAAAACTGCGGCAGACCCTGGAAGGACTTGAAGAGAACCTCCATGAACTGGAGAAGAAAGATGAAGCACTCCAGATATCAGAACACAAATACCGGGCCCTGTTCGAGAATATACCGCAGAATATCTTCCGCAAGGATCTCACTTCCGTGTTTGTTTCCTGCAACGAGAACTTTGCTGCTACCCTGAACCTGCGGCCCGATGAGATTCCCGGAAAGACCGATTACGATTTTTATCCCCCAGGTCTTGCAGAAAAATACCGGCAGGATGACCAGCGGGTGATGACAACCGGAAAAGCCGAAGAGTTTATCGAGCAGAATCAGCAGAACGGGGAGGTGTGCTGGGTCAATGTCATCAAGACCCCGGTAAGGGATATCAACGGGACTATCACCGGTGTCCAGGGAATTTTCTGGGATATCACAAAACGGAAAGCTGCAGAAGAGGAACTGCACAGGCTCTACAATGAACTGGAGAAACGGGTTGAGGACCGGACTGCTGAACTCCAGCGGGCACAGGAGGCTTACCGTCAGGCAAATGCGAAACTCAACCTGCTCAGTTCCATCACCCGGCACGATATCCTCAACCAGCTCACGGTACTCAAAGGCTATCTCGAACTCTCTGAATACTCGATTAACGATCCCGATAAACTGCAGGAGTATCTTGCCCGGGAACGGAAAAACGCTGAGACGATCGAGCACCAGATCCTGTTCACAAAGGAATACCAGGATATAGGTGTAAAAGCCCCGGTGTGGCAGAGCGTGAACCTGAGCATCATCCGGGCAAAAGGAACGCTGAATCTTGGATCGGTGGAAGTCACTCTCGACCGGCCCGATCTGGAAGTGTATGCCGATCCTCTCTTTGACAAGGTTTTCTATAACCTGATCGAAAATGCGCTCGTGTATGGCGGCGATCAGCTGACAACCATCCGCATCCTGACCCGCGAGTCCGAGGCCGGACTTGTTATCATCTGCGAGGATGACGGGACAGGAATATCGGCATCCGATAAAAAACGGCTGTTCGAGCGGGGATACGGGAAACGTACCGGCTTTGGTCTCTTCCTCTCCCGTGAGATCCTCGCCATCACCGGCATCACTATTATAGAGACGGGCGAGCCGGGAAAAGGGGCACGGTTCGAGATCGGTGTGCCGAAAGGGGAGTACCGGTTCACTGTCTGAGTATTGACTGTATAACCGGGATCTGATTCATGAGATCATGCGGTAACTGCCAGAATCTCTTTTTATGGACCTGCCTGAACTTTTTTTATTCCCAGCATCCAACTAAAAGATTATGAAGATCCTTGCTTTCAACGGAAGCCCCCGGAAAAAATGGAACACGGCAACACTCCTTGAACATGCCCTGGACGGAGCCCGGGACGAAGGGGCGAAGACCCGGCTGATTCATCTCTATGACCTGGATTACAAGGGCTGCACAAGCTGCTTTGCCTGCAAACGGATCAACGGGAAGAGCTACGGGCATTGTGCGGTAAAGGATGATCTCAAGCCTATATTTGAACAGATCGAGAAGGCCGATGCGATCCTGATCGGCTCCCCTATCTATCTCGGGATCACTACCGGGGAGACCCGGTCCTTCCTTGAACGGCTCATCTACCAGTACCTGGTCTATGATAATGAGCGCTCAACGCTCTTTCCACGGAAGATCCGGACCGGGTTCATCTACACAGCCGGCGCAACGGACGAGATGGTGCGGGAGATCGGTTTTGACCGGAACGCGAAAGGAACCGAGATGACAATGGAGCGGATCTTCGGCTCGTGCGAGTCGTTCTTCGTAACCGACACCTACCAGTTTTCCGATTATTCAAAATATGTTGCACCCCGGTTCAACGAGGCTGAGAAGAAAAAACGCCATAATGAACAGTTTCCGGCTGACTGCCGGAAGGCGTACGCGCTCGGAGCACGGCTGGTAAAGATGGATTCATAATGCGTTTTCGATCCCGTTTTGACCGGGAGCCTGGCTGCTGCCAGGCTTCTCTCTTCGCGGGTGACGGAGCTCCCTGAGGCAGGGGATACGGAAAACTGCGTTTGTCCGCAAATCTCTTCTCCCCGACCTCCTCCCTTTAACATGTCAGAGATCCTCTGTAGTGTTCAATGAGCGCGGCCGGGTGGAATGATCCCTGGTTGCGAACCCGATAACAGGAGAATCTGACACTGATGGTAATTTCTGGAACCGATGGACTGGATGGCCGGATCGCTGTCCTTGAGAAGAAGATGCAGGATCTGGAACCGCTGGTCAAGGGACTGATCGCGGAACTGCTCGACTTCAAGGCCTTTGCCATGACCGTTGCCCGTGAGGAAGGAGAACGCAGCCGCCAGGAGATGAAGCAGGGGCCGGCTGTGTACGCCACTCCCGCCCCGTCTGTTGTAGTCCACAATGACGGCACAACGGTTATCCGGCCGAAAGGTGCAGCCCAGCCTGCCGCCCCGGCCGAACCCGAGATGGTCCGGATTATGCAGACCGATGGCACTATGAAGATGGAACCCCGGTACGGGGGCGCTATCAACAACTCCACCGTGGGCTACGGCCGGACCAAGAAGGGCACCTTCGACAAGAGCAAACAGGCCCCGATGATCCTCGCCGCCGACAAAGAGGATGCAGATTCCAAAAAGAAGTAATGCGTCGGGGCGCCGGAATTTCTGTGTTTGCCATCCCCTGTTGATACACGGGCTCCCCCGAATTCTGTTCATCCGTTCCGGATCTTTCTCTCTTTTTCAGGCAGGATCCTTGCAGCACGGCTCCGGGATCCCCCGGTTCCTGGGTTTATTTCTGCGCCTGCTGAGCCCGTGCGCGAAGATATTTCGCTTCTTCGTCCCGTGCCCGGTCTTCGTGTGCGCTGACGGTCGCATTCCAGGAATCAAACCGGGGGTTGTAAACAATGGCGGTATCCGCATCGGCAAGCCCGACAACCCGGTTTCCCCCGGTAAATGATCCGCCAAGGTGTTCCTTAACCCCGGTATACACGATCCGGTCCACCCGTTTTACTGCTGACGCAAGCACGAATGCCGGTCCGAGCGGCGACTGGTCGGAATCTGTGCCGATGACATACCGGCCGGTCGAGTTTGCGGCTGCCACAAATACCCCGGTGTTGGAGTACCCGGCGCACGTGAAGATCACATCGGTGCCATTGCGGTACATGCCTTCGGCGATCCTGCCTGCCTCCACCGGGTCGGCAAACCCGGCTGTCGAGTTCTGCCGGACATAGGCCTGATCAATGATAATGGATGCATTGACGGATCGGGCCCCGGCTGCGTACCCTGCCAGGAACTGGTCCAGCACATCCGACTGCATCCCGGCAATGATCCCTGCGTGGCCGGTTCTCGAAGCCGATGCCGCAAGGACGCCGGCAAGGTAACTGTCGCCGTACGAGGATATCTCGTACGAACGGAGATTCTCTGAACCGATCCCTGCCTGGTCGATGGCAAGGAACCGGATATCCGGGTGCGCATCAGCAAGTTTCCGGGTGAAGTCTGCGTACTGGAACCCGACTGTTATGACAAGTCCCGGCCGTTCTGCATTTTTGGTGCTGTTGAGAAGATCCGGCAGGGTTTCGAAATCCCGGGGTACGAACTCCTGTATGATGATCGGGGTCTCGTTCTGCACTGCCGCAAGGCCCCGGTATGCAGCGTCCGTATACGAGAGATCGCCTTTCTCTGACCCGTACACGATATAGACGACCGGATCCGGCGTGGATGATCTCTGGGTACATCCGGATACGACGAGCATCAAAGCCAGAATGATAGCAAGCAGGATGGCATTGAGGCAAGGCTTCATCTGTACAGATGGATCTGGATTCATAATAAACCGCGACGATTTTGCCTGCTACGGTATGAGGATTTGCGATCCGATGAAAGCGGAGTATCATATCCGCTCTTATCAACCAGATCCTCCAAAATTCTCCGGTACTGTCATCATCCATTCCTACAACAAAGATTTTAGCCCGGCCGGTAAGAGAAATTCTGCTGCATGATCTCCGGGAATTTGTTTGGCACCCATGATTTCTTCATCTTTCTCCTATCCGGGATCCTGCTCAACATCGTGCCCGGCCAGGATACCCTCTATATTCTCGGGAGAAGTCTTTCCCAGGGCCGGTCGGCCGGTATCGTCTCGGTTCTCGGCATCGGCTCCGGCTGTCTTATCCACGTCACTGCGGCAGCACTGGGGCTCTATGCAGTGCTTACGCTCTGCCCGCTCGCGTTCTTTATCATAACGGCATTCGGAGGGCTGTATCTTGTCTGGCTGGGCATCAGCCCGTGGCTGCACCGGCACCCGATCTCTGCAGGATTCGTATCCGCACCCGCCTCTGCTCCGGTCAACCTCCGGGTCGTGTACCGGCAGGGGCTCCTGACCAATCTCCTGAATCCAAAGGTGGCGCTCTTTTTTATCGCATTCCTCCCGCAGTTCATCGATCCCGCATCCGGCTACGGCGTCTTATCCTTCCTCTTCCTTGGGGGCACATTCATGCTGACCGGCACGATCTGGTGCCTGATTCTTGCTGTCAGCGCTGCGGCATTTGCCGATGCCCTGAAAAAGAGCCCGGGGATTCAGCTCGGATTTGACATCGTTGCAAGCCTCCTCTTCATTGTTTTAGGCGCGGATCTGCTCATCTTCCATCTTTGAGACAACCCGGCCGGCTGCCCGGTCGGGGCCCATGTACCGGTGGGAATGGGAATAATTACGTAAATGATGCAATCCCTGCCGTTTTTTAACGCATATGCGGAACACTCAAGCCTGAGCAGGTGTAACTCTGGTTGAGCTATGCCGGGGAATGAAATATGAAATTTACAATTCCTGTTCTCGTGCTTATCATTGCAGCTGTTTTCCTTGCGGGATGCACAACCACCCCGACCGCAGGTCAGGAGACCGCCCGGGACATAGTCCGGGCCCACTTTGGATATAATGAAGACTGGTCGCCGGGCCTCGGGTGTTATGACCGGATCTCCGGATACGCGTACAATACCGGAAATGCAACTGCCGAAAATGTGGTGCTGAACCTGAACCTGGTCAACACGAAGACCAAGACCATCCGCGACTCCCGATCCGTATTCATCGGAACCCTGGGGGCCGGCCAGTCGGTTACCTTCGAATCGGTTCTCGATGGTGAATGCCTGCAGGATTACCGGGTGGATGCAGTCCTCGGAAAATAACGTATCCACGATCTTCCGCGTTCTGATGATGGGTGCCTGGTCTTTCTGGCATCCGAACATTTTTATTTCCTCATGACCGGTTGGAAGATATTTTCTCCACTATCTTTTTTATGCTCAGGAAGAGATATGGCGATGTGCCCGGCGCCGGCAGGTCCCGGCCGGGAAAACAAGAGTTCCGACTCATCCCATGATCGAACTTGCCATCATTGCCGTGCTGCTGGCGCTTGCCTTCACGTTTACCAACGGGTTCCAGGATGCCAGTTCGATTGCTGCAACATTCATAGCATCCCGTTCGGCAACGCCGAAGATGGGAATCATCCTTGTTGCAGCAATGTCTTTTTTTGGTGCAATCGGCGGGGGAAGCGCTGTTGCCTTTACGCTGACAGGACTCTTAACGCTCCCCTCCCCGTCGATGGTGGTTGTGGTCCTTCTCGCTGCCATGCTGACGGCAACGGTCTGGAATCTCATAACCTGGAAGTTCGGCATGCCCTCCTCCTCCTCCCATTCGCTTGTCGGGGGGCTCATCGGGGCGGGAATTGCGGCTGCCGGTACGGGGAGCATCTTCTGGGGCGTGGATGAACTGTTCGGCCCGTCTCCCGAACTTGCGGGCTTTGTCAAGATCCTCTTCTTCTTTATCCTCTCGGTCATCATCGGTTTTGCCGGAAGCTACCTTCTGCACCGGTGCACGACCGTCCTCCTCCGGAATGCGGACCGGACGATCAACCGGAAGATCATTGCGCTCAACTGGTGTGCAGCCGCGGTCATGGCGTTCTCGAACGCAGCCAACGATACCCAGAAGCAGCTCGGGATAATCGCGCTTGTCCTCTTCTCGGCAGGCATGTCTGCCGCATCCGATGTTCCTCTCTGGGCCCGGGTAGTCTGCGCCATTCTCATAGCCATAGGGACGCTGTCGGGAGGATGGCGGATCATGAGCACGCTTGGCCGGAGGATCTTCCGGATCGAACCCATCCACTCGTTCGATTCCCAGTTCTTCTCTGCTGCATCCGTTGGCATCTCCACAATCGCCGGAGCTCCCGTCTCCTCAACGCAGGTCATCACCATGTCGGTGCTTGGCGTAGGGGCGGCAGAGAACCCAAGGAAAGTGAAGTGGGAGGTTGGAAAGCATATCCTGATCGCAATGGCGGTTACCATTCCGGTCACGATGCTCATCTCCGGGCTCCTCTATCTCATCATCTCACCCGTATCGGGAGTATGATCCTATGGAAAAAAAGCAACAAACCCATCAGCAGGACGAGAAAAAAAGCCTGTTCTCGGCAATCTTTCCCCGGGAGTACGATTTTGAGGGAATGCTTGCCGCGCAGGCCGACCGGACCGTTGCGGGAGTGCAGGTGCTCGTGTCATGGCTCAAAGCCTGTCCGCTCTGCAATCCCCGGGAACTTGAACAGATCGAGAACGAAGTTGATAATATGCGCCACGAGATGGAAGCCCGGCTGATCAAATCATTCTCCACGCCGTTTGACCGGCAGGACATCTACAGCATCTCCCGGCAGATGGACTATATCCTCAACATCTCAAAAGAGACGGCAAAGGAGATGTACGCGTTCGGGGTCACACCGGACAGGCCCATTATCGAGATGGCAGAGAATCTCTTAAACGGTACGGAATGCATTGCCCGCGGGATAAAATCCATGGGCAGGGACAAGGCCGCAGTCGAGACAGAGATCCGCCATGCCCGGGATACTTACAATTCCCTCGAAGAGATCTACATAGCGGGGATGGCGGATCTTCTCAAGACAAACGATCCCATGCATGCGCTGCGTATGCTTGAGATCTACCACCACATGCGGTATGCCGGCCGGGCCATGCGGGAGACGCTCGATATCCTGCACAACGCGGTTATCGATCTGGCTTAAAAAAAGGACTTATTGTTTTTTTGCTTTCCGGATGATGGTGAGATCGCCGAGGGTGGGGGCGAGCTTGCTCTGCACCTTCTTCTCCGCCTCATCCACGGGGGCATCGACCAGCTGGATACCCAGCACTTTTTCGAGTTTTTTCCTGACGTTCTCCTCCGGAATCAGGTCGCGGTTCTCGATCTTCTGGATAAGGTGCTCTTTCTCCTTCATCTGCATTGCAAGATCTTTCTGGGACAGCCCCTTCTCCATCCGTGCCCTGCGGATCCGCTCATTGTAGTCATCGACAATATCCCCTTCCATATAATCGAAGAGATCCTTCTTCCGGTATGCGGACGGGGATGCCGGCACGCTTTTGGCTGCCCCGGGCCGGACCTGGGCGGGACGGGCAAGATCGGTTCTCCGGACCTGTTGCACTTCAGTGCCGAATTTCTCGCATTTGCTGCAGACCTGCAGCTCGGCCCCTTCAACCCGGACAAGTTTCGGGGCGCCGCGGATAGGTTCACCACACATTTCGCACTGCATATTCTCACAAAGAGGTAGCGTGTGGGAGTATAAATTCCCACCTCATCCGGAACACGTTTCCGGTTCCGCACTTGCCTCCTCAACAAACACTTTATATGCAGTTTCCCTATATCTACCTGAGGCACGAGATGGCCGATACTCTTCACCAGTCCCCGGATCCCCAGACGCCTGAGGAACTTTACCGGCTGTACCGTACGTTATCGGAACAGCTCAGGGAGCAGCTGGGCCAGATCGAGAACGACAAGCACGATCTCGAAGCCCAGATGATGGAGCGTGTAGGCAATCTTGAATCCCGCAACCTCGAACTCCGCGAGCAGCTCCGGCAGGTTGAGGCAGACAAGCGGTATATCGAGACCCAGAAGATCCGGTACGAGCGGGAGGTCAGAAAACTCAAAAGCGAGAGCGAGCAGCTGAGAAGCCCGCCCCTGATTATCGGGACCGTGACCGATGTTGTTGATGCATCGCGCGTGATCGTGCGTTCAAGCGCGGGACCCCGGTTCCTGGTGCGGAGCTCCCCGTCCATCAATACAGAGGATCTCAAGCCGGGCGCCCGCTGCACGCTCAACCAGCAGTCGCTTGCGATCGTGGAACTGCTCCCGACCTCGTTCGATTCTGCGGTTTACGGCATGGAACTGGTGGACTCCCCCCAGGAGAATTATTCCGATATCGGGGGACTGGAAGCCCAGATCAACGAGATCAAGGAAGCGGTGGAACTGCCGCTGAAACGGCCCGAGCTCTTCCTGCGGATCGGGATCGATCCCCCGAAAGGAGTTCTCCTTCACGGGCCACCGGGAACCGGCAAGACCCTGCTTGCAAAAGCAGTGGCCCATGAGACCAATGCCCATTTCATGCGGGTTGTTGGTTCCGAACTGGTCCAGAAATATATCGGCGAAGGGGCCCGGCTTGTCCGGGAACTTTTCGATCTTGCCAAGAAGAAGGCACCGACCATCATCTTCATCGACGAGATCGATGCAGTCGGGGCGAGCCGGACCGAGGCGAACACTTCGGGTGACCGCGAGGTGCAGCGGACCCTCATGCAGCTCCTGGCCGGCATGGACGGTTTCGAGAACCGGGGAGACGTGAAGATCATCGGGGCCACGAACCGGATAGATATCCTGGACAAGGCGCTCCTGCGTCCCGGCCGGTTCGACCGGATCATCGAGATCCCACTCCCTGACGAAGCCGGCCGCCTTTCCATCCTGAACGTCCACTGCCGTTCCCTCACGATCGACAAGGATGTTGATCTTACGGAAGTTGCCCGCCAGACCGATGGCAAGAATGGTGCGGATCTCCGGGCCATCTGCATGGAGGCGGGAATGTTTGCAATCCGGAAGGAGCGCCCGTCCATTACGCAGGAAGATTTCCTGGCTGCTATTGCGAAAGTTGGTTTTGAACTCAACCGGAGCACGTTCGATGGCGAAGGTGCGATGTTTGCGTGATAGTTCCGGCTCCGTGCATCTTTCTTTTTGGCTTTTTAAAATAATCTCGTGAGGGTTTACGGAAATTTCTTCCGGACTTTAATAACCGGATGAAAGGATAAGTCATCCGGTTTCCCTTGCGATGAACACATCAGCCCCCAACCGGGCACCCTTCAACTGATTCGAGATGTAACGCAGATCCCTGCAGTGGATCGCCATGCCCAATATCCCTCTATGGCAGGGAGTTCACGTTCTTGTCCTTGTTTCTTGGTGTTTGTGTTTACCCTCCCTTCTTTGGACTGTAAGCCGGGTATGTTCCGTTTTCCCAAGGATCAGAGGTGACCGGGCTCCATCTTTTTTAAGGGAATTTTTATCCGGTACTGTGTTCCTGCTGCTCCATCCATCTCCACAGAAGCCAGTATCTGCCGGATTAGGCTCTGGACCAGCATGAGGCCGAGCGTCTCGCTCTTTTCCCAGTCATAGTCTTTCGCAAAACCAATGCCATTATCGCAGACAAGAATCTCAGTATCCGAATCCGTGGCCTCCAGCCGGACCAGGATCTCCCCGGAACGTCCCCCGGGAAATGCGTGCTTGAGACTGTTCGATATCAGCTCGTTGATGACGAGGCCGAGGGGAACTGCAGTGTTGATGCCCATCCGGATATGTTCGCCTTCGATTTTCAGGTGGATGGTATTCATATTCACATTATAAAACTGGAACAGGTACGTTCCCAGGTAGCGGATATACTCCGTGATATCGATCTCGGAGAGATTCTCGGACTGGTATACCTTCTCGTGGACAAGGGCCATTGCCCGGACCCGGTTCTGGCTTTCCATGATCGCGCCGAGAACCTTCTCATCAGAAAAAGAATGGGACTGGAGATTTAAGAGGCTGATGATGATCTGGAGATTGTTCTTCACCCGGTGATGGATCTCCCGGAGAAGGACTTCCTTTTCTTTGAGAGCAGCGGACAGTTTCTGGGTCATCTGGTTCCGCTCGGTGATGTCCATGAGGGAGGATACACTCTTCTTCGTCCCGGGAATATTGTCCATGGTCAGGAAGATATCCCGCACTTCACCGGTCTTTGTTATGAACCGGAATTCGCTCTGGGTGGGGGTTGCCGGAGAATCCCCGGTCTTTCTTGTGGCGAACTCTTCCTGCATCCGTTTGAGATCTTCCGCATCAATAAACCGGGTCCAGCTCATGTGACCTTCGATCTCGTTTTTGGAAAACCCGCATAAGTGTTCGAACTCCGCGTTCACGAGGCTGATGGTCGTATCCTCTTCGAGAAGTGCCATGGCAGTACCGGTGTTTCCGAAAATTGCCCGGTAGAGATTCTCGGACTCCACAAGTGCCTGCGAAGTTGTTTTGAGATCGGTGATATCCCGGCATTCGGCAATGAGGTACTGTGCTTTGCCATTGCGATCTTTTACCGGTTTTATGGAAAAATCCGTGTATCTGGGAGATCCATCTTCAGAAGTATCCAGGATCTCGAACCGGGTGAACTCCCCCCGGGCAGCTGACAGGACCGCATATTTCATCTTCCGGGAAAGATTGCGGGAATAGGACCAGAGTTTTGTATCCGGGTACGGAATCTTAGCGAGATCCGGTATGGATACAGCGCCGAAGGTGGAGAGCGGACGGTTTGTGTTGACGAGGATTCCGTCGGTAGTCAAGAGATCGATGAACTGGAAGGTCTGTTCAAACATTGCCCGAATTTTATTCTCGCGATCAACGAGCTCTTTCTCATTGTTCACCAGTTCATCATAGTTCCGCCGGAGTTCTTCTTCCTTTGCTGCCAGCTGTTCATAAGCAGCAGAGATGTCGGTGTTCTTTTGCTGGAGCTCGTCTTCTATCTTCTTCCGGTCCGTGATATCCCTGCCTTCAGGGATGAGATACCGGACTTTCCCGTTATCATCACATACCGGTTTTAGCGAGAAATCTATGTAATGGAGGGATCCATCGGCTGCCTTGTGGGATGCTTCAAACCGAACGAATTTCCCGAGAGCGGCGGACCGGATTCCCTCTTGTAATTCCTGCTGGAGTTGTACAGAATGCGTCCACCAGGGGGTTTCCCAGAATGGTTTTCCAATCACGTCCGACTCACTGATGCCGCTGAACTTCAGGGCAGAGCGGTTGGCATCGATGAGGGTTCCATCCGGTGTCATGAGCCCGATGAACTGGAATGTCTGGTCAAAGACCGCCCGGAGTATCTGTTTTGCCTCGAATGGTAATGCCTCGGAATGCACCCGCTCCGAAATATCAAAAAAATTCTCAAGAATATATTGCCTGCCGTCCAGGGTGATGAGTCCGGCAGATTTGATGATTGGGAGTTTGCTTCCGCCGGCTTGCAGAAGGATACATTCCGCGTGATCAATGGTCTTGTGAAGATCGGTAATCGGACACATACCGTTTTCTGCCGGGCAGATGAATGTGTGGCAGATCTCCCCGATTATCTTCTTTTTTTCTGCACCGATCATCCGAATCGCAGCACTGTTGGCATCGACAATCCTGTGGGACTCGGGATCAATAATCACAAGGCCGGTCTGGACATTATCAAATATTGTCTGGAAATATGAATCAGCCCCTGTTTTTTTGGCAGGTTTTTCTCTTCCGACTCCGGCATGGTCTTCCACAGGAAACACCTGACAGTTCTTATATAAATCAGGTAAATATAATTTGGCTCTCTGTTTATGTACCCCGGGTGGGTTATAATGCTTTCACTCCCATCAGCACTTATACAAATAACCGGTTAATTATCGTTGCACCCGTTTCGGACAGCTCTTCAGGTTCAACCGGTGCATTCCCGCCACCGGCCCGTACGGCCAACGGCTCTGTTCTGACCATGTAACCCCGCGGTTAAATGGATGTCCCGGCAGGTGCAAAGAAATTACTTCTGCCATTTCAGGATTATATATTGCGAAGGGGTCCATGCATATCTGTCAATACACAATACAGGAGACAGAACCATGACCCTAACACAGCAAATCCGCGAGCACGGCGTCTTTCTGCGGGCCTGCGAAGGCATCCCGCTCATGATTGCCGCGATTGTGCTCCTTTCCATCAGCGCATACCTCATGAAGAAGTCGTGATGTATGCGCTTTCATTTGCGGGGAGCCGTCTGCTCCCCGGTCTTCGTTTACGAAAATTCAGCCCTGCTTTTCCTGTATCGTTGTTCCGGGATGCACTCTTGAAGATCGGTTGCCGGAAACTGAATAACCCGGCCAATCCAGCAGGTTGTCAATCGGATTTATGTCAGTCCTGAGTCTTCAGGCTGCCCGATCAGTTCGCCTTCCTCCACTTCGTCTTCCCTGCACCAGATCTCGATCGTCTGCGTTATGCCGGCATATTCCTGGTGATACTCGTCCGGTGTGGAACCCGTGCTCATCGGCACAGAGTTCAGCAGTTTTCCGTCCTTGAAACCATAGAGTTTGCGGAATTTCCAGTCCGGCCCGAGCACAACCGTCCGCTCATAGTAGACATCCTGTGCAAGTTCATGCGTGAAAAAGATCCCGCTCTCCCATTCGAAAAGCGGCTCGCGGACATATCGTCTGATATACCACCGGAGTTCAGCTACGAGTGACAGCGCGCTGCTGAGCGTGGAGCAGGTGATGTACACCCCGCAGGACTTTTTTTTAGGATGATAAAACCGGAGTACCAGGCGGCTCGTTTCAGAAGAGAAAAGGGTATGGTGGAGATCGGTGCCTTCCTTCTGGATCAGGAGAATATTCATCCACATCTCCCCTTCAACCGGGATGGGCAGGGCATCGGGCGATCAGTATACATGCGGTTATCAGCGGTCGTCTCGTTCCTGACTTTCTGGACTGCAGCGATGAAGTCGACCATCCCGACATTCTCCGCTTCACGCCGGACCGCCATCATGCCCGCTTCCCGGCAGACCGCTTCGAGTTCGGCTCCCGTTGCCTTCTCGGTCCGCCCGGCGATATCCTCAAGATTGACTTCCGCAAGATGCATGTGCCTTGAGTGGATCTTCAGGATCTGGAGCCGGGCATCCTTGTCGGGAACTGCAATCTCGATGAGCCGGTCAAAGCGCCCGGGCCGGAGAAGGGCCGGATCGAGCATGTCGGCCCGGTTGGTGGCTGCCATGATCCGCACATTGCCCCGGTTGTCGAACCCGTCCATCTCCGCTAGGAGCTGCATGAGAGTCCGCTGGACCTCCGCGCTGCCGCTGGTCCCGTCATTGGTACGCATGCTGCCCACGGCATCGATCTCATCGATAAAGATGATCGCTTTCTTGTGCTCGCGGGCAAGCTGGAAGAGCTCGCGGACAAGTCCTGCACCTTCGCCAATGAACTTGTGTACGAGTTCGCTTCCGGACATGCGGATGAATGTGGCGTTTGCCTCATGGGCAACCGCTTTTGCAATAAGGGTCTTGCCGGTACCCGGTGCCCCATAGAGCAGGATGCCTTTCGGCGGCTCCACGCCGATCCGCCGGAAGATCTCCGGTTTTGTCAGCGGGTACTCGACTGCTTCGCGCACTTCCCGGATAACATCCGTAAGACCGCCGATATCAGCATAGGTTTCCTGCGGCTTGTCCACCAGTTCCATGACGCGGACGCGCGAGTCGTAGATATTCCCGATCACTTTGACAATGGACAGGGCGTTATTTACGGCTACTTTAGCGCCGGGTTTTAATATCGGCCTGAGATCTTCCGGGGCATGGGTCAGGTATTCCTGGTTGTTCCCCTGCTGCCGCAGGTAGATCTCCCCATTTTCAAGAATGTCGACGACAACGGCAACAAAGAGCGGCATGCGCTTGAGCTGGTTATTCTCCCGCTTGAGCTGGCCGTTCTCTTTTGTGAGATCGTCAACCTTCACCTTCATCTCAAGGAGGGAAGCCTCAAGCTCGTTTATCTGGATCTGGTATTTGAGCTCGGATGAAGACGGAGTATTATTGACGGCAGTCTCTTCCATATCAATCATATATTTTCATCTTCAACCATTTATGTGGTGTTGTTTTGCTAATCAAAGGCAGAGGTATTTCAAGGGGAACGGGTGCCGGGCAGCTTCTCGTGAGTCCGGCTCCCATCTCATTCCTGTCGGGGGTAGACCCGGCAACGGGTATTATCGTTGAGAAGGGGCACCCGAAACAGGGCGCCTGTATTGCGGGCAAAGTCCTCGTCTTTCCCTATGGGAAGGGCTCAACGGTCGGGTCCTATGTACTATATGCCCTGAGCAGGAACGGGCACGCGCCCGCAGCCATTGTCAACACCGAGGCAGAAGCAATCATCGCTACCGGTGCCATCATCGGCAATATCCCCATGATCGACCGGATCGACTGCCCGCTTGACAAGCTCAAAGACGGCATGTCCGTCCGGGTTGACGGCGACCGGGGCGAGATGGAATGCCCGGGCTCTCAGTCCCTTGCCTGAGCAATTCCGGCCAAGCACAACCATCATATAACCCGGACCCTCAATTTCTGGTATGAAAACAAGACTTGTTCTCTCTCTTGTGTTCCTGCTCTGTGCAGCAATTGTCTTTACCGGTTGCACCAGTTCTCCGGGAAGCACTGCAGCATCGTCAGGTTCAGCAGCCACGTCCGGCACAACCTCCGGTACGGCCACTCTTGTGACCCAGCCAACCGATGCCATTCCTGATTACCTTGCGGTTACCGTTGATGTTGGTGAAAAAGACTACCTGGGCAAGATCCCGGTCACTTTCCAGGGGGGCATGGGGCAGGTCAGTGTCAAGAAGATCGATGTCAAACTGACCCGGACGGATGGGTCCACCCAGGCGGCTACGGTTGGAATCAATAAAGGCGACAACGTTGAACTGGACGGGACGCGGGGATCCGGATCCCTCAAGGGACAGCCCGACCGGGTCGAAGTCTGGGTTACAATGAACAGCGGCAACACCTACAAGGTGGCTGACGTTATCCGGGAATACCGCACCCGCGGATAATTCCTCCTAAAATAAAACACTCTTTTTAGCATCCCGGACAAACCGGTCAGCATCATGCAGGTGAACTGGCGGGATATTACTGCAGCAAGGAACTCGTATGCGGTGTTGTATGCTGCCTGCGGAACGGCAGGATATAATCTCACCCCGGTTGAGAAACCTGAATCCGACGTGACCTGCTATAGCCTCAACTCGATCAATGCCCGCCAGTATCTTGATGAAATAAACCGGGCAGACTGCATAACAATTGCCGGTGGTCCCCATGCCACGGCCTGTTATCGGGAAGTTGCCCGGTATGCTGATTATGTAATTGTCGGAGAAGGGGAGTATACGCTCCCCCGTCTCCTTGGTGAGATTGTAGCTGGCAGGGACGGGTGCATCCCCGGGGTTGCGACCGGAGAATTTTACGGGCCGGCAGATACATGTGTCCGCCTTGATTCCTGGCCTGCCTTTGGCGAGATGAAAGGGTACGTGGAACTGAGCCGGGGCTGCCCGTTTGCCTGCGGTTACTGCCAGACCCCGCAGATCTTCGGGCACTGCATGCGGCACCGTTCGATCGACGAATCAGCCCGGTATGCGAACCGGTACGGCCAGGCCCGGTTCGTATCCCCGAATGCTTTTGCCTATGGATCGGATGGGATCCATCCCCGGTGGGAGAAGATCGAGCGGCTGCTTTCGAAGATCAGAAGCGAGATCTATTTTGGCACGTTTCCTTCGGAAGTGCGCCCGGAATTTATCTGCGCCGAATCGCTCGATCTGATCAACCGGTACTGTACGAACACGAAACTCCATTTCGGGGCCCAGTCGGGGAGCGATGCAGTGCTTGCCCGTCTCCACCGGGGCCATACGAACGCCGATGTGATCCGTGCTGTTGAGCTCTGCAGGGATTATTCCATAATTCCGATCGTGGACTTCATTGTCGGGTTTCCGTTCGAGACGGACGAGGATCAGCGAAAGACTGCTGCTCTCATACGGGAGGTAGCCCGGCACGGAAAAGTCCATGTCCATCTCTTCCTGCCCCTGCCCGGCACCCCGCTTGCCGGAAGTACCGCGCGGTCACTCCTTCCGGAAACGGAAAAACTCTGCGGAAAGCTCGCTTTAGGCGGCAGGCTGACCGGTTCCTGGAACGATCCTGCAATAAGGTTTTTACGACATCCTTCAAATGATATACCATGAAAGATGTGCTACTCATAGCAGATCTCCATGGTCAATTCGGTAAAATTGATTCATTTCTGGAGCTTTCTCCGGAAGCGGTATTTATTGCAGGCGATATCACCAATATGGGTCCCGTTGACGCGGTCGATGACGTGCTCGCACGGATCGACGTGCCCTGTTTTGCTGTGCCCGGCAACTGTGACCCGCGTGAGATCATCGAGACGCTCGAACACTCCGACACCGTGTGCATGCACGGTTCGTCGATGAACCTGGGAAAGATGACCATAGTTGGCGTTGGCGGTTCAAACCCGACGCCCTTTGGCACCCCGTTCGAGCTGACCGACAAGCAGATAGATGACGTGTTGAACAGCGCTATGAAAAAGATGGAAAAGACGGTTCACAACGTCCTCCTCTGCCATGCCCCCCCGTATGAAACCCTCGACAAACCTGCCGGGGAGCACGTGGGAAGCCACAGCATCAGGAAGCACATGAAGGCTTTCGATATTGTCTGCTGTGCCCACATTCACGAGGCCCGGGGCATCATGGAAGTTGACGGTGTCAAGATCGTCAACCCCGGCCCGGCAATGGACGGCCACTGCGCCATGATCCATTTCGGAAACGATGCCCGGGACATCAAGATTGAACTGCTGACGGTATAGGCAGCATTCCGATCCGGGGGCAGAGTAGATTCTGCTCCCGAAAAACTCTTTTCACGTATCTGAAGTTTCTACTATACTCTGTTGGATCTGTTGTTTTCTGTAACGGCATCCCTGGGCTCTGTCCCCGCTGCAGCAAGATCACTGACCATACGTTTTAAGGAAACCGTGCGAGTCGTCGGCTCACACCCGTGTCCGGAAGTGGAAGATGCGGATCAGGTTTGTTAAAATGGATCCGGAAATGGCGTATCTGAAATGCACATCGGAAATATCGGTCTCTTTAAAAAAAGTTGAATCAGCTATCTATCGCTGCAACCGAGATCCCTTTTTTTTTGGAGCAGTTCCAGGTACGATGCGAGTATTGGTTCACCGACTGCTCCAATCTCCCGTGCAATCTTCTCGATCTGAATGGTCGGATCGGTGTTCTCATCTTCAACAATGACTTCGATCTCGGCAAACGTGCCGAGTTCGTCGACAGAATCAAGCGAGATGGAAGCCGTGCCGAGTTTGAAATTCTCCCGCCACTTGTTCACTTCGGCGGTCTTGGTGAACCCGAGCCGGTCGAGCATGGTCTCGAATGCGGGGCCGGACTCGACAGCAAAGTTGAGTTCTTCCCGTGCCTTGAGCCCGAACTTCCTGAGTTTCGGCCCTTTGTAGGTGACAACTGCATGATCATCCGTATACCGGACCCGGACTGCCTCGTCAGTCTTTCCGAAATCCCGGTGGGGGGCGTTGTAATAGATATCATGCTCATGCAGTTTTCCTGATGGTGCTGCATTGAGTGAGATCAGCCGTCCGCGAATTGGATCGAGCGAAGGGACCCTGACTTTTAGTTCAACTTCCAGCATAATTGTGCCACACTTTTATCTGTCTTTATTGCGACTTATTATAGTCAGGTGAACTATGGTAATTAAAGAAGGAGATTTTATCCGTCTGAATTATACCGGCAAAGTCGGTGATAATGTCTTTGATACAACGAACGAGGAAGAGGCAAAGAATGCCGGAATCCACAGCAAGAATGCGATCTACGGTCCTGTCACTATCTGCGTTGGCCAGAAGCACGTGATCATCGGGCTCGATGAGGAACTTGTCGGCAAAAAAGCCGGTGCAGAAGGAACGGTCACTGTTGAGCCGGCCAAGGCATTCGGGGAACGCGACCCCAAGAAACTCCAGTCATTCCCGAAGAACAAGTTCTCCGAGAAGCCGGTCCGCGGCATGCCTGTCAAGATGGAAGAGCTTGGCGAAGGGACGGTAGTCGATGTCATCGGCTCCCGTGTCCTTGTTGACTTCAATGCCCCGCTTGCAGGCCAGACACTTACCTACTCGTACAAAATCGAGGAAAAAGTAACTGAACCCCTTGAGCAGTTCAAGGGTCTCGTCCGTCTCTATGCCGGAAGGGAGATGGAGATTGCAATGACCGGGAGCACGGTAACAGTAACCCTCCCGCCAGGGATCAACTACGATCGCCGGTGGCTCCTCTGGCGCGGCCGGATCATCCACGAGGGTTTCGAGTTCATCACCGGCATCTCCGAGATCACTCTTGTCGAGACTTTCAAGAAGCCCGAGAAGAAAGAAGAATAAGTTCAATCTTTTTTTGCCCGACCGGCTGTCATTTTTTTCAAGATCCTGTCCGTTATCTCATGGCCGGGCTTATATCATTTCCTGATAGGTGAAATTTTTGCGGAAATAAGTCCGACCGGACATCGTTTTTTTTCACAGTAACTCCGATGAAGAATATTTTCATCCATTAAATGGGTTATTATGCTCGGATTGTCGAACCGGTTTTTTTAATTAGGTCAATGACGCAATATTCATTATGAGCAAGTCATTTACGATTATACCCATATTGGTGGCTCTTCTTGTAGCCGGAGTCCTTGTTGCCGGGTGCTCCAGCAGCGATTCATCCTCCAGCTCGCAGAATCCGTCCGCTACTGTTGCAGTCACAACTGCTGCATCTTCGTCAGCGGCTCTCTATTCTGCCGGGGATATCGTGAAAAACCCCAAATCCAGTTCCACTTCCGGTCTTCTCATCATAGGCTATGATGCAGCCTCCGACAAGTATGAGCGGGCTTACGTTTACCCCAACAGTGACGGAACCTGGGGGTACCGTATGGATTCCAAGACCGAGAAGATCGACCGGTCAACTATCGATAAGGTGTATACCCAGAAAGTGACAAATAAAGCGGTTTCCGCAGTCCCGGTAAAAACCCCGACGCCCGCTGTTACGCCCACGATAGCGTATACGACAGCAACCACAACGGCGGCTTCAGCAACAGCAACCACTTCATCCGCTCTCTCTCCAAAAGTTAATAGTATCGAACCCGATAAAGGAAAAACCGGTGAAACGGTATCTATTACCGATCTGGTAGGAATCAATTTCCAGTCAGGTGCAACGGTCACCCTGGTAAAATCCGGAAATACAAACATTTCTGCAACGAACGTGAATGTCAAATCGGCAAACCTGATTACCTGTACCTTTGTGATACCTTCGAATACTACTACTGGTTACTGGAATATTGTTCTCACTAATCCGGATGGACAATATCACCAGTTCCAGAACGGGTTCAATGTTGTTCAGGGTACTTCTACAACCACAACCACGACAACCACGACTACGACCACATCAGCAAGTGCGGCTACTATAACTTCGATTAGTCCGCCGTCCCTTGTGACGGGAGGTGTTGATACTGTTGCCCGTATAACAATATATGGGACGAATCTTGGTTCTGCATCAAACTTCAAACTTACATCAAGCAGCCATACTATTACAGGATCGACTTACTACCCATCAACTTCGATTGAAGCAACAGCGGTATGTACTATTCCTGCAGGTTACAGCGATACCTATACTGTATCTCTTCTGGACTCCAGTGGCACTGTTGTTTCATCCCTTTCGAACGCGTTCTCTGTCTCTTAGTATTCCCATAATCCTCACCCCCTCTTTTTAGATTCAAGTTATCCTTCCTTTTCTCTATCAGATATTTGGTGAAAGCATTTTTTCAAAAACACAAACAGCATTACTAAACACCATACCGGAAACAATTTTCTTTCCTCTTTCAACATCCTGTATCCGGAATTACTTATTGAGTGTGTTTACCCTCATCAGCGCTGTAATCCACCAATACGCAACCAACCCTGTCAGGGTGTGTACGGTGTATCGTAATTATCGTTCAAGGGCAACCACTCGAATGGTGTAATCTGTGTGAATGCATGTCTTGCATCATCCTGAGTGGCGCAGGTTTTTGGATTGCAATCAATCTCCGGCAAAAAAATTTCGATCACCCCCTCAGCCCCTGCCAGAAATTTTTCAAGCAACCTTTGACAGATCGGCTTGAACGTCCCCGTCGGAAAAAACGATTTGCTGTTGGATAAATATCCAATAGTTGGATAATTATCCAACTGTTGGCAGGTTTACTGACACCCTTTGATCGCGATTAAATTATTTTAGCAGACCCCGGGCTGAAAAAACCGCTCTCGCAGAAACGCACATGGACGGCCGTTCTCACCCCCGCGGTGAAAACTGCGTACAATAAAATTCCTTTTTGCGGGCAACAGAATCCTGTCCTGGTCATTCTGTCCGCGGTTCAGATACATTCCCGTGTACGTGAAGGCTATCTTCGACAGGCCCGTAGCCAAAAATCTCTCCGTCTCGGATGCCCGTGAAATCGTGTTGGTATATCGAGTTTCGTGATTCCGGTGCTGACCGGTTGGACTCATGTCCATTTCTATAATGGAGAAATTTTATATCTCAACAGCGCCGCAATCCCGCCAAGGGCAACCAGCCGCTCCCCGGGCTCGAACGTAGATGATAAGACAACGACCGATGCCCGCATGGACTCCGCCTTTTCGATGAGCTGCGCCATCATAGGATCCCTGAGATTGGCGTCTACCACCAGGATCTGTTCTGCTGCGCCATATCCAATCGCTTCCTGTACTTCCTTCAGACCGTAGGCAACCGCCCCGTCCTTTGAGATCCTGAGAAGGACTTCGTCCATGAGCCGGACTTCGCGGGAGAGCTGGAGATCATCGATGAGTTTGTCGAGCGCCCCGTTGCCGATCACTTCCTGGACTGCCCCCCGCCCGATCCGTCTTGTCTCGACAACTACCACGTTCTCCATGACCGGAGCTGCCCTGCCTCTGGCATACTTTACAAAATCGTCCTTGATAAACCCCGGGCCGGCAATGATGAGGGGGCCGGATATTCCGGTTATGTGTGCGAGAACCTGCTCAAAAAAGCCGGCCCGCGATTCCGTCTCGGCGCCTTTGCCGCTGCCGCTTGTGATGGTTATTACCGATTCGGGGCCGTACTGCCTCAGGCGGAAGAGTTCTGCCTCCCCCTCTTCGATAGTGAGGATGTGGATTACCCCATATACGGAAGCTTTTACTGCACGTTCGATCCGTTCGAGATCGAGGGGCCGCCAGTGCTTGATGACCGAGATCTCGTACCCGGTCTCAACATTGATGGTATGATACGCCCCGCAATCCACGCCATGTTCGATGATGCCGGTGAGCCGGAGCCGCACACCATGTTCCGAGAACTCCAGCCGTTCTACCCGGACACCGAGACGAACCGGGCGTTTTTCTGCTTTTTCCGGCCGGGCTTTGTCTGCAGCGGTCTCAACGCTCCGGAACGTTGTGGCAAAAACCAGATCGCCTTCGCGGATGATGTGCTGGAGATGCCAGAGATCATCGGGACTTTCCGGGAACAGCCGGATCTCGCCCTCATTTCCCCTCAGCTCGCAGATCTCAGCCTTCATGATGCCCTGAAATGTCCGAACCCCCGGGAGGAACAAACGCCGCCACCTGTTCGGTGTTGAGGATGCTTTTTAATGATTTGATCTCATCGTCGGAGAATTTTTCCTTGAGTACCCGGAGGACTTTCTTTGCCACATCGTTTGGCTCGAACTGCCCGGGCCTGAGTTCGACAAAAGTCCGGGTTTTCAGGCTGATGACCGCGGGGGGCCCGCCAATAATTGCAGTGTTCGGTTCTATCATGATACCGATCCCGACCGCAAGCGGAACATTCCGGTAATACGTCCGCTCCCCCCGGACAATGAAGGAGCCCCGGGAGACAAATTCCCCGGATTCGGGGGTTTTGCTCACCTGCGAAGGCAGGGCACTGTATACATCGGCAGAGAAATGCCCGCTCCGCCAGGCTCCCGAATAGGATGCTGCGAACTGGGCAACTTCATCCATGCGTTCGGTCTTGCCTTTCACGATCACAACGCTGGCCCCGTGCACATCAGCATGCACGAACAGGTCCCCGCCGGCCATGTATTTCTTTACCAGTTCCTCGTTCTGCCCGGCATCCCTGCCCCCAAGTACGACTACCCCGTCGCTTGTGACAAACCAGCGGAAACGGTGGTACCAGAGTTTTTTGAGAGGAACAAATTCCCGGCGCTGTTGCTTTTTTGCGCTGACCACGGTTCTTGCCATGGCAGCAAGGGCGCCCTCTTTCTTCTTCTTGAATTTCTTGATGATATCGTAATACCGGCCCGCGTTCTGCTCCACGCTTTCGTGGACAAAGATCTTCACCTTTCTTCCGATATCCACTTCCACTGCTGCATCTTCGGGAAAGAAGGAGATGATCTTCTTTGCCTCAACCGATCCGGCCTGCCGGAGTTTCTTCTCAATCTCCTGCCACGAGTGTTTTTTACTCGCTGTATCGAGTGTTGTAATCAGCTGGCTTATCGGCTGGTAGTTCTCGTAAATGGCATTGACGATCTCCTCGGTATTTTTGATGGTCCGATCGAACTTCTTGAGCGCTGCCTCCTGGTGGCTGCGAATCCGGTCTTCCTTTGGAATCACGGGGCGGGAGGAAGCTTTCTTCTCTTTCTTGGTGAGCGGATAAAATACTTCGAGCGCTTCGGAGAATGTTGGATATTGTTTTGCATCCGGCTCATTATGGAGGTTGACCGGCTCGCAGTGTTTGCCGGTGATGACCGGAGAGGGCGAGGTAAGGACCCGGTTGAAGAGTGCCTGGATCGCGGAAAAGACCCGGTCCGGATCCGCTGTCGCGGCCGGAATTGCTTTATCCTGGCCAGATTCCTGGCAGATATATTCTGCATATGCTCCCCCGAACATACATCCGATTGCAAGGGCCCTGACAAGATCCCTGTCATCCTTTTTCAGAAATGCCGCCAGATTATCAGGAGACGCGGTCGGATCCGTGCTCCCCAGTGCATAGATGGCTTTTGGGACGATCTCCCGGTCCTTGAACCGGTGATGCCAGAGCGGTTTTACAATCACGAAACCCGCGTCGGCCAAGATAACGTTTCCTTCATCGAAGAGTTCAAGGATAAGGTTGTACGTGGTGGTTCCTTTTCCGATCTCGATGATGAGGATGCGTTCGAGACCGTGCTGCCGGATGGAAAGGACTTTTCCCCCGGAGATATATTTCCGGAGCAGCATGGCAAACTGCGGGGGGTTTTTCGGGGGTTCCGGCAGGTCTTTTACCAGGTGCGCCCTTCTTCCGGCTTCAATAATCAGCGAGTACTTTTTCTTGTTCTCGCCATTGAGCCGGATTGCAAGCGTACGCGTATCGAACTGGTACACTTTGTCGATCCAGAGCGGCAGCCTGCTGCACAGCTCGGCTGTCATCGCCCTGACGTCGATCCCGCTCATTCCCTGCTCGGATGCCATGAATATACTATAGTCATTGGTATGCGTGAATTAAAAAAAACGTCACCCTAAAAAAATCACGGTCTGGATCCACTCTCTCATGTGTGCGACCTCATACCATCTGGGATTGTGGGAAAAGCCGGACTTTCCGATCTTCCCTGACGGTTATCTGATACTAACTTACATATGGCTTGCGCGCCAAAAATTATGACTACTGGTGTTGCGGGATGAGTGAAGAAGTCATCGAAGAACAGCCTGTTCTCTCAAAGAAACAGAAAACAAAACAGGATAAACAGGCCGAACATATTGCCCGGATCAAGCGGACGCTGATTGCGTCCTTCCTCGGGATTATCACCGGAGCGCTCTCTTATTATATTGGCGGGGTTCCGAATACGGCCGGTATCCAGAACGACGGGCTTCTCGGCCTGATGCTTATGCTCGCCGGGATTGTGATCCAGAAACACATCTTTATTTTAAGTGGTATGGATACCAGCAAACTTGGCGGGAAGGATTGGTTTTACCAGGGATTCATGACGTTTGCTTTCTGGTTCATGACCTGGACTATCCTGCTGACGGCAATACCCAAGTAATCTTTTTTTTGTGATATCCATGAGAATAGCAATTGTCCATAAAGAACGCTGCCATTCCCGGAAATGTGGAAAGGAGTGCATCATTTACTGCCCCCGGGTCAGGACCGGAGACGAGACGGTCATCATCGGTGAAGACAGCAAAGCGGTCATCTCCGAAGAGCTCTGCGTGGGTTGCGGGATCTGCATCAAGAAGTGCCCGTTCGATGCCATCGATATCGTCAGCCTTCCCGAAGAGCTCGAGCATCCCACCCACCGGTACGGGAAGAACGGGTTTGCCCTCTATGGTCTTCCCATCCCCATAGAAGGAAAAGTCACCGGTATTCTCGGTGCAAACGGTATCGGGAAAAGTACTGCCGTAAAAATCCTCTCCGGCCAGCTACGGCCAAACCTGGGCAATTTCGATAATGAAGTAGCCTGGGAGGAGATCTTAAAACTGTATGCCGGTACCGAGCTCTTCGATTATCTCCAGACCATATCAAAAAAATCCCTGAAAATTGCAACCAAACCCCAGTATATCGATTACATCCCGAAAGTCTTCTCGGGCACCGTAAGAAATCTCCTGAAAAGCACCGATGAACGCGGCCGTCTTTCGGAAATCCTGCAGGTTCTCAAGCTCGACAGCATTCTCGATCACGACATTACAACGCTCAGCGGCGGGGAACTCCAGCGTGTTGCTATCACTGCATGTCTTTCCCGGGATGCAGAACTCTATTTCCTGGATGAGATCACTCCGTTCCTTGACATCTATCAGCGTATCGCTGCTGCGAAACTGATCCGCGATCTTGCCGCGGAACGACCGGTAGTTATTGTCGAGCATGACCTGGCGATTCTCGATATGCTTGCCGATACCGTGCATGTCGGATACGGCAAACCCGCGGTATTCGGTATCATCACCCGTCCCAAAGGAGTGCGTGTCGGAATCAACCAGTACCTCGAGGGTTTCCTTGCCGAGGAGAATGTCCGGTTCCGGGATACCCAGGTTGTTTTCGAGAAACGCGCACATGAAAAGGGCTCGCACCGCGAGGATCTTTTCATCATACCCGCTCTTACAAAAAAGTATGAGTCGTTCCACCTCACGGTTTCCGGTGGAACTGTCCGTTCCGGGGAAGTGCTCGGGATTGTCGGCGCAAACGGTATGGGGAAGAGCACGTTTGCAAAACTTCTTGCCGGCGTGGAAACCCCGACAACCGGAACCCTTGAAACCACTCTGAAAATCTCGTACAAGCCCCAGTACATCAAGGCCGAGTCGTCCGACAGCGTAGAGATGTACCTCCGAAGTCTCACGACAAAATTCGATTCATCCATGTACCAGCATGAGATTGTCGAATCCCTAACGCTGGAACCCATTCTCCAGTCCCCGCTCGACTCCCTCAGCGGCGGAGAACTGCAGCGGGTTGCAATCGCGGCCTGCCTCTCGAAGGAAGCCGATCTCTACATCCTGGATGAACCCAGTGCTCACCTGGATGTCGAGCAGCGTGTCAAAGTGACCCGGATGATCAAGCATCATGCCGAAGGCAGGGAAGCCGGCATCATGGTTATCGATCACGATATCTATCTCATTGACATGATCAGCGAGCGCATCCTTGTCTTTGAAGGTGTGCCGGGAGAGGAAGGAACTGCTGCCGGGCCCTTTTTGATGCGGGACGGCATGAACCGGTTCCTCCGGGAACTGGATGTCACGTTCCGCCGCGACCAGAGCGGGCGACCCCGCATCAACAAACCGGATTCATTCCTGGACCGGGAGCAGAAAGGCCGTGGGGAATATTATTACTATGCCCAGGATGAAGCGTAACCTCCATTCTCATACATTTTAATATTTGGACATGCCATTTTCCCTATATGCGGGGAGAGAAGCTTTCGGATGCAATAACGTACGAAAAGCTCCATCTCCTGAAACGGGATTTTGACGGGTATATCGAACGTAATACGGCAAAAGTGGATGCGAACCTGCCGGTCTTCTACGGGTACGTCATATCTGCACTGGAGTCCTCCTTCCCGAATCTTCCCGGTGATACGTACGACGAGTTTCTCGACAGTATAACGTTCAAGGTTCTCGATGTCAGCGGCAGTGCCGGCGATTTTGAATATATTAAAAAAGTGATGACCAATGCACTCCGGTTCAAGAAGAACCGGGATGCAGAGCAGGGCATCAATATTGTTGTAGGACTCAAACTCCTCAAAACCGGCGATTATATCCATGCTCTTGATTTTCTGAAAAAGTACGCGCTGCTCGATGCCAAGCTGGGGACTGCGGTTGCGTACTGTTATTATATCCTGTCATTGCGGGAATTCAAAAAGGACGATCCCCGGTCAAAGAGCCATCGTCCCGGAGAGATGGAACTGTATGGACGGGAACTCATGCTCAATCTTGCAGCAAAGCAACCCCCCATCAACGAGATCCGTCAGCTGGAACTTGACGATCCTGCCTTTCTTGAAAAGATCTTCTGGCAGATGGTGCTGCTTGCCCTTGAATGGTTCCCGAGCGAGAAATGGTTTGTAAAAATCGGGCTTGAAAATGCCTCCCGGACCGGGAATGCCGAGATGCGGAAACAGTTCCTCGACATTGGTGCCGAACGCTTCTACAATGAGATCCAGTTCCTGCGTGAAATGTATTATTACAAACTGGAAAACCGGGATGCCGGTGGGGCTGCCGGGGTTGTGAACCAGATGCTCAAACAGTACCCGGACAAGCTTGAACCAATTTATCTCGGGCTGAAACTCTCCCTTCTGACCAACAAAAAAATTACCTATCATAGTTTCCGGAAACTGGCAATAACCCGGGGAATGCCATCCCATCTCGTAGAACTGTTCGATTTTGCTTTCGACCTTCTCAGCCACGAGCAGAAGGAAGCCATGACGCTCCTTGCCGATTTCGAGAAGGAATACCCCCACCTTCTGTTCTTTGCCATTCCGTTGAGGTATATCGCAGCCGATTTTGTGTCGAGTGATGAAATCCGTATGAAAAAAGCCCGGAAAACACTGCTGGACTCCATAGATCAGTTCTGCCTTGCAGAACTCAACCGGAAAATTGAGCGGAATATGCCCGCTCTTCGCGGAGTGTAAGAGGCGCCCCTCTTCCGTTTTCTGCCAGGTTTATTTCAGGGAAATATCCTGATCCCAGCCAGTCCGGTAATGGAATTGATCAATCCAAATACCGGATCGAGAATACCATTTTTTGTTCCCGTTTTTCCTGAAACTGCTGTTGTCTGTGTTCCAGGTATTGCGTCGTAACCAGATGCAGGGATTGTTGTCTGTATACCGGCAGGACTGAAAGCCTGGTCCGGTGTTGGTGTCACGAGGTTAATGCCGATGATGTTTTCCGGGTTTGACTGGTCAAAATAAAAACCAACATATCCCGGTGTGGAAAACCATACCCGGTTCTGTGCATCAATATTGACCGTACGGACGATTTGTGATGAACCGATCCCTTCAAACCGGTTCAGGTGCCGGTAAATCTTTCCGTTTTCCCAGATGAAGAGGCCATTGTCGCTGGCGATATACAATTTCCCGTCAGGGCCCGCTGCAAGGTCGTTGATTGTTATCTTATAGGGGGAAAGATCTTTTGCAGTCAGGACTTGGATGAACCCAGAATCCTTTCCGTAATGGACAACGGACGTGTCATCAAAGAAGTACCCTCCCCCCTGGGGATCGCGCCGGACATGTTTCAACTGTGCATATGGTGTGTTCTTCCCGGCAAGAAGGTCGAAACGTACCGGGTCTTCAGGTGACCTGACAACCCACAGCCCCTGGTTTGCGGTAGCAATCAGCATTTCGTTGGCTGCGGGATCAAGAACCATACTGTCTATCTCATAAAATCCGGGCCCGGATGGTGTCATTGGCTGGAACCAGGTCCAGGTACCGTCCCGATAACGGTGGATTCCTGCATTGCCGGTTGCGACCCAGACATCGTTATTCCAGCGCTGGATATCGTTGATCCGTGGATCCTTTAAGAGCTGCTGGTCCTGGATAACCTGGTAATCTCTGCCATTGTAGATCTGGATTCCCCCCGAATATCCCAGCCAGAGATTCCCCTTGGCATCATATTCAATGGCGGTAATATAATCGTCAAGAAGACCTGCGGAACTATTGTTCAGGTTTGCGTGGCGTGTGCTCCAGCTCCCGTTGTAGGTTGACAGGCCAAACGATGTTGCGAAGATAGCATCATAGCCGTTGAGACCAATGATCTGATCCTTGATCTGATCCGAATGAATCATTTTTGCGGTGGGTATGAAAAGAGTGATTGTATAAGGTACCGGTGTGATTGCCGTCTGGGTGTCGGCAATGGATGAACCTGCCTCCTCTGCAGCAACCGGATACATGAACAGGAGAATGCTGAAGAGAAAAAGGACAGCGCTATAATTCACCGGTCGTGCCATCGGCTCTCCTGATTGCGACCTTTCCATTATTTTGCGGGAAGAAGGTTACCGATCTGCCGACTTTGCCGCCAACATCCTCTTTTACCAGTCTGATATTGTGTTCTTTTAAGAGAGCCCGGATCTTCTCGGCATTTCTCTCGCCTATATTGAGATTTGCCCCAAAGTATTCGAACATGCTGGCGCCCCCGGCCATTTTAGCCACGAGAGACCGGTTCTTGCATCCCATTGCATTGAGTTCCTTGAGAAGGATCGGGACTGCGGTATCAGCATATTTCCCCGGGCGATCTTTTCTTCCTGCACTTTCCGGCAGCATGATATGGACCATTGCCCCGATCTTCAATGAATCGTCATACAGGGTGAGCCCGATACATGAACCAAGGCCGATGGTCATCATGGGGAACGAACCAACGCGGTATTCTCCGATACCAATCATTGCGGTCTGTTCATGGGAATGGGACGGGTCGGCCATCGTGTTCACGCAGGTTAAATTCCTTTCATCATGTTTTCCATCAGTTCGACAATATGTGCAAGTGTGCTGTTCTCGGGCATCATGATAATGTCGCTGTCAATTTTGTGTTCTTCGCACACGAGTTCGGTGGAGAAGAGGAGGACTTCGTCAATCTCTTCACCCATCTGGGCAATAAGGGTAGACATGGCTGCATGGGCCATATCAACACTGAGTGCCGGGGGGGAGGGGAGCATGATGAAACCCAGAAGCTCGGCAGTGGCATCCAGGAATGCGGAGACCATGATGTTACCCACTTCAAGGAGTGCACTCTCATCCATCTCATTCATGGGCCGGTTCATATCCGTCAGGCCAAGCATGGTATTGGTGAGGCGGATTGCGGACTCACGGGATATATAAAATATGATATATCCCCCGTGCTGAATCTCTCCCTGGAGCTCGAAGGCAACCATGGCTGCAGATTCTTCACCCATGTAGGTTCCAAGTTCTGCTATATCGATTGCCTTGATGGCCGGAACGCTCATCTCTACTGCACTTCCCAGCATCTGAGATAAGGTTGTCGCGGCGTGTGCGGCTCCTATATTTCCGAGCTCCTGGATTGCATCAGACTGGACTGTTGATAATTTCATCATCTTCTCCTACACAATCGTGTTTACATCGAGGACTGGCACGACTTCCCCATCTCCCAGAATGGTGACACCACTGACCCCCCGGGTATTCCCGATAAAACGGCTCAGCGGCTTTACCACGACCTCCTGTTTTCCTTCCACCAGATCAACGGGAATACAACATTTCCGTTTCTGGTACTGGACAACGATGAGGATCTCACATATCTCGGAGGCACCAACCATGTCGTTCAGCCACATGATCTGGAGGACTTCGTCCCGCAGGAGTATTGCTTCACCTTTGCCGATGTGGTGGGTGGAATCCCGCTTGAAATTCGCTACTTCCACAATACTGCTGATGGGTATGCCGAGACGTTTGCCATTGATCCTGACTATCATGACATCGACAATGGCCATTGTCGGGGGAAGCAGGAGTTCGAACCTGCTGCCTTTTCCGGGAGTTGTCTCCACCCGGATAGTGCCTTTAAGGGCTTCGATTGATCGTTTGACCACATCGAGACCGACACCGCGACCGCTGATATCGGTAATCTTATCGGCAGTTGAAAAGCCGGGCTGGAACAGCAGGTCAATGGCCTGATCGACCGTGAGCGTATCTGCCATCTCCTGGGTGATCATTCCCTTCTCAACGGCTTTTTTCTTGACTTTTTCAACATTGATGCCCGCGCCGTCATCAACGAGTTCGATGATGACGTTATCGCGGTCCCGGTGGGCAGAAAGTTTGACAAATCCTTTACGGGGTTTGCCGGCATTTTCTCGGACATCGGGAGACTCGATGCCATGGTTGACGGCATTTCTTATAAGGTGGAGCAGGGGATCGTTGAGGCCGTCCATAACACTCCGGTCAAGTTCAGTCTCACCCCCCTCGATAACAAATTCCACTTCCTTGCCGTCATACTGGGCAACATCGCGGACTACCCGGGGCAGGCGGTTGAATATCTGGTTGAGGGGAATCATCCGGATGATCATCATCAGGCTCTGGAGATCCGATACGGATCGTTCGACCATCCCGATGGCCTCATCCATCTCCTTGATCTTGTGCTGTTCTGCTATCTGCTTGAGCCTGCCACGGTTGATGACCAGATCTTCGACAAGGTTCATGATGTGGTCGAGCTGGTGGATATCTACCCGGAGATGCTTGATCTCGCGGTTCTTGTCAGCAGAGGTTGCCTGTTTTTTGTCTGCATCGGGTCCTTTTTTCGCAGCCGCCAGTGCATCTGATGATAGAACCTCTTCGATTGCAACCGGTTTTATATCAACGGTCGCGATCTCGGTTCCCGATGCAGCGGTTTTCAGTGCATCTTCGCCGGCATCGCTGCGGATCCGGAGATCGAAACTGCCTTCGAATTTACCTTCGTCGATAGCTTCCTTGGAGGGGTTGACTGAAATGATTGTTCCGAGGCCTTCGAGATTGCCTATTGCAAGCATTGCCCGGACATCTTTCATCATGCACTCGCTTGCGACGGTTATGTGAATATCGTATTCCGGCATACCGGCAGAACTGGTGTCTCCCTCCTGCGTTGGTTCAGCAGACTCCGCAGGCTGGGCAACTGCAGGCACCGCACCGGTCTGTTTTCCTTTGGCACCGCCGTGTTTACTTACCCATTCTTTGAGTGCTTTGACCTGCTCGTCAGGATTCTTGGATGAGGAATCTCCCCCGGCCTCGACATCATCGATCATCTGCTCAACGACATCGGAACAAGCCAGGAGCAGATTGCCGAGTTCCTGAGTAATCTCCGCACTCCCGCTCCTGACCAGCTGGAAAACATCCTCCATGGCATGGCAGATCCGCTCCATATCGGAGAAACCCATGGATGCCGATGCACCTTTCAACGTATGGACTGAACGGAAAATTTCATCGATAGCCCCCTCGTCTGCACCTTTTTCCAGAATTAAGAGGTTCTTCACCAGGTTCTCATGATTCTCGCGGGATTCTGCGACAAACAATCCCCGGTACGCCTCAAATTCAGACACGGTTTTCCTCCATCTGGTGCACTACCCGTTCAATCTCTTTTGCCAGTTTGGCCAGGGGAAGAACCTTATCGACCGCATTATGCTGGATTGCGGATCTGGCCATCCCGTATACAAGACAATCCTTCTCATCACAGATAAGGCTCACTCCCCCCGCGTCCTTGATCGCCAGAGCACCGGCTCCGGCATCATTGCCCATTCCGCTCAGGATTACCGATACAATGTTCTTTCCATAAACATGCGCTGCGGATTCAAATGTCTTGTCCACTGCCGGGCGGACTCCATGCAGGGTTGGGGAAGTCGTGTGAACAATCCGGCCTGCCATTGGTTTGTTTGCTTCCATCACGCCACTGATAACGGTGTGCACTCCTGCTTTTGATACGAGAATCTTTCCGGTCTCGATCAGGTCCCCGTTCTCAGTCTCCTTGACCGGCATGGATGCAATCCGGTTAAACCGTTCTGCAAGAGCCGCGGTGAACCCAACCGGCATATGCTGGGTAACCATCACACCGGCAGGCAGATCTGATGGCAGGGCCGCAAGAAGCGTATCGAGCATTGGAGGACCCCCGGCGGACGAACCGATGAGCACAACCCGCTCTGCAGCTCCGGTTGGCTGCGGGATACTTCGGGGAACCGGAACCGATGTGAGCGTCACCAGATGTTTTATCTTGGAAACCAGTTCCTGTTCGATCTCCCTGACATGAGGGATGTCTTTTGGCTTGAGCATGAAGTCATCGGCACCAAGCCGGATGGCCTGGACCGTCATCTCTGCATCTTTTGAGGTGAGCGAACTCAGCATCAGGATTTTTGGGCGCTGCTTTGGTTTTATTTTCCTGAGTTCTTCGAGAACCTGGATCCCGTTCATCTTGGGCATTTCGATGTCCAGTGTGACAAGATCCGGGCTGAGCGATTCTATCCTTTCAAGGGCATCGATGCCGTTTGAGGCAGTTCCCACTACTTCAATAGCCGGATCCTTGGTTACCATATCCCGGATGACCGTGCGCATGAACACGGAATCATCAACAATGAGTACCTTCACCATAGGCAGCGTCAGGATGCGAGAACGTTTTTGACTTCCTCTAACACTTTTGGTGCCTGGAATGGCTTGACGATATACCCCTTGGCACCGGACTTGATGGCAAGTTTTACCATCTGTTCCTGGCCTACAGCAGTACACATCACGATTCTGGCACCCGGATCGGTTGCTTTGATTGCCTTCAATGCCTCGATACCGTTCATCTTGGGCATCACAACGTCCATGGTGACGAGATCCGGTTTGAGTTCTTTGTATTTTGCTACAGCCTCTTCCCCATCTCCTGCTTCCCCGGCAATAGTGTGTCCGCCAGAGAAGAGGATGTTTTTGAGAAGGGTTCTCATAAAGAGTGTATCATCTACGATCAGAATCTTTCCCATTGACGATCAAATATCTGATTGGTAAACCATTGCATAAAACTGTATGGGAAGAATGGAAAAAAACGTTCAGTTTGTCTGGGATTTTGTTGCATCGGAAATATACCGAACTCCTTTGGTTGTCAGCTGAACCTCTCTCCTGATCGTGACCACTTCTGCCAGGCCCAGTTTGAGAATTTTATCATAGATTGCATCGAGCTGCTTGTGGGGTATGTTGAGCATATTTTCTATGGCATGGGAATCCATCCCGGAATAGATGAGCATGGCCACCTGCTGGTCGACACCGTCGAGTTCGGTTCCCTTCATATCCATGCCTTTTGTTGTCTCCTTGAGGAAATTGTAGAGTACCTGAAGGGTAGACAGCGGGCATAAGACAAGGCTTGAGACGACTTCGCCGCTTTCGAGATGATCGATCCGTACTACTTCGGTTGGTTTTCCCTGCACATCCCGTTTTGTCAGTTCAATAGCTGCAACATCGGTCACCGGGACGCAGATCTGTTTAGTTGCACTGACAAACCAGATGCCGGAATGAACTACGACAACGCTGCCTTTCTCCCAGGCAGCATCCTTGATCATGACACCGCCCCGTATTGCAGGGGACATAAAATATGCCATCAGGCGGTATGCATTGCACGAGCCGAGAATGAGCTTTTTTAATACCTGCAATACTTTCTCAACGGAGAGTATCTTATAAACGGTCTCTTTATCCGTCTTGACCGTAATCAGAAGGATGTTTTTCTTTTCAGCAACATCTGCCACAGATTTGAAAAGTATTTCCTGATTGACAGGTGCCGGCAGGACTATCCGATCCTCTCCGATTCCCAGCTTGATAACAATCCACTGGTTATTGTGCTCGATTTTTGCCGGAACTTCTTTCATGTATCCTCACGATTCAGGTAATTTCACGGGTATCAGCGTTCGAATGTACTATTGACATGATGATGTTTATTTCATTCCATTGTTTGGCAGGGTCTCGGTTTTTTTGGCCTGGGAATTCTTGACCGATGATATTTTTTTGAAAACTTCATCGAGTTCATTCTCGATCTCCTGTGCAGGAGCTTTGAAATCTTTCAATTCCCGCACCAGGCTGATATCTACCTTCTTCTCAATGTGTTTGACATCGGCAGCAAGCGAGCTGAGCATATCTTCATCGCTGCCGGGCCCGCTTGCAAAAGAGGCCATATCCGACTGGGTTGAGATCTGGTCTTCAACCTGGTCCATTCCTTTCGGTGCATCGGAAGGGATCCAGGCAGTCTTAACTGTCGATTCATCGGCATTTGGCTGTTGTGGCGAAACCGGGGCTGCTGCAGGTGCTGATTCCGGCTCGGACGGTTCACCTGCATCCCCGAGCTCCCCGTCCAGATCAACATCCATCTCAACGTCATCGAGATTGATATTTTCAAGATCTCCGAACTCCGAGTCCAGTGCATCCCCGCCACTACCCGGGTCAAGTCCCCCGAATTCATCGAGACTTCCGGCATCCTGGCTTTTCAGAATCGCTGCAGATGCAGCATCGATATCAGATGCAGGATCGGGTAAATCGGATCCCGCTGCCAAATCCGGAACGGGAGCGCTTTCTGAACCGGGAGCTGGAGATCCCAATTCCTGGTCATCAAGTCCATCGAGAAGTCCGGGATCGAATTCATCATCCGAAAGCGACAGAAACGGGTCGGCTTCAGCCGAAGATGCTGCTGCGCTGCCTGCACCCCCGGCAGAGGGAACCGGGGCTGCTGTTGATGTCTCTTTTACTACTTTTTCACTAACGGTTTTATCCAGCTGTTTGTTGATATCTGCCACTTTTCTTTGTGTTTTGTTTTTTGCCTGGAGCACCGTTCCAATGGACTTGACCGAGGAGATGAATGAATTGATGTGTCCGCGAATACCCCCGGTTTTTTCAGGTATCTTTGCCGTCCCTTTTTTCTCTGGTTTGGATGGTGCGGTCGGAGTACTGCCTCCGGCTTTTCCAATGGGGAGTCTGAAGTTCTTTAACCGGCCCAAGATACTTCCGGTCGATGGAGTTTCAGCCGGCTTGGATGTACTGGCTGGTTTTTGGGTACCGGCGGTTTTGGCAGGTACCGTGTGCTTCATGTGCGCGAGTGATGATTTGATATCTTCGACCGTGATTGCTCCCAGCACAAACAGGATGATGAAACCTACCGCTATCACAAGCGGTATCATGATGATGAGCGGGACATCGAACAGGATCATGACGGAGCCTGTTATGACGATGATTGCAAACAGCACAGTTCTACGCGTACTCTCTTTCATGGATGATCTCTCCTGCTCATGATGCTCCTCCGGCGGCTGCTCCGGCTGCAGCCATGTTCTGAAGTGCCTCCGGGCTGAAGAACAACCCGACAACGAGGGGTCCTATCAGGAGGATAAGACCGGTTAATGAACAGAATATTGCTGTGTAGAAATAATACATATACCGATCGCCCCCGCCAACAATGCGTGCTGCCAGAATATTGGATGCCGTTATGATGGTAAGAGTATAAACGACAAATGCCCCCATCTCCTTTTCAGGGAAATTCGTAAACATGGTAAGCCCGCCGCCAAGTACGGCGCCTGCCGAGACTCCCCCCCCGGAACTTGCTCCCGCTGCATTCTGTGCAGCCTGGAATTTGCTCATCATGGATGCGACAGACCCGGTAAGCACAACCATGATACGGTAAAGCGCTACGAAAATACCCGCCATTGCCATATGCATCGGAACGAGAAGTACAATGAAACTCCTGGCATGCATGTCCTTCTTTTCCCGGAGCAGCACCATCTCAAGCATCGACGATCCTACCACGGTTCCGATGGGTTCCGGCGGCCCGCCGAGGGTGACGGTATCCAGGTAGATGTTGATATATTTGTAGATGTAATTGCTCCCCGATTCTCCAATGAATTTATCCCAGACCTGTTTGTCGTCAAGGCCAAGATTCATCTTTGAGTATACGGAGTTCACCAGGGGTTCGAGTGCAACAAGGGATTTTTTATCGATGGTGTTGAGGGCATAAACTGCCGTTGTTCCCTGGCCTCCCATGACCGCCCCGAAACTGCGGATGAATGTGGAAAAATCATTATCCCGGATGGTGATATTTGCATCATCAATAAATCCGATGATCCCCATGGGGGCCATCAGGACACCTATAAGAAGAAAGATCAAGGCAGCGGGAATTCCAAGAACCGCCATGACAATAACGGCCACGATGGTTAAAGGAACAATGATTCGTTCCATGGCATGAATCGTTGCCTGTTCTTTGGAGGTACGGTCTTTGAGACCATGCGTTTTTGGATCATCGGGCACGGACTGGTACATCAGAACATTGCCGAAAACACAGATACAAAGGATGATGCCGTACGACATGTTCAGCGTGGAATCGAGCCCGGCAGGAGCATAAATGGCAATCGATACCATCATCGTAACGGCAATGACCGTTCCCGACAGGAGCATGGCAATATAGGCGTCGCCCCATTTCTTGAGCAGCTCCAGTCCCTGTTCGACCTGGCTCCGATAAACACTTTTAACGGTTGAAAGTTCGTTTCTTAAGAAATCTTCATCGGGGACACCGGAATCGATGGCATTTGCATACCGGTTGAGCATGCTCTTGAGGACAATATTGTTGGTTCGTTCAGCAACGATACTCAGTCCCTCAGAATAACTGTAACTCCACTTTTTCACAAGCGTATCGACTTTCGTTATGTATTTGGCAGAAATGTACTCTTTCCGGTTTGCCGCGTACGCGAATATTTCCGGCCTCGATGCACTGGCAAGGGCGAGGGAGGCCATGTACGTATTCATGAACAGCAGATCAGCGCTCATCTTCTTGCCTTCGCTGACCTGATCCAATTTCTCTTTTATGCTTCCAATGGTGGATGCGAACGGCAGGGGCCTGGCCTCTTTTTCCGGCCCCCCGTTCTCTTTGGTATCGGCCATATCAGGAACCAATCGTGAGGAGACCCTGTTTCTTGATCTTCGTCATCATGTGGAAGAGGTCCCAGAACTTGGTATACCCGGCTTTATGGAGGCGCTCCAGAATTTTTGCCCGTTTCTCCACTTCAAGATAGATCTCAGCTTTCCTGCTTTCGGGCATCCCCAGCATGGTCGCAATCTTGTTCTCAAGTAAGAACGAGCTGCCTTTCCCGGACCAGATGAACGTATCCGATACCGGCTCCCAGGAGAACATCTCAACAAAGGTAAAACCCTGGGTTTCCGGATTGAATCCAACGAGTTCGTTGCAGCTGATCATCCGCCGAACCAGCTGACCATCCGGACGTTTGACGGCACTCTGGATCACGACAAGATTGAGGTTATCGACATAGGTTCTGGGGATATTGATCGGGTCCCCGCACAGACGCTGGATCAGTTTCTCGACCGATGCTGCGTGGAATGTACTCATGACCGGGTGGCCGGTCTGCATGGCACCAAAGGCAACCGCACCTTCGACACCTCGGATCTCACCCACGAGAATCTGGTTGGGCCGCTGACGCAGTGCGGCTTTGAGAAGGTCGAACATGGAGACTTCTCCGCTCGCCCCGCCCCCCTCTCCTTTTCCTTTTGCAAGAGCAACCTCCCGGATCCAGTTACGGTGGGGAACGTTCAGTTCGGGAGTATCTTCAATGGTCACAATCTTGTTTTCAGGGGGAATGAATGCCGTGATCGCATTCAGGAGCGTGGTTTTCCCGCTGGCGGTCTCTCCGGAAACGAAAAGAGACATCCCGTATTCCACGCAGACCCAGAGATAGGCTGCCGCCGTGTAATCAATACCATTGCTGTCGATGATGTTGAGAATGCTCAGCGGAACTTCATTCACTTTACGTATTGTAAAGTTGCTTCCATGCCGGGAGATGGCTGTGCCGTACACAATGTTGATACGCGACCCATCCAGTAGCGTTGCATCGACAACCGGGTTCCTGTACGTGATGGGACGCTTGATCCGCTCAGCCATCTTGACGACAAATTCATCCAGTTCGCTCGATACTTTAAACTCAATGACCGATTTGAGACCTTTGAAGATCTTATGTTCAATGAAGATCGGCCCGACACCGTCACAGGAAATATCTTCGATATATGAGTCGGAAAGGAACGGTTTGAGGACCCCCATATCGATTTTATCCCGGATCAGCAGGTACTCGATTGCCCGGTACTCCTCATTTGTCAGGATTACTTTGCCATCGGGAGTGAGCGGCACCTGGTGTTTCTTTTTGGTGTCCTTCATCTTTTTCTGGGCAGTAAAATCCGTATTGAGGAATTTGGTCATCTTTGCTTTGAAGTCCTGTTTGCCCCCGGCCCCGGCCGTATACAGGGAGATATCAGCATTTTTTGATTTCGTGATGGCAACAGTTGCGAGCATCTTTTTGAGGACTTCTGCCCTCTCTTTGTCGCTGATGGGGTCTTCCTCAAGGCCATCGATAAGATCGATGAGTTTGGTCTCGATTACCGGCATCATCTGGCTGACGCTGTGGAGGAACGATGGTTCAATCGGGATGTAAAAATTTCTCACATCATCGGGATCGGGAAGGATATGGACAAATGTCGTATCGTTCACCGGGTAGATGAGGTTCGGGCTTTTCATTGAACGCAGGTCTTTTTTCAGTTCAGATAAGAAAAGGGGGATTCCATAGGTGTTGACCGGGAACGTGTGGAGATATTCGAGAAGATGGGGGCTTGCCTTGACATAGTCTTTGGCATTTGCCGGGAGCATCTTATAGAGCGGGCTCGATTCAATGTCATTATAAAAATCGACATTCGAGTCGACCACTTCCGGGGTAAACGGCAGGTTGACTGCAACCGAGAGAGTCCCCATGTCATACCCTCGCAAAACTCATGGGGATGATCTTCATGCCATACCCCGGGTGTACTTCGAAACTGACAAGGTTACCGGTGGTCTTGCGTGCCCCGCGGACTTTGATGACTTCCATGACCATCACGTACTTGTCGCCCACCAGGGCTTTTTTCATATTCAGGTGGGCGTCGCAGATTGACCGGATTCGCACAAGGGTATCTTCTTCAAATGCATACGTGTGAAGGGTAACAAGAATGGTCTTTCCGTGATCCACAAGCGATTTGCAGTTGGTAAAGAACGTAAGAATCGTATCGGTCTGGGCGTATTCTGTGAAAAGGGTGAGCGAGTCCACAACAATAACCTGGGATTTGCTGCTCTGGATATGACTAATCAGATGTGCGAGGATTCCCTCCATCTCCTCTTTTTTCCATTCAAATCCTACAACGTGAAGCGGAAATACTTTCAGGTAACCCCATGCAAAATACTCCGAGATATCCAGGCTCATGGACTCCATCTGCTTGATGAAACTCTTGCTGGTGCTCTCGGTTGTGAAGAGATCCACGGACATGCCTTGTTTCATGGCACCCCAGATAATCTGCTGGGTGAGCACACTTTTCCCGGTATCATTTTCACCTTCAATCAGGGTCAGCGATTCAAGAGGCAGGCCATCGGCTATTTTTTTATCCAGTTCGCTGTTTCCTGTGGATAATATCTGCCGGTCTTCACCTCCCATCAGATCTGAAATATGTGCCATCTGTTTTCACCCTCCTTATGTGATCGCTGAAGCGGAAACTCCATTATTCGTTGTTATCTGGAACCGGTTTGGCGAGTTTCCTGTATATGCTGCATCTATCCACATCTTTTCACCAGGATCCAGTTCATTGATATGAACATAATCATTGTCAATCCGGGTAATTTTCCATGTACCTGAACTGCCTAATGAATTATACGGCAGATATTGCCATTCATTTGATGCCGTACTGTATGTGTAGATATCCACATTTTTAAAATTAGATATTATCTCATTTCCTGTATTTGTTACACTGAATGTGAGGTGCCCGGAAGAAGAGTCAATTTCCGATTGATTCAACTGGATATCCGTACGCAGTCGGGCTTCATTGAGCAGTGTCAGATCTTTCTGGGCATTTGCCAGCGTTTCTCCGGCTGTAAGTGTACTTCCAACAAGAATGTACGCTACGACAACAAGGAGAAGTACTCCGATTGCTGCCCCGATTATTTCTGCAACGGCCATAAGGGAATCAGTTCAACGTGAATTCTGTTGACCTCCAAATCCCGTTAGGTAAGACAAACTGGAAATATGCATTATTGTCAGAGGCATCTGTGAGTTTTTTGGCGTAAAACTGAATTTCGAGGGTTTCACCCGGGTCCCAGAAATTATTACTCGATCCGGTCTCTTTGATTACTCCGATCCATTGGTCCTCGCCTCCGGAATTATAATCCAACCGATCGAAATTACCCACAGCACCACAAAAAACATCGGAACGTTGGATCTCATCCATGGATATTTTTGCAGTCCCGACGTTCTTCATCCAGGCAGTACCATACGTTGTTGACTTGTTTGCAGTGATGAGAACAATCTTGAAATCTGTCCTGAGCCGCTGATCGGATTCATGGGTGGCCGAGGAGAACGTTCCGGCCATGTTGAACACCACCGGATAGATAGCGTTAATGAGTACGCCTGCCGCAATGACTGCGGTTATCAGGAACAGGGCAGTGGTTATTGTTTCGGCTGACATCGGTTATATCCTGTCCGGAAGATTCATCCATTCTTCGTCCTTCTCTTTGTTTTTCGAAGAATTCTTTTTCTCATTTAAGGAAATGGCCGAAAGATCGATCCTCTCTTCTGTCTTTCTTTCAGGAACCGGCATCTCCTGCTGGCGCTGTTCCATCATCACTTCAATCATATCCCGGTCAAGTGATGTATCGTTGGGGGCAAGGATCCTGTTGAGTGCATACAGTTCTGCAACGAATTCGTCCGGTCCGACTTCGTGCTCCTCGCCAAGGTTTGCCGGCATAAGCCGGGAGATTTCACGGATCTCGTCAGCTGATTCTTTTGGGATGTATCCCATGACCCGGTATGACTCAAGCATGATCTCAAGCCGGTCATGACCGAATTTCTTGACTGACTGGTGCGTCCACTTGAATAACTTGTATACTTTCTGAAGACGAAGTTTCTCGTTGAGCTGCTGGGCCGGGGGGGTGGCAGGCGTTGCTTTCCCTCCCATCGCCACCTGGCTTTTCAAAGCAGCAAGCATCTGCTCTTCGAGCAGTTTCCTCTCTTCACTCACGGGAGAGGATGGTGTCTCTTCTTTTTGCTGGGAACTCTCTTTCTTGGGTTCCCCATCCATTTTTGCTTTTGTTGCATCGAGCTGGGATTCCCGTGCATCCAGGGCGGCTTCCCTTGCTTCAAGTGCTGATTTCTTTGCATCCTCAACATCGGAGGATTCGGGTCCTTCCGGTGTAACTGCTCCGCCACCGGCCGCAGCGGATAGTGTAAATGGGTTTTCCAGCTCGTTCATCCGCTCCCGGATGTCCATCAGGAGTCGTTTGATGGATGTTTTTATGAGATCGACCTCACGTTCCAGATTCTGAAGCTTGACTTCGGGATCATCTTCAGATGCGGCAGTGATGATATGATCGACCTGAGACTGGTTGACCGCCATAGAATACCTGATCGTTATATTACGTTTTTTTTAACTAATAAAGATTCTTATCGCCAAATATGCGTAGATTGCGTTACGCTGAAAATTTCCGCAATGATTTGGGGATAACTTTCTGCTTATTTTCTTAATTGCATCCGGTTAATTCGGGAAGAAGCAGATGTCCTATAAAAAAGAAAAAAATTAGTAGAGGGTGTTTACTGCCTGGATTGAGGCTGGCGCAGTGCGGGAGATAGAGAGAGCGGCACCTATGGCCGGTTTGATCTCAAGCTGGAACTGGTCATTTTTCATGATTGCGTTGGTTGGTGCTGCCACGATATCGAACTGCTCTCCTTTTTCAAGAACATCATCGTCCGTTACCTGATTCTGAACCGTGGCGATTGCCCAGGATCCTGTACCTGCCGCAGGATATGATCCTTTTGCTCCGCGGGAAAGCGTTTGCAGGACGGATGCGTTACTGTAAGTTATTACGACTTTATCAAAATCGACCGGTGTTCCGCCGGGAGCAAGAGCCGAGGAGAAGTTGATGTGGGTTATAGTGTTTGAACCTGCAGTACCTGTCCCGTAGACATTACCGACAATTTCAAGAGTTGAGCTTGCCTGCTGTACACCCGTGTGGACGACTTCCTGGCTCTTCTGGGTTGTGAAGAAACCGGCGCCGAGCACCACGTACGAGAACACCGCCGCGACGACAACGAATGCGATGAGCACAATCGCTGCCTCGAGGCCGGTGAAAGCATTATCATTGCCAAACGATTTCATGATTCACCTTGGGCTTAAATATACAAAGCCCTTGTTTGATAAAATGTCTTAATTGTATATATGCTTTTGCCCAGTTTTTTCCTCAAAAACTCAAGTGTTTTAGAATTTAAGAATAAAATCACCCTGCTTGAATAAAAAAAAGTCGTGAATCATCCTTTTTAACGTTCATCATTGTTTCTTGCACCAATTTGATTTTTTTCACAAACCTTTTGAAAGACGGATATATATTTACTGAATGAAATCTGTACTATCTGCAATGGATAAGAAAGCGGTAATGTACGGTATTCTGGCACTGGTTATTCTTCTTATCATAGCCCTTGTCATAAAACCCATTGCCACCGGCCAACCGGTAAATATCGGACTCCCGTCATCCGCCACCCCAGTTCCAACCCCGTTGATTCCATTAAACCCTTCGGGAACTGCCGGTACAAACGGGGTCCCGGTCACACCATTACAATCCCTGTTACAAACTCCGGTTTCCACAACCGTTTCAACCCCGGTTCCAACCTGGAATGCGAAGGTAAAAGATGTGGGTTTTGTTGATCCTTCCACGTATGGCCTCAGCACAAACCAGTCCTTTCCCAATAGCACAAGAATCGACAGTGTTTCTCCAGTTGTCAACATGACTACCTATGCCACATTTTCTGGCGCTTTAAGTGGTACGACCCAGATTATGTATATCCCGTTTCCCTATTGGGAACTCTGGTATACCGTGGATCCCCAGCCAGAAAGAAAAACTACTCAGGTTTCTATAACACCCACGCTGGGCTCCGGGGCATCCGCCAGTGGTATAAGTGGTTCATATACAACCGTCAAACCTCAGTTTACTCTTCAGGTGATGGATGCGAATGATCCAAACCGTATCGTGAGGGTAATTTCCCCTCCGGGGGGAATAGACCTCAATCTCTGGATGGGTGTTACACCCACTACTCCGGCAAATTCAGTCTTAAAACAAAGGCCCACTGCTGCTCAAACTCTGGATCCAAAAACCCTTGATCCCCGTCCATGGAAGGAAAAATTTTTCGAAGGGCAGAAAGACTATTATTTCATCATCAATTCCCAGAATCTGAAATCATATAAAATAGAAATAAAAGTACCTACCAAATATATCGGGCAGTATTGATCTATTTTCGGTCATACCTTTTTATATATTCAGTAATGGTTCAGGAAGATGAAATGCGTTCTCTGTGAGAATTATGTACTCTGGAGAGATCATTTCGACGTACAAAACGCTCCTAATCTTGCGTAACATTTATGACAGGGGGTCGGGCGGTGTGCTTCCGGTGCCAGCAAAACATTGGTATGCGGGTAAGCGTCCTTGGAAATTTTCTCGGGGATTGGTTGGTTACAAGCTGCAACGTATCAATGTACCCGCACGACCCCCCTTAGTCCCTCAAATCTCTAATCCGAATTCGTGTAGTTTTACGGGTGGATCGGAGAGATTGTTCCGGATGTTCAGCTGAGGGGGTCGCATGGGTACAAAATTGTGCAAGGGGATAGATGCTAATCAAAAAAGGTTTTCTCCAGAGCGGAGTTATGCACTCTCCTCCTGTTATGAAGTTGCAAAGCATCTTTTTCATCGTTAACCTCTGGTGCGTGTCTGACCTGAATAACGGTGCGAATCGCAGACCTATCAAGTGGATGGTGGGGGGATAATATCTGCTTTAATAACGGTTTAAAAAAAAGAATTTTTACCTGATTTTTGCCTGGTTGATGTAGTGATTGTGGGAATAACATCTTTAATCGAATTTTTTCTTTCCCATGGATTCAATGTACATGTACTCCTTTCCGACTTCTATGGTACCCTGTTTGTCTTCAGGGATCGCAATCTCGAAATTGGAGTAATCTTTCATATCCATCAGCTGGGCCATGGTTCCGGCAATTGAAAGAACCTGACCGCTCTTGCGCTCGACAACCGGCACATAGGTCTTTGCCGAGACGGGCTGGACAATTGAACGTTTGACCCCGTCAAAAATTCCTACCGCATCGATACGGGCTTTTGCAGCTCCGTGCTTTCCTGGTTTTGAGGTTGCAATTCCGACAACCCGGCATGGTTCATCCTCAATAACAATGTAGCGGCCTTCTTTGATCTTTCCAATTTCTGTCTGTTCCTTCATTTTTACACCCGAATTTACTATTTTGTAATCGTGTTAGTAATTTATCTCTATTGCATTACATAAATACAGCGTTGATAGAGGAACCTGTACCCTATGGATTTTTTTTCAGCCTGCAATGAGATGGCCGCTGACGTAATCGAGAGTATATCGGATCTTGTGGGAACCCCCGATGGTGGAGTAACCGTAAAGATGGGTGCCGACCTCACGCCGACAAAAAAGATCGACCAGGTTGCAGAAGACTGCATTGTACGGTATCTTCAGGACAACGGTCTCTGCTCGCTTCTCATAAGTGAAGAAGCCGGTAATGTCCGGATGGATGGGGATGAAGGCACCATTTATCTCGATCCGGTCGACGGAACCTTCAACGCCCTGGCAGGAATCCCTTTTTATGCCTTATCCATAGCCTTTGCAACGGATGGCATCACACGGAAAGCATTCGTTCGCAACCTTGCTTTCGATGAGACATTTACTGCGGAACTTGGCAATGGCGCGCGGTGTAATGGCAGATATATCAGAACCTCACATGTAAAGAGTCTTGACGAATGTGCAGTCAGTGTATATGGCAGGAAGTTCAATCCTTCCGGTGTCATGCATCTCGGGCAGAAAATTAGGAGGTGGCGTCTTTTGGGCGCTTCTGCCCTGGAACTCTGCTATGTAGCATCAGGCCGGATCGATGCGTTTATCGATCTTCGTGGAACCCTTCGGGTTACAGATGCAGCGGCCGGGATGCTTATCTGTTCAGAATCCGGTGGTCGTGTAACCGATCTGGATGGAAAAGACGTACAGTTTCCTGATGATGTCCGAATCGGCCGTTGTCTGGTTGCAACCAATGGCAAAATCCATCATAAAGTGATTGAATATCTGAGGTGAGAAGATGAAAGCACTCATCGTTTCCCGGATTGATAATCGGGATGCACTGGCATTCAGCCTTAAAATCAGGGAGACCCTGGAGCAGGAAGGCTGCTCTGCGGCTTTTGACACAGATACTGCGGCCTCGCTCGGTATCACTGGCACGTCTCTCCTGAATGCCCATGCAGATTTTTGCATCATCATTGGTGGCGACGGAACCATCCTGCGGACCATACAGCAGCTGGAAAACCCGATTCCCGTTCTTGGGATCAACTGGGGGGAAGTCGGGTTCCTTGCCGATCTCGAACCTGCCCAGGCCCTTTCATTTATCAAACAGATTCCCTCGGGTTTCACGGTAGAAGAGCGGATGAGGATCGCTCTTGTCAAGGACGGCACCTGCCTCGGGGTTGCTCTCAACGAAGCCCTCATCGTCACTACCCGGCCTGCCAAGATGCTTCGTTTTACAATCGTAGTCGATGGCGTTGCCGCAGAACAGTTCCGGGCGGACGGTCTCCTGATCAGCACCCCGACCGGTTCAACTGCCTATGCAATGAGTGCCGGGGGTCCTATTGTTGATCCCCGCATCCAGGGATTCCTGCTTGTTCCGCTTGCGCCGTACATGCTCTCGTCCCGGCCTCACCTGATCAGCAGCAGGCGCAATCTCACCGTCCGGCTTGAGAGTTCCAAAACCGCGAACCTGGTTATTGACGGGCAGCAGACCTACGAACTGGGAACAGTCTCGTCGATTGAAGTGATGATGTTTGAAAAACCCGCCCTGTTCATTGATGTGAAACGGAATTTTTTCGAAAAAGTGGACAACAAACTCCGCCGGCTTTGATTTTACGTTACCGGATTCCTGAAAATCCGGTTTTAATCGCCTGCTGCAATCCTGCATAGTATGTTAACCTGAAGGGTATGGCACCTGGTCCGGCCTATGCAAATTTCTCTCTTACAAGTATCCTTTGGACCGTTTCCTGAACCTCGCGTGGCTTTTCTCTTGGGTATCAGGTATCCCTTGAAATAACGGCGGTTACTTCATACATTTTATCTTGGAAGCCGATCTACTACTTGAAAGGTGCTTCCGTGCAGGTCTCCATGAAACTCGAGATGAAAGATTCACCGGGTCAACTTGTTGCAGCGTTAAAACCAATCTCCGATGTGGGGGGAAACATCAAAGCGGTCATCCACCAGCGGGAACCCGATTCAGATACCGATACCCTGGATGTGCAGATCGTTCTGGAACTGCCTGAAGGGAGACTGGACAAACTCAAGATCCTTCTCCAGGAGCAGGGTGTCCATATCCAAAGAATCGGTGAGGAACGGCTGCTTTACAAAAGGACCGTTATCATGATCGGGCACCTGATGCATACCGATCTCTCCGATACGGTCGATCAGATCGATTCCACCGGCTTTGCGGAAGTCAGCGAGCTCTCCATGAGCATGCCGGCGGTGAACGAGAGATCCTCGTCACGGATAACCATCAAATCCATCAGCCGGGATGATATGGCCGCAGCTCTCACCATCCTTCGCCGTGTGGCACACCAGAAATCCCTTCTTCTTGTTGAACCCCTGGAGGATATCGCATGATGCGTGTGGCACTCATCGGTATGGGCTCTGTCGGGAGAGGCGTTGCAGAAACCCTGTCAAAAAAAGATCTCGGTGTTGTCATTACCGGACTTGCCGATTCACGGAGCGGTTGCATGGACCCGGCCGGTATCGATATTCCCGCGGTCCTGGCAGCCAAGAAAAAAAACGGTCTCTGCGGCAGTGCTGACATCTCTGCCGAAGATGTCATAAAGGAGGCCGATTATGATGCCCTCATCGAAGTTACCCCGACAAATGCGCTGACCGGGGAGCCCGCTATTGGATATATCAGAGCTGCACTTGCACAAAAGAAACATGTTGTAACCTCCAACAAAGGCCCTATTGCCCTTGCCTGCAAGGAGCTCAGGGCTCTGGCACAGAAAAACCAGGTTTCTCTCCGTTACGAAGCTACCGTAGCCGGTGCTATCCCGGTGATGCATGTGCTGGAGCATGGTCTTGCCGGCAATGAAATTCTTGGTCTGTACGGTGTCCTGAATGGCACGTGCAATTATATCCTGACCCGGATGGCCGCAGAGGGTCTTACGTACGAGCAGGCTCTTCTTGAAGCCCGCGAGATGGGATATGCTGAAGCCGATCCCACATATGATGTACAGGGAATCGATGCCGCAATAAAGCTGGTGATCCTTGCCAATACTATCTGGGATAACGGCGCAACGCTTGATCAGGTTGACCGGACGGGTATTGATCTCCTGACCGCGGATGCACTACGGCTGGCCGAAGATGAAGGCTGTACAATACGGCTGATAGCAGAGGCTATTCCCCGGAAAAAAATCCTGCGGGTCTCGCCACGGATCATTGAGAAGAACCATCCTCTCGTTGTTGAAGGCACGCTCAATGCCCTGACCCTTGAAACCGATCTTGCCAAGGAGATTACCTTAATCGGGCGGGGAGCAGGTTCGATCGAGACTGCGAGTGCTATCATCGGTGACCTGCTTTTTATCCGCGATCACTATGTCCAGCGTACTTGAACACCGGCGTGACTACCTGCGGCTGATGAGGCAGTTCACTCTGGACAAAGGCTTTTTCACGATAACTGATATCCAGAAGGCTGCAGATATCCCCCGCAGTACGGCACAGGACTGGGTATACCGGCTGCAAAATGAAGGCTGCGTACTTTTAAAGGAGGAGAAACGCGGGAGGGCTGCAGCCCGTTATGCTGCGATCAGTGCAATGCCTGCAAGTACCTGTCGGCGGATTTTCACTACCGTTGATAAGGACCAGGTTGCGATTTTTCATGAATGTATCAGCGGGGCCTGTGCGGCCTTCTGCGGGTACCATCATGCCCTGGCCGGGGGAGTTCTCTCACATGTAGAACGCGACGGGACTCTTCTGAAGGAAATGGCAGATGTTGGTGAGCATGAGATCCGGGTGGGACTCCCACCGCTTGCAGCAGTGGGCGTCTGCAGTGTTGAGAGGCACGGGGATGAAATTATCCAGACCCTCCGCTGCGTCGGAGGTCCTGCATATTCGCTCACCGATATGATGGCCCGGGCAGATGGAATACTTCGGGTTGAACCCCGCCACGTCGGCCCTGTTGTTGAGGGAAAAATCTGGACTTCTGCCTGCCTGCATGTTATCATAGGTATTGACGATACGGATAACCACGAAGGGGGAGCTACGTTTGCCCTTGCCCTTGCCCTCCTGAATCATCTGTCCGGGATCAAGGGAGTCCTTCCCATAAGCCATCACGTGGTGATGCTCAATCCGGATGTTGTTTGCAAAACTGCGGGAAATTCGGCAAGTTATATAGAAATTGCAGTCATTCCCACTCTATTTCCTGACCTTGCTGACCGTGTCCGCAGGTTCGTATCCGATGAATCCTATTCGCTCAACTGGGGGGTAGCCATCAGGACCGGATTTTCTGACCGTGATGGGCTGCGGGAATATGGCCGGTTCGTGCGGGAAGGGATAATAACAAGGGAGGTTACGGAGGCAACTGCTGAGCGCTGTGAGGTTGTTCTCTTTGGAGGAAATGGTGTAATCGGAGCTCTTGGAGCTGTAGCGTTGGCAGGACTTTCCCATGAAATCCATCTTGACCCAAATAAGAATGATTTTATTTGAATTTCTCTATAATGGGATTAGCGTCTGATTTCAGCACTGTTTGTTTTGATCACATCATCCGTTTCAAAAATTCATATAGTAACCTATTAATAGGAAGATGCAAAATAACCCATCATACATTGTCTTGCCTGAACGCAGGCATTTTTGGAGTAGTTACATGGCATTTACCAAGAAGAATGAAGAAGCAGTATCACCTGTCATCGGCGTGATCCTGATGGTCGCCATCACGGTGATCCTCGCAGCCGTCATTGCTGCGTTCGTGTTCGGCATGGCCGGGAATATCAAGTCCTCGAAGACGGTTGGTGTGACGCTTACTCTGAATGCAAGCAATTATGGTGTTGCAACGATCTCCGGCGGAACGGATCTCCCGTCTCTGAACTCGGTCAACTACAGTGTTAACGGTGGATCAGAACTGACAATATTCCCCTCTGGCACGATAGGTGTAGGAAAATATAACACTACCATCGGTACGATTGCTAAAGGCTCACGGGTTCTGCTCATCGGGTACTTCAACGATGGATCAAGTCAGATCTTAGTCGATAAACAGTTCTAACCCTTTGAGGTGAAAAAATGACTTCAAAAATCAGAACGAATGAAGAAGCAGTATCACCCGTCATCGGCGTGATCCTGATGGTCGCCATCACGGTGATCCTCGCAGCCGTCATTGCTGCATTTGTATTTGGTATGGCCGGGAATATCCAGTCATCCAAGACCGTTGGTGTGACACTTACCCTGAATTCAAGCAATTTTGCAGTTGCGACGATTTCCGGTGGAACCGATCTAGCGTCACTGAACTCGGTCAACTACAGCGTTAACGGCGGGACTGAAGTGACAATATTCCCCAGTGGTACGATTGGTGTTGGCAAATATAACACATCTACCGCTGCCATTGCCAAGGGTTCCAGAGTCCTGCTCATAGGATACTTCAACGACGGAACCAACCAGATTCTCGTTGACAAACAATTCTAATCCTTTTTTATTTGTCAAATTAGATTTTTTGTTATCCTCTGCTGTATACATTTCTCCTGTTCACGTTCAATCAGGTATCTATTCCGATTCGTCACCTTCATTAATCGTCCCGTTGATAATCTTCCGTATATCATGACCCGGATCAATATCGCGCTCATCCTCCAGTGCCTCACGCTCCTTGTCCCGCTGAACCTTTATATTGTTGGCGACTGGCTGGGATCGGGTATCCAGTGGGCATTGTTCAGGTACCAGGAAACCTATGCCGGCACAAGTATCATTCCCTTTACCAGCGATCTCGGGTATATCATTTCCGGTACGATCACGGGACGAACTGCTCTTTCAATGTTTGCCGGAGCATGTGGCTCATGCCTGCTGATTGTTGCGTTCTGCCTGGTTCTCTTCCCATCCCCGGCCGAACCGGAAAAACGAATGAAAATTGCCGGTATCCTGACCCTGGCTGGCGGGTTGGTATTTTTAGGATCCTCTTTCCTCCAGTATGGTATTTTCCTGAATGGACCTGCTGGTTTGACTATTCCTGTCGGGATTCCCCTAGTTCTCATAATCGGCTGGATTGCAGACAGCGGGTTTTATCTTCGGTTCTTTCCCTATGATGAAGAATCCGGGGAAGAGGATGATGTGTCTGAAAATGCACCCGGAGTTTAACGTAATAAATCCGGGCTGTCTCTATTAGGGAATACATATTCCCATCTCTGTTTTTATTCCTTGAATTTCTTGAAAGATATTTGGGTGCGGTGCGTGATCTTCCTGGAATCCCTCCGCAGGAATTCCATTATTTGGGTATTGTGCAAACCGGAGAAAAACGGGTTTTATGCGAGGAGCCGGATTCGAACCGGCGAACCCCTGCGGGAATGGACCCTAAATCCATCGCCTTTGACCTGGCTCGGCGATCCTCGCTCGATTGTTCTTTTGTAATTTTACGGGTTTTACGTGAAACATCACATCTGACCCGAAATCCCGCACCTTTGGCCGGTCTTAAGTATCCACGCGTTCATGCAGGTACCGGTTTTCCTTCCTGCCCGGTATATTTTGTCCGGGTGGCGATAAGAGGATATCGCCAGCATCATGGAAATCCAGGTCACATATCGACCCGGGAGACGACGCCATGGATCTTGTCGGACGGGAGCTTGTAGAACTGGACCACCGATGGAGAGAGGCGTTTGAGGGCAGCAAAGATCCGCCATACGATATGCGTGGTGCTGATATCCTCCATACCATAGAAGATCGTCTTCTCCTCGATCTCTGCCTCTTTTAAGATATTCCCTATATCGGCAATCTCCATATACCCGAGATAGATCTCGAAGATGGAGAGGCCCGGGGTAATCTCCCGGGTAACCCCCCAGGTCACGCCGAACGGTTGTTCGGTCCTGATGATCGAGATGATGATATTATCATCATACACGATGTTGTTGGTGAACATGATCCGGGAGACATATTTCGGGAGTTTCCGGAAATCCCGGGCAAAGAAGAGTGCGGTCCCCGAGATTCTGTTGACTGACCGGTAAATCCCGTCAAATTTCGGGATGAATTCTTCGAGCGGGATCGGGGTGAGCGCTGCAGCCAGTTTCTTCTGGCCATTGACGAAGATCATGATGATGCAGAACGGGATGAAGGCAATGAGGAGGGAGATATATCCCCCGTACGGAATCTTGTGCAGGGTAGCAAGCAGGAAGCAGCAGTTGACACAGAGGATACCAACAGCCAGGATGGTCTTTAAGATCTCGCCCCGGTAGAACAGGATCATGGTGATCAGGATTCCTGTAATCGCCATATCCCCGCTCACGGCAAGGCCGTAGGCTAGGGTGAGGTTGTTGGAGGTCTGGAAGATCAGGATCACCACGAGGACGGAGAAGAGCAGCAACCAGTTCACCACATCGATATAGATCTGGGACCGGAGCTGCGGGGAGGTGTATTCGATCCTGAGAAGTGGCATAATCCGGGTTGTGATTCCCTGGTACACGATAGAGAAGATCCCCGAGATCATGGCCTGCGATGCAATGATCGTTGCCGCAATACTCAGAATCAGGAACGGGATATACAGGATCTGCATCTGGGCAAAGACCATCCCGAACAGGATATTCTTGGTGCCGGGGTGTGTCATGGCAAATGCGCCCTGCCCGAGATAATTGAGGGCAAGGGCAATAAAGACAAAATACCAGGCATGGATGATCGGTTCCCGGCCCAGGTGCCCCATATCGGCGTACAGGGCTTCGCTCCCGGTTGCGCAGAGGATAACCGAGGAAAGGATCAGGAATCCTTCAAGGCCGTGGCCGAAGACATAATGGATTCCGTACATCGGGTTTATTGCAAGGAGGACCGACGGGGCAGCCAGAAGGGCCATAACGCCGAATCCTGCAAGGGCGATAAACCAGATCACCATGATGGGCCCGAACGTGAATGCCACCCGCTCGGTTCCCCGGGTCTGGAACGAGAAGAGGCAGATGGCAATGATTCCAGCCAGGACCATGAGCAATACCTGCGGTGTGGCCCCGAATCCCGGGACAAGAAGGATCCCTTCGACCGCAGAGAGGATGCTGATGGCCGGGGTAATGACTCCATCGCCGATAAAGAGGGAGATGCCGACAATTGCGAGGAGCGACACAAAAGCAGCCTGGTTGCCGGATTTCAAGAGTGGCAGCAGGGTCTCCTTGAGCACTATAGTGCCACCCTCGCCTTTTTTCCCGATATGCATGGCAAGGAACGTGTATTCGAACGTGACGAGAATGGTCAGGGTCCAGATGACGAGCGAGAGGATCCCCATCACATTTTCCGGTGTCGGCGGGATGAGCAGAAAAATTGCGGTAAGGGCGTAAATCGGGCTTGTCCCGATATCGCCAAATACAAGTCCCATTGACTTGACAATGCCGGATACGGATCTTCTCTCTTTGGGCATTTCTTCATTACCTGTTACCTGAAACAGGGATAACCCTTTCTCTTTTTCTCATCAGACGCTTTTGAAAGAACCCTCCTCAAAAAGCATTGACATCTCCGGACACTGCCGGTTTTTCTTCTTCCAGGGTCATAAGAACCGGTTCCCGCAAGGAGGTATTTCTGGTACCCTTCAGTTTTGAAGGAAAGCGAAGGGTCCTGTACGAATTCCCTATTGAGAGAACTTGTCATCTGCCGGATGAACCGGATTAGCTGCTAATATTCACTTCCGGCGTTATCGGAAAACCCGGGACGGCTCGGTTCCTATCCCTGATCCGGAATCCCCGGAACGCACTGGTCTTTGCGGTCCTGCACATAGATACGGTAACTGGTGATGACAAGGACAACGATCAGGGGCCCCAGGACAAAACCCGCGAGCCCCATGGTCATGAGACCCCCGACGATCCCTATGAACATGATCAGAAAATTGATCTTCACCCGCCGGCCAACCATGGCCGGGCGGATATAGATCTCCGGAACGAGCGAGACACAGATGTATCCCAGAAAGAAGAGTATCAGGACACCTCTCATGTCGCCAAGAGCCAGGGCGTAAGCCCCTATAATGATGAACGCAACGGAGGATCCGAGAATCGGGATGAGTTCACAGAATGCTGCAAAGAATGAGAAGAAGAAGATGTTCCCGTAACCAAGGAGGTAGAATACCGGCAGTGCTATGAAAAACGTGAGAACCGCGATTGCTATCTGGACGATATAGATGGTATAGAGGGTATCCGATGTAACCTCCGACAGCTGGGAGACATATCCGGTGAGCGATCCGGGGATATGGCAGAAGAGCCGGTTCCGGATCTCCTCTCCTTTCATGAAGAGAACAAAGAGTGTGAAGAAGAAGACGAAGCCCTTGAAAAGAATGACCGGGAGATAATCGAGCAGGGTCTTCTGATAATTCACGAACAAAGCGAAAGCCTCGCTGAGCATGGCAGTCAGGCTCCCCTTGTTGATGGGAACCCCGTACGCAATGGGATTTGTTGCGGGATTGTTGAGCCAGACCCCGATGGTTCCCAGCATATCCGAGAGGGTGGCGGTATTGGCAGAAAAGATAGCAAGCGTGAGCGCAATCACTGCGCAGCTTCCCACAAAGACGAGGAGCGTTATGGATGCCGCTGCAAGGACCGGGCGGATCTTTGCTGCGAGTTTTTTATACGTGGGGAAGAGGACGACTGCAAGGGATGCCCCGAGAAGGACCATATCCATGATGGACCAGAATATGATTATTGCTCCGAGTGCGAGCAGGACGAGGAGGATGAACGGATAGTGCTCCGGGCGGATTTTTTGCATACGTCAGTATTTAGTGGGAAGCGGTGTGTCTTAAGCAATCCTGTGGGCCGGTACCCTGATTCCGGGAAACGATAGCCATAACAATATAATCCTCCCAATCTCCTTACGTATCAGATGAAGCGCACCGAGCATATCGCCATGATCGCGCATGACATGGGGCTCATCTTCGAGTTCCTGGGCATCGCGTCCCTCCTGCCGTTCGTTGTGCTTGCCATCTTCCAGGAGTGGGATCTCGTCATCCCCCTGGCATCCGCCCCTCTTGTTTTTCTCACGCTCGGGTTTTTGATCTCGCATATACCGCACAAGGATCTGCAGCCCTCGTTCTCCGTCACCCTGAGTGCGGTTGCCCTCTCGTGGCTTGCCATTGCCTTTATCGGGGCACTCCCGTTCGTCTTCGGCCTCGGGATGTCCTACACGGATGCGATCTTCGAAGCCATGTCCGGCTGGACCGGAACCGGCTTTACCATGATCCAGTCCCTTGACACTACTCCCAACACGCTCCTCTTCTGGCGATCGTTCATGCAGTGGATTGGCGGCATCGGGATCATCGCGTTCGGTATCTCCCTCCGGCGCAAGACCCGCGTCTCCCTCTTCCGGCTTTACCGGGCAGAAGGCCGGGAGGAGGAGCTCGTCTCGCCCGCGGCCTCATCGAGCCGGCGGATGTGGATGATCTACCTTGTCCTGACGTTTGCCTTCACCGGCCTCATCATGCTTGTAGGAATCCCGCTCTGGGACTCCCTGAACCTTGTCATGGTGGCGATCGCAACCGGGGGATTCACGCTCCATACCGGGGGCATCTCCTATTACCACAACCCGTACCTGGAGGCGCTGCTCATCCCGGTCATGATTGCCGGTGCGATACCGTTCAAGATCTTCTTCCTGCTCTATTACGGCAAGCTGCGGGATATGTTCCATGACCGGATCGTCCAGGTATTCCTGCTCATCGCCCTTGCCGGCTCCGTCATCACCTCCCTGGATCTGTTCATCTCTTCAAACATCCCCATCACCACCGCTTTCCGCCAGGGAGTTTTTACCGCGGTTTCCGGCCTGTGCACCTGCGGTTTTGAGAACGCCGCCCCCCATTCTTGGGTCACCATCCCGCTGGTTGTTATCACCCTTTTGATGTTCATCGGGGGGGCAATGGGGAGCGCAGCCGGCGGGGTCAAGGTGAACCGGGTGATGCTTGTGTTTGCCGGTGTCAGGTGGTGGTTCCGGCGTTTCTTTGTCAGCAGCCGGGTGATCGTTCCCCTCCGGTTTGGCGGAAAGAGCGTATCGAAAAAGATCTCGGATCTCGCGATCTCCAACAACCTCCTGGTCATCGTCATCTACGTGCTCACGATCTTTATTGCAACCATTGTCACCCTCCACCTGTACATTACCTCGTTCCGGCTCGAGGAGGTTATCTTCGAGATGGTATCGGCGCTCTCCAATGCCGGCCTCACCACCGGGTTCATCAGTGCGGCAAGTCCCATCTCCCTGAAATGGATCTTTATCATCCTCATGTGGCTGGGACGTCTTGAGATAGTTCCTATCATCATCATCCTGATGGGTCTGGTAAAAGAGCTCAATGACGATATCTCCAAGGAGGAGAGCGGTACGGACGAGGATGAAGGGCACCTTTCGTTCTGACCGTCTCTTTGATCACCGGATAGTCCGCCACCTCATCGCTTATCTTGGTGCAGAACCTATAGTACTGGATACGGTGATCCATGGCTGAGGTACATATTCTCGGGACAGCGCATGTCTCGCAGCAGAGTGTTGATGAAGTAAAGGCTGCGATTGCGGAGTATAAACCCGATGTTGTTGCCGTGGAGCTCGACCAGGCCCGCTTCCATGCATTGAAACGGCAGGCCCGGGACCCGACGGTCGAGGATGTCCTGGAAGTCAAGAACTTCAACTCGCTCCTTGTCCAGTGGCTCCTTGCCTATCTCCAGCGCAAGATCGGCATCGATGTCGGCGTTGATCCGGGCGCCGAGATGAAAGCGGCAATAGAAGAAGCCGAGAAGAACAACATCCCGATTGCGCTGGTGGATCGCGACATCCGCGTAACCCTCATGCGGTTCTGGCGCTCCATGGGGATCTTCGAGAAGATCAAGATGATCTGGGCGCTTGTCATCTCCATTGCCGAGGTGGACAAGGGACAGGAGATCGATATCGAGTCCTTAAAGGAGCAGAACGTCATCGACATGGTGATGGAGGAGTTCCGGAAATTCTCCCCGAACGGGGCCCGCGCCTTAATCGATGAACGGGATGCCTTCATCGCCCACCAGCTCGTCCTTTTGAAGCTCCAGCGGCCCGAGGCCCGGATCCTTGCCGTTGTCGGCGCCGGGCACCGGCAGGGAATTTCCAACTACCTGGATAATCCTGCAACGCTGCCCCCCTTCGACAGCCTGGTCCGGGAACCCAAGTCGTTTCCCTGGGCCAAGATCTTCGGGTTTGCCGTAACCGGGCTCTTTGCCTTCCTGCTTGCAGCAATCGCATTCTCCGGTGTCGGCTGGAATGTCCTTCTCTACGCGTTCCTCTTCTGGGTGGTGATCCATGGCGTTCTTGCTGCTCTCTTCACTCTCCTCGCCGGGGGACATCCGTACTCGGCTCTTACCTGTTTCTGTGTGGCGTGGATGACGTCCTTGAACCCGATGCTCCATGCGGGATGGATTGCGGCATATGTTGAGGCCCGGGTGCGCAAGCCGCCGATCACGGATTTCCGGAAAATTTACGAATCTGAAACACTCGGCGACATGGCAAAGATCCCGCTCTTCCGGGTAGTTCTCGTGGCAGCCCTTGCCAATCTCGGCAGCCTGCTCGGGACCATCCTGTACTTCATCTTCGTCTTCCCGGTTCTGGGCGTTGATCCGGCGGTCGTGATCTCAACGGGCATTTCCAATATGTGGACGTGGATGTGCGGGATCTTCTGAAGTATCCTGATACCATCTCTTTTTTTGCCCCCGCGGGGGCTCCAGGGCCAGGCCCCCGTTCCTGTATCTGAATGTTCCCGGATCAACTCAATAACCATTTATGTGCCGGTATCGCAATCTTTCCCTGAGTAGTATCATGGCAGATCGTTTTATTCAGGTATGGAAGAAGCCGGTGCCCTTTGTGGCACTCTTTTTCCTTGCACTGGCAGGGCTTGTCATACCGGCCACTGCAGTGGATTTCTCCACGTCCCAGTACAACGGCAACATCCAGGCCGGGGGCACGATAAGTTATGCAGTACTTGCCGGCGTTCCCTGGGATGGAGAACCGGTTGATCTCCTGGTGGATGTCATGGGAATCAACCAGAGATCGGATTTGCAGTTCGTTGCCGTAGAACCGGTAAAAGACACCTATGCGTATTCCGCCCGGAAGTACACCCTGGTCAACTCCTCCGAGATCCATGTTGACAAGGGAAACAAGAAGCAGATCATCCTCACGTTCCAGGTTCCCGCGGATATCGGGAGCGGCGGCCGGTACGCCATGGTTGTTGTCCATACGCTTCCCGGGAAAAATGTGACAGCCGCGGATTACAATATCCCGGTCTTCTTGACTCTCCTTGGAACTTCCCAGACGGTCTCGGGAAGCATAACATCGCTTGATGCAGGAACCGCCAGTGCCGGTCAACCGGTCATCATCAATACCGGCTACAAGAATACCGGGAATATTCACCAGATCAACGTGGCGAACACCATAACGATCTCGGGAGCAGACGGAAATGCCATCCTCACCAATACGACAACCCTGGATACCGCACTTCTTCCGGATAAATCGTACACCTTCATCCTCCAGCCCGATACCCGCATTCTTCCCGCGGGAACCTATACGGTCTCCTCCCGGGTAACTGCCAACGGGAAGGAACTGATGGATCGGAAAACAACAACCCTCGTTATATCCGGTTCCGGCCAGAATGTGACGACAACCTCCACCTTAACAGCTGCGAGCACTCCCGCGCCCGCCCCCACAAAATCCTCCCTGCTTCGTCTCTCCGGCATTGCCGCAATCCTTGGGGCCGTGGCTCTTGTATCGGTATGGAAAAAACAACGGTAATATTTTCTTTTTTTTTGCTCTGTAGAAATCCTTCCCCCAACGTGCTCAGTGGAATTACGAGGGTGTCCCCCTCTCTCCCCCAGAGGGGGAGGCAACCCAAGGGGCAAACCCCCCTTGACTCCCGGTTTCAATCATTTTTTTCGACGGCCCAATAAGGCCATGCTCCACTGGGCGAGGGTCGATAGACCCCGAGCGCCCGTGGCTCCATCACTATCTAATATTATCCCTCACCGGTATTCTACAGAGCACTTTTTTTATATGTTCCCTCCCAAAAGTACGAAGGATGGATTGTCCGCCTCGCCCTGGCGTTGAACCGTGACCTGCCCGGAACGAGCGCTACTGCAGTGCTCCAATCTCCTGATCGATCCAGCCCCGGATCAGGATCTTCAGTGCGTCACGGTCCATGCCTTCGTGGTACTTCTGGCGGATGGTGATCTCGAGCCGGTCGAGAATGGGAGTAACAATGGTGAAGTAGGACTGCTGGCCCGAGAAACCGCCTTCCCTGCCGAGACGGATCATGACAAGCTCGTTGAGGTGCTCCAGTTCTCCGGTCATGTCGATGATATTTTCGAGGGTAAGCGTGAACTGCCCGGCCGGCTCCGGTGTCTCGCATCCGGCAGGACTTGCGCTGCTGCCGTCCGATCCGGATTCCGGTGGTTCAAGGTTGAGCATAAGAGAGATCCCGGGTGCCGTTTCCCCTGGTGCATGATCCCCGTTCTGACCGGGGCGAATGATCAGCATCGGATCTTTTGAAAAATAAAGGCTTCCCTGCCCCCATACGGATCACAAAACTTTATGCGGTCCCGTGTTCTCTCATTTCATAATACACCGTGTGATTGCATGCCCGGCTCAGCACTCCTTATCATCGAAGGGCTCTGGTGGACGCCCGAACAGAAACCAAAGCGGCCTTCTGTCCTCCTTTTCCTGGAAGGCCTTGAGAGTTACCGCGGGGATTTCAACATCTATTATGCGAACTTTTACGAGAAAGTCGGGTTCCGCCGGGCTCTTGAGGATGATCTCACGAACACGAGCGAGGACCGGCTCTTCCTGTACGTTGCAGCGCACGGGACCGGGAAGCGGATCGGCGGGCTCAAGGCCAAGACCGGCATGAAGCTGCCGGCCATGTTCAAGGCCGTGAAGAATGCTGCAAACTATTCCAATATCGAAGGGGTTCTTATCGGTTCGTGCAGTGTTGGGAACAATATCGACGATTTCATCTCCACGACCAGGAACTCCCATATCGCCTGGATCTTCGGCTATACCTGCGAGATCGGCTGGATGGCAAGCACGCTCATCGATGTCTCGATCTTCGAGCACTTAATGAAACTCAAGAAGAGCGATCTCAAGGACCGGAGGAAGATCCTGGACGCGTTCGAGAAAGCCCTGCGGCGGTTCAATGGCGATTACGTGCTCTGCAAGATGAAAGGAAAGAACATTCCGCTAAAAAAAGCAATAACCCTGGTTGTCCAGCCCCGGGGTCCGGGGTTCAAGGCCCAGGATGAGACCGCGTACCTGCTGGAGAAGCTGGGCTGGGATTCCTGACTCCGGAAAAGATGGTGTGGCAGGCCGCTGTCAGACCGGCTTTACTTTTATCTCGGGCTTGGGCAGATACGGGATCAGGGCTGTTGCTATCTTTGCAAGGTTCATGGACTGGAGCACCACTTTTCCCGGCCCAGTGAGGGTTGTGACAAAGAGCCCTTCGCCCCCGAAGAGGGCGGTCGTGACCCCCCCGGCAAGGGAGATGTCGTAGCTGACCGTATCGTCAAAGCCGACCACAAGGCCGGTCTGGACCTTGACCGTCTCCCCGGGCTGGAGGGTCCGTTCCGCAATGTCGCCGCAGCAGTGGAGGAGGAGGGTGCCGTTTCCCGACATCTTCTCAAAGACAAAACCGCCGCCGCCAAAGAGCCCTGCCGGGATATTGGCGGTCACTGCCATGTCCAGCTCGATTCCCTCATCGCAGCAGAGGAATGATTCCCGCTGGGCAATGAACTGTTTCCCGGGAGTGATCTCAACTGCAAAAATCTTACCGGGAATCGTGCCCGCGAATGCTACGTATCCCGGTGTATCGGGCGAGACAAACCGGGTGAGAAAGAGGCTTTCCCCCGTTACTGCCCGTTTCAGCCCGGAGATGATGCCTCCTTTGAGCTCGCTTTCCATGGTCATAGCTCCGCTCATGTTGACCATGGAGCCGGCTTCCGCATAGATTCCCACCCCGGCGGGCATCTCGATCTCAGCCATCTGGAGGTTATTGCCAATGATCCTGTACTTCATGATTCCTCTGGCAGAGGATTCGTCGGAAAAGGTTTAATGTTTTTGGAAATCAGCCCGGTCGTTTCCCGGCCTGCGCAACAAGGGGTACCGGTCCGGATACAGGCGGGACTACTGAGACAACTGGTTTATTATCATACCTGCCGATCATAGTCTAATACATCCGTTCCGGTTCTGGTGCATATTCATGGGAAGCCTGTCTGAACTGTTCTGGGAGAAACCGGCCTTGAAGCTTGTCGGTCTTCTGGTCTTTCTCCTTGTTTTGGCATTATCCGTATTCATCTTCGTTGCTGTCTTCCAGGAGACCCAGCTGATCCTCCAGGAATCCACCGAACACGAAGCCCTTTCTTCGGTTACAACTGCTGCCGGGATGATTGACGGGGACGAGCTTGCAGGCCTCAGGCCGGGGGATGAAGATACTGCTGCCTATCGCTCCATCTATAAAAGGCTGAATTCCATACGGGATACAAACCCGGACATCAAGTACGTGTACACCATGAACCGCGTCAATGACACCATCGTCTTTGTCGTTGATGCGGATTACCAGAACCCTTCCGCGATCCTCCCGGGCGCATACATCGGGCAGCTTTACGCCAATGTCACCCCGGCCATGCTCGAAGGGTTCTATGCCCCGGTCACCGGGTCGGGTTTCACCACCGATGAGTGGGGGACCGTCTTCTCTTCGTTTGCACCGGTACGCGATTCCCGGGGTAATGTTGTCGGCATAATCGGAATCGATATAGATTCGGACAAGCTCAACAACCGGATCTTCACGCTCAAAATCCTCTTCCTTCTTGCCCTTTTTGCAACCTTTATCCTTGCCGTATCGGTTGCAGGATTCACCGCCTCCATGCAGGAGCAGACCTACAAAGTCCTGCGGGAGAACGAGGAATACCTAAAAACGATCATGCATTCGCTCCAGGCCGGGGTGTTCATCATCGATGCAGAAACGCACGTGATTTCGGATATCAACCCCAAAGCCCTGTCCCTGATCGGTGCCCGGAGGGAGGATGTTGTCGGGAAGATCTGCCATACCTTTGTCTGTCCTGCCGAATCCGGGAAATGCCCGATCACCGATCTTGAGCAGACCGTTGACAATGCAGAACGCACCCTCATCGATATCCATGGCCGGAGGATTCCCATCATCAAGAGCGTGAACACGATAACGCTCGGCAGCAGGAGACTGCTCATCGAATCCTTTGTCGATATCAGCGCCCGGAAAAAGATGGAGGAGCAGAACGCCCATCTCATAAAAGACCTCGAGACCGCAAACACGGAGCTCAAGGATTTTGCGTACATCGTCTCCCATGATCTCAAGGCTCCCCTCCGGGCCATCGGGTCCCTCTCCCAGTGGCTGTATACCGATTACAAGGACAAATTCGATGAGGATGGCAAAGCCCAGCTGGACCTGATCATCAACCGGGTCAACCGGATGCAGAACCTGATCGAAGGGATCCTGGAATACTCCCGGGTGGGCCGGGTGCACGAGGAGAAAGCCAGCATCAGCCTCGAGTCCGTGATCCATGAAGTGACCGACAGCCTCTCCATTCCCTCCACCATCACGGTGACGGTCGATACCCCGCTTCCGGTCATAGTGAACGAACCCACCCGGATCCACCAGGTCTTCTCGAACCTGATCGGAAACGCGGTCAAGTACATGGATAAGCCCAAGGGCGAGATTCACATCGGCTGCATCGAAGAGGGAACGTTCTGGAAATTCTCTGTCCGGGACAATGGCCCGGGCATCGAAGCCCGGCATTACGAGAAGATCTTCCAGATCTTCCAGACACTCCAGCCCCGGGATCATGTGGAGAGCACCGGCATAGGTCTCTCGATCGTCAAGAAGATCGTGGAGACCAACGGGGGAAAGATCTGGGTTGAATCGGAGGTGGGAAAGGGAAGTATTTTTTACTTTACCGTGCCGATATCCCAGATAACGGATAGTGAATCCACATGAAAAACGAGAAGGCCATCCTCCTTGTCGAGGATGATATGGTTGACATGATGTCGGTGAAGCGGGCCCTGAAAGAGCTCCAGGTGACAAACCCCCTCTACCATGTGGAAAACGGCGAGGAGGCCCTGGAGTTCTTAAGAAACCCGGCAAATGTGAAACCGGCTATCATCCTTCTCGATCTCAATATGCCCAAGATGAACGGACACGAGTTCCTGGCCATTGCGAAAAAAGACGAGGAACTCAAACGGATACCGGTGATCGTTCTCACCACCTCCCGGGGAGAGCTGGACAAAGTCCAGAGCTTTGACCAGGGCGTTGCCGGGTACATGATCAAACCCGTGGATTACCAGCAGTTCGTGGAAGTCATGCGCACCATCCGGCTCTACTGGACCCTGAGTGAATTGCCCGGCTGAAACCTATGTCCCCGTCCTCAAGAAACACCCTGAGCCTGAAGCTGCTTCTTATCGAGGACGATCGGGTAGACCAGATGGCCTTCATCCGGCACTTCCATCTGGAGCATCCGGCCTGCCTGGTCAGGGTTGCCGATTCGCTTGCCGAGGCCCGGGAGATCCTGGCACGCGAACACGTGGATATCGTTGTCTGCGATTTCTATCTTGGCGATGGCACGCCCTTTGATATCATCCCGGATCTCCGTTTACGGGGGATCCCCGTCATCATTGTCTCGGGTGCGGAGGATGAGGACTCAGCCGCCGAGGCGATCCGGAACGGGGCATTTGAATACCTGGTCAAGGACCAGAATTACAATTATCTCAAGGTTCTTCCCCGGACCATCGAGCAGGCGCTTGGAGAGAACACTTCCTGCACCCAGGACCATCCCCTGGGAGTTGCGGAACATGTCTCCATGGCTGTTCCGGACACCGGCGCTCCATCGGACAAGGAAGAGATCCAGCTCCGGCGTCTTGTCATCGATCAGTCCGAGCTCATTGCCCGGTACCGCCCGGACGGGACCATCCTTTTTGTCAACGATGTCTATTGCCGGTATTTCGGCAAAACCCGGGGGGAACTCATCGGGCAGCCGTTCCGCATGTACCTGCCGGACGAGGACCGCGAGGCTCTTGCAAAGGAGCACTCCCTCCTGAGTATCGAGAATCCCTCGGGAACGTTCGAGCACCGGATCATCTTCCCGAACCAGCGCCTGCGCTGGATCCGGCGGACCGACCGGGCGCTCTTTGACGAATCCGGCAATATCATAGAGTTCCAGATGGTGGCAACGGATATCACCGAGAAGCGGGAGGCCGAGGATGCGCTGCGGGAGAGCGAGGAGCGCTACCGGATGCTGGCGGAACACGCGTTCGACGGGATCCTGATCCAGGACCTGACCGGATCCATCCTGTATGTCAACCAGAGTATCGTGCGCATGTTCGGGTACTCCCGGATGGAAGACGTGCTTGGAAAAAATTCCCTCTCGTTCGTGGCCCCGGAATTCCGGGAGATCGCTATCCGCGACCTGCAGAATGTCATCAGCGGAAACCAGGGTTACCTCCAGAAATATACCGCCATCAAACCGGACGGGAAGAAGATCATTGTCGAATCGGTCGGGACGCTGATCCAGTACCAGGGCAAGACGGCAAACATCGTGGCCCTGCGGGACGTGACCGAGCGCGAGAATGCCCAGGCCCTGCTCCAGAACGAACTTGCCCGGAAGAAGGATTTCATCAATGTCGCAGCCCACGAGCTCCGCACTCCCCTGCAGCCGGTCATCGGGTACCTGGGGCTCCTGCTCGATGAGAATGCAGGATTCCGGATCCCGGCCGATGCCCTTGCAATCCTCAAAAAGATCCGGGCCTATGTGGATTCCGAGCGGCACCTGGTGAACCAGATCCTGGAGCTGAGTCTCCTTGAATCGGTTCACGAACATTTCTGGCCGCAGCTGATGCCGGTTGCCGTCCGGGAACAGATCGAGCTCGTGATCCACCAGGGCGGGTACGATACCCAGGCCACCATCTCGGTCAATATCCCGGAAGGACTGACCATCACGAGCAACGGCCCGTACATCCATGAGATTGTGGACGAGATCCTTGCAAATGCGATCAATTACTCGCACCCGCCCCGGATGATCGCCATCGATGCCCGGGAGACCGAAAGCGAGCTGCAGATAGCGGTCACCGACAATGGCATCGGCATTCCCTCTGAAAAGCTGGAGACTATCTTCGATCCTTTCTATATCAGCGATGCCGACAAGCTTGCCCGGAAGTACGGCCGTCTCGGCGTGGGCTTAACGATGGCCCGGAGCCGGGCCACACGGCTGAACGGAACGCTTGTTGCATCGAGCGTCTTTGGCAAGGGGAGCACGTTCACCCTGACCCTGCCAAAGGAGAGCGGGGCATAGGGATCCCGGTTCTAATACGGACTGATTGTATTCTCTCCTGCCATTTCTGGAAAATCCGGCCTGGAGCGATCAGGATCTGACCGGCATGTATCCTACCTGAAGCGATAGCTCCCGGCTCTGGGGATCGGTAAAAAAAATCAGAACCGGATTTTCCGGAAGAGGAATGCGCCGGCTGCGGTCATGGCCAGGGCAAACGATCCGATCACTGCAAGACAGACAATTGGCGAGATCTGGGAGGCGCCGGTCAGGCCGTACCGGATCCCTTCCACGCCATACGTGAGCGGATCGAAGAGGGTAACAATCCCCATCCAGGGCGGCAGGCTCGATATCGGGAAGAATGCTCCCGAGAGCGCGAAGACCGGGAAGACAACGAAGTTCATGATGAGCTGGAAGCCGGTCATGTCCTCCATCCTTGAAGCGATCGCGATGCCGAATGCGGTAAACGAGATCCCGATGAGCGCCATGAAGACAAACGCGGTCAGGAACCGGGCCGGGTTGTCGATCGCAAGGCCGATGAAGAGCGAAAGGACAAGGATGATGACCCCCTGGATGAAGGCCGTGGTGGCCCCGCCGAACGTCTGGCCCAGCATGATCTCGAGCCTCGAGACCGGGGCAACGAGCGTCTCTTTTAAGAATCCGAACTGCTTGTCCCAGATGATCTGGATCCCCGAGAAGACCGAGGTGAAGAGCACGCTCATCGCAACCATGCCGGGCATTAAGAAGAGGATGTAATTCTCGCTGCCCGGGAGCGTTACTACTGCGTTGAGCCCGAACCCGAGGAAGATCAGGAGGAAGAGGGGCATGCTGATGCTGCCGATGATCCTGCTCTTTGACCGGAGGTACCGCTTCATGCTCCGGAGCCAGATGGTGTACACGATATCCATTTTTTAGCGCCTCATCATTTTCTGGTGCCGGCGCATCATCTCTTTGGTATCGGCTTCCTGTTCCCGGATCGTTTTACCGGTAAAGAAGAGGAAGACATCCTCAAGCGTCGGCTTCCGGATGGCGATCGAATCGATCGGGATCTTCTTCTCTGCAAGGAGGAGGACAATCTCACTGATATGCTGCTCGGCGTTTGCCAGGCTGACAATCACTTTGTTCTCGTGGATTTCTGTCTTTTTGGCCCCGGTGCCGGATAGAACCGCTACGATCTTTTCGGGATCCGCTGACCCGATGGTCACGACATCGCCCCCGATGAGATCCTTGAGTTTTTCGGGAGTATCCATGGCGATGATCTTCCCGTGGTCGATGATGGCAATGCGGTTGCAGAGCCGGTCCGCCTCCTCCATGTAGTGGGTGGTGAGGATTATTGTGATCCCCTTCTCCTTTGCAAGCGTTGCAATGTACTGCCAGAGCAGGTTGCGGGTCTGGGGGTCGAGGCCGAGCGTGGGCTCGTCAAGGAAGAGAACCGACGGGTGATGGAGGAGCCCCCGGGCGATCTCGAGCCGGCGCCTCATGCCGCCGGAGAAGGTCTTGACAAGATCGTCTTTCCGGTCATAGAGTTCCACGAGCCTGAGGAGTTCTTCGATCCTGGCGTTGCGGGTTTCTTTTGGGATCCGGTAGAGCCTGCCATGGAAATCCATGTTCTCGTACGCGGTGAGTTCCTCGTCAAGGCTCTGGTCCTGGAAGACGATGCCGATGGATCTTCTCACCCCGTCTTCGTCTTTTGTGATATCGATGCCATTGATGGTGGCCGTGCCGGAGCTTGGCTCGAGCATGGTTGAGAGCATGGAGAGCGTTGTTGTCTTGCCGGCCCCGTTGGGACCGAGCAGGCCGAAGATCTCGCCGTGGCCGATATCGAACGAGATGTTGTCAACCGCAACGAGATCGCCAAAGCGCCGGGTGAGATTCTCAATATGTATTGCTATGGTCATGAACTGCTATTCCTTCCGACTGCGGGAGTGTTGTCAGGTACCGTTACGATCCTGTTCTTTTAATACGCTTTTTATCGGGGACTTCCGCTGTCGTCAGGGAATTTGGGCCGGTTCATCCCTGCCGATGGAGGCCTGGCGGGGCGGCAGGGTGGCAGGGTGCAGCTGCCGGTTCTGCGGCCGGTCACAATTCCGGTTCAATAAGGGAATGCTTATAATAATTTCCGGCAAGTCTATGCTATGTCGAGATCCATTGTCTTCCTTGTCCTGCTCGTCGTATGCGTGATTGCTGCCGCCGCAGGCTGCACGAGCCAGCAGGCTGCAAAAACTCCGGTGACTGCGCCGAACGTAACGATTGTGGTGCCGAACATCTCGGTTGTCCAGAGCACGTTTGCAATCCTCCCCCAGGCAGCCCTCAACGACACCGAGCGGTCGGATATCCTCCTCCTGCAGGAAGAGGAGAAGTTCCTTGCCGATCTCAATGCGGTCCTGTACACCCAGCACACCGATGTCCCGCTCTTTTTGAGCATCTCCAATGTATCGAAGATGTACCAGACGGCCGACAATGCGATCCTCCAGCGGTACGGGATTGCCAATCCCGAGAAAGATCTTCCCGGTGTATTTGCAAACCAGAAAGTCCAGCTCGCCTACAACAATGCGGTGAACACCGGCAGCATGTCGGCAAAGGATGCACTCATGGTCGATGCAACTGCCGAAGACATGCATATCGCGGATCTCGAAGCGGCTATCTCGCGGACCGACAACCGGGACAATATCTTCATCTACCGGCAGGAGCTCATCTCGTCGCGCAACAATATGCGGGCCATCTCCCAGTGGATAGCTGCGTACGGCGGGGTTTACACGCCAACGTATCTCTCGCCTGCCTATTACAACAGCCTGATCACGACCCCGGCGGAATATGTGCCGGCGATAAAATAATCAAAATCCCTTTTTTGTCTGCAGAACATTCCCGAAATCGCGAACCGGGATCCATTAATCTGTTTTTATGAAACCGTGCTCTGTTGCGATCCTCCCGTCACGATGGCGGGTGCCCTTTGTGCGGGGCGAAGATCCGGATCCGTCAACCATATCAAAAATCTTTTTTTTTAAGAGCAGAAAAAAGTGTACAAAAAGAGCAGGTGAACCGATCAGGTATTTTTTTCCCCTGCATGAGCCATCTTGTGGATCTTCTCGTTTTTATTGGGACTGTTCTCCAGCCGGTGCCAGTCGTCATGGCTCATGCCCATGAAAAAATTGCAGGACGAACATTTCAGCCAGACTTCGTACTGGTCCGGGAATTCTGCAGCAAGGGTTGGCTTTCCGCACCGGGGGCAGGTGAGGACCGGGCTTTGATGCTCCGTTGTCATGACAGATGATTATTGGCGGAATGTAAAAAACCCTGCTGGTTCTGCACGTGTCAATAGTCACGTGTCGGTCATCGGTTTTCATTGTCCTTCCCGGTCCCAAAAAAGATACTCTCTCTCCTGGAATCCCGTCCGCCCCACGTCTGCACCCGGTTCAACAAACCCTCCTGTTTCGCATGGATAAAAGGGTTCCGAAACGGCCGAAAAGTTACCCGATCAGATTTCTCCCATAGCCGCGGCCGGGCAGGGACTGGTTCCGGAACCGGGGTGCAGTACGGCAAAAACCAGCTGCCTGTACAGGCCCGCTATTTTGCAGGTTGAAGTGGGGGTCAAATCGCTCCTTTTTTGAAACAGGGCCAGAAATCCCCTTTTCGCCGTATGCGTGGACATCATTTCTCCTGGAGAATGCCGGGTTTTCCTTTTTTTCCCGGGGGCCGATCCAGGCCTCCGTCGGAGAAATGATCGCGGGGAAGGGTAAGTCCTGGTCTCCCCGATCTGATACCCGGGGCCGGTTGAGAATGGGATCTGTCATGCCTGCGATTGGTACTGATGTCCAAGCCCCTGTGAGGGTGTGTTTGCACAAAAAAAGTGCGCGAATCCGGTAGTCACCGTTTTCGTGCAACATAAAATGTGACCATGTCCTGTGTACCGGATCCATTGTCCGGTAACAGATCATCGCAGGTACTTTCTATGGTAAATCCTTCGTTATCGAGGATTGATGCCAGCATCCCGTGCTCGTAGTAATGGGTCCAGAACCGGTACACTGAGGGCTGATCCTGATCCGAGCAGACCGTATGCTGCTGGAGTATGACCCTTGCGTCCTCATAGTGGAAGGTCTCTGAAAGGCAGAGATAGGGGCAGTTCTTCCAGAATCCGCGGTCTGCGGCTTCCCAGAATTTGCCGGGAATTTTCATTGCGGCCGGTGCTTTCCCGTTGAGCGTATCGAAGATGAATAGTCCACCCGGTTTGAGTGCCTGGTAAATGTTTTCAAGGAGCCGTGTCCGGTCTGCCGGAACAAGCACATCGAAATCACAGAAGATCATCATTGCCAGATCGAACCGGTTCTCAAACGAGAGATCAAGATAATTTTTCCGGAGATATTCGATCCTCAGTCCTTTCTTTCCGGCGCTCTCTTTTGCGTATGTTATGGAACGTTTTGAGAAATCCACACCGGTCAGATCGTGCCCGGCCTCTGCCAGCAGTTCGCAGTAGAGACCGGGTCCGCAGCCCAGATCCAGGATCGATTTTTTTTCGGTATTGGTGAAGGTCCCGATCCATTGGATGGTTTTTTCAATGGTGGATCGCTTCCTGCTCGCCGCATCGCAGTCCGGGTTCAGGTGCAGCTCAAGCAGGTGCCGGGAGATATGATCATCCTCCCACATGCTTGCATTGCCCTGTTCATACAACGGCGGCTGGTGTAATGTTGTGATAAGATGGGATATCTGCATAGTATTCTCTCCATTCAGGTTGTTGTTCAAAAACAATACCGGATTGTACCTGGCCGGAACCTCAACGGTAGTGCATCTGCGTATGGATACAGGTACCGTCCGGAGGCGCTGCCGGGTGATGAGCTGTTATGGCAGCCTTCGAGAATCAGCTATTCAATGCCGGTGAAAATCTGCCGGGTTTCGATAAACCTTTTGTGGTTTTTTTGCATTCCTGCACGGGGGACCGTCTTGCGGCCATATGCCCCGTTCCCCCTCATCCCTCCCCGGCCTGGTGACTCCCGACTACACCGGCCCGGCCACCGCCCGGGGTATCGCGATTTTTGAAGTTTTGAAAAAAAGAATTGGATTTTTTAAAAATTCCGGCTTCTTATGCCCGGACACCATTCCAGTACTGGGTGGTGTTCTTCAGGGCATCTTTGCCGTCAGCGGTGTATACCCAGAGGCCCTTGAATGACTTATCATCAGTGGCTTTCTCAAAGACGAAGAACCCGGAAGAGACTCCCTTGTCATCGGTCTCGTTCCAGGTGCCGGCAATTTTGCTGTCCTGAACTATTGCGGAGATGGTGCCGTTACCATGGCTGTAGGATCCGGTCACGGATGAACCGGCCTGGGCGAGCGTGAGAATCTCGATGGTGTCGGCCGAACCCTTGGTACTGTAGGTGGTGTTCCATGTGCCGTTCCATGCTGCGGGTGCCTGGGCCGGTGCAGCGGTTGTTGCTACCGCGGTAACATTTGCATCTGCGGCCGGGGTCGCGGATGCTGCTGCGGGTGCGGTCGTAGTTGCGGGGGCAGCGGTGGCGGTCGTGGCAGCGGGAGTGGCCGCTGTGGTTGCAGGCGAGCTTGTGCAGCCGGCAGCGAGCAGCATGGCGCAGACGATGCCGGTGAAGATAAGAACCAGTAATTTTCTCATAATGATCTTAACCCGTTGCCGCGTTTCTCTAATTAATCCTGCTGGATTGATCCGGCACGATGGTTGTTTCCTGGTCAGAAAAAGATCCCATCGCGCCTGACCGGCCCTTTGTGTCTGTTCTGTAATGACGTGGCCAAGGAGTGGACCGGCCGGCGACTTCCATCTTTCTTTACCCTCGTGCCGATATTTCTCGGAACCATCCCCAGGATTGCTGCAAAAAAATTTTCACTCATCGCCGTGGTTATGCTCCGGGCCCGAGAATATTTTTCATGGAAGATCCCGTGACCGGAACCGGTAGTGTCTTGATCGGCATTGATACCCTATCGCTGTACGCACGTGAGGTCGCTCTTGCGGTTGTAATTCTCTGCCTGGCATGGAAAAAATGCAAAAAACCGGGTGCTGATTTCCCGTGAGCGGGCTCTCCGATACAACAGTTCGGCGCCTTATCACGACAACCGTTGTGCTCGGTTCGTTCATGGGGGCGGCCGATGCAAGTATCGTCATCATGGCGATGCCGACCCTGGCCGGGTACTTCAGCGCAGGGACGAGCGAGGCCTTGTGGATCCTGATATCCTATCTCCTTGTCGTCACTGCGTTTCTCATCCCCTTTGGCCGGCTCGGGGACCTGCACGGGCAGAAGAAGATCTATATCGCGGGTTTTGCACTCTTTACCCTGAGTTCCGCTCTGTGCGGGATCTCGGCTGATCTGTCCGGCCTGATCCTCTGCCGGGCCCTCCAGGGACTGGGCGGGGCAATGATCGTCTCCACCGGTCCTGCCATCATCTCGCTTTCGATCCCGGCAGAGGTGCGGGGCAGGGCGTTCGGGTACCTCTCATCGGCTAACGGGCTTGGCCTTGCAGCCGGGTTCGGCCTTGGGGGTCTCATCCTGCCGTTCCTCCCGTGGCAGTGGATCTTCTTCATCAACATCCCGATTGGAATTGCAGCATGCGGGATCGCGTACTTTTGTATCCCCCCGGACCTTCCGCACCGGGGAGCGCAGTGTGTGAAGTTTGACGTTTTCGGTGCACTTCTCATCATGCTCTCGGCCGGACTCTTCGTGTACATCCTCTCGATCGGCCATGAACTCGGCTTCACAAATCCGGTCATTCTTGCAGCAGGGATACTCTCGCTGGTCTCCTGCGCAGCTTTCATTGTATACGAACGCCGGCAGTCTTCGCCTCTCATCCCGTTTATGCTGTTGAAGAACCCGGCAGTCGGGTTCGGGTTCGGAGCAACCCTGGTCCACCGCATCGTGATCGCCGGGATGACATTCCTTCTCCCGCTCTACTTTGTGCTGGTGCTGGGCTATTCAACAGCGTTCACCGGGTTCCTTCTCTTCGTCCCGTCCCTGGTCATCATGGTGACCGGGCCGCTTGCCGGATCCCTGTCAGACCGGTGGGGTTCGTGGGGGCTCTGCGTGCTTGCCGGATTCCTCCTCCTCCTCTCGCTTGTCCTCTTCATTGTCTGTCATGATACGTCGGCTCTCATTCTCATCATCCCCGCCCTTCTCCTGCGGGCTGCCTCCATCGGGCTGTTCGTATCGCCGAACCTGCGGAGCATTCTTTCATCGGTTCCCCGGGAGCACCGGGGGGCCGCGTCCGCTATCTGGTCCTTTGTGAGCTACCTTGCTTCCATCATCGGGATTGCGATCTTCGAGTCAATCTTCGATATCTGGATCCGGGACAATGGGCCGGAGGGAATACCCGGCGCGATCCCTCTTGTCAACACGTTTCCCGCTCTCGTCAACGGCTTCCAGATCGCGTTCCTGGCCGGCATGGTCTTTGTCTTCTGCATGATCGTGCTGACCGTCTTGATAAAGGACGGGGACCCGTACGGGAAGGAAGAACCTGCCCGGTGTGAAATGCCGGAAACAGCCGCAGAGTGAGCCGGCCCGGATTTTTCCCCGTCAAATCTGCAACCGGGACTTTCTGGTCCCGGCCGCATTCCAGGATCCGTATGTCCGGCAGTTTCCGGACCCCCCTGCCGGTTCTCCGGACAACTACGAGTACGGGATTTCACTCCCGATCGCGTCCAAAAGGCAATAATAAGGTTTTTTTCAGGGGCTGGAATCCCAACAATTTTGGCAAAACATCCATTTTACATGCATATTGCCGGGCCGATGCGCTGTAATTCGCAAAAAAACGCGACCCTCCAGAAATCCGTTTTTCAAATCAGGCTTATTCTGCCAAACGGGGCATTTTGCGGGGAGATAATTTCCCGGGGTTTTGTCCGTATTCCGGTTGGTTCACTCCGAGGGAGAACGGATAAACAAAGAGAGTGACGGGTGACAGATGCCCGAGCGCTTTCGGGACTCCTAATACAGGGATCTAAAACAGGCCTTCTTTTCATTTTCCAATACGGTTGGTCGATCCGGCCTGAGAAACGCCCTCCATACTCTGCCATACCTGCCTGGTCATCTCCGGCGTGGAAAACGGAAAATTGGGGGAAACCTGGCTGCATTTTCGCGAAACCTGGTTGGTGTTGTGCATCGGGATTCTCCAGGTACGGGAGGTCTCCGACGGAGAACTGATCGGGCCGGAGTACAGGTCCCCGGGAGCCTTGCCGGGCAGGGGATTGGGGGGCAAGGTTTCCCGGGCAGGTTGGAACAACCGCGAAAGGGGTGGACGGGTCTTTTCCGGGTCCTGGATGGACCCTGTGAAAAGGGTTGTGTACCGGAAAGATTCCGGTGGGATCCGATGAAAATATTTCCGGAGATTACCGGAATTATTTTTGAAATTTTTTTCAATTTTTTCCGGTAAAATTTTTTGAAAATGTTGTCCGATTTTTCCGGAACCATACGAGTGTCTACGCGCAAAACGCCTCATCGGGTTTTGCGCTTTATATTACCGTTTTCGTATTTGAAATGGATAATGCCAATGAGACTTGTTTCAATAATTTTTGGTAAACAACCTTTATAAAAAAAAGTTAAAATAAAAAATATAATAAGATATTACACTCATTGCTCCTATGTGAGTCTATGGGGACAATTGTTGCGGATGTAAAAGATAATCTTCTCTCAACGAATCCTGAAGAAGAGGTATTACTAAAACCATTTCTCGATGGATTTGATATTACTTGGGGAAGACGTCGAAAAGGGGTAAATACTGAATTATCCGTATATTTTCTCAAACCATTTCCGTATATTGAAGAATCGTTTGGTTTTTCTAGAGAAATTATGTTAGTATATTCAGACTATAAAAATATCGAACCTCGGGCAATTCAAGCAGCAGAACATTTCATTACAGATATGCCGGCAACCGGGAGAGTAGAAAATTTAAATTATTTTTTAATATCCGAAAATAAAGATGTTGAAGCATGGACTTCGAAATATTTATCTGAAAACCCTGAGTCGCGAATAATTGTTCCTTTTTATGCTGACGATTTAAGAAATGCTAAGGGCGATGCATATTTTGTCAGAAATGTACTTACTAAACATCTCTATGGTCGAGATCTATTTGATTATCGTTTACCCATTCTATCTGATTACTATTTCTTTGGAAGGAAAGATATAGTTGCAGATATTTATGACTCGATAAATAAAAACGAGAATAAGGGAGTTTTTGGGCTCCGAAAAACTGGGAAAACATCTGTATTACTTAAAATAACTCGTCAAATAAAAGAAAATAAAATCGGAGAAGTATTCTTTTTTGATTGTCAATCACCCTCAATTAAAAAGCTACGATGGTACGAACTGTACGAAAAAATTTGTAAAGAAATTTCAGAAAAATTTGCTATAGACTTTTCGGGCAAATTTGATGAAAAATATGCGGCGGATTCATTTTTAAAATTTATATCAGAATGTAAAACATGTGGGAAAATTATATTAATTTTTGATGAAATTGAAAATATTACTCCAATTTCTGAAGAGCAACATTGGAAATCCGATTTTGTTAGTTTTTGGCAAACATTTAGATCCGTCCAGACACAACATCGAATGATATCAACCATAATTGTTGGTGTTAATCCATACCCTTGCGAGATGGCTCGGATTAATAATATTCAAAACCCATTGTTCGGAATTGTATCTTATAGATACTTGAAGGGTTTAGGACTATCTGATCTCAAAATTATGATCCACACATTAGGAAAAAAAATGGGGATTAAATTTGAAGAAGATGCATATCAGTATGTTTTTATGCGGTATGGGGGTCATCCGTATCTTACAAGAATTGCCTGTAGTTATTTGAATTCAACATTAGTAGGCCTTGCTGAAAAGAAACCAATTACAATCACCAAAGAATTATTAATGAAATTAGAAGAATTAATTGATGCCCAACTCTTTTTTTATTCAGAAAGTGTCATTTCTGAATTGGAACATTTCTATAATGAGGAATATCACTTGTTAGAATTAATTGCAAGTGGCCAGAAAGCGAAATTTTTAGACGAGGCGAAAAATCAAGAATATATCAAGCATTTAACAGAATATGGCTTAATTTCGTATGATGAAAATAAAATGCCTATGATTTCCATTCCGATTATTGGCAGGTATATTGGATTAGATTTAATGAAAAGAGAAGGCAGGAAAACAATATACAAAATAATAGAACCTAATGATAGAGAGATTTGGTTTATTAATATCAAAAGATCTTTATTATCTGACATTCGCCTATTGGAAAAAAATAGTAAAATAAAACAAATGCCCTCTCTTTTTGGTGCAAATTCATTTCCAAATGCAGAGGAATTTTCTCAACTTTCGGTAGCCACGGATAATACATCTTTTTGCGCTTTTGTTAATGCATGTTACAGATGTTTTGTTGAATCTATTGACAAATATGGAAGATCTATCGGAAAAAATAATTATTTCTCAAATGAAATAAAAAATAACTACCCTGATCTATGGAATGCACTTTATAGAATACGATTATATCGTCATAAGTGTGATCATCTTGAATTAAAAGATCAGCTTCATAATGATTTTTTAAACTTTATTAAGACCGATTTGGAAGGAAAACGAGCAGATGAAATTCCTGATGTTCATTTCTTTATGCAGCAATGTGTTTTAGATAGCTTATTTTTTAGTGTCCAAATTGAATTGAATAAATTAAATAAATAAATTTTAGAATTTCCCCCTTTGAATGGTTGTAGCATAAATGTTTTTTAAATTATGGGATTTTTTTCATTTGCATTGGTAGAATTAGCTTAACTATATTTTATCCTCTACAAAACAACCCTTAATACGTTACCGCAACAAAACTTGTGCAGATGCCCGACGAAAAACTTCCCGGTGGTCCGACCCAGGACGAGATTCTCGCGATATCCCTCTTCAAGCTTGGCCTGAAAAGTACCGATACCGTTCTTGAGATCGGGTGCGGGACCGGCAAAGTCTCGGTTGCCATGGCACGAGCCTCACAAAAAGTCTGCTCGATCGATATCCGGCCCGAGGCCGTTGCCCTTGCAACGAAGACGGCTCAGGAAGCGGGCGTGCACAATATCGAATTTTTCACTGCCGAGGCAACCGCGTTCGTGCACAAGGAAGGGTTGTACGACTGCGCATTTTTGGGCGGGACCAAGAACCTGCTCGCCATTCTTCCCGTTCTTGCAAAGAAAGTCCGGAGGACAATCGTCATCAACGCGGTGCTCCTCTCAACGCTTGCGGATGCGGTCAATGCCCTGCAGGAACTCGGGCTCTTTGTCGAGGTCGTGCAGGTGCAGGTCTCGCGGTCGTACGCAATCGCGGGAAGCGTCATGTTCAAGCCCATCGATCCGGTCTATGTCATTGTCGGGCGGGGAGCAGCATGCTCGTAGGGCTCGGCCTCGGGCCCGGGAACCCCGAGCTCCTGACTTTACGGGCAGTGCGGCTGCTGAAAGAAGCGGACGGTGTGTTTGTGCCGGGCCGGATCGCCCACGATCTTGTAGCCCCGTACCGGGAGCCGGTGATGCTCGACTTCCCGATGACGGACGATGAGAAAAAGATCCGGACGTGCCTGGAAGAGAATGCCCGGAAGATCGCACCCGTGGCAGAGAACGGCCTCGCGGTCTTCGGCATCCTCGGCGACCCGAACTTCTTCTCCACCTTCTCCCGGCTCTGTGCGGTGATAGCCGAGACGCACCCGGAGATCGAGTTCCGGACCGAGCCCGGTATCAGTTCGATCACGGCCTTTGCCGCAGCCGGCGGGGTCTCGATCAACGAGGGCTTCAGTGTCTCGGACGGCACGGTCTCGGACACAAAAGTTCTCATGAAAGTGAGAAAGCCACAAGAGAAGGCTCTGCAGATGCGGGCCGAGGGCTACCGGGAGTTCGTGCTCGTGGAGCGGATGTACTTCCCGGACATGAAAGTGTACAGGAACGATGAGCTGCCCGAAAAGAGCGATTACATGAGCGTGATGTATGCCCGCAAATAATCCTGAGAAAGTGATCTGGTTTGTCGGCGCCGGTCCTGGCGATCCCGAGCTCATCACGGTGAAGGGAAAGAACCTGCTCGAAAAAGCCGACGTGCTCATCTACGCGGGATCGCTTGTCAACCCCGTTCTCGTTGCATCGAGCAAAGCCTCCGAGATGGTGGACAGCTGGGGCATGCATCTCGACGATATGGTTGCGCTCATGGCCGACCGGGTGAATGCGGGGAAGTTCGTTGTCCGGCTCCACTCGGGCGACCCGGCGCTCTACGGCTCGATCGTTGAGCAGATCGCGGAGCTCAAAAAGCACAACATCATGGTCCGGATCGTTCCCGGTGTCTCCTCGGTCTTTGCCGCCGCTGCCGCCCTCACCACCGAGTACACCCCCCGGGGTGTCTCGGAGACCCTGATCATCACCCGGCCTGCGGGAAAGACCCTTGAGAAGGATTACATTGCCGAGCTCTCGCAGTACCCGGCCACGATGGCCTTCTTCCTCGGGAGCGAGCACTTTTTTGACATTACGACAAAACTTGCCTGCCCGAAGGATACCCCGGCAGCGGTGATCTTCCATGCCTCCTGGCCAGACCAGAAGATCATTCTCGGCACGGTTGCAGATATTGCAGGGAAAGCAAAAGAGGCCGGGATCACCCGGTCCGCACTCCTGATCGTGGGAAAGGCGGTCAGCGGCATTGCATCCGGCTACCAGCGCTCGCACCTCTACTCATGACCGGGACCGTTGTTGTTGCCCTGAAACGTTTCCTTCCCGATGCAGAACGCATAGCCTCCTTTCTCGATGCCGAAGTCATCGAGTACTCCGCTTCGGTCTTTTCCGATATTTTTCCAAAAACCCGGCGCATCGTTGCCCTGATGTCGATGGGCATCGTTGTCCGGGGGATCGCCCCGCTCCTGAACGACAAATGGAACGACCCGGCGGTCGTGGTCGTGAGCCCGGACTTCCGGTTCGCCATTCCCCTTCTCGGCGGCCACCATGGGGCAAACGAGCTGGCAAAGGAGCTGGCCGGGCTCGGGCTTGTTCCCGTCATCACCACCGCAACCGAAGCCACCGGCCGGGACTCGGTCGAGGCGATCGCGGACCGGGCCGGCTGCGATATCGTGAACAAGGATTCGACCCGGCAGGTGAATGCCGCGATGCTGGATGGCGATGTGCCGGTCCACGCGGTCAAAGGACCCGGGATCGTTATTGCCGGCCCCGATGTCTCGTTCCTGGTAAAGAAGGGAGAGTACACGGTCGGGGTCGGCTGCCGCAAAGGGGTTGCGGCTGATGAAGTTTCCCAGGCGATCCGCCAGGCGCTCGCTGAGTCGGACATTGAGCCGGAGAACGTGCTCGTGTATGCCACGACCGCAAAGAAGCTCCACGAGGCCGGGCTTTCCGAGGGTGTCGGGGCAGTTTCTGGCAATTTAATATTCCTGGACGATGATACAATAAACGCTATTGGGATAACCTCGCCCTCGCGGGCCGGAAAGATCGGCCTTCTCGGGGTTGCAGAACCCGCAGCGCTTGCTGTTTCTCGGCAGAAGAAACTGGTCATGCAAAAGAAAGTTTACGGGAGAGTCACGGTTGCCATCGCACACTAACACCACTGGATCGCTCGCCATCGTGGGCCTTGGCCCCGGCCGCATGGAGTACATCACCCCCCGGGCTCTCAAGGCCATTGCCGGCGCGGACTATGTCATCGGGAACGCGTCCTATCTCGATCCGCTCGAACCGGTCCTTGCAGGCAAGCAGGTCATCCGAAGCTCGATGGGAAAGGAGGTCGAGCGGGCAAAGCAGGCGATCGAACTGGCCCATACGCACAAAGTTGCCATCGTCTCCGGCGGGGATGCCGGTATCTACGGCATGGCAAGCATCGTGCTCGAAGTGCTTGAACACGCGGGCGATGTGATCGATGTTGAGGTGATCCCGGGCGTCACGGCCGCCAATGCCGCCGCATCCCGGGTGGGCTCGCCGCTGTCGGGGGATTTTGCGGTCATCAGCCTCTCGGATCTCTTGACCCCGCTCGAAGTGATCGAGCAGCGCCTTGATGCGGTCTTCTCGGTCGGGATCCCGGTTGTGCTGTACAATCCCAAGAGCCGGGGCCGGCCGCACAACTTTTCGCTTGCAATCGGGCACGCGAGAAAACATCTCGATCCAACCACACCGGTTGCGATCGTGAAAAACGCCCTGAGGGAAGGCGAGGAGCAGATCATAACAACCCTTCAGGAGATCGAGTCTGTGGAGGAAGCAGTGGATATGCACACCACGGTCATCATCGGCGGAAGAGAGAGCAGGATCTGGAGGATGAAGGATAATGTCAAAGGAATCATCACACCACGGGGATACCACCGCAAATACGTATATTGATCCCGGCGCCGACACAAAAGAAGGCTACGCGATCTCGAAGAAGTCCCGGACGCTCGCCCGCCAGATGGTGGGAAATTTAACCGTCGAGGACCGGGTCAAGCAGCGGTGCTCGGTTGCCGTTGGCGATTTTGCGATGGCCGATCTCATGCGGTTCCATAAGAACCCGGTCAAGGCTGCGCTCGATGCCCTCCGGAACCGGGCCCCGGTCATCACCGATATCCGGATGGTCCAGGTCGGGATCCAGAAGAAAGGGCACCAGAGCGAAGTGCTCTGTGCGCTCGATTTCGGATCCGATCTTGCCCGGAAGGACGGGATCACGCGGAGCTCGGCCGGTTTCCTTGCCTTAAAGGAGAAACTCCCGGGTTCGATCGTTGTCATCGGGAACGCCCCCTCGGCCCTTCTCTCGCTCTGCGGGATGGTAAAGGAAGGCGTTCGCCCGGCAGTCATCATCGGGGCACCGGTTGGGTTTGTCAATGCCGCCGAGTCCAAGGAACTCCTCCGGACCATCGATATCCCGTCCATCTCCACCGAAGGGACAAGGGGCGGGACGCCGGTTGCGGTCGCCTCGCTCAACGAGTGCATCACGATCTTCATCGAGGGCACGTCCGATGCGGGATCCGGTCACCGGCTTTGAGTACCCGGCCCCCTGGGTTTCGCGCTGCACCGACACTAAAAAGCTCCGGCTTGCCGGGCAGGGTCTCGGGGTCCTGACCGCGTCCGGAACGGTCCTTACCCGTGGATTTACTACCGGGACAACAGCAGCGGCAGCAGCGAAAGCCGCTACCCTGTCCCTGAAAGGCCCGGTCCGCTCGGTCCGGATCCGGCTTCCCTGCGGCATTCCCGTGGATGTCCCGGTGGACAGCCGGGCCGGGACCGCGACCTGCGCCAAGTTTTCAGGCGATTACCCGGCCGATGTGACGGCAGGCCTTGATTTTATCGCATCGGCAGTGCCTGCAGCCGGCGGCGTTACCCTCCATTTCGGGGAAGGCATTGGCCGGTTCTCGCGGGACGTTGTCCGGTACCACAAGAACGATCCGGCTGTCAGCCCGCCGGTGCTCTCCTGCCTTCATTCCTCTGTAGAAGAAGCCCTCCAGGAGACCGGCCTTTCCGGTGTAACCGTGACGATCAGGATCCCCCGCGGCGCAGATGTTGCAAGGCACACGCTCAATCCCCGGGTCGGTGTCCAGGGAGGGATCTCGGTCCTCGGGACAACCGGGTTTGTCGAACCCTGGGACGACCACCTCACCGAATCGACCATCGAAAGGATTGCGCAGGCCAAAGACCCGGTCCTGACCACCGGAAGGCTCGGCCTCCGGTATTCCCGGCTCCTGTTCCCGGACCGGGACGTCATTCTCGTGGGAGGAAAGATCGAAAAGACGCTGGCTGTCGCCCGGGGAAGCGTTGTGCTCTGCGGCCTTCCTGCCCTCATACTCCGGTACATCAGTCCGCAGATCCTGGAAGGCACCGGGTGCGGGACCGTGGAAGAACTTGCAGCAACTCCTGCCTTTGCAGGGATCATGAAGAGAACCCTTGACGGTTTCAGGGCGGTCCGGCCGGATGTCCGGGTCGTGCTCCTGAACCGGGACGGGACAATCCTTGGAGAAACACCATGAAGATCATCGGCGTTGGCTGCGGGCCGGGCCTCATCACCTCCCAGGCCATTGCGGAACTGAAAAAAGCACGGATCGTCTATGGATCGGAACGGGCGATCGAACTGGCCCGTCCATTCCTGCGCTCGACCTGCAGTGCAAAATCCATTGACGATTTCAAGAGCTTGAACCGCCTTCCCCAGGAGTCGGTCATCCTCTCCACGGGCGATCCCATGCTTGCGGGTCTCGGGTACCTCAAAGGGGAGGTCATCCCGGGGATCTCCTCTCTCCAGGTTGCAACCGCCCGCCTCCACATCCCGCTTGCCCGGGTCTCGGTCGTGGTTGCCCATGGAAGGGGCCACGAGAAAGGGATGATCGACACTCTTGCCGAAGTGGAGCGGGGCAAGATCGTCTTTCTGCTGGCGGATCCCAAGTTCGATGTAGAGGAACTGTACCAGCGCCTCGCAGGCCTTCACCAGACCATCCAGATCGCGGTCCTGGAGAACCTCGGGTACCCGGACGAACGCATCGTTGTCGGCACAAGCGATTCCCCGCCCCGGCCGTCCGCAGCTCTCTACTCCCTGATGATCGGGATATTTTAGAGGATCCGCTTTCAACGATTTCTGTTTTGTGGGAAACTGAAACGAAACACATGCCCGCCAGCTCTGGCAACCGTTACACCGGAATGAATTCCAGACTCCAGAACCCGGCCTGAATACTGTCCTTTTTATTCAATACATTTATCCAGTTTCCGCTATACCTACATACATGGCTGTAACCCTTTTCGGGGAATTTTTTCTTCTGTTCCAGATGGCCTGTGTCGTCTTCCTTTTCACCTACCTTTTCTCGAAGAGCCGGTTCTATACCCAGATACTCGAGCACCGGGCATCCATTGCAGTCCAGGTGTTTCTGTCGGTTGTATTCGGGCTTCTGTCCGTATACGGGATGAACAGCGGCATAACCTTTTACACGGCCAATGTCAACATCCGGGATTTCGGCCCCATGGCAGCCGGTCTTGCCTGCGGTCCGTATGTCGGGCTCGGGGCAGGGATAATCGGTTTTCTGTACCGCCTGTCTGTTGGGGGCACGAATGTCTATGCCGTTGCACTCGGACCCCTTATTGCCGGTATTGCCGGGGGGCTTATCTATTATTACAGCAACCGGGACCTGGTCTCGACAAAAAATGCAGTCATCATTACGCTGATCGTGGAGACGCTCGTCTCCGCCCTGGCTCTCTTTGTCCGGTTCCTCGCCGGTGATACAACCGGGATGATCCTGACTGTCGCTATCAACGTGGCACTTCCCATGATCATCATGACCTCGGTTACCGTGGGCATCTTCTGCATCATACTGCACAACGAGAGAAAGGAGCGGCGTGTCCAGAAAGAGAAACTCCATCTCGAGCTGGAAGTGGAGGAACGGAAAAACCTCGAGACGATCATCAATGCTATCGAAGATCCGGTCTTTGTCAAGAATCGCGAGCACCGGTGGATCCTGGTAAATGACGGGTTCTGCCGGATGTTTGCCCGGCGCAGGGAAGATCTTATCGGGAGAACAACCTATGATTTTTTCCCGGCCGAAGAGGCCCGGCAGTTCTATTCCGATGACGAAACGGTCTTCTCAACCCATTCCGCTCACGAGACGGAAGCATCCCTGAAAAATCCGGAAGGGCGGGAATACACGGTTCTTTTGAAGAAGACCTATTACCAGGACTCGTCCGGCCAGGAATTCATTGTCGGGGTTATCCGGGATGTCACCGAGCGGAAACGGATCGAGGTGGCAGTCCAGAACTTAAACAAGAAACTCACCATGCTCTCGTCCATCACCCGGCACGATATCTTAAACCAGCTCATGGTCCTGATGGGATTTTTGCAGTTCTCGCAGAAACACCTTATGGACCCGGTCAGGATGCAGGAGGCAATAGATCGCGAGATGAAAGCCGCCCAGACGATCGAACGGCAGATCGTCTTCACCCGGGATTACCAGGATCTCGGGACCAGCGTTCCTTCCTGGAGAAATGTGCTCCATCTCATTGCATCCGCAAAGAGCCAGCTGACGAATACTGCGGATATAACGTTCTCGATCCAGGTTCCCCCCATGGAGATCTTTGCCGATGCCCTGGTCGAGAAGGTATTCTACAATCTTATGGAAAATTCCATCCGGCACGGGGGGCATGTCACGGCGATCAGTTTTGTCTTTGTGGAGACGGAGACGGGCGGGCTTATCGTTTACACGGATAACGGGACGGGCATCTCCGCGGAAGACAAAAAACATCTTTTTGTACGCGGGTTTGGGAAAAATACCGGGCTTGGTCTCTTCCTCTCCCGGGAGATCCTGGCTATCACCGGCATCACGCTTGACGAGATCGGCCAGCTTGGGACAGGAGTCCGGTTCGAGATTCTCATCCCCCGGGGAGGGTACCGGTTTCCCGCGAATCCGGCCAAATCTCCCTGAATGTGTGGGGCCCGGTAAAACCAGAAGAGCGAATTCCCAAATCTTTTTTCCTGTAAGGCTGCATATCTTTTACCAGGCAGGATAACGATGGACAAGGCAACAAAAAACCAGTTCAGCATGGGATTATTTGTCCTCGGGTTTGCGATGATCTTCATCCAGGACTTGAAAAGACTCGATACGATCAACCTTGGGTTCTCGTGGCCGTTCTCTATTATGTTCTACGTGGGCCTGATCTTCATGGCGGTCGGATATTATCTCCGGGGCTGATTTTTAATTCAGAGCGATTTGTCACCCAGCTCTTCACGGGTGCCTATTTTTATCTCGCATTGCCGGTCGCCGCCGGCGCACATGGTCCGGACAAAGCGTGCGGAATAGTTTTTGTTGAGATGCGGAACCGATGTCAGGGTCAGGGCCATGCATTTCCGGAAACTGTGCTGGCTGTCACAGCCAAGAGCAGTACATTCGTTCACCAGGGGGCAGCGTTTCACCACGATCACGGCCCGGTCTTCAGCAACTTTGAGGCTCTCGCTATGGAATCCCGGGCCAAACAGGATGGTCATGACCGTCTTTGTGGTCTCTGCCAGATCCTCTGCCGATCCCACCGGAAGGGAGAGGGTATGGGCGATATCGAAGACCGTCCGGGAGAGCTCCATCCAGATCGTCTGCTCGATCTCATCGTACTTCCCGCCCGCGATCTCCCGGAACGCTGCATCGTACAGGGCCGGGAGCCGGGCAGCGTTCTCGGATGCTATCTTCCATTTTACTTCATCGGGAATCCTGCTGATATCTGGCATGGCCTGAGCTTCCGGTCTTTCAGATCGTTGTTATATGATACACTATTATGAATTGTTGGGTGGAGGCAGCTGCTTTCTTTCGCGGTCTAAACGAGTCATGTTCTTGTAAAGAGCGTTTCCTTTCACGGCAGGCCCGGAACCCCATTCCCCTTCCGATACCATTTACCCCATTGCCGGCATCAGGAAGCGAGCTGGAACCGGTCGTCCTTCCGGACAATGAAGCCGTCCCGTTCAAGTCCGGTAAGTATCTTTGCCATCCGGTCCGGCTCTTCCGGACACAACCCGAGGATCTCCTCCCGGGTTTTGCCATTCCCGGCAAGGAGCTGCCGGAGGATCTCGCCCCGGATCTTCCGGTCCGATCCCTCGAACGGCGATTGTTTTGTATAATGCACGCTGCGCCGGTTGGGGTTCGGGACCGTCTTCTTGAGAACGGTCCCTATGTCCATAAGAGCCCAGTACCAGATCCGGGAATTTTCTTTCGGGAGTGCCCACTCAACGAGCGGGAGGATCTCGGCATCGCGGACGGTTGCGGAGTCCGAGAAGAAATAATGGATGAAGACCCGGCGGATGTTGGTCTCGATGAAGATGACCGGGAGATTGAACGCAAAGGCGCAGATGGAAGAGGCGGTTGCATGCCCGATTCCCGGAAATGTTGCAAGAATTTCAGGATCGGCAGGAAGCATGCCGCCGTACTCCTCCATAACCCGGAGAGCGCATTTCTGGAGTGCGATGGCCCGGCGGTTATATCCCATGCCCTGCCAGTGTGCAAGAACCTCGGGAAGGGATGCGTTGGCAAGAGCGGAAAAATCCGGAAATGCAGCGATAAATTCCGGGTACTTCACCATCACCCGCTCGACCTGGGTCTGCTGGAGCATGATCTCGGAGACGAGGATCCGGTAGGGATCGGCAGTCTCCCGCCAGGGCATAGGGCGGCCGTGGCTGTTGTAGTGATCGAGCACCATCTGCCGGAACCGTGCGATCCCATCGTCGGTCGAATCATAAACCGGTGAATCGGAAACGGTCTCCAGTTTTGCCTGGCTGGATTTGTTCATGGTATGGTCCGTAATGCGGGAATGGTTTCCCTGAGGTGGATCAACGGGAATGATAATGGTTCAGGTGGGGGCAAAGAGGGGGACGACCGGGAATTTATGGTTATCCAGAATAAAATCCTTGAAGGATTATTTTCATTTTTTGGCTTCTTGTAAAATTGCGATGAACGCCGCCGCCCCCGAAGGGGCGCCCCCGCGGCGGACCAGAACCTTTTGGGAGAACCGGCGGACAGAATATCGTCTTTGAGCGGAGTGTATTCATTTTGAAGCCGCTGCGGGGCGTCCTTCGGGGCGGCGGCTATTACTCATATCTGGGGGTATAGGGGCAACAGCCCCCATCGTTTTATCCTGAAAATGCAAATTTCCAAAAGATCTCGGATTAAAATCGAATAATATCGATGAAACGAGAAATTGTAGAAAAATATCTCGTTCCCCGGTTTTTTTATTCTGTTGATAACTCAGCAGTTCATACTTGGCTTCACTCTCGTCTTCCGGCTCCAAATACCGGAATCCATGAGGTCTCATATCCGCTTGAACATCCCGTCCAGGTCATCCCGGGTGAACCGGATGATGGTGGGCCGGCCATGGGGGCAGGTGAATGGACTGTCGGTAAGCCGGAGCTGGTCGAGAAGCCGCTGGGCCTGCTCCCGGGTAAGGACGGTCCCTGCCTTGATCGCCCCCCGGCAGGCGATGATCCGGGTCAGGCGCTCCTTGTTGCTGACCGAGCGGGCTGAATCCGGACGGACCAGATCGCTGATGATCTCGTCGAGGACCCGGGTCTCCTCGGCCCGGCCGAGGACGATCGGGATTGCCCGGACAAGGAACGTATCCCTGCCAAAGTCCTCAAGAACAAATCCTTCCCGGGCCAGCGAGGGCAGGAGCTCGCGGATGACCGCGGCATCCCTGGGCGTACGGTGGAGCGTGACCGGTGCAATGAGTTCCTGCGACTGCTGCTCCCGGTCCGAGCGCCGGGTCACCTGCTCGTAGAGGATCCGCTCGTGGGCTGCGTGCTGGTCCACGATCAGGAGTTCGCCGGTCTCGGTCTTTGCAAGGATGTAGATGCCGCCAAACTCGCCGATCACTTCCATCCGGGGAACTTTTGGCTCCGCCTGCCGTGCGGATCCGGTCGGGAGCTCGGTCTGCCGCAGGCGCTGGTCGCTTGAGAGCGTCCCGGCATGCGAGGATTCGAAGACCCCGGAAGGGATTGCAGCTTCCTTCGGGTATCCACCGGCTACCGGAATGTCAGGTTCATCATCAACCGCTTCCGTGTCCAGCGGCTCGAAAGCAGGCGCCGGGGATCCGGCTGCAGGGATCAGGTCGTGGCTGAGGAGCGCCGTGTTGACCGCTTCCCTCACCGCGTCCCGGATCTCGTTCTCGCGGGAGAGGCGGACCTCTTTCTTTGTCGGGTGGACGTTCACGTCCACGAGCCTGGTATCGATCTCAAGGGTGAGGAACGCAACCGGTATCCGGTCTTTCGGGAGGAGCGTTCCATATCCCTCCTTTACCGCATTGCTGATGAGCGGGGAAGAAACATACCGCCGGTTGACAGCGATCACGAGCCGGGAATTGTCCTTCCTTGAGATCGATGGCCGGGCAATGTACCCGCTGATGCTCATGAACGGGAGGGGAAGGTCCACGGGAATGAGATCCTTTGCAAGTCCGCTGCCGTAAATTCTCGTGATGGTGTCGAGCGCCCGGAGCGAGCGGTCGGTCACCAGCTGCTCGTTCTTGTTGTAGAAGAACCGGAACGCGATCTGAGGCCAGGCAAGGCAGATGCCTTCGAGGATACCGTGGATATGGGCAAGCTCGGTGTTGAGGCTTTTTTGAAATTTTTTCCGGGCAGGGGTGTTGAAGAAGAGTTCTTCGACATGGACCGATGTGCCTTCAGGAGCACCGGTCTCCTGCTGTTCCAGCAGTTTTCCCCCATGGATAATGATCCGCGTGCCCGGCCCGGCGCCGCTTCCCCGCGGTTTTGTGACAAGGGTTACCCGGGAGACTGCGGCTATGCTTGCAAGCGCCTCCCCACGGAAACCGAGGGTCTCGATATGGTCGAGGTCATCCACCGATGCGATCTTGCTCGTGGCATGCTCGGTGAACGCGAGCAGGGCATCGGCAGGCGACATGCCGCAGCCGTCGTCGGCAACCCGGATTCCGGTGATCTCGCCTTCGGATGATGCGATCTCGATCCGGATGCTCTGTGCCCCGGCATCGATGGCGTTCTCGACCAGTTCCTTGATAACCGAGGCAGGCCGGTCCACCACTTCGCCGGCAGCGATCTTGTTCACGGTAGCCGTATCGAGCACGCGGATGATCCGTAAGGGTGTCTCGCTCTTCATGGTCAGGATCCGTCTTTGAGCGATCGTTTCAGTTCCGCAATCGCAGTCAGCGCCTGGAGCGGGGTCATCTCGTCCGGCTTGAGCCGGTCAAGTTCATCGAGAGCCGGGTGACGGGCGGGGGCCCTGACTTCTTTTGGCTCATGGTCGTCCACGAGCAGGATCTGGGTGTAGCGCTGGGGCTTTGCGCCGGTGGAGGCCGGGCGGTTCCGGTCTTCGGAAAGAAGCACCTCGGCCCGTTCGGTCACTTTCTTTGGTATGCCCGCGAGCCGGGCAACATGGATGCCATAACTCTTGTCGGTTGCGCCGGGAATGAGTTTTCGCAGGAAGACCACGTCCTCTTTTGTCTCCCGGACCGCGAAGTGGAAATTTTTGACCCTCTTCAGGCTCTCTTCCATTGCTATGAGCTCGTGGAAGTGCGTGGCAAAGAGCGTCTTTGGCCCTGCTGCGGATTTGCCGTGCAGGAATTCGAGAACCGCCTTTGCAATCGAACTCCCGTCCGCCGTGCTCGTTCCGCGCCCGATCTCGTCGAGAATGACGAGGCTCTTCGAAGTTACGTTGTTGAGGATGTTGGCCAGTTCGAGCATCTCGACAAAGAAGGTGCTCTGGCCGCTTGCGAGATCGTCGAAGGCACCGACCCGTGTGAAGATCCGGTCAAGCATCCCGATGCTCGCGTGCCGGGCCGGAACGAAACTGCCCGCCTGGGCCATGATGCAAATGAGGGCAACCGAGCGCATGTAGGTGGATTTCCCGGCCATGTTGGCACCGGTGATGATCATGATCTGGGTGCCGCTGCCGGACAACTCGGCATCGTTGGGGATGAAACCGCCGGAAACCCCTTCTTCCACCACGGGATGCCGGCCATCGCGGATGACCAGCGTGTCGGAATCATTGAGCTGGGGCCTTACGTAATCCCGTTTCTGTGCCACTTCGGCAAGGGCGGCCGAGACATCGAGCACGGCAATGCTCGCGGCAATCATCTGGAGGGAGGTTATCTCCTCTTTGAGTTCTGCGATGAGCCCGGTGTAGAGTTCCCGTTCCAGGGTGAGGACGCGCTCATCCGCATTGGTTATGAGCGCTTCCTTCTCCCGCAGTTCGGGAATAGTGAACCGTTCGCCGGTTGCGGTGGTCTGCTTCCGCTCGTAGCGGGCGGGAACGAGCGCAAGATTGGGCCTGGTCACATCGATGTAGTAGCCGAAGATCCGGTTGTACGCGATCTTTAAGGACTTGATCCCGGTCTTCTCCCGCTCGGAGGTCTGGAGCTCCACGATCCAGTCTTTCCCCGAGTGGAGCACGCCCCGGATCTCGTCGAGTTCCACGGAATACCCCGCCCGGATCACGCCGCCGTTCCGGGCAATGGCCGGAGGATCGTCCACAATGGCCCGCCGGATGAGATCGACTGTCTGCGGCTTTTCGGCGATCCCGGATACCGCCTCCGAAAGCAGCGAAGGCAGGGGTGAGTCCTTATCCGGATTACGGTTAACAAGGTCGCGTAGCTCCGGGAGGGCTGCAAGGGAATCGGCGAGTGCGAGAAGATCGCGGGGGCCGGCATTCCCGTACGCGATCCGGGCTGCAATCCGCTCGATGTCGGCGCAACGGTCGAGGGCGTCCATGAGCGAGAGGCGCAGGGTTGTCCTGCTGGCCAGGTACCCGACTGCATCGAGCCGCCGGTTGATCTCCCCGATATCCGTGAGCGGGCGGCAGATCTGCCTGCCCATGAGACGGCTTCCCATCGGGGTCCGGGTCAGGTCCAGGGACGAGACGAGCGTTGCGCCCTTGGTCCCGCCCCGGATGCTCTCCCGGATCTCAAGATTGCGCAGCGTGATGGCGTCCAGCATCATGCTCTCTTTGCTTGTCCGCATCGAGAGGCTGCTGATGTGCGCGAGATCCGAGAACTGCGTCTCCTTGGCGTACGAGAGAGCTGCACCGGCCGCGCCGACCGCCGGCGGGCAGTCGTCGCACCCGTATCCTGCAAGGGATGCTACCCGGAAGTGCTCAAGGAGCGTGCGGCGGGCAGTTCCTTCGGAGAAGACCGTGTCCGTAAACGGGGTGACGACAACGCCCCGGTCTTCGAGCCGGTCTTTGAGCTCCGGCCCGGAACCTGCCGGGACAATGCATTCGGCCGGCCGGTAACGGGCGATCTCGGAGAGGAGGTTTACAAGATGCTCGTCGTGGTCGATCCGGGATACGAAGAATTCTCCCGTGGAGATGTCGAGGAGGGCAATGCCCCATTCCCCGGCTTTTGCATCCGGGCAGATGGCCATGAGATAGGTTGCCGCAGACGAGGAGAGCATGGAGGAGTCGATCACGGTGCCGGGTGTAATCACCCGCACAATCTCCCGCTTCACGATCCCTTTTGCGGTTTTGGGATCTTCCACCTGGTCGCAGACCGCAACCCGGTAGCCCTTTCCCACCAGTTTTGCAATGTACCCGTCCGCGGCATGGTACGGGACACCGGCAAGCGGGGTCCGGTTGTCCGCGCTCTTCGAGCGGGAGGTGAGGACAATCTCAAGTTCCCGGGAGACGAGTTCGGCGTCTTCGTTGAAGGTCTCGTAGAAGTCACCGATCCGGAAGAAGACGATCGTGTCGGGATACTTCACCTTGAGTTCCAGGTACTGCTTCATGACCGGTGTTAAGCGCACGCCGTTCTCCGGCTCACCCGCAGGTTTCTGGATCGGATCGCTTGCCATGGGTGCAGAAATGTAGCCTTCCTGACCAATTAATACCGATCAGATCGACCCTGCCTCAGGTGACCCGGGCCCAGAGATAATACAGGATGAGCGGGAGCGAGCAGATGAGCGCGATGAATCCGAAAGCAAGGCCCAGGGAGAAGCCGGCACCAAGGATGCCGGTTATGTACTCAAGGGCAAAAGTTGCCCACGGGATATTACCGGCAATGATGAGCGTGCCAAAAAGCGCGAGGAGGAAAATTCCCACGCTCGCGTTTTTGAGATCCTGGACGCTCGGGGCAACCGAGAGGACGATGCTCGTTGTCAGGTACAGGTAGAGAATGAACCAGCCGTTCTGGACTGCTATGAGGTTTTCATCAAAGATCCGGAGGATAACGTACCCTGCCTGCTGCAGGGTGCCGGCGGTAAAAACTGTTTCAGGAAATGGGAAGAACCGGCAGCCCAGGTACGTTCCAAAGCACCAGGTGATCCCGGACAGGACAAGCGGAAGAACGAAGAGCGGTGCCGTTGAGATGACAACATCCCCGAGCCAGGGAAGGACCGGCCGGGTATAGGTGACCGAACCCCCTTCCCGGGAGAAGAGAACTACTTTCTGGATTTTAGCCCCGGTGATGAGGCATCCAAGGATATGGGAGCATTCATGGAGGACGACCCCCGGGGCCCGGATGATATAATAGATCTCCCGGACGGGCGTTACCGCAGCCCAGAGCCGGTCGAGCGCAAGCGAGAGGAGCACGAGCAGGATGCCGGCCGCGATGACGATGATGAACGGTTCTGGCTGCATGGATCGGCTACTACCTATGATGGATGGAACGCTTTCCTGCATAAACACAGCGGGATCCGGGGATCCGAGTTGACTCTCTCGTGAATGTCCGAGAACCGGCTGTCCTCCTGATATCCTGCCGCATCTGAAAGCCTCATCATCCCGTACTGCCAATGACCACGTATGCCCCCGGCACATTCTCCTGCTCACGATGAGGGTCATCCGCCCCCGGCCAACCGTCTCATCAGCGAGAAGAGCCCGTACCTTCTCCAGCATGCGCATAACCCGGTCGACTGGTACCCGTGGGGCGAGGAAGCGTTCCTGCGGGCGGCCCGGGAAGACAAGCCGGTCTTTCTCTCGATTGGCTATGCCACATGCCACTGGTGCCATGTGATGGCGCACGAATCGTTTGAGAATCCCGCCATAGCTGCGATCCTCAACCGGGATTACGTCTGCATCAAAGTGGACCGCGAAGAGCGGCCGGATATCGACAGTATCTACATGGGTGCCTGCCAGCTGATGACCGGTCAGGGAGGATGGCCGCTCTCGGTTTTCCTGATGCCGGATAAGAAACCGTTCTTTGCAGGAACCTATTACCCGCCAACAGGACGGTTCGGCATGACCGGTTTTTCGGATCTTCTCAAGAGCATCACCCGGCTCTGGACCGGTCAGCGCGAAACGCTCCTCTCATCTGCAGGTAAGATCCTCTCCGCGCTCGAATCCCGGGAGGATGGACAGCAGGCCGCTGCCGGTCTTGCTGATCCATCGCTCATCGATGAAGGGTATACCGCCCTTGCCGCAGCGTTCGATCCGGTCAACGGCGGGTTTGGCAGGGCCCCGAAATTTCCCTCCCCGCCCATACTCCTCTTCCTCCTCCGTTATTACAAGCGGACGAAGAACAATGCTGCACTCCGGATGGCAGAGACGACCCTTAAGGCTATGCGCAGGGGCGGCATCTGCGATCAGCTGGGCGGGGGATTCCACCGTTACTCGGTGGATGAGCGCTGGCTCGTTCCCCATTTCGAGAAGATGCTGTACGACCAGGCGCTCCTTCTCATGGTCTATACGGAAGCCGCTCTTCTTACCAGAGACCCGTTGTACCAGAGGACTGCTGAAGAGATCACCGGGTATATCCTTGAAGAACTCGTGGATGGGGATGGGGCGTTCATCTCGGCGGAAGATGCCGACAGCCCGGGCGGGGAAGGTGCTTTCTATCTCTGGACCTCCGATGAAATTATCTCGGTTCTCGGTGAAGAGGATGCACGTCTGGTCCTGCAGGTGTATCCCCTGGTAATGCCGGGAGATCCAGCGGGAAACGCTCCTGGCGCAAAAGCCGGCATACTCACCCTGGCCGCGGAGTGGTTGCCGGGTGCAGCTGGCCCGGACCTCCGAAAGATCGAATCGATCCGGTCCCGGCTCCTTGCTGCCCGGGGGAAAAGAGACCGGCCGTCCCGGGATACCAAGATCCTTGCGGACAACAATGCCCTCTGCATTGCAGCCCTTGCCATGACATACCGGGCTTTTGGTAAAAGATCCGCTCTTGACGCAGCCGGGCGGGCCATGACCCTGATACTCACCCGGATGCGGATGCCGGACGGGGGCCTCTTCCACCGGTACCGGGACGGCGAAGCGGCAATTTACGGGTTTGCCGATGATTATGCCAATGTGATCCGGGCGCTTCTGGAACTGTACCTGTCCGATTTCAACCTATCGTGGCTTCGCGAGGCGATCGGGCTGGAACGGTATTTCAGGGAGCATTTCCTGGATGAAAAACAGGGAAATTTCTTCTCGACTGCAGACAATGCAGAGCGCCTGCTCCTCCGTAAAAAAGAATTTTACGATGGGGTTGTTCCCTCGTCCAACTCTGCGATGCTTGGAAATTATGCAATCCTCTCCCTGTTGACCGGAAACCCGGAATATGAGAAGCGTGCAGATGAGATGGCCCGGTCCTTTGCCGGGACTGCAAGACAGGCACCATCTGCCTACACGGGATTTCTGTCAGCCCTGGATCTTCTCGTGAACCCATCGGCCGTTATTGCCATTGCAGGGTCCCGGCCGGACCGAAAACCTCCCATGGTCCTTGAACTCAGGCAGCACTATCTCCCGTCAGCGGTTGTCCTCTGGTGCCCGCCAGGCGATCAGGATCTTGTCCGGAAACGAGAAGAGATCCAACCTTTCCTGCGGGATCTTGCACCGGTCAATGGAAAAGACGCGGCATATGTCTGCACCGGGCACCGCTGCTCTCTTCCGGTGACCGGAATAAACGAGCTGCTCGGGCTCCTGGGTGAGAATGCATGAGAATTCGATCTTTCCGTATCCCTTCCCTGGCAATCGATACTGTCCGGCCTGACTGTCCGGAATTATCCCTGCCGCGTGACCCCGGTGGAACAAACGCCAACCGGAAAAACTACTGCCCGCATGAACGGTACGTAACAAAAAGGTAAGATCGGTCAGAGATTCTTGAGCGCTACCAGGTCCTTGACACCGACCAGTTTCCAGACAAGGGAGCGCTCCTCTTCTGCAATCGCCACCGGGGCATCGGTTGGGGAATGGCCGAGCGCGGCAAGGATGTTGCACGAGAGATTCCGCTCAACAATCAGGTCCACGAACTTCTCCCGGATAATCTTCTTCTCAATGGAATCCTGGACCTCCTCAAGATATCCCTGGAGGGTGACGAACGTATAGGAGGAGAGGTCTTTGGTGTACTTCTCTATCTCCACCGATACATACGGGCTCTTGCGGAAATATTCGAGTTTTTTCCCGTACTTGGTTGAGAGGAAGTACATGAACGAGCCGTCAAAGACATAGAGGAACGGGGCGATGTACGGGTACTTCTCACCCTGGAACGCGATCCGGCAGACGTAGCCTTTCTCAATCAGCTTATCGTATTCCTGTTTTTCCATCCGCGGGATCTTGATGATCTCCATACAATCACAACAATCTGCATGACCAATAGAACCAGATAAACCTTGTTAAATTCTGTTAAAAACCGGAAAATTTTATTTCTCGATTGGGAACCCGGCCTGCTTCCATGCGGCCATGCCTCCGAGGACATTGGTCACCGTGCGGTAGCCGTGCAGGGCCAGGCAGCTTGCCGCAAGGCTTCCCTTGTACCCTGCATCGCAGTACACAAACACCATCTCATCCCGTGGCACCCGGTCGAGATAGTGCGGTAATTCCCCAACGTATATGTGAACGGATCCGGGAATAAACCCGGAAGCGCGCCGGTTCCTGATATCCCTCACATCGAGGATAAATACCGGCCCCCGGGCCATCTGCTCGCGGAGCTGCTGCACGGAGCAGGTCGGGAGGGTGGCCACTTCCCGCGCAGCCCTTGTCCAGGCAGGAAATCCCCCGGCCAGGTAGCCGGCGATGTTGTCGTAGCCGAGCCTTGAACACTGGCGGTATACCTCGCCCAGGTTATCGTTGAAATCATCGATGAGGACAACAGGCGTTTCATAGTTCGCGAACCATCCCAGGAACGCCGGGATGCCCTCCTGCCAGAGCGAGAGGCTTCCCGGGATATGCCCGGCACCAAAACCGGTGGGAGAGCGGACATCGATGAGCTGGCAGCCGGTTTTGCAGAGTTTCTTGACTTCCTGCACAGAGAGCGGCCGGGGCATGGGATTGCAGGGAAGCAATGGAGCGCCGTTTTTGTTGTACTCCTCCATCTTCCGGAAGTACGGCGGGATGTAGGGTGATTCGGTTATCCTGCGGGCAACAAATCCCTCTCTCCCGAGAGCAAGCACCGGGTTGGTCTTCCGCTCGTACCCGATGGTCGAGAACGGGTGATCGGCAATCTCCCCGCCGCAGACCGATCCTGCGCCATGGGCGGGGCAGAGGATAACGCCGTCGCCAAGCGGGAGGAGTTTTCCGGTAATGGATGCAAAGATCTTCTCCGCCATCTCGGCTTTTCTCTCATCCCCGAAAAAGTCGGACCGGGCTATATCCCCGGCAAAGAGCGTGTCGCCGCAGAAGACCATGTAGGGCAGGTCAGAAACCTCGCGGTCCCGGACAACAAGCGAGATGCTCTCTTCGGTATGCCCGGGGGTTGCGAGTATGGCAATTTCGAGCGTCCCTACCGTGAACCGGTCCCCATCGGTTGCCGTCTTCCCGTAACTGAAGTCCATGCCAGCCCCGTGGTAGATATCAGCACCGGTCCGCTTTTGTAAGTCAAGCGATCCGATAACATAATCCTCGTTCCGGTGCGTCTCGAAGATATGCGTGATCGTGCATTCGTGCCGGTTGGCAATCTCCTGGTAAATGAGCACATCCCGCCGGGGATCGATCACTGCTGCGCTCTGCCCGGATCCGATGAGATAGGAATTATGGGCAAGACCCTCTGAAAAGATCCTCTCGAAGATCATGGTACGTCACCTTATGCAGTGAAGTCCATTCCGGGAACTAAATAGGTTATGACCCGGGCACTTCCGCGTTTATGGATGGTGCTGCCGGTTCCTCCGGGGCCACGTGCGGGTACCTGAGCAGTACCCGCCGGGGTCCACGGCCCGCCTCATATTCCCGGATCCGGAAATCGAGCTCCCGGATGCCGACCGGGACGTACCCGACAACCTCGGCACTGACATTGATCCGCCGGTGCACGAAGTCCATGAACGGGTACTGGGAAAGCTCGTTGTTGTGGTGGTGGCCATGGATGATCCAGCCCTCGAAATCCGGGGGAGCCTCATCCGGGTTGTGCACCAGGAAGAAGCGCCTGCCCTTGTAGGAAATTTCAGTGCTCTTCACCCACCCGGGCAGAGGCTCGTCATGGTTCCCGGTAATGAATGTAGCCTTCCCATCCAGCTGATCCAGATATCCGGTTATTGGGGGTGCTCCCTTCCCGTACCGCAGGTCCCCGACATGGTAAACCGGAGTATCCTCGCCCACCGTGAGGTTCCAGTTCCGGATGAGGACTGCATCCATCCCGGCGCAGTCTGAATAGACAAACGGGCGGGAGCAGTAGCGGATGATATTGGCATGGCCGAGATGCAGGTCGGCGATCACAAACAGGTCGTCCGGGCTCCTGTTTGCCGGAGTTTCAATCTCGAAACCTGCTGCCTTCCGGTATCTCCCAAGGGTCTCCTTCCACGGGCCGCTGTCATGGCCGTGATCGCCATAGATCCAGCGGTCATCCAGGAGATCGTACTCGGCCAGGATCTCTGCATTCTGCATAACTGTGATCCTGAGGCCGGTACCGTCCAGCAGTTCCGGGTAAAAATGTTCCGGTTTGCCCCTGTTCAGGAACTGACTGATACGATGGATGGATCGTTTGAGAAGACCCGCATGACGGGCAACGGAATCTGCATGGGGAATGGTTGTCTTTTTGGTAAGTTTCCGGAAACAGGCCGATGCCTGTTTTTCGTCAAGCCCGTTTGCAACCGTTATATGAAACCATTTTGCCTCGGGCCGGCTGTCCCAGGCATTCTGGCTCCGGGACAGGGATCCAAGGGCGCCGGCAAGGGCGCCGGTCAGATCCTTAAGAGCTGCTGAGGGTGTAACGGCAAAGGCAACAACGCTGCCATGCATCCCTTTTCTCATCTCCCACCCGTTGATCAGGAACGGTACCGGCCCCCTTCCAAGGGCAGTCCTTCCGATTGCTGCAAGGAGTTCATCCGGTGAAACTCCTTCATTGAGGACCAGCGGGCCAAAAAGCGTGATATGGGGATGGCGCTCCATGAATGCTTTGAGGCGGAATGACCCGGCGATAGCAAAAATGGTATTCCGGATCCGCCACTTGGTCCGTGCGAGCCGGATCTCGATAAGATAAGTATCGTCCATGGAGGTATCCCGCGTGTTATCTTGTATTGGCTCTGCCACGGGTTAAATATTTGAGGTCGGTATCCGGCCAGGACGTCCGGGCACAGGCAATACCCGGGAGCATACGGCCTGCACGGACTTCTCCCCCGTTCCCGCTACCGGCAAAGCCGGATGATGCTCATTCTGGCTCTTTTGCCTGAATGGCGATCACACAAAAATTTATAAGATCCGGCGCTATCAGACATGTAGTGGTGCTGCCATGGCATGTATCTGTTACAAGACCAGTTCCGGCAAAGCGTCGCATCCGATAGCCTGGACCACGGTTGCAGTGTTCCCGGGAACGGAAGCCGGATTTCATGCCGCACTTCGCGAGGAATCGAATCTCCTTGACTCCCCGTATGCCCACCGGATCATCAGATCCCGGGACGATGACTGCCGGAGGGTCTGGATGGTGCAGCAGTGCAGGCCATGGAAATGCTGCATGTCGGACCTTCCGTGATGCAGGCCAGAGAAAAATAAAAAATATTTAATTTAAGTTTTTTTCGGATTCCTGTAGGCAATGCCAAAGAGCATGACCATCCCGAGAAGGACCGTTGCAACGCCCCCGAGGCCGAAGAGTATCCGGATCCAGAGCACGAGCGAGGAAGCAAAGAGAAGTCCGAGCGCTATCAGGACCGCACCCACGAGCATCACAAAAACCGGTCCCATCACTTCTTCTGCCAGAGACATTCCTCCTTTTGTATCAGATAATTCGGATTTTGGGTATTTACGGTTATTGTCCCTTATTCCGGAATTTGTGAAAAAAATTATATTTTCACCCCAACTTTTTTAATTAATAACGTGATATTTCATGTGATGCCACGCGGTCGCCCAAAGAACCTGAGTTTATACGAACAGACCAAGGTCAGAAAAATACGGAAGTACTTATCGGACCAGAAAATCACCCGGTTTGACCGTCTTCACGACTCGGCCCTGTTGCAGGCTCTGTATGTCGATTCTTCCGGAAAAGTGTACGTGAGCTATGATTACTTCACCGGGCAGATGCAGGAAGTCCACCGGCTTGTCACCGATTTTATGGAAGAATAATCCTGGGGTCCGCGGGAACAAGAACATTTCCCGCTTCTCTTTATTCTTACCGGTCCTGCCCTTTCTCTGACTCCTTCCTTACCAAATCGGCTGTTTCCATTGTCACAGTCCGCCCGCTCTTTTTTATGATCATCCCGCCATTACCCCAAACGATCTCATTTTAGGAGAGCGAGGATAACCGTACTGCGTGAACCGGGAAAACCCGGGTGATTGCCGTTGTCCAAAACCTGTCCGCACGGTTTTGTTCGACATGGACAACACCCTTTTTGATCTTGTCGAGGCACAGATCGCGTCCTGCAGGGAAGTTGCCCGGTCGTTCGGGCGGGAGGATGGCGAGGAGCTCTTCGGCTATTTCCTCAGGCCTGTTCGTGGATTCGAAGCCCATGAGAATATCCTCGACTATATGAACGACCGGCAGATCCCGGATAACGGCCGGTATCCGGTCTCGTGCCGGCTCTATGAAACTGTCAAGCTCCGGCATATCACACCCTATCAGGGCATCCTGGAAACCCTTGCAATAATCAGGAACAACGGCTACCGCATGGGTATCGTCACCGATGCCCATTCCCGGGATGCGACCCTGCGCCTGGAGAAGACCGGACTTCTCTCCTATTTCGACACCCTGGTGGCGTTCGATATGGTCCAGGTAAAAAAACCGGCCCGGGAGCCGTTTCTGTTCGCGCTCGAGATGCTCAAATCCGATTTTTCCGAAACCCTGATCGTGGGCGACAGCCCGCGCCGGGATCTGGAGCCCTGCAAAGAACTCGGGATCCGGACCATCTATGCCCGGTACGGCGACCGGTTCTCCCAAACCCGGAACTATGACGGGGCGGATTTCATCATCGATTCCATGGACCAGCTGCCCGCCATCCTGACGCTCCTTGCGGATACCGGAGCCTGACTGCAAAATCAGTGCAGGTTTTCCTGCCGGATCCCCGGATGCGGGTCCGGCTTTGCAGAAAAACCCGGCTTTTCCCATCCAGAGTGCCGGTTTTTACCCCAAACCTTAAAAAAAAGGACTATCTAATCTAAATCCTATGTTTGTCCCGACCAAGATCTTTTTCACAAAAGGGGTTGGTGTCCATAAAGACCGGCTGGCATCGTTCGAACTGGCGCTGCGCAAGGCCGGCATTGAGAAGTGCAATCTTGTGTACGTCTCAAGTATCTTCCCGCCCAACTGCAAACAGATCTCAAGGGCGGAAGGTCTGCGGAGCCTCAAAGCCGGCGGAATAACATTCTGCGTTATGGCACGGAACGAGACCAATGAACCCAACCGGCTCGTCTCCTCAGCTATCGGCCTTGCCCTCCCGGCTGATGAGAATGAATACGGGTATCTCTCCGAGCACCACGGGTTTGGCGAGACCCAGCAGAAGACCGGGGAGTATGCCGAGGATCTTGCGGCAACCATGCTTGCCACAACGCTCGGTATCGAGTTCGATGTCAATGCCGCGTGGTCGGAGCGGGAACAGATCTACAAGGCGAGCGGCAAGATCATCAAGACCAAGCATACCTGCCAGTCGGCCGAAGGGGACAAGAACGGCCTCTGGACAACCACGATTGCGGTTGCAATGTTTTTGTAATATGCAGGGAACGGATCCGGGACATCCGTTTTACAGATTTCATTTTGTTTTATTGAGACTGAACGGGGTCGTGCTCTCTATCTTCGAGCAATCATGATTCCGGCAGAAATCACCATCAGGTTCCGGTGCGGAGACCGTTATCTTGCAGCAGAGATCGTTTTTGCAGATGACGGATTTTTGGCTGAATCTCTTCCCCTCCCCGGCAGTCGCTTCACCGGTGATTTGACCCCATGGGTGCAATGATAATTAAAAATGACGGTATTTGCTTGTTGATACGATGCTATTAATTAGATCCGCGGTTAGATGGAAATATGGCTGGGGTATATGACCGCATACAGGGTTATCTCCCCATGTTTCTCATCATTGCAATCACGGTCACCGTCTATTTCCAGCTTTTCAGGAGCACCATTACCCCTCCTTCGGATCTCGACACGATAATCATCTTTATCTCGATAATAATCATCGCAGTTTTCGCTTTTGTTTACGTCAGGAAATTCAATAATTTCCCGCTTGAACTGGGCCTGGCCCTCTTCATCTATGCGCTGATTGCGATCCTTGTCCAGAAATTAACCGGTGAATTCTCTCCCCTCCAGAAAATACTCTTTTCCCTGGTCCTCCTCCTGGGGGTTGTCTCCATTGCCGCCGGTATATTCAGGGCACGGGATTTGCAGGAAAACCGGATCGGGCAGCTCAGCCGGCAGAAGGCGGAACTCTCCCGGATGAGCGCGGATCTCGAACAGGCGAACATGAAGCTCCGCCTCCTCAGCCAGATTACCCGGCATGATATCAACAACCAGCTGACCGTGTTGCAGGGATATCTCCGGCTTCTCAAGAAAAAACAGCCTGAAATAGCCGAGAACGAGTATTTCCAGAAAGCCGTAATCTCCGCGCAGCGCATCTCATCCACGATAACGTTCACCAGGGATTACGAATCTATCGGCGTTACCGCAGCGGCCTGGCAGGACTGCCATGCCCTTGTGGATATTGCACGAGAGCAGGTCTCGTCCGGAACTGTCCTTGTGAAGAACGAAATCCCTGCAGGGTTCGAGATATTTGCTGACCCGCTGGTTGTCAAGGTATTCTACAACCTGCTGGACAATGCGGTGCGGTATGGCGGGAAGATCACAACCATCCGGTTCTTTGTGCAGGATTATAGCGACGATCTCCTGATCATCTGTGAAGATGACGGCAATGGGATCAGCGCAACAGAGAAGGAGTTGATCTTTGAACGGGGATTCGGGAAAAATACCGGCCTCGGCCTCACGATGTCAAGGGATATCCTTGCTATCACCGGTATCACTCTTTGCGAGACCGGCATGCCGGGAACCGGGGCCCGGTTCGAGATCTCTGTTCCGCGTGAAGCGTTCCGGGTTGCCTGGGACTAAGTGTCCTCCGGTTTCCCTCTGATTCTGGATAACCGGAGGATACCGTCATTCTATTCTGTTCGATTTAAGCGTCCCTTCACTTCCAGGATAGTTGTCCGTCAGATATTTTTACGGTGATCGCCGGGATGATGAGGGTAAAGGCGAGGTACAGGAGGAAGAGCCGGGCATTGAATGCAGGGAGGATCTTCTGCCCGGTTCCGGATCCGCTCATGACGTTTTCCTGTTTTTCTGTGCCATCGTCGTTCAGTGACAATGAAACCCTTGTTTGGTCATTCCTTTTTTGCCAGGGCCATTGTCCGGATCGTCTCTGCCAGGTTCCGCACGGCAACCCGGGCCGGGCTGTCGGGCGGGATCAGGGATACCGGGGTTGCTGCCAGGTCCGCGCTCTCGACCGCCGGATCCTCCGGGATGACAGCGAGTGGGGACTCCTCCCCGATATCGATCGGTGCCGATGCGGTCTTGTACTGGTTGAAGACCACATGGATCTTCTCTTTTTCAAGTCCGAGCTGGGTTGCGATCTCCCGGATCCGGGCGATCGTCCGCAGGCCCCGGGCCCCGGGGTCGCTGACGATGAGGAGCAGGTCGGGTTTTCCGATGGTGCCCCGGGCAATATGCTCCATCCCGGCTTCGGTGTCGATAATGATGAAACGGTACTCGCGCTCGAGCTGGAGCATGCATTCCGACAGGAGATCGTTGGCAAAGCAGTAGCACCCGCTCCCCTCGGGCCGGCCCATGGCTACGAGATCGAAGCCTTTTGCCTCGACAAGCGACTGCCGGAAGCGGTACCGGACATAGTCGTGCCGGTTCATGCCCGGCGGGATATTCCGGGAAAAGGCCTCCTCCCGCATGCTCCCGAGGGTCTCGTGTACGGAAACGCCGAGCGCTTCGTGCAGGTTGGCATTCGGGTCGGCATCCACGGCAAGGACCGGGGCGTCGCCAAGGTCGATGAAGGAGCGGACAAGGAGCGAGCTGACCGTTGTCTTGCCGGTGCCTCCTTTGCCGGAGAGGGCTATCGTGAACGGGTGGGCGGGCATGGGATTCTTCTACCTCCGTTCAGGCAGATTTTGCCCGGATGCGTCGCGAGATCTCGGCTGCCGCTCCCATGATCTCAAGCGAACCCTGCCGGTCGGCAAAGCGGATCCCGCAGCTCGGGGTGATGAGCGACTGGGCATCGAAGAGCTCCTCCGGCATACGGGCCGTGAGCTGGGTGCGGATCGCGAGATACTTCTCGTACAGGGAATCGACAGTCTCGGTCGAGAAGAGTTTGTAATCGGCCGGGACAATTCCCCAGGCCACCACCCCTCCCCGCTCCATATAGGATATGACGGTATCGGAGTAGAGAAGGAATTCTTTTGCGGTTGCATAGGCATCCATGGAGATGACCGCGGGCTCAAGGCCGATAACGAACTCCCAGTCGGTGTTCGAGCAGCAGTGGACCCCGAGCCCGCCTTCGACAAGCGAGGCTATGTCCTCCCACCCGGCCCGGACGGTCTCCTTGTCCACCGGGACGACCGATGATCCGAGCGAGGCAAGGTACGGTTCATTGAGGACAACCAGGGTCTCGGCGATGCCGGTCCGCTCCCGCATCGCCTGTTCGCACCACCGGGCCTTGAGGGCAATCATCTTGGAGAGGACATCGGCGATCTGCGAATCATAGTAGATGGGACGCTTGTCTGCATCCACGACCTGCATGCCGAACGTGACCGGTCCCGTTACCTGGCACTTCAGCACCCGTGCGCCCGGGATCTTCCGGCCCATCATCTCGATAAATGCAGAGGCGTAATCCTGGTGCAGCGCATAGTCGGCAATGTTCTGCTCCACAAAATCCATGTACACTTTTTCCATTGCTGCAGTCTGGTCTTTTGTGCTGTCGAAGAGGAGCCGGTCCTCGCGGATGACTCTTCCGGGGAGTTGTTCGGAATCGTTAAACACGATACTCTCGAGCAGGGCCCGGTCGGGAAGCGTGGGGATGTACGGGAATTCCGGAAAGATCTCAAGGACATCATTGCAGGCCAGAACGGGATCGGTATGCGGGAGTGCACCTACACCGGTAGCGAGCGAGCGGGGCGGGGGGATCATCTTTGCCATAATGATCACTCCTTCCTGATCCGGCAGCTCTCTACCAGTTTCTGCACCATGGGGAAGAGGGCCAGGTCCGTGTGGGGGAGAAATGTGCTCGATGTATATTCATCCATGAATGCATTCTCGGCATTGAGTTCGATATAGGCTATCCTGAAGGCAATCTCATCGAGGGTCTTACGGGTCCTGCGGTTGATGAGAGCGATGTTTGCACCGGCCACGGCTCCGTTCCCCATGTTCCTGATCTGCTCGAACGGGATCTCGGGGATGAGCCCGATGATGGTTGCGTTCTTCTTGTCAATGTAATTCCCGAACGCCCCGGCAAAGTAGATGGTCGAGATCTCGTGCCGGGTCACGCCTGCCTCTTTCATCAGCGTTAAGCAGGCCGCGTGAATCGAGGCCTTGCTCATGATGAGATTCTTGATGTCGTTTTCCGTGATCACGATGTCCTTTCCGATCTCGGTTTCATCGGCCCATGCTATGACGTACTCCGGGAAATGGCCGTTTGTGCGGATCCGGGGGTTTGCAATCTCTGTATTGAACCGGCCGGTCCGGTCGACAACGCAGGTGCAGAGGAGTTCGGCAAGAAGATCGATGAGACCCGAACCGCAGATCCCTCTCGGCTTGATCCCGTTGATGGTGGAATATTTCGGCCTGAGCGTTCCCGGGTCGATCGAGATCTTCTCGATCGCGCCGGGGTTTGCCCGCATGCCGAAGAGGACTTCCCCGCCCTCGAGGGCCGGGCCGGCTGCTCCGGCGCAGGAGAACATCCATTCCTTATTGCCAAGCACGACTTCAAAGTTGGTTCCAATATCGATGAGGAGCGAGATCTCTTCCCGCTCACCCATGCCGCAGGCAAGGATGTCGGCAATGATGTCCCCCCCGATGAAATCGCTGACTGCCGGGAAGAAAAAAACCCCCCCGTTCGGGTTGACCGTGATGCCGATCCGTCCTGCTGCAACCGAGAGGGCCCGGCGCACGACCGGAACATATGGTTCGGCAATCATGTACGCCGGGTCGATCCCGAGCAGCATGTGGGTCATGACCGTGTTTCCGGCAACGATCACTTCGTACACGTCCTCCCGGTCGATCCCGGCCGAGTTGGAGGCCGTGGTGATGGCCTGGTTGATGCTCTCGGCAGCGAGCGCCTGGAGTTTTGCAAGGCCATTCTTCCGGGCAAAGTTCACTCGTGCCAGGATATCTTCCCCGCAGCTGATCTGCTTGTTGTAGTTCGAAGCAACGCTCACGACCTTGCCGGTCACGAGATCCCAGAGATAGACAACGACCGTGGTTGACCCGAGATCCACGGCAGCGCCGAAGACGCGTTTCGAAGTGTCGTTCTCCTGGAGGTCGATCAGACGGTAGCCCCCGGGAACGAGGCCTATGGTGCCGGTCACTTTCCAGTCGCTGTGCCGGAGAATGCCCGGGATCTCCCGGAGCACTTCGAGCGGGGCATACATCTGCTCGGCAACGGGACCCCCGCTTTTCTGGATGCCCCAGAGGAGCCGGGAGAGATCCGGTGACGGGTCGCTCAGGGTCGGGGGCTGGAGTTCCACGTAATATTTCTTGACTGATGGCCGGAAATCGATGGCCTGTTCGAGCCCTTCGACCAGGATCTTCTGCTCCTGGATGAGCGTGTGCTCGGGAACCACCACATGGAGATCGCCCTGCACAAGGGTCTCGCAGGCGAGGCAGGCGCCTTTTGCCAGCTCGGCTTCCGTGAAGAACCGACCGTACTTCTGCCGGTCGAACTCGGTCTTTCCGGACTGGATGAAGACAACGCACTTGCCGCACTTGCCCTGGCCGCCGCAGACCACGTTCATGTTCAGGCCTGCCCGCTGGGCTGCGTCAAGGATGGTCGTGCCCCGGGGAACCTCTATCTTCCGGTAACTCGGGAGGAAGGTTACGGTGCGCATTTACTGTTTCCACTCCTCGTGCAGGAACTCGCCGATCTCGGCTGCATCGCGGGGACCTACCAGCACTTTCCAGCCGGTGGCATCCTCGATCCTGCCCGAGAGCGGGGATGCGTAGCCGGGGATGATCAGTTTCCGGTGGGTAACTTCATTCTCGACTGCGAACTTTTTGATGGAATCCCTCACCAGCATCTCCGAGAGTTTCCCGGCAGCAACCGCGGTCAGGACCGAGAGCCCTTCCGTGTCCACGATCAGCATGAAGCAGGGAACCCGGGTGGATTCAAGATACCCCTGGAGCGTGAAGAACGTGAGCGAGAAATTCACGGTCATCAGGACCGGTGCGTTCTTGTCCGGTGTCCCTACCCGGTACAGGCCGGGGTTCATCTGGATCGGTTTCTGGGGATCGGTGTAGATGTTCTGCCTCAGGGTGAGCGCGGCCTTGGCCGGGCCCGGGGTGAGTGGGGAGGTGACGATTACCGAGGCGAATTTGGTGATACCCAGGACAAGGGAAGCATCTTCCTGGCCATTCTCGGCAGTATCCATGAAGACCGGATAGCCAAGTTCCGGAACCGTGCGGGTGATCGCAAGCTCACGGATAGCCGTTGATCGGGAGATGAACGCGCCGAGGGATTCCGGGGCAGGGTCCAGGACAAGATCCTGAACGCCCTCGGCAGTACAGTCTTTAACCAGCTGTACGAGTCCTTCAAGGGTTGCGGCCCGGACAACGAGCGGGCAGCCGTGCAGTTTTGCAATGGCACACATATCGCGGAAATTTTCCGCCGTTGCCGCGTGAATGAGCGGCCGGTAGGTGCCGCAGTGGACGAGAGCTGCCTTGTGGGCAGCCGGATCTTTTGCAATAAGAACGGGGGGGAGATGGGCTTCCACGCTCTCGACCGTTGCTACTGCCCGGGCAAATGTCTCCGGTGATCCGCTCGCATTCTCGATCGCAATCCCGTTGAACCGCAGATCGGAGCCGACCCGGGTGAAGGTCTCGTCCCTCACCCGTTCTGTTGTGGCAATGATCTCCGCATCGGTCATCGTATCCAGGACCCTGAAAACGATCCCGGGAGGATGGTAGAACGTCTTGTCATGCCGGTACAGGACGAACTCTTCACCCACCTTGAACGATCGGACACCGACTCCGACCTTGACAAGCCGGATGGGGGGCCTGGTCGACGCCCCGAGAACCGACTTTGCCTCCTCGCTTAAGTAAGGGCAGAGATCAACGTCTGCTTTCCCTCCGGCAAGTTTCATGGCGAACGTGAGGCAGGTGGGGTCGCCGCACTCCTTGCAGTTCTTCTTGGGCAGGAGTTTGTATATATCGAGAGCCTTGAGTGCCATCTTACTGCACCTCCGCAGAAGATGATGCACCTTTTTTCATATCGGCAAATGCTGCTTTCAGAAGCGGGATCGTCTTCGGGTGACGGACACAGATGATCTCGGATCCGGCTGCCGCGGCTGCAATTCCTGTATACAATTCCCACCGGACCGCCATCTCGTCCTGCAGGGCGGGTTCAGCCTCCCGGACTTCCTTGATGGTCAGCGTATCGGCAGCAGAGCAGATCATGGGCATGGCGAGATCGGCATCCCCCTTGAGGGCCGAGAACCGGATCCGCTCCATGGCCGAATAGGAATATTCGAAGCCGTACCCGAGCGTGCCGGTATAGGGATCGATGACGATATGATCGCGCTGGACGCCTATCTCCCGCAGGAGGATGTTGAGCTGCTTGGCAAGGTTGATGTCGATCGGGGACTGGGCGAGCACCGAGTGGTTGAAGGCAAGGGCTGCGGCTGCAATGCTGCGGTACCGGCTTGCCTCAGCAGTGCCGAGGAGGAGGCGCTCCCCCTGCCCGGCCTCGCCGCAGGCAAGGAAGACCTCGCTGTCGATCTTCGGCTCGTTGCTCCCCTCGATGATGAGCGGGAGCGTGGTTGAGGAGAGGACATCTGCAACCGTCTTCTTGACTGCAGGTATATCGGTAAAATTTCGCTGTTTCGTGCTTGTCAGGTACAGCCGGACCAGGTCGGCGCCGTACGAGGTTTCGGCGGTCTTTGCCCATTCGGTAACGCTGTTTGAAAGATCGCCGCAACAGGTGCGGATGAGGGCCGGCCAGAAAACCGGGTTGTCGCAGACCTCGAACGCGATGAGCGGGGCGGGGGAGCCGGGGACGGACTCCAGGAACGGGAGGGTCTTTCCCCCGCCAATACGGTACGAGACCCGGCGTGTACCGCCATCGGCCTTGGTTGCCCCGAGGGTCACGTCTCCGATTGCAGCGGACCAGTCAAAGGGAAGTTTGTATGCCATGATGCACCGTCACACCAGGGGTTTCATCTTCAGGGCCGGGTGCTGCACGCGCTCAAGGTACTCCATGAGCGCTTCGATGGTCCCGGCAGTGGTCTCATCGGCAATCTTCTCAAAGAGACCGGAAAGACCCCGTTCCTCCAGTTTCTTACTGAGCCGGACTTTCAGTTCCTCCTTGAGGGCGGCCGGCATCCAGACGAGCCGCTCGATCCCACCCTCTCCCTGCAGGAACCGGTCCGAGAGGACATAGTTCTTCGAGATCCCGGCAAAGCCCGGTGTCTGGGCCCCGCCGCCGATAGTGCCGGCAAGCGTGGAGAAGGTCATGCCCGAGGGGGTCATGCCCTTGTACTCCCGGTTCACGACCATGATCCCGTTCACCTCCGGCAGCATCAGGGCAATGGCCTCGAAACAGCCGCAGCAGGTCATAGGGTACTCCATCACGCTGTAGAGCGAGCACCGCTCGATCTCGCCATGGCTGGCTTTCTTGACAAAGCGGTTGACCCCCTCGAACTCCCCGTTCTGGGCATTGATGACTGCTCCTTTCTCGATGGGCTGGTTGGCGCCGGAAGGCGACATCTCGTATGCGATCTTGCCGTCAAGCCAGCTGATGGCCCCGCAGAGTGCGAGCCGCTCGGGTGTGATGACGCAGACGTGGTTCGGGGCAAAAGTCTGGCAGAGCGTGCAGGAGTAGTAGGTATTCACGTCGGCATCACGCATGCCCTTGATCCGTGCATCGCGCTCCTCGTACACTATCTCGGCATCTTTTTTTGCTTCAAGGACCTTTGCGCCGTCAGTGATCAGGGTTACTGAAACCGCATCGAGCAGCTGGGGGAAGTCCATCCGGAACTTGCTTGCCAGCAGCTTTCCTATATGCTCGATACGGACTCCTTTTGCCACCGCTTCCTTCGAGAGCCTCACCCAGATAAGATCGCGCTGGGCAACATGCCAGGATCCTTCGCCGTAATTCACGAAATTATGGATACGGCGTTCGAGCACCGGCTCGTAGTCCTTCTTCATGGTTTTCCCGGCAACCTCGATGATGATCGCCAGCGGGTTTGCGGAACCTTCCTTCAAATCTTCGATCTCGGGTCCGATGACGGTGACTTTCCCGTCCTCAATCTCCCCGGGCTCCCGCATACGGAGGAGTTCGAATGCCGGCGATCTCCCGCCGCCGAACTCCACGTACATCTCTTCTTTCCGGATGCTTTTGCCTTCGAATGCCGGGGAACAGCCCATAGGTATGGGGATGGCAGTTACGTTGACCCGGATCCCTTTCTCTTCCATGCCCCGGCTGACAACGGTGTCCGGAGTTGAAGAAATCCACGAGCCCCCTTCATACCCCCCAAGGGAGAGGATGGGGAACCCGAGCACCCGCATGCCGTCGGCAAATGCTATCTCGTCATCCGTTAAGCCGGGAAATACGATGACAATTGCCTTGGCCCGCTCGGCAGCGTACGAAAGAAGCCGGTGGGTGTCGCCGGGCGTTACGCCCCCGAACATCATGGCAACGCGGGCAACGATATCAACGAAATGGATCCCGTACGTTGGTGTGGAACCGAGCGGGATGAGGCGGTAGTCGAGACCGAGTTTGACACCCGCCCCGGACAGGGTCGGGACAACTTCTCCGGCAAGGAACGTGAGCATGTATTTTTCCTGCAGTTCCCGGCAGATGGCTGCCGCACTGCCGGCGCTCTCGGGCTTCCCGATCACAAGGGCAAGACCGAGGATGCTCCCGTCGACAAGCGAGTACCCGAGCTTGCGGATAACGGTGTCGCTGATGAAACCCGTGTACGGTTCGGGCTCCTTTCCGGCTTTCGCCGTCTTTTCGGCAAGCAGGCACTCCGAAGCAACGATCGGGTTGTTTGCGGTCTTTGCATACACTTCCGCTGCGGTCTTCTGTTCGTGAACGGCAATCCCGGTCAGCGCGTACGAGATCGGGAGATGGTATGCGGTCTCATCGTAAGAAAAAGATGTGTGAATATCCGAAATCCTTGCTTTCAGATCTTCCTCGCCGGTTTTCCTGGCCAGTTCCACGTCAGTCATCGTCTGGTTCCCTCTGATCATGGGTTGCCTTGTAATCTACATATACTTTCGTTATAGGGTAAAACCCCGTGATATGTCATAAAATAGCAAAAGAGCCCCCAATAACAAAAATATATATCATTTATAAATGCAATTCTCATTAACGAGAGGTACAATGATGGGTTTAACAAAACGCTCAATAATCTTTTCCATCTCTTTTTTGGTTGTTGCACTGCTTGTTGTCCAACCGGTTCTCGCGGATATTGCCAAGACAACCCCCGCAGTGACTGAAAAAATGTCGATTGCCTATCGCGGAAGCGGCGGGTTCTATATCGGGAACCCCATCACGTTCGATGGAACAAACGCTGCAGGCAATGTTACCCTGCTCAAGCTGACCGGTCCCGGCCTGCCTGCAGATGGCCTGCCCCTTTCCGATCTCACCGGCAGTAGCGGCTCCGGCAACACGGTTGATGTTAGCGCGGACGGATCCTGGAGATTCGTCTGGTACACTTCAAGTATCAAGGGGATTGAGCAGTTGCAGACCGCCCGGTACACCGTGACCGCATACGATCTCGCCCGTCCTGAATATGCAGCTGCCACACCCGTTTACTTAAGGAAACCCGAATTCTCCGTTACAGCAAACCCGAATGTGGTCAAGACAGGAGAATACGTGCAGCTTTTCGGCACTGCCGAGAACGGGGTCAGTTCCATCAAGATCGATGTAACGGATCTCTCCGGAAACGTTCTCCGTACCTTTGAGTCCGCAGTGAGTGCATCGGGGTACTTCAACAACGGCTTCCACGTGGATATGCCACCCGGCCAGTACCAGGTGATTATCACCAACCCCCTCACCAAGAAAACCTCGTGGACTGCTCTCACGGTCTCATCTCCTTCGCAGACAACGGTGACCGTTCCGGTGAGTACACCGGTGCCGCAGGTTACGATCACGGCCCCGTCAACCCCGGGAACTGTTCCCGTAACATCGTCTGCAGTTCCCCCGGTTACCCCGGCAGCAACTCCTGCACCTGCAGGGAACTCATCTCTTCCCATGTTTGCGCTTGCAGTCATTGGCGGGCTTCTGGTCATCTGCGTGATCCTGGTAATCCTGTATACCCAGAAAAAGGCGCCATAATTTTTTTTGAATCGTTGCCGGCATCAGGACCGGGTATCTCCGGCAACCATAATCTATTTTGGATACGGGCATCAACGCTACTACCACGACCGGTGTATTATCGTGAAAAAATTTTCCTTTGTCGCCCACATGCCCGACACCCCGGGATCCCTTCACCGGGCAGCGGAGATCATAAAAAAATATGAAGGGAATATCAACCGTATCCAGTTCGATCGCCGCATAGATCCCGGCACGGTTTTTTACGAGGTAACGGCATCGGATTCTTCCTATGAGAAAATTACCGGTGAACTCGCCTCCATCGGGTACCTGCAGACCTCGCTCAAACCCCTTGATTTTTTAAAGTTCTGCGTATCCCTTCCCAACCGCCCGGGAGCGCTCTATGAATTTCTTAATTACACGACCGCTGCAGGTGCCAACATCGCCCTCATTGATTTTGATGACAAGGGCCGGCACCCGGACCGGCTTACCGTGAGTCTCAACCTGGAACAGAGTGCCATTGTCGAGCGTCTCCTGGATACCTTAAAAAGCCTCTACCGGCTTGAGATCATCGAGTATGACAAGACCGGCAAACATCTCGACGACACGGTCTTTTACGTCCGGTATGCCCAGGCAGTCCGGAACCTTATCGGGGAATCGGAAGATGCGTTCCTTCTCTCCTTCCTGGGCGAGACCAACCATATCGCCCAGGAGCTGATGGACCGGGGATGCAACCCCCACCAGGTCTTCGAGAGCGTTCTTGCAACGGGCCAGACCATGCGGGCAACCTCCGGCGAACACTTTTACGCCGATGTCCAGAAGTTTGCGATAACTCCAAAGACCACGCTGTACTGTTTCCAGCCCCCCTGCGGAGGGAGCCTGTTCATCATTGATGCCCCTGAGGGGCGCGTGATGATCGATACCTGTTACGGGATTTATCACGCCGATATCATGGCAATGCTTGCTCATTACGGCCTTTCGGATCCGTCCAGGATCTCCCGCATCATCGTTACCCATGCCGATGCGGATCACTGCGGAGCCTCCGGGTTCTTTTCAGCGCCGGTGTACATGCACCATGCTACCCTCGAGATCATCCGGACCAATAACCGGGCATATGGTTCACGGAACGAAGAATCGGTTCTTGAAGAATTCTATACCAAGATGGTGAACCTGTTCTCGCAGTTCAATGTCCCGTCCGATGTCCAGTGTTTTACCGGTCCCACCGGGATAACCCGCGGGATCTTTCCGGTAATCGGTTCCTTCTCTGTGGGAGATATCAAGCTTGAGATCCTGGATGGTCTCGGAGGGCACACCTGCGGCCAGGTATTCCTGTATTCAAAAGACCAGGGTCTCATCTTCACGGCCGACAGCGTCATCAATTTTGCAAGCATGACAAAAGAGCGGGCGGATTACAGTTCCCTTGCGGCCTTTCTGGTAACCTCGGTGAATGTTGACAGCGATCTCGCAAACCGGGACCGGAAAGCCCTGCTTGCCCTTGCGGAAGAGACCGACCGCCTCCTCACTCCCGCCGGGAAGCGCTGTCTCATCTGCGGGGGCCACGGGGCGGTGTCCGTCCTGAACAACGGAAAGCTTGCTGCGTATGGCGAGATCGAGCGGTACGAAGCAGGGAACCATTCCCGCAAAGAATAATCTTTCAGACCGCTGCCCAATGGAGAATCGTCATTTTTGATCTTTTCTCCGTTCATTGTTTTTAACCGGAATGCTCCAAAGAGCGGCAGCTCGGGAAGACCGGTCTCATACAGCTGGGTAACTGGTGACGATGATCTCAAGAGTGCCGGATCTCCGCTCGCCATTGCAGTTGATGTACCGCTTGGCCGGGACCGTTGCTATGGAAAAATCTTGGTATAACTCCTCGATCTCCGGTACTTTTGAGTTGCTCAGCATAACATGCACGCCTTTATCTGACAGGCGCTGAAACGTCTTTGCGAGCCGCTCCTGGTCGGCAAACCTGAACCCCGATGCATGGTAATCCGTGAAGTTCGCGGTCTTCGAGACCGGGTGGTAGGGGGGATCGAAATAGACAAAATCCTCCCTTTTTGCGGTTTTTACGGTCTTCTCAAAATCCGCATGCAGTACGGTCACCTGCCGGAGCATGGCATGAAATTTCCGGATGGAGGCGTCGCCCGGAAGACTTTTTTTGGCGTGCCGCCCGAACGGGACATTGAACTCCCCCTTGCGGTTGACCCGCCATAACCCGTTGTAGCCGTGCTTGTTGAGGTAAACAAGAAGTGCAGCGCGGCGGATGGGTTTTTTATCGGATCCGGTCAGGTTGTTGAATTCCTGTCTGAGCTGCCGGTAGGATTCTTCGTCATTGGAGAGCTCGTCCCGTGCAAGCTCCTCAATCAAGTGTTCCGGCCGGTTCTTCACTACAAGGTACAGGTTGATGAGTTCTTCGTTGAGATCGGAGATAACTGCCCGGGATATCCGGTTCTGGTTTGCAAGACTGGCAAGGAGTGCGCCACCCCCGACAAATGGCTCAAAATAGGTATTCCACCCGTGGGGAAGCCGGGCATTGATCTCCTGGAGGAGCTGCCGTTTTCCCCCGGCCCATTTGACGAGCGGCGCTTTCACGTACTACAGTTTTGTCCACAATCCTTAAAGATCCTTCCCGCAGCACCGACTAAACCGGTGCACTGTTACGAAATTCTCATCTACTTTGTGAATGCATCTTTTGTGCGAGAAGCATGGAGAATCACCGGGTACAGGAAATGATGCTCCTGATGGCATCGAAGATCCGATCGATTGCACATTCACTTTCGTACGGGGACTGCGAGAACTTCATCAGGGAACTCCTCAAAGCAAAACGGATTTACGTTATCGGCGCCGGCCGGTCGGGGCTCGTTGCAAAGGCTTTTGCCATGCGCCTCATGCACCTTGGTCTCCAGGCTTTTGTTGTAGGCGAGACAATCACCCCGGCACTGAAGGAAGGGGACGTGATGGTCATCTTCTCGGGCTCGGGAAAGACCAAGACCGTTGCCGATATCGCCGAGACTGCGAAGGAGATCGGGGCCCACATCTGCCTCATCACCTCGAATGCCGATTCGCGGATCGGCAAAATCTCGGACTGCATCGTCATCATCGAGCACCAGCGCGATGCAGTTTTTGACGATGCTGCCGAGTTCGAGATCCGGCAGATGATGGGTGAGCACAAATCGTTTGCACCCCTTGGAACCCTCTTCGAGACCGCCTCCATGATCTTTGCCGATGCCGTCATCTCACGGATGATGGAAGTGACGAAAACCGACGAGTCGGCTCTCAAAACCCGGCACACCAATATTGAATGAGATAAGGAGCATTATGGGAATACAGTTCTCTGACCGGGTTCTCGGAATCGAGATCTCCGGTATCCGGAAGATCTTCGAGTCGGCCGGCCCCGACTCGATCAACCTGGGCCTTGGCCAGCCCGATTTCGATACTCCGCAGCATATCAAGGATGCCGCGATCAGGGCCATCCAGGAAGGAAAGACCGGCTACACTCCCAATACCGGCATACCTGAACTCCGCGAGGCTGTCTGCCGGAAGTTCAAATCGGAAAACAGTCTGGACTATACCCCCGATAACATCATCGTGACGGCCGGGGCGAGCGAGGCTCTCCATATCGTTATGCAGGCCCTTCTCCGCGAGGGCGACCGGGTGCTCTGCCCCGACCCGGGATTCGTCTCCTATGCATCCCTTGCAACCATGGCCGGGGGCCGGCCGGTCAGCGTCCCGCTGACAAAAACCCTGCATCTCGACGTAGAGGCCGCAAAGGAGCGGATGGACAATGCAAAACTCCTTGTCATCAACTCCCCGGGAAACCCGACCGGTGCCGTGGAGAGCAGGGAGTCCATCCGGGCTCTCGTGGAGTATGCGGGAGATAAGGGCGTCACGGTGATCTCAGATGAAGTGTACGAGCATTTCATTTACGGGAAAAAACACTGGAGCGCCGGAATGTTCGGGGACAATGTCATAACCATCAATGCCACGAGCAAGACCTATGCCATGACCGGCTGGCGCCTCGGGTACCTTGCCGCGTCTCCCGATATTGTCGGCCAGTGCCTCAAAGTCCACCAGTACTGCCAGGCCTGTGCCACAACCATCTCCCAGTACGCGGCAGTTGCCGCATACAACGGCGACCAGCATATGGTCGGAGTCATGCGCGACGAGTACCAGGCACGCCGGGATCTTATCTGCAAGGGGCTTGCCCGTCTCGGTTTTTCATTCCCGGTTCCCGAAGGTGCCTTCTATGCATTTGTCCCCATGAAACCGGAAGTAACCCAGAAGATCATCAATGCCGGCGTTGTAGTGGTTCCGGGTACGGCGTTCGGTGAGAACGCACCGGAGTATACCCGGTTCAGCTATGCCAATTCCCGGGAAAACCTCAACCGTGCCCTTGATAGGATACAACAGGCAACAGGTGAATGATATGGTAAAAGAACTCTTACAGAAATTATCCAATGCCCACGGGGTTTCGGGCAGTGAAGGAAGCGTCCTTTCGGTCATAAAGAAAGAGCTCAAAGGCCACGTGGACGAGATACGCGAGGATTCTCTCGGGAACCTGATCGCAACCAAGCGCGGGGGCAAGTTCTCCGTTATGCTTGCCGCCCATATGGACGAGATAGGCCTGATGGTCAAGTACGTTGACGACAAGGGCTTCATCCGGTTCGTTGCTCTCGGCGGCTGGTACGGGCCCACGCTTTACAACCAGCGCGTTGTCCTCCACACGTCAAAGGGTCCCCTGTTCGGTGTCATCGGCGGCAAACCGCCCCACATGATGGACGAAGAGGAGCGAAAACGCGGCGTGAAAGTCGACGATATGTTCATCGATGTCGGGGCAGCCAACAAGGAAGAAGTTGCCTATCTCGGCATAGATGTCGGGACACCGGTAACGATCGACCGCGAGTTCACGTCCCTTGCAAGCACCCGGGTCACCGGCAAGGCTTTCGACAACCGGGCCGGTGTCGCAATGCTCATCAAGACCTTAAAAGAAGTCAAGTCCCCTCTCACTATCTATGGCGTCTTTACTGTCCAGGAAGAAGTGGGGCTCAAGGGTGCACGCACAAGTGCATACTCCCTTGACCCGGACTGCGCCATTGCAACCGATGTGACGATTCCGGGCGACCACCCGGGCATCGATATGAAGGATGCACCCGTCGAGATGGGCAAGGGCCCGGTTGTGACGATCGTAGACAGCAGCGGACGGGGTCTCATTGCGAGCAGGAAAGTTGTACAATGGCTCCGCGATGCTGCAGAGTCGGAGAATATCCCGGTCCAGTACGAAGTCGGGAGCGGCGGGACCACCGATGCAACCGCTATTCACCTGACAAAAGGTGGCATCCCGAGCACAACGCTCAGCATTCCCTCCCGGTATATCCATTCGCCGGTCGAGATGATCGATATGCAGGATCTCGAGGCGGGCGTGAACCTTCTTGTTGCCGCGCTGAAGAAGAAGCCGGCATTATAATTTTTTTTATACCAACTACGCCCTGCTGATCCGGGCAATGGATTATTGCTTCAGGTCGTCTTTTCCCGGCAGGAGTGTGTGATCTGCATTTACGGGCCTTCCATGTCTGTACCGGTTTTTTTCAAGACTTCTGATATTCTTCAAATTATAAAACAAATTAGAAATCAATTAATATTATTTACTTTTAATATTGTTAAGAAGAATTCTGAATTAATTTGGATAATCATGGCTGGTATAAATCGTCAGATAGTATCCGTACCCTGCAAACACTGGGGCGGGGATATCCAGCATTGCAAAACCTGTAAGGGGACCGGGTTTGTGAATGTAGCCGTTGGCTGGGACGGACAGCCCAGACCCTGTACCCACCGTGGCGGAGAGATCCGCAACTGTCATACCTGCAAAGGGAGCGGCTGGGCAGGTATTGTCGATTAGTCATTTTTTATCCCTTCTTCCTGGCTTTTCGTACGTTTCCCCGGCGAGATGAAACGATATCCTTTTTATTCACAACATCCTGCGCTTATCCATGAGCAGCTGGTGTGAGTCGGAGAACGGATACATGTATGGTTCCTTGATCCTGCTTGCAGCAGTTATCCTCTTCTCGCTTGGAATGTTCTCCATCTTTATCCTGCACGGCTATTTCTCCGGTCAGGCCGCCTCTTCTTCGATGAATGTCCTTACCGATAATCTCGCTCTCGAGGGATCGGTGACCGGATATGCCGACCTCACCGGACTTCCTGCAGATGCCCCGGCAAAGCAGGTGGCACAGTTGTCTTCGGGTATGAATGCCGTCCGGCTGAATCTCCGGCTGGCTTCTCTCCGGATGAATTGGGCGACCGGGACCGGGGTTGATATCTCGCAGGCTTCAGTTATTATAAAGACGCCTCAGGGAAGCGAGATAATCCCCCGGAAGACCTCAAGCGTCTTTACCCGGCCGGGCTGGTCCATTGTCCGGAAAGGGAGCATGCTTCCCGGAATCACCGCGGATACCGATGATATTCTTGAACCCCGGGAAGTCTTCAGTATCCTTGTATCTCCCTCGGAAAACCTCCAACCCGGAACTCCGTTTATCATTGATATGGATATTCCCAATGTTCAGCCCCTGTCGGTCGAACGGGTTGTGCCCGGGTCCATGAAATCTGCCATGAATCTGGGATGAGCTGGAGAAGACCGGAATTTCCTTTTTATCCGGGTCGGATTATCATGCATGTACGGCCGGAAGATATTCACTCCTGCCAAAAACGGCAAATGATATCCGGAAGAAAGAAATCGTGTAAAAGAATGAGCGCCCCGGCCGGGACTTGAACCCGGGTCAAAAGCTCCGGAGGCTTCTAGGATGTCCACTACCCTACCGAGGCGCATGTCAACCATGATCGATTCCCGCACGCGTACCGCATAACCGGAATTCTGATCGGTTACGACGTTGAGAATTTCAGCGGGTGCATCAATTCACAGTTCTATAATAACAACACCTCAAAGGATATTAAACCTCTCGGAATGGCCGATGGAAGCGGAACTGTCCCACCTCCTGCCGGAGCAAAAACCGTACCGGTTGCAGGGGATTTTCCGGCCCTATGCCAGATACATTCTTCAAGGCCGGCAATCGGTATTCTGCGGGTAAAAAGACCCTGCCGGAAAACGGGGAGTTGCTCGATATCAGGAACAAAATCACAAAAGGGTTGGGAACAACCGTTTTCATGATAATTCCCCCGCAGTATATTCTGGCAGGCATACCCGCTCCCAAAAACCGTTTCCTAAAATTAAATTATCTCGCTCTGATTGCTGTAATTTTCACAAATTCCTGTTTGTTTTCATAAACAACGGGAAAAACCATTAGTAAAAAAAACAGTAATCTCTTTATATCACTTACTGGTTATGGGTTAACAAAGTAGAAATAGACCGGCATCAAATGCTGTTCATCAGATGGCCTCCTGATCCTATGGCATATATCTCCGGACTTGGAACAAGCGACTGGCTACCGGTAATCATACTGGTAATATCCCTTACGTTCATCGTATCCGTTGTTTCAGCCGCCAATTCGCTCACCATCAATGTCAAAGATGCCAGGACCCGGGAGAACGTGGGTGATGCGCTTGTGTATCTGGATGGAGGATACATCGGAACTACTACGCCTGGCAATGGCGGGAAACTTGTCATAGATGATGTGGCATCCAAGACTCATACGATACGGGTAACAAAAGAGAATTACAAGGAAGTGACAAAAAAATTTGTGTACCCGTCGGAGTCCGCACTTGAGATCTCCCTTTCGAAAGGCCCTCTTGTGTCCCTCAACGCAAACGGTCCCACCGCGAACGGGATCAACGTGGTTTTCTATCCATCATCAACCGCCTACAGCTGTACCGATAAGAAAGTGATCCAGACTCCCGTTTATATGACCGACGAGACCCGGTTCCGGACCGATGTGGAGTCGGTAATCCGCCAGACCTACCTGGAGCTCGACAAGGTGACATCCCCCTCCGACCCGCTTCCCGCCGGATTCCAGGATAAATTCAATTTCTATTATTATTACGATCCATCAGCTCCTGCGGATGCTTTCTCCGGTTGTGCCGGTTCGGTTCCTGAAAGTTACTGGAAGGATGTCACATTCAGCGATATCACGGTTATCCTGTACCCTTCGTATACCGGCCTGTACAGCGATGCATCCTGCCAGCCGACCGGCTGTTTCCAGAATTTCGGGCCGGGACGCAGCCTCATGAAAGCCCCTGCAAACCAGGCATCTCTCGTCAGGCATGAGACCGGTCATGCTGTGTTCGAACTGATCGATACTTATTGCGGCAGCACATATTATTATGAGAACGATCCCCATGCCAATGTCTGGTCCTCCCGGGAAGCCTGCAGATCGGATGCGACATCCAATAACCGGGACCCGGAACTCTGCCGGCAGATAGAGCAGAAGAGTATTGGTACTTCTGCAGCCTGCATCAAGGATTTCTGGCGATGGGATCCGAATCCTGATATCATGGGACAAGGCTACGGCGGCAAATTCGGGGCTGCAGCAACGCAGCGCATCAACTATGTTATCTCAAAAGCGGAGGCGGGATGATGATTCAAAAGATCCTGACCGGGTTTCTGGTAATCGGCCTTGTGGCAATCCTGTCCATGCCGGTTGCCGCAGCACCGCCCCAGCCGGATTACAATAAAATTGTCGACATTCAGCTGAAATACGATGCAACCGGCTATTCGGTCTCCTCTCTTGAGGTCAGGTATGGAAAAGCTCCCAACCTGAATCTCCGATCCGGCAGCCTGACCGGATCGATCCTGGATACGAAGGGAACCGTGCTCAAAACCTTCTCCATGCAGCAGCCCGCGGTTGCGTATGGCGATATCCTGGGATCCCTTCCCGGGGAGAGCCTGATCGGATACACCGAGCAGCAGGGTGCCGGGGCAATGACGATAACGGTTCCTTACCTCCCGGGCATGGATAAGTTTGTCCTTTCCAATACCAATGACGGGGCGGTTCTCGCAACTGCAGACCTGGCCCCGACCGTAACCCTGTTCTGTGCCGATTATCCCAATGATCCCGATTGCCAGATCAGAATAGCCGGTGAAAAATCCACTGCCCCGGACACCTCCATGTATCTTGTCCTTGCAGCGGTTCTCTCCGCGTCAGTGCTCCTGGCTGCAGGTTTTGCGGTAATGACGATCCGGAAGAGATCGGGCAGATCAGAGACTCCTGAAAAACAGACGATCCTTATCGTTGACGACAACCCGGATATCGTCGATATGCTCCACCTGCTCCTGGAGAGGAAAGGCTATACAACCCTCATGGCCCAGAGCGGGAAGGAAGCCCTTGATATCTTCAAGAAGCATGTCCCCGACCTGGTTCTCCTGGATATCATGATGGAGCCGATGGACGGGTGGCAGACCCTGGAGGAGATCCGCAAGACCCATGATGCCAAATCCCTTCCCGTCCTGATGCTCACGGCAAAACGGCTCACTGCCGAAGAAGCCAGGAAATACCGGCTCTACATGGATGATTATCTCCAGAAACCCTGCGAGCCGGCTGAGCTTTATGCAGCGGTCGAGTATTTCCTTGAGCGGAAACAGAAGTTCCAGGATGCGCTGAACCTTGCACAGAAAGCCGGTGTCGAGACGGAGAAAGTCACTGAACTGGCCCAGCTCCACCGGCGCATATCGATCAACAAGAAACTTCTCGATATCCTCCATGTGCCCCAGGCGGTACCGGTGGCAGCGGACCTGGACATCCTCGATACCATGTCGGTTGCCGATTACATCAATGTCAAGACCCGCGATAACGAGAAACGCGTAGCCCAGCTCAGAACCGAGATCAACCATTCGTTCCGGTCCAAAGGCCTGCCGGAGCTCAACTGGTAAGCGGGAAATTTCCCGATCTTTTTTTTGCACTCCTTCATTGCTGCCAGGATGACTTTGGGAATATGCCGCAGGGTCCTGTGCAGAAAGAGTGATGAATTGAAGAGATTTTCAAAATCGGAGACCATGGAGAATCTCCCGACATGCATAATACGAAAGAACGCAAATAAAAAATACCATGGCCCCGGAGCAGCATCCCTATGATACCCTGATCGATGCATTCGCCGGCATGAGAGTCCCCACCGACCTTCTCATCTGCTATCTCTGGCTTCTGGGTGCCCTGCTCTGCATATACATCCCGTACCTGAATGAATCGTTCCTCCGGATCCTCTTTGGCATTCCTCTTGTCCTCTTCATCCCCGGGTATGCCCTCATTGCTGCCCTCTTTCCGGCAGCAAAGGATATCGATCTGATCGAGCGCGTGGCGCTCTCGTTCGGTCTTTCGATCGCCCTTGTCCCGCTCACAGGTCTTGTCCTGAACTATACCCCGTTCGGGATCCGGCTCGATCCGATTGTTATCTGTCTGAGCGTGCTCACCATCGTGCTGTGCCTTGCTGCCCAGTACCGCAGGATACGCCTGCCTGCCGAAGACCGGTTCGTGGTCCCGTTTGTTCAGATGCAGCAGGGAATCCGGAATGAGTTTTTCCCGCAGAATGAGGCGACTTCACGGATCGATCGCATCCTTTCCATTGTTTTGCTTGTCGCGATCATAGCTGCCGTTGCCACGACCGTCTTTGTTATCGTTGTTCCCAAGGAAGGCGAGAAGTTCACGGAATTTTTCATCCTTGGCGAGAACCAGAAAGCAGCGGATTACCCGACAACGCTCCTTGCCGGCCAGACCGGGTCCCTCTTTATCGGCATCGGCAACCACGAGTACCGCCCGATCAATTATACGGTCGAGACGTATTTTGTCACCATGGATTTTGATGAAAAGACCAATACCACTACGCTCTCCTCCATGAAACCCGTTGACCGGTTCGTGGTTCCGGTCTCGCACAACCAGACCGTTATCCAGCCGTATTCGTTCTCCCCGGGAAGCACGCAGTTCAACCGGATCGAATTCCTCCTGTTCAACGAGACCGTCCCCGGTGAAAAGGTTATCGGCATGGACCGGATAAACCAGAGTTACCGCGATCTCCATCTCTGGGTTACGGTCAGATCGTTGAAATAATCCGCATTTTTTGTTCTGGAGAATCATTCTTTACGCAATAATGTACCCCCTCCCGGGTCCACGGTCCCCCGGCGGGGACGGGGCGCATTACGATGGGAAGGATAACGGTTAAAGATGAAAATAGTTTTTTGCTCTGTAGAAATCATTCGGGTTGCATACTCAATGGTGTATGTGAGTGGACCCCCTCTCTCCCCCAAAGGGGGTGGCAGCCCAAGGTGACAAGCCCCTTCCCCTTCATTTTTAAAAATCATATGGATTTTCGTAAGGTCGTACTCCACGGGGCGAGCCCCGATGAGGCGGTGAGCGCCCGTGGCCCTATCCCAATCTAATTCCTGCTTTTTGCAGGTTTTCTACAGAGCGTATTTTTTACCAACATAATGCTCCCGCCGGGGATCAGAATCTGCGTAAAATTCCTCATTTTCGATGCTGAATAAGGTACCGATGATGGGGCCTGCTCCAAAAAAACCGATGACCGGACCAATACACACGTTTGGAAAGACGTAACCGTTTGTGATTTTCCAAAAAAAGAATCAGTCGTGAATGATAGAAAAGATCGCTTTTACGGCCGGCTGTTTCGGCTCGGGGGCACAGCGCTCGACCTTGATGACTTTTCCCAGCCCTTCTGCAAACACGCACGCGTACAGGCTGCAGACCGGGCAGGGGTTTGCCGTACAGCACTTGGGGGACTCTGCGTGGACTGCCCTGCACCCGTCGATGAGCAGGTAATCTTCCATGGTTACCGAAATAACGTCCCCTTCAATCGTCGAGTGGACTTTGCCTGCCACTTCCATCACTTCCATGCCGAGTTCCCGGACAAGGTTCTGCAGGGCCGGTGCGTCCGACGGGACTGCCAGGTGATCTTTCTCGCGGAGAAGAGAAAGGAGCGGGGCGCAGGATGGCCCGGTCATGAGCCCGGGAGCTGCGGGTTCCGCTGAGAATGAATCTGCGGGAAGCGGCAGTCCATGGAATTCTGCAACAGGAATGAACTGGACGATTCGTGAACGGTCCTCCTGGCGTTCGTGGACAAAACAGGCGTTTCCCTGGATCCCGAGGTCGGCGCAGATTGCTGCAAGGTTGATGCTCCCCTGGACCGAAAGCAGGCTCATGTACCGGAGATCGAGAGGATCGGCGCCCGACAATGTTGCGAAGAGAATGCCGGTCAGCAGGCAGACCAGGCCGGCGATGACGAGTGCGGCGCTGGTGAAATCGCCCCGGTTGGTCAGGATCGCGACGGCAACCAGGATAACCGCCATGATTATCAGGGCAAATGCCCCGCGGTAGTAAGGATTTTCTGGAATAATTTTCATATTCAGGCTCCGGTATACTGTTTTCTGAACTGGTACATGCGAACCGAATGGACCAGGAGGATTGCTCCGATAGCAATGCCAAGGACAAGAAGCGGCCCCGGCACATGGTTGGAGAACTGGATGAGCAGGGTAATAAGAACCGCTGCGCCAAGGAAGATTCCGAACTGTCTCTTATCTTTTTCCGATGCAAACAATCCGAGGACTGTAGAGACAATTCCGGCAAGCACGCACAGGACAAAGAGCCCTGCCCAGAGATTCAGAAGACCGCATACGATCGCAAGCGGCACGCCGCTGCAGACGATGTAGAACCCCCGGTCAGGCCTGGTGCGGGTGAACAGGAGTACCAAAAGAAGAATGGCAGCGAGGATGCCATTCAGGTACCAGATCTGCGAGCCGAGAACCAGGGTGGTACAAAAAACCCCGAGAGCGAGGAGGATGAATAACCGGTATTCCGGCAGGATCCGGTTCATGCAGGGGCCCCCTGGCCTGCGGCCTGAGGAGATTCCGGCCCGGCTTCAGGGTCGTCCGGAAGAGCATGGATCATCCGGGTATGCACGATGATATTTCTTGCACGCAGAGGCCGCACAACATGCCGGATATGGCTGGTGTCGCCGCACTCGAGCGAGAAGAGGTAAGCTTCGGAGAACGCGATCTGGGCAAGGGCCCGGGCAACCTGCCCGGTAAATGCCGGGTTCCGCATGTTCTCAAGAACACGTTCATACCGGTTGCGGAGTTGTTCGAAAAAGGTTATCTTCAGCGGATCGGTCTCATCCGGCAGGATATTTTCAATTACCCGGATATGTGACCGGAGATCCGACCTGTCCGGCGTGTGGTAGAAATGGACCGGGCGTTCTGCGGGATGCATCCATTCGCGGAGATCACTGAGGCAGCGGGGGAGGCTCCTTTCTTCCCGGATCAGGTGGATGATGTTGGGCCCCGAGATCATGAGGACCGAGACCTGCTGGTAGGTCTGGAGCGTGTGCCGCACCATGCCGGTGACTTCCGCTATCATCTGGTTGAAGGCTTTTTCCGGGTACGGCGAACCGTTCCAGGGAATGTCGACAATGACGAGCGGGGGATGGCTCATGGGTGCCGTATATTTCCGGATAACCAGTTTCTCGTACTTGGCAGAGACCTTCCAGTCCACGTGGCGCAGGTCGTCCCCGACAACATAATCCCGCAGGGAATGTACATCTGCACCGCTCCAGGTGCTGGACTTCCGTAAGTCCAGCATCCCGTCGCCCATGTCGGAGTTGGGCGGTGCGAACAGTCCCGTGGGCTGGACAAGAAGCACCGGTCTGCAGTCGCTCTCCCGGGACAGGGTCATGGTATCTTCAAAGAAGAGATCCCTCAGGTCAACCCGTATCCCGGAAAACGGGTGCGAACCATGGATGACCGGAACGATCGTGTAGTTGAACGTGCAGTTCTGCACTGCCGGATCCGGCCAGGCCGTGATCCCGGTTACGCCATTGACGAAATTCGTCTGGGATGGGAACAGGTCGGAGATGGTAACCTTCATCCGAGGGGGGACCTGGAATGCGACAGTCGTTGTTACATCGACTGCCATACCTCTCCGGACCTGGTCGCGGCTCAGCGTCCGGTGAAATTGGATCGAACTCACCATCTCCCGCATGCGGTACCCGAACAGGACGTATTGTCCTGCGATACCGGCGGCAAGGATTGCTGCTGCAAGGAGGATTGAGAGATCATCCAGGACAAGCGAGACCGATACGAGCACGAGGCATAACAAGGATATGCCCTGGGTACAGCGCCGCATCTGCACAGATCAGAGCACCTCGACTTTCGAGAGGATCTCTTCCAGAACCTGCCCCCGGGTGATTCCTTCCACCTGGGCGTCCCGGTTGAGGATGATGCGGTGGGCAAGCGTTGGCTGGGCGATCTGCTTGATATCGTCGGGAATCACGTACGTGCGGTTGTTGAGGGCCGCCATGGTTTTCCCGCCGCTGACAAGGGCAAGCGAGGCACGGGTGGATCCGCCCAGCTCGACGTCCGGGTGGGTCCGGGTTGCAACAATCAGGTCGCAGATATACTGGAGGACCGGCTCTTCTATTGCTATCTGCCGTACGATTTTGATATGGTGCTTGATGGTCTGCGGGGAGAGGAGGGGGGTGATGGATTGCGAGAAGGTATCCCAGTGGAGCTGGCCGGAGTTTGCCCGCCTTATGATATTGAGTTCATCTTCCGCACTCAGGTAATCCGACCGGATACTGAGCATGAACCGGTCCCGCTGCACTTCGATCAAGGGAAATGTGCCTTCGAATTCATGGGGGTTCTGGGTGGCAATCACGAAGAACGGCGACTGCATCGGGAGCGTGATACCGTCGAGCGTAACCTGCCGCTCGCTCATGGCCTCGATGAATGCGCTCTGGGCCTTGGGATTGATACGGTTGATTTCATCGACGAGCAGGAAATTGGTAAAAACGGGTCCTTTTCTCAGGACGAATTCTTTTTTATGGGTATCGTAGATCCTCACCCCGAGCATATCGGCAGGCTGGATGTCGACTGCACCCTGGATACGGTTGAACCCGCAGCCGGTGATCTGGGCAATGGATTTTGCTATCGTGGTCTTTGCGGTTCCGGGAACTCCTTCGACAAGAATATGCCCCTCATTCAGGAGCGAGATGAGGATCAGGTCGATGATCTGCCGGTTTCCGACAATAAACGTATTGAGTTTCTCATGGATCTCGGCAGAAATCCGGGATATGTCCGCTACTTCTTTTTTCAGTTCAGATGCCGAAAGCCGGGGTATCTCCGGCGCATCTGCGGTATCCGGCATCTCTGCTTTTCCATCCCGCGCAGACATCCTTGTGATGTCGGCTATTGTTTTTTCAAGATCGGTATTATTCATCCTGCCACCTAAATTGTCTTCTTTTTCCAGGCCCATGCCAGGGTGAGCACGAGCAGGCATAATACGCTAATTTCTATAATAATCGTTGTTCGTATAACATGAAGAATTTCGCTGATGCCGCTTGCGTCAGCAGTCCGGGAATTCATCTGGTCGACAAGCACCGGGCCATCGTTCTTAAGCACGCTCCGGATAAGTTCCCGGTCGTCGCTGTTCTCGGGCTGGGTGTACATCGAGTTGATAAGGATGCTCGGGTCTGAAAGGACGATTATCTTCCCGCCTCCCATGGTCTCGGACGACATGACCGGGAAGGTTCCCATATCCTCGATCGTGTTGAGCCGGCGATCCCCGTTTGCATCGATCCAGCTCATGACCGAGGAGAGCATCAGGGGTGTGCCGCCTTCCAGCGCAGCGGGTCGGTCCAGTGCCATGCTTGCCGGCAGGTCTCCAAAAGTGGCATTGCCGGCTTCCCGGTATGCCACCACCATGTACGAATTCAGGTACCGCCGGTCCAGGCTCGAGAGGTTCCCGGGAAGGATCGAGATGTGGCTCCCAAGACCTTTGAGGATCTCGTTTCCTGTCCCGAAATCGTCGGCAAGGATTATCGTGTTGCCGTCATTGAGAAATTTCCTGTAAGCGGCAAGCGCCGCAGGAGCCGAGTGATTCTTCGGAGCAATGACAAGGAGCGTGCTGTTGCCGGGACTTTTTGTCAGGGCTTCCTGCTCGTAAACATACGAGATCCGGTGCCGGTCGAGATCGGAGAAGAACGAGGACGTGCCGTTCCAGCCGGTGTTGTACCGCGAGAACTCCAGGTTGTTCGTAGAGAGATGCAGCACGAGAACAAATGTACTGGCAAGCAGTACAAGCCCGATAATCCAGAATGCGGCCCTAATGGTTCTCCCCTCCGGTCTGTTCGTCCGTAAGCTCGGCTGCGGTCTCGAATACGGTCCGGTCTTTGTCCTCATGCTGCCTGCCATACCGGATCCGCTCGTATGCAGCGGTGAACCGGGCAAAGGTTCCGCAATATGCTTTTCCCTTGCAGGTTCTTGCCATCTCCCGGGGAGTCAGGGCCTGGTGCTTCCGGATGCGGAGATCCCGGGCAACCCGGCCGGCCAGCTGCTGGTACACTACCCGGGAGGCTGCGCTCAGGCCGTGTTCACTGAGTATCCGCCTGTAGTACATGATTATGGTCTCGTCTGAGTACGCGGGGATATCCTGCAGGATGCCCGGATCCTCTTCTCCTTTCGTGGCATCGTCCTCAGCCGGACCCGGATCCTGTTTTGATCCGGGAATGATCTTCTGTATAAGGTCGAGCATATGGGTTTTTCGCTGGGACATCCGGCGGAAATAGAAGAAACCCGCCCCAAGGAACAGGAAGAGGATCACGATGCCGGCCATAACCAGCGTGATGAACCGGTAATCCATATCAACGCCCGGGATGAGCGATATATCCACGGTTACGGGGGCGCTCTCGGAGGGGTAGATCGGATAATCATCGCCGCTGAACCGAGCAATGATCGTATGACTGCCGGGCGGGAGCTGGAGCGTTTTCTTATACTCTCCTTTTGCATCGGTCTTGGTGACAAGAACCTGGCTTTTGTCCCATTCGATCTGGACTGACGCCGACCTGACCGGAACATTTGCGACAACCGATCCATTGCAGATAACATTCCCATCGCTGTCCGGTTTACTCACCTGCAGGGTTGTCACCGAATCGACCCCGATCGCAGTCAGGGTCCGGTTTACCGACCGGGACGTGGGCGACCGGGCATAGATGGTATTGGGTCCGATAAGGGCCCGCTCTATGGGGACTTTGACATTGTAATATCCGAAAACATCGGTCGTGGTCTGGACAAGCGGGATCTCTTCTGAGTAAATGGTGATGGGGATCCCCGCTGCCCGGACGGTATTGTTTCCCTTGAGGGTCAGGGATATGCCCTGGTATTCGATGATATCCCGGTATCTCCCGGAGTTCGGCCTGATGAAGAGCGATATCCGGTCTTCCCCGGGGATGAGCCTCGTATCGACAGCAATCTGCCGTGCCGCCTCGGGCTGTTCGATCTCTTTTATGATCGCGTCGACATACTTCTGGCTCTCCTCGGCTTTTGTCACATTGAGGCCCAGTTTTTTGCCGTTTTTTATGACACTTTCCGTTGCATTCCGGTATTTCCCGCTCATCCCCTGCACTTTTTTACGGAGTTCGTCGCCCTGCAGCCGGATCGTGGTGAGCATATCCTCGTTGTTCTGCTCATGGTACTGGACTTCCATGGCCTGCAGGGTATCGAGGGAGAGCGAGGTATTGAAAAGGGACTCCAGGATCTGTTTCTGGAGCGCCGTGTCCCTCTCGAGCTCCTGGATCTCGCTCTCGTTCATATCGAGCTTGACTACCAGGTTCTTGATAGACTGGTGGCTTTTCCCGAACCGTTCGAGTTCCCTGCGGGCCTGATCGATATCGTGGATCCGGATATTCAGCGAGACCGGGCCCGTGAAATCGATGAAGTCCTGGAGTTCCGGATCGATATCCGTTGTGCTGTTGAGCGACTGCTGCCGCAGGGCTTCGGCATTCTCGTGAAACCGGGAGGGGAAGGTATCCTTATCCAGGGAATAGAGGAGGGGATTTGAGATGGAAAGAGCAAGCGCGACAAGTATTGCGGTGACCATGATGGCGAGGACTGCAAAGCACGCTCTCTTCTTCATTTGTATAATATCTCCATGACTTTCCGGACAACGATGATGCCGAAGACAACGATCCCGGCAGCAACAACGTATTTTATGTACCGAAGGTACGGGGGAAGCGAGAACCTCGTGTCCGCAAGCTCAACGATGACGAGGAGGCCGATCAGCCAGAGCACAAAAAAAATTTCCAGATCGATCCGGTATGCAAGCACCATAAAGAGGCTGATGACGATGAGCCAGATGGTGATTATGGTGATTGCAAGGTTCTTCTTCTTCACGCAGATTCCGCTTTATTGATTGGAATTCTGTCTATAGGTAATTTTCTTTTTTTTATATTCGGGTCAGATGCTATTCATTTTATAATACACCGCGGACCTGCCGGAGTTATCCGGGTATCCTGAGCGATTGCTTACGGATCCTCAGGTATTCCGCTGACGTGCCGGTTTCAGGACCTGCGGATAAATACGATCAACAGCACAAGGAGTATCGCAGCCAGCCCGGCGCTTGCCGGAAGGAACATCTCCTGGATTCTACCTGGCATGGCGAGCGGGGATTGCTGTGGCTGAATCAGGCTCATCATATCCGGATCCCGGGGGAACCGGTGCTGGAAAGCATCGACTGCCGGGGAGAGATTGACCGAGACGAGCAGCGATCCATTGGTCTCGTCAACCAGCTCCACGGAGTGGATGTCCTTATGGTAGGGGATGATGAGCGGCAGGTCGATATCATCGCCCGAAATCCCGGATTCAAGAGCCGGGTCTTCTGTCTCCTCATGATGTTTCAGTTCATTCCGGAAGCCGTACTGTTCGAGCTGCATTCGCGGATCCCAGACCCTGTAGGACATGAGCGCCGATCCATTGTGCGCTCTTATCGTGACCGTGAAATTCCCGTTCTGGTACCCGGGATTGGGGGGATGGCCATAGCGGATATCAGCCGATTCCAGAAATGCATGATCTTCGCCTATTCCCAGGATGATGACGAAGATCTTGCACAGGTCATCGTCGGAATGGGTAAGGTTGCCGTGGGAATGAGCTGCATGGGCATCTTCTATTAAGGTGTTCCAGGTTTCCGTGCTGTTTTGTGGCAGGGGGGCCGGGGTCTCCGTGACCATGACATGAGGCGCTTCCTGTTCCATATCCATGGTGTGGGCGGCTGAAAACCCGCAAGCAATGCAGAGGACACAAAGGATGCCTGCGAGAATGGCACGGCTACTCATAGGCTCCACCGGTTGATGTTATCCAGCATGTAGTGGACGTGAAGGGTCGACGCGTTCCCCAGTCTTCCCTTGATAATATAGGTGCCCATCATATCCGGCTCGGGGTCGATTCGCCAGTAACTTTTCTGGCATGCCGGGGAAGTCCCGCTTCTGGCTGCGGTCGAGATCTGGCGGCAGAGTGCCGGATTCCAGTTGTTTCTCCCGGCTGCAAGGACGCAGTCGGCCTGGCTGCTCCAGACATTGGGATTGGGATCGTTCTGGGTATAGTAGGTTTCCCCGCAATAGGTGTCGATCAAGCCGAATATTGCATGCCCGGCTTCATGCATGAAGACCCAGCCGGAATCGGCCGGGGCCTTGAACCAGGAATGGATCCCCGGTCCCATGGAACTCGAGCAGCCGTTCGGCTCGCAGGGGGGGCCCGAATACAATCCTTTGTACGTCGGGTACACGATAATTGCCACGTCGGTAAACGGGGCTTCCTCCCAGAAGTCTTCCGGAAGGGTCCCGGCGCAACCGGCGAAAGCATCGGCAAAGTCGCCCGGATCCGAGTAATAATAAAAATTGAAACGCTTTGTTGCATCTTCCGGCAGGCAGGTCTGGTTCAGGGTCAGGGCATTCATGACCAGGATCCGTTTCTCGATGAGCGTGTTCACGTCATTGCGGAAGTTCTCTTCGTTTTTTGTATAGTAGTCCGTTGCTATCTTCTCTTTTTTTGTGCAGTCATACATGGTTTTTGAAGGGACAAAGACGATGTCCATCCGTTCTTCAACCGGACCTTGGCTGCCAATCGGAATGAGTTTTGCCGGGTGGAGAGCTATGACCGTTTCCCTCTCATTTGGAATATGGACGGTTATGATATTCTCCATATATCCCCGGTTCAGCGCCCGCAGGGTATGGTCTCCCGCGGAAAGGGAGGAAAGCACAAGGAGCCCTTCTTTTCCCGCAGTCTCTCCGGCATATCCCCCGTCGAGATAGATCCTTGTGCCGGGAATGCCTGCGCCGGTGTCGATATTTTTACAGGTTACCGCAAGGGTCGATGTCCTGAGATTCTCCACCGGATGCAGGCTTTCCGGAGCATCCGCCGTGGCAGCGGTTGCCGGGATAACTACAAGACTGAAGAGAATGAAAAGAATGCAGAGAACAATACCGGATCCGTTCCAAAAAACGGTATTCTGATCCTGAATGCGTTTCAATGTAGTCCCCCAAAAATTTCCTCATTCCCGCTTTGTGTTATTGCGGGAAGCAGGGTCCGGTTATTTTATTAACGCGTTGATATTTCCCAATTATATATAAACCGCGCGATCTATCAGGCGTTCACACTCGTGACGAAAAAGGATGCTCTGTGACGCGGTCTCCGGGCGTGCATCAGGACCTGATAATAACCTGTCTGAAGGCAAAGTCCGTGATGTAAAAATGATTTATGATCTCCCCATCCGAGGACTCCTGAACCTGTCGGCCGGAGTCATTTCTTTCCGGTACAGTTTCTTATGTGTCTGCCCCCGACTGAATCTCCTGCCATAAAAACACAACAATTGAATAATATGAAACAGGATATAATTTCATGGAAAAAATTCAGATTCAGTTCAAGGAATCTGACTATAAAGTCTATTACGAATATTGCGAACGCTATTACCAGATTCACGATATCACCCGGAAAAAATCCATACTGACGTTTCTGGATCTCTTCAGCAAGGGCGTATTACCGGTCGAGGAACAGGACATCTCCCAGGTCATCCTCCTGCTCTCGCAGAAATGCGAAGAATTGAAAAAGCCGTCCTACGATGCCCGCGGGGATGGCGACAAAACCTCATCCCTCCAGCTGGAGTCCTGCAGCGATATTCTCCATTTCAGCAAAGACCTGGAGAAGATGTTCCGTCTTTTTGTCAAGCAGGGCCTTGTTGCAAACTACCTGCTCATCATCGGGACTTTTTCCAAAGTGACCGAGAATGCGAAGAACTCGCCGGTCAACGTGATGTACAACCTCGACAACGAGACTGTGGAACTGCTGGCTCTCCCGCTTGTCGACCTTATCCGCAACCGGCTCGGGACCGACCGCGAGTGGCGCTCGGTGCTTCGCGAGCTCAATGTCATTGCTGCCCGGTACAACCGGGTTGCTACCGGCCCGAAATTCGACCTGGACACCATCAAGCTTGTTGCCCCTGCAGTTGTCTACCATTTCAACAAGGATGTGAAGACGAGCGAGATCCTCGCAGCGGTTCCTGGATATTTCGATGAGTGCGAGCTCGATGAGTTCGAGACCCTTCTCAACAAGACCTCGGTCTATCTCCAGGACGAGCTCGATTCCGATATCGACTGGGAGAAGATTGCCGGACCCCTCCGGGGTATTGCCGCAAAGGTGGAAGAGCAGCGGGAGGAATGGAATAAGGAGCGCTCGAAACTCGCGGATCATTACACGCTGGCAACTCCCGCCGATTCACCGGCCGGAATAGTCTCCCCGGCATTTCCCGGTCAGCCCCAGGAGAATATACGGAAAGTTTTCGATATCGGCATGAGCCCGGAGGGAACCACCTACGTGGACTCTCCCCTGGCGGCAACACCGGTGATAGAAGCGGAACCGGCCCCGTCCCCGCTCGTTCCCTTAAAACCCTATATCCCGATGATCGTTGGTTTTGCGGTTATCGTCCTGTTCATTCTCGGGAGTGTCATCCTTTCCGGTGCCTGGAATCCGCTTGCAGGAAATACCACGCAGAATGCCACGTATCCGAATGGTACCCCAATCAAAGTGACTTCCACCACCGCAAAACCTGCCGCTACAACCGCAAAGCCTGCAGCTACAACCGCAAAGCCTGCAGCTACGACGGCAAAACCGGCTGCTACAACGGCAACTCCCACGGCTACCGCACCGCCAATCTATTCTTCTGCAGATATCAGCAGTCATCTCGCTGAGATTGCATTCGGCATGGATAGTAACAAACTCCAGAAACCCACAAAAAACCTCATCTCCCTCTCATTCAAGGGTGCAAACAAGGATACCGACGTTGCAGCGGTCAGAACCTTCATTGACCAGTTCAATAATTATTCAACTTCAACCAAGTTATCCAGCAATATCGATACAAGCAGCCAGTCAGCGGATATCACGCTTAATTTCCTGCCCGAAAATGCATTGCGCCAGTTAAATGTAGATGACGGCACTATCATTATCAAGGATCCCCAGACCGGAACCTATTATTTCGTCCGGACCTCTACTACAACTTTCGGTACCTCCATCCAGGAGACGTACATAAATTCCGATCTGAAAGGGAATGCCCGGGCCCGCTGGATATTACGGGCTATTCTGTACAATATGGGATTCCAGGGCGAGACGGCAAAATATAAGGACAGCCTCTTCTATTCCGGCTCAACGGATGTCAAGCAGCCAAGCCTTATCGATCTCAAGGCAATCCAGCTGATGTTCGGCAAAAAAGTGACCAATGGCATGACAAAAACGAATGTGAAAGATTTGGCTTGATTTTCCTTCAACCTCATTTTCTTTTGGAATAATCCGGATTCGTTTTCATTGGTAAATACCGCTCAACTTCATTGTTCATCAGATACTGATCATTCTCTCCGGGACCTGTAAGATGGATTTACGGTTTTGAATGAATTGAACCCGGTATGTGAACCATCATCGCGCTTTGCCTGATTCTTATCGGGGTATTTCATTCTTTTTGAACTGCAGTCTTCCATCGCCAGAGCAATAATGCTGCGAGAGCCAAGACAATCCCCCCGATGATCACTTCTTCCGTCCTGCTCCAACCGACCCAGAGTATCCTGTGCTGCCCGATGCCCCATCCAATGCAGATGCCCGATATGGCACAGAGCACGAGAGCAAAGAATGCAAACAGAGTGGATGCACTCCTTCGGTTTCTTTTGATACCCTCAGCAAATTCTTTGTAAAAGAGTGCGATGAGTAGGATACCGGCGATGATGAAAGCAAGCCCGACATCAAACGAGTTCTGGATCTCTCCCGATAACAGAACCCAGATATAATTGTCGGCAAGCCCTCCTTTGAATGGTCCAAGGAACGGGTAATACCAGTTCGCAGGATTGAGCCACATCAGGTCGAGAACCTGGTGGGAAAGAATTCCAATGCCAAGCGCAAGAACGGACGGGTCCTGCATCCGGCTCCAGAAAAAAATACCGAGTGCCAGGATAATGATTGCGATCAACAACGTGTGGGTGAAGATGCGTCCGTCGCCGATTGTTGTCGGAAAGATGACGAGGCCCAGGGGCTTGTCGATAATATCCGGCAGTACCGAACCGATAGCACACGGCAGGACCCAGCGGCGATCGTTGAGAATATCTGCTATGAGAAACCCGATGATGATGCCGGTGAGCAGGTGGAAGAAGAAGAACATGGGCTGACTGAGCTGTATGCCGTTGTTCTGTTAAAAAAGATCCGGGTATTTCCGGTTTTGCCTCCATTTTACTGCTCTCCGGATCTTCTTTGCAGTAAACCGCCTGCGCCTGCTGTATATCATTTATACAATTTTTCCCGTGCCCTTGCCGGAATATCATGTTACTTCCCAGCGTGAAATCCTGAGTAAATCGGTATTCTGGTAAAAATCAGAACATAATCTGTTGGAAAGAAACCCTTATAACATATGACGATTATTATAAAATACAAATCTTGCAGTCCAGGTTATTCTTTTGTCGTGGGTTTCATCATGATACCGCATTCACTCAAGGAAAATACCACTCCCCTCCGGAGAATCGATTCCACCATCATAGGCCTCCCTTCGGCAAACGCCCTCCGCCAGGATAATTTCCCGGGCGTCCGGATGGGATCGGACCCGGCAATCGGGGAGCACTGTGTCATCTTCGGGAATGTCTTCATCGGAAACCGGTTCCGGTGCGGCATGGAAGTTCTCATCCGGGACAATGTTGCAATCGGGGATGATGTCACGATCGGCAGCCGTTCAGGTATCGATACCAATGTGACGATCTCTGATAATGTCACTATCGGAGAGGAGGTATGGATCCCCCCGTCAACCACGATCGGGAACTCTGCGGAAATTAAGAACGGAGTCCGGTTTATTGATAATCCGGGAACGGTCAAAAAAACAACCCGGAAATCGCGTGGCATCATCCTTGGCGATGGCTGCATTATCGGGGAGGGCTCGATCATCGGACCCGGCGTCTGCATCGGAGCCGGGGCGCTGGTAGAACCGGATGCGCAGGTATTCGAGGATGTACCTTCCGTTGTTTCAAAGAAACATGCCTGACGTATTTTCTGTTTTTTGATATCGGTTCGATCTCACACCCCTGTGTTCTTCATCAGGACGCAGGTTGTGGCTTTTATCGGTATTACGGTATATATTGGATTGAGGCTAATCTATTATCAGAGTGCAGTGCAATGCATGCATTGTTTTTAAGAACTCTATTCCTGGAATGATACCATGAAATACATTGTTACCGGCGGGGCAGGATTTATCGGGTCTCATATTGTTGAAGAACTCGTAAACCGGCAGCACGACGTCGTAATCCTGGATAACCTGTTCTCGGGAAAACGGGAAAATATCAAAGATTTCGTTTCGCAGCCCTGTGTTGAATTTATCCATGGAAGCATTACCGATCCCAATCTGCTCAAAGAAACATTTCGCGGAGCGGATGGAGTCTTCCATATGGGGGCGATCGCGTCGGTACCCCGGTCGGTAGCCGATCCTCATGAATCCCATGAGGTCAACCTGACCGGAACTCTCAATGTCCTGACTGCAGCAAAGGAGTGCGGGGTAAAAAAAGTGATCCTTGCGTCCTCAGCGGCAGTATATGGAGAGAACCCGGCCCTTCCCAAAACCGAATCCATGAAACCCGAGACCATCTCCCCGTACGCCGTGACCAAGATCGCGGGAGAACAATACTGCGAAGTCTTCTCCCGGCTCTATGGGGTAAAGACCGTATCGCTGCGGTACTTCAATGTCTTTGGACCCCGGCAGGATCCAGCTTCTCCCTATTCCGGCGTCATCAGCCGGTTCATCAAAAATATTCTCAGCAGCCAGCCGATCGAAATCTACGGCGACGGGAAGCAGACCCGGGACTTTGTCTTTGTCAAGGATGTTGCAGAGGCCAATCTCCGGGCAATGGAGAGCAGTGCCGAAGGATCGTTCAATATCGCCTGCGGGAGATGCATCAACCTCATCGAGCTTGCCCGCGAGATCATGGAGATTACCGGAAAGAACGTTCCCATAACATTCAAACCCCCGCGGGAAGGGGATATCCGCAATTCGCTTGCAGATATTTCCCGGGCAGGAGATGCGTTCGGGTATGCTCCTCGCTATTCGGTAAGAGCGGGCCTGGAAGAGACCGTTGCATGGTACAGGACCCAGGAATAACCAGACCGTCTCTTTTTTGCAGGGACCGGCGGATTATTCCGGATCTTTTGTTGTTTCTCTGACCCTGTCAAAATTCTCATTTATCTGGACGGATGCCTGAAGGCCCAATCTCCCGTTAAGAAATGTCAATTCTATGCGCAGTTTTTTTTATGAGCGGATCACTGCGGTTTGCAGAGTTCCCGGAACTGGTCGTTATCATCGCACCGGGAGGTGCTCCGGTAACGGAGCTCCAAAAAAGGCAACTGTTTCAACTCTCGTCTCTTTCGGGTGATTCCTGTAAAATTTTTTTTGTGCACCGGTCAATGCATTGATGAGTTGTGGATTTTCAACCGGATCTATTGTTTCCGGAAGAATCCGGTACCGGTGCCATGTCCGGTCCGGCCCCCGCACCCAGAGTTCTTTTGCAAGGTTTGCCATGATTGCAGCTTCCCGCAACTCCTGGATCTGCCGGGCAGAGGTCCGCAGGATCTGTTCCGGCCGGAAATCCGCATACTTCAGTCTCCGCACCCGGGCGAGTGTATTTTTTCCTTTATGGTGGAATGCGAAATCGCACGGAAGTTTTTCATCGGTCTCAAGGCCGATCAGCATGAATCCCCATGCAGTGGCTTTTCTTTTTGCCTTGCCGATCGCAACGAGCGGTTTTATTCCCCGGGTCAAACGGCATCCCCCCGTTTTGTCAAGAATTTTTTTCTCCACCGGCCAGGTTCGCTTGTGAGGCCCGGTTTTTCCTCATTGACCGCAAAAAAGAAAAAAGGAAATGGCTGCCTGTTTACCTAAGACGTATCTCCGGCAATTGTCTCATCCGCAGTATCCGGCTGCGTTGTATTCATCATGGTCTCTTCAAGGGCCTTCTTCCCCATCCGGGTTTCCGGCTCCAGTACCATGCCGATCTCTTCTATCGTATCCGGAAGGACACAATACCGGACGAATGCTCTTGCATATCCGCGTACCCAGAGTTCGAAGCAGAGTCCCTGCTGCGCTCTCATTGCCCGGAACGCAGCAATCTCGTTCCGGCATCTCTGCTGGATCATCCTCTCATTGAACCAGGATGCATTGACGCGCCGGACGCAGATGAAACTGGTAATTCCATCCTTTATTGCCATGAGATCGTAAGGAAGCGGATCTCCGGACAAAACATCCGCGACAGAGAATCCCCATATCGCTGCTCGTCTCTTTGCCTCCCGGATCGCTGCGAGCGGCTTCTTTCTCCGGGCAGGAACCGGATCCTGCGATGCAGCCAGGGGTTTTCCAGCCGGTTCCGTCGTTGTTGTTTGTTCTTTTCGCGTTGCATCGGACCTGCAGCCGGTGCATGCCGCTGCGTGTCCCAAACCGGAGATCGGCGATCCAGCGTTCCTGCATGAATCGTCGATCTTCCTGTTCGTTTCGTTTTGATCCAGATCTTTGTGCATTTTTTTTAACTCCTGCCGCAGGCCGGGCGGGTTCGGATGGAACGCGAGAGCGTACGCTATCCGCAGTTAATCGCGAGGATGAGCGTTTCGGTTCCACCCGGCCCGTTTCCACCGGCCGTGCGGCACACAGGTATTGGTATGGGTATATCATATGCCTTTATTATAAAATTTAAAAATGGAAAAACCGGGGACGTTTTGCGGGTTTCATAAGAAACGGGATGAAATTCCCGTGATTCCGGAGGGAATAAAAAATGTACTCTTTTCATATACAAAAATTGTATACAATATAGTATGGCAACTTCCGTTTACAGTATCCGGATCGATTCACGGATAAGAAAGATGATCGATGAGCTGCCGGGAAATGAATGCCAGTCTGAAATCCGGGCTCTCATCGAGGATACGGTCAGGAAAAAACACAAAGAACAGTTGCTTACGCGTGCGCTTGCGAGGCTGGATACCAGAGTTCCAGGCATATCCGCTGCAGGAATTATTCGTGAGGCCCGCGATGTCCGATAAGACTGTACTCGATTCAAGCGTCATTACCGCGATCTTTTTTCCGGAGGAGCTGACCGCGAGGACCATTAAGAAAATCCAGGGGATGGACTGCATCACGGTGGATCTTGCCGTCACGGACGCGGCGAATGTTGCCGCGAAACGGATCTTATCCGGGACGGACAGTCCGGATGATATGAAGATCATGCTCCACGATGCCATCAGGTTCATAGAATTACTCTGCGAAACGATCCCTTCCCGGGAACTGATTGAGCCGGCGCTCGACCTGGCCTGCGAACTCGATATATCTCTTTACGATGCGCTGTTCGTTGCTGCCGCGGTACAGCACAGGGCCCCGCTGTTCACTGCAGATGAAAAACTTTTTTCGGCGGCCGGGAAGGCCTGCAGGGTGATGCTGCTGGAATAGAGTCCGCAAGAAGAATCTGAATCTTTCCGGAATCCGGGTTGGGAAAATTCCCATCCGGATTGTTTACCCACTTTTAATCCTCATTTTTCGTTGTAATAAAAAGGAAAAAACCTCACCCCCCGGTGGCCGGCCATCGGTTTTCCTGTTATGATGGGAGTGGAGGATCGATATACCGGCCACGTTTGGATGTGGACACATCCGGCACCCGGATTATGTATTTCTCCGACGTAAAGAACCGGGGCAGTCCGGCATATGGACAATCCTCTCCCGATCCCGTGTCCACATTTTTCCGGAAACGTGAGCGGAGCCCGATACGGGCTCCGTTTGAGGGGGGGAGAGATGAAGTCTGGTATGAAGTGCTTTCAAGGATCCGCGTTGGCTGGAATTACTCCTGTTATCGTGTAATTATCTATCCCCGATTCTGGTGTATCGCGGGGTACGTGGTGAGCAGAATCATTGTCTCCGAGTTTTTTTGGGAGGCCATGAATATCCTCCGCCAATTACCGGAGTGTATTATCATCTTGAAAAATCAAAAGCGCTGCTCCTTACTTTTGAATGAAACGAAAGGATACATATGCCGAGAAAAATAAAAAGATAATGTGGTGAAGATGTGCGCTATATTGTGACCGGGGGAGCAGGTTTTATCGGCTCTCATATTGTCGAAGAGCTCCAAAACCAGGATCATGAGGTAGTGATCTTCGATAACCTGTTTTCCGGTAAGATGGAAAACATCAGTCAATTCCTTTCAAAAGATGCAGTGTCTTTTGTGAACGGAAGCGTAACCGATCTTCCGCTCCTGAAAAAGACCTTTGATGGTGCAGACGGCATTTTTCACGAGGGAGCGATTCCTTCCGTTCCCCGTTCTATTGCAAATCCGATTGCCACCAACGAGGCAAATGTTACCGGAACATTGAATGTTCTTGTTGCTGCGAGGGATTGCGGTGTAAGAAAAGTTCTCTTTGCATCATCATCATCCGTTTACGGGAACACACCGACTCTTCCCAAGCAGGAATCAATGACACCAAATCCCCTATCTCCATATGCAGTTTCAAAATTTACCGGGGAACAATATCTCCGGGTCTTCAATGATATTTATGGGCTACAAACCGTTGCCCTGCGGTACTTCAATGTGTTCGGTCCGCGGCAGGATCCTAAATCACAATATGCAGCTGTGATTCCCAATTTCATAACCGCGATACTGAAGAATGAATCCCCTCACATCTACGGTGATGGAAAGCAGACCCGGGATTTCACCTTTGTAAAAGATGTTGTCCAGGCAAATATCCGGGCAATGAATTCCGATGCACAGGGAGTATTCAACGTGGCTTACTGCCAGCGGATCAGCCTGCTTGATCTTGCAAAGGAGATTATGGATATCACCGGAATAACTGTCCCGCTCATCCATGATTCCCCCCGGGCCGGGGATGTCCGCGACTCGCTTGCCGATATCCACAAAGCACAACAGGAATTCGGGTATGCTCCCGCATATACCGTGAAGACCGGTCTTAAGGAGACAATAACATGGTACAGAAACCAGTAACAAAACCCACTATATGCGTAGTCGGACTCGGTTATGTCGGAACCCCCCTGGCTGAGGCATTTGCCGAACATGTCCCGACTATCGGATTTGATATCGATGCACGGAAGGTAGAATCACTTGTTGAATCCGGATCGAAAGTTCAGGCAACTACGGATGCAAAAAAGATCCAGACTGCCGATTATGTCCTGATCTGTGTCCCGACACCGGTCACGAAAGCCAAGGATCCTGATCTTACGCCAGTTAAGTCCGCTACGACATCGATTGGCCGGAATCTGAAGAAGAATGCTGTCATTGTTTTAGAATCAACGGTATATCCCGGCGTAACGGAGGATATCGTTGTCCCGATCCTTGAACGGGAGTCGGGCCTGAAATGCGGGAAGGATTTTTTTGTGGGATATTCCCCTGAACGCATCAACCCGAACGATGATGCGCATACTCTTGACAAGATCACCAAGATTGTTTCCGGCATGGATGGGAAGACAACCGACCGGCTCGTTGAACTCTACAGCCTTGTCACGACCGTGTATCGTGCTCCGGACATCAAGACTGCTGAAGCTGCAAAAGTAATCGAGAATATTCAGCGGGATCTCAACATTGCCCTAATGAACGAACTCTCGCTCATCTTTGAACGTCTCGGTCTGGATACTGAAGAGGTTCTCAAAGCTGCAGGAACAAAATGGAACTTCCACCCGTACCGGCCCGGGCTTGTCGGTGGCCACTGCATCCCGGTTGATCCATATTATCTTGTGATGAAAGCTGAAGAGCTCGGTTACCATCCCCAGGTGATCCTGGCCGGCCGGTCCATCAATGACGGTATGCCCAAACACGTGGCAGAGATGACCATCAAAGGGCTCAATGAGGCAGGCAAAGTGATCAAGGGATCCAAAGTCCTGATTCTCGGCCTGACCTATAAGGAGGATGTACCGGATACCCGGGAATCTCCGGTCGAGGAGATCATCCATGAACTCAAGGAGTTCAAAATTGAGGTGTACGGCCATGATCCTCTCCTTCCCGAAGAGGTCATCCGCAGGTTTGGAGCCATTCCGTTACCTCATCTGGATCAGAAAGCCGATGCGGTTATCATTGCCGTGGCTCATAAGCAGTTCAGGAAACTGACGGTACAGGAGATCTGTAATCTCATGGGAGAGCAGCCGGTCTTTATTGATGTGAGGGGAATGGTGGATCTTCAAAACCAAAAAATCTCTGAATTATACTATAGGAAATTGTAAGATCCGATATATCCTCTTTTTTATACTCCTTAATCAGGATAAACACTTTGAATGCAAAATCGTTTTATTATTTTTCAGATTCCTGAAATGATGAATCACTTTCATTTCCGTATGTTTTTATTATATCGTTGTTAATATCTTCAAATAATTTAATTGGCGATTTATTCATGGCTTCCAAAAAACTGCTGAACAAAACTGTTTGTGTATACGGTCTGGGATATGTCGGCCTTCCGCTTGCAGAGGATTTTTCGAACTATATCCATACCATTGGTTACCGTCGGGACCAGAAAAAAGTTGATGAACTGAACGCAAAACCGGGAAACCGGATCGAAGCCACGACCGATCCTAAAAAGATCAGGGAAGCTGATTTCGTCATCATCGCCGTTCCAACTCCGGTGACCAAGGCAAAAGATCCCGACATGGAACCGGTTATTTCCGCTTCAACAACCGTAGGGAAGAACCTGAAAAAAGGGGCGATCGTTGTGATGGAATCTACGGTCTATCCGGGGGTTACCGAAGATATCATGGTGCCGATCCTCGAACGTGAGTCCGGTATGAAATGCGGCAGGGACTTCAAGGTCGGTTATTCCCCGGAACGGATCAATCCCGGCGATGAAGAGCACATTTTAAAAAATATTTACAAGATTGTATCCGGCATGGACAAGGAGACCCTTCGCGACCTGTCCGAACTCTACAGCCTCGTCACCAATGTCTATGAAGCCCCCACTATCAAAACCGCTGAAGCAGCAAAAGTGATAGAAAATATCCAGCGGGATCTCAATATCTCCCTGATGAATGAACTCTCGATGATCTTCGCCAGGCTCGGCCTTGACACGGAAGAGGTTCTCAAAGCCGCTGCCACCAAGTGGAATTTCCATAAATACAAACCCGGCCTTGTCGGCGGTCACTGTATTCCTGTCGACCCCTATTATCTGGTTCAGAAAGCAAAAGAGGTCGGGTATCACCCCAAGGTCATCCTTGCCGGCCGGTCCATCAACGATGGTATGCCGAAATATGTGGCAGAGATGACGGTCAAGGGACTCAATAAAGTTGGAAAGACCATCAAAGGATCCAATGTCCTGATTATGGGACTCACCTACAAGGAAGATGTTGCGGATATCCGGGAATCACCGGTCGAGAGCATGGTCGAGGAATTGAAAGAATATGATGTGAACGTGTATGGGTATGACCCCCTTCTGTCGGATTCAGTTATCAAGCATTTCGGTGCAATCCCGTTGTCAAAATTAAATAAAAAAATGGATGCCATAATTATTGCCGTGGCTCATGCCCCATTTAAGAAAATGTGTATTACCGATTTCAATAATTTTATGAATGCCCATCCTGTATTAGTTGATGTTAGAGGGATGGTGGATAAGATTGATGCTGAAAAGAACGGGTTTTACTATCGAAAATTATAATCGGTTTTTTAATTCAATAATTAATAACATGAAAGATATTCTGATAAAGTTGAAATATTGAGAAAATATTCTAAAACCCTTTGGTGGTGATTGTTTTGGATGTCGGTGTTATCGGTTGCGGGATGATGGGAAAGAACCATGTCCGTGTGTATTCTGAACTCAAGCTTGTCGATCAGGTCTATGTATACGATCCCGATCCCAAATCCGTAAGCCACCTGAAATCCACATGCGAATCTGTTTCGGTGTGCCCAACTATCGAGGGCCTGATCGAGAGGGTTGATGCAGCCAGTATCTGCGTACCAACTCCCTATCATTTCCGGGTTGCAAAACAACTTATCGAATCGCATGTTCCCTGCCTTATCGAAAAACCTATCTGCCAGACGGTAAAGGAAGCCGAATATCTCATCAACCTGATCCCGGATGATCTGACCGTTGGCGTCGGGCATATCGAGCGGTTCAATGCAATCATCCCTGAACTGGCCCAGATCATCAAACACCCGCTCTACATCGAGATCAACCGGCATAACCCGGGCTCCACGCGCATTGTCGGTACATCTATCATCGAAGATCTCATGATCCACGATATCGATCTTCTCTTTAATCTCTTTCCGATAAAAAAATGGGATCTTACCTGCTCGGGCAATGATGATGTTGCTACCGCACTTTTTACCATCAATACCTGCCCGGCTATCCTGACCGCAAGCCGGAAATCCTCGAAAAAAGTCCGCAGGATTTACATCGAGGAGGAACATTTCACGGTCGAGGGGGACTTCATGGCCCAGGAGCTGTATATCCATCGCAAGCCCGGCAGGTTCTCCATTGAAGGCGAGCGATATTCGCAGGAAACAACGATTGAGAAAGTGCAGGTCAACAAATCCGAGCCCCTGAAAAAGGAACTCAAGACCTTCCTACGGGCAGTGCGGGATAAGACCCCATTCACGGTCACGCCCCGGCAGGCGCTTGACAACATGGTGATATGCGAAAAAATCCATGCGTGCCTGAAAACTGCCAGAACATAAGTGCCAGGTCGCACCTGGATTCTACAATTTTGTTAAGGTCTAACCGGATGAACCTTACAAATGTGAAAAATTAATGGACGGTCTTATTGTGAACTATGAAAATAAAATAATTATCGAGAAGAAACGGATATATGCACCCGTCAACGTGAGTGTTTTCTCACCTGAACGGGCAGAACCGATTGAATATAACGAAATAGACAGCAGGAAAAATTCACTAATCCGATCCGGATCAATTCTCTCCTGCGATCTGCCTCATATCGATGGGTTTTCAGCCGGTCAGAACATATTAATAAGAGAATCTGTCGTGATCGATGTGCATACGGGTGTCCGAACAATGACCCCGGAGATGGTGCGATCATGATCAGGATACCTGTTGCCCAACCGGAAGCCGGGGACGAAGAGATCAATGCAGTAACCGGGGTTCTGCGATCCGGGATGTTCGCCCAGGGACCGGTTGTCAAACAGTTCGAGAATGAGTTTGCGGCATTATGCAATACAAAACACGCAATTGCCGTGAACAATGGCACGGCAGCCCTCCATGCGGCCCTTGCTTCTGCTGGTATAGGCCCCGGCGATGAAGTGATTGTTCCCACGTTCTCGTTCTTTGCCACCGCCAGCTGTGTTTCCATGTGCGGGGCAAGACCGGTCTTTGTCGATGTTGACGAGCGGATGTTCGGGATTGATCCGTCATGCGTGAACAATGCAATAACGAAAAAGACCAAAGCCGTAATCGGGGTCCATCTCTTCGGCCAGCCGTTTGATGTCCGGCCTGTAAAAGAGATCTGCGATGATCATAAGATCCCGCTCATCGAGGATGCAGCGCAGGCCCATGGGGCACTCTACCATAAAAAACCGGTCGGCAGTCTGGGGCATGCCGGGTGTTTCTCATTCTACCCGACCAAGAATATGACCACCGGTGAAGGTGGAATCATCACCACCGATGACGATCATTATGCCTCGGTGATCCGCCGGTTCATCAACCATGGGCAGAGCGAGAAGTATCTGCACACGATGATCGGGTACAATTACCGGATGACCGACATCGGCGGGGCAATTGGCCGGGAACAGCTGAAGAAGCTTCCGCAGTATAATGCACAACGGATGGCAAATGCCACGTATCTCACATCGCACATCCGCAAGCCCGGGCTTGTTATCCCGTGGTGTATGCCCGATGCTGTGCATGTCTACCACCAGTACGTTCTCCGGGTCCTTCCTTCGTTTCCCCTGAAGCGTTTGGAGCTTATCGATATGCTGGCTGAAAAGGGAATCGGGTCTGCTGTCCACTACCCCATACCTATCCACCAGCAGCCGGTGTACCGGAAAAACGGAGAAGGTGTATCCTGCCCGGTTGCGGAACGTCTTTCGGGGGAAGTACTCTCGCTGCCGGTCCATCCCCATGTCACCGAACCGATGCTTGGGGAGATCTGCAATGCAATAAACGGGGTTCAATGAATGATTGCTGATATGCCTGTATATACGACGAGGAATGTATCTTTCAGAGAGATCTTTTTGGAATTAACGGGATAACTCATGAAATCCACACTTTCGGAACTGATTAAACAACGCGGCCCGATCCGGAAGATCGGCGTCCTTGGCATGGGCTATGTGGGCATTCCTGCAGCTGCCCTCCTGGCAGACTCACCAAAATTTGAAAAAGTCTATGGTTTCCAGCGGGATTCGAAGAGTTCCGGGTACAAGATAGCGATGCTGAACCGGGGCGAGAGCCCGCTGAAAGGAGAAGAGCCGGGTCTAGAGGACTTGCTGAAAAAAGTAGTCAGTGAAAACAAATTCGAGTGCACTTCTGACTTTTCAAAAATTGCAGAACTCGATGCAGTCACCCTCTCCATCCAGACCCCGTTCCTGAACAAGAACGATCTTCTCCCGGACTTCTCGGCCCTCTTTGATGGTGTGAAGAATGTCGGACACTATCTACGGCCCGGCATGCTCGTTGTCCTGGAGTCAACCATAACCCCCGGCACTACCAGCGGCATTGCACGGGAGATCCTGGAGCAGGAGTCCGGCCTGAAAGCAGGCATTGATTTTGCGCTTGCCCATGCACCGGAGCGGGTGATGGTTGGCCGGCTCCTCCGCAATATCCGGGAGCACGACCGGATCGTTGGCGGTATCGATGATGTGAGTACGAGACGTGCAACCGAATTGTATTCCCCGATCCTCACTATTGGCAAAGTTATCCCTATGAGCGCAACTGCAGCGGAAGTGACCAAGACCGCTGAGAACACGTTCCGGGATCTCCAGATCGCTGCCATCAACGAGCTTGCGCTCTACTGCGAAGCCATGGGGATCAATGTGTACGATGTCCGGACCGGTGTCGACAGCCTCAAGGGGGAGGGGATTACCCGGGCCATGCTCTGGCCGGGGGCCGGTGTCGGGGGGCACTGCCTGACCAAGGACACGTTCCACCTGGAGCGGGGAGTTCAGGTTCTTGGCAAAGGTACACTCGATTATCCGGCCGGCGAACCCTCGCTGTATGTCCTGGCCCGGCATATCAATGACTTCATGCCCCGTCACATGCTCACACTCACACGGCAGGGACTGGAGCGAGTCGGGAAATCCCTGAAAGGATCGAAAATTGCCCTCCTTGGTTGGGCCTTTCTTGGGAATTCTGACGATGCACGGGATCCCCCGTCCGAGTTGTACTACGATCTGGCAAAGGAAGCCGGAGCCGAAATAGTAGTACACGATCCTTGGGTTGAATCGTACCCGGGGATCAACATTGAACGTGATATCTCTTCGGTGATCAGGAATGCGGATGCGGTTGTTGTATTTACCGGTCATAATGAGTACAGGAACCTCAAACCGCTCGATGTTAAGTCCCTGTGCGGGAAGGATCACCCGGTAATCGTGGATGGCAGGAATGTTATTGAACCGGATGCGTTTATAGGCGCAGGTTTTGTGTACACGGGGATTGGAAGAGGGGATAAGAACAGACATAAGATTAAGGAATCCTTATGAATACCATAATAGAATATAATAATACAAATTCCATATAATGGAGATGCTGAATGAAAGAGATCCCTTTAGCTAGACCCTTTTTTGATAACGAGGAAATTTCTGAGATTAAAGGGGTTCTTGAGTCCGGGTGGGTGACTCAAGGTCCAAAAGTGAAAGAGTTTGAAGAAGGTATAAAAAGAAAAATTAAGTCAAAACATGCGATTGCGGTCACGAATTGTACCGATGCACTTCATCTTGCGCTTCTTTGTTCTGGAATCTCATCAGGAGATGAAGTTTTAGTTGCAGATTATACATTTCCAGCTACAGGTCACGCAGTACTTTATTGCGGTGCAAAACCGATTTTTGTTGATATTAATCCAAAAACTTATAATATAGATCCCGGAAATATTGAATCCCTTATTACCAACAAAACCAAGGCTATTATTCCGGTGCACACATTTGGGCAACCAGCCTATATGGATGAAATTAATGATATTGCGGGGAAATATAACCTTTTGGTTATTGAAGATGCAGCATGTGCACTAGGTGCATTATATAAAGGGAAGTATGCCGGCACTATGGGCGATATTGGTTGTTTCTCATTTCATGCAAGAAAGGGAATTACAACCGGCGAGGGTGGAATGCTTGTTACAAATGATGATAATTTTGCAGCAAAAGCCCGGTATTTATCAACATTTGGTATGAAGGTTAGATCTCAAATAAATGGAATATTCTCTATCCCGGAATTTGTTGATCTTGGATACAATTATAAAATGAGTGATATTACAGCGGCAGTTGGGGTTGTCCAATTACGTCGACTAGATGCGATAATTGAGCGAAAACAAGCCCTTGCTCAATATTTGGACGATCAATTGGATGAAATTGAAGGGATTACAAAGCCTTACATTGATCCTAACACATTTTCTATTTATCAGGCTTATGTTGCACTTGTCAATCAAAAAATAAACCGGAATAAATTGATCCAGAGTCTTAAACTAAAAGGTATTCAGACGCAAATTGGAACATATGCATCGCATATTCAGCCTGTATATTCATCCAAGAATGTTTGTCCGAATTCAAAACATATTTTTGATACAGCAATCGCATTACCCCTGTATTATTCGATGACTAAAGATGATATTGATTATGTTTGTGATAACTTGAAAAAATGTCTGGAGGATAACAATGGCAATTGAGAACAAGTTATTTAAAAATAAGTGTTTTTTTCTATCTGGCGGTGCCGGATTTATTGGAACGAAAATTATTGAACGGATAATTGAAGATAACGAAGTAATCGTATATGATACCTTACAAAGAAATTCATTAAAAGACACCTCTTATGCGAATCATCCAAATCTTACAATAATTAAAGGGGATGTCCTCGATAGCGAAAAAGTAAAAAAATCCATGCAAGGATCAAACATAATTATTCATCTTGCGGCGATTGCAGGTATTGATACTGTGATAAAGAGCCCGACTAAAACGATGAATGTCAATTATATTGGCACCAGCAATATGCTTGAGGCAGCGCGTAATTTGGAAAACGTCGAGAGATTTATTGATTTTTCAACCAGTGAAGTATACGGCTCGTATGCCTATTGCATGGGAGAAGAAAGTTGTACGTCCATGGGTGCAGTTGGTACTGCACGATGGACCTATGCAGTGAGTAAACTTGCGGCAGAACATTTATCCCATAGTTATCATTCAGAATTCGGTATTCCGGTTATTTCCTTACGTCCTTTTAACATATTTGGACCTGGTCAAATTGGTGAGGGTGCTATACATAATTTCATCAAAAAAGCAATCCTGAATGAGACTATCATTGTTCATGGGGATGGGGATCAAATCCGGTCTTGGTGTTATATTGATGATATGGTCGATGGAATCTTCCTTTGTCTTGAGAATGAGCGAGCTGTCGGGGAAACATTCAATATTGGAAATCCGAGAAATACAATAACCATATTAAGCCTTGCAGAAAAAGTAATCGAGATTTTAGATTCGAAAAGCAATATCCAGCATGTTCCTAAGCCTTCTGTAGATGTGGAATTAAGGATTCCAAACATTGAAAATGCAAAAAATGTATTGAATTATACTCCAAAAATTGATCTTAATGAAGGGATTCGAAGAACCGGTAATTGGTATATTAGTGTAATGAATAGATGACTTTAGTAATTTGGTTAAATATTCTATCAGGTATGTGAGTAAGTTGATGAATTTCGACCGGATTAAATTGCACCAAAGTCATGGCACAGGTCATTTTCAAACGTCGGATTTTAAGAAATTCGGATCAAATGTGGTAATTGAGGATGGGGTACGTGTATTTCACCCAGAACAGATCGAAATCGAAGACAATGTCTACATTGGTCATGATACAATTCTGAAAGGATATTATCGGAATCGAATGAGCATCGGATCTCATTCGTGGATTGGACAGCGTTGTTTTCTTCATAGCGCTGGGGGTATTCAAATAGGCAGATCCGTTGGGATAGGACCTGGGGTATGCATTTTAACCTCTGTACATATTGAGCAAGAATTACAGAAACCAATTATCTGCAATGATATAAAATTCTCTGAAGTTAAAATTGAGGATGGCTGTGATATCGGTGTCAATTCGATAATTCTGCCAGGAATTACAGTTGGGGAAGGATCGATTATCGGAGCAGGATCGATCGTCACAAAGGATATTCCGTCATTCTGTGTTGTAGCTGGCAACCCTGCAAGATTATTACGAAAAAGGAAATAAAATCTTGATTTGGCAAGAACCATGTAATTAATTAAATAAAAAATATTACTCACATCTCTTTGCAAGGATGAATGGAAATCGGAATAAGGAGATATGAATCCCAGATAATTTTGAAATTGCCTCGAAAAATGAATAAATCTTCAATAGATTATGGTAAAATTATGGAAAAAAAACAAAAACCCAATTTACTCTTGCTCTCACCAAATAGAAATTCAATTTATAAAACTGAACGTGTATTCAAAGATTCATTAAATGAATTTTTTTGTGTAACGCCTCTTGGTCCTGGATATGTCTCAATTCATGAGTTTGAACAGAGACTAAATATGTATCTGATCGGCGAACTGGATTTTGATCTTGTCGTTTGTGATATATTTCTATATTTCTACCCATTTAATCTAAAAACTTATGAGAATCCCCATCAATCGCCGTCATTTAGTTTCAATGCTAAAAAATATTTTAACGGCATAAGTGATCTTGAATGTTCAATAATTGAAAATAATATTAATAAATTAATTCTTAAATCAAGTAAACCCGTCTTTATCTATATGATAACCTCTGATTACTATGCATATTCAATTGATAGGATAAATAAAATGAATGAATCCTCAAAAAATTTATTTTTCTTATGCTTTGGTGATCAGGATATAATTAAACCTTTAAAGGATTTACCCAATGCGAAACATGAGTTTTTTTTTGAAAGGATTAATGATAATTTCGCCAATTATATCAAAGATAATCCGGAAAAAATAATTCCCCTCCCTCATATGATCGGAATTGATGAGTTTTTGTTCCCAAACAAAAAGAAATTCGAATGGTTAGTCCCTGGTGCACATTATTATTATCGAAAAAAAATTAGGAACGCTCTAATTAACGCTGGAATTAAATGTCCAAATGCGCCGTGGATAAATCGATTTTTATTATTATTGATTAGATGTTTGCATTTACCTAGTCAATTTTTATCACATGATTATATAAGAGATATTTATTATAACGAATTTCAGAAACAAATTAGTAAATCATGGTGTACATATACCTGCGGAAGTGTTTTAGATTGGCCTGTACGAAAATATTTTGAAATTTCTACTTTTGGCTCATTATTAGTTTGCAGACCGTTTCAAGGGTTTGAAAAATTGGGATTCGTTGATGGAGAAAACTGCATCATTTGTGATGAACATAACATAGATGACATAATAGATAAAGTCAAAAACAGAGATTTTGTGATGCAAATAACCTTGGAAGGTCAAAAAATGATAAAAGAAAAGCATTCTGCAAATGTTAGGGTTAGACAATTTTATAATACATTTTTACAGATTCAACAAAAAAATTTCCGTAGGTTTTTTTGGTCTGCCGGTGATTTGTTTTGTGAATTGAATGATGGAACTACAAAAAAAATGTAATCCGCGATCCTCTTTAATAATATAATATTATTAAATATTAAAATTTACTTGTTACATCGAATATAAATAAAAACATGCTATATTTTTTAATAACAATACACAAATAATAAATTAATCTTGGAGAGTGAAATTTTCAGTGATTAGTATTAAGCATACGTTGCAAATGTTATATTTTTTATTTAAACCTCATAAAAAATTATTAGTTACATATTTGTTAGTTTTAATCCTTTTTAGTGCAATGGATGTATTCAGAGTCGCGTTGATATATCCTATTATAAATTATGGACTAAATGTAAATGAAAATATCTCCTTTTTCACTCGAATTTTCCAGTTTATCATTCCTATGGGTATAAATCCATTTTTAGCAGCTGCTATTCTTCTTGCAGTAATGACTATTTTGGTCGCAATCGTTGAGGTTTTAGTTGCGTATCTTGCAAGTTTGACATATACTACAGTGAGAGATACTACCGATAGGCGAGTCTTTACAACCCTGAGAAACAAACCTTTTGGATATTTTGCGAAACATAAGCAAGGTGATCTGGTATATATTGGACAAATAGCTGTTGATCAGACGGGAAATACAATATATAATTTCGTCCTTTTTATACAAAATCTGTTCCTTTGTTTATTTTATCTATCATTCATATTTTTAGTCTCTTTGGAAGGAAGTATTATTGTCATATTGTTAGGTTTTACATTTATATTTCTCATTAAAATGACAATATTTACTAAAATTTATCATCATAGTTCTCTTTTAAACAAGGCTGGAAAGACAAAAACGGTTATCTATAATGAATTTATTTCAGGGATTAAATCGATATTTATCACCGATTCTTTTGATTTTTGGACTCGAAAATATGATACTGCTGTTAAAAACCTATTCAAGAGTAATACAAAAGTCCAATATCTTCAACGAATTCCGAGCATCATTAATAATTTTATCATGTTCCTAGTAATCGCTGTCGGTGCGATCGGGCTCTACTATTTTACTGGTGGAAATTTTCTACCCTACATTGGAACATTCGGAATTTTTTTACTGGCGATTTACAGGATAGTCCCTGCTTTGAATGCTTGTCAGACATACTATGGCTCAATATTGCGGTTCCTCCCTGGAGTAGAATCAGTTTATCTGCTCTTAAAAGAGGGGGAAAACCTGTCTGAAGAAGGAAAAAATGAATTAAAAAAAGATTTCGAATTCCATAATCAAATCTCGTTTAAGAATGTAAATTTTAGGTATAACGAAGGATTGAAAAATACGATCAATGATTTATCTTTTGATATTCAAAAAAATTCGAAGATTGCAATTGTAGGTAACTCTGGTGCAGGAAAGACGACCGTTGCCAATCTTCTTGCGCTCTTGTATGAACCTACCACTGGTGAGATTCTTGTCGATGGGATAAAGATCAAAAACTTTAATAAATCCGGATATTTGAGAAATCTGGGCTATCTCGGCCAAGAGACCTTTATCTTTCATGATACGATCAGGGAGAATATCAGATTCGGCCTAGATTGTACCGACGAAAAGATTGTTGAATCTGCAAAATTAGCTGATGCGCATGATTTTATAATGGCAACATCTGAGGGTTACAATACCATTATCGGAGATCAGGGAATAAAACTTTCGGGAGGGCAACGCCAAAGAATTGCTATCGCTAGGATATTACTGAGAAATCCCAAAATTTTAGTTCTTGATGAAGCTACAAGTTCCTTGGATAATCGATCTGAACAACGAGTCATGGATGCAATTGATCGTGTCTCAAAAGACATGACGGTAATAACAATTGCTCATAGATTATCCACTGTTCAAAATGCGAATGTTGTATATGTTATGAAAGATGGTAGAATTTGTGAATCTGGTGATCATAAAGAATTGATTAAGAAGGGCGGGGAATATTACCAACTCTACACGAAACAAAGCGATTCAAATGTATAAAAAAAATGATATATCTATCGTGACAGGAGAATACCTCTGTCTGAGTTGTGGTGCGTGTTCTGTAATATGCAGACAAAATTCAATATCATATCGCGAAACTACTGGCGGTTTTCTTTTTCCTGAAATTGATCCACTATCTTGTATAAATTGCGGATTGTGCTATGAAATATGCCCAGGTATCCATTTCAATGAGTCGTTAATTAATCAAATGCCCGTTGATCCATTTATTGGTAATATTATTTCCTGCAGTGTCGGTAAAGCCAAAGATAAAATAATTTTCCAAAATTCTCAAAGTGGTGGCATAACAACAGCATTAGTAGTTTATTTGTTAGAAAAAGCGAAAATTCACGGCGCAATTGTAGCAACGATGCAAGATTCACATCATGGGAAGGCAATTATTGCAACATCGTTAAATGAATTAATTCCTACCCAAAAATCAAAATATATTCCGATCACAATGTTATCAATACTCACCGATGTAAATAAAATTAAAGGACCCGTTGCATTTGTCGGTTTACCATGTCAAATTCATGGTTTAAATAATCTTTTAGATCGTTTCCCGAATCTAGAATCAAAAATATTTATTAAGATCGGTTTGATTTGTGATCGAGTTCAGACAAACGCGGTTATTGATTTTTTCAGTCACAAAGCAACAAAATACCCAATAAAAAATCTGACCTTTCGGGACAAAAACAAACCTTCTTATCCCGGGAATCTTGTAATTACGAATGAGGAGGGAGTTGAAATTATTTTAGATTCATCAGTGAGAATGGAAATGAAAGACTTTTTCACTCCCCCGAGATGCCGACTGTGTTTTGACAAACTTAATGTTTTTGCAGATGTAGTTCTCGGTGATCCTCATGGGATTAAAGGAATCGACAACATTAATGGCGAAACATTAATTCTTACTCGCACAAAAAAAGGAGATGATATGATTAATTTTGCAAAAAATGATGGTTGGATTAACATTAGATCTATCGATACCCAATCCGCGATTGATGGGCAAAAAATTTCTGATAAAAAGATAATGTGGTCGGCTTATATACAATCATGGCGACAATTGGGGAGAAGAATCCCCGACTATCCTAAAAGAATCTTATCTTTTGCTGAAAATAAAAGAGATGTGATAAAAAAACATAAAATGGATCTTTTACAGGGTATAAACCTTGATAAATTTTCAACGAGACCAGCAATTATCAGGGCTGCTGAAAGGTGGTTACTTAAGCGAAAAATTATGCGTATGTTAAATATGCCATTTACAATATTGAGGAATATCTTACTAAATATCATTGTGAAAAAGGGAAAGATATGAAAATAGAATTGCGAAATGTTGGGTTTGTTAATAAGGGGTCGGAATTGATGTTGCATGCAATATTACAGCGAGTATCAAGGGAATGGGCTGATACCGATTTTGTAATGGTTGCAGACTGCAATAAGGCGCCATATATTAAGAGGGCACAACTTGGTTTTTTTCAAAAACCTTGGTATAATTTATTGGGAAGAATACCTCTTCATGAAGTTGTCCGCCTTATCCCATCTTCCGTTCGAAATTCCTTTGGATTGGTACTGGATTCAGAGTTGCATGTTGTATTAGATGCATCAGGTTTTTCGTATAGTGATCAATGGGATAAAGGAAGCACGATTACTTTATCGAAAGCCATTACACGGTGGAAACATTATAATATAAAAGTAATTCTTCTACCACAAGCATTTGGGCCATTCACTTCAAAAGATCTTATTCATGCAATGAAAATTGTTGCGGATCACGCAGATCTGATTTATGCTAGAGACCCCATTTCGTATGCCTATCTTATTGATACCGTAGGGAAACGTTCGAATATAAAGATGGCACCGGATTTTACTAATTTGTTAACTGGAATTATTCCCCAGGATTTTAATGTTGAGAAAAACAAATTTTGTATAATTCCGAATTATAGGATGATTGATAAAACTTCATCACAAATTAGTACTTCTTATCTCCCTTTCCTAACTACATGTATACATTATCTACAAGAGAATGAAACAACACCCTTTATCTTAATTCATGAAGGTGAAAATGATATTAAGTTAGCACAAAAAATTGTCCAATCTCTTGATGAAAAAATTGAAATTATTAAAGAAACGGATCCCTTTAAAATTAAAGGCATTCTTGGTGCATGTGAAGGATCTTTAAGTAGTCGTTTTCATGGACTGGTGAGTTCGTTATCACAGGGGGTTCCTACTTTGGGAACCAGTTGGAGCCATAAATATCAGATGCTTTTTGAAAGTTACGATTGTAATGAATGTATGTTCAATTCACTGTCTGATAAGGAGGAAATATTCAATAAAATCGATCTTGTAATAAAAGAACCTTCGAAAAGTAAAATACGCAAAAAAATTACTGTCTGTGCCGCAAACCAGAAACAAATGACCGAAATAATGTGGGATGAAGTATTCGATGTAATAGTTAAATAAATAATTTTTTATCTTCAAATAGGTGTGTCGTTGAAATGATCGGTACTGATTCTTATTCCTTTACTAATCAAAACCCAATAAAAATGAAAATTGTTATCGTAATCTTTCAGTTTCCACCGAAATGGCTTGCCGGAACTGAAATTGCGACCTATAACATTGCAAAACATTTGGCGAAAGTGGGTCATGAGATTCATATCGTCACATCTCATGATGAAGGATTGCCGTATCTTCACAGAGAAAATGGTTTTGATATCCATCGGATTGCAGTGACGAAGATACCTTTTTTTGGACTTCTTTTTTTCTGGATCAAAATTTGTTTTGAAATTAAGAAAATAAAACCGGATATTGTGCACACTCAAAGTTTCGGTTCATGTTTACCGGCGTATGTGACAAAAAAAATTTTAAAAATTCCATATCTGGTATGGGGGCGTGGCGGTGATATTTATCAACCAAGCTGGTTTATTCAAAAGACCATAAAAATATTTTGCAATAATGCGAATGCAATTGTAGCTTTAACTGAAAATATGCGAGAAAAAATAAATGAAAAATGCGATAAGGAAATCTATGTAATTCCGAATGGGATAAATTTAGAATATTTTTATGAAATAGATTCCGATACAAAAGCGCTAAAAAAGACAAAGAATATTATTTTTGTTGGACGCCTCCATTCCGTTAAGGGTGTCCAGTATCTCATTACGGCAATGAAACAAATTCACGATGAAATGCCAGATGTTAGATTGCTTCTCGTTGGGGATGGTAGTGAGAGATTTTTTTTGGAAAATTTAACTAGCATATTCGGTCTTTCTGATTGTGTCGATTTTATTGGAAAGGTCCCTCATGAAAAAATCGCAGATTATATGAATAGATCGGATATTTTCGTTCTTCCCAGTATTTCAGAGAGTTTCGGTATGGTAAATTTAGAAGCCATGGCCTGTGGTTTGCCTATAGTGGCTTCGAGAGTTGGTGGCATTCCTGATATCGTTCTTGACAACGTTAACGGGTATCTAGTTGAGCCAAAAAATTCGGAAGCAATAGCAGAGAAAATATTGCTTCTTTTACGAAACGATCAACAAAGACAGGAAATTTCGGAAACTAATAGAAAAAAAGCAAAACAATATGAATGGTGGACTATTATTGATAAAATAGAGAAAATATATCTTAAGATTTTAAAAGATTCTGGAAAATTCCAAAAATCTTGAAATCCTTGAAAATTCCTCTTCTTTGAATTACCTAACGGGGAGATATTTTTCCCCCATTTCATTTATCCGAATATTTTTATCCACTGTATCCGGTTATACCAGAATTTTCATAAATTTTATTAAAACCTAAGTTCGATAAATATATATCTACATTTGGAATAATGGTTTTTGCAAGAAAACCTTTTTTCTTTGTAGCAGTGGAAAGAAATCTAGTTCTAATGACTGTTATTCCACCCTGATTAAAATTTCCGGTATTGAGTTCAGTCTCTAATGATTGTATTCTATTTTGGATATTACCGGTTTCATCAATAAAGTACGTATGAGAGTTAAAAATGTCTGTGGAAATGAATCCAATCGAATTTTGCGAAAAGAAATTACTCCCTGTAATCTCAGATTGCAAATAAAAATTTTGGTTGTTTGTATTGGGATAAAATGTATTATTATCAACATTTCCATATGGACTCATAAGCATTAAAAAACTTAAAGCGGCGACAAAACCAAAATTAAAAATATTAACATATATTTCTTTCTTTATGGCCCAATTGCTTATCGAATAAATAGTTAATGCTAATGGGATGCTTAAAAGAGTATAGCTGATATAACTCCAACGATTCGAAAGGATTTCGCTACCGATAATATCTGCAATGAAGACAATAATAAGAGGTATGACAGAAATTAATGCAAGGGAAAAAGTAGAACTATTTCCTTTTTTTGATATCATATAGAGAATACCGAATATTGCTACAGTAAAAAATAAATTATGACCTATGGATGAAAATACCATCTCTCCAAAAGGAATCGCAAGAGAAACTGTACTTATGCTGGGCATTGTTAAAGAATAATCAAAATACAAAAAACGGGTTAAAATCGAAAAATTCCATGTAAGATATATCCACCAACCAATCATTACAGTAGTGAAGATAATTGGAACTAATAGGGAGATATTACTCTCACTTTTTGAGTGTAAATATTGATATAATTTAATCGATCCCCAGATCGTAAAGAGAAAAAATGCCATGCAAGTTGCAATTAATGCATGAGTTAATATAATTAATATCATCATTAATATTAATAAACTCACTAATATTATTTTATACGTATTTTTAATTCGCGTGAAAATCAAATATAGTGCAATAGCAATAAACACAAATCCAAATCCGCTTGGAATAGACCAGTATGTCATGCGAATATGTAGATCTAAAATAATTATCAAGAGTGCTGATAACAATCCGAAATGAATATTTTTAAAAAAATGTTTGACTATTAAAAATATGAAAATAGCATCGCATGCGATCTGTAAAAAACAAACTGAAAATATTGCTGAAAATTTATATGGTAGCGCTGTCACTATTGAAGTCACAGCGATTATTAAATGAAATATCGGTAAATTAGAATACATTTGGTCTTTTAGAATAAAATTATCATTAATAATCTTTCCAGTAAAAATTTCATGATACCATGGATCAATCCCAATCAAACCAGGAGCAATTAATGATTGTGTCCAATATACATTCATACCTAAAAAAATAATCTGAATGAGGATTAAACTTGTATAACGCCGTTCTGCGGAAAGAATTTCACATGCAATCACTCCGGACATAAGAGCTAAAAAAATAAAATAGATCAGTGGTCGTTCATAAAGATTGATCCGGAATTGAAAAGCAAGGATGCTTAATGTATATAATAAGAAGTAACAAATTGCCCAAAATTTTACCCGTTTTTTTGATTCTGGAATATTGATGTTGAATGGGATTGAATGAACAGTATTCCGCATAATCAGCCATAGGGATGATGAAAAAAATATTAGAATCCCAAGAACTGGAGCTAACATTTTTCCACTCATTCCACCCCAGATGATTAGAATAAGCGAAAAAAATATTCCAAAAAATGCCAGTAATTTGTCAAATTCATATGATGACAAAGAGCGAATATGCATAATTTTAGATCTTATCAATTAGATGTTTCCATCGAAGAAATATTTTCTCAAACGTATATTCTTTTTCTACGAATAGCCTCCCCGCTTCAGAAATTTGTTCTAATTTATTAGAATCTAATGCTCTAATTACATTTTCTGAAATACAATCCGGCGAATTATTTTTCATAATAAACCCCGTTTCATTATCATAAAGAACTTCAGGTATCGCTCCAACGGGTGTTGCAAGGACTGGCGTTCCACATGCCATCGCTTCCAACATAATGTTTGGTAGGCCTTCGGTGTATGAAGGTAAGATAAGAAGTCTTAGTTGTTTTAATTTTTTTGGCAGGTCATCATGGGGGATCCAGTCTGCAAGGTCGACGTGATCTAACATTTTTGTTTCCACTATTTTTTCTTCTATTGCCTTTTTTAATTGCCCGTCACCTCCAATAAAAAAGTGAAGATTATTTTGATTACAAAGAATATCCGGCAGGGCAGAAACGAAATGTTGGATACCTTTTTCGGGGCTTAGGCGACCGACATAACCAATTAAATTAGGGCGACTGGACAATGGAGTGTCAAAAGTAAATTTATTAAAATCGATAAAATGCCGAGGGGCAATTAGAATTTTGTGGTGATATGATTCGAAATGCCAATCAGAAATAAGACATTTTGAATATAATATAATCTTATTGCATAATATGCAATCAATTGTCGTTAGTATTCTAATAAATGCTACGGATTTGTCATGGTATTGAGCATGAGTTGATGAACCCGAAAAAAGCAATATACCTTTTTTTCTAAATAATTTTATAATAATCATAGGAAGAACCAATTCTTGTCCTCCTAAAAAAAAGATCCAAAAATCGTATTTTCTAATATTTTTCATTAAAACAAAGGACATCCTAATCTGAAGTAAAAAAAATTTTACAATTCTTAACATTATTTTTTTTTCACTATTATGATTTATACCCACTAAGCAAAGTCTCGGATCATTTTTAAAATGCGCATAGCCAGCATTCCCCGTTATAAGAAATAAAGAATTAGATAGAGGTGATAAAATATCTATGAGATTTGACAACGGTGTAATACTCGCAAGTGCTATTGGTGGGGTTATGATTCCGATTTTTATTTTATTATCCTTATGCAGCATCATGTTATTCCGTCCATATGACACGCCTTCCGTGAGTTATAATCAAAAACAGCAACATAAATTGAAATTAAGATCATATAAATTATTGTAATATGTTTTTAAACCGAATTTTAATTTTGGAATATTACCAAAAAAGATTCAAAAAACCTCTTTGTGACCAGAAATTCTTAATCTATATACGATCAAGAACGGGTTTCAGTACTTCACAAAATTTTCCTCCACTAATATTAAATTTTCAACAATTCTTACCAACCTTCGATCAACGCAGATCATGAAGAACAGAAATAGCCGAGCCAAATTTGAGCTTTTTGGGAGCCCGTCTCTGACAAAAATCCGAAGAGATCAAACCGGAACAAATCCCGGGGATTGTTCTTAGTATGAGTATTTGAGACAAAGAACCATTGAAGAACCACCCCTTTCTTGACAAGGAGTGAGATGATCATCATCAGGTACCAGAGCATAGTATTCCTGGAAGAGGTTTTAGCTTTCACGATGTTTCGGATCCGATATCAAGATTCAATAGCGAACCGGCTCTTGCAGAATTAGTAGACCCTTCAAAGGGGACGGTCAATCTTAAAATTGACGTACAATTAATTCACATTCCTGAATTACTTGTTCCTTCCCTTAAGGTACTAAATATGAATTGCATGAGTAAGATCAAGAGATCTGGACGTTCCCCTAATGGCGTACTGGGCAAATTGCGAATGGCTCTCCCACAGAATTTTCTTGATGTTCCTCACCATGTTTCTCTCTTGAACAATATATGGGAGATTTTGTTCTTGGAAAAACGAGAATACCTTGTGTGAGTAAAACCTCAAAAAGATAGATTACCTTATATTTATTTATGTGTCGTTGATGATTTGTGTAATACGACCGACCGCTTTGGTCCAGATCTCCATTCATTGTAGTTTTCTCCCGCAAGCATCTGATTGATGCTCTTGAAAGCGGATATAAAATATGTCACTATTTTAGGACAACCATGCAGGAACGCTACACATAAGAATTATCCTTTTTAGACCTGCGGATTATTTCTTGATATTTTCTTTCAAAAATTTCTGCAACTTGTTGCCAAGCCAATTTTGAACGAATAAATTTTTGACCATTTATAATCATTTTTTCTGATGTATCGTCATTATTAATTAACAAAAGTATTTTGCTTTTTAATCCTTCTACATCTCCATATTTTATGAGAAATCCGCATTCTGCTTCTTTGATTAATTCACCACATCCACAATCATCTGTCACTATTACTGGCGTTCCACACATTATTGCTTCGAACGGTACTAGCCCAAATATCTCAAGAATTCCAGGATAAACTAATATATCAGCATCAATCAACGCCTGATATTTCTGAGTTTCATCAAGTGGTCCCACGTAAATTACACGATCTTCAATACCTAACTCCCTTATTTGTTTGAAAAGAAGATCACGATAGCCATCATCATGGCCTGCAATAACTAGTTTGACCCTGTCTGTCCTATGCAATAATGAAAAACTATTAATGAGAAAATCAATCCCTTTTCTTTTGTGTAATCTCCCTAAATAAAGGATTATTTTTTCATTATTTTGTAAACCGATTTTTTTTCGAAAAAGTCCATATTCTGGAAGAATTAAGTAATCGGATAAATTTATTCCATTTGGAATGATTTCGATTTTATTTGATGGTATTCCCATTTGGAGATATTGTTTTTTTTCTGTTTTGGTAACTGCAATTAAACATGATGCATTTTTAAAAATACAATCTCCCCAAAAAAAATCATATATTTTTTTAAATTTTACTTTTCCATAATATGGAATATCTCCATGAACCTGAATTATATAGGGAATGTTAAAAAAACGTGCATAGAAATATAATATAATGCTCTGAAAAGAACGTCCCCCATGTAAATGAATAAGATCACAGTCGATATGATTTAGCTGAAAAATCAATCCAATTGGAAGTGATAGATTATATTTTTGGGTCAAATAATTGCTTATATTTTTAAAATAAAATGTATTGACCCCTTCAATTTTTTGAGGTAAGGATAACCTTTTTATCCTGTTTTTTTTATCCAAAGTATCTGTTGTTAATACCGTGATTGAATGTCCACGTATGACCAATTGTTTTGATAATTCATATACAATTCTTGTTATCCCTCCATATCCCCATGCAGGATAAAAATATGGATATGATTGAAGGATTTTCATTATCCATCACTTTTTTTTATCGCTTTTATGAAGAGACTTGCTGAAAGATATTTTAATGGAGAATCTCTTGAGAATTTATCAATATTTTTCAGTACGGCAAAAAAAGGCTCAGGGGTATTAGCCGGAATATAGAAATGTCCCCGGATTTCAGAAATTTCGAGGCCCGCATTTGAAAAAGCGTTTTTAATTTCATTCAATGAAAAAGAATGACTATACACATCTTTTCCTATCGCCTTATGTGTGATATTTACAACGGCACCTAATGGAAGATATAATCCAAATAAATATGGAAAATCCATAATGACAAATCCATTTGGCTTTAATATTCTGGAAATTTCCTTGATCACTGCATCATATTCTTTGATAAGTTGAATAGCTGTAACACAAATGCATCCGTCTAATGAGTTACCTTTAATCATAATATTTTGAGCGGTCCCCTGCACCAGGCATATGACCCCTGGAAAATCGTCTGTTCGTGATTTAATCTCTGTTTTTTTTAACATTTCTCGAGAAAAATCTACGCTAATTACCTCCCCTCCAGCATTAGCAATCTCCATTGAAAATCTTCCCGTCCCGCAGCACAAATCTAAAATTTTCTTATTTTTCCATGAATCTGTTGCATTTAGAATTATCTCTTTATGAACTCCATCACAATACTTACCTGCAATTGTTGTAAACCGTACGTTTTCATAAATTTGAGAGTCTTTATCATAAAATTTTTTTACATCACTATTCATATCGTGTCTCCCGGTATGTCTCATATGTTTTTTTACTGATAAAATCTTCAGAAAATTTTTCCTTTACGAAAATAGTTGCATTCTTACGAATCTGATTACAAATATCAGGATGATTAATTAATTCAATAATATGATTGGCAAGATCACATTTATCATATTTAGTTAGTATGCCAGTATTTTGATCATCGATGATTTCGGGGATCCCACCAACGTTAGTGGTAATTACAGGAATCCCTACAGCCATTGCTTCGAGAATTGTGAGGGGGTAATCTGCAACATCATAAGTATCTTCGAAGGGTGCAACAACAATATCGCACGCATTCATGATTTCCGGAACATTTTTTATCAAGCCCAATTCTATTATATGATTTTTTAATTTGTATTTATCAATCTTGTCGATTATTTCTTTTTTTCGTTTATTCGTTCCGGTATGAGTCAGTTCGATTCCTGATACAAATTTAAAATTAACATTTTGCAGTTTTAAGATATTTAATGAATCTAAGATTAAATCGATACCTTTAGTTTTTGTTAAATTTCCAAGATATAAAATTAGGAAGTCTGTATCTTTAAGAAGCAATTCTGTTCTAACGAGATTTCTTGTTTCATTCGGTTTAAACGTTGTAAAATCAATAACTGGGGGTACTATTCTAATTTTTTCTTGGGGGACACCTATAGAAATTAAAGATGACTTGACATTCTCGGAAATTGCAATGAATATCTTAATATTACTCAACAAGTATTTGTAAACCCAATTGAATTTATCTTTTGGATTGACCGGACAATACATAGTATGCACTGTCGGAACTCTTGACACAATACCCGCAAAATTTGTTACAATGGCTAATGCTGGATGTCCTGAATGCCCATGAATAATATCAATTTCTTTTTTTTCTTTCAGTTTTGAAATCAGGATAACAACCTTAAAAAAATATTCAAAAAAATATTTCACACTCGCATATTTCCCCCCTATCAATACCATATGTGTTTCAGCGAAAGGAAAGGAAAAGTTATCTGTGGATATGTGACTTTCACGATATTTTCGATCATTGGTAATTATAATCGAATTCACTCTGGGATTGATCAATTTAACAAGTCGTATAATACTATTTGGAATACCCCCAGCAATGACATTTTCTTTAGAGGGACCCATTTCTACACCATGCATGCATACAATTATTGACATATCAATCCCTCCAGAGTTTTTTCAAAATTCGTAGTTATATCATCCCAGCGATTATGTTCAACGAATTTTTTCGCTTCATTGCCAACGGACGAAATTTCACTGGAATTAATAATCCTCAGTACTTCAGCCATTACCCTGTCGGATGAATCTACATATAACAAACCATGTTTTTCTCCAAATTCCGTCATGACCCCATATAGTTTCGTTGCCACAATAGGTTTCCCCATTGCCATATATTCATACATTTTAATCGGGACAATATCATGCATAATCTCGTTGTCATGAGCCGGCAGGAGGCAGATATCTGCTGCAGCGATGAATTCGGGGACTTTGTTGAAGGGTTGTTTTCCTGCAAGGATCATTCGGTCTTCAAGATGAAGTTCCTCACGTAATTTTTTCAGATCTTCATAAGCATCGCCATCGCCGACAATCAGCAGCTTGATCTTCGGGTACTTCTCTTTTATCATTGCAAGGTCCCGGGTCACTTCCTGCAATCCGGAAAAATGGTACAGCCAGCCCATGAAGAAAAGGACGGTATCGTCTTTGCCGATACCGTATTGACGCCGGATCTCATCACCGCTTACTTTTCCGGGTCATATTTCTCCAGGTCGATTCCCGCGCGGATGACATCGGTTTTTTCTCGGGGAGCTCCCATCCGTATGGTGTATTCCCGCAGCCCCTCGTTGATCGAGAGCACTAAATCGGAATGCCGGATGTTCCAGCTTTCAATGTATTTGCCGATGGGTTGCAAAAATTTCTGCGGAATAAGCCGATAATCGATATCGATTGAATAAAACAACGTAGGTATATGATGTCGTCTTGCAGCCCGGAATGCCAGCCACGTGGTGAGGATGTCGTTACCCATCATGATATCTGGTTTAAACTCAAGGATCTGGCGATCGATTTCTCGTGAGTATGTGAAAAGCATTGAAACGTAATCAAGGACCGGAATTTTTAACAACCGGGGCCGTATAACTGGAATTTTTACATCTGGAAATATCCGGGAGATCTGGAATACTTCACGCTTGGAAAGCAGTTCTTTTTTTCCTTCAATCTGCCAGAGAATTTCATAATCAATTACCCGTACTTCATGTCCCCGCTGTACCATCCGTTCGGCAATATGCACCTGCTGGTACGGGTTGCGCCGAATCCAGTCTGTATCCTGGACAATAAGTATTTTCATGGGGAGGTCTCCCGGAATCCTGCGTGAAAATGCCTATGTGTCATAGCACTGGCCCCCATGTCCTACTCCCCCGGAATAGTATAGAGTTTCTTTGCATTGTTAATGACATCGATGGCGTGGTTGACGTCGATATCAATCGCTTCAGCATACCACTCGATCGCATCGAAACGCGGTTGGTTCTCTTCCCGGATCAATTCGAGTGCCTCCGTGCGGGTAATTTTTCCTTCCCTTACCTGGTAACTTCGGAAATTATCAAATTCGGTGAACCCGGCCATGGTCAGGTAAATGTAATTGTAAAATGCTGCAGTCCCGTCATCTGTTCTCCATGTAGCGTTGGTGTCTTCTGCAAGTTCCCAGTCAAACCGTTCGCGAATCGAGGAAATGATCTGCTTCTCGTCCCATTCGATGTAATGGTAGAGATAGAGGTAATCATCCTTGAGAAGGTACGTGCAGTAGTAGGCAAAGAATGTGTCAAAGATAGAGCTATTGATGTACGATGGATTGGTGATATACTGCCTGGCGAAGTACAAGAGCATCTTGAGTTTATGCATATATGAAATTCCGGTCAGGCAGTTCATGACTGTGTTGACGCCATGATCCACGTTGCAGAATCCATATTTGAAGGGAGTTTCTTCTATCTCGTGACCCCCACAGAAAACAAATAATTTCACACCTGTCTGCTGGCGGATTTTATGGAAATAATAATAAAATTCCTTGTCGCCGGCCATGAGGAGCGGGACCATACCCAGATCCGGCTTTTTCAGCCAGGCTGTCAGGTTTTTACGGATATATCCGCGTTTCCTCTTGATATCCGCGGATACAATGATCTGTTCGAGGCCGAGCCTGCTCACAACCCGCGCCTGGTTTCTCCGTGCAAGATCATTGACCATTGCCCAGTCATAGGTAAATGCAATTGGGTGGAGGTTGAGGGTATTCTTGATGTAATCAATGCCGTAAGTACTGTCCCGTCCGCCACTGAAACCAACGATGCAATCTGGCTCCCCGTTTTTGCTTTGATATTGTGAAACAAAATTCTGTAATGCGTTTTCACCTTTCAAGGGTGTTTTCCGTATTTCAAAATTACGACAATAATTGCAGATTCCTTCATCATCAAAGCTGATATAGGGCATCGTCTCCGGAAGTACGCATCGTGTACACCTACGAATGGGGATCTCTTCGTTAACGATCCGTGCCCAGTTACTGAGCATACTCTGCCGGTTCTTTTCGGAAATCTGGTACCGCTCTTTTGGAATTGGAGGCAATGATTTCTGGGGCTCGGAAATATCGTGGATTGGTATTAGTTTATCAAGAGTCCCGGTTGTAAACTCATCCGCAGTGAAGTCGGATTGAAGATTCGCTTTTCGGATTTCCAAGGATTCAAGTGTTACTAGGCAGCATTCCCCAGCCCTGATCTGGGTGATTGAATCCGGTGAACAACTCCCGTGTCCCGGGCCAGCCCGGATTAATTCATCCAGAATATGTTTTTCCGAAGCAAAAACCAGCATATCGTTCCTTGTGTTCTGGCACATATAGAGAGAGCCGGTATTGGTTGCAAGCAGGAGTGTGTTGGTATCCTCAAAGAGCACCGCAACTGATGCGGAACCGTCTATTGTCCGGAACGTCGATTGTGTTGCCTCGATCAGGTTCTGTCCCTGGTGCCGGAACATCTGAAGCAGGCTGAATATGACTTCAGTGTCAACATCATAGATCTTTGACAATGCCGGGTATTGTCTCCAGATTTTTTCTTCATTGACAATCACCCCGTTGTGGATGCCGACAGATCCGTCCTTAATTACCGGCTGGTTGTTGGTGTTCAGTTCGCTTTTTCCGCTAGTAACAAGGCGCGAATGTCCAAGTACCGTAAATGGTTTTGGGGGTTTGCTATTGACAACCCGATCCTGTTCCGGAAAATCCGAAAAAAGGCTGGAATAGACTGTCTTTTTTATCAGCTTTGTGGCGGGAGATGGATCTTTTACTACACTTATCTGTGAGCCGGCTCGTACTACGATTCCTGAAGCTTCTTTCCCTCTCGATTCTGATAACCGGAATAATGTATTGATATATTGTTTGATCGTGGGTAAGGGAAGGTCTGAATTCTGTGCAACTGCAATGCCAAATATTCCGCACATGTGATGAATCCGGTGTTATGAAAATTCCGCACTCTTCTCAATATTGTCCCAGTTCTCAACAAACCACTTATGGGTTTCTTTTAACCCGTCCTCGAACTTCATTTGTGGCTTGTACCCGAGCTTCTTCTCAGCTTTCGTAATACAGGAAAGTAATCGGGTTTTGACATCCCAGTCACGGCGTTCTTTGAATATAATCCCCGCTTTGTTCTTTGTGAGCTTGTTTACATTATTGGCCATGTCGATGACGCGCTGTTCCTTACTGGCACCGAGATTGAATGCCTGGCCGATAGCTTCTTCCCGGATTCCCATGGCAAGGAGTCCCTGGACAATATCGCCCACATAGGTCCAGTCCCGCGTCTCGGTCCCTTCCCCGGTAATTGGCAGTGCCTGCCCTTTCATTGCCCAGTAGAAAAAGTTTGGAATAACATTACGATATTTGCCGGGGACCTCCCCGGGTCCGAATGAGTTGAAGAACCGGGCATTAGCAATCGGCATATTGTATAAATTGTGGAAGTAGTTGGTATACAACTCCCCAAGGAGTTTGGTTACCTGGTAGGGTGTGTGAAGATGAATGGATACATCGTGCTCTTCAAATGGCATCTTGGATTCAAGGCCATAGACCCCGCAACCGGATGATGAGTAGACAAATCTTTTCACACCAACGAGCTGGGCATACTGGAGCACTTTGAGGATACCAATCCCGTTGATCATCAGATCTTTTTCCGGATTGTCAACGGAATTCTGGTTTGCAAAATGTGCAGCAAGGTGGAAAACGTAATCCGGTCTCTCCTTGAATACCCGTTTCAGGATTGCATCGTCAAGAATATCCCCTTTTACAAACATGACATTGTCTGCCTTGGGGACGTTCCATTCGTAAGAAGAGGAAAGATTATCGAGAATAATTACTTTCTTTACATCGAACGATGAGAGCGTGCGGCAGAGTGTTCCACCTATTGCACCTGCTCCCCCGGTCACAAGAATCGTGGATCCCTGGTAATCATCGGAATATTTGTCTGCCATCTTCATTCACCAACCCGGTAAAGATCTTTCATCCATTCAACGGTCCGTTTAATACCTTCTTTGGGTGTCACGGTCGGATTGTGTTTCAGGTCACGGACTGCTCTGGAAAAGTCCATATGTTTCACCTTGGTGGTGAAGGGCTCTCCCTCTTCATAATGGACAAGTGAATCATCCCGACCTACGGCGCTCAGGATAAGATCAGAATACTGCTTGATATCCATCTCCCATTCCGGTCTCCCTCCGACATTGTAGACCTCCCCGGGAATGAAATTGTCAACAATATTTGCCCAGGTCCGGCAGGAGTCCTCGACATAATCGATAATTCTCATATGTCCTTTGAAAACGGTATAGGGTTTGTTGAAGAGAGCATGGTAGATAAACTTCGGGATGAAACCCCGGTATGGTGTATAATGCTCGTGGGGTCCGTAACAGTTAACAGGGCGGACACGGACGGTCTCCGTCCCGAACATGGTGGCGGAGTTCATGCACATGAGTTCGCCGGCCCATTTGGTAATGGCATAATCATTCATCTGGTAGGTATCTTTGATCGGATTATTGACCATCACATCTTCTGACATCCTACCAGTAAAATCCCCGTACACTTCGGCACTGGAGTAAAAGATCATCCGGAATTTGAGTTTCTCCTGCAGGCGGATCATGTTTTTCGTACCGATACAGTTGGTCTGCCAGAGATTCTCGTAATAATCCTCGCCATTCCACCGACCGTATTCTGCAGCAAGATGATAGACGTAATCGAACCGGTGCTTTTCAAAAAGGCGTTCTATCTGCCGGTAATTCCGGACATCGGTTCTGACATAATTATCCCGTTCTGTATTACAGAGATCTGTTGCAATTACTTCATGTCCACGAGATGATAACTCGTTAACAAGATTTGTTCCAATAAATCCTGCACCGCCGGTTACAAGAATCTTTTTTGAGGTCATGACATCAACATCCAACAATTAAACAGAATATGATATTTAATTTTGAGAATATGCACGATATGGTTTTTTTGACATTCAGACATTCAACTCTTGCATTCATTTATTATCCTCACAAGTGTATTCAGGATCAGTCCGGCAATCACAAGAAGCATCCCAAGTACAAGAACAAATGCACATCCGGCTGCAAGGATGTCATGGAAAACATTGTTGACGCGTAATTCCGTGAATACCCACATTTCACCAAGCATCCCTCCAATAATCAGGATCCCTCCTGGCAACCCGAATGCGAGCAACGGTCGCCGGTAACTGATCAGGTTGATCAATTGCGTCAGTACACCCATACCATGCGTTACCGGATTTTTCTTGTGCTTATTCGGAACTTCATATCGAACATCAATTGATACTTCTTTGATGACAAGATTATTCGCCGCAAAGTGGGCAATCATATCTGATTCCACATTGTATCCATTGGATTTAAAGTCAAGAAAATCCAGGGCTTTTCTGCTCAGGACCCGGTATCCGGATTGTGAATCGCTTACGTTGTGACCGGAACCCATATTCGTAAAAACATTGAGGGTCTTTTGCCCGGCTTGGCGGTATATGGGTATTTTTCCGCGTTTTTCAATGAACCTCGAACCGATGACGAGATCCGCATCCCCGCTCAGGACCGGGGCTGCCAGTCGCGGTATATCCCGGGTGAGATGCTGACCATCCGCATCGAGCATGACGGCTGCCTTGCAGCCCAGTTCCCGTGCCCGCTTCAAACCAAGGAGCAGGGCATAGGCTTTGCCCATGTTGTCATCAAGCTGGATTACTTCAGCTCCTGCGGCAGTTGCGACTTCAGATGTTCTGTCTTTTGAACCATCATCGACAACAATGACCCGGTCAACATATTTTTTGACGAGAAGGACCACAGAGCCAAGGGCAATCTGTTCATTGTATGCCGGGATTACGGCAATAAGTCCTTTGTCAATCGAAATATCTCCTTCGTTGACATCAATCAATGTCGGTGTATTTGCAGAAACCTCCGTTTTGGATCCTGTATTATATGCCGGAATTTGAGTCTCTGTCATAGATTATTCGTCCGTTAATTATTATGGCGACTATTATCGGGTATTGATAAAATGAATAATTATTTTAAATCTGGAAAATAGTCACCTGCTGATTATTTATATATTACTAAAAAGATGGGAGGTGAACCGTTTCAGATATCCGTACCTGATCTCAAATCGCCTCTTTCCGGGCTCCGATTTCTCTATCAGATCCTTGGTGGACACATATACCACGCTCATTTGTTCACTCCGGGAAAAATGTCGGCGATTTTCTGGTTAAACTTAGAAATAACCGTATATTCGGGGAGAAAATTTCCCATTAATTGTGTTTCATTAGGGCGGTTTTTGGGACAAGTCTGGGCCGGAAAAAGGCGATCGTCCAATAGAACGCGTTGGCGGGAATCTGCGGAAAATCAGTTCTTATTACTCTGAATAGGGCCATTATGTGGGTTTTATGAAAACTATTCCCTTGGGAAATCCGCCCGGGGTCTCATGGATTTTCCCCGCCGGGAACGCACGGATTACGGAAACGTTGTGAGAAATTTTTCCGTGGCATCAATAAAATCAAAAAAGTCCGGAAGCTGCCCGGTCAACAGGGAAAAAGCAAGCCGGTCATCGATTGTACCATACCGGTGTACAACAATGTTCCGGAATCCCCGCATGCGCCGCACCTGTGCGATAAGCCGGGCATCGAAGATGCCGCGGGATTCAAGGTGGGCGAGAATATCATCATCCGCTGAAGGGATACCGAGAGTGAGATCGGTATTGATGATGGCGCAGATATCGAATACATCCTCGATGGCAAATTCCATCCGTTTATATATCCCGTCTTTCACGAGACCGAGGCGGGAAAAATCCTGGTATGAATCAGGAAGGTTATCAGAAACGAGATCGAGGCATTCGCGGATCTCTGTAATCTTAATCCTGATAACATCTTTCCGGATGATTTTTTTCTTCATGTAATTGCCTTCTCCCCGGTGTAATCATCCAGCCGGTGCCGGAACATCTCGAAATCGCGGCAGGTCAGGACGGCAGTCTCGTAAACAAAACGCAGATCCCGGTAAAAAACAACCTCTCCTTTCAGCACTTCCATCCGCACATACAGCGGGAGCAGGGAAAAGATCTGGATATCGAAAAGATCCGCTCCCGGAAGAGAGAGAGCCTGCATACGGAACCGGGAAGACTCCTCCGGGGTTCCATCGTAGTATATGCACAGGTCGATATCCGAACCGGTTCTCCCTGTAAGGGAAGATCCATACAGCATAATGAACCGGACCCGTTCAAATCCCGGCAGTTCTGACAATACCCTGATTTTCGTGCGGACGGCTTCCATCACGGCTTCCCTGTTGTCAGGCGTACGATTAACCATTGCACATTCCTGTCAAGAGTTGATGTCCCATAATGCATAAAGGTTATCCGGGGGAAGGGCCGGTATGGAATCCCCGGAGGGGATCACTTCGGATATCACCTGCAAGGCTCCGTTTGCCATGGCCGGACGGTAGCGGATATGGTTCGTCAGGTCCTGGAGAAGAGGTTTTTATTGTATACACACCTCCATGCGGTACAGAATTGTAAACGCGATTGACAATTTGTCCAATGCTTCAGGAATTATGCCCGAAAAAAACATGACGCTGAATAAAAAACCTGCAGCCTGCAAAAGTGTTTCCTGCAATGGCAGTGATCGGCCCTGCAAGTCTAAAACGACTATTGAGGATTGCTGTTAACCCCCCATTTCCCTGATTTCTTTCAACGGATGTTTGACTGAATTTGGAGGTTTAATGGTTATTTCCCATGAAAATTGCACATTAACTCTATATTTTCAGGATTCTTCACGCTCTCCCATTTATTGCGATGAACCCCGGCGGATCAATGACTGCCAGAAAAATCATTGTCGCAGCTATGCGTCGGAGAGGAGCGTAGGGGTGAACCCCGCATACCAGAAATTTTCAGGGTGTGAATGCCCGTTCATGTGTGTTTCTATTGAGTGTCCGATCGTTATTTCCCGATACGATCTTCGCAAATCTGTACGATCCTCTCCGCAGCCTTCCCGTCCCCGTACGGATTCTCCCAGGACCGGCCGGCACGCATCATCGTATCCGCAGCTTCGATAATGGCTGAAGGCCTGGTGCCGGCAAGAATATTTCCCCCGGCATCCACGGTCTCCGGGCGCTCCGTGTTCTCCCGCAGGGTTACGCAGGGAACCCTGAGAATGCAGGTCTCTTCCTGGACTCCCCCGGAATCGGAGAGAACGAGCGCTGCATGAGCTTCGAGCTCGAGAAATTCCATATATCCGACCGGCTGCAGGATGGTGATGCCCGTTGACGGGATCCTGAAATCCCGGAGCATCTTCTGGGTGCGGGGATGCATGGGGAAAATCACTGGCATGGTGTATTTCTTTGCAAGAGTAGAGAGTGCGCTGATAATTCCCCGGAGATGGATCTCGTCATCAACATTTTCCGCACGGTGGGCGGTTGCAAGAAGATAGCGGCCGGAAGAGAGCCCGCGATCCTGCAGCAGCGAAGACTTTGCCTGGGCAATCGTGCGGTTCTGGAAGACCGTGTCGACAACCGTGTTACCGGTCACGTGGATCTTCGACAGATCAATTCCTTCCCTGACAAGATTGCTCTTCGAGAGCTCCGTTGGTGCAAAGAGGAGATCGGCAATATGGTCCGCTACGATCCGGTTGATCTCTTCGGGCATGCGCCGGTCGAAACTTCTCAGGCCGGCTTCGACATGTCCAACGGGAATGTGAAGCTTTGCCGCTGCCAGTGCCCCGGCAAGTACGGTATTGGTATCCCCCTGGACAAGGACGATATCCGGGGAACTGTCCAGGCAGATCTTCTCAATCCCGGTCATGATTTTGCCGGTCTGTTCGGCGTGGCTGGCGGATCCCACGTCAAGGTTATAATCCGGCTCTGGGAGTTCCAGTTCGTTGAAGAAAATTCTGTCCATCTCATAGGAATAATGCTGGCCGGTATGGATTACGGAATAGTCCAATTGCTTTTGCTGGCAGGCCCGGATAACCGGCGCCATCTTGATTATTTCCGGGCGTGTTCCAAGGATAATGGATATCATGGGCAGGTACCTTTTTGAATAACAGGTATTTGATGAATCAGACGATATCTGTATCTGATTATTAATAATCAATCATAAATTTCAATGTACTTTGTTGATTGGATGGATCTAAAATGGTTTTCATGTGATTATTATGCATTTTGAAATTCTGCTATCATTTGTAAGTTGATTCCGTGACTCATTAGGACAGATCAACTGTTTCTGTTGCCGGGAGATCATTTCTTGGACAAATACGGTCGTTCATGAATTTTTGATACGTGAGCTTAGCGGGAATGTTTTCTAGTTTTATAATCTGATGACAATTCCGTCATCCGGTTCCGTGAACGATCTGAATGATCAGTGTATATTAATTATAAAAATCCAAAAATATCTCGTAAAACATTGTATCGGGTTCCAATTTGTGTACAGTTCATTTTACATTGGAAGAGATCCGAAGATTTATACTCTAATAAAATAATAAAATGGAACATATTTGATTGGGGTTGTTTACTTATGAGGAATAGACGTACATTGATATTTGGCATTCTTGTTGCCATGATCTGCCTGGCCCTGGTGCCGGCAGCATCCGCATACACAGCAACGCTGGTTACGCCGGCAAGCGAATCCACGAACTTGCAATCGGGATCCTCAATCCTGATCAACCTGAACGACCTTGCGGATGGGGACCATGTCACCTACAAGATCACCTCAACGGATCTTAATGTCCCTGGCAATACCATTACCCTTCCTTCGACAAATATGCCCTTTGATTTCAAGAACGGGCTTGCCCAGTCAACCCTGACAACTACCGGTGTTGATGGAATCACCTTCACGGTCACGAAAGACGGTGGTGCCGCAATGTCAAAAACCGGTACCAATACCGTGCAGAGCGCATATAACATCAAGAAGGGGAATTATGTCATAACCATTGACGGGACAAAAACAAGCAACACTCTTGGCGTTGATTATAATGTTACGGGAACGGTGGATACCGGGACCGGCATACCCAACCCGGCCGCACTTTCCTTCACGATAACGGGTGTCGACTATGGGCATCTTACTATCCAGGTTCTTGATGGAACAACGTCAAAACTGTCCAAGACATTTACTATAGCTCCGGTTCCAACCCCGGTCCCGACCTATTCCAGCGGTGATACCGGTGGTGGCAGGACAGGACCTGCCGCTGCCCCGGCTGCTGCTCCCGCACAGCTGGCTCCTGCCCAGCAGGCTATAACGGGTATTATAACTGAACTTGTTTCTGCCAATGCAGTAACCACGATAACGCTGGCCGAGGGCAAAACAACCGCATCCACGACGGTTGATGTCGGTTCCAATGCCGGTATCGGAGGAACACCGGGAGGATCCCTCTCATTCAGCCCCGGAACCGTTGTCACCACGGGTCTCGGAACCCCCGCGGGTACTATTGGGGCAGCTTCATTGAACCTGTATTCTCCTACTACTGTTATTGACCAGGGCTCTGTCTTGGAGTCCTTATCAATCAGTCAAGCCGGAGTAACGACATTAGATTTTAGCTCCCTGTTTGGTTCAGGTGGGACCACTTTCAACTTTTTCAGCTGAGGTTGTAACATGAAAAAGACAACGATGATAATGGCGGGCATGATCTGCATGATCTGCCTTGCAATGCTTGCTCCCGCAGTCTCGGCTGCGGATCTGGTGCCGTTCAACCGGTCCACCGTGAAAGCCGGAGATGCATTCTATTCCGGCAGCACGATCGTAACAACTCCCGAGGGTGCGACATTCTCGCAGCCCGTGACCATCTCCTTCATACTCACGCAGGACCAGTGGAAACAGGCCCTTGATGTTACCAACGGGAATACCAAGGCAATAGTTGTTGCCGGGTTCGATGAGCAGAATGCTACCTGGTCCTATCTTGGCCCGACTTCCGTATCGACAGCAGCAGACGGCCGCCACGTAGTTGCCGCAAACACGACCCACACGGGCATGTTCTCGGTCTTCTATATCGTGGTGCCGCTGGATGTAACTCCCGGCCCGACGCCCAACACCTTCGGTAACATGGTCGGGGCAACTCCCGCAGCAACGTCAGCAGCTGCAAGTCCGGCCGCTACCGGAACCGCTCCCGCAAAAGCCCAGGCCGCCCCGACCCAGAGCCCCACGCTTCCGGGCCTTGCAGTCATCGGCGTGATTGGCGCTGTCGGGTTCATTGTTGCCCGCAGAAAATTCTGATTCAACTACCAACCCCGATAAATTTTCTTTTTTAGAGAAACCTGGTCAGCAGATTTTGTATGGTATCTGATGACGCTCCCCGAGACTTTTCATGGTCTGCCTGAAGTGTTTGAATACAACTGTACATCCGTCACATTTTCCTGTACAGGTGGCATTGCAATGTGCTCCCACTCCCTGTACGGGGCAGGGCTGCTGAAATGGTGACTGTTCTCACCTTAAAAAATGTTTTTCAACGTGAATTCTTGCGATGAACCCCGCAGCGGATCAATTTCCTGTCACCAGTACGTTCCCTTGCCCGTCAGAGAACTCATGTATGCCTCTTGTTCCGGGTAACGAATTGAACCAGAAACGTACAGGTTCATTTCTTCAGGGAGTTCCGTTCAGGATTTTCTCTCAGGTGCCCCTGCTGCAGACGGGATGATCCTCCAATACCTCATGAAATACTGAAAAATTGCTGCTGAACCGTGAGCACTTCCCATGCCATGTTCAAGGGATCTGACAGAAACAGACTCATGGAGTAATCTCCCGAATTTACTATATTACTGGAATAAAATTCTCATCGTATTCCTTAATTTTTCCAGATTACAAGGATAACGTACTCTGTCCTCATCGGATGTGGCAGTCCCGGGCGTGGTCCCCTCCGGTCCCCCGTATCAGATGAAATATTCAAACAGCATTCCTCCCGGGCGATCCCAGTCATATGGGTGGGCGGGTTTATTTTATTGAATGTTGAGGGTAAAAAATTCAGGACCGGACAGAAACAGACTCAGGCCTTAAAAAAAGTTATGCTTTTTTTGTATGGTACATATGCCAGATCTTGCAGGCGCCCTCGTGGCTGACCATGCAGGGCCCGACCGGGGTCCTGGGCGTGCAGGCTTTCCCGAACAGTTTACAGTCCGAAGGCTGGCAGATCCCCCGGAGCACCTTGTCGCAGACACAGGCCGAGTGCTTGCTGATATGTTTGAAGACAATGCCGAACTTCTTCTGCGCATCGTACTGTTCGAACTCCTTTTTCAGCCGGAGCCCGGAGCCGGGAATAACCGGAAATCCGCGCCATTCCACATCGGATGGTTCAAAGACCCGGTACATGATCTCCTTTGCCTTGGTGTTTCCTTCGCGGCTGACCGCTCTCGGGTAGGCATTGTCAACCCTTGTTGTGCCTTCCTTCACCTGGCGGACGAGCATCAGGAGGCCGAGCAGGATATCTTCGGCTTCGAAACCGGCAACCACCTGCGGGACCGGGAAATGCTCGTACTCTTCGTACCCCATCACGGTGCAGACATGGCCGGGCAGCATGAAACCGTGCAGTTTTGCCTCGCCCTGCTCGAGCAGCCACTGCATGGCGGGGGGGACGATCCGGTGGCAGGAAAGGATGGAGAAATTCTTTGGGGGTTTTCCCAGGATGGTTGCGGCAACGGTCGGGGCTGTTGTCTCGAACCCGACAGAGATGAAGACCACTTCCTTATCCGTTTTCTGTGCGATCTCGACTGCCTTGTGGACTCCCTGGACAACGCGTATATCGCCGCCGCAGGACTCCATGGAACCTTTCGATCCCGGGACCCGGAGCAGATCGCCGTACGTTGCAATGATGCAGTCCTTCTCCACGAGATCCAGCGCAGCGTCGATCTCGCCCTGGGGCGTGATGCAGACCGGGCAACCGGGGCCCATGACGATTTTGAGTTTCTCCGGAAGCAGGCTGCGCAGGCCGGTCCGGGCTATTGCCGCTTCATGGGTTCCGCAGATATGCATGAAGGTCATCTCGCGGTCCACCAGTTCATGCAGCATATCTGCTATCTCTTTTCCCGTTGCCATACAATCTCAAGATTATTTACCGCAAAATAACATAAGAGTACGTATATGGTGTTTAGCGCTGCCGAACTCAACTACATCTTTGCCCTGGCGGCCCTGGTATCCGGCATACTCCTGGCGTTTGTGGTGCGGTTCATTGTCCGCTGGCTGGAAGCAAAAGCCCAGGAGACCGAGACGAAATGGGATGATATCATCATCGCTGCTATCGGTACGCCCCTCCAGGTCACGATCGTGGCCCTTGCCGTGTACGCAGCCCTGACCTTTGTCGGCATCCTTCCGCTCAATTACCCGGGTCTCCTGGACGAACAGCTGGTGTCGGCCTTCTGGATCGTGATGGGTGCATGGATCATCTCCTCGTTCCTGCACGATGTTATCGCCATTTACGGCCACGAGCTTGCGGAAAAATCCGACAGCGACTGGGATGACCGGCTCGTGGAACTGCTCGAACTCATCGTGAAATGGCTGGTCTGGTTCGCGGCCCTGATGGCGATCCTCTCGGTGTTCGAAGTGAATATCACCCCGTTCCTCGCAGGCGCAGGCATCGCTGGTCTCGCGGTTGCGCTGGCAGCGCAGGATATCATCTCGAATTTCTTTGGCGGGGCCATCATCACCATTGACAAACCGTTCAAGGTCGGCGACCGGGTCAAGGTGGACCAGTATTACGGCGATGTCCTCAATGTCGGCCCCCGCAGCACCCGGATAAAAACGCTCGACTACCAGGTTGTGACGATTCCCAACAACAAGATCACGACCAATGTCATTGTCAACTATTCCGAGCCGGATGAGAAACTCCGGATCACCATCCCTGTATCCGTTGCGTACGGGACCGATATCGAATCCGTCAAAAAGATCCTTCTTGAGATATCCGGCGAAGTGATCGGCAGCTCGGACTATCTCCTTGCGGATCCTGCCCCAAAAGTCTTCTTCACCGAGTTTGCCGATTCCAGCCTCAGGTTCGTCCTCTATGTCTGGGCACGGAAATACAATCTTCCCGACGAGATCAAAGACGCGATCAATTCCCGGATCGCTCTCCGGTTTGCCGAGGCCGGAATCGAGATCCCCTTCCCCCAGATGGAAGTCCGGCTCAAAAAATAATTTTTCCCTCTCCCGCGGGGCTGTGCGTTCCCGCACCCGAATTCACAGAAAAAGGCCCTGTATGAAGGTATTTCCGCTCCATTGCCCGCGTGTTCTCCGCAATGTTTTATAGGAAGTACTCACAACGTAGTTAGGCAACTGCGATAGGAGCAAAAACGGCAAAGCAGCAGACCCCGTCAGGCCGGGGATTGCCGGGCCGGTTGCACAAATAATGCCTATGTGACACAGCCTGGCAGTGTGCCTCCTTGGTAAGGAGGAAGTCGCGAGTTCAAATCTCGCCATAGGCTCTTTCTTGTTTTGTTCATTTCCTGAATCAATCCCGCGTCAGGTTCCTGACGGTTTTTTCAATGCATCCGGGAACGGTACTTTATTCATACAAATCCTGTTATATTACGAGATCCAATCTCTATTCACGAGGAAAACCCCGGCGGACTCTTATGCAGGAACCAGGCATATCCCCACTGAATAGTCAAGCGCAGGCGGGACCTGAAACCGGCTTTCCGGTCAGTGCTTCCGCCGGCCAACCGGACAAATCTCCGGTCCTTACGGGTGGCAGTCCGCCGGTCATTACTCCGGGGGCCGGAAATTTGGATCCTGTGCTTCTTGAAACCCATCCGGATCCCCGGAGTTTTCTCTACAGATACACGCTTGCCTGTTTTCCCATCCTCCTTGTCGTCATCTCGGTATTTGTCCGGTCGTTTCTGGAACAGATGAGTAAAACCTTAATTCCGGGAATTCCTGCCATGTTCAGTTCGGCAACCCCGGCCCTGACGAGCATCACCGGCATCTCCATCTTTCTCGTGGCCCCTGTCGGGATCTTCATCATTGTTGCCGGTATCGGCTGGGCCCTGCGGTTTACCGAGCTCTGGACAGGCACGGCTCTCACGCTTGGCCTCAGCGTCATTGTCGCGTTTATCCTGATGGGAAATTCCGGACTTTCGCCTGCGTCCGAGAAATATATCTTCAATCTCCTGTACTGGATAGCGTTCCTTGTCCAGCCATTCTGTATTCTTGCAGCAATCGTCACCCTTGCCTGGGCCGAGAAATTCCGGCGGAGCATCACGTACCGCATCCTGAACGACAATATTGAGATCTCCGGGGGTGTCTGGAAACACCAGGAGCACCTGGTTCCGCACCACCAGATTGGCCGCATTGTCCTGGAACAGGATCTCTTCGGCCGGATGTTCAATTACGGAACGGTCATTCCCCAGAGCATCTCCCGGTGGGGAGCCGAGACCTCGTTCCGCGGGGTGGGTGCCAGCGGGCAGAAAGATAATCTCGGGGCAATGATCGGTTTTTTCAAGGGGCGCGAGGAAGCCTCCCGCAATCCCCTGGATTGTTTCTTCGGGATTCCGGCGCCCGGAAAGGCGCAGGAGATCATGAAAACCCTGATGATCCGGTCCGCAACCCGGCAGGAGGAGCAGGTATCGTACCTGAAACAGATCCGCGACAAGATCTAAAAAAACCGTGCCGGATCTCTATCCATCGCTTTTTTCCTTTCATTTCTCAATATACCTAAGAAATTGTGGTGAATCATGAGCCAACCGACACTCACCGAATCCCGGGGAAACCCGGGGAACGGAAAAAACTACACCTTTGCACCGCGGATGGCAAAAACTCCCAAATCCTTTATCCGGGAAATTCTCAAGGTAACCGAGGACCCCCGGATCATATCGTTTGCCGGGGGGCTGCCGAATCCCTCCTTAATCGATGTTGATAATATAGCAAAAGCGGCAGCCTCCGTGCTTGCTTCCGATGGCCGATCTGCCCTCCAGTACTCTACGACCGAAGGCTACCGGCCGCTCCGGCAGTTCATTGCCGACCGGTACCGGAAACGGCTCGGTCTTGCAATTTCACCGGATGAGATCCTGATCACCAACGGATCCCAGCAGTGCCTGGACCTTATCGGCAAGATCCTGATCGGAAAAGGCGATCATATCGCCATCGAACGGCCCGGCTATCTCGGGGCAATCCAGGCCTTCTCATTGTACGAGCCGGTCTTCCATCCAGTCATTCTCCATGAGGACGGGCCGGATACCGCCCAGCTCGCCCATACCCTTTCAAAGCATCCGGTCCGGTTTTTTTACGGGATCCCGAACTCCCAGAACCCCTCCGGCATCACGTACTCCGAAGAGCGCCGGGAGGAGATTGCAGGAATTATTCAGGAGACGGATACGCTTTTTGTCGAGGACGACGCTTACGGCGAACTGAATTTTTCGGGAAAATCCCTGCCATCGTTTAAAAAATTCATCCCTGACCAGACTATCATAACCGGATCGTTCTCGAAGATCCTCGCCCCCGGCATGCGGATGGGCTGGGTTGTCGCTCCCCCGGTCATCATGGAGCAGCTGGTTGTTGCAAAACAGGCCTCCGATCTCCATTCCAATTACCTGTCCCAGAGGATCGCGTTTGAGTATCTCCAGACTCAGGACATCGATGCCCACATACGGAAGATCCAGTCCTCCTACCGGCACCAGCGGGATGTCATGATCCGGTGCATGGAGGAGAATTTCCCGGATACCGTTTCGTTCACCCGGCCCCTGGGAGGCATGTTCATCTGGGTCACCCTGCCGGAAGGTATCTCGTCCATGGATGTTTTCAATGCAGCACTTGCACAGAACATTGCCGTCCTCCCGGGATCCCCGTTCTATATCGACGGGGGCGGAAACAATACCCTCAGGATCAATTTCTCAAATGCAACTGATGAGAAGATCCGGGCCGGGATCGAACGGCTCGCAGCGGTTATCAAAAACCAGAAACCAAAATAATTTTTATCTTCTTTTTGTGCAGTATAAAAATAGTATTCATAAATCAATACCGATCATATATTGTACCGGAAAGGGTATATGCGGCTTATAAGCAACCTGTATAGCTGGTGTATACCGGAGAAAACAAATAAGGGTTCAGAATAATGGCGGCTCATTCCAGCAACTGCACAATGGGCAGGTTGAGGTAAAAAATTCATGAACAATAAGAGTGATGCGGAAGCATTGATGCGGCAGGGGGTCGAACTCTATGACCTTGGGCGTTTCCAGGAAGCCATCGTCATGTTCGACCGGGGTCTTGCCCTCTATCCCGATCTTGCAAAAGCTCATTATTTCAAAGGAATTGCCCTGTACGACCTGGGAAAATACGAAGAATCCATCCTTGCCTACGACCAGGCGATCGCAATCGATCCAACCGACTCCAATGCCTGGTACAACAAAGCCGCAACCCTTGCCCAGGTTGGCAGGAACGAGGAAGCCCTCGTTGCCTGCGATCGCCTCCTCTCTATAAAATACGATAATGCCGAGGCCTGGATCCTCAAAGGCATTGCTCTTTACGAACTCGGCCGGTTCAAGGACGCCATCACCGCTTACGATCATGCCCTCATGGTGGATCCCCGCCATGCAAAAGTGTATTACAACAAAGGAATAGCGCTTGCCGACCTGGGCCGCCACCAGGAAGCCATCAGCGCGTACAACAAGGCCATCGAGATCGTACCGGATTACGCCCGGGCCTATTACAACCGGGGAATCTCCCTTTACGATCTTGGCAGGTACGAGGAAGCCCTGGCTGCCTTTGACAAAGCGTATGCTCTCGATCCCAGCGATATCTGGGTCTGGTATTACCGGAGTTTTATCCTTGCCAGGCAGGAGCTTTTCGATGATGCAGTCGATGCATCCGCACGTTTCCTCCACGATGAACCCGGCCATGCCGACATCTGGGCCATCAACGGGATCTCGCTGTTCCGGATCGGGCGCTTTGAGGAAGCGGTTGCAGCGCTCGGAGAAGCCGTATCCCTCAATGAAGGACTCACCGATGCCTGGTATTACCAGGGACTTGCCTGCCAGGCCCTGAACCGGTTTTCCGAGGCCATCCATGCATTTGACCGGACGCTCGATCTCACGCCGTCAAACGCAAAAGCCCGCGAGGAGAGGGGCATTGCAAACTACCGGTTAAAAAAATATAACGAGGCGGTCTCTGATTTCGATCAGTGCCTCACCCTCGATCCGGAGAACCACAGGGTCTGGTTCCGGCGCGGCGTATCGTGCATCAACTTGAGCCGGCACGAGGATGCGCTGGAATCCTTTGCAAGGAGCCTCGAGCTGCAGCCGGATCATGCCGGATCCTTTTACTTCCGGGGAATGGCCCTCACCCGGCTTGGCCGGCACAAGGAAGCCATCGAGGCCTTCGAATCCGCGCTGAAATATGATCCCCGGTGCTCTCTTGCAGCATACCAGGAAGGCCTCTCGTATGCAAATCTCGGCCAGTTCCAGGAAGCGGTCAGTTCCTACGAGCAGGCACTGAAGATCAACCCGGCCTATACGGAAGCCCTGTACCACAAGGGCTTTGCGCTTGCAAAACTGGGCAAGAACGACGATGCGATCCAGGAATACGACCGAACTCTTGCCTATGATCCATCGAATGCCCAGGCCTATCACCAGAAGGGACTCCAGCTCGCAAAGCTCGGGCATTATGACGAAGCGGTTGAAGCATATAACAAAAGTATCGAGCTCAAGCCGGCATATGCCCAGGCATTTTACGATAAAGGCATTGCCCTTTCCCGGCTCGAACGTTTCGAACCCGCCCTGGAGGCGTTCGAGCAGGCAGTTACGCTCAACCCGAACTATGTGTACGCCTATTACAACCGGGGCCTTGCGCTTGTCCAGCTGAACCGGTTCGAGGAAGCGATCCGGGAATTCGACCGGGCGATCGATATCGATCCAACGCATGCCCTGGCCCTCTACCAGAGGGGCACGACCCTTGTCCAGCTCAAGCGGTATCCCGAGGCCGTCATCGCGTTCGATGCAGTTCTCGCGTTCTCTCCCCAGAACACCGGAGCCTTGTATGAAAAGGCCCACGCGCTCTTCAATCTTCTCCGTTACCAGGAAGCAGTTGTAGCTTTTGACGAAGCGCTCGAACAGAACCCGTCCCTTACCGAAGCCTGGCTGTTCAAGGGCATCAGCCTGGCCCATCTCGGGCAGCTGGAAGATGCGATTGCTGCATTCGACAAATGCCTTGTCCTGAAACCCCGGCTGACCGAAGCGGCGGTCCGGAAAGGAATCGCGTTCTATAACCTCGGGCAGTTCGAAGAAGCGATTTCAGTCTTCAACAAGGCGCTCAATGAATCTCCCCGGGACATCTGGGCCTGGTGTTACAAAGGACTCTCTCTCTCGGCGCTCAGTCGTTTTGACGAAGCCATACGGGCATTTGACAAGACCCTCGAGATAAACCGGAAATGCGCCCGGGCTTTTTATGAGAAAGGAAACGCCCTTTCTGCAATGGGAAAACCGCTCGAGGCCGTTGTCTCCTATGACCAGGCCCTCGAGATTTCCCCGGACGATCCCAAGATCCTGTACAAAAAAGGCGTAGCCCTTGCCCAGCGGGAACGGTACGAGGATGCAATCCGGGCTTTCGAAGCAGCGCTCATGCTCGAGCCCGAGAATGCATCGGCTTACTATTACCTGGGCATCTCCTATGCCGGAAGAGAGCGGTTCGACGATTCCATACGGGCATTCGAGAGCTGCTTAACGCTTGAGCCGGACAATGCGCTTGCCTATCATTTCAAAGGTATCGCCCTTATCCAGAAAGAGCGGTACGAAGAGGCCATCCGTTCGTTCTCGAGCGCAATCCAGCTCGATGCCTCCAATGCCGCCTCGTATTTTTACATGGGTCTTGCCTATCTCCAGTCCCGGGAATACGAACATGCGATATCCTCACTGGAAAAGGCGACCGGCATGGATCCAACGCTCTCCGATGCGTTCATGTACGAGGGATTTGCCTATTACTCCCTGGGCAGGTATGCAGATGCCCTCCCCCTGCTCGATCGCAGTCTTGAGAAGAACCCCTCGCTCATCGACGCCATGATCTGCAGGGCAGGCTCCCTGTACTTCCTTGAGCGGTATTCTGAAACCATCGAGACCGATGACCGGATCCTCTCCCTGAACCCGACCCTTGTCGACATCTGGATGCAGAAAGGGAATTCCCATTACAACCTTGGGAAAAAGCAGGACGCGATCAATGCGTATACAAAAGCCCTTGAGATTAATTCCGGCCTGACCGAAGCCTGGATCAAAAAGGCACTAGCGCTCGCCGATCTCGGGAAAATTCCGGATGCCGTTGCTGCCTACACCAGGGCTCTTGACATAAACCCGTCCTTAAAAGAGATCTGGATGAAAAAGGGCGATGCCCTGGTTCAGCTGGGAAAGACGGAAGAGGCGATCGCTGCATACAACAAATCCCTCCGGATCGATCCGGACCAGGAGAACGGCTGGATAAAGATCGGGCGGGCCTACTTCGATGTCAGCAGTTACCAGGATGCCATCGATGCATTCGATAATGCCATCTCCCTCAACCAGAGGAGCACCGACGCCTTCTATTACAAGGGACTGGCCCTTGAAAAAGTCAACCGGGCCGAAGAAGCTATCCATGTCTTTGAGATCCTTCTCGAGATCGATCCCGGCAACGGGGATGCGCAGTACCACAAGGGGCTCGCCCTGGCAAGCCGGGGAGATCACCGGCATGCAGCGCTCTCCTTTGAAAAGACAAGCGAGATCCTGCCCGGGTTTGCGCCTGCCTGGTACAACAAGGGAAAATCGCTCATCGAATCCGGGAAATACCAGGAAGCGATCGTTGCCCTGAACCAGGCGCTCAGCATCGAGTCGTCCTATACCGAAGCGTATTATTACCTGGGCCTTGCTCTCCTGAAGACCGGCAAATTCCCGGAAGCCATCGCGGCATTTGACCGGAACCTGGCAAAAGACACAAGCAATGCCCCCGGCCATTTCAACCGGGGCCTGGCACTTGAGAAACTGGGAAGGTTCGATGAATCCCTTGAAGCCTTCGACAAGGCACTGATTTACGATCCGGACAATGCCCTTGCATTTTACCACAAGGGCAAATCGTTTGCCGACCTGAACCGCCACAGCGATGCCGTTTTTGCTTTCGACAAGACACTCCAGCTCAAGCCGAAATACACAGATGCCCGCCTCAGGAAAGGCATCGCCCTGTATAATATGGGGAGATTTGAGGATGCCATTGCCGATTTCGACAAGACTATCCTCGAAAGCCCCAAAAATTTCCTTGCGCATTATTACAAAGCCCGGTCATATGAATCTCTCCGGGAGTTTCCGCTCGCAACCGAGTTCTTCGACCGTGCCCTCGAGATCGATGCCGGTTTCCGCGATGCCCATTTCCACAAGGGGCTCTCGCTTCTCGAACTGGAAGAGTCCGGCGAAGCTCTCCTCTCCTTTGATCTCACGCTCGATATCGATCGCGATTATTCCCCGGCTTACTATAGCCGCGGCGTTACCCTGCTGAAACTGGGGAGGCACAAGGAAGCAGTCTCGTCCTTCGACCGGTGCCTGGCGCTCACTCCCTCTTTTGCTCCGGCCCATCTCCAGCGGGGGCGTGCCCTCTATGCACAGGGAATGTTCCGGGATGCCATCTATGCCTTCGATTCCGCGCTCGAATACGATCCCGGATCCGCGGAGGCCGCACTCTTCAAATCCCTTGCCCTGCACGATCTCGGGCAGAACGAAGAGTCGCTTGCAGCCAGTGAAAAAGCACTCGAACTGAGGCCGGAGTACACGGAGGCCTGGTTCAGCAAAGGCGTTGCGCTCTTCCACCTCGGGCGGTATGACGAAGCCGTTATCGCGTACGACCGGTCGATCGAACTCGATCCGGACAGTGCCCAGGCAGCCTTTAACCGGGGTCTTTCCCTGATACACCTCTCCCGCTACCAGGATGCGGTGGAGACGTTCGATCAGGTACTGGCCCGTGTTCCGCAATTCGTCCCGGCGATATACCAGAAGGGTATCTCTCTTGCCCTCCTCAACCGGCATGAAGATGCGATTTTAGCATTCGATGCTGCGCTCGAGCTGACCCCTGCCGACCCGGCGGTTCTTTACCAGAAAGGCATCTCCCAGTCCCGGCTTGAACAGTACGAGGAAGCTATTGCAACGTTCAATGCCGCAATCGTACTGGATCCCCAGAATGCCGATCCCTGTTACCAGAAAGGACTCTCACTCGCTGCGCTCGGCCGGCAGGATGAGGCCGAGGCCGCATTCAGCCAGGCCCTTTTGCTCGATCCCGGGAATAACGATGCCCTGTACCACCGGGGTCTGGCCCTTGCAGAGCTCGGGCAATTTGCCGAAGCGGTCGATGTCCTGACACGGACTGTTGAGACCAACCCGCAGATTGCCAATGCCTGGCTCATCCGGGGATTCTGCCTCTTTGCCCTTGAACGGTTTGCTGAATCGGTCAAATCGTATAACAAGGCGCTGGAGCTTGACCCGGGCAATCCCCACACCTGGTTCTACAAAGGCAGGGCCCACATCAGTCTTGGCAATGACGAGGAAGCAATCCCTGCCCTGGACCGGGCCCTGGAGCTTATCCCGGAATTCGGGGAGGCCTATTATTACAAAGGCATCGCCCTGTTCCGGCAGAAGAAAATGCCCGATGCTGCCGTTGCATTTGAAGACGCAAGCCGGATCATGCCCGATTTTACCGATGCATTCCGGGAGAGCGGGCGGACGCTTGCGGCCCTTGGGCGGAACCGGGAAGCTGTCGAGGCGTTCGATCGCGTGCTGTCATCTCTCCCGAAAGACCTGGTTGCCCTGTACGGAAAAGCCCGGGCACTGGATCATCTCGGCCAGTACAAGGATGCTATCCCGTTCTATTCCCGGGTCAGTCTTGCCGAACCCGGTTGCGAACGGGCTTATCTCTACAAGGGCTTTGCCCAGATGATCACTCACCAGTACGAGGATGCAGTTGAAGCCTTTTCCCAAACCCTGGATATCAACCCCTCGAATGCCGAAGCGTGGAGGGAGAAAGCAAGGGCACTTGTTCTCCTGGAAAAGAACGAGCAGGCGGTTTCTGCGTTTGACGGTTACCTCTCCCTGAACCCGGACTCTTCAGAGATTCTCTTTGAAAAAGGCCTTGCGCTCTCCGAACTCGGGAAAACTTCCGAAGCGCTCGAATGTTTCTCGCGCAGTATAAATCTCGGGTCCGACTCGGGAAAGGTATATGCAGAACAGGGCTATTCGCTCTACCATCTGGGAAGATTTGACGAAGCCATAGCATCGCTCGACCGGTCACTTGCGCACGATGCGAAAAACATCGTTGCCCTCGTTGTAAAGGGAGAAGCCCTTCTCGCGCTGAAGCGCTATGAAGATGCAATCACCGCATACGATGCCGCGATATCGATCGATCCCGAGAACGAACGCGCCCATTCCGGCCGGGGATTTGCCCTTGCAAAACTTGCCCGGTATGAGGACGCGGTCATTGCTCTCGACCATGCCCTCGAGAGCAACCACACCAACCCCGAGCTGCTCTCCTGCAAAGGATATTCGCTGTACCGGCTGGGCCGGTTCAAGGAATCGATCGAGGCATTCGGCAAATCCTTGAAACGCAAGCCCCAGAACGCGTTTGCCCTGCTCTTCCGGGCAAAAGCATACTATCATATCGACCGGTGGGAGGATGCGATCTCCGCGCTTGATAAGGTTATCTCCCTTGAAGGGGACAATGCCACTGCCTGGTACTTCCGGGGAATGTCCCTCTCCCGCCTGCACCGGAATGAGGAGGCGCGCGAATCGTTCGGACGTGCAGTCGCCATGGATCCCGCCTGTTACAAGGGCTGGTACGGCAAAGCCCGGGAATCCTGCACGCTGGAGCGGTATGAAGAGGCAATCCCCGATTTCGATCAGGCGCTCGAGATCGAGCCCGGCTTTTACGATGCCATTTACGAGAAAGGTCTCGCCCTCCTTGCCCTGGAACAGTACCGTCCGTCTGTCGATGCATTCGATCGTGCCCTGGAACGGGGGCCCGGCAATGGCGCTCTGTATTACCAAAGGGGCCATGCGCTGAAGGCACTGGAGGACTATGACAAAGCGCTCGAATCCTTCAACCGGTCGATCGATTTTGATTCTGCAAAACCGGTCACCTGGTTCGAGAAGGGCGAGACCCTCATGCGGCTCGGGAATTTTTCAGAATCTGTCCCCGCTTTTTCCCGGGCCCTTGAACTGGATCCTCACCTCACGCTTGCCGCCTTTTACCAGGCAGTCTCCCTCACCTCTCTCGACAAGGATGAGGAATCCATCGCGTTATTTGACCGGGCCCTGGAGATCGATTCAACGTTCCTTGAAGCAGCCTACCTGAAAGGATGCGCACTCAAAAGACTCGGGCAGTATCCCCAGGCAATCACATCGTTCGATTATGTCCTCGAAGGCTCTCCCTCCCATGCACATGCGCATTACCAGAAAGGGCTTGTGCTGCAGCAACTCCAGAAATACGAAAAAGCTATCCGGTCCTACAAACAGGCCCTGACAAACGATCCCTCCATTACCGATGCAGTTTTCCAGTCGGGAATCTGTTATACCTTCCTTGGAAAATATGAAAATGCCCTCCGGATGTTCGAGAAGATGCTGGAGGTTGCTCCGGGCGATGCGGAAGTTCTGTTCCAGAAAGGCAGGGTGCTTGCAAAGCTGCAGCGGTTCGAGGATGCGCTCCTGGCACTTGAAGCATCCCTCAACAGCGAGAACAATCATGCAGACGTCTGGAATCTTTCAGGTTCCATGCTCTGTGAGCTCGGACGGTATGCCGAGTCTCTTGAGTCCTTTGATCGCGCCATTGCTCTTGAACCGGAAAACAGCATTGCCTGGTACCGCAAAGGAAAAGCCAACCGCGATCTCGGAAGGTATGAGGAATCCGTCTCCTGCTTTGACCGGGTCCTGTCCGCCGATGGAAATTGCGCCGGTGCATGGAGCCGGAAAGGCAGTTCGCTCCTCTCCCTTGGCCGCTTTGAGCCGGCCCTCGAATCGCTGACAAAAGCGCTTGACCTCAAACCCCAGAATGCCAGTGGCTGGTATGACCGGGGTGTCTGTCTTGCGGAGCTGGGCCGGTTCCAGGAAGCCGTGAGCTCTTTTGACCGGGCAATCTCCATCAACAAAAAGTACGCCAATGCCTGGTATGACAAAGGGCGGGCACTTGTGCAGCTGGGCAATGACCGGGAGGCGATCCCGGCATTCGAGAATACGAGTTCGATCGACCCGCAGTTTTCGGATGCTTTTTACGAAAAAGGCCTTGCTTTTGAGCGTCTCGGCCAGCAGCAGGAAGCAATTGTGGCTTTTGAGACCGCAATTGCCCTCAACCCAGGCTTCATCGGGGCTTTGTACCACAAGGCCCTTAGCCTTTTCAGCCTGAAACGGTATGAGTCCGCAGCCAAGGCGTTTGGTCTTGCTCTGGCTCTCGATCCGGAGAACTTTGACGGGTGGTACCGGCAGGGCCTCTCCTATGTCCGTCTCGGCAGCCTGGATGAAGCCGTTGCCTCATTTGACCAGGCTATCCGGATCAACCCGGGTTCGTACGGGACACTCTTTGAAAAAGGCCTTGTTCTCCTCAGGCAGGGTAGATTCGAAGATGCAATACGGGAATTTGACCGGGCCCTGGCCATCGATGACGGACAGGCAGACGGGCATTTTGCCCGCGGGCAGGCTCTTATGGCCCTCGAGAAGTACGAGGATTCCCTTGCCTCCTTTGCCCGGGTCATCGGGATCGATCCGGATTTTGCCGAGGCGTACTACAACCGGGGAATCGTTCTGGAACACCTGGGCAGGTACGATGAGGCAGTGAATGCATTCGACGGGTTTTTCCGGCTGATTCCGGACCGTTCGGATGCCTGGTACCACCGGGGAATCTGTCTTGAAAACCTGGAGCGGGACGAGGAAGCAGTAAAATCCTTTGAGAGAGCACGGCTCAAGGATCCCCTCAACACCGAGATCCTCTTATCGGAAGGAAAAGCCTTCTCACGCCTGGGCCAGTACGAGGAAGCCATCCGCATCTTCGATATCGGTCTGGGTTTCGAACCCGAACGCGGCGATTTCCTGTTCGAGAAAGGCTTTGCCCTTGCCAGGCTGGGGCACCACGATCAGGCCGAACCGGTTCTCGGCAAGGCCGATGCATATCTCCCGGAACGATTCGAACCCTCCTACTACCGGGGCTTGTCGCTGATGAATCTCGGGCGGTATGAGGAGGCAGTTCATGCGTTCGACACTGCCGTTGCCCTGAATGATGCCGATGCGGATATCTGGTTCAACAAAGGCGTATCGCAGTTCCATCTTGGCAGTCCCGAGAGTGCGCTCGATTCCCTCGACAAGGCTATCCACCTGAATAACGGATTATATGCCCCGTTCTTTGAAAAGGGACTTGTCCTGTCGGAACTTGCCCGGTATGACGAGGCTGTTTATGAATTCGATCGGGCCCTGGCGATAGATGACAGTCAGCGGGACGGGCATTATGCAAAGGGGATGGCACTCCTTCTGCTTGAACGCTATGAGGATTCCCTCTCATCCTTCCTGCGGGTAATTGAGATCGATTCAGGGTATGCTGAAGCGTATTTCAACAAGGCAATGGCCCTGGAACATCTGGCAAGGTACAAGGAAGCGGTCACCACCTTCGACCAGTTCCTCCGGCTCGCCGACCGCCCGGATGCCTGGTATCACCGGGGCCTTTCCCTGGAATCCCTGAACCGGGATGAGGATGCGGTGGACTCCTATGACAAGGCCCGGCAAAAGGATCCGCATAATCCGGAAATTCTCATGGCCGAAGGAAAATTGCTCTCCCGCCTGGGTCATTTCGAGGAAGCTCTCACGATCTTCGATATCGCACTTGAGACAGAACCCGGTGACGGGGCAGTTCTCTATGAGAAAGGTGTGGCCCTTGCCCGGCTCGATCGCCACGACCAGGCGGAGCTGGTACTCAATGAAGCGGTATCCCGCCTGCCGGGACAGAGCGAACCCGCGTTCCTCCGGGGAATGTCGCTGATGCATCTCTGCCGGTATGAAGACGCCGTCTCTGCATTCGATACCGCTCTTGCTGCAAACAGAAATGATACCGCGATATGGTACAACAGAGGCTTATCCTTATCCCATATTGACCAGCACGAAGCAGCGATCGAATCGTTCGATCAGGTACTTCAGCAAAAGCCCGGAAATACGGATGCTCTCCTGGAGAAAGGCCGGGCATACTATGTTCTCAGGAAATATGCCCAGGCCGTGGAATCGTTTGACGCGGTTCTTGAAACCGGCGGGGAACAGGCGGCAGCATGGTACGAGAAAGGCCTGGCACTTTATCACCTGAACCGGTATGAGGACGCTATAAGCTCACTCGACCGGGCGCTTGCGCTTGACCCGGGCAACCACAATGCAATGTACCATCATGCGCTCTCGTTCTCCGCGCTGGAACGGTATCCCGAGGCCATCGAATCCTTCCACCAGCTCCTGACACTGACCCCGGAGAATGCGGATGCCTGGTATGAAGAAGGGCTTGCACTTGCCCATATCGATCGTCATACTGATGCAGTATCCGCATTTGCCCGGAGCATTGGCATACGCCCGGATTTCTTTGATGCCCTGTACATGATGGCACGTTCCCTGGACCTGAGCGGGCAGGCTGAACAGGCAATCGAAGGATATAACCGGGTTCTTGCCCTCCAGCCGCTGCATGTTCCCTCGCTGCACTTCAAGGGTGCAGCCCTGATGCGGCTCAATAACAACAATGAAGCCATCAAGGTTTTTGACCGGGCGCTCGAGATCGACCCCTCCTACACGGAAGCGCTCTTTGACAAAGGCCGGGCCCTTGCAGCCCTGAAAATGTACCGTGAGGCGGTCAAGACTTTTGACAAGGCGCTTGGCATTGAGAAGAATTATGCCGATATCTATTACCACAAGGGTCTTGCCCTGGCAAGCCTCGGGCGGCACGATGAGGCGATCGTGGCCTTCAACAAAAATATCGATCTTGATGCCGACAATGAAGAAGCGTATTACCAGAAAGGGCTGGCTTTGAGCGAGACCGGCCGGTTCAACGATGCGATAGAGGCTTTTGACCGGGTCATAGCACTCAACCCGAAATCCGTTGACTCCTGGCTCCACCACGGGATTGTCCTCTCCCGCATCGGGAAATTCAACGATGCTATCGAATCCTACACGCGATCCCTGGAGATAGATCCAACCAATACCGAAGCCTGGTACCTCAAGGGAAGTGCGCTCTTCGAGATGGCCGAATACGAGGATGCAATAGAAGCATTCAACCGGGCGCTCGAGATCCAGCCGGATTATGTTGTGGCATATTATGACAAGGGCCGGGCACTGTATGCAATGAAGATGTACAAGGAAGCCGTCCTTGCCTTTGACAATGCCTTATCCATCAAGGGAAAATATGTCGAAGCCCTGTATCACAAGGGAATAACTCTCGTACGGCTTCTCCAGTTCGAAAATGCTCTTGCTGCATTTGATCAGGCCCTCAAGATCCGTCCCAATTTCGGCCATGTCTGGACCGGCAAGGGTATTGCATTGTCATCCCTCGGGAAAGACGAGGATGCCATCAGTTTCTTCCATAAAGCGCTCGGCATCGATCCAAAGGATGCCCTTGCCAGTTATTATCTCGGCGTATCCTACCTGCGGCTGGGGAAATACCATGATGCAGTCAAAAATTTCGAGACTGCCCTTCTCCAGCGCCCGCAGTGCGCAGAGGCATTTTACCAGAAAGGCCGGGCTCTTGCCATGCTCTCCATGAATCATGAAGCGCTGACATCCTATGACCGGGCCATTACTCTCAAAGACGATCTCTCGGAAGCCTGGCTCTACCGGGGCATCTCCTATGCCAGCCTGAACGATTATGAGAAAGCGCTCGAGAACTATGATCATGCCATCCGGCTCAATGACCGGTACGCAGCCCCGTACCTTTTCCGGGGAATTGCGCTCATCAAGCTGAAACGGGATACCGAGGCAATCGACTCATTCGACCGGGCGCTTGTCCTGAATCCCGAATATGCCGAGGCTTATTATTACCGGGGACTTGCCCTGCTCCAGCAGGAGCAGTTCGAGGATGCGATAGCCGCCTTCGATCATGCACTTGGCATCAACAACCGGTATGCCGACGCGTATTACAACAAGGGCGTTGCCCTTGCCCGCACCGGCCATCTGGAAGAGGCCATATCGGCCTTCAACCAGGCGCTCGGAATCCAGGGCGAGTATACCGAGGCGATTTATGAACGCGGCCGGGCACAGATCCGGACCGGGCGGTACAAGGATGCAATTGCCTCCTTCGACCAGGTGCTTTCCATCAACCCCGGCTATGCGAATGCAATTTATGAAAAAGGCAGGGCGCTTATCTCGCTTGTCAATCTCACGGCAGCAATAACGGCTTTCGACCGGGCCATCGATATAAATCCGTCCTGCTGGCAGGCTTTTTTCTGGAAAGGCCGGGCCCTTGCCGAACAGGGAAGCCACGATGCAGCGATCACCGCCTATGACCGGGCTCTCGAGATCAAACCGGACTATTTCAGCCTTTATGATTACCGGGGCCTGGCATATGCAGCCCTGGAGCAGTACCACGAGGCGATTCTCTCCTACGACAAGGCACTCGAGATCGAGCATGCCGCCGAGATATTCTCTCACAAGGGAGTGAGCCTTGCCGAGCTCGGGATGTTCCGGGATGCCATCGAGGCGTTTGACAAGGCCCTGAGTCATAATGAGACTCTCGTGGAAGCGTGGTTCGGCAAAGGCAATGCCTATTACGACCTTGGGAAGTATTCCGATGCCCGGTCGGCGTACGAAAAGGGCCTCTCCCTGGATTCGGAAAACGCCGAAGCCTGGACACGCCATGGTATGGTCCTTTCCTCTCTCCACCAGTATGAGGAGGCCATCGAATCCTATGACCGGGCACTGCTGATAGATCCGTCCTTCTCCATTGCATATTTTACAAGGGGAAGTGCTCTCTTTGCGCTGGAGCGTTTCGATGAATCTGTTGAAGCGTTCGATGCAATGATCCAGATCCAGCCGGAATTTGTCGATGCCTGGATCCACAAGGGCCGGGCGCTCCAGGAACTCTCCCAGTACCAGGAAGCGCTCTCCTCCTTCAAGCGGGCTCTCGAGATTGAACCGGCGCGAAAAGAGATCTGGAATGATATCGGGGATATCCTGGACCGGATCGGAAAACACGAAGAAGCCAGGATCTGTTACGAGAAAGCCAAATAATCCCGATCCGTTTCACCCGGATAATGGGTCTATCCCCCACAGGTTTTTTATGTTCATGCCTGCGGGAAAACCGACTTTTTAATAATGCGCCCTGGTCTTTGGCATATTTTTGAAAAATTCCCGGTGCGTTCTTATCTCCGTACGTTAGTAATTGCCAGGTACATTTCCCAAATATTATCTAGTACTGCCCGATAACTATCCGGTAATGCAGCCGGTTCTCCAGATCCAGAAGAGAAAAGAGGCGATTGCCGATGTTGTCTCTCTGTCCGGCCGCCTGGATTCCAATACCTCGCCTGAACTGGATGCCGTGCTGAAACAGATGGTGGGTTCCGGGTCCGTCCAGATCGTTCTCAATCTTGCGGAGATCGAATACGTAAGCAGTTCCGCTCTCCGGGTCTTGCTCATCTGGCTCCGCCGGCTGAGAAAGATGCAGGGCGATCTCAAGATCGCCTGCCTCAAACCCCGTATCCAGGAAGTGCTTTTCCTTGCCGGGTTCAACCGGATCTTCGTTCTCTACGATTCCGAAGAGGCGGCTCTTGAAAGTTTCTCGTTTGCCGATCTTGAAGAGCATGAAAAACGGATCCTGGATATCGTTGCATCGACCCTGGATATCGAAGACGATCTCAGACGGACCAAGGAGAGCCTGGTCCAGTCCGAAACCATGTACAGGGCAATCTTTGAGAGCTCGGGTACTGCCATGGCGATTGTTGAAGAGGACATGACGATCGTTCTTGTCAACTCCGAATTCGAGAAACTGGCTGGTTATTCCCGGAAGGAACTTTCCGAGGTTTTCTCCCTCCTTCCGTTTGTTGTCCGGGACGATCTCGGGATGGTAACAGAATTTCACGACCTTGTCTGCAAAGAAGCGGACAGCGAACCCCGCCATTATGAGTTCAGGTTCAAGGATCGGGAAGGCAATATCCGGAATGTCTATGTGATTCTCGATATGATCCCAAACTCGTCCCGCAGGGTGTATTCCCTTCTCGATATAACGGAGCTGCGCAAGATCGAAGAAGATCTCCGGCACGAAATTATGAGGAAACGGGAATTTATCATCCTTGCCGCCCATGAACTCCGCACACCGCTCCAGCCGGCAATGGGATACCTGCATATGATCCTTGAAGAGCCTGAAGCCTTTGGTCTCAATGCCGAGCTCAGATCTCTCCTGGAAAAATGCTCGGGCAACATCGATCACGTGAAGGAGACGATCGAGCATATCATCAAGCTCAGCGACGTGGGATACGGGCCGGAACAGATGCTGCCCCGGTTCAAACCCCAGTACCGGGAAACTTCGCCAAAGAACCTGCTCGGAGCGTACATATCCGTCCTCAAATGTTCCGGCGATCTCCAGATCACGGTTGCAATTCCCGAAGATCTGAGGATAGTCACCGACAGCGAATATTTTTTCTTGATAAACCAGAGCCTGATCTTCAATTTAATCCGGTTTTCACCGATTTCGGCAAAGATCCAGATCACGGTCGAGGATGATGAAAAATATCACCGGTTCCTCATCCGGAGCCCTTCGGCCGTTATCTCCCAGGATATTATCCCGATGCTGTTCAAGCCGTTTTCCGTTACGCACGAATCAAAACTCCTGGAGAAATTCGGGTTTATCGGCATCAGTCTTCCGGTTGCAAAAAAGATGGCAGAACTCCTGAGCGGGGATATTTCGGTTTCCTGCGAACCCGGTGCAGGATGCACGTTCGCGCTCTTATTGCCACGGACGGGTTCACCTGCCGATAAATAATATATTCCGGGGCGCAAATCCGGTCCCGCGAATACGGCAGGATCCTCCCGGTACCTGACGTTTTAATATCTGCTCTCTCAAAATATTTTATATGAAAACAGGTTTTTTTCTTATCTCACCTCTCATCCTCATGCTGCTTCTTGCCTCCGGCTGCATGCAGCCCGCAGTCAGGAATGCGGCGGTTACGCCGCCAGAACCGTCCTCCCGGGACACGATGGTTGCGTTTGTCAAGGAGGCGGTCCTGTATGCCCATACGAATGGCAGGGAGGCAGCTCTTGCGGAATTTTCAAAGAAGAACGGTTCGTTCTTCCGGGGTGATCTTTATATCTATGCCTATGATTTCAATGGCACGACCATCGCACACCCGGTGAATCCTGAAAAGATTGGCATAAACCGGCTTTTTGAACCCGATGCAATGGGTCACCCGTTCATCCGCGAGCTCCGGGCTTTAGCCCTGAATGGATCCGGGTTTTCTGAATATTATTACATCAACCCCGTGCACAACAATTCTGTCGAGAAAAAACTCGGGTACGTTGAGAAGGTGGACGGGGACTGGTGGCTTGGGTCCGGGATTTATGTCGGACCCTTCGATTCCCCGGCAACTGCTCCGGCGATTGGCTACGTGAGCGGGGAAAATGCGAAGAATCTTACAATCGCTGTAAATAAAACAATATAACCTGTTTTTTCTGTCTGGCAATGCCAGCGGCCTGGTAGATGCAGAATTTTTTTATGGTATCTGTCCCGGCTGTGCATTCTATGACCAGCAGCGCCATTCCAGCCCGTACTCGACCGGTATCCTCGCGCTGTCTGACGATCACGGCAACAGGATTCTGTAAAACTCCGGTACGGAACCGGAACAACGGGCTGCCGGATTTTTCATTTTTTGCTCTTGTAGAAATCCTTCCCACAACATGATCAGTGGAATTATGAGAGTGCCCCCCTCTCTGCCCCAGAGGGGGAGGCGACCCAAGGGGACAAGCCCCCTTGACTCCCAGTTTCAATCATTTTTTTCGACGGTCCAATAAGGCCATGCTCCACGGGGCGAGGGTTGATAGACCCCGAGCGCCCGTGGCTCCATCACTATCTGATATCATCCCTCCCAGGTACTCTACAGAGCACTTTTTTAAAACGTGTACCGGAAGTCTTCCGGTAGATCACAACCATGAGACCTGCAGCACGGTGTCAGAGATCGCGGGCTGTCCTGAAAGGAGATTCTGTCTCCTCTTTCTGCTGGTGATGTTCGAGGAGCCGGCGGATCTCATCATAGGCTTTCTGTTTGTCCTTGATACCGGTAAAAAGTATCCGCACTTCGTCGATATCGTCCTTGATATATATTGCCTCATCATAAGCGATCAGAAGGATCTTCCCGTCGGGGCCGAACGTATGTTCTTCCCGCTCCCCGGTCATGTACCGCTCCCGCTGCTCTTTTGTCGGCGCCGAATATTTGCTCTCGTACCGGAAAACACCCATGGCTATTTCCTGTAATCACATATTTCCCGGGGTGCATTAAAGATGCCTGCCGGATATCCTGTATATTCTGATCCTTCCCCTTAAGCCAACCCGGCGGGACCTCCCTTGAGAAAAGAAAGATTATTCATATAACCTCGTGGCTATTCTTGCATAGGAGCAGAACATGAAATCGCCGTGCGGGACATTTCACGATGCTGTTATCGACTTTTTGCCGGATGCCACGTTCGTGATCGACCTGGAAGGCCGGGTGACAGCCTGGAACCATGCAATGGAAGAGGTGACAGGCGTACCGGCCGAGTCGATGCTGGGGAAAGGCAGGTACGAGTATGCGGTACCGTTCTATGGCGAGGAGAAGCCGATGCTTGCGAACCTGATCTTCATGCCGGAGGTGGAGATAGAGAAACGGTATGACTCTATTGAAAAGATCGGGGACACGCTCGTTGTGGATATTTACATTGAGAACTTCCGTCCGGGGGGAGTCTATTTCTGGGCCAAGGCGAGCCCGATTTATGATCCGCAGGGAAATATCATCGGGGCTATCGAGACGATCCGGGATATCACGGACCGGAAACGGGCCGAGCAGGCGATGGTCCGGCTCAACCGGCAGATGTCCGAGATCATCGATTTTCTCCCGGATGCCACGTTCGTGATCGACCTGGAAGGCCGGGTGACAGCCTGGAACCATGCAATGGAAGAGGTGACGGGCGTACCCGCCGCATCGATGCTGGGGAAAGGCAGGTACGAGTATGCAGTCCCGTTCTATGGCGAGCAGAAGCCGATGCTTGCGAACCTGATCTTCATGCCGGAGGTGGAGATAGAGAAACGGTATGACTCTATTGAAAAGATTGGGGACACGCTTGTTGTGGATATTTACATCGAGAACTTCCGCCAGGGTGGAGTCTACTTCTGGGCCAAGGCAAGCCCGATTTATGATCCGCAGGGAAATATCATCGGGGCTATCGAGACGATCCGGGATATCACGGACCGGAAACGGGCCGAGCAGGCGATGGTCCGGCTCAACCGGCAGATGTCCGAGATCATCGATTTTCTCCCGGATGCCACGTTCGTGATCGACCTGGAAGGCCGGGTGACAGCCTGGAACCATGCAATGGAAGAGGTGACAGGCGTACCGGCCGAATCGATGCTGGGGAAAGGCAGGTACGAGTATGCGGTACCGTTCTATGGCGAGCAGAAACCGATGCTTGCGAACCTGATCTTCATGCCGGAAGCCGAGATCGAGAAGCGGTATGACACCATTGAGAAGATCGGTGATACGCTTGTTGTTGATATTTACATCGAGAACTTCCGTCCGGGGGGAGTCTATTTCTGGGCAAAGGCGAGCCCGATTTACGATCCCCAGGGAAACATCTCCGGTGCGATCCAGACGATCCGGGATATCACGGACCGGAAACGGGCCGAACAGGAAATTGTCAGTTCCCGGAGAAGCCTTTTTGATATCATCAACTTTTTACCGGATGCCACCCTTGCCATAAACCTCGATGGCGTGGCAATCACGTGGAACCGGGCCATGGAGGACCTGACCGGCATATCGAAGGATGCCATGATTGGAAAAGGCGATCTTGAGTACTCCCTGCCGTTTTACAAGGAGCGCCGACCCATGCTCGCGGATCTCATTCTCCGGCCGGAAGCTGAGGTTGAGAGCCTCTACACCCATGTAAAACGGGAGGGAGATACGCTGGTCGTGGACACGTTCATCTCCCACCTGGGCAAATCCGGCAGGTATTTCTGGGCCAAGGCAAGTCCGCTGTATGACCCGCAGGGAAAGATTACCGGGGCCATCGAGACCATCCGGGATATCACGGACCGCCGCGAGATGGAGGGACGTCTTGCCCGGTCGAATGCCGAACTCCAGATCGCAGCCGAGATCCAGCAGAGTTTCATGCCCGACGTCATTCCCCAGATTACCGGGTTCGATATCGCTGCCCGGAGCGTGATGGCAAAAGAAGTAGGGGGCGATTTCTTTGACGTGATACCGTTTGAGATAATCTCCCTTGGAAAAGGGACGCTCGGCCTGCTCGTTGCCGATGTATCCGGAAAAGGTGTCCCGGCTGCGCTTTTCATGGCATTGTCCCGGATCGTGGTCCGGGTCAATGTGCTCTGGCACCGGGATCCGGCACAGGCAATCTATGCCTCCAACAATATCATATCCCAGGATTCCAAGGCGGGCATGTTCGTGACCCTCTTTTACGGGATGATCTCGGAAAAGGACAGCACCCTGACCTATGTGAATGCCGGTCACAACCCCCCGATGGTTTACCGGGCCAGGGATGGATCCATCGAGGAGCTCATGCCAACCGGAATTGTGCTCGGGGCAGTCGAGAACCGGGACTACTCCTCGCGGGTCATCGGTATAGAATCCAATGATATCATCGTCATGTACACGGACGGCGTTACCGAATCCATCAACCAGGATGAAGAGTTGTTCGGCGAAGACCGGCTCCGCTCCATCATCGTCAGCAATGCCCGGCTGCCGGCAGTGGAAATTCTTGTAAAAATCCTGGACGGGGTCCGGGAATTTACCGGCGATATGCCACAATTCGATGATATCACCCTGATGGTGATCAAAAAAGCCTGAAGACGGAAAGTGGGTATAATTACCGGCTCTCTCCGGTCTTAAAACCCCACCTTGAACCGGCTCCGGGGTACTGGCCGGATAAGATTGGCATTTTGCCCTGCATTTTCACATTTCACGTTTTTTTCAGATGATGACCTGTTTTACCTGGGGCAGTGCCCGTATCTCCTCGATTACGCCATGCGGCAGGGAGTTTTCAACGATAATCACCAGTTTCGGTTCCTCAGAGAATTCCGGATCGGTGACGAAGATCTGCCGGATGGAGAGCATATGGTTCGAGAGAACCCTGACAGCAGCCCCGACAATTCCCTGCTCGTTTGCGTTCTTCGGGAGAACCGTTATCACGACAAACCCGAGCGATTCGGCAACCCTGCTCAGGTCCGGGGTTGCCCGCATGTTGAGGAAGATATCGCGGAGCATAGGACGCGAAAGGATGCGCCGTGCCGTGGAATCGACAACCCGGCGATCCGAACCAATGGCTTTTGCCACCGCAGTAGCCGGCATCTCAATGCCATTGCAGCTGATCCGCCCGTCTTCGGTTACCCCGAATCCGTTCTCCAGGAGAAAACGCACAACCCGGCTCTGGGACGGGGAGTCTGCAAAGTCGTGGATGATATCAGACCACATACTCACCACTGGGAAATATGCCTATAAATATACAGCGATGCGCTTCCGAAGTCATCAATGGTATGGAATTGCCGCGGCTTCAGCGCTCATGCGTTCCGGACCTGCGTCCCGTGCCGGAATCGGCCAAAACCACCCGCATAAAGAGGACCCGGTGCAGATCCTTACACAAGTTTTTATTAGATAGACAACCTCTTTGTTATGGCACAAAAGCGAGGGTAGCCAAGCCAGGTCAAAGGCGCTAGGTTGAGGGCCTAGTCTCGTAGGAGTTCTTGGGTTCGAATCCCATCCCTCGCATCTCTGTTCTGATCCGTTTTTCCTTTGAGAATTTTTATCATTTGCAATGCACTATTCTCCCTTATGGCCCGTTCCCGAACGAGAAAGGAGAGATCGCAATCTTTTGTTCAAACTCTTCCGGAGATGATCGAGTACACCCTTGCAGAAGGCAATGATTTCATCCTCACCGTGGAGAACGATCCAGAGACCGGTTCATGCAGGATCCATGCATTTTCCGGAAAATTTGTCTCACCCTGCATGCTCCGGAAACTCGAGGGGCTTGTGGAAGCCGGGCGCGATGAGGGGTACCGGCAGATTATCTGCGACCGGACAGGATAACCTTTGGATATGTTCAGTGAGTTCCGGAACTGATCGACCGGTGCTCACTTTCACGCTTCGCCTCCGCTTTCTTAATACCCGTGCCCGGACGTTTTTATAATCATGGAATGCCTTTACACAAGCTGCCGTATCACCTGCCACCGCTGCGGGCATATCTGGACTTACATGGGAAACCGGCTCTTCTCGCTCCAGCGATCCAAAAAGCCGGTAAAAGTGGGCTGCCCGCATTGTTATGCAAAAGTAACCATGGATGTGAAGGAGGCCCGGTGAGATACTGCATCCCGGGCCGGTGTTCCCGCGGGATACCGGCAAAATACTGTATATTGTGCAGGATGATCCATGCCGGATAGAACAGATACCATGAACTGATCTTTCAGATCCGGTGATTACGATTTTATCCGGAACTGCCCGTACGGGATACAGATCTCGAACCGTGCGCCTTTTTGTGGATCGCCACACTCCCGGATGGTCATGCCGGTGATTCCCAGTATCTCTGCAACAAGGAAGAGGCCAAGGCCGGTCTGGCGGTTGGCATCACGCCGGAACAGATCTTTCTTTGCGTCTGTCGGGATACCGGTTCCATTGTCTTCGTAAATCAGGAAAAGTCCATTGTCAGCAATCTCGTACCTGAGCCGGATTACCGTGACATGGCCCCCGTGCTGAATCGAGTTGTGCACAAGGTTGTAGAATACCCGCACAAACAGGGGATCGGCAAAGATCTCGATCTGGCCGACGGGGATCTCGCAGGTAATCCCGTGCCGGGTGATGACCGGCATAAGGTCGGAGAAGATATGGGAGACTTCCGTCCATTTTGGCGGCAGGGCTCCCAGGTCCTCGTAATCCCGCGCAAACTCGACCTGGTTCTGGATCTTCACAACGGCTCCCTCCTGCTGGGCCAGCCATTCCTGTAAGGCAGGATCCATAACAGTGGTCTTGGCAACTTCGATCTGGAGAAGGAGCGCCGTCACCTGGTTGAGGATATCATGCCGGGTAATGCTGGAGAGAAGGCTGAGTTTCTGCCGCGCCGCGTTCAGTGCTTTCTCGGTCTGCTTCTGTTCGGTGATATCCCTCATCTGGATGGTCAGTCCTTTGATTCCTGCCTGCTGCGATCGCAGGGGAACGCATTTCAGTTCGAAATAACGCAGTTTTCCGTTCATCTGCCGTTCAATCTGGTAATGTTTTTCAACCGGGGTACCGGTATTGTTGAGGCAGTCCGGGACAGGGTCCGGCATGACCTCCCGGATCATCCTGCCGATGGCATCGCTGCTGTCAATGCCCAGGAAATCACCGGCAGATTTATTGAGACTGATGATCCTTCCCTGGAGGTCAAAGACAATAACCCCGTCGTTCATGTTCTCCAGGATCTGTTCATGGGCAATCGGGGAGATATCCAGAAGCTGGAACCGCAGCATGCCATAGAGAATGAAAAAACCGGAGATGAGGAGAGCAAAGGGGGTTGGATCGATGAACCGGACCGATCCTATCCGCAATACCAGGACAAGGTTTATCGCAAACGGGAGAATGGTTGCAATGAGAATGATCGTAACCTGGCGACGGTATAATGGTGATGAGAAGAGGAATCTCTGGAGGATCAGAATAACCGACAGGAAGATCAGGGAGTACGAATAGATCGAGTGAATCCAGAAGGCCGGGCCATAGGTTACAACATGGAACGAGAGCCCGCCAATCACCGTTTCCGTGATTTCAGGATAGAACAGGTGATGTAAACCATTGGTCACCACCATGATAACGGTAAGAGCGGGCACGACGAGAAGCAGGGCGACTCTTTTTGCGGTTATCCACTCATCCCTTCCGATATATTCGATGGCAAAGAAAAACCAGGCAACGGGAATGATGACCATTGCCGGGTACTCGATCATGATGGCAAGCATCTGGGTCGGGAGATCGGCACTGGCCAGTTCGAGTGCCGTGCAGAATGCCCAGAGGCTTGCTGCAACCATCAGGATGGTAAAGGATCGGCCGCAGACATGCATGCGGTATTTCCACCCGGCAAATGCAAAGAGCGCAAGTACCGCCCCGCATGCCACATAGGGGATAAAGTACGGAGAATACTGCCAGATCATGATCTCACAACACCCGATTTGAAAAATTTTACCGTCAAAGACCGGAGATGCCGGATACCTGTTCAGGTATACGTCTGTCTTTTGGGATATACAGGTTTTCATCCGGTTTTACGCCGGATTGAATGAGCACTGATTCCGGTGACCGAGTGGATGAAACCTATCGTTCGATCAGATGGATATGTTCATCCGTCTTTTTTGCCAGTGCATCCTTTCCCTGGAGCCGGGCCACATCGGAGATGGCCTCGAGCACATGCACGGACTCTTCCAGAAAGGAGAGCAGGTCCGCCGGAAAAACCTCGATGCCGTATTCATCCTGCAAATAAACGGCAATCTGGCGGTGATCGAGGCCGTTCTCCCGGAGCTCGATCACTTTCTTGGCGAATTTTTTTTCAGGGCATCCGCAGAGAGGGGATTCGCGGCAGTCGCAGCGGAGGAATTCATTGAAAAAAGCAAGGATCTGTTCCCTCACTGCATAATCCAGGGCATCGTAGTTGATATGCGAGCAGAGGGTTTCAAGCATGTTTCCTGAAAAGGCAAGCTCGGGCAGGCGATAGCCGGCAAGCCGCTCCAGTTTCTTTGCATTCCTGAACCGGGCCCGGTCAGCAATCAATCGTCGTCACCGGTGGACTCATCAAAATTCTTGAGCGAGGTCATACCTTCGTTCATGCGCTCGCATTCGATAAGCCATTCATCGAAGAGGGTCGGGTTCTCGAGATCGTCCTTGACATATTTGCCGCAGCAGGCTGCACCGTCAATAACGCTGGCCCCGATATTTGCAGCGCATTCAAGGGCAAGTTCCATATCCTTCTCGATCTGGTCGCGGCCTTTCTTGACAAGCGTCTTGATATCCTTGTCAAATTCGCCGGCAATATATTTGCGGCACCCGGCAAAGAGGGCAACTTTTGGCAGCTGGAGGATCTGTACCAGCTCCCCAAGCTCTCCTTCGGGAGGGGCGGACATGACGATCGCTTCGACCTGGGCAAGCTTGTCAAGAGTCTCATCCATGGTGAACCGCTTGTTCTGGTAGAGCTTGACAATCTTCAGGACCGAGATGGTGATATCTACGGCGAATCCGTCCAGGATCCGGAAGCCTTCGGGCAGTTCCTCGCTCTTTGGGTCTACCTCAAAACTCGATTCCGAGAGCGTCTTGAGCCAGTTGTCCCATCGCTCCTGGTTATAGAAGATGTAGAACAACTTGAGCGGCTCTTCTTCGGTTTTCTTTGTCGCCTTTTTCGCCATTTCAGTACAGTATTCCCTCCCGTGATTAAATGATTTCGTTATCAGGGGATTTTTCATGGGAAGATTTTAAAAAACTCCGGGCCGCCTGCTCCATAAACTTTCTCCGCCAATGGTTATCATCCTTGAAAGGCAATAATTCAGGGACATGTTTTCCGGGAAGAACGATCAGTGTGAAAAAGAAGAACCGTCCCGGGTCGTAATGGCCCGTTACGGGGAGCTCTTTTTAAAAAGCGAGCCCGTGAAACACCATTTTATCGGCATACTCCTGCGCAATATACGGCATGCCCTGACTTCCTCGGGAATCACCTGCCGGTACGAGACGCCACGCGGTCGTATCCTTATCCATACCGATGATCCGGATCGGACCGCAGACATTGTATCAAAGATATTTGGTATCGTTGACGTGAGCGTATGCTATATAACCGGCAGCCGGTTTGAAGACATATCCGGAGGGGCAGTCAGGCTTGCCCAAAAACACCTGCATCCCGGGAAAACCTTTGCCGTCCGCGCAAAACGCCAGCATAAGACCGGCCCGGACAGCCAGGAACTCGGCGCACGGATAGGCTCGGAGATCTTCGAGGCCATACCGGGTCTCACCGTTGACCTTGGAACTCCGGATTACGAAGTCTTCGTGGAAGTGAGGGATTTCGGCGGGCTTGTCTATGATGCCCGCATAAAAGGGCCCGGCGGCCTGCCCTGGGGAACGCAGGGGAGGGCGCTTGTCCTCCTCTCATCCGGGATCGATTCCCCCGTTGCTTCATGGCTTATGATGAAGAGGGGGTGCGAGATCACGCACCTGTATCTCGATGCCGGCCGATGGGCGGGAGCGGATGTTACCGATGCCGCGATCGATAATCACCGGAAACTCTCGCTCTGGTGCCCGGGCAATCCGCTTCCTATGGTGATTGCAAAGAACGAGCAGCTCTTTGACGAGATGAGCCGGCTTAAGGTTCCGCCCCGGTACCGCTGCGTGATCTGCAAACGGTTCATGCAGCGGGTGGCCGCAGAACTGATGGCAAAAGAGGGGGCGCAGGCAATCGTAACCGGGGAGAACCTCGGGCAGGTTGCGTCCCAGACCCTTGCCAACCTCTCGGTGATCTCCGATGCGGTCACGGTGCCGGTTCTTCGCCCGCTCATAACGTACGACAAGGAGGAGACGATCACCCTTGCCCGCAGGATCGGGACGTTCGATGCAAAGCCCGGGGATCTTGCCTGCCGGGCAGTCCCGAAGATGCCGGCAACTGCAGCGGTTGTTGAGGATGTCAGGGATTATGAACAGCAGCTGGAAATTGGAAAACTGGTAAAGCAGGCCTGTTCGGATCTGCGTTTTGTAACGGCACTAAACGGCAGTATTCCCGGATAATTTTTCAGAGCAGGTCCTGCGCAGTCCTGATGATCGTCCGGAGAGCTTTTACCCGGGCAAATCCCTTGTCATTGGATTCGACCACCGTCCAGGGAGCAGCCTCCGTACTTGTCCGGGCCAGCATCTCATCCACCGCTTCTTCGTACTGGTCCCATTTTTCCCGGTTCCTCCAGTCCTCGTCAGTTATCTTGTATGTCTTGAGAGGATCGTCTGCGCGCTGCTGGAACCGCTTGAGCTGCTCGTCCTTGCTGATCTCAAGCCAGAATTTTACAATCCCCCCGCCGGATGAATAGATGAAATCCTCCTCCATCTCATTGATCTCCTGGTAAGCCCGCTGCCAGTCGGTTTCAGAACAGTACCCCTCCACCCGTTCAACCAGAACTCTTCCGTACCAGCTCCGGTCGAAGATGGCAATATCCCCGCCGGTGGGAAAATGCTTGATGAATCTCCTGAGGTAGTGATATTGCCGCTCGTGATCGGTGGGTGCGGATATGGGGACAACATAGTATCCCAGCGGGTTCATGTACCGGGTCACCCGTGTGATGTTTCCCCCTTTTCCTGCCGCATCCCATCCCTCGTAAGCTACCATCAGCGGGATCTTCCGCTTGAAGAGGAGGTAATGCAGTTCAAGCATCTCGATCTGAAGATTGCTGAGCGTCTGGTGGCATTCGTCTTTGGTATACACTTCGCCCGGAGATGCTCTTCGCTGAACCGTTGTTTTCTTAGGTTTTGCCGTCTCTTTCTGCCGGGTTTTCCTGGATTTGGCATCTTTTCCCGCGTCAATATTCTTCTCCAGGCTTTTTATCAGGGTTGAGAAGATCTTCAGGATCGCATACCGGCGATCGGTTGCCTCGATGAGCGTCCACGGGGCATTTTCCGAATCGGTTTTTTCTATGAATTCATCGATGAGGGGAAGCGAATCATCGTAATGCCGGTGAACGTTCCAGATGGAGGGTGTAACGAGCCATGCGGTCAGGGGATTTCGTTCCCGCTCCTCGAGCCGCAGTTTCTGTTCATCCTTGGATATATGCAGGAAAAATTTGATGAGTATCGTATTGTTGTCATACAGCAGTTTTTCGAAACTGTTGATCTGTTTTGCCCTTCCTTTCAGGGATTTCTGCCAGGTATGTTTCTGGAGCTCTTCAGAGATTGCACGGCTGTACCAGCTCCTGGCAAAGATGGCGATCCGGCCCCGGGGGGGAGTCCTTAACCAGAACCGCCAGAGGAACTGGTGGGCGCGTTCTTCTTCGGTGGGTTTCTCGATGGCATGGAGGGCAAAACCGCGGGGATCCAGTGCCTGGATGATCTCGTGCACGGCCATGGTGATACCGGCTGCATTCCAGCCCTCAATGACGATAATGGTGGGGATATTCCGGTCGCGGAGTGTCCTCTGGAGGATACCCAGGCGCTCTTTCAAGTCTTCGAGCGATTTCTCGTACGTGCTCTCATTTGCAGTCTTCGAAAGATCCAGTTTTTCAAGCATCCTGCACCTGCCCCCGGGAAATTCAGAGTTATCCGATAACGTTCAATCGATTCATAGCTGATTGCGGTTAAAAAGGTTACCTGTCATAAATCCCGGCCGGAATCCGGATTGCATGAAAAGAACCAGTGACCTGAGTGAAAAAAAGGTTCCCGATCCTGCCACATTCCGGCAGATGAATGCGGAGTAAATCCATTACTCCGTTCCCGCGAATCTTCCGTGGGCTTCCCGATTTTATCGAGGGTATACCCGCGGGGGTCGAGTGCATGGACGATCTCGTGGCGGGCCATCGGGATACCGGTCGCGCTCCACCTTTCGATCATGATAATAACCGGGATCTTCTGCTCGCGGAGGGTGCGCTTGAGGAGATTTAGCGTTTGTTTGTACTCTTCGAGTGTTGCCTCGTATTCTGTTTCGTCCGTGGTTTTTGTTAGATAGAGTTTGTCGGGTATGTTTCCGCTCTGTTCTGCCGGGAGTGGTTCACGTGTTCGCAGGGAATGGGGGGATAAGGGTTTGTGGGGGGAGTGGGATGTGCGAGGTATCTTGTTGCTGAATCTTAGTTGAAATCTGACGGAGCCATGAGTAAATTGAATGGGTGGCAATTCCTCTTTTGCAAAGATAAGGGCTGCTGATGTCCCCATACTCTGTTAAGATAAATGCCGCCGCCCCCGACGGGGCGCTCCCGCGGCGGATCAATGACTACCAGAAAAATCATTGTCCCCGCTATGCGTCGGAGAGGAGCGCAGGGGGGAACCCCACATACCAGAAATTTTCATAATCCGGGTGTGAATGCCCGTTGATGGGTGTTTCTACAGCCCAAAAAATTTAACATGACTTCGCAAAAAAAATCCATCACACCCTCACCCCTAAAAATTTTTTTCCGCAGGGTATGGGGAGAATTCTATTCGGCCGGGACCGCGAAAAATGTTGCCGATGAATGGGACTTGGGGACTTTCATGCCATCTTCGATGAGTCCCCGGATATGCATCTCGATTGCTTCGTGCATCCGCTCTTCTGTCTCCTCGCGTGTCTTCCCTGTTGCTATACACCCGGGGAGATCGGGGGAATATGCCGAATAGTTTTTTCCCGTTTTTTCAATTACTACGAGGAATCTGTGCATGTATGATCATTCCTTGAATTGTGCTTGCTTAAAGATACTGTTCAACGTGCCTGGTGCCAGTTCATCAGTCAGGTGACCGGCAATGGTGATCCTGCCGGTTTTTTATGGATGTCTGAACTGGCGATGACTTCCTTTCGTTGCAACAAGGTACCATCCATCTGTCTCAATTATCTTGATAATCTCGCGGACTTTCAGGATGGAACCTCCTGGTTTTATAATCCTTGGATGTAGTTGCTCATTATGTTTGTCTGTTGGGTGGAAAAATCTGTCAGAACGACCGGAAAGAAGTGATTATGAGATTATTGTATGGCACAGTCTGGTTCGCCCGCGTGTCTTCCTATCGCAATCCCGCTTCTTCAGCCCCGGCCCACACATTTTCTGACAGCCCCTGCCTGAAGTACGGTTGAGCAGTTGTGGCAAGAAAAATTTTAACCGGGCTTCGAAATAATCCGTCCTCTGCTCAAATTGTGCTAGCCGATCAATCAGAGTTTGCTTAAAAAAATTTTCAATCGCCCCCTCAGCCCCTGCACGATCATTGCGAGCCTATCAAACGGGAACCGCTCGAATATTTTTCATCAGGGTCTGCTGAAATATTTTCGCAACAAAAAAATTCCGGAAAAAATTTCTAAAAAATCTCCGGAAAAATTTTCAAAATATTTTTTCTGAAAAATTTCCCGGCCCGGGCGAAAAAACCGGGCATCCGGATCCTATCAGCCAACGCCGTAAAACCCCCACAAAATCCCCCTCCCGGAACCCTTCTTTTTTCGGTTTAGAGCTTTTCCAATCCGGCCCCTATACGGGCTCCGATTTCCCGGTTTTCCGGAACGGGGCCCTATGCGGGCCCGGATTGGGATCCGGCAACCCCCTGTTTGATGCGATCCGCCTGGAGGTTTTTGACAAACAGGGGGTCCGGCAGATTATCACGATTTTACACGATTATGGTATACTGCGATTGCGGGACAGTCCATGACAGAAAAAGCCGACTCCGGAAAAGGTGGGTTTCTCCACTTCCCCGCACTCATAGTCCGATCCCGGGCAGCAAACGCTGCTGTAACTCTGTCATACCTGCCTGTTTTTCTCCGACGATAACGTGGGGTAAAATGGGGAAAACCTGGCTGCATTTTCACGAAACCTGGTTGCCGGGTTCAGAAAATGGGGTAATCCGGGGCCGCTACGTGCCCGGATTGGGGGGTGGGAGTGACTGCATCATAATATGGGGAATATTTCTTCCGGAAAATCGTTTTCTCCAGAGCAAAAATAATGGATCAAAAAAATTTCAAAATTTTTATTCCTTCACCATGAGCCCGTTCTCTTTTGCAATCTCCGCAAACGACCGGGCCAGGTGCTCGGCCTGCTTCCGGTTCATGCCGTACGTGTTGAACTTCCAGACCTTTGTCGCGCCGGGGATGACGCCAGTTATCCCTTTCTCTTCGAGCGCACTCTGAAGATAGTACCCGCGTTTCTTGTGAGTCTCTGCGATCTTGTCGAACGACTCAATCGTATTGATCCGGGTCATCGTGTGCTTCCGCGGGTATTCCGAGAGGCACTTCGTTCCTTCGATCGAGAGAAGTGCATCCATCACGATCTGGTGGTTTGCAAGTTCCCTCTCGAAATGTTTCACCCGTTCTTTGACATGAGGGAATGAGGCCATCATGCCCACGAGCGTTACGCCCATCAGCGTGCAGCCCATCATCTCGGGTTCCTTGATCCCGAATTTGCGGTTGGTCACATCGCCGGTAATGGCAGTTGTGCGGAAAACTTCGGAAGCCCGCTCGGCAGTTGCGGCCAGGATGCCTGAGGGGGCAGGGGCTGCCATGCTCTTGTGACCGGACCCGACAACAAAATCGACCCCGAGATCCTTGCCATTGACCGGGAGGATGCCGACCGTGTATGCGCCATTGTACAGGATCGGGATATCGTACTGCCGGGTGATCTTGGCAATTGCTTTTACATCATGCATGTTGCCGTACTGGTAATCGACATGGTCGATGAAGGCGAGAACGGGAGGCCTGCCGAATTCGCGTTTGATCTCCTCGATCTTTTCTGCAACCGCGTCGGGCGTGACCATCTTGTTGTCGCCAACCCGGATCTCACGGGGTATACCCCCTGATTCCTCAACGGCAAGGAATTCAGTGTAATGCGAGAGCGAGGTCAGGAGGACCGGGTCGCCTTTCTGCACGTACGTGTGTGCAACCGCCTGGAATCCCCTTCTGGCCCCGGGCACGGTCCGGACCGCATCCATGTTCAGCCATGAGGCCACATCCTTGTGGAACTCTGCTATCGGCGGCTTGCTGATATAGTCGAGCCGGTTGGGCTTGCGGCAGTTGTCGCAGACCGAGTACCCGTCGCCATACGCGATGACCGCTTTCATCGCATCCGCCGTGAGCCGGCCGCCGGCCTGGATGGGATCGATATTGATGAACAGCTCGTCAACCTGCCGTGCCTCGATCCCGTTCCCGCACCTCATTTCAGCATCTCCTGTTTGAGCGAGGCAACCTGCCGCTCGAGGTTTTCAAGCAGGCGTAATGCCTGTTCCTTCTGTTTCGTATCGAATTCATGCAAGGGTGCAGTCTCGCGCAAAAGCACCCGGAGATCGGTAAGTGTATAGATTGCCTGGAATGTCATATCGACGGCACGTTTCGACATAATATCACACTACTCATTGGGATTTGCCATGCATTAATTACATGCCCGCATCTGATGCAGGAAGATGGAGGCACTGCCACCGGATACATCTATGCGGTCGCACGGTTATCGCCGCACATTTGTGCGGTTACACGTTTACTGCCGAATTAGTGGTAAACCGGTACGTACCTGCAGGAATTATCATCTCGAACCGTGCACCCTGGCCTGGTTTTCCCGTCTCCCTGATGCTTATACCGGTGATAGCCAGGATCTCACGGGCAAGAAAGAGCCCAAGACCAGTATTTCTTCCAACGCCGCGCTCGAACAGGTGCTCTTTCTCGCTTTCACTGATTCCCTTGCCATTGTCTTCAAGAATTATGAGCAGGTGATCAGAAAATTCAGCGGAAGAGATCGTGATACGGTCAAACGAACTTCCCCCGTGCCTGAGAGAATTATCGATGAGGTTGTAACACACTTTCTCAAGAAGGGGATCGGCAAAGACCTCGATCCGATCAACTCTGTCCTGCCATGAAATGGCCTGGAAAGAGAGCGTTGCTGCGGATTGTCTCAGGCAGTCTGTTATCTTCTGCCACTGGGGGATCATTACACCAAGGTGTTCGTAATCCCGGGTGAAGAGGATCTGGTGCTGCAGGTTTTGGGTAATCTTCTTCTCCCGGTCAATAATTTCTTCCTGTTTTTTCGGGTTTTTCAGATTATCCCCGGCAAGGAGGAACAATCCGTCAAGCACCATGATCTGGTTGAGGATATCGTGCCTTGTCATGCTCGAGAGCAGGTTCAGCTTCCGGTTCACCTGGCGGAGCGCATTCTCCACCTGCTTTCGCTCGGATATATCCCGGATAACCGATATGATGATGGATTCATTGTTCATGACTTCTGAAAATGAACTCACTTCAACCGGGAAGACCGATCCATCCTTCTTCCGGTGAACTGTTTCGAAAATAATTCCAGTGTTCGAAGCTTTATTCATCTGGCCGCGGGCAATGGAAATATTCTCATTATAGCGGAAATCAAAGATCGTCATGTTCAGCAGTTCATCCCGCGAGTACCCGTAAACCGTGATGGCAGTCTTGTTGAAATCCAGGATGCGCCCGTCGGTTTTCCGGATATAGACAATCGTGTCCCGGGAATTTTCAAACAATACCTTATGGCGCAGGGCGGTCTCTTCAGCCCTCCGCTGGTCGGTGATATCATTGCCAATGCAGAGTATCCCCTCGAAATTGCCTTTTTCATCGAGCAGCAGTTTGTTCCACCAGTGTACCCAGACCCGATCACCAGAACGGGTGATATTCTCGTTGATATTGTCCTGGTATTGTTCTGCATGAACGATAATTTCCTTAATGAGGCTCGTGAGATTCCGGTTGGTGCCGGACTCGGTTTCAGGTACTATGGTCCCGACAACCGGTTTCCCGATTATCTCGGTTTTGCGGTACCCGAAAAATTCCTGTGCATAGTTGTTGAAGAACGTGACACAGCCGGATTTATCCAGTTTCAGGATAATGGCATTGGCATTTTCCACAAGTTCGCGATATTTTTCCTCGCTTCGCCGCAGCGCGTTCTGTGCATCCAGGCGCTCTGACGCTTTGGTTATCTTGTGGGCCAGTTCGGCAAACTGCGAGCGGGGATCGCCGCCTTTCTGGAGATAAAAATCCACACCGTTATTGATGGCCTCGATCACGATCTCCTCCCTGCCTTTTCCGGTAAAAAGAATGAATGGCAGGTCATGGTAGCGGCTCCGGACCGTTTTTAAAAGAGCAATCCCGTCGGTTTCAGGCATCTGGTAATCCGAGACAATGACATCGTAGGATCCGGATTCCAGCATCCCGAGCGCAATCTTTGCAGAATTTGCCGTATCAACACGGAATTTTCCCATCTTTTTTAAAAAAACGCTGGTTATTTCGAGAAGTATCTCTTCATCATCGACATATAATACGGAAATAGTATCGGCGGTCGCCATATTGTATCCAGTTTTTATCTCTTTTCGGGTTACAGGACGGGGAATCTTACCGGATATCAAAGAACAATGCACACGAGCCGGATATCTCGCTCTGTCCTGGAAAACAACATCTTCCATTCAGGTACACGCATTTTTGTCTGCATGAAAAGCACATCGCAGTAGGCAATCGTTCTGGTGATAATGTATCCGGATAGGTCAGCGGGCGGCAAGGGATGTATCGTGAATTGCGGACACTTTTGATCTGATATACATTATTTATTAATTTATAAACAATATATTTTATCGTAATGGTAGCACTCCGGCGTCCGAAGAACTGGCCCGCTCTCCCCCAGAAGCCCCCCAAGCCCGAGCCAAAGCCGGATCCCCATTCCGGTTCCCGGATCAGGGTTGAACCCGCAGCGATTCAACCGGACACCCGTGAAAGGCGCCAGCCTTCTGCTCCTGTTCCGGACTGGGTACGCAGTACGGATCGCGTCCAGGGCTGGGATGTCACGGAAGGCCGGGATCACACCAAAGGCATCGACCGGACCCGGGGGCGGGACCGGACCGGCAGGTTCTGATCCCGAATGATGACCGGGCGAGAGCCTGTGGGCATATTTTTTTAGATCCGGCCCGGTTTCCTGCATATGTCCGGTATCCCTCCCCCGCGTTTTGCATGGAAGACGATCGATCTCTGCCAATGAAAAGAAGGAAAACCGGAATCAGATAATCCGATCCGATACTGGGTTTGTATTTTATGAACTTGAGCAGCCAATGTATTCCCAGATCCGGGGTATATTTCATTCCAGAGGATTCATGAGCCAGATTTATCTTTTCGGTCACCAGAAACCTGACACTGACAGTATTGCAAGTGTCATCGGGTATGCTGAATACAAAAATATTTCAGAGCCCGGGCGATACGTTCCGGCCCGGTGCGGCGAGCTGAATCCTGAGAGCCGGTGGGTGCTCGAACATTTCTCTCTTCCCGCGCCCCAGTATATCCCTTCCGTAGAACCAAAGCTTGCCGATATCCGGTATAAACCCGTCTTTGCTCTTTTTGAAGATGTCCCTACGGTCGATGTTGCAACCCTGATGGCCCGGGAAGGGATACGGAATGTTGTCATAACCGATCCTCTTGGAAAACCGGTCGGGATGGTAGGCGAGCACGCACTCGCACTTGCCTGCATAGAGACCATTCATTTATCAGAGCTTGCGGTTACTCCCATTCCTGTCGAGACCCTGGCAAGGATCCTGAATGCCACAATCATCGTATCTGCCCACCGGCATCTCGAAGGACGGGTGTATATTGCAATCGATGCCCTGCATGTGACGCTCGGCAAGATGACCCGGAACGATATCGCGGTTGTCGGCGATGATGAACCGGCCCAGCTGGCGTTTATCTCTGCTGGCATTGCCTGCCTGATCATTGCCGAAGGGGCCCCGGTTGGCGAGCGGGTTGCTCATGCGGCCAAAGACAAGGGCGTCTCCGTCCTCTCAACCGGCCTTGACGCATTCGGCGTAGGCAAAATGATAAACCTCTCGCTTCCTGCCCGGGCGATCATGGAGACCAATGTACCGGTACTCTCGTGCAGCGAGACTATCGCCCATGCCCGCAGGGTTGTATCCGGTTCAAAATTCCGGGCAGCCTGTGTTGTGGATGCACAAGGCAAGCTTTCCGGCATACTCACCCGCACAACTCTTCTGGATGAAGTGCGAAGACCGGTCATCCTGCTCGATCATAATGAAGCCTCGCAGGCGGTCGAGGGTATTGGAGAAGCCGAGATCCTGGAGATAATCGATCACCACCGGCTTGGCTCAATCTCGACCTTAAAGCCGATTCATTTCCTGAATGAACCGGTCGGGGCAACATCAACTATCATTGCCATGAAATTCAAAGAATCCGGCCAGAAGCCATCAAAAGCAATAGCCGGGGCGCTTCTCTGCGGGATCCTTTCAGACACTCTTGCCCTGAAAATGTCAACAACAACCCTGCGGGATAAAGAAGCAGTCGGGTTCTTATCTCCCCTGGCGTGTGAGGATCCGGATAAACTCGGGATTGCACTTCTCGAACAGGCAATGGATCTCTCCGGCGCCCCGCTGGATGCCATTCTTGCCCGGGATATGAAATCATTCGATCTCTCCTCCAAAAAGATCGTGATCGCCCAGGTCATGGTACCTTCCTTCTCCTGGAACCGGGAGCGGGATATAGACATCCAGAAGGAAATTCTCTCAATAAGAACAGGATCCGATGCAGATATCGTTCTGGTCCTCTTCACCAGCGTTACGGAAAATGCAAGCGAACTTTACGGGACCGCCGAACCGGGCTTTTTAAGAACGGTCTTCGGGAACGATCTGCCCATCCGGCTTGAGGGGGTAATGTCCCGCAAGAAGGATTTCCTCCCGCTGCTGGGAGAAAAACTCCGCACCCTTGCCCGCTGAAAGAGCCCGGCATTCAATTGGGTTTGGCATTATCAAAAAAAGAGAAACGATTATTCCCGCAGTTTGCGGGCAGCAACAATTCCCGCGATCCCTATCCCCATGAGACCTATCCAGACCGGAAGGGGGGATTTTGTCGGTGCCGGAACCGGTGAGGCCGTAGGGGCCGGATTCAGGGTTGCGTAGAGCGTGATGGTCTGGCCTGCGGCCGGGACCCCCGGCATGGATGCCGTGTAGGGAAGATAGCCGTTCATGGACACGGTATAGGTCTGGTAGGGGGTTCCGGTGGTGTAGACCGGGACTGTGAGCGTCCCCTGGGTGATTGTTCCGACAACCTGGTTATCGAACATAACGGTAGCCCCGTTCACATTGCAGTTGACGGTGTACCAGCCCTGGTTTCCCCCGATAACCGCCTGGGTTGTGGGGACAACCGGGTTCAGGGTTGCATAGAGGTTCTCGGTCTCGCCCATGCCGGGCATATACGGGATAGTTCCGGAGTAAGGAGCATACCCGGCTTTGCTCACCGAGTATGACTTGTAGGGCGTTCCGGTGCTGTACACGCCAACGTTCAGGACTCCCCCGGTAATTTCTCCCTGGTAGGTTCCGTCAAAATAGACCTGAGCTCCATCTACATTGCTGTGTACGCTGATCCATCCCTGGTTCCCGCCAATCGGTTCGGCAGCATTCGCAGGTATGATGCAGGCAAGCGTGAGTAATACGGCTAAGGCCGCAATCAGGATACGGGTAATTCTCATAATGATTCCTCGTGTATACTGGATAATAGGAGGAATGATATAAAAAGAATCCGGCTGGCGTCGGGATACCGGGAATCGATCCTGGAAATCAAGAATCGGGAAGATCCCCGGAGATCCACCGGGTTATGAGCATATGCGTTATGCTGATTTTTGGCGGAATATTCGGGATGTTGCTGCGATCAAACCAACCGGCCGATTCAACCTCGGTTCCATCCGGCGTCAGCGATCCCCCGGCATATTCTGCAACAAAGGCAAGCATCAGCGAGTTGGGAAACGGCCAGGGTTCGCTGGCCAGGTACCTGACATGGGATATAACAATTCCGGCCTCTTCCCGTACTTCCCGGTGGACAGCGTGTTCGATCGTCTCGCCCGGCTCAACAAAACCGGCCACCAGGCTGAACCTCCCCGCGGGAGCCTGTTTCCCATGGACCATCAGGATGGACTCGTCCTTTCTTACAAGGACTACGATTGCCGGGGAGAGACGGGCATACGTAATATGGTTGCATGCAGGACAGATCTTTGCCCGTTCGATCAGGGATGATTCTGTCCTGGTGCCGCATTTTCCACAGAACCGGGTGGTGCGGTTATAATCATCTATCTGGAGAGCAAGACCGGCAATGGCGAGCTCTTCTTCCGGAATTCTGCCGGCAAGTTCCCGGGCTCCGGACAGTACAAATCCATCCGGGCAAGACATACCACGGGGGATCTCAAGAACATAACAAGGCGCCGGGCCCAGGTTTCCAAGATACTGGGGGGATTCTTTCATCGATTCGGGGATTTCCCATGATGGCGGCAGAAAGATGGTGGGATCGCGGCCCGCCCGGACACAGACTTCGTTCTCCCGGACCGCAACAATCCGTGCATCTGCCGGTATTGTCCCGGGAAGCGGGTACTGTTTGGAGAGGGAACCGGCTTCGAAACGTGCAATGTGTTCCATAAGAAATCTCAGATACTGTATTCCTGTTGGCGGGTAAACGTAAAAAAGGATAAAGAAGAAAGCGCAAGCATCTCCCGTATAGATCTCAATAGTCTTTTTGGGATCAAACCAATGTATCTGCCGGCAGATGCAGGTCGGGAATCAGAATCATGGAAAGGAAATATTCAGAGATCTGCACGTACGTGCTTGGGATAATGGGAAAAGACGGCTCCCACGGAATGGATCACGTCCTGCGGGTTACCCGGCTGTGCCGGATTATCGGCAGGAAAGAATCTGCCGATATGGCAATCCTGGTGCCCGCGGCGCTTCTTCATGATATTGCCCGGCCGCAGGAGAAAGCCACCGGTATCCCGCATGAGACCGAAGGGGCGCGGCTGGCAGGGCTGTACCTGGCATCCATTGGGTATCCTGAACAGCTCATCCCGGCGATATCCGATGCCATCAGCACCCACCGGTTCCGTTCGACACAGAAGCCCGGTACCCTTGAAGCGCAAATCCTGTCCGATGCCGACAAGCTGGATGCCATGGGTGCCGTGGGGATTGCCCGGACATTCATGCGGGCTGCCGAGCATGGCGGAAACCTGGATGATGCAGTTATGCATTTTCACGACAAACTGCTCCATCTGCATGAACGCATGTATACCCGTACGGCACAGGAAATTGCCCAAAAACGCCATGCTCTTCTTGTCCTGTTTCTCTCCCGGCTCGAAGAAGAGCAGGACATATCATTATACGATTAAAATGGGTCTCAACGCCCGGTCGTATCCAGTGAGATTACCGATATTGCGATGATCTCGTTTCCGGACTGGTCAAAGACCGGGTACATCTTCCGGAGGAATGTCCGGTTGTTCAGGCAATAGGTCTCCTCATATGGTTTTTTTGACCCGATGACCTGCCCGAGCGCATCGGTAAATGCCGTGTTCTGATCCCGGGTATGGAACTCCCCATACTCCCGCAAATAGTAATTATCCCCGGAAATGCCGAGCCGGTTTTTATGGTGATTGTTCATGAACAGGTATCTTCCCTGGGGATTTACCGTGTAAATGGAGTCCTGGGTGGCCTCGACAACGATCCGGTAATTCTCATCGGTTATCCGGAGTGCCTCTTCGATCTTCTTCCGCCCGGTTGTTTCGGCCGATATGACGGTTACTGCAAAGACCCGTTCCAGAGTCTCGTTCCGGACCGGGCTCAGCCGCCGGATAAACCAGCGATCCCGGCTGCAGTACTCGTCCTGGACAGATTTGCCCGATTCAATGCTTTTATGAACGCTTGCTGCAAACCGTGCGCTCGCTTCGGGAGTGTGGAATTCCCGGTAATCGCGGCCAATATAATCCCCGTTCTGGATTCCAAGCCGCTTCTGGTGATAGGTGTTCATGAAGAGATAGCGGCAGTTCTTGTCCACCATGTAGATGGAATCATCGATTGCCTCAACAATCGTCCGGTGGTTGACTTCCGAGCGGATGAGAGCCTCTTCCATTCTCTTCCGCATCACGGCCTGGTGCACCATGTTCCGGAGTTCGGCATACTGGCTTTTCGGATCCCCGCTTTTCTGGAGATAAAAGTCAGCGCCGGAATTGAGGGCCCGGATTACGATGTCCTCCCGGTCTTTTCCCGTGAAAATGATGAATGGTTTATCGATAGCCAGGCTCATGAACTCATTCAGAAACTCGATCCCGTCCATCTCCGGCATATTGTAATCGGAGACTACCGCATCGTACTTCTTGTCATGGAGCATCCTGAGGGCTTCTTCTGCGGAAGAGGCTGTATCAACAATCAGATCCCCGTCTTTTTCAAGGAAGATCCGGGTGATTTCAAGCAGTTCCGGCTGGTCATCAACCAGGAGAATGGTAATCATGGTTTCGTGCTTCCCATTGGTGCGCAGTCAGTGTAACGAAATGGTGGGGGTAAGGAAGTATTGGACTTACGGGTTTTAATGATATCCATAACGGACCGGTAAAAGAAAAACTCATGGTTGCTTTCCATGGATACAAAAGCACGTTTACGGGCAATGCATACCCTGTTGTTTTTTTTACTGCCACAAACCCGTATGGATCTGGATTGGATAATTCTTGAGAATTCCCTCCGGGAAATGGACGCATCTTCTCTTGATAAAAAAACCTTTGAAATTATTCCCGGCACAACAGTTCAACTTCGCAGGAGAGGCGGTACATCCGTTTCCTTGCTTTCTTCGGGAGATGAATGGCAGATCCGATACTCTGATCTATGGAGGTCCGGTGGCGACCGGCTATCAGGTTGTCTGCATGCGCCACTATCTTCTCTTCCGTGGTTTCCGGGATACAGTTCCGGGGAGAGAGTCCAAGAAGCGTACATTCATCGGCCGTAAGGCCGGCCCCGGTATGGCATTCCACGACCCGGGCCAGTTCTTCAGGACACCCCAGCTGCCGGAGGAGATCCGCTCCTTCCTGGGCATGGTGTATCGTATGGGTCCGGCTCCTGCCGATATCGTGAAGCATGGATCCGGATAGTACGAGATCAAAATTGATATCCGGGTTATGGGATGCATATTCCCGGGCGCACTCGGTCACCGCCCGGCAATGTGCAATCACTTTTTCGCTGCACCCGGAATTGCGCAGCATCTTCTCGCAGGATCGTATCGGATCAGGCATGCCCGAGAGATTTCCGGATATCCTCAATCCGGTGTTTCAAGGATTTGAGGAGCATCTCGTTATCGAAATGCCCCATGGGCTGGTCGCAGTCGGGGCATTTGAAATCGATGTTCATGGCCTGGGGGAAGGTGAAGATCAGGTGGCAGTCCTTACAGATATAGAAATCATTCTCTTCCTCGTACTTTTCCCGGCGGGCAAGTTTCTCAAGTACCGTTGCCATGTCTTCCCGGATAGCATCATAAATATGGTCGGTTCTGAGCTGCCAGAGATAGGTCAGCCAGCCGGTCTCGTTGTTCTTGATCCGGTGGTATTCGGCAAGGCGTTTCTCGTACAGGGTATAGAGCGTATGCCGGACCGAGTTCAAGTTGATGCCGGTCTTTGCCGCGAGATCTTCATCGCTGTGTTCGCCTTCCTTGGGAAAGCGTTCAAGAAGGTTGAGACCTTCATCGCCAACAAGGCGGTGAAGATAAGCACGTATCGCGGGATCGTTTATCGCGTCTTCCGTTGGATCCATCAGCGCATATATTGTCGGATGATGGTAATATGTTTATCCAGCAATGCCCTGGCAGACTCGGTATTCTCTCCCCAGCCGTATATGCTCACTATAGCCTGATCTTCTTCCAGTTCGGCTCCCGGCCAGGGAATATCGGCAACAAATTCCTTGAACCGGCTGAGATCGGTTCGGATCGTCAGATCGCGATCGGCAAACAGGATGCTTCGAACGGCAACCTGCCGGGCAGCGGGGCTTTTATCAGGAAGCGTCCCGGCACAGGCATTCACATGATAATCGAACATGTTGCAGCCGCAGGCACGTTCGACGGTGTCCACGGTGCCCTGGAACCGGGGATTGATCTCGATGGCAAATGCCTGGTCGGTCCCGGCAACAAAGTCAATGCCAAGAGTGCCCCGGCACCCGCTGATGGCAGCGATCCGTTCGGCCATCCGGATCATATTATCTGATTGTGGATGACAAAACGGCGTGATCGATCCGGAGAACCCGAAGGCAGATTCTCCATGCCCCCTGAGAATCTGCCCGTTAACGGCAATTGCCCGGGCCTCTTTTCCGGTTGCGACACAGCAGACGCTTGCGGGGGTTCCTTCAACGATTTCCTGGCGTATGTATGATACGTCGGGAAAGAGCGATTTCCAGGCATCCATTGCAGCCGGGTTCTCAATAATGGCATTCCTCCATCCCCCGGCACCCCGCCGGGGTTTGATCATGGCAGGGAATTCTCCCTCAGGCCGTAGCCGCGGGACGGGAATCGAATTCTCCTCAAAAAAGTGCTGCGTATGCAGTTTATCCATGAACTGCGCAATCGTTTCCCGGGGGGTTCCACAGAGCGGCAGCGGGACTGCCAGTTCTTCTGCTCCTGATGTAGGTACGAAAAGATCGAATGTATGGCGCCTGCAGATCTTCTCGATTGCACCGGGAAGATCTGAAAGATCCTCGAATTTCTCACGATCTTTTGTGTACCACGCGAGATCCTGATCACAGAAATAATCGGCCGAACAGACTTCATAACCGGCATTATATGCCGATTGTGCTACATGGCGGGTTGAAAAGCCGGCAACAAGAACCCGTCCCTTCACAGTTCCTCCGTCTGTTTTCCTGCGCGGGAGGGGACGATGCGGATCTTTGCGCCGGGAAACTCTCGGGCCAGACCCGTTCCCGAAGCCAGGTGGTCGAGGAAGAGGGCGAGACTCGAGATCTCGGAATGGGGCTGGCCGGTGACCGCCACGTTGTAATCAGCAAGACCGTAGATCTCCCCGGGGACTTTCTCGGCCCCGACAATGACGAGGATCTTCTCCTTTGGCCGGATCTCTCCGATGATGTCCGGCAGGTTGAGGCCGTACATGGTAAGGTGGACAACGATACCCCCGCTGCTTTTCCACTCCCTGATGCAGGAACGCCACTTGATATTGTCCTGGCAGAAGAAATCGCCACCCCATCGTTCTGCAACATCTGCTATGCTCTGGACAACCCCTTTGTCGGCAGAGGCAAGGAACATTCCTTTTGCCCCGAGGGCCCGGGCGGTCAGGCCGACATGGGTTGTTACCCGCTGGTCCCGCTCCGGCCGGTGACCGATCCTGAGAATAACGACTTCGTGATCTGGCATGTTATGGTTTCCTGGCCTTGATTACACCGTTTTCAATGGTAAACGGCAGATCCTTTTCATATTTGAACTGGTTTTGGATAAGCGCTTCGCCAAAACTGAGCATCCTGACAGAATTATCTGAACATGAGATGAGACAGGATCGTTCCAGTCGTTTGAGGGATGCAGTAATTGTCCCGGCATCGAGACCGCTCTTCTCACAAATCTCCTCCCGGGTTATCGCAGCGCCTTCCGGTATCAGGTGGTAGATCTGCCAGTCGCAATCCTCGTCTTTCACCTGTATTCATATTCCGCGAATCGGAATAAGGGTTTCTAAAAACGGGTTAACGCGGAATTGTTTTCAATTTCCCTCGAATTTTGATTATTCAAAGATTCATTTCTTTTCTGATTTCATGAAAAATAATTGCTAAAATACCAACAACAATCCCGGCACACGCGATCCATTCCAGGATCATACTTTCGCCCGGTTCTTGACAACATCGCGGTCAGATAACCGTTGACCCTGGGCTATTTCCTGCCGGCGTTGTTCCCGTTCAATGATCTTCTGATATTCCGGGCTTCTTTGAATGTAGAGCCTGGGTGAAAGATTCCAAATTGCTGTACCGTAATATCCGAACCACCCGGCGATCTGGATATCCTTCATTTCATATTTTGCGGGAATCTGGTAAATGAGATATCCGTAATAGGCATTTGATTTCCCTGGTATCATCCGGGTCTGTTCGAGCCCCTCTTTAAACCCGTAAGCCTCATCAGCCATATCGGGAAAACCCGGAAGTTCAGTTTTATTTTCAAGGAATCGGATCGTTCTAGGAGGCACAATATCAGACCATCCCGCGCCCCTCCTTACCCTCCCGATATCAGAATATTGAACCTCTTCCGGTGCTATCGTTTCCCCATCAATCCAAGCTGCGAAATGAGAGGCACCCCACCCTATCCAGGAGGTTCCTTCAGAATAACCGCATATCCAGACGAAAAGAAATTTTTTCCCGGGGTCCGGGGTCTGGTTCCTCCATTGCGCCCACGCATCAGATCGGTATTGATACGATGTTTTGATCTCCGCATCAGCTACCGTAAAATGATATTTTACATCGGCCAGACCGGACGCATTGATGAGCTCAAAGGTGAACCATTGACCGGCGTTTCGCTCCCCGGTGTAGGATTCGTTATACTGAAGGGTTGACCCCGCGACCGGTGATAATAGCGAATCGGAATAATAGGCCGAGCTCGGGACGATGAGCAGGATAAGCAGGCTCAGTACTAAAAGTAGGGTTCTCATAATGGATTCAACGCCCGCGCAATAGCTGCAATCACTTCGATAAATTTTAGGAGCCAATAATACGACTTTTCAAACAACCAGACAAACCCGAGAACTGCCGCCACGTTATAATTATAGATATTTTTCATGACCGATTGGGGCTTTGGATCTTTTTCCGCAAGAATGAACGCAAGCATAACTATCGTGACTTCTCCCGCCGCGATAATCGCTGGAAGATTCATAAGGATCCAGACAATCCAAATACTAATTTCCCCGACAATTGTTCCAAGAACGGTAATTAGGGAAACGAATTGCGGTCCGACTATCGGAATCTGATTAATGAATCCGAGAATATGTTCCCAGGTCCACTGGAAGACGGTAGATCCTAAATTCTGCAGCCCGTACGCCGGATCATAATTTTTAACATGATTCTGGAAATCTGACACCGAGATCTGATACAGGTACACATTGGTATTTGTTCCGAACTCCCCGGCCGCGCTTGTGAATGGGATCGCATCAGAAGGGCTCCATCCGACCGGGCCGGAATTTATTGCAGCGGATACTGATTGGTTTGTGGTCCCGATCTCTAAATCGATAGTCCATACTACAAAAGACGCGCTTTCAGCCTGGGAATAAACCGGCTGGATATTGACTTTGTATCCCGCTCCCGGCAAACGAGTGATACTTTTATGCAGCTTCTGCGTAGTGCCATTCGGCAAGGTCCAGGCAATATCAAAATCATAATAGATTGAGTACGGATTACTGGATTCGATTTTAAGGAAATAGGTAGCCGTGCCGACCTTAAACGTATGGGACTGATTAACGCCCATCGGCAGTTGATCAACAAGGATCTGATAAATGACATTTCCGGCCGGTGCGTCAAATGAATATGACGATACCTGATTAGCGGTCAGCTCCACCGCACCCGCATGGGGCATTGTCAGGAGAATAAGGATGATGCCGATCGCTATGATTATCGGAGCTTTCCACGTCTCAAAAAAATGTGAGAGAGTTTTTTTCATATCCTCTCACCGCATGGTTTTACGTCCAAAATAGACCGCAGCCATCAGGAAGACCAGGCCCCCGGATCCGATCGCCATATCAGCCCAATTCGATGCGAAGGTCTGACCTTTTTTATTGAGATCTTCCGTTCTTGCCGTGGTGTTCACTGTCGGGGTTGGGGTTGGTGTCGGCGTAGCGCCTGCCGGGACAAGCTCCACGGTCTGCATGATGACCTGCCCATTCACTCCGGAAACGGATGCCTGGGTTGGTTGATACCCTGAACCTGAAAATTCAAACCACCGACTAGAGCCGATCGGAACATTGGTAAACGTAGCAGCGCCGCCGCTATTCGTGACCTTGATCACGCCTAAACCCGAAGTAACTGTAACATCCTTGATCGGTTGCTGATCCCGGTTCGATACGACCGTGAAAACTACGGTATAGGTTCCTTCGGTTGGTGCTGCTGAACTTGGGGGTAAATTCAGAGTGATAAGATAATCATCATAGGGGATTGTCACATCCAGATAGACTGGGTAATAATCGTCGGCCCATGCCGCGATCTTTACTGTTTGACCGACCGTGAGAGGATATTCATGGTTTGCCCCGGTTGAATCATAATAAACCATTCCGGTCGGGGCGGTTGTATTCCTCCATACATCATGGACCGAATCATAAATCCCGATGTGAGCGCCCTGGATCAGATATCCCGTGAGAGCGCTTTTAATATCGACGTTCAGCGCGATCGTTGTATCTGCCGGTGTCAGATATATTGTTTTAAACGCGCCATCCACCGGGGCCGCTGTGATCGTTTCAGTATAGGTATCATATCCTGATTTTGAGATCTCGATGCTCCAGGATGATGGAATCGGACTGAAATAATAATAATGGTTTTCCTCTCCCGATATAGCCCCGGATTCTAAAACTGCGTTGTTATTGTCCTTAATTACAATATTATAACCCGTGATAACTGCGCTGGTGTCTGCATCCCTGATTGTGAATCGGACGTTAGAATGTGCCGGTTCCTGGGTTGGTGTTGGGGTAACGATTGCAGTAGGTCGGTAAACCATCTCCTGGGTAGTTGCTGAATAATAGACTGAATCACTGACCGAATATGAGGTATAACCGGAACTTTCGATCGTCACATGATACCCGGCGGTCGGAACAATAATTACCCCGGTCTTTCCGGTGTTGTCGGTTATGCTTTGGCTCGGTGATCCTTCCGGAATAGTGACCGTGGCTCCGGGGATAATCGCATGATTTACCGAATCCTGTACCGTTATCTGAATGTTTGTTGCTGATGGAGTGATCGGCGTTGAAGTCGGGGTAGGTGTTGGGGTTATTGTCGCTACATTATACAAATTCCATTCGGAAATACGGTTATAATACACATTTCCGGTATCCGGTATGCATGATAAAATGTTCAGACGATAATACCGGTATGAAACTGCATTGGAGAATGTGAAATACTGTGTTTCACCCTGATTAAATGTCTGACTGCTACGAGAATCCAATGGAGACGACCAGGTTGATCCATCATTACTCCCTAAAATTTGCCAGGCTGTCGGATATCTCAGATAAGCCGCCCATACGGTGATTTTGTATTTATTGATTACACGAGAGTTACCGTAATCCATCTGAAGCCAGCCCGGCCCCGGGGATCCGGTATCTGTTGCTGACGCCCATTTTGTAGTAGAATCATGATCAAATGCATTACTTGCCGATTCAGCCGCTGAACTTGCAGAGGCGGTCCCGTACGTATATTCAGTTTCAGCGCCCGGGGTTGGTGTTGGGGTCGGGGATGTTGGTGTGAGACTGATGGTGATATACGACCCATCAACCGGCGCTGATGAATACGTATGAGTATAGGTGGAATATCCAGATTTTGAAATTTCTATCGAATATGACGAGGGGATCGGTGTGAAATAATAATAATGGTTTTGTTCTCCCGATATCGCCCCGGATTCTAAAACCGCGTTCGTGTTGTCCCTGATTACGATATTGTATGAGGTAATAACCGCACTTGTGCTTGAATCCTGGATCGTGTACCTGACATTTGCATGAACGGGATCCGGGGTAGGTGTTGGGGTAACAATCGCGGTAGGCCGATAAATCATCTCCTGGGTAGTTGCTGAATAATAGACAGAATCACTGACCGAATAAGAGGTATAGCCGGACTTTGTGATCGTTACGTGATACCCTGAAATCGGTACAGAAATTACACCGGTTTTCCCGGTGCTGTCTGTTGTGCTTGTACTTGGTGTGCCTTCAGGGATCGAGACGGTCGCCCCTGGTAGGACCGCGTGATTTACCGAATCCTGCACCGTTACCTGAATGTTTGTTACCTGCGGGGTGGATATCGCATAATAATAATCGTACGTGCTGCCGGGAGTACTGGATTTTTCCATGAAACTGTCTGAAGAGGTATACGTGGTATACCCGGATTTTGAGATTGTGATCGTCGCTGTACAAGGACTCGCAACATTATACCCGGTGAATAAGGAAGGCCGTCCATCGCTGCCGGTTGTATGAGTCGCTGCAGAATATCCGGGAACTGTGAGCGTGACGGATGCCCCCGATATTGGGTTGTTGCTTGGATCCGTTACGACGATATAGAAGTTGTTGATGTTCGCGCTTGCAATCCCAACAAGGGCTATCATCAGAAACAGCCCGATAATTATCTGATTAACCTTCATTTTTTATCGCTCCTTTTTTCTCTCCCTCAACATGGGAGCTGTCTTTTCTCCGGGACCGGGGCCAATAGACCTCTCCCTCATATTCGATGTGCATATTTTCCGGCGAAACAATCCGATCAAACGACCAGTCACCCCACCAATTCCGCTGCGGGAATATCATCCGGGCTTGATCGATGCGGAGCCCTTCAAATCCATATCGCTTGATAACCCCGACATCGGTTTTTCCTTCAGTGCCCGGGCTCCGTGAGAGAAGCAAAAACGCAAACTGCCGCCGGGCATTCGGATAAACATCCCCCCATGCCTGATCCTTTGCATGGACCCGGATCCCGAGATACCGGATCTTTTTAAGAACACGGGAGAACCGGGAGGCCGTTTCTTTCTGATACTTGTTTTCGATCAGGCCATATGCCGGGATGATATCGCTGCATTCGTCAACATCGAGGCAAAACGGCATCGGGATCTCGATCATGTTCCGCATAACCTGTTTTGCGAGAACATCCACGAACCGGGAGGCGTATTCACCGATGGTGAGATCGTCCAGGATATGCTCCCGGAACGTGTAGATATTAATCATCCCTTTCTTGGTGACGTGCCAGGACAGTTCCGGGGTTTCGACATACTCTTTGTAAATCGGGACCGGGGAGTTTTCGACATGGACATCACACCCGGAAGGTATGATAAAATTGAGCGGAGATCCGAATGTTGCATAGGGCAGAACCTCACCCGGCTTCCCGCAATCCATGATCCCGAGGGTTTCCCCCGACTCGTAAAGCCAATGATTAACGGTCATCCCCTTATTCGTTTTTCCCGTATCGGTCTGACCGAGCCCGAGAATATGAGCCCCCCGCCGGTAAATGAGGTTTTTTTGTACCTCATGCCAGAGCCGGGTTTTTTCCAGGTTGATCATTTCAGTCTGCATGAGATCCCCCGGTCAGACTGAACGGAGCTTTCATATCCGCTGTGCTTTCGCTCTCAATGATCTCTTCCCGCGCCTGGAGCAGGTATAGCCCAAAAAGGAGATGAGTTAATTTTTTCCAGTACTCGTTTTTCCAGTCGTTAACTCCATCCAACGATGAAAAATCAAAATACTCACCCATCAGATCAGAAAGCTCTTTCCAAAGTTGATCGAGGATATCAGCATACTGTTTTTCTTTATTTTTGATGATCAGGATCACATTGGTCCGGATCAGGATATCCCGGGCTTTGTTCGTCTGTTCGAAGAGTTCAAGGTCCGGGCGATCGGAGAGGGTTTTCCAGTCGGAATATAAAAGGAATGGACTTCCTTTGAGCATTCCGGCGCCGGGTGTGCTGGATACCGCCGCCACGATCAGTGCCTCTTTTTGTCCTTGCCAATCCGGTCCGTGATGAACGAGAACGGGCCTTCTGTCGGCTCATCGTATGGAGATCCGAGGATCAACTGTTGCGGAGGTGTCGGGGAGAGTAGCCGGGTAATCACTTCGATGTGTTTTCCTTCCTCATGGGGTGAAAGTTCCCGCATCCGCCGGGCAAGTGCCATATACCGATCAAGCCGTATGCAATTGTCTCGATCGGGCTCGTCATAATGTCCGACTGCATACGCCCATGCCTCCGCAAAATGGCTTTCCCTGGTACCCCTGGAAAGGGGTTCCGATCCCAGTATCCGATCCGAAATCAGATTCAGCCGGAACAGATCCGCGACCAGCTGAAGAGGGGATGATTTTTGTTTGATCTCCCCTTTCAGCCGCTCCGGTCCCTTCAGTTCTGGATCGGTCATCTCAAACCCCGGCGAAGAAAAAGATCAACTGACCGATGATAATCCCGAGTATCATGTACAGCGCTATCTGTCGACCGGTCAAGTTCTCAGTGAGGAAAGATCGGAGTTTTGCAGACTGGATAAAATCCCATGCCTCCCGGGCCGTTGTGGTTAATTTTAAGACCGACTGATCAAGTTTCAGACCTACTCCGCGATCCCCCTCTACGATAAACCCGATGTGTGCTTTTCCCTGGATCACAAAGGTGACCGGCTGGGTTTGTCCGAGATCTGCAGATCGGCCGCGATCGTTATTCGTAACTACACCCGGCTCATCGGCGTTCCAGTAATCAAACCTAAATTCATTTCCATTTTTTTCAATGGATAAAACTGCAACCTGATCCGGACCTGGGATAAACTCTTTTTTCGGTTTTGTATTTTTTACGATATTCAGGATGGATTTATCACCGGATAGAACGGCTTTTTTTATCTCGTCCAATTGTTCCTCAGAACAATTGATGGTTTTTCTGGAAAGACGGGTTTTTATCATCTCCTTGGTAATTTTTTTGGTATAGAACAGGTATCCAAGAATGCCGACAGCAATAATTCCGAAAATAATTAACGTGTAATCCATTTTTTCAACCTCTCGCCGCTAGATAGATCGCCATACAGAACAGACAGAACAGGAAAAATACCATGATAAGCGCCGGATAATGGCCGGTGATGTAGCTGGTGACATCAGTAACGATCATCATGGGTTTGGCTACATAATCCGAATGAGACGGGATGAATTGAGCGATATAGGACGAGTTATGATCAATCTTGAGTGCTTCCGTTGTGGAATTGAAAATTCCAATAAGATTTGTCCCGTTGGCATTGACTTCATAGATTGCAAAGGACTGATATCCACCAGGAAGGACGTTCATATCTCTGAATGTCATAGTCGGTTCTGCGAGTACCGGGGAAACCATCGCAAAACAAATGATCGTCAGTAATAATAAGTGGTGTATTTTCATTACTGATAGTAATAGTTATTGAATAATAATAGTTTCGAAAAAAGGTGAATGGATTAGCGCTTGAATTTCAGCGCACCCTTCAGCATGTCGATCAGGCTGTACAGGAGCTCCGGAACGAAGAGCATGATGATGATCAGCACGATCAGGATCACGAGGGGGATCACGATTGACGGCATTGCAGAAATTGTCTGGCCGACACTCGGCAGGAGGTGATGGTTGAGAATGTCGAAGGCTCCGTCGATCTGCGTTCCGTTGATACCGAAAGCGGAATCATCCGAAGCTGCTACCGGGCCAACCAGGGCACCAAGCCCTGCACCTGCAATGCCTGCCTTGACAAGGAGCGGGTGAGACTTCATGAACCGCTGTACTCTCTGGCCGGTTTCGGGATGCTTCTGAATGAAGGTTGCAAGCCGGACGGTTAGGTCAGAATAGTTCTCTGCCTGGGTGAGATCCTGAGCATCTGCCTTGATCTGTTCAACGTCAATACCCATTTCCGGAACAACAGTATTCTGAATCCCGGTGAATTTTGAGGCGTTCGTTGCCATAAATAACGCTTAATTTGGGGGTATTTAAATATTACCAACAGTAATTTTATTTATGGTAAACGATTACTGCGAATCATTAAGCAGGCAAATTTCAATTCAACTTTTTGAGTCTGATCTATCCTGGTTAATCAAACACGGAATCGAACGGAACGAGTTTATCCGCAATGTAGTCCATGCCCGGATAGCTACACTAAAAGGCGCCCCTCATCTAAGTGACGACCGGTCAGTACCTATAATAAATATATTTAGCAAAGGTCAGAACAATCAAAAAAGCGAGCAGGCCGCCGCTCCCCTCCCCCTCCGCGCATATCAGGACCTGGAGGATCCCAAGAATCTGGGAGGCATAAGGCACATGAGCAAGAGTAATATGATTGAAACAGAAGCAACGAAAGAAGGATCATAAAACTCAATATTCAAAATCGGTCGATAACCGAATTTATTTTTTAAAAAAAATTTGATAAAATGATTTTACCAAAAAGGCAGACTTCTGATAAGATTGGATATCCCGAATGGAAATGAAAGTATTATGATAAATTTCCTGTCTGTCGATCGCTGCAATGTATACATGGATATCGATGTATACATTACCGGTCCTCTTAATCAGAAACCTTGAGCAGATCCTTATTCCTGGCAATCCGAGCTCTTCTTAATTTACAAGCCACACTATCAAATTCTGTTGTGCAGGTCACCAAATCACTACAGCCCAAACATCCTTCCGGACGATCAAGACTAATTTTAGGTTTTTGATCCTCTTCCCTGCATCTCCAGCAAAGACCCGTTTTCTTAAATTCTTCCGAATCAGGATTAGGTTCCTTTCCCTGGCATCGATGGCACTGGTTAAAAAATTCCGTCTTATTGCAGTGAGGGCACCACCAACCAATCGGAATAAATTTTCCAGTACCTGGCTCTCTCTGATAAATCCGTTTCATCTGATCAGAATATCCAGATGAACAATCCCTATGTGTCCAATGAATCTTACCTGACATCCTTTTTCACCGGTACCTGCAGGCCCATGTATACATCGATCTCGAGCATTAGCACCACTCAAACATCTTTACCAGCCAATCAGGTCCCGCAGCTGCATACTCTTCCTGGCTGAAAGATTTCCTCCATTTAAACCGCTGCCGCTCATCATAGTGTAATTTCTCCCATGAGGCATAGGGCATCCAAAGATTAGCTTTCCGGATCCGCTCCCGCTCATTCTTGAGTAATTTCCATTCTCTCAGTTTCGTCTCCTTTTCCTCCTCACTTAACCAGGGCGCAATCTGGGGAGGGGGATCTGCAGTCGCTGCACCAGGTTTCAATTTAGCCTGGGGTTTCCTTTCATATATCGGGATAATCTCTGTGGTCCTATACGGTTTTTGAGATAATCCTCCCTTGAATTCCCATGAAATAAGTTTATTCTGCCGGTGCTCGTCCCGTTGATATTCTACCGATTGCAACTTTGCAAGGACCATCCCCGCATCTTTGGCAGCCTTACCTTCTTCCAGGCATTCCAAACACTTCCTAAAAAGGGGGATCTTGATCTCTCCCTGGACACGGTAGTTTTTCAGATCCCCACAGGGCCTGTACCCATGCATGCCCTGAATATCCGGGGCATGTGACAGAAGATAATCGGTTAAACCGGCAACGGAGGTTACCACTCCCAAATTCTTATAGATCCATCCTCCGGTCTGTTCATAGAATTCCTCAACGGGAGGCAAATATCCCCAAGCCATCAAATGACTATGCGGGGAAAAAACAACCCGGTGCCGCCATCGGGACGTGATGAGGATATTCCGGTACCGGTTTTTATCAAGAGTTTGATCCGCGTTGTCAGAATCCCGATCTTTTTTCAGACGGATATTATGATCAACATCAACATAAGCATGCAACCCCGCGATCCGCGCTATTTGATCCAGTTTCCGCCGGTATTTTTTCATGAATATCCGGTGAAATTCATTTCGATATCGGATATGATCTTTTTCAAGATCTATTCCCTTCTTTTCTAAATCTCTCTCTGTCCTTTCGACTATTGCAGCCACTACTTCACGAGGTGGCGATATTACAATATGCCGGGACAAGTACCGGTATGCCAGGTCTAAAACATCCTGGATCTGATCCAGTTGTTTCCATTCGTCCGGTGCTTCTGTTCCAGAAAGGCCCTGCAATGCCTCACAAAGCGCTTCTTTCACAGGTTCCGGTACAGTTGCCAGAATATACCCGTTAACGCTTTGCTGGACCCTCCTAGCGCCTTTTTGAGACCAATCAGGGGAACACTCAGGACATCCGCGCCGCTTGCAAGAATTCGGCAGGCCGATAATCTGATGCGAGTATGGCTTATTGCTGCACGCGGCCACGTTGCCATCTTCATCCGGTCGGATGGTTCCACAGTAAGATACCCGTGTCCCATCGGGCCGAGTGTGATACTTCAACCGACCGGTACCGGTCTCTTCGGGCGGGTATAACCTCATGACGTCCGGAATGAAAATACGCTCATTCTGCGGTTTCCGGTCAGGCGTGAATGTGGCAATTGAACCATTAGCAGGATACCCGGATAATGTATCCGGCTTTTCCGTGGGGACCGGTTCGTAAGTACCATCTATGTAGAAGATGTATTCCGAAGTCCGGCAGGCAATAGCAGGTTTCTGGCCGGGTTCAGGATCTGCCCCTTGCGCCATCCCGCCCCCGCTCCGCTGAGGGGCGTGGGCGCGAGCGATAGGCCCCTCCAGGGGGACGGCAAGGTCCCCCTTCAGGGCAACGGGATCCTGAGAAAACGAGATCCAGCCGCCGAGCTCGGGGGATATGGGGATGAGAGGATCCCCGGAGCTAGCTGGACGAGATAGAGGCGGGACCATGCAAGCGAAAAAGAGAGGGTTGGATCTTCGCTTACTTGGCCGGAGCCGCTACAAGTTTGAAATAATACCGGGGTTGTCCTGACTCGGGATCCGGCTCAGCGCTTTCCTGGTTGATGACTATTACCGGTCCGACCGGTAGCCGGAAATGACCATTGCCGGATGCGTTGCGAGCTGCAAGGTCCTTGAGCTGATCAACCAGGGGTTTTGCCGTGGTCCTGAATTTGACCACATTGCGAAGATCACCTTGTATTTCCGGATCCAGAATGCCGTTGATCTTCGCAAGATTTTCATACCGGGTTTTATCGGTGATAAAAACATCCGTGATGTAAAACGGGTTTATACCCGGCTGGAGCGAGAGGCGATCGTCTTCCGTTTTGGATCCCAGCGCTTCATCCAGGGGAATTGTTTTTCTGGTGGTTGGGGTCCCGGCCGGCGCGGCTGCCTGAGCGGTCATGCTGATGCACGCTCCCGGTTATTGTTGATGATCTCCGCGAGCGTTTCTTTCACGGTTACCTTTCTGCCGGTTCTCTTTGAGGTCTCGGCCGCGAGATCAACCAGGTATTTCTGGTCCTCCAGGCAAACCGCAACGCTGGTATCGTCACGCGATCCAGGGCAGGTGCATACTTTTTTCTTTCCCTGGCACTCAGAAGCTGTTGCCTTCTCTCCGTTCGTTCTTGGCGGGACTGCGTGGGGGGAGGCAACGCTGTTTTCTGTCTTCGATTCCGATACATTTTTGCCGTTTAAGGCAGAATTTATTTTAGTCATTTTATATCAACTGTTTTTCAGTGTTGTTCAACAACGATACCGCTTTTTCACCCAGGATAGACATGGGATCACTAAAAGCGCAGGGATCATGATCGCAGGGAAGTTTTGCCTGGTGCGGATCCATATGCCGGACCTGGGGAACCAGGGCCGCGTCACATGCCGGACAGGTTCGGGGAAGAGGCAGCAGGAAAGATCCTAAATCTGTATGCAGCCGCTCACGCCCAATCTCCTCTCCGCATTCCGGACAAATAACTAATGCCGGACCTACTACGGTAAGGCTCATGGCCGAACCTCCACTTCAACAGCGAAGGGAGTGGTATAGAGCGGATCCCAAGTACCACGATCATACTCTTGAATCTCAACATGGGTTCCATGGGGCAGGACCCGGACCGGGGCCTGGGTAGTGTGCATGAACCCATCAGCACAGCGGATCATTGTGGTAATCAGGACCGCCCCCCTCTTCCACAGCAGGGGCATTTTTTAAACCCGAGCTTTACGGCGTCATCTTCCATTATCTCAATGAGCTGGATAGACCCGAAGATCACGCCGCAAGATTTGTTTTGAGTTTCCAGGCGGGTTACCATCTCATCAAAAAGCCTGGCCTTTTCCTCATCGGGCAAGGACTTCAGGAAAGAGATATTCGGCGAAGTCATGATCTCACCATCCTTCTATAAGTTGGGCAACTCGATCCATCCTTCCCTCCCCACTGACATTTGTTTCCATCACGAAGACAGTCCCCGTATTTATCGAGGTCTGCGCACGGGATATCTACAAGGAGAGTTCCTCCGCTCATCAGAGTTACCTTCCTCCTCCTGATTGCAGCCGCAATTTCTTGTTCTTCGTCACACCCCGGCCATTCAAAAAGTCTTGTGAGCTGCGCTTCGGTGATGATGTATTCCGTTTCGTTCCCTGACATCAGGCCACCCCGTCAAGTTCTGATAGGCATATCCGGCGTTCTGTCTTTGAGCAGCTGCTCCCGCACTCACGGCAGGTATCCGGGAGATCCCCAACACGAGGACCGCGAAATGAAGGATCCTTCACGCCTGATGAGGGCTCATATACAAAAACGTGATCCATCAGGACCGCCCCCACCAATCAATGAAGTATATCGGCATACCCGATACAAAATTGATGAGAATGCAATGCATTACACTGAAGCCAAGAGCGTACAGGCAGATCCCCGGTACGATGAAGAAGATGACCTGATAGGGGCGTCTTGCGTCAATACCGGGTTTTAGCGCCGATACGGTCTTTTCCTTAGAATCGTTATTCTGTGACATGGCACACCCCCGCCGAGCATAACTCGGACAACTTCACCGGGATGATCGCCCGTTCTCCCGTCTGCTGCATGTATGCCATGAGCGCGATCCGACCATCCACACGCCGAACAATGCCCCGGATCGGAACTTCATCCGATAATTTTATGGCGAAATTTTCCGAAAAGATCCGATTTAGATCCCCGGGATTCCAGACAACAAGAGAGCCCGGCTGAATCATGCAACGCACCCCGGAAAGAGTAACGAAAAACAGAGCATTCCCGCAAAGAATGACGCTATGACGATTAAGAGATGGAATGATGTGAATTGGGACATCACGCAACCCCGCAGCATTCTTTGAACTCTTGGATCAGGTCTTGCCGGATCTGGTTTTTCCGTTGTTTCTTACAATCTGCAGGATGATCCGCACCCGGGCATTCTCCGGCAGATTTCATGGAACAGGTGAGGCAAAAGGTAAGCATTATGGATCCCTCCCGTCGTTATCCTTGAAAAGTGATCGACGGCAGACCTGGATCGCTCCATCAAGCGTGATTTGATCGCCCGGTGTTAGATTCCGATCATGGTCCTTGATAGCGATGAGGGTTCGGATCGCCACATCACGAGGATCTTCTGGTTCGGGAAGAATGATCACCGGTCTGAATCCGGCCCGGTCACATCGCGGGCAATGAGCCGCCGGAAGGTTTTTGTCCTCCACGGGTGATCTATTATCAGTGAAATGTTCGCCCTGACTCTTGCCAGACCGGGCGAGGATTTCCCCCTTTCCTGATGACATTAGATCAGCTCCACAACCATGGTTTTCCCTTCTTTGATCTCCGTCTGGAGACGCTCATACACTGAAGGTGGAAACTCGTTTTTTATTCGGATTACATTGCTCCGAAAAATCGTTCGGGGTATTCCGGAGTCCTGGGGAGATGCTGCCGAGCTCATGCAGGTACACTCCCGGTAGCGTTCGGGTGACGTTCGATAAATTCACGGATTGCCGTTCGGATCCCTTCAGATCTGTTGGGATAGTCTCCATTCGATACCATCTCATCAATTTTCATCAACTGCTTTTCAGGCAGGGAAATTGTGGTTCGTTCCATTTTTGTTTCTTGAACAGGCATGGTAAAACCTTGATCAATCTATGATACATCAATGATATTTAAAGATGATGATTCTATGTATCATTGATGTATGAATATTGTCATAAACATCAACTATGATTCTTATATGATGCCACGAAAAGTCGGTGAAGAGATACCAGAGAGAATGGCGTTTACATTTACACCGACGAATAGGAAGAATGTTCAAAAATCTATGCAAAATAAGGATTTTGCAAGTGTTTCAAGTCTTATCAATACAGCACTGACATTTTATTTTGAGAACCGGGAAAAAACTGCACTTACAAAAGAATGGTTACTATCTGACGAGGGGAAAGGCCTCATAAAAGAAATAATGAAAAATACTTATGATGATTAAAAAGTTTATTTCCATCCAAACAAATTTTTGAGATATCCGGTGATTTGAGAGAGCATATCGTTTTGTTCCGATAATTTCTTATTTTGTTCGGCGATCAGTTTGTTTTGATCGTCTATTTTTTTATTCTGTTCCGCGATCAGACTCTCCATAGATTTTGTCTGCGCGGTTGTGATTATCGATGTTGATAGAATCGTTGCAGAGGTTGTGATCGTTATAGTTGTCGGGACCGGAGTTGGAACGGTTGTGGTAAGAGTCTGGGTCATAATCGAGGTAGGTGCTGCTGTTGGGATTGTTGTAAGAGTCGTTGCCGTTGCCGTTGTCGGTCCTCCTGAGATAATCATAACTTTTTGAGTGGTTACTGCATCGGATCGCAGCCTGGATGATTCCGTGCCTGTAAATTTTAGATCAACCGAATATTCCCCGCTGCTTTTTCCTTCAGTATCAAATACTTTGTAAATCGTTACTTGATTCGCTGGAATTAATCCGCTTTCACTTGAAAGCGTTTGAGGACCAGAAAATACAACAGTGAATGGGGTCCCTTGGGGAAAATCTGAATCGATGGAGCATTTTACCGGGGTTCCCGCTTGAACCTGTTCTGGACATTTCAGATAAAGGCCATACGCAGAAACCGATCCGATCAATAGAAGTAAAGATAATGTAACTAGTAATACCCGTTTCATACTCGATACAATGAGGAAATGTAAAATAAAGATTTTTATTTTGATTTTACGACAGAAGATCATTTTTGTTGGACATCATATGAAATTCATATGGTTTCCCAATCCTCATTCAGATCTGATCAGAACTTCATATGAATGTCAGAATATCGGGAACAAATCACAATAAAATGTACTGCCTCAACAATCTCCAAAATCGATTCATACATTGGAACTGACGAGATGACAAATAGAAATGAGGTAGTACGGAAAGCCCTTGATTTCTTTTTTGAGAATTGGAATAAATCACCAAAGGATCAGGTTAAGGAATGGCTACTATCTTCTGAAGGAGAATCATTTATCAAAGATATTATGAGAAAATCACATTAAATCAAATCGCTTGATATTCTGCGAAGGATTTCGCAAAATACCTTCTATATTTCCATAAATTCATATTTCCATTATATAAATCTCTGTTTTCCTCATTACAGGTGAAATATGGATAAAATAATTTTTGACGAGGACATTATTCAGATCCTCACGCTATACGCTCTCGAAGTAAAACAGGAGAAAATCCAATTTATAATTTTGAATGCCTCATACGAGTCTGAAGGGATGCAGGATCGTTTGATAATTTTACGGGCCATCGGGTGATTATTCCTTTTCCTTTTCAACAATATGGTGTTGTAAATAGGCTGTCAGATCTCGAAGCTCACGGAGCTCACGCTCTCGTACCATGTCCCGCTGAACCAATCCCTCAATAATTTCTGAATGCGCTTGCATTTTCTTTTCCGTTGTGGTTCTTAATTCGCGGATCTCTTCGGTAATCTGGATCGTAACATAGGGCTCACCTTTCTGGTAAAACTCTTCCACTTGTATCCGGGTATATTTTCTATATGCGTCTGATAGGTATCCGGAATGGCCTGCAAGAAGTTCAACGATATCCGGAGGGACTGCAAGCCGAAGTTGTGATAAAAAGAATTTACGGGTCATGTGAACATGAATCTGAAGCCGGTTAGTCATGGAGTCCCGAGATACAAGACCCGCCCCTTCTAATGCATTAAGCCACATGTCCGCTACTGTCGATGATGACACCGGAAACAAACGGGTATCCTGAATATTTTTTATTTTTCCTATCCCTTTTCCTTTGTTTGCGGATTCTGCAAGATATGAATCTCTTTTTTTCAACCATTCCCGGATCACACCTGCTGCCTCAGTACTGCAAAATGTATATCTTTGAATGCCTCCCTTTGCCCCCTCGCCGTCAGATGTTATTCCTCTGATAGAAATATATCCAATTGACTTTTCCTTTTTCACATCGATATCAGCAAGATCCAGGGTGAGGGCTTCCCCAATCCTCATTCCCGATGATACAAGGAGAAGGATAAGCGCTCTCATCATCAGGCCGCTATGTTGTAATATGACCTGGATCATTTCAGAATCCATGATCTTTTCAACCGTTGCCGCGCCACCCTTTGGTAACTTTTTCTTAATTTTCCTCAGATCGACCTCTCTTAAATCGATATCACAGAAAAAAAAGAACTCTTTAACTGCTGCGATATACATTTGGGTTGTTTTTGGAGGTGTATTTTTAAATGAAACTGCAAAATTGATCAGGTCATTGGTATAATTTCGATCCTCTGACAAATAACGTTCTGCTATTTTTTCATACTCATCAATTGACCTGTGAGAATCTCTTTCAATTCCTTCTATAAACGCAAAATACGCCCGTAATGCCGTTAAATATGATCGTCTTGTATTGATTTTCTGATATTGATTGGAAAATTCAGAGATTTTTCCCATATCGATCTTTAGGGCAATTAAAATATAAAAAATGGTTGAATTATTCCCGCGTTAACAGATTATTAAGGGTTTTTATTGAAGGGTAAGAGCAGGTTTCCGGACCCCGTGGTTTTTTTCCCGGTATATCCAATGAATATCAATGACTTCCCGTTCAAAGAGTATTCCTTACGCTGATCTTGTTGCCATCGTGGACGATCTTCTCGATTCGTGTGAAGAAGACGTAACCTGTCTTGCGAGAGAGCTGGGCCGGCTGGACAGTGCGATCCGGTCCGAGCTGCTCGTTTCCGACCTTCTCAACGCCTACCAGGTCTTCTTTTATTTTTTCCGCACTGCACCATCGGATCTGGCACGGGAGCGTATGGATCTTGAACCGGCATCGGTTCTTGTACAGGGATTCAAAATCGAGGAAGTCGAGCTGCTCGAACTTCTATTCTGTGTTCGTGAGAACGCGCCTTTAATTGTCGTGAGCGACGGCGAACGGATTCTTGCAACCTTCTCCGGTAAATCAGCATATGCTGATGGCATGGAATACATCCGGAATCCTGAATATAATTCTTAATTTCTCACCTCGGCCGGATTCCAGCACCAACACGGTCCCGAAGGCAGGGAACCGGACATAGTTATTTGAAATACCATTCCGGATTTCTGCAGATTCTGCCATTATCTTGCGGGTGAATGGATTCGTTTGCAATTGTTGAATGCACTACCGGTACCGGTGGCGAGAACCGACCTGCCGGAGACGGACCAAATTTCTGACCGGAACAGGTCAGATACCCGGTTTTCCGGCCCGGGTAATTTATAGGCATGAATATCCTTCTAATGCATAACCTGCGGATACATTGCCGCCAGAAGGATGAGCGCCATGCTGATGAGAATCGGAGGAGCTGAAACCAGTTCACTGGATGAGGCCTGGATCGAAGTTGAAAATCCGGCATCCGGTGAAACTATCGATCGCGTGCCGTTGGGTAAATCTGAAGATATCAACCGGGCAGTTGAGGCTGCAGGTGAGGCTGCGGATGTCTGGAAGAAGAGATCCATGCGCGAGCGCGGGATGATCCTGTACCGGGCTGCAGAAAAAGTCCGCGAGCGGCATAAAGATCTTGCGCAGCTCCTGACCATGGAACAGGGCAAACCCCTGCGGGAATCGATCGATGAAGTCCGGGGCTATGCCAATGTCCTGGAATTCTATGCCGGGATCTCCGCGCACCAGTCCGGAAAAGCGCTCCGGCTTGGGCAGACCGGAGACAGCATCGTCATCCGCGAACCCCTGGGGGTCTGCGGGGCCATTATTCCCTGGAATATGCCGGTCCTCATCATGGGCTGGAAAGTGGGGCCGGCACTCCTTGCCGGAAACACCCTGGTTCTCAAACCGGCATCTGCCACGCCGCTCACCAATATCAGCCTTGCGAAGATCCTGGATGAAGCCGGTCTTCCTCCCGGCGTCCTGAATGTGGTGACGGGCACCGGGGAAGAAGCGGGAAATGCGCTTGTACAGCATCCCGATATCAAAAAGATCTCATTTACCGGAAGTTGTGCAACCGGTCAGAAAATTAAGGAGCTCGCATCGCGTCATCTCAAGGAACTGACCCTCGAACTTGGCGGGTCCGATCCGATGATTGTTACAAGCGACGCGGATATCGACCGGGCCGTGGAAGGGGCAATACGGGGGAGGTTTTATAATGCGGGCCAGACCTGCACTGCCGTCAAGCGATTGTATGTATTTGAAGGCGTGGCAAGGGAATTTACCCGGAAACTCAAAGAGCGGACCGAGGCTCTCAGTGTCGGCAATGGCTTGGGGCCGAAGATCGATATGGGTCCTTTGAACAGCAGCAGCCAGCGTCAGCGTATCCAGGAAGCGGTCGAGACTGTTCGCGAGAACAGGGAAGGGCATGTTATTGCAGGGGGTTGCGAGCTCAAAGGCAAAGCCTATGAAAAAGGATATTTCTACCGGCCAACGCTGGTGACGGACATAAGTCCCGGTTCCCCGCTCATAACCGAAGAGATCTTCGGGCCGGTATTACCGGTTATGACCGTCCCGAACCTGGATACTGCTATCCGCGAAGCCAATAACTCGCGATTCGGCCTTGGAGCCTCGGTCTGGACCACCAACCTGCATACGGCAAAACGAGTCTTTGACGAAATCCATGCCGGTGTTATCTGGGTAAACCGTCATCTCACCCTGCCCCCGGAGGTTCCTTTCGGCGGCGTTGAAGGAAGCGGGATCGGACGGGAGAACGGGCAGGATGCGCTGGATCAGTATTCCCGGACCAAATCCCTCATTCTTGGCTGGTAACCCTCTCATTATATTCTTTTTCTCCCAAAGAGAACGATTGCAAGGATTCCTGCAGATATTACCGGCCAGAGCGGCAGGGATGCTTTTGTGGTTACCGGGATTGTTGTTGCAGGGATAACCTGAGATATTGTGGGCGTCGCTTCCGGTGTTATGACAGCCGTCCGGACGGGAGTAACCGGGGCCGTGGCAGGGGGTTCCAGAACCCGGAAGGAAGCAGATCCGGTAGCCGTCTGGGTTATTCCCGATACCTTGACCAGGTACTCATCGGGACGATATGATGAGGTATCCACAGGAATTGACCAGGTGTTCTGATTCCCGGTTCCCCGGACAACTTTGATGGTCTGAGTAGTTCCGGAGAAACTCCCGTCAGAGGTTTTTTTCGTTGGAGCGAATGACGATGAGGTTATTTCAACCTGGAGAGAATCGCCGGCCGCAAGGTTTGTTGTCCCCGCCAGAGTGAATTGATCGCCAACATAGCGATCCCCGATTGTATTGATAGAGATAGACGGGGTGCCGATAACAAACGAGTACGTGGTGAACGTATCATCGATATTCTGACTGCTTATGGCCTGAATGAGTGCCTGTGCGGCAGCCGGACTCTGGAGACTGCCGGATCCCGACATCCGGAATATTGTCATTCCATTCGTACCCAGCTGGAGGTTTTTGACTTCGCCGGTTCCGGGATCATATGTCACGTCGAACTGGCCGTTCATCATCGGATGCTGAACCACGACAAAATACTGTCCCGGGGCAAGGTTCCGGGTATCGGTATCTTTTAATTCATAAGTGAAGGTATTGTCACTTTCAACAGGAATGGTTGAAACCTTGAGGTAATTATTGCTGACAAGCCAGACCTGGAGACCATTTCTCGGGTGGCCGGTAGCTATCCCTTTGATATACACGGTATCCCCATTCGCAATCGTCGGCGATGAAGAAAGCGTGGAATCCGATTGTGATATCGTCAGAGCTCCTGCAGGAATGGATGAACAGGAGATGAGGATCAGGATAAAAACTATACAGCAGAAAACCGGTCGGGAGAACATGCGGGCCATTGAATCAATCCTCTCCTGTTATGATATCCATCGATAGAAGAAAAACTTCCTGTATCCCATTTCCCGGTCGGGGTGCCTGTTACAGGGCACAGGAATTGGTAATCATTCTTGACATATCCGGGGGAACAAGGATCTCGAATCGTGCTCCTTTCCCCGGTTCCCCCACTTCCCGGATGGTAAGGCCGGTGATGGAGAGGACTTCCCGGACAAGGAACAGGCCAAGGCCGGTATGATTGCCAAAGCCTTTCTGGAAAATTTTTTCCTTGAACGGATATTCTATCCCGCTCCCGTCATCTTCGATTATGATCCGCATAACCGAGGGGGTCGAATCCCCGGTAACACGAATTGTTTTTACCTTTTTGCCATGCATGATTGCATTTTCAAACAGGTTGAAAAAGACCGTTTTCAGGAGAGGATCGGCAAATATTTCAACATCTGCCAGAGCGTGGTCTACGGACACCTGGGTGAAACCATGGTCCTTTGCGACAGCATTTGCACAGACAAAGACATTCTGCCACCTTGGTTTCTGGAGACCGATATCCTGGTACTGCTGGGTGAACTGGATCTGGCTCTGGATGGTCTCCCCGGCTTTTATCGCTCCTTCGATCCAGCGTTGCTGGTCTCCCCCCGGGAGGGTATCCTTGAGAAGGAGATGATATCCCTGAAGGGCGGTGAGCTGGTTGAGGATATCATGGCGCGTGATACTCGAGAGAAGGTTGAGTTTCTGGTTGGATTCATGGAGCGCCCATTCCATCCGCTTCCGATCGGTGATATCCCGCCCAACCGACTGGTATTCCATCACCCGGCCTTGTGCATCAAAAATAGCCCGGTCGGACCACTGCTGCCAGCGGATCTCCCCGCCGGGCATGACGATCCTGTGTTCAATAATCCGGACCGGGTACTCGGGGGTTACAATCCGGAAATGATTTTTCACTTCCTTTTTGTCTTCAGCAGGAATAACCGGGGTGAACTTGTGGCCAACGAGTTTGTCCCGGGATCGTTCGAAATACCTGCAGTAGGCATCGTTGACAAACGTGATCGTGCCATCCGGCGTGAACCTGCAGATGAATTCAGTCTGGTCTTCAATAATGTTGCGGTACCGCTCCTCGCTCCGGTAAAGTTCCTGCTGGTTTTTACTGAGTTCCTCATAATTCGATCGGAGCTCTTCCTCGGCAGCTGCCAGCTGCTCGTACGCTGCATAAAGATTCTCGTGAGTATGCTGGAGTTCGTCTTCCGCTTCTTTCTGGCGGGTGATATCCCGGCCAACGGACTGGTACTCGATTAATATGCCATCGGGATCGAAGATAGCCCGGTCATTCCAGTGCTGCCACCTCACCTTGCCGGATGGCATGATGATCCGGTGTTCGATCGAACCCGATGGATCCTCTTTTGAAAGCGACTGGATATGCATGCGCACAAGAGCCCGCTCCTCCCTGGGAATATCAACGTGATGCTGCTCTTCAAGACATGCGGCCCGGCTCAGGCCGAAATACCTGCAGTAGGCATCGTTGACAAAGGTAAGTTTTCTGTCAGGACTGAACCTGCAGATGAGTTCGGTCTGGTCCTCGACAACGCTCTGGTAGCGTTCTTTCACCCGCTGGAGTTCCCGCTCGCTGCCTGCCAGTTCCTCGTAATTCGAGCGAAGCTCTTCTTCGGCAGCTGCCAGCTGTTCGTACGCTGCATGAAGGTCATCGTTCATCCGCCGGAGGAGATCTGTTGATTCCTTTTCTGCAGTGATATCCCGTCCAACGGACTGGTATTCGATAATGCGCCCCTCGGTATCGAAGATGGCCCGGTCAGACCACTTCTGCCACCGGACGTTTCCATCCGGCATGAGGATACTGTGGGTTATGGTCCCGACCGGGTTCTCCGGGCTTATCCGGGAGAAATGATCATTCACTTTATCCCGGTCTTCAGAAGGAATAGCAGGGGAAAATTTGCTCCCTACCAGTCTGTTTTTCTGCTTACGGAAATACTGGCAGTAGGCATCATTTGCAAACGTAATCGTACCATCCGGTGTGAACCTGCAGATGAATTCGGTCTGGTCTTCAATGATATTGCGGTACCGCTCCTCGCTCCGGTAAAGTTCCTGCTGGTTTTTACTGAGTTCCTCGTAATTTGCCCGCAACTCCTCTTCGGTAGCAGTCAGCTGTTCATATGCAACATAGAGATCCTCGTGAGTGCGCTGAAGTTTCTCTTCAGCCTCTTTCTGGCGTGTGATGTCCCGCCCAACGGACTGGTACTCGATTAATGTGCCGCTGGGATCGAAGATAGCCCGGTCATTCCAGCGCTGCCATCTCACCTTGCCGGATGGCATGATGATCCGGTGTTCGATCGAACCCGATGGATCCTCTTTTGAAAGCAGCTGGAAATGCTTGCGCATGAGAGCCCGCTCCTCCCTGGGAATATCAACGTGATGCTGCTCTTCAAGACAAGCTGCCCGGCTCAGGCCGAAATACCTGCAGTAGGCATCGTTGACAAAGGTAAGTCTTCCATCAGGACTGAACCTGCAGATGAGTTCGGTCTGGTCCTCGACAACGCTCTGGTAGCGTTCTTTCACCCGCTGGAGTTCCCGTTCGCTGCTTGCCAGTTCCTCGTAATTCGAGCGGAGCTCTTCCTCGGCAGCTGCCAGCTGTTCGTACGCTGCATGGAGGTCTTCGTTCATCCGCCGGAGTTTGTCTTCTGATTCCTTCCGCTGGGTGATGTCGCGGAGAGCTTCAATAGCTCCTATCATATTGCCACGCGTATCGTAAAGCGGGGATGCTACCCGCCAGACATACGCACCTTTCCCGCCGTACAGGCCGGGCATAAAAGTTTCTGATATTATCTTGTCCCCTTCCCGCTGGACACTCGGGTATTTTTTTTCCAGTTCTTTTTCCATGTTGAGAACCAGATCCACAAGAGGTGGTTTTCGATCCTTGTCATGGGTACGGGGCTGTGCATAACCCGAGGTTCCAAGAACTGCATCGGCAAGAACCCCGGTCATCATCTCCAGGGTTTTATTCCAGGCGATAACTTTCTTGTCAAGATTGACTGCAAAGGTAGCATCCGGTAAAAAGTTGATGATACCTGCCATCCTCTGTTCCGATTCCTTGAGCCGGTCCTGGATGTGTTTGCGATCAATGGCATTTTTTATCTTGTGTTCAAGTTCGACGAACTGGGATTTGTGCTCCCCGCCTTTCTGGAGATAAAAATCGGCACCGCTGTTCAGGGCTTCGATAACAATCTCTTCGCGTCCGCGACCGGTGAAGAGAATGAAGGGGATATCGAAGTTCCGGGAACGGATATATTTTAAAAATTCCAGCCCGTCTTTACCCGGCATCTGGTAATCGGAAATAATTCCATCGAACGGCTCTGCCTGTATTTTTGCGATTGCTTCTTCAACTGATGAGACCGTGTCCACATGGAGATTGCCGGATTGTTCCAGGAAGATCTTGCCAAGGTCCAGCAATGCTGGTTCATCGTCAACATACAGTACCCTGAACATATTTCACACCTGGGGGAACAAGCCGTAATTAATTGATATCGCTATCAAGGTTGATCGGGATCGATCTTATACCATTTCATTTGAAATTAAAAAAAAATAAAAATCATCAGAATTATTCTTTTGGAAGAGCGCCAAGGATCATTTCCTTGACTCCCGGGGGAAGGTTGAAGCTCTCAAGGAGTGTTGGAAGAATACTTATGAGCGCCTTCTGACCCTGCGGGCTTGAGGCAAAGGTTTTCAGCAGGTTTATTCCATCGGGGGATGCAAGGAACTGTTTTGCAGTCTCCTGCCCTTCGGGGGTTGCAAGATAACTGCTAATTGCTCCCCCCATTCCGCCTAAGTTTCCGAAATTCATTCTCTTTCACCTTGTTTGGTATCTCTAGTACTAGGCAGTCTTTTTAAATAAAGGATGGTGTATGCCGTTCTCCTGAAAAAAATGTGAAATCTCCAATTGATCCCGGAAAATCATGCGATTCCCGTGAGAACATCCACTGCGGCCGATACTTCGTGGCCGGAAAATTCTATACGGTAATTTCCTTTCTGCCGCACCATGAATTCCTGGGATGTCACGTCGCTGTAATCTTTTCCGAACCCTTCCTGTTCAACAAGGTGATCATCACCCGCGTCATAAACTTTCACTTCAAACCAGGCATTCGGGCTGGTTACGGTAGTATTGACCATGTGTTCCTGGTGGGTTCCGATCCCGACCAGGATATGGCGGCTTATATTCACCGGCATCAGGCTGAACTTGATATACAGGGGGGGCGTTGTCAGGTTCTGGGTGAAGGTTGCTTTCTCCCCATAGGAAAAATTTTTACTTATGGAATAAACCCGTACATAATCGCTGCCGAACCGTTCGCTGCTGACAATTTTTGTTGTCGGCGTGGTGACCGGGATCGGGCTCTCTTCTGGGTCAAGGGATGTAACAATCACATAACTGGTTGGGGTAACTGAAACGTTCGGGCCTTGGGTCGCGGATGAGGATTTGGCTGGCATTGTAACGAACATTCCTGAGAGAATCACCGCCGCTGCAAGCATACAGACAGCAATGATCCCGACAAGAACAAGGACGATGGTTTTATTTGCCCCGGGTTTTCCCTCAGGAACCGGCGGAAGCGCAGCCTGAGGTTCGACTTTCGGGGCAGGTACTGCGGGTTCATCAACAGGTGTACCACATTCGGTACAAAATTTGTTGCCCGGAGTGATCTCCGTGCCGCAGTCTGGACAAAATGGCATATGATAATGAGGTAGGAACCGGCAGTTTTTCTTCTTTTTGATTGTCTGTTCTTTTCGAGCCGCATCCCGTCATTAATGCTGGAATCTGAAAAAAATGCCTGCTGCAGAGATATCCGGGCAGAATCCCGGAGGAAAATAAAAAAAAAGGAATTATTAATTGTTCACTCTTCCCGGAGCATCCGATCGATGGCATGTGCTGCGCTTTTGGCAGCGCCCATCGCAAGAATGACTGTTGCTGCACCGGTTGCAACATCGCCGCCGGCATACACGTTCCTAATAGATGTCCGGTAATTCTCATCCACAATGACATTTCCACGTTTGCCGCGCTTGAGTTCGGGGAGTTCGCTGATGAGAAGCGGGTTTGGACCCTGGCCGATTGCGGCAATAAAGACATCCGCGTCCAGGACAAACTCCGATCCCGCGGCAGGGGCCGGCTCCGGTCTTCCGGAACTGTCGAGCGCGCACATCTCCATCTTGGTGCATTCCACGCCGGTCATGACCTGGTCGCCAAGAATCCGGACCGGGTTTGCACACATGACAAACTCGATGCCCTCCTCTTTGGCCCGGGCAATTTCAGCTTCTCTTGCCGGAAGATCCTCTTCCCGGCGCCGGTATACAAGAGTAACTTTGCCCCCAAGCCTGCGGGCTACACGTGCTGCATCCATAGCAACATTGCCGCCGCCGGCAACAACTACCCGGCTGCCTTTTTTCACCGGAGTATCAAATACCGGGAACCGGTCGGCATGCATAAGATTGACCCGGGTCAGGAATTCGTTGGCGGAATAAACCCCGGGCAGGTTCTCTCCCGGAATGCCCATGAAATACGGGAGACCGGCACCGGTTCCCAGGAATACGGCATCATAACTTAAGAGTTCCCGGAGGGTTACGCTTCTTCCAACCAGGTGGTTGAGCCTGAGATCAACCCCAAGCGAGAGGACTGCATCGATCTCTGCTTTCACGATCTCTTTGGGGAGCCGGAAGGCTGGAATACCGTACATCAGGACCCCGCCGGCCGCATGCAGGGATTCAAAGAGCGTGACACGATATCCCATGCGGGCGAGTTCGGCAGAAGCCGTGAGACCTGCCGGGCCGGCACCGACCACGGCAACGCGGTGGGTTTTGGAAGATTTTTTCTGGGGCAGGATCATCCCGTTGGCCCGTTCCCAGTCTGCTACAAAGCGTTCCAGGGAGCCGATGTGGATGGGTTTTTCCTTGTTCTTGAGAATGCAGACTCCCTCGCACTGGACTTCCTGGGGGCAGACCCGGCCGCAGATTGCGGGAAGCATGTTCTGTTCCTTGATGATAGCGGCAGCTTTCCTGAAATCACCGGCTGCCACTTCCCGGATAAAGGCCGGTATATCGATACTTACCGGGCACCCGCTGACGCAGAGCGGTTTTTTACACTGGAGACAGCGGTCAGCCTCGATCATTGCTTCCTCCGGAGAAAATCCCCGGTCCACTTCTGCAAAATCATGGAGGCGCTGGTCTATCGGGCGGTCAAGCATTGTGTTCGCCCCCTTTGCATGCGCAGGTATGTGCATGATAGCGTTCGAGCGATTCCTTCTCTTCCGGCTGGTACATCCGGACGCGCTGCATCAGGCCGGCAAAATCGACCTTGTGTGCATCAAACTCCGGGCCGTCAACGCAGGCAAATTTTGTCTCCCCGCCAACGGTTACCCGGCACGACCCGCACATACCAGTACCATCGACCATGATCGGGTTCAGGCTCACAAATGTCCGGATCCCGGCTGCGCGCGTGGCTTCACAGGTGACTTTCATCATGATGGTGGGACCGATGATCCAGACGCAGTCTACATTCTCGCGCGCCATAACCTGCTTCAGGAGATCGGCTGCAAACCCGTGGAAACCTTTGCTCCCGTCATCGGTGGAGATAAGGAGTTCATCGCAGGCCTCGTTCATCTCGTCTTCAAGGATGAGAAGGTTAGCGTTCCGGGCGCCGACAATCCCGATGACCCGGTTACCGGCAGCTCGTGCAGCACGGGCAATAATAGGGAGGTTCGCGGTTCCTACTCCGCCACCGACAACAACACAGGTGCCGTATTTTTTGATCTCGCTTGCTCTTCCAAGGGGCCCTGCAATATCCTGGATCGAATCCCCGGCAGACAGTGCCGCAAGGTGGGTGGTTGTCTTGCCGACAGCCATAAAGATCACCCGGAACGAATCGCCGTCAACAGCGGATATGGTGAGGGGGATGCGTTCTCCTTTTTCGTCTATCCGGAAAATTACAAACTGCCCCGCGGCTGCATGATGTGCAACGTGGGGGGCATTCACCCACATCTGGTAGACCTTATCGGCAATCTGCTCTGTTTTTTCTATGCGAAACAACCGTGTCACTCCTCTTGCTAATAATCCCGCGATAAACGCACGTGTCCTACTATTTTGGTTTACAATCTCTTTATCTTACGCACCCGGACTGCAATCCCGCGCTTTGACCGGCACATGTCTTCCGAGGATATTGCAGCTTTTCCGGTTGCAACGGCACGCTTTCCGACAACAAGCACTTCATCCCCATCCCGGATTCCGGGATCCGCGGAAGAAACCCCGGGTATGAGGACATCCCCTTCAGGAACAAAATCATCGATATGGATACGGTACCCGGAAGGTATCATGTTCCACCCGTCAAGAGTGGGCCGGAGCATGCCTGTAGATGTATCGATAGAGAAGATCTGCACATTGTTCCTGCTGTAAAAGATCTCGGGGAAGTGACCCCGCAGGACTGTACCTTTCGTATCCACGTCGCAACCGAACTGGTATGACATCATGCCATGAAGCCGGTCGTCTTTTATTCGTCTCTCGCCGGCAAGTGCTGCATCAAGCCGGTTCAGCGCACCCGGGCTTAGTGGATTTTCTTCGCAGGAGCATTCGAGGTTAATTCCGCAGGCTTCGGCAGCCATCCGGGCTACCTTGAGCGCGCCCCCCTCAAGATGCGCAATAATCCGCCGGTACGGGTTCTTCCGGAAGTACTGTTCCAGGACTCCTGCAATGAATGCGCACTCCTCGGCATCCCAGTACCCGGTCACCGGAACATCGTAATGACCGGCCGGATATACCGTCTCAAGTTCCCGGGGAACAAGACCCAGCGGGGATGTGACAATCAGCTCGTGCGCCCGCCCGGCGATCGCCTGCTGGAACTTGCGGTGGCTCTGGGAGAGTGAATAGGGTTTCTTTGCAGAACAGGGAATGAGGACGGCAACATCCGTTTTTGGCGGGATATACCGGGTGACTACCCGGTCTGCAAACCTGCGCACTTCAGCACGCTGCATTGATTCGCCGGAGTTCGCCCGCATAATTTTTCCCCGTGCAACCGGCACCTGCCTCTCCATGAAAGCATACCGGTTGTCCAGGTGACGCATGATCGCCACCTGCGCAGCATCCATCCGGCAGCGGGACTCGACAAGTTCGCGCAGTTGTCCCTGCTCGATGAAATGCGCAACCAGACTTACCTCATTACGAAGCGATTCCCGGTTATGCTCTTTAAGATCACCGGCTTTGCAGCCCGGACAGGAGCAGAGGCCAGGACCGAGCGCTTCGCGGGGAAATTCCCCTTCAGGAGTGCAGAAAATTCCCTGCGCTGATTTGAGATCAACTGCCCGGAAATCGAAGAGATCGAACCCTGTGTAACAGAGAATGGCAATAGTTGAGGGAAGTGCGGATGCCGGTGCATACCACGCAGTATCAACGGGTGTTTTTTCCTTGAGATTCACCAGCCAGTCTGCGTACGATCGTGGATTTGCAAACGCGGTATGCCAGTTTGCGACCATGACGCAGTCCCCGCTCCGGGAAACATTTTCTTTTTGTGGATGGATCGATACCGGCGGTTCTCCCGTATTCCGGAGATACTCTTCAACAAAGGGGGCCGGTGCGGAGATCGGGATATTTGTATTGGCCTGATGTGCAAGTGCGGGAAAAAGGGTCTCCGGATCCATCGCCGCAGGAAGCCTGAAGGAACCGGTATCGGTCTCCAGAATGCCCGTCCGGGCAAGACCGTCGCGTTTCCTGAGATTATACCGGGTCATGCCTCACCTCGATCCCGCCCAGTTCCTGCCGTACGAGTGGCTCCCAACGTGCATTGCATGATAATGTGAACCTGCTCTCAGGATGGGTATCCATGAGCCTGCGGACGCCCCTGAGTCCCTGCCGGACCATTGCTTCGTCCCATTCAGGGATCTCTGAGGGGCCGATCGGGAAGGTCTCCTTGAGTTCTTTGGGATAGGGGCCAAAGGGAGGCTTGAAGAAGAGCGTATCTTCAAATTCGTCCCGTTCTCCGCCATCAAAAGCAATGAGAACATTCTTTTTGAGTACCAGCCGGGAGAGCATCTCCTGGTATCGGACAACTTCCGTGCGGGTACAACTCTCGTTCCCCCGGTAGAAGAACCGGCGTTTGGTGGCCCGGTCATGGCATGCCAGAGCCGGGGCATGGGTGAGCAGTTCGCGGTACCCGGACAGGAGCTGCGGGTGGCCACGGCAGCGCTCATCCACCAGTTCCCAGAGAGTCCCGTCAGATATGGCCTGGCGTATCCTTGAAATCTCAGCAAGGGTGACATGGAGATTATGGAGGGCAAGAAGCCTCTCCCGGTCCGGTGCCTTGTTGAGTTCCTCTGCGGTATGGGACCGGCAGACTGCACAGGCACAGGGAAGATCGATAAGCTCTCCGATCCGGTAACTTCCGTGCGTTGTGAGATACCTGCCGTCCTTGGCATAGAGTGCATATGCTGCAGAGTCGAAGAGATCGCAGCCCATAGCCGTTGCAAGAGCAAACATCGAAGGGTGGCCTGCACCAAAAAGATGGATACAGGCAGAAGGCGAGAGGGTCCGCTTTGCTGCCATCACCACTTTTACCAGATCGCGGTACCGGTACGATTCCATGAGCGGTACGACAGCCCCAACCGGGCAAAACGTAAACCCGAGATCGGTTACGTCGCGGCCGGCACGTTCGCGGAGATCTTCAAATATGCCTCCCTGGACCGGGCCGGCAATTGGTGCATCGGGACCAAAGACCTCTTTTGCCTCGGCCAGGCGCTGCATGGTTATGGAAAGTTCCTGTTCGGTTGTGGTTCGGTCGGAAGAGGGATGGGTCGGGATATCCAGCGGGACCCAGATATCGCTCCCGATATCGCGCTGGAACGAGAGAGTCTCGGTGTTGGTGATCGAGACCTGCCCGTAGACCGAGAGCTGGAATGAACCGGAATCGGTCATGATGACACCGTTGAAATCCAGCACTTTGTGGAGGCCTTCAGCAAGGACCCGTTCGCGATATTGCTTGCTCTGGGAGAAGATGTAGGCGTTGGTGATGATCGCTTCAACACCCATGGCCCGCATCTCTTTTGGCGTTACCAGCTGGAGATGGGGATTGATAACCGGGAGGAGTGCGGGCGTCCTGACGGTCTTTTTCCCGACTGTCAGCTTGCCGCTGCGTCCCGCAATATCGCTGTACAGACTTTCGAATGCTATTGCCATGCCGCACCGTTATGTCTCTATAGTGTGCTGCCTTGGGGTTAAACGGTTGCCCCAATCTCTTTTTCGGAAAAGATCTGTCCCTCGAACGTAAGAACTTCCACGTTGGGATATCTCCAGCAGTGACCGGGAAGGCCGGCTTTGTGGCAGGTCTGGTCCAGGAAGGTTCCGGCATCCCACCCGTATTCGGTTGCTACCTGGGGAAGAAGGAGGCCGCTTGTCCCCATGCCCCGGACGATCAGGCCGTGTTTCCCTACCTCAACGTGACGGACGCGGGCATCAGGTTCCCCGGCAATCGGGGCCGGGACGGTAAGGATGGTCACTTCAACCGAGATCAGGTCCAGTTCATCCTCCGCTACCGGTGGAAACCGGGGATCTTCGAGTGCTGCGGCTTTTGCGGCATGGATAAGTGCCCCACCAAGCGGCATGACCGGATAAGGCAGGCCGATGCACCCCCGGAGCTGGCCTCGTTTGCTGATGGTTACAAAAACCCCGCGTTTCTCCCGGAAGACTTCTGTCAGGGAGAGGGCGGGCCTGGATTTTTTTGCACAGGCATTCTCGATAGTTCCCCGCGCGAGACACAGCGCCAGGGAGCCTTCTTCAGCAGTGAGCAGTTGCATATCTCAAATCCCTTACCTTTGTGACTGACTATAGCGCATCATGGTTAACAATCTATCGAACTCCCGATACGTGCAGCCATCGGGCGCTGTGCTTATCTGGTTTACCTTCCCATAGATAGTGGAGAGGGAGAGAGCGGCCGACGGTGACTTTAATGTTGCTGAGGAAAGTCCCCCCACCCACCGGGCACGCAGCCGTACGCAAGTACGGGTGGCGAGAGTCACGGCTATGGCACAGAAACGACACGGCCTGTTTTCAGTCATGATGCGGTTGAGCCGGCAACGGCGAGAAGCACGGTTCCCGTGCAAGTAACCCGCTGAGCGTTAACAGACAGGATACGATGAAACGGCGAATCCCTGCGGGTGCAAGCCAGAACAGGACCATGGAGCGCTCGGTATCCGTCCGGGTTTGGCGCTAAGCTGAATGCCGCTAAAACAGAAGGAGGCTTACTCCTCCCACTCCTAACTTTTCCTATCTGGTTTATCCGGTTGATTTAATTTCTGTGCCTTGTTTATTCCTGCGGTTCCGGCTTGTCATTCAATTGCCAAAACAAAAATTTCAGATAGCAGGAACGGGAATATTGACCTGTTTTAAGGAATTACCATGAGAACCTGCGTTTTGTTATCCGGAATCTTGATTCTCTTCCTCCTTATGGTCATGCCTGCCATGGCGGTTGAGGAAACCAGTACCCCCACACATACAATTACCTCTGTAATTACTACCGATGTCATTCACACCACGGCAGCAACTGCGGAACCAACGAAAGAACCAACCCGCGAACCTACTGCAGAACCAACAAAAACTCTTACTCCCGAACCCACCAAGGCGCCTACCGCAGAACCGACAAAAGAACCAACCCTTGTTCCGACAAAAGAGACAACACAGGCACCAGTCGGACCCCAGACCGGATGGGTATCGGTAATCTCGACTCCTTCCGGGGCAACGGTTACGATTGATGGGGCCATGGAAGGAGTTACTCCGGTGAATACCCGGGAGCTCTCATCCGGTGTCGACCATACGATCAAGATAATTCTTTCAGGCTATGAGCCATATGAGACTACCCTTCGTCTCACTCCCGGCGAACATACCTCGGTTGATGCAACCCTCAAAACTATTCCAACCCCTGAACCTACCAAAACCCCTACAACGGTAACTACCACCCAGGTTCCTATCGGGAGCGGGAAAGGCTGGATCCGGGTAAACTGCAATGTGGATGGTGCAACGGTCTCGTTCGATGAACTGTCTTCCGGCTGCACTGTGAGTGGCGGATCCTGCAGCACGGAAGTTGCGATTACCGGGGCCCCGTTCAGGACATTCACGGTCCAGAAATCCGGGTACCAATCCTACACCGGACAGGTCACGTCCTGGCCCGTGAATGGCGAAACTGTAGATTACTATGCAACACTGAACCCGCTCCAGACGTATGGTGCAATTGAAGTGTATTCCAGCCCAAGCGGGGCAGTCGTTACCCTTGACGGCGGAAACCAGAAATATTCTCCTGCATCGTATTCATCGGTCCTCGCCGGCACAACCCACACGATTCAGGTTTCGGCCAGCAATTACCAGCCGTATTCAACATCGGTCTGGGTGGAGAGCGGCAAGTCGGCAACAGTCAATGCCCAGCTGGTTCCGGTGAATCCGCCGGCATCTACGGGATCGATATCCATCTCATCCTACCCATCGGGGGCTGATATCTACGTTGACGGCTATTATATGGCAGATTCACCTGTGATAATTCCCGGTCTCTCACCAGGATCTCACACGGTTCGTCTGCAAAAAGCCGGGTATGACGAATATATCACAACAGTTCAGGTTGTTTCCGGGCAGAGAACGCCCCTTTCCGTAACGCTCTCCAGTCTTCCTCCAACCGTAGGATCCATTGAAGTTGCATCCACGCCAAACGGGGCATCGGTTTATCTTGACGGCAAATACATGGGGCAGACTCAGCCCAATGGGTATCTCGACCTGACCAGCATCCTGCCGGGAACCCATGCGATTACCATCAGGCTTACGGATTACCAGGATTATATCCAGACGGTCTATGTTTACGGAGGTAAAATTATGACCATCAATGCCCAGCTGACGCCGGTAACTCCCGGCCCGGTTGCAGATACCACCGGGCAGATTGTCCTGGTCTCAACCCCTCCCGGGGCAAATGTTTTCCTGGATAATGTTTTCCGGGGACTAACCCCGCTGACACTGAATGACATTCCCCAGGGATCCCATGTTGTCACATTGAAAGAACAGGGATATACCGATGCGGAACAGACCGTTTCCGTTGTTGCCGGCCAGGCGACACCGGTTACCATGAGTCTGGGGGAGGCAGAACCGGTCCCTACAAAAAAGTCGCCCCTGGATATGATGTTCATCGTTACTGCGCTTGCGATCGCAGTTGTCGGATGTTCCTTGAGAAAAGAATAATTTTTTCTTTTTTATCAAACAGGGAAAAAAGAGAGAAGATTGGTTACTTTTTGAAGAGTCCCATCATCCCCTTCTTCTGGGGGGGTTTACGCCCTTTTCCCGAAGGCGGGGAAAAATCGTCAGCCTCATCGTAATCCTGCATACGGGATCCCTTGTCTTTGAGTTCTTCAGCAATGAGCGGAAGATGGGCATATTTTTTGGAGGGCATGGTGATCTGTGGTTCCGAACGCTGCGATGGTCTGGCCAGTTCATCGGCAACCAGGGGGAGATGGGCATACTTTTTCTGGGGTGCGGAGGGGATTGATATCGCCGGTTCGGGCAGATGATCGTCCTCGGACCAGGGATCCCATTCCGGTACGGGCTCCGCACCTGCGGGTTTTGCACCGGCAGATTTCCGTGGTTTTACAACAACGGATGTTGCAGGTTCGCGGGCAGGCGGATGAGCGGTCTTTGATCCGGGTTTTTTTGATGTCTCAAAGGGGGTGCCGCACCGGGTGCAGAACAGGGAGGCAGTATCAATTGCCTCGATGCCACACCCAGGACAGATAACGGGTACCGGTTCCCGGGGTATTCGTGTGCCGCACCGGTTGCAGAATTCTGCCAGTTCATCGGAGACTATGGTTCCGCAGGAAGGACAGAGCGGATATTCCGGATCCGTCTCTTCGATAATTTCAGAACCGCACCGGTTGCAGAAAAGCGCTTCATCATCAGGCGCCGCTATCCCGCATTTCCCACATTTCCGGGTCATATGTCAATATTAGATAAATCAGGATTTTGTATAAATACTCTGATCAAAAAGCGATGATGTACGCGTATTGAAGTCATGCGGAACGGGGGGTTCCGGTCATTGGATCCTGGTAATATTTTCCCTTGACCACACGCCGGACTCCGCCTTTGGGATTGTCCGTATCGCCAATGTAACGGGGAATAAAATGGCAGTGACAGTGCATGACCGTCTGCCCGGCAGCAACCCCGATATTGTACCCGAGATTATAACCGGCAGGGGCATATTTCTCTTCAAGAATAACACGGCATTTTTCTGTCAGCTCGCTCATAGCCTGTTTCTCTTCAGGAGTGAGGGAAAAGTAATCCTGCGCATGGCGGAATGGTATGATAAGGAGGTGCCCTTTTGAGACCGGATAATTGTCCCAGATCGCATAACAGAGCGCATTTTTTGCAATAATTGTTTCTTTTAATGGTGTGCAGAACGGGCAGCCTCTTGAACGCTCCATGAATCGTAAACTCCTTTACCGGATTGCACGGTCAACTCTTTGATTGTTACGGAACGGTATCCAAAAGTAATTTACCCATCAGATACCGGTATTGTCGGTTTTCCTCTACTATTCCCGTTTTGAAACGGGACCAATCTTACCTTGAGAATGCCGGAAATCCTGAATAAGGCCGATTCCTGTCCCGATACTTTTTTTCAAGAAACTCTATTAAAACAACGCTCCCGATCCTTCACGAGCAACCATACACCGCGTTCCTGCTCCGATATCTATTTTGTACCAAGCGATCAATTCTGTAGCAGGTACTTATGGCATTTGTCCACCGGATTGAAGTCCGCTACAAGACCGATCCCCGGCTGAAAGTCCGGACCGACAGGATCCGTTCTCTTGGTTTTTTTATTGACGAACTGCATCTCATCGATGTCTATACGATTGCAACCAGTTCCCGTGATTTCACCAAAGAAGAACTGAGTGAGATCGGAGCCCAGCTCATCAATCCGGTTGTCCAGGAATTTGTGGTTGATGCCCCTACCGATGCCATCTTTGACTATGCAATCGAGATCGGGTTTCTCCCAGGAGTTACCGATAATGTGGGGGCCACTGCCCGGCAGACAATCGAGGATTATTTCCAGTTCCGGTTCACGTACGGTGAAGCAGTGTACAGTTCCGGGCTCTTCTTTGTCCGGGGGAATCTTCCGGCGGATTCTGTCCGGAATCTGGCATCAGCTCTTGCAAATCCCCTCGTCAACCGAATACATATCAAATCAAGGAAGGAATACGGGACAACCGGCATGGATCCGGTTGTGCCATTTGTCGAACTTCACGAGCGGCTGAGTGCCGAAGAGGTTGATCTTGAGCTTAACGATGCCGCTCTTACCAAGCTTGGAAAAGAGGGTATATCCGATCCGGTAACCGGTCATCCGCGGGGCCCCCTTGCCCTTGATCTTGCCCAGATGCATGCAATACGGGACTATTTCCGGACCCTTGGAAGGAGACCTACGGACCTGGAACTCGAAGCTCTTGCACAGACCTGGAGCGAACACTGCAAGCACACGATCTTTGCCTCGGCCATGGATGACGATGTTCCGCTGGGACTGTATAAAACCTATATCCAGGGCGCAACCAACAAAATCCGGCAGGAAAAGGGCGACAAGGACATCTGTGTCACGGTCTTTACCGATAATTCCGGGGCCATCCTTTTTGATGAGACCCATCTTGTGACACACAAAGTCGAGACCCACAATTCCCCATCTGCGCTGGATCCGTTTGGCGGAGCCCTGACCGGTATCGTTGGTGTCAACCGTGATACAATCGGCTTCGGACTCGGAGCCAAACCTTGCATCAATGTGTACGGGTACTGCGTGGGGGATCCGGATACCGAACTCCCCCTCTACCGGGGAAAGGACAAAACCAATCCCATCCTCTCCCCCCGGAAGATTCTTGACGGCGTGGTGCACGGAATTGGAGTTGGCGGGAACTGCTCGGGCATTCCTACGCCCCAGGGCTGGTGCTGGTTTGATCCCCGGTACGGGGGAAAGCCACTTGTCTTTGCCGGCACGGTGGGTATTCTTCCCCGCGAACACGAAGGAAGAAAACTCTATGAGAAGAAAGCCGAGCCCGGCGACCTTATCGTAGTTGTCGGAGGCAGGGTTGGGAAAGACGGCATTCACGGGGCTACATTCTCCTCCGAAGCCCTGGATCCGGCAAGCCCGGTCACTGCAGTCCAGATCGGGGATCCCATAACCCAGAAAAAATTCTCCGATGTCATAGTCAAGGAAGCCCGGGATCTCGGGCTGTACCGGAGCATAACCGACAACGGCGCCGGAGGTATCTCATGTTCGGTAGCCGAGATGGCAAAAGAGTGCGGAGGATGCGAGGTACAGCTGGAAAAAGTCCCCCTCAAGTATCCCGGTATGGCACCGTGGGAGATCTGGATCTCGGAATCGCAGGAGCGTATGACGCTTGCGGTTCCACCGGAGAATATCGATGCATTCATGGAGCTGATGCAGCGGCGGGAGGTTGAGGCAACGGTTATTGGAACATTTACCCATTCCGGGAAATGCATTGTTCTCTATGACAACCGGGTTGTCATGGATATCAGCCTTGAATTCCTGCATGACGGGCTCCCGAAAAAGCTCCTGACAACCACATACACAAAGAAGGTATTCCCGGAACCGGATGCTGCATGTCCTGAACGGCTTGACAGTACGCTCATCGCTATGCTGAAGCGCAAGAACCTCTGTTCCCACGAGTTCATCTCCATCCAGTATGACCACACGGTCCAGGGTGGTCATGTGCTTGGGCCCGTACAGGGAAAAGGCCGGGTCCAGTCAGCAGCCTCGCTCACCAAAGTACTGCCGGGTTCAGGAAAAGGCGTAGGTCTGTCGCAAGGGCTCTTCCCGTCCTATTCCGAGATTGACCCGTACCGGATGGCAGCCGCATCCATCGACCTGGCTGTCCGCGGGCTCATTGCCATCGGCGTTCCTTTGGATTCGATTGCGATTCTTGATAACTTCTGCTGGTGCTCATCGGATGATCCCGAACGTCTCGGGCAGCTGAAACTTGCCGCGCAGGCGTGTTATGACATCTCGACTGCGTTTGGCACTCCGTTCATCTCCGGCAAGGACAGCATGTTCAACGACTTTTCCGGGTTCGATGAGAAGAACAACCGAATAAAGATCTCAGTCCCCCCAACATTGCTCGTCTCATCCATCGGGGTTCATCCCGATGTTGTCAAATCCGTATCCCTGGATGCAAAAATTCCGGGAGATCTTGTTTACCTGATCGGGGAAACAAGGGAGGAACTTGGCGGTTCGGAATACTTTATCCATCTCGGCTGCCCCGGCAACAATGTCCCGGCCCTGGATGCGGCCCGGATGAAATCCTGTTACCAGAGGCTGACCGATGCGATCACCCATGAATACATTGCATCGGCTTATCCTGTTACTCACGGCGGACTCGGTATTGCCCTTGCAAAAGTAGCAATTGCCGGCCGGCTCGGCATGGATATCACGCTTCCCAAGGGAATGCGGCCCGATTATTTCCTCTTCTCGGAATCTCTGGGCCGGTTTGTCGTAACGGTTGCCCCGGATAAAAAACGGGCATTCGAACAGGCTCTTGGTCCCGATGCAATGCTGATCGGACGGGTAACGCAAAGTACATTCCGGGTTACCGGTGAGACTCTCCTCATTGATCTTCCGGTGAAAGAACTGGAATCCGCATACAAAGCCCCGTTCGGGAGGTACTGAAATGGCTGCCCTGCACAGAAAGACCGGAATAGCAAAACCGGAAAAAAGCGTTCCGGAAGAGGAGAAGATTCCGGATAAGGCTCTTATCCTGAGCGGATTCGGGATAAACTCCGAGATGGAAACCCGAGAAGTACTTGCCCGGGCCGGGATGGATTCCGACATCGTCCATATCAACGATCTCATCGATGGCAGGAAACGAATGGCGGATTACCGGCTGCTCGTTTTCCCGGGCGGTTTCTCCTATGGCGACGATACCGGTGCCGGTAATGCTTATGCCAACCGGGTCAGGAACAATCTCTGGGATGATCTCGAAACATTCCTTGACGGGGACAACCTGGTTCTTGGCATCTGCAATGGTTTCCAGATCCTCGCAAACCTTGGCCTTGTCCCTGCCTTTGACCGGAAATACGAACGGGATATCGCCCTTATGCCCAACCGGAAAGGCGTGCTGGAATGCCGGTTTGTGACCCTGAAACCCGCAGCGGAGAATCTCTGGACCCGGGGAATCGATCGGATCTACTGTCCGGTGGCTCACGGTGAAGGTAATTTTTCCTGTTCGAAGGAGACGCTCCAGCAGTTGAAACGCCGTGGGATGATAGCATTCACCTATGTAAGAGAGGACCTGAGCCCGGCTGATGGCGAATACCCCTACAATCCCAACGGGTCGGTTGGCGATATTGCAGGCATTACATCGGCAAGTGGCAAAGTGCTCGGCCTTATGCCGCATCCAGAACGGGCAATGGAATTTGTCAATCTCTATGACTGGCCCCTGCAGAAAGAACAGATGAAGAGAAACGGCATACCGGTTCCTTCTGAATCGCTCAATATGCGGTTGTTCCGGAATATCGTGGATTATTTCCGGTAAAGCTTTTTTTTAAGAGATCAAATCGGGATCCGCCGCATCATCCTCGCGGGTAATCGTGTATGAAAAAAGGTAGGAGTTTCCGGTTATTTCAGGCTTTGACAACATTGATGTTGACAGAATATCCTGTCTCGTTGCCAGTCACCGGCTCCCAGGAACGCAGGTACGTTGCCGAGAACTTCTGGCTGCCCAGGTCTTTTGCAACAATGACCCATGTCCGGATACCACCGGCTCCGGTCATACCCTTGGATGCTGCATCCTGGGTGTAGTCCGAAGACTGGATAACCAGGCCATTTGAGACCGTGGCGTTCCACATAAAACCGGTTGTCGGGTTTTCAGCAAGCTGCACCGCAAAACGGGTGCCCTGTGCGATATCAGAACTCTTGCCATTATCAGCTTCAGTAAATGTCACCATTTTCTTGCCTGCGGGACCAGAAGTTGTTGCCGCTACCGTTGTATTGGTTTTACATCCCTCACCGCGATAGAGCGCCCACTCTTCGCAGGAAGTGCCATTGCCAAAGGTGCACATGCCGTACTCGCTGCCATCAGCACTCTTTTTTATTTCAACGGTTGCTCCGGCAGCAACGCAGGCTGCCGATGCAGGATTGGGCAGATTCGCAACAGCAGTAGTTTGTTCTGCTGGCGGCACGGTTTTCTGGGGAGTTGTCTGGGTACATCCGCTGATGAGCAGGATGGATACAAGCACAACAAAAATAACGGCAATTGCCGGACCCCTATGCCCGGAACGCGGTGATGTTGTCATACTATCCGGTATAATCTGTTCTGTTAATAAAATACCTTTGAGTGAGAAAAAATTGGCACTTATCCTGATGGCGTATCCCTTTTAACAGTGAATGATCTCAATTGCCGGTGATTTTGGCAGTCCGCCGGGTTTTGCGCCGTTAACATGAAACACCAGAAACCAAGTATTTCGAGGACGCAGTAAAATTTCAGGCACAGGAACATCCCGTCACCTTAATTAAGGATTGTCAGAAAAGCAACAAGAGAAGATTCATGAAGATCTGTGTTCTGAACGGGAGCCCCAAGGGCCAGGAGAGCATCACGATCCAGTATGTACGGTTCCTGGAACAGGCATTTCCCGCTCATACCTTTGTGATTGAAGATGTAGGACAGAAAATATCCGCAATAGACGCCCGGGAAGAAGACTTCAAAAAAGTTATTCATTCCATCTCCTCTGCTGAGATCATCCTGTTTGCCACCCCGGTCTATTACATGCTCGTGCCTGCCCAGCTCAAGCGGTTCATCGAACTGGTCTTCTCACGGAATGCGACCGGGGATTTTGACGGGAAATATGTAGCAGTCCTCACAACATCCATCCATTTCTTCGATCATACGGCACATGCCTATCTCACGGGCATATCTGAGGATCTCGGCATGCAGGTCCTTGGATCGTTCTCAGCAAAAATGAATGATCTGCTGGATGTCCAAAACCAGGAAGAACTCTTCCTTTTCGGCAAGATCCTATTTGAATCCGCAGGGAAACATCCAAAAATCCAGCGACGTTCTGTTCTTATACCGGTGAACGATGTCATCTACCGTTCCGGTGAAATCCCCCTGCCCTACGATACCGGTGGGAAATCTGTCCTGATCCTGACCGATGCTGCACCCGGCTCAAATCTTGAGAAGATGGTCCAGCGGGCTGCTGCCTGCTGTGGGCGGGCTGCATCTATCGTTTCCCTTGAAGAATCGGGAATGAAAGGCGGATGTCTCGGATGCTGCCGGTGCGCTTTCGACAATACCTGTGTCTACGATGACGGGTACGCCTTGTTCATGAAACGTGTTGTGGATCCGGCAGATATCATAATTTTTGCAGCGTCTGTGAAAGACCGGTATTTCTCGGCCCAGTTCAAGCAGTTCTTTGACCGGAGCTTCTTCCGGGGGCATGTTCCGGTTCTGACCGGAAAACAGATTGCAGTCCTGGCCCAGGGCCCCTACACGCATGCATCACCCCTGCCGGAAATCATGATCTCATACGCGGATTTGCAGGGTGCCGGCTTTGCCGGTATGGTATCGGATGAAATTCCGGAGGTGGTTGATGAACGGATTGATTCGCTTATGGAAACCTGTATACGCCTTGCCAATGCAGGGTACGTTCCTCCTCGTCAGTTCCCCTGCATTGCCGGCCATAAACTCTTCCGGGACGAGATCTGGGGGGGGATGCGGGCGATCTTCCGGGCTGATGACCGGTATTTCCGGGCACACGGGGGATATGATTTCCCGCAGTACCGGTATGCCCAAAGAATACGAACTGCCCTTCTCTCCATCGCCATGTCGGTGCCTTCGATCCGGAAGAATGCAGAACGAACCATGAAACAGCACATGATTCAGCCACTCACTCAAGCCTTATCCACGAGCCCGGTGCTTGGACGGATAAAGGGAAAGGAGTGAATCACGATGACGGCCGAACCACCGGAAGTAGATGCCAAAACTCTTTCAGCAGCATTTGTTCTTATCTTCCGGCAGGGCCGTTCGCCACCTTCTTGCCCGGCACCCGATGATATGGATATCCTCAACCGGATCCGCGATGCCGTGCCGGATGTATCGCCGGCAGCCTGCCGGGAAGCCCTCATCCGGGTCCGGCGACTTTCGTTCGATGCTGCTGAAGCAGGTCTTGGTTTTGTCAATGGTGAATACGGAATGGATGATGGAGCCCGCGTGCGGGCTGTTGCGGATCTCGAAAAGCGTGATCCAGGTTTCTCCCAGGCCGAGTACCGCACCGCATTCGAGGTCGGGCTTATGTGGGCTGGGCTCTGAAAAGCACAATTCCCGGCATGTGTACGGTCAAAGGATTTTTGTTGCCCGCCGGTCAACATACTCCCACCAATTCTCTCTCTTGATTACGGGGACCCGATGGACACCGCTTTGCAGAACCTGAAAAAATACTGGGGTTATACCTCGTTCCTGCCTCACCAGGAGGCGATTATCCGTTCGGTTCTCGCAGGGAACGATACCCTTGCCATCATGGCCACCGGCGGGGGAAAATCGCTCTGTTACCAGCTTCCAGCACTCAGCCATGATGGCCTTACCCTCGTCATCTCTCCCCTGATATCCTTAATGAAAGACCAGGTAGATGATCTCAATGAGAGGGGGATTCCTGCAGCCGCCTATACCGGTTCTTTGGATTCAAAACAAAAGAACCTGCTTCTCCAGGGAATCCAGAAAAGAACTCTTCGCCTGCTTTTCATATCGCCCGAACGCTGCATGCAGCCCCAGTTCCTGGAGTCCCTCCGGAATACCAATGTGAACCTGGTGGCAATCGATGAAGCCCACTGCATATCCGAATGGGGTCCGAATTTCCGGCCTGAATACCGGCAGCTTTCACAGGTGAAAAAAACCTTTCCCGGGGTAACCGTCATTGCACTGACCGCGTCGGCAATACCCGAAGTCAGGCAAGACATCTGCCTCCAGCTGGGCCTTCTGGAGGTCAAGGAATTTATCGGCAGTTTCAACCGCCCGAATCTTGAGTATCGTGTGATTCCGAAGAAGAATCCTCTGGTCTTCCTTGCCCATTACATCGGCCAGCACCGGCTGGATGCCGGCATAATTTACTGCCTGAGCAAGAAAGAGACTGAGGAGGTTGCAACCGAACTTCGAAGGAGGGGATTTTCTGCCAATGCCTATCATGCAGGACTCTCCCCCCAGGTACGGTCCCGGGTACAGGATGCCTTTCTTGGAGGAACGATAAAAATCATCTGCGCTACCGTTGCGTTTGGTATGGGTATCGATATGCCCGATGTCCGGTATGTAATTCACTATGTTCTTCCAAAAACCATTGAATCCTATTACCAGGAAACTGGCAGGGCCGGACGGGATGGAAAATACAGCGAATGCATCCTTTTATACAGCAAGAGCGATGGCGCCCGCGTCCGATCCATGCTCGAACATGACAACATGTCCGGGCAGAGCCTCCGTGTTTCAATAAAAAAACTGCAGGAGATGATTGCATACTGCGAACATACCGGCTGCAGGCGCCGGTTTCTGCTTGAATATTTCGGTGAGACTTATGGTCCGGAGAACTGTGGATCCTGCGATAACTGCGATCATCCCCCGGATATGTCCGATGCAACGGATATTGCCCGATTGATTGTTTCCTCCATACAACAAATGCCGGGTTTGTTTGGAACTGAACTCAATATCGATGTTCTCCGGGGATCGAAAAATGCAAAGATCCAGGATTACCACCTGTTTACCCTGCCTTCTTACAGCGCCGGGAAAAAGTATGGAAGGGATGATTACCGCATCTGGATCAATGAGCTCATACGCCAGGGATTTCTTGTCAGGACCGGGGACAAATACCCGGTCATCTCCGTTACCGGTAAAGGATCGGAGCTGATCAAGGGAAGATTGCGCGTGATGCTCCCGGTGAGCACACCTGCCCTGTCGAAATCATCCGGGCCAGTTACCGTAAAGGACCTGAATGCCGATGACGGGATTTTATTCAAAAAACTAAGAGTCCTCCGGAAATCCCTTGCAGATGCAAACGGATATCCCCCGTTCATGATCTTTCCCGATAAAACACTACTTGAGATGGTCCGGTTGAAGCCCGATGACCGGGAGAGCCTCTCGGCCATTTCCGGTATCGGCCCGGTCAAACGGGACCGGTATGGTGAGATCTTCTTAAAAGAGATAAACACGCCCCGTGAACCTGAAGCCTGACAGAGTCCCGCACTTTTTTGGGCACTCCGGAATCTCATTCTTTTTGTGATAAAGTCAACCGGTTGTTCGGTCAGACTATCCTTCCGGTTTCCTGAAGTTTTTTTAAAAACCGGTGATCTTATATGGTTACCGGATAGAATGATGGTAATGCAGGGGGTTATATCATAGAAGATACCATCCCGATTCCTGACGGGCAGGTTGTTCGGAAAAAACTCCACTTTTTCTGGATGGCCGATTGTTCTGATTCCATGCGGGGAAAGAAGATTGCTACGCTGAACCAGGCAATCCGGGAAGCCGTCCCTGAAGTTCAGAAGGCGGTTGCCTCGTACCCGCAGGTCGAGATCCAGATGAGGGCTATAAAATTCTCCGATGATGCAGCCTGGCACGTTGGCCCTGATCCGGTTCCCCTTGAACAATTCGTCTGGCCCGAGCTCGAAACATCGGGTCTGACGGCAACTGCAAAAGCTCTTCGCCTTCTTGAAAAAGAGCTCTCAATTGAGCGGATGCCAAGACGCGGCCTTCCCCCGGTCTGCATCCTTGTCTCTGACGGATTCTGTACCGATCCGCGGGATGAGTATGATGCTGCAATTGCGGATCTCGCAAAGATCCCCTGGGGTGTCAAGGCGGTCAGGCTCGCGATTGCCATTGGCGACGAGTCGGATTACAATGAGACCGAACTTCTCAAGTTTGTCAATCAGGACCAGATCGGCCTCTTAAAAGCCCATTCTCCCGAGGAACTGGTCTCGTACATCAAGTGGGCCTCGGTCTCTGCATCCGTTGCATCTTCCCGGGGGCGGAGCCGCGGAACCGGAGCAGCTGAAGACATATCGAATGTGATCATCGATTCGCCCCCGCCGCTGATCACATCGAATACCGAATTATTCTAAGATCCTTGCATGCAGCCTATCCGGGATTTCCAGTGTACCAGTGAGGCAAGTCTCGGGTGGGCTTTCGGATGCAGCCGCACCGGCGCATCTCATATCAGTTCCGGCCGTCCCTGCGAGGATGCTTTTGCCCTCTTCTCCGGCTCGTCCGGTGCAAAACCCTGTATCGCCATTGCAGTTGCCGATGGTCACGGGGACCCCCGCCACGACCTGAGCAGGACCGGCAGTGCGCTTGCCGTCCAGGCAGCAATCGATGAACTGGTGGTCTTCCAGCGGCTTCATCTTCATGATGTTCCGGGCCTTACGATCCGCGCCGAATTCAAAGCGGATTTCCCAAGAAGGACGAGCAGAAGATGGCGCGAAGCAGTCAGCGAAGATTCCGGCTGGAAAAACCCTGACAGAACGCAGCATGAAACCTGCGGCCAGTCAGAAATCTCCCGGTATGGCTCCACCCTCATTGCGGCCATGGTTGTTTCCGATATGATCCTCATCAGCCAGATCGGCGACGGGGATATAGTCCTGGTCCGGCCGGATGGTTCGATCGAATGCCCGATTCCGGCCGATCCGTTGCTTGTTGGAAAAGAGACCCACTCCATCTCATCCCGGGATGCCCATCTTCTCTGGCGGACCGCAACCCTGGACCGGGGTGAAGGGGGAGTGCTTATTGTTGCAACAGACGGGGTCTCGGATTCATTCGATGGTCCGGAAGGCGAGGAGTTTCTCAGGTTCATAAAAAGCCTGGTGGCCCGGATCCGGGAGTTCGGCATGGAGAGTGTTGCAGGATCCATGAAAAACTGGCTTGACCGATATTCCGCTCTTGCCAGCGGCGATGATATGACCCTTGTCTTTGTCTGCATCAATGCTGTATCCGCAGATGACAATAATCTCACCGAGCAATATGGCGGGGGTGTGTAATCCTGCCTCTCTCTATCGGCCAGCGTGTGAATGCAGAGCTCTCCGGCATAGAACTTCAGGTGATCAGGAAACTGGGGGAGGGAACGCAGGGCGAAGTGTACCTTGTCGAAGGACCCCGGGGATACCAGGCCGTGAAATGGTACAAACCCGAGCAGGCAACGGCAGACCAGAAGACTGCTATCCTCTACCTTGTCCGTACCGGCCCCCCGTTTGGTGCCGGCGGGAAACGGTTCATCTGGCCCCTTGACCTTGTCACGTCCGGCTCTTCGCGGCAGTTCGGGTACCTGATGTCCCGGATCGATACACAGCGGTTTGCCGAACTTGGCGAAGTCTGGGCCCATCTCAAACCGGTACCGAATTTCTCGGCCCTGTGCGAGATCTCGTACCAGCTGGCCAACAGCTACCGCTCGCTTCACCTGTCCGGGCACTGTTACCGGGATATTTCTGCCGGCAACCTGATGTTCGACCCCAAATCCGGGGATATTCTCATCTGCGACAATGATAATGTGGGGGTGAACCGCCAGTCCCGCTGCCAGGTCTGGGGTACCATGGAGTATATGGCCCCCGAGATTATCCGGGGGGAGGCGGACCCATCCACCCAGACGGATCTCCATTCCCTTGCAATCCTCCTCTTCTACCTCTGGGTCTGGCATCACCCGTTCCACGGCGAGATGGAGTACCGCTTCCATTGCTGGGATATACCGGCCAAAAAGAAGGTCTATGGAGAGACCCCGGTCTTTGTTTTCGATCCTGATAACACCACCAATATCCTCCCTCCCGATCCAGATTATGCTATTGCACGGGAACGCTGGGGCTACTGCCCGGAGGATCTTAAAATCGCATTCACCCGGGCGTTCTCCGAAGGACTGAGAGACCCGGGTCGCCGGATCACGGAAGGGGAGTGGCAGAATCTTTTTTCAGATATCAAGGACCGGATCATCCTCTGCCCGAAGTGCGGTGCAGAAAATATCTCCTGCCGCGATCGCGAGTCTGAATGCTGGCACTGTCACACGCGGATATCGCGCCCCCCAACCCTCATTATACGGCGCCCCACGGGAGAGATCCAGATAGCTCTTGGTCTTGGCAGCCAGATCCTCCGCCGGCATATTTCCACAAATTCTGTTCAGGATGACGGTACAGCCCGAGTCGGAATCATAGTCCCGCATCCGACAATCAAGGGCGCCGCCGGCATCCGCAACGAATCACCATTGGTCTGGCATGCCGAATTTCCCGATGGCAGCCGTATCGAAGTCCCTCACGGAAGAGCGGTACCGCTGAATCCCGGGGTTATAATAACGATTGAAGGTATACCCTTGATTATCGCCGCTCCAGGGAACGGGGAGAACAGATGAAAGACCTGCCAAGAACAATTTTAAAAGACCTTGTACAGCGGTACGGGGAATCCATTGCACAGGATCCGTTCAGGTGCGAAGCGCTTCTCCGGGATACCTGCGGTGCCTGCGGACGGGAGATCTTTGTCCTTGTCAGCGCTGTGCGCCAGCATGTACCTCTGGATCTCCTTGCACCCCGGCACAATCTCCCGCTTTCCTTGATGAAAGGATTCATGATAAAGCGCCTCCAGGATGAACTGGGGCTTTCGGAGGAAGCTGCCCGCTGGGCAGTTGAGACCTGGGCAGATGCTCTCGGTCTTTCTGAAAAACCTGAGGAAAGCCTTGCAGGATCCCCGGCTGTCGCTCCCCGGCAGGAAGCCCGAAAGATACGCCCGTCACCGGATCCGGCCCTGCTTGAAAAATGGACCCTGGATCTTGGATCCGGTGCGATCCTACCGGCACTCAGCGCCATCGAAGGACTGGGGCAGTACGGCGATCCGGCAAGCATCAGTCTCCTCATCAGGGCGCTTTCCGGCAATCACTGGAGAATACGGAATGCCGCATACGACGCCCTGGTGCGTCTCTCCTCCGAATCAGTCCCTGCACTTATCAGAACATTGGACGATCCGGATGAGGCACTGGTCTCCCGCATAGTATTCATCCTGGCCGCAATCCGGGACCGGAATGCAACCGAACCGCTCCTCTCCCTTCTCGGGCGTTCGCCCACTCTCGACAAATCCCTGATCTTCGCGCTTGGTGAGATTGGCGACCTGCGGGCTGCATCAGCCCTCTCGAAATGCCTGGTCTCTTTGGATTCCGAGATCAGTCTTGCAGCAGCGGGGGCACTTCAAAAAATATCCGGCTCAAAACCTGCCCGTTAACCGGGTTCAGGGTGATTCCCCGGATTGCGAATCGATCATGGAGAATGAAAATTTTTTTGCAAAAACTTTCTCGAAGGCTTTTCTCTCATTCTCGATACCCCAGATCTCAAGCTGGCAGTCGCCGCGCGTAACAATCTCAAGATGGACGGTGTCAGAATCTGCCCGTGTAAAACGGACATGCTGGATCAGGGCAGCATGGCTCCGGTCCAGGCTTTCCCCCAGCCGGATAAAGGTTGCAAGGACACGGAGGACATCGCGATCCTTTGCATCGAGTTCGGCTATACCGGGATCCTTCTTTTTGGGCGCCTTTTTCCGGTGGAACCGGGCCAGGTTTGCCATGAATGAGACTTCTTTCTGGTCGAACCCGAGAAGATCGGAATTCCTTATAATATAATACGAGTGGGCATGGTGATTGGTGTAGGAGATAAAGGACCCGATATCATGGAGGAAGGTTGCATATTCCAGAAGTTCGCGGGTCTGATCCCCGTAATTATGGAGCCCCGTCTCTTTTGCAGAATCGAACATCTCGAGCACGAGACTGGTCACGGTCCGGGCATGGGCTTCGTTGATCCCGCAGGATCGCCCGAGCTGGAGGACGCTCCGCTGCCGGGAAGAGAGTTCCCCAAGCAGGGGAAACGAATCCATCCGGGAGAGATAATCCACGAGAAGGCCGTCCTGAAGACCGCGGGTTGTGACGCTGATTCGGTCAAGCGAGAGCTCTTTCATGAATGTATCGAGAACAGCTGCCCCGGCAATGATGATATCGGCCCGCTCCGGGTTGATGCCGGGAACTTTCCTCCGCTGTTCCAGGGAAAGCGAGCAGAGCAGGTCGATAACTTTTTTTAAGTCCTTGTAACTCAGCACCAGGTCTGTTGCCGGGGTATCGGGGTGCAGGGCTTTGTGGGCTATTTCTGCAAGATTGATGATCGTGCCGGAACTGCCGACAGCGCAATTAATGGTTCCTTTGGGAATTTTTGCAAGGGAATGGACAATGGAATTCTTGATATGCTGCTGGACTTTCCGGTACCGTTCTGAGGATACCGGCCCGGTCTCGGCCGGGGGAAAATAGAGATTGGCAAGCCGGATTGCCCCAAGCCTGAAGCTGTCCAGGTACTGGTAATCCTTCTCGTTTCCTACTGCTATTTCCGTGCTCCCGCCACCAATGTCAATGAAAAAACCAACAGAAGAACCAAGATGCAGGCCGCTTGCAACCCCGAGATAGATGAGACGCGCCTCTTCCCTGCCGGAGATGACACGTATATCCAGCTGGGCTTCGAGCCGGATACGGTGGAGGAGTTCATTCTGGTTCGAGGCTTCACGGGCAGCCGATGTGGCTACTGCGACAAATTCCTCGGAATTGAAGGTCCGGCCCAGCTCGGTGAATTTTTTGCAGACAATGACAGCCCGTTCCATTGCCTCAGGCGTTATCTCATCTTCTTCAAACTCGCCATCCCCCAGCCGGACCTGCTGCTTCTGCCGGCTCAGAATCGTATAGGAATGGTTGGGGTTGAGCCTCACAACAAGGATACGGATGGAGTTGGTCCCCATATCGATGAATGAGACAACCCGGCCTTCAGGTCCCACGGTACGGGAATTCACCGGATCACCAGTTCACGGGAGAAAACCCTGTTAAAGAGATCGGATTTCACCCGGGCATGTTCTTTCTCCACCGTAATATCTTCAGCAGATATTGCGTCAGCGACAATCGTATCGGTATTGATCACGCAATGGATCTCCTGGACCGCTCCCCTGCGGGTATAATCAAAACCATCGGCAACCCTCAAAATAGCCGCAAGGAACAGGGCGCCCTGCCGGTCTTTTTCAGGGATAAATTGGTAGATATCCTCTGTCTCCGGGGACACCTTTCCACGGTGGGCAAGGGCAGCAAGGCTGATTATTGCACGCTCGGGTATATCGAATGGGAGGGTTTCTGCAGCAAAGATGATCGATGCGCTCTTACGGTTATGCCGGCGGGAACCGGAGATCCAGCCAATGTCATGGAGCATTGCAGCGCATTCAAGAAGGAACCGTTCATTGTTCTCCATCCGGTGGACCGGGCGGAGCGCGTCAAAAAGCATGAGTGAGAGCCGTGTCACCGTGCTGCCGTGCGGGATTCCTTCGGGATAAACCGGGACAAGGGCCTCTGCAGCTGCCCGGGCATCAGCCTCGCGGGCAGTTCCTTTTGGATGGTACCGATCCTTTCTTGCCTGGATAAGTGTTGTTTTGAGATCATTCCATGTTCCCGCCCGTTTCTGCGATTCCCAGTTCCGCACAAAATTACGGTACAGGGTAAGGCGTTCTTTTTCCCGTTCCCGCAGTACAATTTTCAGGCTGGCCAGGGTGGCAGTATCCGGCCGCTTCTCACAATTGTCAGACCGGAGCCGGCTTCGTTCCCGGAGGAGGAGCCTTGTGATGGTGTCGATCCAGACATCGCAGTCATGGATATCGCCAAGGATCTCCTGGATCTTTTTTACCCGGCCGATCGACTTTTTCAGGCCCAGGCGATAAACCGGGCCAAAGAGTTCCATCGTGTACCGGAGTTTTTTTGCAGCAATCCGGGTTGCATGGTGCTCTGCAACGGCTTCAGGATGGCTTACCCAGGTCTCAAAACCCAGGAAGGTTTCAAGACGGGAATAAATCCTGATGGCAGCAACCGGTGAAACGCCGAACATCAGGGCTTTTACCGGGGCGTGCGGCACGGTGTTCCGGATAGCAGAAAAATAGGTCTTCATCTCGGGAATAACCCGGCTCTTCTCGAGCGCATCAAGAGCCGAAATCACTCGTGTCTGGAGCGCTGCACGCTTTTTCTTGAGTTCAGAGAGCAGGTACCTCAGGGCTGCATTTTCAGGGAATTCCTGCCCTTTTGTATCGGGATGATGCAATTTCCAGAGACTGCTCTTTTTCCGGATCTGTTTCTGCAGGAATGCAATCTGGACGTCCGCATCCCGTGCCTCGCCCAGTGCCCGGGTAATATTTGCAATCTCTCCCATCCACCGGGCGTATGGCTTTTTGGGAAAGCAATCCTCAAACAGGGGAAGGGCCGCCCGGAGACGGCGGGAAGCCACGCGCATCCGGTGGATGTTCTCAATGTCCTTTGCCAGCCGGACTCCCTCGATTTCGATCTCGAATGCCTCAAGACGGGGGGGAAGTTCCTGCATGCCGAACCAGCATAAGCCGGCATGGGTGAGCGATCCCTCAGGCAGAGCCATCATACCAGGTACCCCGGTGTTCCATAAGCCATGTCTGGGCATTTTGCAGTTCTTCCCCCGGGGATCGGGTGGCACAGGTATATGTCCCGTCCGGATGCATCATCCGCTTCTTGACATTATCGCCAAGCTGGACGGGGAGGATGGTTGTGACGATAGCTGATCGGATCTTCTCATCCTGCACAGGGAAGAGAATCTCCACGCGTTTGTCGAGATTCCGGGGCATGAGATCGGCACTTCCGAGAAACACCTCCTCATTGCCGTTATTATGGAAATAGTAGATCCGGGCATGTTCGAGGAACCGGCCCACAATCGCAGTGACGGTTATGTTCTCGCTGATACCGGGAATGCCCGGGCGGAGACAGCAGATTCCCCGCACCTGGAGATCTATCCGGACGCCGGCCTGGGAAGCCCGGTAAAGGGCAATGATGCAGTCCTTGTCAACAAGGGCATTCATCTTGAAGATGAGATGGCCCCCGCCATGTTCCCGGTGAAGGCTGATCTCCCGTTCAATCTTCTCAAGAATGGACTTGCGAAGGGTAACCGGGGCTACCAGGAGTTTGTTGTATTGTTCGATCCGGGCATAGCCGGTTAAGAAATTGAAGAGGTTTGCAATATCCTCCCCTATCTGTTTGTCGCAGGTGAACATCCCGAAGTCCGTGTAAATACGACTGGTGGTGGCATTATAATTGCCGGTGCCCAGGTGCATGTACCGGCGGATACAATCTTTTTCACGCCGGACCACCATGCAGAGCTTGGCGTGGACCTTGAGCCCGACAACACCATACACGACATGGACACCCTCAGCTTCGAGTGCCCGGGCCCAGCCGATATTGTTCTCTTCATCGAACCGGGCTTTCAGCTCGATCAGCGCTGCAACCGCTTTGCCGTTCTCCCGGGCTTCCATGAGGGCATTGACAATCGGCGAGTTGGACCCAACGCGGTACAGGGTAATCTTGATGGCAAGAACATCCGGATCATGGGCAGCCTGCCGGATGAAATTGACAACGGGAGAGAAACTGTCGTACGGCTGGTAGATGAGAACATCATGGCGGCGGATCGTGGCAAAGATATCTTTTCCTTCTGCTATCTCCGGAGAGATTGAGGGCAGGAACGGGGTATCCTTAAGATTCGGGCGATCGATTGCCATGAGTTCCATGAGATCTGCCATCCCTACCGGATGCCCTACCCGGTAGATCATGGAGGAGGTGGCCCCAAGTTTGCTCTCAAGGATATGGCAGATATCGGGATGCATGGAGGAATCCACTTCGATCCGGACCGGGTTTCCCCGGGCTCTCTGTTCCATTACTTCTTCAACCGTCGTGAGCAGGTCTGATGCATCATCAACCTCAATCTCAAGATCCGCATCCCTTGTGATCCGGAACGGGAACGAGGAGACAACTTCAAGACCGGGAAAGAGATGATTGAGGTGGGCAGCGATGATCTCTTCAAGGTAAATGAAATGGAGGGGACTGCTGCTGGTCCGGGCCGAATCCGCAGGTTCAGGGATCCGGATCAGCCGCGAGAAAAGATTGGTCGGGACTTTGACCCGGGCAAAAAAATCCTTCCCTTTGGGATCGCGGACAATGATGGCCAGGTTGAGGGAGAGGTTGGAGATGAACGGGAACGGGTGGGAGCTGTCAAAGGCAAGGGGCGTGAGAACCGGGAAGACCTCGTTGACAAAAAAAGTGTGCATGGCGGCTTTCTGCTGCTCGTTTAACGTAGAATAAGAATGAAGGATAATTCCCTCTGCCGTGAGTTTTGGGAGGATCTCGTTGTGCCAGCAGTCGTACTGGACACGGAGTTCGGGAAGGAGCGCCTGCTGGATTGCATCGATCTGCTGGGAGGGGGTCATGCCATCCGGGGGAGCCTTGAGAACACCTTTTGATACCTGGCGCTGGAGACCGGATACCCGCACCATGAAGAACTCGTCCAGATTGTTTGCATAAATCGCAAGGAACTTGACCCGTTCAAGGAGCGGGTGATTCTTGTCCAGCGCTTCATCCAGGACATGCCGGTTGAACCGGATCCAGCTCAGTTCCCGGTTGATAAAAAGTGTTGGATCATTTCCAAACGTTTGCCCTGATTCAACGATGGTGTCCCGTGATGTAGAGGAATCCATATAATGCCCCAAAAAGTTTCTATAGAGATAGACGCCTCAAATCAATATAATCCTTGTGACCGTCGTGGGCTAATCCCGGATTCAGGATGACAGAGTTTCGTGATTGGGGGATCCGGCCGGGAGAGGGGAGTTATCCATTAAAGTTGTGGTACCGGTAACAGTTGTCGATGAACTCCTGTTTGCGGTGCTCGCTTTTGCCGGTGGGGGGTCTCAGATACCCGACTTCGGGAGTCTGCTCTGCCGGACAGTACGGGCAGAGAGCTGCATCCACATCATTGGATTTGTCCCGGACCGGGCAATAATAGGTCCCTTCTAATATCTCAACTCTGTCCCCGCCAGGAAACGGGGTGCCGACGGGATGGCCGGGTTCGCCAAGCACGAGCATGCAATACCCTGCAAGGAGGTATTTCAGGAACCGGATCCGGGGTGCATCACCAGGTTCATCATCCCGGCACTGGCGGCTGACCATATCCCAGTACGTGCCCTGTTCAGCGGTCAGGGATTCATTCAGGGTCGCAAACGTGCCCTGCTGCTTTGCCAGCCGGATCCTCTGGTAGGTTCCAAGCAGGTGTTCGTTTATTTTTGTTGTGAGCTCTTGCCGGTATTCCGGTGTAAGGGTGAGGATTTTTGTGGCAAAATTCTGCTTCATCTGCTGGATATCGGCAGGTGAAAAGGCAAGCACGAGCCGGGCAATCTCCTTGCCGAGTTGCCCCCGTGTTGCAGCATTTTTCAAGATCCTGCACTCCCGGGTTATATCTCCGGAGGAGGGGGAAAATGCAGGAGAATCCGGTTTTTTTCCAAAGAGTGACATAACAGGATCGCCGGAAGCAGGTTTTTGGTTTCTTCCGGATAGTATGAACCGGTTAAATATAATTTCTCCGGTTACTGCACCAGATCGCAAAAAAAACAGAATATGCCCGAATCTTTTTATATTCTCCATTCCTACGAATATTCATGGTGATTTGCCATGAGTGAGTGTTTTATTTGTCAATAACCTGCGTTTTTTAGATACAACCTTACGGGACGGGGAACAGACTCCCGGTGTCTCGCTGAATACCGAACAGAAACTTGAAATTGCATCAAGGCTCGCGGACATTGGTATCGATGTCATCGAAGCTGGTTCTGCCGCTGCATCCGATGGAGAGCGGGAAGCCATCAAAAAAATAGCGGATGCCGGTCTTGATGCAGAAATCTGTACGTTTGTCCGGGCTCTTCACGCCGACATCGATTTTGCGGCTGACTGCAATGTTGATTCAATCCACCTTGTAGTCCCGGTCAGCGACCTGCACATAGCAAAGAAGATGCGCAAGACCCGAAACGAGGTGGTCAGCATGGCCCTGGATGCGGTAGAATATGCAAAAGACCGGGGTCTTATTGTTGAACTGAGCGGGGAGGATGCTTCCCGGGCAGATCAGCAGTTCCTATGTTCGCTCTTTGCTTCCGGTGTAGAACGGGGGGCGGACCGGCTCTGTTTCTGCGATACGGTAGGTGTGCTTACTCCCGAAAAAGTTGCGGAATATATTCCGCCGCTTGCAAAAATTGCCCCGCTCTCCATCCACTGCCACGATGATCTCGGGTTTGCCCTGACCAACACGATGGCTGCCCTGAAAGCCGGCGCTTCCTGTACTCACGTGACCGTCAATGGTCTCGGGGAACGGGCGGGTAATACCCCGTTCGAGGAGGTTGTTATGGCTCTCGAAGTTCTTTACGGTTATCGCACCCGGATCCAGAAGGAACTCATCTACCCCCTTTCAAGCCTCGTATCCCGCCATACCGGAGTCCCGCTTGCCGTGAACAAGGCAATTGTCGGGGAGATGGCTTTCACGCACGAGAGCGGGATCCATGCGCACGGGATCATCCGCGAACCCGCCACATACGAATCGGTAAAACCCGAGATGGTCGGTCGCAAGCGCCGTATCGTTCTTGGCAAGCATTCGGGTTCCGCATCCGTTGAAGCAGCCCTTGATGAGATGAACTACAAGGCCGAGCCGCCGCAGGTAAAAGAGATTGTCAAAAGAGTAAAACAGCTTGGCGACAGCGGGAAGAGGGTCACGGATGCCGACCTGATGGCAGTTGCCGATGCCGTTCTTGCAATCGAATGCAAGCCGGTCATCAAGATGCGGCAGTTTACTGCCACCTCCGGCAGCCACATGATCCCGACTGCATCGGTCACGCTGGTCGTGAACGGGCAGGAGATGACCGGGGCTGCAACCGGGGATGGCCCGGTGGATGCTGCCATGCAGGTCCTGCGCAAATGTGTCAGCGATGTTGCAGATATCCGGCTTGAGGAATATCACGTAGATGCAATCCAGGGCGGCACCGACGCCCTTGTCGAAGTGACAGTAAGATTAAGTAAAGACGGAAAGATAATTACTTCACGCGGTGCCCGCACCGATATTATCATGGCCAGCGTTGAAGCGATGATCGCCGGCATGAACAGACTACTGAGGGACAGAACATGAAAACCGGGGCAAAAATCCTCGTCGAATCACTCCAGCGCGAGGGAGTCGAGACCATCTTCGGCTATCCTGGCGGAGTGGTGCTGCCTATCTATGATGAACTCTATGATTCACCCTTGCAGCACATCCTTGTACGGCACGAACAGGCTGCAGCGCATGCCGCGGACGGGTATGCGAGGGCAAGCGGTCGTGTAGGCGTATGCCTCGCCACATCCGGCCCCGGGGCATGCAATCTTGTTACCGGTATTGCCACGGCGTACATGGATTCGGTTCCCCTGGTAGCCCTTACCGGCCAGGTCCCGACGAACCTGCTTGGGAACGATGCTTTCCAGGAATCGGATATCACCGGGATCACGATGCCCATTACAAAGCACAATTACCTGGTAAAAAGCGCATCCGAAGTGAGCCGGGTTGTCCAGGAAGCGTTCTATATCGCCGGCACCGGCCGGCAGGGCCCGGTCCTCATCGATATCCCAAAAGATGTGAGCACCGGTATGTCCGGCGATGTAAAACTGCCGGAAAAAGTCTCGCTCCGGGGGTATAATCCGACCTATAAAGGGCACAAGCGGCAGATCGAAAAAGCCCTCGAACTGCTCGGCCATGCCGAGCGTCCGCTCATCTATGCCGGTGGCGGCATCATATCGTCCAATGCATCCCCGGAACTCATCGAATTTGCCACACTCGCGTCGGTACCGGTGACAACCACCCTGATGGGTATCGGGTGTCTTCCCTGCAACCACCCGCTCAACCTGGGCATGCTCGGGATGCATGGCACGGAATATGCAAATTTCGCGGTCACCGAATGCGACCTGATGATAGCCGTGGGCGCCCGGTTCGATGACCGGGTAACGGGCAAGATCGAGACGTTTGCTCCCACGGCAAAGATCATCCATATCGATATCGATCCAGCCGAGATCGGCAAGAACAAGAAAGTAGACGTCCCGATTGTCGGGGATGTGAAAGAGGTATTGAAAGACCTCCTTGCGCTCATGAAAAAACAGGATGCCCGTGATACCTGGCTCAAGAAGGTGCGGCACTGGAAACAGCATCACCCGCTCAAATGTCCTGACGATGGCAGACTGCACCCGCAGTACATCATCCGGACACTCTCCGATCTTGTCAAGGACAAGGCAGTCATCGTCTCAGAAGTCGGGCAGAACCAGATGTGGACTGCACAGCACTTCTGCTTCCGCAATCCCCGCACCTGGATCACATCCGGTGGCCTTGGTACCATGGGGTATGGTCTTCCCGCCGCGATGGGTGTTCACTTTGCCCGCCCGGATGTTCCGGTCTTCGACATAGCCGGCGATGGAAGCATCCAGATGAACATCCAGGAGTTCGGCACGCTTGCATCGAACAACATCCCGGTAAAAGTGGTGATCCTGAACAACATGTTCCTCGGCATGGTCCGGCAATGGCAGGAGCTCTTCTACGATCGCCGGTACTCATTCACGGAACTCCCGCCGGTTGATTTTGTCAAGATAGCCAATGCTTACGGTATTGAGGGAATAAGGGTCGAGTCCCCGGAAGATGTTAAACCGGCACTGCAGGCATCCCTTGACTGCAAGGGTCCGTTCGTGATGGATTTCCGGATCGAACGGGAAGGCAATGTCTTCCCCATGGTCCCGGCCGGTGCTGCCATCAACGAGATGATCGGGGGTCATCCACGCATATGAAACCACACACGCTATCCGTGCTCGTAGAGAACCGGGCCGGTGTCTTATCCCGCGTCACGGGACTCTTCTCGCGCCGGGGATTCAATATCGAGAGCCTTGCCGTTGGTCCCTGCGAAGAACCGGACATGAGCCGGATCACCATTGTGGTCATAGGAGACGACGGGAAGATCGAGCAGGTGATGAAGCAGCTCAACAAGCTCATTGAGGTTATCAAAGTCTCGGACCTGACTGACAGCGAACGGGTGGAACGGGAACTTGCCCTCATCAAAGTAACCGCCGACCTGGGAACCACACGGGCTGAGATCATGCAGATAGCATCTATCTTCCGGGCCTCGATTGTTGATGTCGGGGCAAAGACCCTCATACTCCAGGTCATCGGAGACAAGGACAAGATCGATGCCCTGGAAAAACTCCTGCGCCAGTACGGGATCAAGGAGTTTGTCCGGACCGGCACTATCGGGATTCTCCGCGGGTCAAAAACCGTAACAAGCGGGAAATAATTCTTCACTTTTTTCAGCCGCTCAATATCCGTTATTATTGTACATACACACCGCATCAATCCCGACAATAAAATAGTCCATGGCATATCATGCCATAATTTTGTCCGGCAGAATACTTCCGGCTTTATATAATTCCCCGTACGCAGGATTACGGAAGAATGACTTAATTAAGGTACAAAGAACAGAAACATATTCCGGATAATATATGCTCATCCTCTATGTTGATGATGAGCCTGCCCTTCTCGAGATGGGAAAACTCTTCCTGGAGATGGACGGGGAGTTCGAGGTAGATACGGTTGCATCAGCCCCGGCTGCACTCGAACTATTGAAGACAAAAAATTACGATGCCATTCTTTCGGATTACGAGATGCCGGAAATGAACGGCATCGAGCTGCTGCAGCAGATCCGGTCTGCCGGCAACAGGATCCCGTTCATCATGTTCACCGGACGGGGCCGCGAGGAAGTTGTTATCCGGGCCCTCAATAACGGCGCTGACAACTATATCCAGAAAGGCGGCGATCCCCGCATCATGTTTGCCGAACTCTCCCACACCATCCAGCGTGCGGTCCTGATGCGAAGAACGCTTCTCACCCTTGCAGAACAGGAGCAGCGCTACCATGATCTCCAGAATGCAAACGATCTTATCCAGAGCGTGGCACCCGATGGCCGTTTCCTGTTCGTCAACAAAAAATGGACCGAAACGCTTGGATACGGGGAACAGGATCTCAGAACCTTAAAAGTGTTCGATATCATCCACGACGAGAGCCGCAACCACTGCATGGAAATCTTTCCCCGCGTGATAGCCGGGGAAAGTGTTGGTCTTATAGAAGCAACCTTCAAAACCCGCGATGGCAGGAAAATATATGTCGAAGGTATGGTCACCTCCCAAAGGACCGAAGGGAAACAGGTCTACACGCGGGGGATATTCAAGGATATAACCGATAAGAAAAATGCCGAAGCTGCCTTGATCGAGAGTGAGGCACGCTATCGCAATGTCGTCGAGGATCAGACCGAATTTATCTCCCGGTGCCGGCCCGATGGGGTCCATGTATTTGTCAACGATGCCTACTGCCGGTATTTCTCACTGGCCCGCGAGGAGGTTATCGGTCACCGTATAGTCCCAAAGATTTTCCCGGAGGATAAAAAACGGGTCGGCGACCATTTTGCCTCCCTGTCCCCCGACCATCCGGTTGCTTCGATAACCCACCGGATCATCCTTCCGGACGGGAGAATCCGGTGGCAGGAATGGTCAAACCGGGCTATCTTCGACAGTACCGGCAATGTTGTGGAGTACCAGTCGGTTGGCAGGGATGTCACCGATTTAAAGACTGCCGAGGAGGAACTGCTCCGGAAAAACGATGAGATCCATGCCGCATACGAACAGCTGGCAGCTGCCGAAGAGGAACTCCGCGGGCAGTACGACGAACTTGTCACGGGCGAGAAACGGATCCGCAACAGTGAGGAAAAGTACCGGACCCTCTTCAACAACACGATCGATGAAGTGTATATTCATGAACTGCAGCCGGATGGATCGCCTGGCATCTTCCTGGAAGTCAATGAGATCATGTGCAGCAAACTGGGATATACCCGTAATGAACTTCTACGGATGACCGTTCAGGATATCGTTTCGGATGCACACCGGAAAAAGATGGAGAATATCCGTCATCAGACTGTTGAGAACGGGATATCCACGTTCTATGCTGAACATATGAGAAAAGGTGGTTCAGTATTCCCTGTTGAGGTCAACATTCACCGGATAAGTCTTGAGGGAAAAACCGTTGTTCTTGCAGCAGCCCGGGACATAACCGAGCGAAAACGCGTTGAAGAAGCCCTTCGTGAACGGGATATGATGTTCCGGGTCATCTTCGACAACAGCCCGTATCCCATTGCTCTCAACCGGGTCCCGGACGGGAAATTCCTGGCAGTAAATGCCGCGTTCCTCCAGAGCAGCGGGTACTCAGAGTCCGAAGTGCTGGGAAAGAGCCCTGTCGATATCCGGCTCCTCTCTCTCCTGGATTATGGAAAACTCTCTTCTCATCTTCTCACAAAAGGCAAAATCGAGAACCTGCCCATGATCCTGCACGGCAAAACCGGCATACCGGTCCATGTGCTCTTCTCCACAATCCCGGTCACCATCAATAACCAGGCAGCCATTCTTACCGTAACTGCCGAGACAACCAAACTGAAACGGATTGAGGAGGAACTCCTCATAAAAAACAAGGAGATCCATACAGCGTATGAAAATATTGCTGCTGCTGAAGAAGAACTAAGATCCAATTACGAAGAGCTGGCAAAGAGAGACAGGGAACTTTTAGCAAGCGAGGAGCAGTTCCGGGCCCTGTTCCATGATAATCCCACCATGCTCTTCACGCTCGATCCTGATGGAAGTATTTCTTCCGTAAACCAATTCGGGGCAGAGTCCCTGGGCTATACGCCGGCCGAGCTTGCGGGCCGGCCGGTGATGGATGTCTTTTATCCCGAGGACCATTCGGCCGTCAATGAACAACTCCGGATCTGCCTGAAGTCTCCCGGTAAAATTTTTTCCTGGAGGTTCCGCAAGATCAAAAAGGATGGAACCGTCATCTGGGTCGATGAACGTGCCCGGGCAATTGCAGGACCCGATGGCATAAACCATGTTTTTGTTGTCTGCCAGGACATAACAGAACAGAAGCGGGCATATGATGAACTGAGGCTTCTCAAGATCTCCGTTGAGGAAGCATTTGACGAAGTGCTCTGGCTTGATTTCGATGGAAAAATCCTGTACGCCAATGAAGCCGCATGCCATATTTCCGGATACACTCACGAAGAGTTCGAAAAGATGAGCATTTTCGATCTTGACCCGGATTTTTCCCCGGACCGGTACAGGAAATCCATGGAGAATCTGCGAAAGAAAAAATCCCACATCTTCACAACCCGGCACCGGTGCAAGGATGGTACTCTCATTGAAGTCGAAGTCATGTCGGTCTATGTCAACCGGGACAATGGTGAATACAGTTTCTCCTTTGTACGGGATATCACCGAGCGAAAACAGACCGAGAAGATACTCCAGGTGACAAACAGAAAACTCAGTCTCCTCAACAGCATCACCCGTCATGATATTCTGAATAATATAACACTCCTTTCCGGCTATATCACCCTCATGCGGGATCTCATAAAAGATCCAAAAGCAATGAAGTATCTTGAGAAGATGGATTCGGCAAAAGTTCTCATCACCAAACAGATCGAATTTACCCGGATCTACCAGGACCTGGGAACTACCGAGCCTATCTGGCACGATATCGGGAATGTTGTGGAAAAATTACCGGTGCCGGAATACGTAACGCTGCACAACTCCTGTACCGGTGTCAGGGTATATGCCGATCCAATTCTTGAGAAAGTATTTTTTAGTCTTCTCGATAATACCCTGCGGCACGGCAAGCATGCCAAAACCGTCCGCGTCTCGGCAGAAGAAACCCCGGCCGGCCTGATAATCCGGTGGGAAGACGACGGGGCAGGCATCCCGTCCGATGAAAAAGAGATCATCTTCCAGCAGGGGTACGGGAAAAATACCGGCCTTGGCCTCTTCCTCTCCCGCGAGATCCTCTCGATTACCGGCATGACCATAATCGAGTCCGGCATACCCGGGAAGGGAGCCCGGTTTGAAATTACCGTACCCAAAGGAATATACCGGTATGTCCGGCAGTAAATTTTTAATAACTATCTCAAATCGGTGGAACCGGGGGAAAATCACTTCTTCTCTCTGAAAAATCTCCAGATTCACTGCCGGACCCGAAAAAATTCCCCGTCCGCAAGATTGATTGCCTGATTGGATAATACCAGATGACAGGATCCGCCATGAAACGAAAGATAATCAGCATCGATGAAACGAAGTGCACGGGCTGCGGCCAGTGCATCCCGGACTGTCCCGAGGGGGCGCTCCAGATCATTGATGGGAAAGCCCGGCTTGTGAGCGACCTGTTCTGCGACGGCCTTGGTGCCTGCATCGGCACCTGCCCGGAAGGTGCGATTTCCATAATCGAGCGCGAAGCCGTACCGTATGATGAAAAGACCGTGATGAGTGGTATTGTAAAACAGGGTGCACCGGTAATAAAAGCCCATCTCGAACATCTCGCCGGTCATGATCAGGTCGCGTTTTACCAGCAGGCAATCGAATATCTTATGGAAAACAGTACTCCCATACCGGAGCATACGCCCCCGTCCCGCAAAGCGGGAAGAGAAAACCCCTGTGCATCACATACCCAGGCCGGGAGAATGGGCGAAGGAGTATGCCAGCCGGTACCGGATACGAAACACCCATTTGCAGCCTGCCCGGGATCGGCAGCCCGGAGTATTCCAAGGGAACCGGGAAGGGGTCCGCGGCAGCCGTCCGGTTCAGGTCCATCGGAGCTCCGGCAATGGCCTATCCAGCTGGCACTCCTGAACCCGGCTGCCTCGTACTTCAACAATGCAGATCTTCTTATCTCAGCGGACTGCGTGCCGTTTGCATATGCCGGCTTTCATGCCGATTTCCTCAAAGGAAAGATCCTCGTTTTGTTTTGTCCGAAACTCGATCGCGATATCGAAGGGTACATCGACAAACTCTCCCTCATATTTTCCCGTCACACGATCAGGTCGATCACCCTCCTGCATATGGAAGTTCCCTGCTGTGGCGGAGTAAGGTACGTTGTCGACAAAGCACTGGAGAAAGCGGGAATCACTCTCCCGATTGAGGAGAAGACCATCACGATTGACGGGACGGTAAAATGAGTTCCCGGATTGGGAGTGCCGTCATTATTCCGCGTTTTTTTGGTTTTTTCTTATTATTGTGATCCGGGATACGCGGGAACAACAAAAACCCGGATTATTTACCCGTATCCCGGTACGGGACAAGACCCGGTTTGTCGATCTATTCCCGGTTGCAGGTAAACCGGATCATCAATGATTAAACTTCACGGTTTCATCATCGGCATAATTTGTGAAATATATCCCGCGCCTCATGACGGTAATATATAGCCTTCCGGGATTTTTGTAGATGCAGGACTGCCTGAAGGAACAGGTCGTCGGACTCAAAGGACAGATCATATGAGAAAGATAGGAAATGTTATAACGGTCATAGCAGTCGTGGCATGTGCAGCTGTACTGCTTGCACCCCTGGCACAGGCCCAGGAATCCGGTACCGGAACACTATCGGGCCAGGGTGGCATGAAACAGATGCACGCTCCGCCATCACAGAATGGCGGGAACATGCAGGGTTTCGGTGGATCGGGCAGTGGCAACAATGCCATGGGCGGATCCGGCCAGGGCTCCCAGTCCGGTGGATCCAATACCGGGCAGGGAACCGGTGGCATGAATAACCAGGCTCCCCCATCCGGGGGATTTGGGAATATGACATCCCATAATGGCCGAGGTGGAGATATGCAGGGATCCGGAAACATGACACCCCCCGAAATGCCAGCCGGGGACCTTGGAAACTCCACGGCATCGGGCAGAGGGCATGGCGGCATGCAGGGATTCGGCAATATGACCCGGCCTGATGATGGTTTTGGTAATTCGACGGCTTTTGGCATGCAGGGTTTTGGAAACATGACACCCCCGGAGATGCCGGCCGGAGGATTTGGCAATTCCACTGCCCCGGGAACAGGTCCGGGCAGTATGCAGGGATTCGGGAATGGTACAGCCCAGCAGGGTGTACCGGCTCAGGGGCCGGGTAACGGGAATGGCGCATCGCAATCCGGTAATTCCAACCAGCCGGCAACAAACCAGCAGACAAAGGAGGATGTGATAGCAGATCTCATCAACCGGTTGCAGGGATTGTTATCCGGTAAAGTCTGATCCGGCAGCTTCAGAACCGGAACCAGCCTTTTTTTAAATACCAGGACTGTTTCACGAGCATCCCACAGGAAACTGACCATGACAATGACCGCTCAATTATGGCCATGCATCCGGTCTTCTGCGGTATCTTTATCATCTCACTTTCCGAATGCCAGAGTATGCCACAGGTTCGACCGGTAGCGCAGATACTTCGTGCCCGCGAAACAATCGAAGGGGCCGGCGTCCGGCTTCACCGGGCATTTGGATATTCCCAGATTCCGCTCTTTGATCCGTTCCTTATGCTTGACGATTTCCGGGCAGATCGACCGGAAGATTACCTGAAAGGATTTCCCTGGCACCCGCACCGCGGGATCGAGACAGTGACGTACATGCTGGAGGGCCGGGTGGAGCATGGCGACAGCATGGGTCACCAGGGAAATGTCAGTGCCGGGGGGATCCAGTGGATGACCGCCGGCTCCGGAATCCTCCACCAGGAGATGCCAAAACCCGTCAACGGCCGCATGGGCGGGTTCCAGCTCTGGGTCAACCTGCCCCGGAGCAACAAGATGATGGCCCCGAGATACCAGGAGATTGAAGCTGAAGAGATCCCAACGGTGAATCTGCCGGGAGGCGCCAGGGTCCGGGTTATCTGCGGAACTGCCGGTGGAATTACGGGGCCCGTACGGGATATTATCGCAGACCCGGAATTCCTGGATATCACCCTTGAGCCGGAGGGCGAGTTCCGCTATCCGGTCAGGCCGGGGTATACAGCAGCAGCGTATGTGATCGAAGGCCATGGCATCATTGATCCTGCAACAAATGAGCTGGGAAACCGGACCATGGTCTTGTTTGGCGGGGAAGGATCATCGATAGGTATCAGGACCAAAAAGACGGGGATGAGATTCCTGTACTTCTCCGGCAAGCCTCAAGGAGAGCCCATTGCCTGGGGCGGGCCTGTTGTGATGAACACCCGGGCTGAACTGGAACAGGCATTCAGGGAACTGAATGACGGGACCTTCATCCGGAAAACATATTGAACCGCTGGCAGGATCGCATTTTTTATACGCCAAGAAAAATTTGCATATTTTCCGGCAACAGCATACTGAAATGGGAACCGCGTAAAAGAGTCAGTATCCGGGCATCGTTATCGCTGCCAGGAATAAAACCTTGGCAGCATATCAACTTATTTATAAGCCCTGTTCCAAAGGTTGCCTATAGGCACCAAGCCAATCCCGGTGCCGGGAGTTGCAGTGCTATGCAGGAAATTATTAAAAAAATGATTGCTGAGGCAATGGCAGCCCAGCGTGCTGATGTGAACCAGATAAAAAAGAAACGCGGACAAAATTTTATAATCGACGATACACGGCCCTATGTCGATGCCGTAAAAGGCATGAAGCCTGCCGGAGACCAGAGCAAAGCCGTCTTCTCCCTCCATACGGATTCGGTCAATGCCCATTATACAATCCTGAAGAACCTGACAAATACCATCCGTCCCGAGGACGACCCGTTTGTTGAACATTACCAGACTCCGGTCATCCTGGAGATGCTGTACGATGATGACAAAAAATTCCGTAAAAGCGTGGATATATTCATCAAATCTGTTGGCAAAGCCGAGGCCCTGATTGGAAAAGAATCGGCCCGGAGGTATGCCGGGTTCTACGGGCCTACCTGCGTTGTGGACTTTGCGCTGATTCCCGGAAGCAGCAGCAATATTGTCAACCAGATTCTGAAAACCACGGACATTCCTGCCGCTCACAAGCAGACAATTCTTGCATCCAAATCCTGGGCTATGAATACCTCGTATGGTATCGGTGATGTCTTTGCCCACGCGGTTGAAGGAGGATCTACGCTTGCCGATGCCGTAAAACAGGAGATAGCCATGATCCAGTCCATCTACGACACCCCGGTCGATGCCCAGGCAAACCTGATGGACAGCGTTGGTCAATCTTCCTTCGATTGCCGGAAATACATGAAAGATTATCGCACAAAGATGCAGGGTGCGGTAAGGGCATCCCTTGATGAAGGAGTCCATTATGGCAATATCGTGACCGTCCCAGCTTACTGTGTCGGGGATATTGCCCACCATATCTCCCAGTCCACGTACAACATGTGCAAGGATGATGTGGTAATGGCAGTGATCGAGTCCGTAACTGAGGTGATGGAGCGGACGCTGAAGGCATCTGCCCCGAAGATGAAGAGTGAGCATGAGGTGCTCTCGGTTGCCACAGGATCTTCTGCCAGTGCTGCGGAATATATTCTCGAACTTGACGGGTTCAACGCGATCATGGTGGTGGATATGCTGACCAAACGCTACCACAACTATGTCCAGCTGTACCCGAAGCGCGGAGCAGCAATCGAACTCCACAACTGCGATTTCATGGACATGATCTACCGGGGCTGGAAGATGGTTGACAAGGCCCGGAGAATGCAGAGCAGCGAGCCGGGCCTCGTGAAGCCAAAGGCCGGCGGGTTTGATGTCGATCTTTCGCCCATCATCAAAAACGAGGTTCTCTCGAACCCGCAGCGGTACGCGTATCCGGCCTGTGCTATGACGGTACGGTTCTCTGCCATGATGCGTCTTGCCGATTACCCGTGTCTCCTCACGAGCGAGCCGGTCACTGCAACGCTGATGACCAATATCATTGCCCTTCACAAGGATGTCGCAGCTGCCCCTGCCCGGATCTGCAAGGACTGTGCATCGGCTGCACTCATGGATTTCCGCCATTGCTCGTGCCAGTGGAAAGAAGCAGTCTGAAAAAGAAGATGGCAGAGGTGAGGTTGATATGAAGTGTTATGTCTGTGCAAAGGAAGGGAACGCGACCGACGCGGTTGCCGTTTGCGCTGCCTGCGGCATGGGAACCTGTATGAAACATACGGTGCGAAAAGAGATCGAGGTCTGGGAAGGGAGTTATCCGATTCCATCCAGGAAACTGCCAGGCAAAATGCCCCGGATGCTCTGCCCGGACTGCGATGCACTGTACGGGGACGGTATGTGATGGCATCGCTTACCACCCGCAGCATAGCTGAAGGTGTGGGAACCCTGCTCCTTGTGTACTTCGGCGCCGGTGCTGCGGTGATTACCCTGATGCTTGCAAACGGTACAAAGCCTGCAGCCGCATTTAACATCGGGATCGGCCAGCTTGGCGGCCTTGCCGACTGGTTTGCCATCGGGATAACGTTCGGTATCGTGATTGCCGCGGTCATTTATTCTCTTGGCCGGGTCTCGGGAGCGCATATCAACCCTGCTGTCACGATCGCACTCTGTGCAACAAAACGTTTCCCCGCCGGTGACTCCGTGGCATACATCATTGCCCAGTGCATCGGAGCGGCAGCCGGAAGCCTGCTCTTCTTCCTGACCATCGGAACAGAAGCCGTCACTATCGGGGGTCTCGGGGCAACCGCTCCATTTCCCGGGATCGGATACGGGCAGGCAATTCTCATAGAGGCGATGGGAACATTTGTCCTGATGCTGGTCATCATGGGCGTTGCTGTTGACAAGCGGGCTCCTGTGGGTTTTGCCGGGCTCATCATCGGGCTGACTGCAGCCGGGATAATCACGATGGCGGGGAATGTCTCGGGCGGTTCACTGAACCCTGCCCGGACATTCGGGCCGTACGTTATGGATGCTCTCCTGGGCGGATCGAACCTCTGGGTATTCTTCCCTATCTATGTTATCGGTCCCGTAATCGGAGCAATTGTTGCCGCAGTCTTCTATGACCGGATAACTGCAGAGTGACCTGACAGATCTTTTTTTATCAACCGGCATTTTTCTGACCGTACGGGAATAACTCGTCCTCTCCGGGTTCCTTGCGAATAATCTTCCGGTGTAAGCATTCCCTGCAACAGAACCTTTATCGGATAGCTCATACATGAGAATAATAAAAATTGGGAGAAATGAATCTTGAAAAAAGAGATAATGATTCTTACCATAATTCTGTGTCTTGTTCTCATTGCCGTACCCGTTATTGCCGCAAAGGATGACCGGGGAATACGGGCTACTATTACCGTTGCCGGTGGTGGCGACTACGGACAATCCCCGGATGGAAAGCGGATGGATATACCTGCTGATAACAATACGACAACCGTAAAAGAAGACCAGCGTGAACTCCGGGCGGATATACGGGAGAACCGGACAGCCACGACGCCGAACATATCGGTAATGCGTGAAGCAGTCCGCGAGAGCCGCGAAGAGTCTGCCCGCCTGATGAACAATGCAAGCCCGGTCCGGGCAGGCTGGATGCAGAACGAGAACGATGTCCGCTTTGCGGTCCACACACTCCTTGCCATGGAGAATTATTCCGGCGGCATCGGCCCGCAGGTCTCGGCAATCGCAAGGGACTTCAATAATTCCGCAAATTCAGCTCTCCGGCTCGAACAGCAGATCGAGACTCGGGATGTATTCACAAGGATGCTCTTTGGCGGCGACCAGACGGCAGCAAAAGAGATGGAGAATATTACTGCCTGGAGCCGGGAACGTATCGGGCAGATGCAGCAGCTTGTCAATTCCACGACCCTGGATGCCGAGAGCCGGGCCCTGATGGAGGAGCAGATTGATACTCTGAACCAGAACGTAGTGCAGTGGCAGAAGATTGCTGCAAAGGAACAGCAGGATCGCGGGCTCTTTGGCTGGCTGAAATGACAAAGACCATATAAAAACTTATTATTCCTTTTATTGTTCTGGCAGGAACCCGTAAAGAAATATCCGGAACGATATCTTTTTTGAGATCCCGTATCCTTACAAAGTCACATAATCTCCCTTTTTAGGAAAATACCGATACGATTAATAAAAACCTTAACATCTTTCCTTTTTGAGAGGGAAACGGGAAAATGAGATGCGGGAAAAGACATGCAACGGGGCCGGCAGGATTACTCGTCATTGTTCTGATCCTGGGCTGCCTGGTCTTTTGTGCCGGGTGCAGCCAGAAAAGTACCGGCCCCGGTAGTGTAAAAACTGAAGCCGGGTCTGTTTCAGGAACCGTTGAGAACGGGGTTTTTGTATACCGGGGAATACCTTACGCGGCCCCGCCCACCGGGGAACTTCGCTGGAAACCGCCTTCAGCTGTATCCCCCTGGACCGGTGTGCGGAACGCAACAGAATACGGAGCGATCTGTCCCCAGGCAATTTCCGACAACCCGACCCCGGGAGCTGCTCCCGCAGCCATGAGCGAGGACTGTCTCTATCTAAATGTCTGGTCGCCTTTAAAGAATCCGGAGGAGAAACTGCCGGTCATGGTTTTCATCCATGGCGGGGCTTTCATGGAAGGTGCCGGTTCCCTCCCGCTCTATGACGGCAGTTCGCTTGCAAGAAAAGGAGTCGTGGTTGTGACGCTCAACTACCGGCTCGGAGCCCTCGGTTTCTTTGCCCATCCGGAACTTGCAGAAGAATCGGCCTTCAACACCTCCGGAAATTACGGTCTTATGGACCAGCAGGCTGCTCTTTTGTGGGTGCAGAATAATATCGGGGCATTCGGCGGCGATCCATCGAAAGTGACGGTCTTTGGGGAATCTGCCGGGGCATCGAGCATCCTCTCCCATCTCTCAAGCCCGCTGGCAAAAGGACTTTTTATGCAGGCCATTGTCGAGAGCGCCCCTCTCTGGACAAACGGCTCATCAGTCGATATTATCTCCACCCGGCAGGATGCCGAACAGAAAGGGATTGCCTTTGCCAGGGATCTCGGTTTCAGCAGCCCGGGAGCAATCCGGAAGATGCGGGCGCTTGATGCCATGACGCTCGTCAACGCCACCCCGCGGTCCCCCTCGGCTTTCTGGACTACGCATAGCCTGATCTTCAAGCCCTCAGTTGACGGCCGGATCCTTCCGGCAACACCCGAAGAAACATTCAGGCTGGGCAGACAGAACAAGGTCCCGATCATCATCGGGACAAATGCCGACGAAGGTACACTGCTTGCCGCAAAAACCGGGATGAATGTTTCTGCGTACGAGCAGTATATCCGGAACCGTTTCGGCACATATGCTCCAGATGTCCTTACCGCGTACCCGGCCAAGAATCCCTCCGAAGCCCAGTACCAGATGGAGCGGATCATGAATGATTTTGACTTTACCGAAGCAGCCAGGTTCGTGGCAAACTCCCATACCGGCATTAATCAGACTACGTACATTTACCGCTTTTCTTACGAGATGCCCGGTCAGCCGCTTGGGGCATTCCATGGAAGCGAACTGTACTTTGTCTTCCGGCCGGCATCGATGAACCCGGATCCGGTCAGCGCCGGGGTTTCCGATATGATGATGGATCTCTGGACCCGGTTTGCAAAGACCGGCAACCCGAACGGCAGAATGAATGTTACCTGGCCGCAGTACAGCAATACAACCGGGAAGTACCTGGATATCGGGGCGCTGCCATCAGTGAAAACAGATTATTAAAAGGGATTTTTCCCTTACATCTTGGACTGGTCGCGGGGGAGTGCAGTTCCCCGGGCTGCCGGTCCTTTTGAACCAAGACCGAGCATCGGATCTTTCTTCTTCTGTTTCTGCCCGCCATCTTCGTCTTTCTGTGGCCCTTTTGCAAGGAAACATTCAACCGGATCCCGGCCGCCGGCGCAGGTCCGGTCCAGAAATTCCGAACATTCCTCGCAGGCCGGCACCTGGGTTGGCAGCAGCGAGGGGAAGTGGTTCTTCCAGAGCGTGGCATCGATCTTTCCTGTTTCGAGGAAACGCTGGATATGCCGTGCCGTGTATTTCATGTTCTTACTATTGGGGTGCACGGAGATTTATAGGATGGGGATGAAGAAGCCGCAGGCATCTTCCGCAAAACCAAATTTAAAAATTCCCCATGCCGATCCAGGGAAAATGCCAGGGACCCGTTGCATAAAAACCCGGTTTTGGAATCTGGCATACAAAGAACTGATACCTTGAAAAACCCCGGCTGTACATATTTCTCCCATGGATCCGGCAGTCTATGAATCTCTGCTCTATGTTATAGCCGGCATCGTTGCCGCGATTATCGTTTATTACCTGTTCAGTTTCCTGAAAAAGAAAGCCGAAACTACCGAGACGCTCATCGATGACCTCATTGTCCAGTCGCTTGGCATGCCCCTTGCCATGCTGGCGTTTTTCATCCCGTTCTTCTTTGCCATCCAGAAGATCATTGTCGCATTCCCGCAATACAGCTGGCTTGCCGGTTCTGATGTCCTTACCGCTATCTATATCCTTGTCGCAACCTGGATCATCGCAACGTTTGTTGACAGTCTCCTGGACACGTACGGCACTGCCATTGCCGAGCGGACCGAGAGCGATCTCGACGACCGTATCGTGGAGATCTTCCAGAAGATTGCAAAGTACCTGATCTGGTTCACCGGGATCCTCTATGTCCTCTCTCTCTTCAATGTCAACATCACCCCGCTCATTGCCGGCGCCGGCGTGGTCGGCATTGCAATTGCCTTAGCCGCCCAGGATCTCTTCTCCAACTTTTTCGGGGGAGCCGTCATCATCACCGACAAGCCGTTCAAGATCGGCGATCGGGTTCTCATCAACGATATTCTCGGGGATGTAATACGGATCGGGCCCCGGAGCACCCGCATCATCACGCTTGACTCGGATATCGTCACCATCCCGAACAACAAGATAACAACAAGCGTTGTCCGGAACTTCTCGCTTCCGAACCCCCAGGTGCGGATCCAGATCCCGGTCACGGTTGCCCTCGGGTCGGATATCCAGACCGTGAAGTCTGTTCTTCTTGCGATCGGAAATACCGCCCTTGTAGAGAAGAAGGATTTCGTAGCAGACGTACCCGGCCCGGTGGTCTTCCTCACCAAGATGGACAAGACAACGATGACGTTTGAACTGACGCTCTATTCCCATGAATTTGCCTATAACAGCGTTATCCGGGATTACCTCAACACCAGTATCATCGAGAGATTCAGAAAAGAAGGGATCGCATTTGCCTGAACTTTTTGCCCTGCCCCGGATCCAAAAACATTTCATTTACCAGCACAACCATAACGGGAACTACGAGATCCATCCGGTGCCCCCCACCGGGGATTTCGGATTCTTTGAGGGATCATGATACACCACGTCCGTCTTTTCCTGCTGTGCATGATCGTATCCTGTACATTTCTTGCCGCAGGCGCAACTGCACTTCCGGATACCGCAAAGGAATCCGGCTACATCGTTGTCACCGATCCGCCGGTTGCCGACTTTTTTACAAGCACGCAATACGGGAAGGCGCCATTTACGGTAAGTTTCTTTGACCGCTCGTTAGGAGCTGCACCGATGACGTACCACTGGGAGTTCGGGGACGGGACAATCTCCGATATGCAGAACCCGGCCCACACCTATGCTGCCGACGGAGACTACACGGTAACTCTCACCGCGGAGAACCAGTATGGCAGCAATACAAAGACCGTGCAGTCATTCATTGGCGTTGGAAATGTGCCGGAAGCAGGTTTTTCTGCAAAACCCGTTCAGGGAGAGATTCCCCTTGCGGTACAGTTTTTTGATCTTTCCAAAAACCGGCCCGCCAGCTGGAAATGGAATTTTGGGGATGGGGCTTTCTCAACGGAACAGAACCCGGCCCACACGTATGCTGCTGCCGGATCCTATGATGTCACGCTCCGGGTGAGCAACCATTTCGGCAGCGATGGCCTGACAAAAACAGGACTTGTCCAGGCAGGCGCCCCGGCTCCGGTCACCCCGCCCGAACCGGTTGTAGTTGAAAAACCAAAACCGGAAGGGTTTGCCGGTCTGATCCTTGCGGCCCGGGGAACCATGGAGAAGAACCTGCCAACAGCCGGTTTCATTCCGCCGGAGTTCATGGCGCTTGCCGCCGTTCTCACGAGCATGGGGGTCATCGTTCTCCAGCTCATTATTGCAAACATCGGTTTCCTTTCACAGGTCGCATTCAAGGTTGCCAAATTCTTTGCCGACCTTGCCGGGGGTCATGCTGTGGAAAAACTGAGCGAGAAAGAGATCGAAGCCCGGAAGATCACCGTCCGGAAACTCGAACCGCATTTCCTCGGCCTCTCCTCTACCGAGATCCTGGTCATCGAGGCGTCCGTCATCATGGTGGCCCTTGCCTTCATCCTGGCCGACCGGGCCGAGCTGACCCTTGAGACCGTCCTCATCTACATTGCAGTCGGTGCGGTCTCGATCGTTCTCCACGATTTTGCACATCGCTATTTTGCCACAAAACACGGGCACGATGCCGATACCCGGTTCTGGGGACTCGGGACGGTCATCATGTTTTTGACTGCCTGGCTCTATGGCAATGCTTTTGCCCAGTCCTACCGGAACCTGGTCAACCGTGAAAAGGAAGACGATCCCCGGAATGCCGGCATCGAGATGGTTGCCGGGCCGGCCGTCAGCATCGTTCTCACATTTGTCTTTCTCGGCATGGTCATGCTCGGCGGACTCTGGGCGGTTGCCGGAGGAATTGGTTTTGTCATCAACCTCATCACTGCCGTGTACAGTCTCATGCCCATCCCGACCATGGACGGCAAAGCCATCTGGGACTGGAACCGGGGATTGTACCTGGTACTCCTGATCCCGATGATTGCCCTGTACTTCTACACGTTCATGCTGGTCAGCTGATCACTACCGGATCCCCCGGCCAGCCGGGCCGGGGATCCCGTTTCAGATTCAGGTAATTGTTCTTTACCGGAATGGCAGCATTATCCCTTTCGGGCTTTAAAGCCGGAAAACATCAACCGTAAGGTTGATGGGTCTGCCATCCAGATCTTTACTTAATGAAAAAATCCTCTCTTCTCATCATTTCTGTCATCGTTCTGGCCGTGATTCTCGCGTGTGGCTGTACCCAGTCTCCCGCCGGGAATGCAACGGCACCAGCAGGACAGAATCCCGCTGCAGCCCCGACGTCTGCAACACTCCAACCGGCTGCGGTTATAATGGATACGGGAACTTCAGCTGTAGCAAATCCGGGCCAGTCCATGGTACGGGGAACACCGGATCCGGCATTTTTTGTGAATATCTCGGTGGATGGAAAGATAGCGCCGGGAACAACGATCCTTGCCGATAACCATGACCCGAAGAATCCGAGGATCATCGAAGTGAACCGGCTCGGGGAAATCGTCTGGGAATATCGTCTTTCCGATGATCTCAAACCCTTCACCAATCCCGGGTGGGATGTCGAGGTGCTCAAGAATGGCAATGTCCTGACGCTTCTCCCGGGGTACGGGGTGCTTGAGATAAACCGGGACAAAAAAATTGTCTGGAAATACCTGGACCCGAAAGTATCCCATGATGCAGACCGGCTTTCAAGCGGCAACACCCTGGTTGTGTTTGGCTCAAAGGATACAAAAGATGATGCCCAGGTAAAGGAGATCGACCCGTCCGGAAAAGTTGTCTGGTCCTGGTATGCAAAATACCTGTTCAACACCGCAGATTATACCAATATATGGGATGAAGGCTGGACCCACACCAATGCGGTTACCCGGCTGGAGAACGGCAACACGCTCATCAGCCTCCGGAATTTCAATATTGTTGCAGAGATCGATCCAAACGGGAAACTTGTAAGAAAGATTGGGGAAGGATTCTTTGTGGCGCAGCACGATCCCCAGGTTCTTGAGAACGGCAAAATTCTTGTTGCAAACCATGTGAGGCCGAATGAAGTCATGGAATACAATCCATCCGGTTCTGTCAGCTGGAAATTCGTGATACCGGACCGATCCGCATTCCCTATCCGGGATGCAAACAAACTTGCAAACGGGAATATCCTGATCACGGGAGCCGACCGGATCATTGAGGTCACGCCGGATAAGCAGGTTGTCTGGCTGTTCCGGTTGGCCGATGCCCCGTTCACTGATGAGCGTGTGGCGGAAAGCCGGGGCTTTTACAAGGCTGAACGCATCTCTCCCTGATCATTTTTTGGCAACAGCAAAAAATCCGGTGAGTCTGAAGAGCAGGATAAATTTCTTGTAACGGGAGAGAAGAATCCGTTTTGGACCATTTTTGGCATCAATTCCGATCCCTATATTACGATTGTTGGACGACTATTCTTCACGAACTGGTTTTTGCATGTACGAGCTCCTTTATGTCGACGATGACCAGAATCTCCTTGAAAGCAGCAAGATCTATCTGGAACGCAAATCAGATTTCCTGGTTACAACAGCCTCTTCCGCAATGCAGGGCCTTGAACTCCTCAAAACCCGATCGTTCGATGCCATCATCTCGGATTACCAGATGGCCGGCATGGACGGGATCTCATTTTTAAAAGAAGTCAGGGCAAAGTACGATTCGGTTCCCTTCATCATTCTGACCGGCAAAGGCCGCGAGGAAGTGGTGATCGAAGCCATCAACAATGGCGCGGATTTCTATCTTCAGAAAGGCGGGAGCCCGAAAGCCCAGTTTGCCGAACTGATCCATATGCTGATGAGTGCGGTCCAGAGGCAACGGTCTGAGGTGATCATCCGGACCAATGAAGAGCGTCTCCGCATGGCTCAGGCCATCGGCAAGACCGGAAGCTGGGAATATAACCCGGTGACCGGAACCTTCTGGGGATCGGAAGAGACATTCAGGACATTGGGCATACCCCGTCCGGATGACGGGATGATCCCAAAGGATGCACTCGGTCCCGTTATTCACGATGCCACCCGGATTTACAATGCGCTCCTCGATCATATCGAACGCGAAAAAAAATTTACCCTGGAGATCACGGTCAGTCCGGCCAATGGTTCCCCTGAAACGTATATCGAGACGGTTGCTGAAGTCCTCCGTAATTCCTCAGGAAAACCGGTCAATGTCATCGGCGTAATAAAAGATATCACGGACTGCAGGAAAGCCGAAGATGCCCTGCGGCGATCCAACCGCCAGCTCAACCTTCTTTTGAGCATTACACGGCATGATATCCGCAACCAGCTCATAACCCTGAACGGATACATCGCTCTTGTACGGAGTTCGCTTGGGGATCGTGAGAAGGCGCTCGAGTTCCTCAACAAGGAAGAGAAGATCATAGCTGCCATCGAGCACCAGATCATGTTCACCAAAGTATACCAGGATCTCGGCATCAGTCCCCCGGTCTGGCAGAACATCGAGCACAGCATCCGTCAGGCGATAAAAGGTACAAATTCCGGGGGTATCCGCCTGGAGGTAACCGGGCTGGAAGATACAGAAATATTAGCCGATTCCCTTCTGGGCAAAGTTTTTTTCAATCTCGTGGATAATGCCCGTTGGCATGGCGGGGAAACATTGACCACGGTTAAGTTCTTTCCTGAGAAGAGCGGTTCCGGGCTCGTGCTGGTCTGCGAGGATGACGGTGCCGGCATCAGCAATGAGGACAAAGAGAATATTTTCGTGCGGGGGTACGGGAAGAACACCGGTTACGGGCTCTTCCTGATCCGGGAGATCCTCGCAATTACCGGTATCGCGATCCGTGAAACGGGTACGCCGGGAAAAGGGGCCCGGTTCGAGATGACCGTACCGGAAGGGGTATGGAGGATTTCCGGCAAGGAAGAATAAATCATCCGGTTGACCGGGCATCCCGTTTCGGATAAGATCCCGTTCTGTTCACTCAATCCGGAATCTTTGGTCCTGCAAAGGATCCTGTTGCCCGGCAGGACGCCCTGGAACCCTATAACCCCGGTCCTGAAATCAGGGATGTCTCTTCTGGAGTAACCATTAAAAACGAAGCGCTCATGTACTCACTTGCCAAAAATATTGATACAATAAAACCCTTTCCGGTTCCAGGCAAACGGACTCTCCCGTGATAAACCATGCCCGATTCAAGGAATATCCTGAAAATATGGAATTTCCAAACACCGGATCGTTCATGGATGGAGGAGCTTCGCTTTCAAGAACAGGTATTCCAGAAACCACGAAAAAAAACGTGTAATAGCCGGGCAGGTACTCTGTACCAGAATTTCCGGTTGCCCGTGGACATTGGAATCTTTACTGGACACGCGAAGAGATGCCTGCAACCCGGCATCTCTCAACGGGGAGGTGCAGGATGACAGAAACCATCCGGGTTCTCTATGTGGATGATGAACGGGATCTCCTGGAGATAGGAAAACTGTTCCTTGAAGATCTCGGGGGATTCCTGGTTGATACACAAAGTTCTGCAAAAGACGGGCTTGCTGCCCTGTCATCTGCCGGGTACGATGCCGTTGTCTCGGATTACCAGATGCCCGGTATGGACGGGATTGCATTTTTAAAACAGGTGCGGGGAAGCAAAAACAGCATACCGTTCATCCTCTTCACCGGCCGGGGCCGGGAAGAAGTTGTCATCCAGGCACTCAACGAAGGTGCCGACTTCTATCTCCAGAAAGGGGGGGAACCGGTTGCCCAGTTCACCGAACTCTCCCATAAGGTCCGCCAGGCAGTACAGCAGCGGCGGGCTGAAGCGAGCATTCGCGATCATGAGCGCCGGGAAACCGACATCATCAACTTCCTGCCCGATGCCACGTTTGCTATCGATGCAAACGGCATCGTGATAGCCTGGAACCGGGCAATGGAGGAATTTTCAGGAGTTCCTGCAAAAGAGATCCTGGGAAAAGGCAATTACGAATACTCCCTTTCCATTTACAATGAACGCCGTCCCGTGCTCATCGATCTGGTTCTGCAGGATGACAAAGAGACCGAGACAAAATATCCCTATATCCTGCGGTACGGAAAAAAACTGATATCTGAGAAATTTCTCCCGGAAAAAAATAACGGGGCAGGAGCAATGATATGGTTCACCGCATCTCCCCTGTATGACACGACAGGGAAGACCATTGGTGCCATAGAATCCATCAGGGATATTACCGAGCGCAGGCGCATTGAAGAGGATGTTGTTTTCAAGAACCTGATCCTGACAACCCAGCAGGAGACATCTCCTGACGCCATCCTCATCGTAGATAACGGCGGGAAGATCATTCATTACAACCGGAAATTTATCGAGATCTGGAAAATTCCCGAAGAGATCATCGCGCCTGGGGTGGATGAACCCGTACTGCAGTATGTGACTGAGCAGAATGCGGATCCGGCAGCATTCCTTGCCCGGGTAAGATACCTCTACGATCATAATGTGGAGAAAAGTTTTGAAGAACTCCGGCTCAAAGACGGGCGGATACTTGAGCGGCACTCGGCTCCCATGATCGGCAATGACGGGAAATTTTATGGCCGGGTCTGGTACTTCCGGGATATCACGGACCGGAAACGGGCTGAAGAGGCACTGGTCCGGGAAAAAACCTTCATCGAAGCTATCTTCAACAGCATTCCCGGGATGGTGTATCTCTACGATGCAGACGGGAAACTGGTCCGGTGGAACAAGAATCATGAGCTGATGACAGGGTACAATGCCGATGAATTGTCCCGCATGCGCCTGTACGACTGGTACCGGGAAGATACTGAAAGCCAGGCTGCCGTAACCGAAGGAATCAAAAAGACGATAGAAACCGGTTTCGGGGAGGCGCAGGCCCGGCTTCAGAAGAAGGATGGATCTACAATTCCCATGTATTTCACCGCAAGCCCGCTGACCATAGGAAATAATCACTATTTTACCGGCATCGGGATCGATATCACCGACCGGTTAAAAGCCGAAAAGGAACTGCGGGAGAGCGCCGAGCGGTATAAATCCCTAATTACCGTCTCAAACACCGGTGTCTGGGAATATGACCGGGACCGGAATCATCTCTGGTGCAGCCCCGAATATTTCACGATGCTCGGCCGCGACATCAAGGACTATAGCCAGCCGGGAGCAGCAACCTTGAAAGAGGTCTGGATCGATCTGCTCCACCCGGATGACCGGGAGCGGGCAACCGGGGAGTTCATGCAGTATCTTGAAAGCAATTCCACCGGGATCTACGAGAATCATTACCGCATGCAGCATGCCGACGGACACTGGGTCTGGATCTGGGCCCGGGGCCGGACACTCCGGGATACGAACGGCACCCTTACCGGCAAAACCATTGGAACGCTCATTGATGTCACAAAGCTCAAGAAAGCGGAGGAATGGCAGCGGATCTACAATGAACATCTCCGGCTCGCACAGGAGATGGGGCATACCGGCAGCTGGCAGATCCGTATCGGATCCGACATGGTCTGGGGATCGGATGAAACCTTCAGGATCTTCGGGATCCCGCAGCCGGATGGCGGGATGCTTTCCCTAGAACAATTCCTGTTCCGGATCCCCGAACGCGATCTTGTCAGGACCGCTCTCGATGATCTGGTCAGGAATGACAAAGCGTTTGATATTGAGTATACAATCGAACCTGCCGATGGTTCAGGAACAAAGACCGTCCATTCAAAGGCACGGATCCTCTATGACGCGGATAATAAACCTGCCTGGATCGCCGGCGTGATCCAGGATATTACAGAGCTTAAACGGGCGGATCATCTCATCAGGGAAGCAAACACCCTGTATGCCAGGACCCAGAAGATCGCCCATGTCGGCAGCTGGCAGTGGGATCTTCAGGGTAACCGTATTGAATGGTCCGATGAGACATACCGCATCTTCGGTTATGAACCCGACGGATTCGATCTGACACTGGAAAATATCAGGAAACATATCCATCCCGCGGATCTTGAAAAACATGATCGGATTTTCTTCCAGGTCAGAACAACCCGCCGTTATGATCCGGAAGAATACCGGGTTATACGGCCGGACGGGACTGAACGGGTCATATCCAGTATGGGGGAAGTGATCACGGATAATTCCGGGGCCATTGTCAGGATCCGGGGCAGTATCCAGGATATCACTGAACATAAGCGGGCGGAGGCAGCGCTGCGGGAGAGTGAGCGGAAGTATCGCACGGTTATCGAGAATATCCAGGATATATTCTACCGGACCGATATGGAAGGCCGGCTGACCATGATAAGCCCGAGCTGGGCAACCGTGCTCGGATATGAAAGCACTGATGACTGCATCGGCAAGAGCGTTGCAGAAGATTTCTATTACGAGCCGGAGAAGCGAGATGAATTCCTGGAGATGATCCGGAAAAACGGTCAGGTAGAGAACTATGAGGCGGTCCTGAAACGGAAGAACGGGCAGCCGGTTTATGTCCTGACAAACAGTCATATTTTTTACAATAAGGACGGCTCTTTCGCCGGCATTGAGGGTACGATCCGGGACATCACGCCCCTCAAAGACGCGGAACTGGCACTGCGGGAGAACGAGAAGAAGTACCGCACGGTCTTCGAGAACACCGGCACCGCCACCGTTATGCTCGAATCCGACGGTACGATCAGCCTTGCCAATACCGAGTTCGGGCGGCTGACCGGCTATGCGAAAGAGGAGATCGAGAACAAGAAGAAGTGGATGGAGTTTGTGGAGAAGGAAGACCTTGACCGGATGCTTACACAGCACCGGCTGCGGCGTGAAGACTCTGCTAATGCCCTCTCCCATTACGAGTTCAGGCTCATTGCTCGATCCGGCGATCGCAGGGAGATTTACTTAACAATCGATCTCATCCCGGGTACAACAAAGAGCGTTGCCTCCCTGCTGGACATCACCGAACGCCGCAGGAAGGAGGATGCACTCCTCAAAAAAACCGAAGAACTCCACGCAGCCTATGAACAGATCACGGCAACGGAGGAGGAACTCCGGTCCAATTTCGATGAGCTGAGCAGGCAGGAACTGGCACTTTGCGATACGGTTAAGAAACTGGCAGATATCATTGAATTCCTGCCCGATGCTACGTTCGCTGTTGATGCCGACGGGAGGGTGATAGCCTGGAACCAGGCCATCGAACAGCTGACCGGCAGGCCAAAAGCAACGATGCTGGGCCGGGGAAATTACGAATATTCGGTTGCCATTTACGGTGAGCGCAGGCCGATACTTATCGATCTCGTCCTGCACAAGGAAGAGATGGTGTCGGAATATTACCCGGGCATGAAACGGGAAGGAGACAAACTTTTCGCCGAATGGTTCAGTCCCCATCTCCACGAAGGCAGAGGAGCCCATCTCTGGTTCGTGGCATCCCCGCTGTATGCTACAAATGGGATGATATCGGGTGCCATTGAATCCATCCGTGAGATCACGGAACAGAAGGAGCGCGAAGCTGCCCTGAACCGGAAGAACGAGGAACTCGGAGCAGCGTATGAAGAGATCACTTCTACCGAAGAAGAACTGCGGCAGCAGGTCGAGGAGATCCAAAGTACGCAGGCAGCTCTCAAGGAAAGCGAGGAACGGTACCGGAATATTATCGAGGACCAGACAGAGTTCATCTGCCGGTTCCGGCCGGACGGTACGCATATATTTATCAACGAAGCGTACTGCCGGTATTTCGGCATGAGCCGCGAGGCAATACTCGGTCACCGGTTCCGGCCCCGGATACCTGCTGAAGACAGGAAACACCTGGCGGAATTCCTGGCATCGCTGACACCCTCCCGACCGGTCGGGACCATCGAGCACCGGATCATCATGCCGGATGGCACCGAACGGTGGCAGTCCTGGAGCGACCGGGCAATCTTCGACAGCGGGGGTACGGCTGTGGAATTCCAGTCTGTTGGCAGGGATATTACCAGGACCAAACAGGTGGAGGAGGAACTCCACCGGACCGTGAAGGAATACTCAGATCTCCTTAAGAATATCTCCGATGTGTATTACCGGAGCGATGTGAATGGAAACCTTGTTCTTGCAAGCCGATCGTTTGCCCTGCTGCTGGGATACGATGACCTTTCCGAATGCATAGGAAAACCGGTTGCTGCCACGTTCTATGCAGATCCTGGCGACCGTGCACGCTTTGTGGACCAGGTCCTTCGCAACGGTTCTGTTACCGACTACGAGCTGGTTCTGAAACGAAAAGACGGGACTACGATAACCGTTGCCACCAGCAGCTACGTGTATTCAGATCCGGACGGCAGGATCCGGGGAATTGAAGGGACGTTCCGGGACATGACCGAACGGAAGCGGATATCGGAACATATCAGGGAGGCAGAACAGCGGCTGACCGATATCATCAATTTCCTCCCGGATGCAACGTTTGCCATTGACCGGGAGGGCAGGGTGATTGCGTGGAACAGGGCAATCGAGGAGATGACCGGCGTTTCCGCAGGAGAGATGATCGGAAAAGGAAATTACGAGTACTCGCTCCCGTTCTATAGCGAAAGGCGCCCGACACTTATCGATCTTATTTTTTCCGGAAATGTAAAAACTGAAAAGATGTACGCATCGGTCCAGCGGAATGGTACGATTCTTACCGCTGAAACCGGGATTGCCCGGGTTGCCGGAAAGAACATCTTTCTCTGGGAGAAAGCCGGGCCGCTCTTCAATACCTCAGGCGAAGTCATTGGAGCGATCGAATCCATCCGCGATATCACGGACAAGCGGCTGCTTGAAGATTCCTTGAAACAGCTGAACAGGAAGCTGAACCTGCTGGGATCCATCACCCGGCACGATATCAACAACCAGCTCACAAAACTGATGAGTTATCTCAGGATGCTGGAGAAGACTCAGCCGGAGGTATCGGACAATGAATATGCCCGGAAGATTGCAGTCATCGCCCGGCAAATCCTCTCGATGATCCAGTTCACCAGACAATACGAGGAGATCGGGGTAAAAGCGGCGGCCTGGCAGGATTGCCGCATGCTTGCAGACAATGCAAAATCCGAGATTGGTCCATCGCCGGTGATCTTAAAGAACGATCTTCCTTTCGGGATAGAGATATTTGCCGACCCGCTTATTCTCAAGGTTTTTTACAACCTTGTGGACAACGCAGTGACGTATGGGGAGAAGATCACCACCATCCGGTTCTTCTCAAAAGAATCCGGTGAGGATTTCATCCTTGTCTGCGAGGACGATGGCTGCGGTGTGCCGTTCGATCAGAAAGAGCAGATATTCGAGCGGGGATATGGCAAGAACACCGGACTCGGCCTTGCACTTTCAAAGGAGATCCTTGCCATTACCGAAATAACCATTGCCGAGACCGGTGAGCCGGGAACGGGCGCCCGTTTTGAACTGACCGTGCCCAAAGGAGCGTG